>CAZVGO010000051.1:0-134237 GCA_964626755.1 uncultured Anaerolineaceae bacterium | reverse complement strand
GCACGTCCCGAGCCGCAGCCGGGTCGTGGCCTCCGCCATGAGGGTCAGCAGCACATACGGTTCGCGCCACAGCACGTGGGAATCGAACAGCCAGCCGTAGTCGAACCCGGCCGCCTCGGCCTGGCGGGTCAGGGCGAGGGTCCGCTCGATCGAATGCTCGGGCTTGAGCGTGAACCCAAATTGCATTGGCAGCCTTCCGTGCGAAGTCGAGAGGGTACAACGGCGAAGGGTCCCGCGGGCGTGGCAGCATGGTGACGTGATCCCCGAAGCCGCCCGCCGGGTGGTGCGCCGTTTGCGCGTCCTCCCCCAGTTCGACCCGCTGCTCCTCCTGCCGCCGCCGGCCCGGGTCCGGTCGGGGCTGCCGGAGGTCCTCCCGATCGGGTGGTTCGGCCATGGCAACTATGGCGACGAGCTCTTCCTCGACGTTTTCAGCGAGCATCTCGGGGCGCGTGTCCGGTTGACCCCTCCGTTGGACGGCACCGCCGGCGGGTCCTCGAGCGGGACCTCGCCGCGCTCGGCGGTGGATGCCACCGACGCGGTGCTCATCGGCGGCGGCGACATCGTGAGCCCGTGGTCGCCGCGTTCCGGGTACTGGGCGCGCGAGCACCTCCGCCGACCCGTCTTCGTGGCCGGGGTGGGCGTGCCGACGTGGCGTCCCGCCGACCCGGCAGCGATCGCCCGGATGCGCCGGTTCTTCGGCCACTCGAGCCTGCGCTATGTCCATGCCCGCGACGAGGAGAGCGCCGCCTGGATCGACCGCCATCTCGCCCCGCGCGTCCCCGTCGTGATCGCGCCAGACCTCGTCTGCGGCCTCACCCTGCCCCAGGTCAACCGACCGGGCGACCCGCCAGTCCTCGGCATCGCGGTCCGTCGCCGCGCCAGCCCGGACGACCTGACCCACGTCCGCCGCCTGGTCCGCCGGGGAATCGAGCTGGGCTACCGGATTCGGCGGATCGTCCTCGCGACCGGCGCGACCCTGGCCGACGACCTCGACGTGGCCGAGGAGCTTGACGTGCCCGGCACCGAGCTGGTGGTGTCAGAGGACCTGGCGGTGCTCACCCGCGCGATTGGCGAGTGCACCGTGCTGGCGACGATGAAGTTCCACGGGCTCGTGGTTGCGACGATGTACGGCGTGCCTGCGCTGGCCCTCATCCGGACCGACAAGAATCGCAACTTCCTGCGCCGCATCGACCGGCCCGACCTCGCGACAGGGATCGACGACCCGGAGCTGGCCGACCGACTGTCGCGCGACGTGCCGCCGATCGATCCCGCGATCCCGGCCGTGCTGCGGGCCGAGTCGGTGGCGATGCTGGCCGATCTGGCCGACCGGTTGGCCGCCGTCTAGGCGTTCGCACTCGTCAGGAGTAAAGGCCGCCCGGCCGTCCTCCTCCGACGGCCGAGCCACGGCATCTTACGGGGCGACGAGGTCCGCGTACGCGTCCGGCCGCCGGTCGCGGTAGAACTGCCAGGTCTGGCGGACCTCCTGGATCCTGTCGAGGTCCATGTCCCGGACGAGCAGCTCCTCGTCGTGGGCACTGCCCAGATCACCGATGAACTGGCCGCGCGGGTCGACGAAGTAGCTCTGGCCGTAGAAGTCGTCGTCGCCGAGGTCCTTCTCGATCCCGACCCGGTTGATCGTCCCGACGTAATAGCCGTTCGCGACGGCGTGGCTGACCTGCTCGATCCGCCACAGGTACTCCGACAGCCCGCGCGACGTCGCCGACGGGATCATCACGATCTCCGCCCCGTTCAGCCCGAGCGCCCGGGCGCCCTCCGGGAAGTGCCGGTCGTAGCAGATGTACACGCCCACCTTGCCGACGGCCGTCTCGAACACCGGGTAGCCGAGGTTGCCCGGGCGGAAGTAGAACTTCTCCCAGAAGCCCTTGACGTGGGGGATGTGCGTCTTGCGGTACTTGCCAAGGTACTTCCCGTCCGCGTCGATGACCGCCGCGGTGTTGTAGTAGATCCCGGAAGCCTTCGCGTCCTCCTCGTACATCGGGACCACGAGGACCATGCCGGTCTTCTTCGCGAGATCCTGCATCCGCTTTGTCGTGGGGCCGTCCGGGATCAGCTCCGTGTAGCTGTAGTACTGCGGGTCCTGGACCTGGCAGAAGTAGGGCCCGTAGAACAGCTCCTGGAAGAGCATGACCTGACTGCCCTGCTTGGCGGCTTCGTGGGCGTACTTCTCGTGCTTCTGGATCATCGATTCCTTGTCGCCGGTCCAGCTGGCCTGGAGGAGCGCTCCCCTGACGTTGCGCGGCATCGTCGACCCTCACTCGTGGCGGCTCGCAATCGGAAAGAGGGGAGAGGGTACACCCGCGGGTGAACTCACCGGCAGCGATCGCCGGATTCCCATGCGGTGAGACTCGGACAGGCGCCTCGTGGGGACAGATGCCCGACTGGTTACCATCCGCTTCCAGCGTGAGAGTCTGGCGACGGACTGCCCAGACTGGTTGCCATCCGCCCCCATCGTGCGCGTCCGGCGATGGGTTGACCGGTCTGCCCCGTCCCAGTCGCACACGATGGGAATCTGGTGCCGCACTGCGTCGAGTGGCCGCACGGCTCCAGGCCCCTCTCAGGCCGGCGCGGCCTCCGCGGGCTTCGACGCCGGGCGCTCCATGAACCACTCCCGGAACTCGGTACAGCGCCCCTCCGCGTCGAACCGGCAGACGTAGATGTTGCTGTACGCCGTCCGCTCCGCCGTGCCACCCGGCTGCAGGTAGCGGCTCTCACCGGTCGCCACGAAGACGTCGCCGTCGACCGCCAGCGGCGCGTAGCTCGCGGACCACGAGTCGGGGGAGTCGGGGTTCTCCAGCCACGACTCGGCGATCGCGGCGCGCCCGGTCACCGGCTTCGCGTACGGCCCGTAGAAGTAGCGGGCATCCTCGCTGAAGAGGGCCTCGATCGTCGCCCGGTCGTTCGACCGCCACGCCGCGACGTACCCATCGAGCCAGCGCTGAAACCCGGTCCGGTCCATCCCGTCCTCCCGCCGTGCCTTGCGCCCGACGGTACCACGTACCGCCCGTGCGTCAGGTGTGCTGTAATCTCCGCCCACGCCGTACCGGTGCGAGACGAGGTGGACCGATGGGGACCAGCACGGCAGCCGGCCGGATGACCGGCAAGGAGATCGTCGCCCTCTCGCGGGCCCATACCTTCTTCTCGTGGTCCGTCCAGGGCGCGATCGACCCGATCGCGATCGACCGGGCCGAGGGTGTCTACCTGTACACGCCCGAGGGCGACCGGATCCTCGACTTCAACAGCCAGCTGATGTCGGTCAATATCGGCCACGGCGACCGCCGCGTGATCGACGCGATCACCGAGCAGGCGACGAAGCTCCAGTACGTCCAGCCCGCGTTCGCCAGCGAGCCGCGCGCCCGGCTCGGGGCAAAGCTCGCGGAGATCCTGCCGGGCGACCTCGACAAGGTCTTCCTGACGCTCGGTGGCGCCGAGGCGATCGAGAACGCGCTCAAGCTCGCCCGCCACTACACGGGCCGGTACAAGGTTCTCGCCCGCTACCGCTCCTACCACGGGGCGACGATGGGCGCGATGACGCTGACCGGCGACCCGCGCCGCTGGGCGAACGAGCCGGGCCTCGTGGGTGTCGTGCGCTACCCGGACACCCACCGCTGGGGGGAGAAGGAGCCCCGCCCGGTCGAGGAGAGCCTCAAGGGGCTCGAGGATGTCATCCGCTACGAGGGCCCGCACACGATCGCGGCGATCTTCCTCGAGACGATCGTCGGCACGAACGGGATCCTCATCCCGCCGGACGGCTACATCCAGGGCGTCCGGGCTCTGTGCGACAAGTACGACATCCTCATGGTCGCCGATGAGGTGATGGCCGGCTTCGGGCGGAGCGGGCGGTGGTTCGCGATCGACCACTGGGACACCGTGCCCGACCTCATGACGATGGCCAAGGGCCTGACCAGCAGCTACCTGCCGCTGGGCGCGGTGGCGATGCGCCGGAAGATCGCCGATGCGTTCGAGACGAAGATGTACTACGGCGGGCTGACCTATTCGAGCCACCCCGTGAGCTGCGCGGCGGCGCTGGCGACGATCGGGGTCTACGAGGCGGACGGCCTGATCGAGAACTCGGCCCGGCTGGGGGCGGTGATGCGCCGCCACCACGAGGATCTCTACGACCGGCATCCGTCGGTCGGTGCGCACCGCAACCTCGGCCTGTTCGGGATCCTCGATCTCGTCCGCAGTCGCGAGCCGTACGAGCCGCTCACGCCGTTCAATGGCACAAGCGACGAGATGAAGGCGGTGGGGGCGTTCCTTCGCGAGAACGGTCTCTACACGATGATCGCGAACAACTCGATCCACACGAACCCGCCGCTCTCGATTACCGAGGAGCAGCTGGCGGAGGGGTTCGAGATCATCGACGGGGCCCTCGAAATCGCCGACCGCGCGGTCGCGGGCTAGCCGGCGGGACGCGGGTCAGGCCCGCCATGGCGACCGCCGCCGCCTCCGTCGCCCCCGCGGCCGTCGAGTCCGGCCGCCCCTCGACCCGCCGCCGCCTCCGCCCGGCGATCGGCTTCCTCGTCATCGTCGGCATCCTCGTCGTGGCGTGGGAGGCGGCCAAGTGGCTGGCCGGCGACCCGTGGCGGTACGACTCGTTCCTCGGCACGGGGATCGCGATCGACCACCGACCGCCGTTCCGGATCGTCCAGTTCAACGACATCAACCTGCCCCACGTCTGGGACATCGCTTCGAGCTTCTTCACGCTCGACGCGCGCGGCCAGACGCTCCTCCAGGTCCTCCTCGGGGCGGGGCTCTTCACGCTCCGAAACGCCGCCCTCGGCTTCGTCATCGGCGCGATCGTCGGGCTCGGGCTCGCGGTCGTCATCGTCCACGTCCGGCTCGTCGAACGGGCTCTCGTGCCGCTCCTTGTTGTGAGCCAGACGATCCCGATCATCGCCATCGCGCCGCTCATCGTCATCGGCCTCCGCGCCGACTGGCTCGGCGTCGCGGTCGTCACGAGTTACCTGACGTTCTTTCCGGTGACGATCGCGGCCATCCGCGGCATGCGCTCGTATGACCCGCGCGCCTACGAGCTGCTGACGTCGTACGCGGCCGGACGGCGGACGATCCTCTGGAAGCTCCGGCTGCCCGCCTCGACCGCCTACCTGTTCACCGCGTTCAAGATTGGCGCCACGGGTTCGATCGTCGGGGCGATCATCGGCGAGCTCCCGTCGGGGATCACCGAGGGCCTGGCTCGCCAGATCCTGACCGCGATGCAGTACTACACCCTCGCGCCCGGCAGGCTGTGGGCGGCGGTGGTCGTGGCCGCGATGTTCGGCATTGGGGCGTTCATCCTCGTTTCGCTCGTCGAGTGGCGGGTCCTCCGCGGGGCGCGCCCCGCGGAGACCGGAGCCGACGCATGACCGGGGCGCCCGTCGTCGAGCTGGGCGGCGTTTCGAAGCGGTTCGGCGGGACGGCCGGCGCGGTCGACGCACTGTCCGGCATCGACCTCCGGATCGAACGGGGCGACTTCGTGTCGCTCATCGGACCGTCCGGCTGCGGCAAGTCGACACTGCTGCGGATCGTCGGCGACCTCATCGCGCCGACGACCGGCACCGTGACGGTCAACGGCAAGACGGCCGCCCGCGCCCGTCTCGATCGGGACTACGGGATGGTGTTCCAGGTCCCGGTCCTGTTCGACTGGCGAACCGTCCAGAAGAACGTCGAGCTACCGCTCGAGATCATCGGCAGCCCGAAGTCGGAGCGCGCCGCCAAGGCAACCGCGATGCTCGCGCTCGTCGAGCTGTCCGCCTTCGCCAACCACAGGCCGTGGCAGCTGTCCGGGGGGATGCAGCAGCGGGTGGCGATCGCCCGCGCGCTCGCGCTCGATCCGGCGATCCTGCTGATGGACGAGCCGTTCGGGGCCCTCGACGAGATGACCCGGGAGCGGATGAACCTCGAGCTGCTCCGGATCTGGGAGCGGACGGGGACGACGGTCATCTTCGTCACCCACTCCATCCCCGAGGCCGTCTTCCTGTCGACCCGGGTCGCCGTGATGTCCGCCCGGCCGGGCCGGATCACCCACATCGTCGACATCGACCTGCCCCGCGAACGGAACGTCGAGACGCGCGAGGTGGAGCGCTACTTCGAGCTCGTCACCGAGGTCCGCGAGGCCCTCCGGGCAGGGGAGCCGCCGGGTGACGACGGCGACCCGGCGCCCGGCGATGGTGACCCGGCCTCGGCGCGCGTCCGGGCCGACGGGCTGTCCGGATGAGCGTCGCCCTGCCCGAGGCCCCGCGGCAGAGCGCCGCGGCGTGGGTCGGCTCAGGCATTCGCGACTGGTTGCCGGCGGCCGCCGTCTTCGTCGGGTTCCTCGTCCTCTGGGAGCTCATCGTCGTCGTCTTCCAGGTCAAGCAGTTCATCCTGCCCGGTCCCCTGGCGATCGCCGCCGCCTGGCGGGCGGAGCTGCCGGCACTCTGGTCCGCCACGACCTACACCCTGACGGAGATCCTCGCGGGCCTCGCAATCGGGGTGACCGCCGGGATCCTGGCCGGGGTCCTGACGGCCCGCTTCGTCGCGCTGCGCGAGTCGCTCATGCCGTTCGCGATCGCGGCCAACTCGGTCCCGATCCTCGCATTCGCCCCGATCTTCAACAACTGGTTCGGGATCGCCAATCCGCTGTCGAAGGCGATGATCGCGGCCGTCCTCTGCTTCTTCCCGGTGATGATCAACACGGTCCGCGGCCTGATCAGCGTCCAGCCGGCGGCGCTCGAGCTCATGCGCTCGTACGCGGCCGGCGAGATGGAGGTGTTCCGCCGGGTGCGCGTCCCGAACGCGCTGCCGTTCGTGTTCACGGCTCTCCGCCTCGCGACGACGCTGGCGACGATCGGCGCGGTCGTCGGCGAGTATTTCGGGGCTCCCAAGGTGAGCCTCGGCCAGTATGTCGCGACCTCGTTCGGCTACCTGAGTGTCGAGAACGCGTGGGCGGCAATCGTGTTCACGGCCGCGATCGGGATCACGCTCTACCTGCTGGTGGTCCTGCTCGAACGCCTCGTGATGCCCTGGTACAACGCGCAGGCGCAGGTGACGTAGCAGTATCCGCTCGCTAGACTGCGCGGGATCGAACGGAGGAGGGGCCGGCGAGGGTCGACGGCCCGGAGGAGGAGTCGGATGATGAGATCGAGGTACGTCGCGCTGTTCGCGGCGAGCATGGTGGTGCTTGCCGCGTGCTCGACCCCGGGCGCCAGCCAGCAGGCCGTCGATGTGCGGCTGCAGCTCCAGTGGTTCCCGCAGGCCCAGTTCGCCGGCTACTACGCCGCCCTCGACCAGGGCTTCTACCGGGAAGAGGGGCTCAACGTCACGATCAAGCCCGGTGCCGTCGAGATCGTCCCCGCGACCGTCGTCGCGAGCGGCCAGGCGGAGTTCGGGATCAGCTGGGTGCCGCGGATGCTCGCGCCGCGGGAGAGCGGCGCCGACGTCCAGATCATCAGCCAGGTCTTCCAGCGCTCCGGCACGCTCCAGGTGGCGTGGAAGGAGTCCAACATCACGACGCCCGAGGACTGGCGCGGCAAGAACGTCGGCACGTGGGGCTTCGGCAACGAGCACGAGCTCTATGCCGCGATGCGGAAGGTGGGGATCGACCCGGCCAACCCCGCGGACGTGACGATCGTCCCCCAGGACTTCACGATGGCCGCGTTCCTGAACGGCGAGATCGACGCCGCCCAGGCGATGACGTACAACGAGTACGCGCAGGTGCTCGAGGCGAAGAACCCGGACACCGGGCAGCTCTACTCGCCGGGGGACCTCGACGTCATCTCGATGGAGTCGGCCGGCACGGCGATGCTCCAGGACGCGATCTTCACCTCCGAGGAGTGGCTCGCGAAGCCCGGCAACGAAGACGTCACCGTGAAGTTCCTCAAGGCGTCGTTCCGCGGCTGGGCCCATTGCCGGGACAACGTCGACGAGTGCGTCCAGATCGTGCTCAAGTCCGACGCCCAGCTGCCAAAGGGCCACCAGACCTGGATGATGAACGAGATCAACGCCCTGATCTGGCCGTCGCCCGCGGGGATCGGGATCATGGACCAGGCCGCCTACGACCGGACCATCACGGTCGCCCTCGAGGGCAAGGTCCTCAGGGCGGCTCCGAGCGGGACGGCCTTCCGCAACGACCTCACGCAGAGGGCGCTCGACCAGCTCGGCACCAGCGTCGACACGAAGGGCGCGGGCTATATCAAGCCGCCGGTCACCGTGACCGAGGGCGGAAGGTAGTCCTCCGCCGTTCGACAGGTTGGAACGTGCCGGTCCTCGAGGGCCGGCACGTTCTGTTTCGGGGCAACGTGGAGGGAGCATGAAGCTCGGAGTCTTCACCGTGCTGTTCGGCAGCGAGCCCCTCGAGGCCGCCCTCGACCGCGTCGTCGAAGCCGGGCTCGAGTGCGTCGAGATCGGCACCGGCAACTACCCGGGCAACCGTCACGCCAGGCCGGAGGAGCTTCTTGCCGACAAGGCCGCGCTGGGCCGGTTCCGCAAGGCGATCGAGTCGCGCGGCCTGGAGATCAGCGCGCTGTCCTGCCACGGCAACCCGCTCCACCCGCAGGCGGCCGTCGCCCGCGACAGCCACGACACGTTCGTCCGGACGGTCGAGCTCGCCGGCCGCCTCGGGGTGACGCGGATCAACCTGTTCAGCGGCTGCCCGGGAGACTCGGACGACGCCCGCTACCCGAACTGGGTGACCTGCGCCTGGCCGAACGAATACGGCGAGCTGCTCGAGTGGCAGTGGCGCGAGAAAGTCATCCCGTACTGGCGCGAACAGGCCGCACTCGCGGCTTCCCGAAAGCTCCGCCTCGGGTTCGAGATGCATCCCGGCTTCGTCGTCTACAACCCCGTGACGCTCCTCCGACTGCGCGAGGAGTGCGGCGAGTCCGTCGGGGCGAACCTCGACCCTAGCCACCTGTTCTGGCAGGGGATCGACCTCGAGGTGGCGATCGCCGAGCTTGGCCGTGCGGGCGCGATCTTCCACACCCATGCCAAGGACACCTCGATCAACCCGCGCAACGCGGCGCTCAACGGCGTGCTCGACACGGTGCCGATGGCCGAGGTCGGCCGCCGAAGCTGGATCTTCCGGACCGTCGGCTACGGCCACGGCGAGCTCGAGTGGCGCCGGATCCTCAGCGCGCTCCGGCTGGCCGGCTACGACGACGTGCTGTCGATCGAGCACGAGGACGCCCTGCTGTCGATCGACGAAGGGTTCCGCAAGGGCGTGGCCTTCCTCCGCTCGGTGATGCCGACCGAGCCGGCGCTGTCAGAGGCGTGGTGGACGTGACGGCCGGCCGGCTCATCCGGGCGGCGGTCATTGGGACCGGGTTCGTCGGGCCGTTCCACGTCGATGCGATCCGGCGCGGTGGCTACGGCGAGGTCGTCGCCGTGGTCGGGTCGGACCCGGCCCGGACGAACGCCCGCGCGGCCGCGCTCGGGGTCACCCGAGCGACGACGGACGTTAGGGAGGTGCTCGACGACGCGTCGATCGAGGTCGTCCACGTGTGCACGCCGAACCGGACGCACGTGGAGCTCGCGACGGCCGTTCTCGAGGCCGGCAAGCACCTCGTCCTCGAGAAGCCGGTCGCACTCGATGCGGCCTCGGCGCGCGGGCTGGCCGACCTCGCCCGGCGCCAGGGTCTCCACGCCGGCGTCGCCCTCACGTACCGCGGCTATCCGATGGTTCGCCGCGCCCGGGCCCTCGTTCAGGCCGGGGAGACGGGCCCGATTCGCCTCGTCCACGGTGGCTACATCCAGGACTGGCTGTCCGCGGCGACCGACTACAACTGGCGCCTGGAGCCGGAGCTCGGTGGTGCCTCGCGAGCCGTGGCCGACATCGGGTCGCACTGGTTCGATACTGCCGAGTTCATTTCCGGACTGCGGGTGGAGGAGGTCTTCGCCGACCTCGCGACCTTCCTGCCGCGCCGATCCCGCCCACGCGACGGGTCCGTCGCGTTTGCGGCGTCCGTCGGTCCGGTCGAGGAGGTGGACGTCCACTCGGAGGATGCCGCAACGATCCTCGTTCGATTTGCGGGCGGCGCCCGGGGCGCGGCGGTCATCAGCCAGGTGAGTCCCGGGCGAAAGAACGCATTCAGCCTCGAGGTCGCCGGCTCGCAGGCGACGCTCGATTGGGACCAGGAGGACGCCGAACGGCTGTGGATCCGGACGCGCGACGAGGCTCGCCAGCTGACCCGCCGGCCGGAGGACGGCCCCGGCCCGGGACCGGGCATCCCATCGCTGCCGGCCGGCCACCCGGAGGGCTGGGCCGAGGCGTTCCGCGACCTGTTTCGCCCGCTCTACGCGGCAATCCTCGCGGGCGAGCCGCCGGCCAGGGGCCCGGGGGCTGCCTACCCGACCCTCGACGACGGAGCGCGCGGGGTCGCGTTCGTCGAGGCCGTCCTGGCGTCGGCCCGCGACGGCCGGTGGGTGACACTCGCCGGCTGAGTCAGCCGGTCTTGCCCGTCCCGAACTGCCGGTCGCCGGCGTCGCCGAGGCCGGGCATGATGTAGCCCCGCTCGTTCAGCTGCCGGTCGAGCGCGGCGCAGTGGATGTGCACGTCCGGATGGGCCTCGGTTACTGCCCTGACGCCCTCGGGCGCGGCGATGAGAGTCACGAGCTTGATCCGCACCGGCGTGACCGCGCCCCACCGCTTGAGGACCTCGATCGCGGCGGTCGCCGATCCGCCGGTCGCGAGCATCGGGTCGAGGATCAGGCAGAGGTCGACGTTCGCCGAGTCTGGCAGCTTGTTGTAGTACTCGACCGGTCGGAGCGTCCGCTCGTCGCGGAACAGGCCAAGGTGCCAGACCTGGGCGGTCGGCATGAGCTCGAGCATCGCGTCGACCATCCCCAGGCCGGCGCGCAGGATCGGCACCAGCCCGATTCGGTCGCCGAGCTCGTGGGCGTTCGTCTCCTCGATTGGCGTCCGGACGGTCATCGGTCGGACCCGGGCGTCCGCCAGGGCCTCGTAACCGAGCAGCCAGGACAGCTCGCGGACCACCTCACGGAACTTCTTTGGCTCGGTCTTCTCGTCGCGAAGGATCGCGAGCTTGTGGAGGACGGCGGGGTGCCGGGAGACGTGGATCGTCGGCGGCGCAGGGGGCGTCGGCAACGGGACCTCCGAGGGGGATTTCGCGCTGGACCCGGGCCATCCTAGCATCGGCCCCGAAGGGTGAATTCGCGCATTGACGGACCGCTGCCCGGGCAGTAGCGTCGGCCGCACGGCCGGATGGGATCGGTCGGATAGCGTGCCCGGGTGCCCACGGGCCGTCGTTCGGCCTCCCGTCCGGTCGTCCGCGTCCGATATTCGACATTCGGGGGTATCCTCGGCGCGAGCCAACCCGGGAGTGGAGGAATGCCCGCCACGTGACCGCGCCCGCTGCGCAGAACCGCCGCCGAGCGACCGGAGCCCCGAGCGCCCGCCGGATCCCGCGTGCGCGGGTCGTGCCGCCGATCCTCGTCCGGCAGGTTCGGAACGGCGTCGAGGAGAGCGTCCACCGCGGCGACATCGTGGAGGTCGAGGCCTCCGGCCGGATCGTCCGCGCGCTCGGCGACGCGGATCGCCTGGTGACCCTTCGCAGCTGCGTCAAGCCCTTCGGTCTCGTCGCCCTGATTGAGGCCGGCGGGATCGCCGAGTTCGACCTCGACCCGGCCGAGCTCGCGATCATGGCCAGCTCGCATTCGGGCGAGGACCAGCATGTGCGGACGCTCCAGGCCGTCTTCCGCCGGGCCAACGTCAGCCAGACGCTGCTCGCTTGCGGAGCGGAGGGCATGCCGCTCGACCCGCTCACGGCCACCCGGCTCACGCGCGACGGGGAGAAGCCGGGCCAGATCAGGCACATGTGCTCCGGACAGCACGCGGTGTCCATCCTGCTGTCGCGGCTGCGGGGCTGGGACCCGACCGATTACTGGCAGCCGGACCATCCCTCGCAGGTCGTCTACCGCACTGCGGTGGCGCGTGCCTTCGGCGTCCCGGTCGAACGGCTGAGGACGGCGATCGACGGATGCGGCCTCCTCACCTACGCGTTCCCGCTGCGCGAGGTTGCCCGGGCGTTTGCGCTGCTGGCCGATCCGACGGGCGTGCCGGCTGGCGATCCCCGCGCCTCCGTCGCGAAGGCGCTGACGATCGTCCGGGATGCGATGCTCGCGAACCCGGAGATGATCGCGGGAAGCCGGGAGCGGCTCGACACTGCCCTGATGAAGGCACTGCCCGGCCGCCTGATCAGCAAGTCCGGGATGGAGGCGCTCCGTGGCGTCGCGATCCTCGCGGGGACCCGGGCCAGCGGCACGACCGTGGGGCCGTCCGGGATGGCGATCAAGATCGAGGACGGGGATGGCCACGACCGGGGCACGTGGGCAGCCTCGGTCGAGGCGCTCCGGCAGGCCGGCGTCATCGACGCCCAGGCGCTCCGCGGGCTCGCCCGCTATCACCGACCGGTGTCGCTCGATCCGCACGGCCGAGCCGCCGCCGAGGCGATCGCAGAGTTCGAGCTCGCGCCGATCGGAGAGCTGATCGGCTGACCCGCCGAGCGGCGGCCGAGCAGCAGGAACCGCGCACCGATGGCCCTCGGCGGCGATCCGCATCGCGTCCTCGGCCTCCCGCCGGGTGCATCGCGGGCCGACATCAAGCGCGCGTACCGGCGCCTCGCGAAGGCGTTCCACCCCGACACGGCGGGCGAGGCCGCGATCCCCCGGTTCCTCGCGATCCAGGCCGCCTATGACCAGCTCATGGGCCAGCTGGCCGCTCGTGGCACGCTCGGACGGCGCCCGGGCTGGTGGGCGGATCCCTCGCGCGCGCGTGCGACTCGCGGTCGCGGTGCCGCCGGCCGCGGCCCGGCGGGCACGGCGGACGCGCCAGGTGAGCCGGGTACGGCGGGCAAGGCGGGCAACGCAGGCGCCCGCCCCCGGCGCGGCAACCGGCAACCGGGCCGGGCGACCCCTGGCTCGACGACCTACGACGAGGCGGACGTCGACCCGTTCGATCCCGAGTGGTCGGGCGGATCGTGGTACGGGACGACGAGCGGCACGTACTGGACGATCAATCCGCGGGAGTATGCAGACCCACGGAAGCACGGACCGGAATACCAAGCTCGGGCGCGGCGCACGGCGAGCGAGCCACCGGGCCCGCAACCGGAGGCAGCGCCAGCCGATACGCAGGACAGCGAAGCGCCCCCGGCGTCCGCCCCGCCGTCACCAGCCGAACCCGGTCCGCAGTCCGACCCGCTCGCCGCGCTGCCGCTCCCGGGCGGCCCCGGGCGCCGCGTCGCCGTCGCACTCCTCGGCTGGCCCCCGATCGGCGTCGCGATCGCGTGGCTGCTCGGCGAGGTGAGCGGCTGCGGGCGCTTCTCGGCCGGCTGCGTGGAGACGTTCGCCGTGGGCACGTGGGTCGCCCAGTTCGCGGTCCTCGGGGCGCTGCTCCTCGTGCCCGCCCTCGCCGCGGCGTCCGCGGTCGGCACGGTGGCGCTGCTGGCCGCGGCGATCCCTGCCTCGATCGTTCTCAGCGCCGTCGGCGGTGCGCGCGAGCCCGGCGCAGCGGCGGGCGCACTGGCGATCGTGCTCGCGATCGCGTGGCTCGCGGGCGCCGCGTTTGCGGTCGGGCGGCGCTCGCGTACGCTTCCACCGTGACCCGAAGTCCCGCGACCCGCCGGCACGATCCGGCGGACCTCTCGAGCGCCGCGCAGGAGTACCTGCTCGCGCTCCGCGTCCGGGCGGGCGATGGATCGCGGGTCACCGCGGCGCAGGTCGGCCGCCACCTCGGGGTGTCCACCCAGGCCGCCAGCGAGATGTTCCGCCGGTTCATCGCCGATGGGCTCGTCGAGCAGGCCGGCGGTCGGGAGCTCGTGCTCACGCCGGCCGGTCGGGCGGCCGCGGACGCGATCTTCCGCCGGCACGCGCTGTGCGAGTGGCTGCTGAGCGCGGTCGTCGGGCTCGGCTGGGCGGAATCGGACGAGGAGGCGGCACGCCTCCAGGGCCAGATCTCGCCGCGAGTCGAGGCCCGGCTCGACGAGATGCTCGGGCATCCGGAGACGTGCCCTCACGGCAACCCGATCGATGCCGAGACGGCCCGGCGGCGGCCGGCCGGCATTCCGCTGAGCACGGTCGAGGCCGGCGAGCGGGCGACGATCTACCGGATCACAGAAGAAGCAGAGGAGGACGCGGGCCTGCTCTCCTACCTCGAGGCCCGGGGGCTCCAGCCAGGGACCCACGTGACGATCCTCGCCCGCTCCGAGTCGCTCGATTCGCTGACCCTCGAAGGCCCGATCGGCCGGGCGACCCTCGGGCTCCGGCCCGCGGCCCTCGTCCGGGTCCTGCCCGGCGAAGCCGATCCGGGCCTGTTCCACCGCGTCCCGCCCCGGTAGGCCTGCCGACGGGCCGCGTCGCCGCCGGCCCTACAATCGGTCGCATGCCCGAGGCACCCGTCCGCGTTCGCATCGCGCCCAGCCCGACCGGACCGCTCCACATCGGCACCGCCCGCACGGCGCTGTTCAACTACCTGTACGCGCGGCGTCAGGGCGGCACGTTCATCGTCCGGATCGAGGACACGGACGTGGCCCGCTCGTCGATCGCGTACGAGAAGGACATCCTCGACGGGCTCCACGCGCTGGGCCTGACCTGGGACGAGGGCCCGGAGGTCGCAGGGCAGGCGGCCCGCGGACCGCATGCCCCGTACCGCCAGATGGAGCGGCTCGACACGTATGCCGCGGCCGCTCGGCGCCTGCTCGAGGAGGACAAGGCCTACTACTGCTACTGCACGCCGGAGGAGCTCGACGCGGAGCGGAAGCGGCTCGAAGCGGCAAAGATGCCGCCCCGGTACAGCGGCCGCTGCGCAAACCTCACCGCCGAGGAACGCGCCGCGTTTGAAGCGGCTGGTCGCAAGCCGGCGCTCCGGTTCCGGGTCGGCGAGGAGAAGGTCGCCTTCGACGACCTCGTACGCGGCCGCGTCGAGATCGACACGTCTGCCCTCGGCGGCGACTTCGTGATCGCCCGGGCCGATGGTTCGCCGCTCTACCACTTCACGGTCGTGGTCGACGACGCCGCGATGGAGATCAGTCACGTCATCCGCGGCGAAGACCACCTCTCGAACACCCCGAAGCACATCCTCCTGTTCCGGGCGCTCGGCTACCCGGAGCCCCAGTTCGCCCACTTGCCGCTGATCCTCAATGCGGACCGGACGAAGATGAGCAAGCGGAAGAGCCAGACGGCCGTGTCCGATTACCTGGCCGAGGGCTTCGTGCGCGAGGCGCTCGTCAACTACCTCGCGCTCCTCGGCTGGTCGACCGGCACGGAGGAGGAGATCCTCGGGCTCGACGAGCTCGAGCGGCGATTCGACCTCGAGCATGTCCAGAAGGGCGGTGCGGTGTTCGACCGCGAGCGCCTCGAGTGGCTCAACGGCCAGTGGATCCGGAAGCTCGGGCCCGCCGATCTCGTCGATCGCCTCCGGCCATTCCTCGAGGCCGAGAGGGCGGCGGGCCGGATCGACCGGGTGCCGTCCGCCGACGAGCTCGTTGCGCTCCTGCCGGTCGTCCAGGAGCGCCTCCCGACGCTCGGCGCGATCGGAGACCTCGTCGGCTTCCTGTTCGTCGACCGGGTCGACGTCGATCCGGCCGTCCTCGTCCCGAAGCGCTGGGACCGCGAGACCGCGATCGAGGGGTTGCGTGCCGCACGCGAGACGATCGCCGCGATCGGCCCGGTCAGCTACGAGGCCGACGAGCTCGAACCGCCGCTCCGGGCGCTCGCCGAGGCGCGCGGCTGGAAGGCGGGCGACCTGTTCATGGCGATCCGCGTCGCCGTCACCGGCCGGACGGCGACGCCACCGCTGTTCGACACGCTCGTCGCGCTCGGCCCCGAGCGGACCCTCGAGCGGCTCGACCGGGCGATCGAGCGGCTTGCCGGGGCCGAGGTCGCCTGACGGGCGCCCATTCCCGTAACGGCGGTCCGAGCCGGCCCGTCCTGAGGCCATGAATCGCACCCTCGTCGTGACGTTGTTGATCGTCGGCGTAGTGATCCTGCCGAGGACGCTGGACATCCTCACGCGCCGCCAGCCGCCGGCCCCGCCCGGCCTTCAGACCCCGATCTCGGAGCTCGGCGCCTACCTCGCCACCGTGCTGGACCGGCCCTGGGTCCGCGCGTCGTTCACCGACTTCGAGCTCCGCGCGGAGGATCAACTGACGATCCTCTATTTCGAGCTCGACTGGTCCCTCTCATGGCTTCCTCCCGACCCCGCCTACCTGGCGAGCCGATGCAGGCCCATCGAGGATCTCGTCCCCCGCGGGATGAGCGGGGGCTTCATGTCCGGGGACCCCTCGACCGACACTGAGCTACGGTACTTGCGGTCGGCCGCGCAGGACCCATGCCCGGCGGCCATCAGGTAGGAGTACGCGTCTACCCATGCCCCGCACGATCCTCGTTGTGGACGACGAGCCCACGCTCCGGGAGACACTGGTCGACGCCCTCGAGGCGGAGGGCTTCCGGGTCATCGCGGCGGCCGACGGACGCGCAGCTCTGGAGCGGTTCCGCGCGGACAAGCCAGACCTCGTGCTCCTCGACCTGATGCTCCCGGAACTGTCCGGCATCGAAGTCTGCCGGATCATCCGCCGTGAGTCGGGCGTGCCGATCGTCATGCTCACGGCGAAGGACGCCGAGCTCGACAAGGTCGTCGGGCTCGAGCTGGGCGCCGACGACTACGTCACGAAGCCGTTCTCGCTCCGTGAGCTGTCGGCCCGTATCCGGGCAATCTTCCGCCGGAGCGAGCAACAGGCCGGCGAGTCCTTGCCGCCGATGATCGACCTCGGCCGCGTCCAGGTCGACCTCGCCGGTCATCGGCTCCTGCGGAACGGCGAGCCGGTGCCGATCAAACCGAAGGCGTTCGAGCTGCTCGCGTTCCTCGTCGGGCGGCCGGGTCAGGCGTTCACCCGCGACCAGTTGCTCGAGCACGTCTGGGGCTACGACTACGGCGGCGAGACACGCACCGTGGACGTCCACGTCCACTGGCTCCGGAGCGAGATCGAGGAGAACCCCGCGTCGCCGCGCCTGATCGAGACCGTCCGCGGCGTCGGCTACGTCTTCCGGCGTCCCGCCAGTGCGTGAATTGCCCGTGAAGGGCTGAGCCTCATGCTGCGGCCATGGCGACCGCTGAGCGTCGTATCGAGGCTGCGGACCGACTCCTCATGCGGATGCTGCCTGCCCTCGGCAGCGAGCTACGGGATGGTCGCGTGTCGGCAGGGCACAGTCTCGAGAGGTTGGGCGGCGTCGTCGGACGATCTCGTGCGCACCTAGCGCGAATCGAGCGGGGTGAGTCGCGGGGCGTGACGGTCCGCGACCTGGCCCGGATCGCGGCGGTCGTTGGCCTGGACATGTCCGTTCGCTTCTATCCCTCCGGCCCACCGCTCCGTGACGCGGGGCACACGACGCTCCTCGAAGCACTTCGTTCGACTCTGAGCCCAACGCTGCGGTCGCGTCTCGAGGTTCCGCTCCCGGGCGCGGGCGATCGGCGGGCCTTCGACGCCGGTATCGCCGGTGCCGGCGATCCCATCGTCGTCGAGGCCGAGACGCGGATCCGCGACCTTCAAGCGCTCCATCGACGGATCGGCCTCAAGTGTCGCGATGGCGGGATGACCCGGGTCATCCTGCTGGTGAAGCGGTCAGCGACGAACCGGGAGATTCTCGGGACGGCGGACGCCTCGTTCTGGTCGGCCTATCCGATCCCCGCAGTCCGCGCGCTGCGCGCTCTTCGCGAGGGGCGAGACCCTCGTGGGTCCGCGGTCATCGTGCGGTGAGGGATACCACCTCTGACTTCGCTGCACGCTCTGCATCCGCCAGCGCACAGTCGATGCCGGGCGCGCATCCGATGGTTCACGGGGTGCCCCGGGTGACGCGCGGCGGCACCGGTGGTCTCGTGGCGGAGACGAGCGACGCCGGTCGCCCGGTATCCTTCGCCGCATGCGGTTGAGCCAGCTCTTCTTCACGAGCCTCCGCGATGACCCGGCCGACGCCGAGATGCCATCGCACCGGCTCCTCCTGCGCGCGGGCTACGTCCGCCAGCTCGGGTCAGGCATCTACTCGTTGCTGCCGCTCGGGTTCCGGGTCTCGAAGCGGGTCGAGCAGATCATCCGCGAGGAGATCGACCGGATCGGCGGCCAGGAGATGGAGATGCCGGTCGTCCATCCTGCGGACTTGTGGCGCGAGTCCGGGCGGTACACGAAGATCGGCCCCGAGATGGTCCGCTTCAAGGACCGCGCCGGGCGCGACATGGTCCTCGCGATGACCCACGAGGAGGTCGTCGCCGACCTCGTCCGCGACATCGTCAAGAGCTACCGCCAGCTGCCGCTCATCGTCTATCACTTCCAGACGAAGTTCCGCGACGAGCCCCGCTCACGGGGCGGCCTGATCCGCGTCCGCGAATTCGTCATGAAGGACAGCTACTCGATCGACGTCGACGAGGCCGGCCTGGACCGCTCGTACCGCCTCCACTACGACGCGTACGAGCGGATCTTCCGGCGACTCGGCCTCGACACCGTCGCGGTCGGTGCGGACGTCGGGATCATGGGCGGCTCGGAGGCCCACGAGTTCATGGTCCTCAACGAGTTCGGCGAGGACACTCTCGTCCTGTGCGAGTCCGCCGACTACGCTGCGAACCAGCAGATCGCGAAAGTCCGCAAGCCGGAACCGTCCGCCGAGCAACCGCTCCCGCGCGAGGAGGTCGCGACCCCGGGCACGACCACGATCGCGACACTGGCCGCCTTCCTCGGTGTCGGCGAGGACCGGACTGCGAAGGCCGCCTTCTTCGTCGGCGGTGACGGCCGGCTCGTCACGGCCATCGTCCGCGGCGACTTCGAGGTCAACGAGACGAAGCTCGCGAATGCGGCGAAGGCCGTCGGCGGGCTGCGACCGGCCCAGGTCGAGGAGATCCGGGCCGCCGGGATGGAGCCCGGTTACGGTTCGCCGGTCGGGGCGCGCGGCACGTTCGTCGTCGTGGACGATCTCGCGGCGCGGTCGCCAAACCTCGTCGCGGGCGCGAATCGGGCGGGCTTCCACCTGCGCAACGTGAACGTCGGGCGCGACTTCGAGCCGGACGTCGTCGCCGACATCACGAACGCCCGCGAGGGCGATCCGTGCCCCACGTGCGGCGCGCCGCTCAAGCTGCGCAAGGGAATCGAGGTCGGCAACATCTTCAAGCTCGGGACCGACTTCACGGTCGCCCTCGACGCCGCGTTCCTCGCCGAGGACGGAAAGCGCGTCCACCCGATCATGGGCAGCTACGGGATCGGCCTCGGGCGAAACCTCGCGTGCATCGTGGAGGCCCATCACGACGACAAGGGAATCGTGTGGCCCGCCGAGGTGGCGCCCTACGCGGCCCACCTCGTGGCGATCGGTGCCGCCCGCGAGCCGCGGGTCGTCGAGGTCGCCGAGCGGCTGCACCAGGTCGCGCTGGACGCCGGCCGGGAGATCCTCTACGACGACCGCGACGAGTCACCCGGTGTCAAGCTCACCGACGCCGAGCTCCTCGGGATGCCGACGATCCTGACCGTCAGCCCGCGCTCGCTCGCGGCGGGCGGCGTCGAGGTGACCGATCGGGCCACGGGTGAGCGATCGACCCGCCCTGTCGCGGACGTCGAGGCGCTGCTCTCGGGTACGGAGCGCGTCCCCGCCTGACTTCTTCGGCTATGCACGCGATGGGCATGTCGAGCGGGGGGTGTCTTCGACCGAGGGCGACCCCCCGGGCCGCTAGCATGGGCCGGTGCCAGCCGCGCCCGTCGTCCCCTCGGACGACCTGTACGCCCGCCTCGAAGTCGATGCCGACTGCAGCTTCGAGACGATCGAGATCGCCTGGCGGGCCCTGCTCAAGCGCCACCACCCGGACATCGCCGGCGCGGACGGGCTCGAGCTCGCGAAACGGATCAACGTCGCCCACGACTGGCTGGCCGACCGCGAGCTTCGTGCCCGCTACGACCGCGAACGCGGCCTCCGGGGCCGCCACGGCCGGACCCCACGCGAGCGGCCGTCTGCACCGAGGCCGGCACCCCGCCGGAAGGTTTCGAGCGACCCGGCCGATGAGCTGCAGCGCTTCCTCGACCGGGTCGGCCGGCTCAGCCGCGACGAGCTCGACCGGCTTTCGATGGCTGACACGTCGTCGATCGCGTTCGTCGCGAGCATCCGCCGCTTCCTCGCTCCCGAGCCGCTCGCCGCGCTCGACTCGGTCGAGAGCCAGGTCCGGACCAGGCTCAAGCCGCGTGTCTGGGCGAACGGCGCGCTCCGCGACGCGGTGCTCGCGGCGGCGCACGAGCTGGCCCTCGGCTCGTTCCTCGACGAGCACCTCGCCGAGCCGTTCCGTGGCCGCGCCCGCGACCGTCTCGTGCGCGCGTGGGAGGCGGCGATCGACCAGCCGCGCTACGGCCCGAACACGAAGGTCGTCGAGCGGTTCCTCGCCCGCGCCGCGGTCCTGACCGCGGACGAGGCCCGGAAGCTCGCCCGCGCCGCCGGCCGTGGCCGGATCACGGACGACCCGTGGCCGCGGGGCCTCGGGCCGGACGAGGATGAGGGTCTGCGGGTGTCGTCGGCCCTCGCCGGCCGGGACGCCGCCGCGCGGGCGGGCCCGGCACTCGCCGGGCTGGAACGTCCCGTGGCCGCCCGCGCGGAGCGGCTGCTCGCCCGGACGGCGCACTGCATCGTCCTGCGCCACGGCTTTCGCGCCGACGAGTTCGCTGCGCTCGTCGCCCCGTGGCGCACCGCGACCGGCGACCCCGGCACCGGGCGAACGGAGCGGGCGGCCGGCCCGACTGTCCGGCGCCGCCGCTGACCTCCGGGCACGTCCCGGACCGCCCGGCTGGCATACTTCGGCCGCGCGCCGGCGCCGACCGGCCGCGGCGGAGGGGTCTTGGACGCTCGAATCCTGCTCGTCGAGGACGACCCGTCGATCCGGGAGGTCACCGGCATCGGGTTGCGCAACGCAGGCTTCGAGGTCACCACGGCCGCCGACGGCGCCGAGGGGCTCGAGCGATTCCGGGCCGAGCCGTTCGATCTTCTCCTGCTCGACGTGATGCTGCCCCGCCTCGACGGCCTCGAGGTCTGCCGGGCTGTTCGCCGGACCTCGACCGTGCCGATCGTCATGCTCACCGCCCGGGGCGACACGCTCGACGTCGTCGTCGGCCTCGAGGCCGGTGCGGACGACTACGTCAAGAAGCCATTCGAGGTCCCGGAGCTCGTCGCCCGCGTCCGCGCCGCGCTCCGCCGGGCAGGCCGCCTCACCGACGAGGGCGATCGGCTCCATCTCGGCCCGCTCTCGATCGACGTCGGCGGTCGGACCGTCGAGCGTGACGGACAGGACATCCCGCTCACCCGGACCGAGTTCGATCTGCTCGCCGAGCTGACCCGGCACGCCGGGCAGGTCCTCACCCGGGACGTGCTGCTCGACCGGATCTGGGGATACGACTATCTCGGCGACTCGCGTCTCGTCGACGTCGCGATCCAGCGGCTCCGGGCGAAGGTCGAGCCGGATGCGGCCAACCCCAGCCTCGTCCTGACGGTCCGGGGCGCCGGCTACAAGGCCGCCCGGTAGCGCCGTGTTCGGCCTCGGAGGCGTTCGCGGCCGGCTCACCGCGACGGTCGTCGCGCTGATCGTTGTGACGGCCCTCGTCCTCGGCGTCGGCGCGTACGCATTCGTCGACGTCTCGCTTCACGATGAGCGCGTCCGGGATGCCGAGGCGCAGGCGCGGTTCGATCTGACGGTCCTGATCCCCGACCGCCTCTCCGAGCCGACCCTCGAGTCGTTCAACACGAGCGGTCTTCAGCAGGCCTTCGAAGCGCGGGGTGTCGACGTCGTCGGCGATTTCCGCGACGGCAACCCGGCGATCACTTCGTTCCGGTCCCTTCTATCCCGGGACTTCCTGGCTGCCGTGGACGGAGGTCAGCTGGCGTTCGAATGGACGACCTTCGGGGACCCGGTGCTCGTCATGGGCGGACAGCTGCCCGGCGGCGCGACGTTCTTCTTCATCCACAACGTGTCGGAGCTCGAAAACGCGCTCGCCCAGCTCCGCATCGGTCTCGGTGGGGGAGCGATCCTCCTGGCGCTCGTCGGGCTCATTGCCGCCCGGTGGGTTGCGCGCGGCGTGCTCGCGCCTGTGGATGCTGCGGCGCGGGCGGCCGAGCGGATCGAGCACGGTGACCTGTCGGCCCGGGTGCCGGTCGAATCGCGCGACGAGTTCGGCGCGTGGGCTGAGCGGTTCAACCGGATGGCCGCCGCGCTCGAGGAGACGATCGGGCGCCTCGAGGCCTCGCAGGCCCAGAACCGCCGGTTCGTGGCGGACGTCTCGCACGAGCTCCGGACGCCCCTGACGGCGCTCGTCGCGGAGGCGTCGATCCTGAGGGAGCACCTCGGTGCGTTGCCTCCTGACGCGAGACGGACCGCTGAGCTGCTCGTCGCAGACGTCGCCCGGCTGCGAACGCTCGTCGAGGACCTGATGGAGCTGTCGCGCTTCGACTCGGCGGCCGAGCAGGCGGCGCAAGAGCCGATCGACCTCGTCCGGCTCGTCCGGGCGGTCGCCGCGGCACGCCTGCCGGGTGCCTCCATCGTCGTGCCCGAGGAGCCGGTGGTGGTGGTGACGGACCCGCGGCGGATCGAGCGGATCCTTGGCAATCTCCTCGACAACGCCCGCGAACATGCCCCGAACGCCCCGGTCCAGATCGGGCTCCGGGTGCTGCCCGACGGGGTCGTGCTGTCGGTCGCAGATGCCGGGCCGGGAGTCCCCGAGGACCGCCTCGAGCGGATCTTCGAACGCTTCTACAAGGCCGACCCGTCCCGCCGGGGCGGGAGCAGCGGGCTCGGGCTCGCGATCGCCGCGGAGAATGCCGCTCTCGTCGGGGGCTCGCTGTCGGCCCGCAACCGTCCCGCCGGCGGGCTGCAATTCGACCTGCGGCTGCCTGTGACCGAACCGTTACCCGGCGGCGATCCGGCTGCGACGGGCGGGCCCGATCGTGGAACGAGATCAATCGCACAGGAGCCCATCCGATGAAGCGCCGCCCGATCAACCTCGTTCCAGTCGCACTCATCGCCGTTCTGCTCGCTGCGTGCACCCCGTCGACCGGCGGGCTCGGGTCGGTCGGATCCGCCCCGCCCTCGACCGAGCCGTCCGTCGCACCGGGCAGCCCGGACCTGACCCCCGCCCCGAGCGCGTCCCCGGAAACGCCGGACCCGACCAGCCCGACGACCGGCACGTCGGTGGTCCGTGCCTACTTCCACCTTGCGGGCCCGCAGGGCAGCGAGGGCCTCGTCGCCGTCCTTCGCGAGACTCCGGAAACCCAGGCGGTCGCGCGCGCCGCGATGAACGGGCTCCTGGCCGGGCCACTGGGCTCGGAGCTCCAGGCTTCGCCGGCGATCACCTCGGCCGTCCCGTCGGGCACCCGGCTGCTTGGCCTCTCGATCTCGAACGGCATCGCGACCGTCGACCTGTCCCGCGAGTTCGAAGCCGGCGGCGGCAGCCGCTCGGCATTCGGCCGGCTCGCCCAGGTCGTCTACACACTGACCCAGTTCCCGACCGTCCGGTCCGTCGTCTTCCAGGTCGAGGGTGAGACCGTCACCGTCTTCGGGAGCGAGGGGATCGTCATCGATGGCCCGATGGCCCGTGGCGACTTCGAGGACTTCCTGCCGGCGATCTTCGTCGACCGGCCGGCCTGGGGCGCGGCGATCGGCAATCCCGCCACGGTTACCGGCACTGCCAACGTCTTCGAGGCCCAGTTCCTCGTCACGCTGTTCGATGCGTCCGGCCGGGAACTGTTCGGAGGCCCGGTGATGGCGACGAGCGGCAGCGGGACGCGCGGTACGTTCGAGACGACGATCCCGTACGACGTCAACCAGGCCCAGTGGGGCACGCTTCGTGCCTGGAACGCATCGGCGAGGGACGGCTCGCCGGAGGACATCCGCGACTACCCGGTCTGGCTGACCCCCGCCGGCTGAAGCCCAGTCAACGTCGAACGCCCCGGGGCCGCCGCCCGGGGCGTTTCGGTGTGCGATCCTCCGGGCGATGGACTGGCCCGCCCTCGCAATCATCATGGTCCTCGCGCTGGCGCTCGCGATCGCCGTCGGCCAGGCGGCTGCGCGGGGTCGCGAGCTGGATGCCGTTCGTGCGGTGACCGGTGGGGACGAGGGCGGTGGCGACCTCGCAGCACGCGTGCGGCGGATAAAGGAACGGGCGAGGAGCGTCGATTCGACGGCTGCGCAGGAGCGGCGCGACACGGCCTACCTGGCGGACCTGGTCGGGGTTGGCATCGTCCACGTCGACGACGATTCCCGGGTCGACGTGGCGAACACGGCAGCCCATGCGTTCCTCGGTCGCGGTGCCGGGACGATGGTCGGGCGGACCGCGATCGAGGCCTTTGTCGACCGGCGGATCGAGGGCGTCATCGACGATGCCCGGGAGCGCGGTTCGGCGACCGGCGAGGTGGCCGTCCGGGACGTCGACGGCCCGCGTCTCGTCGTCCGGGCCCGCCGGTCGCCTGTACGCGGCGTGTGGGTCGTGCTCGAGGACGTCACCGAGCTCCGCCGCCTCCAGCAGATCAGGGCCGAGTTCATCGACAACCTGTCGCACGAGCTCCGGACCCCCTTGACGACGGTCAGCCTGCTGGCCGAGACGCTGGTCCGCGAGGCGGCCGAGCAGGGCGACGCCATCCCGGACCGGATGCGCGACCGGATCGGAAAGATCGAGGTCGAGACCGGGCACATCGCCCAGATGGTCAACGAGCTGCTCGACCTGAGCCGGATCGAGAGCGGCGGTGCCGTCGTCCACCTCGACGACGTCGACCTCGGTCAGATTGCCGCGGCGTCGGCGGAGCGGCTCCGACTGTTCGCCGAGCGGCAGGGTGTGCGCCTGACGGTCGCTGCGGCGCCCGCAGTACCGCGCGTCCGGGGAGACGAGGCGCGCCTGGAGCAGGTGCTCATCAACCTGCTGCACAACGCGGTGAAATTCAGCCCCTCCGGTGGCGACGTCACGGTCCGGGTCGGAGCGCACGACGGCGAGGTCGTCACCTCCGTTGAGGATCGGGGCGTCGGCATCCCGAAGGCGCTTCAGGGCCGCGTCTTCGAGCGCTTCTACAAGGTTGACCGTGCCCGCGTCCGCGGTGGCGGCACGGGCCTGGGGCTGTCGATCGCGCGCCACGTGGTCGAGCAACACGGGGGCCGGATCTGGGTCGAATCGGAGGAGGGGAGGGGCTCGACGTTCTCGTTCGCCCTCCCGATCGCAGAGGAGCAGCCGGGATGACGGATCGCCTGCACGTCGCAACGCTGAACATCCGGAACATCGCGGACCGCTGGGAGGAGCGCCTGCCGCTGCTCCTCGCCGACATGCGGGCCCTGCAACCGGACGTCATCGGCCTCCAGGAGGTCGTCTATCCGATGCAGCAGGACCGCCTGCTCGCCGCGGCGGGCGAGGCGCGCTACCGGGCGATCCGGGCGTGGGCCGGTCGCCCGGAGTACGGCAACAGCCTCCTCGTGCGCGAGCCTCTCGAGGCGACGGCCGAGGAGCGGCTCGAGCTCGGCCGGAACCGCTCCGCGATCCGGGTCCTCCTCCGGCTGCCCGGCGGATCGAGGCTGCTCGTCGCCTCGACCCATCTCCACCACGTCCCGGCCGACGAATCGATCCGCGACGAGCAGGCGGCAGCGCTCGTGGACTGGCTCGTGGCGGCGCCGGCGTCCGACGCCCAGGTCCTGGTCGGCGACTTCAACGCCGACCCCGACGAGCCCGCCCCCGCGCGCCTCCGATCGACCGGCTTCCGATCCGCGTACCTCGAGGCGAACGGCGCGGAGCCGGCGGTCACCTGGCCCTCCGGCATCCAGGCGCCGGGGATGGACACCGACGGCGATCCGGGCTGCCTCGACTACATCTGGCTCCGGGGCAAGGTGCGGGCCACTGACGCTCGACTCACGTTCGACCGGCCCGCGGTCGGCGACCCGACCCTCTACCCGAGCGACCACATCGGGCTCGCCGCGCACCTCGTCGTGGGCGAGTGACGCCTCGTACACTTCGCCTCGCCCACCGGGGCGACTGGCGGCGAGCGCCGGAGAACACGCTCCCGGCGCTCCTCGCCGCGCTCGAGATCCCAGCCTGCGACGGCGTGGAGTTCGACGTGCGGGCGTCCCGGGACGGCGTCCCGGTGCTCTCCCACGACGAGACCCTCGAGCGCGTCCATGGTCGGCCGGACCGAGTGGCGGACCTGACCGCCGCGGAGTTGGCCGAGCTTGGCATCGCGACGCTTGCCGAGGTCGTCGCCGCGATGCCAGGGCATGCGTTTCTCGACATCGAGCTGAAGGGCGACCCGGGGATCGCCGCGGTCGCCGCCGTCCTCGACGCCGCCCGAGGGCCGGAGCTCCGGAACGCCGTGATCTCGTCGTTCACGCCGGCCACACTCGACGCGGCCGGCCGCATGCGGCCCGGGTGGCATCGCTGGCTGAACGCCGTCGAGCTGTCGCAGGGCAACGTCGCCACCGCGGCGACACTGGGCTGCCGGGCGATCGCGGCCGAGTGGCACTCGATCGACGTTCCGGCGGTCGCCCGCGCCCGCCGTTCGGGCCTCGAGACCGTCGCATGGACGGTCACCCGGCCCGCGACGTTCGAACGGCTCAGCCGCATCGGGGTGACCGCGGTGTGCGTCGAGGCGGCCGCGCTCGACGGTTGAGACGTATCCTCGACGGGGAGAAGGGAGCGCGAGCATGACCGAGCGGGCCGATCTCGTCGTCGGGGCGGGCACGATCGGCGGCTGGGCGGCGTGGTGCGCGAAGACCGACGGCGCCGGGCGTGTCGTGGTGCTCGAGCAGGGGCTCGTCGGCGGGATGATGTGGGGCCCGCGCGTGTCGCGCGTCGCCGCGCCAGGCGACGCGCTAGCAGCAGCCTGTACCGCCGCAGCAGCTCGAGGCGACGACCGAAAGGTCGAGGCGGGCGACCGGCAATGCGATTGACGGAGCGCGGACGGCGCCCGGCGTCCAATCGACAGGCTTCGTGGCGCGGACGGTCGCCCCGAACAGCCCGTCGCCGACGGAGTGGGTCGGCTCGATTGAGATGTCGGTCAGCCCCACGGCCTCGAGTCCAGCCCGGTACTCACCGAACGAGAGTGCGCCCGCGATGCATCCGGCGAAGCTGCCGCGCTCCGCGCGTTCCTCGACGCTCAGCTCGTCGGCCGCGACGACGTCGCTCACCCCGACCCGGCCGCCCGGTCGCAGGACGCGGGCAATCTCGCCGAAGACGGCGCCCTTGTCCGTGGCGAGGTTGATGACGCAGTTGCTGATCACGACGTCGACGCTGTCCGCCGCGAGCGGCATCGACTCGATCGTGCCCTTGACGAACTCGACGTTCGAGGCTCCGGCCTCGGCGGCGTTGCGCCGGGCGAGCTCGAGCATCTCGTCGGTCATGTCCAGGCCGATCGCCCGACCCGACGGCCCCACACGCCGGGCGGAGAGCAGGACGTCGATCCCACCGCCCGAACCCAGGTCGAGGACGGTCTCGCCATCGAGCAGCTCCGCGACGGCGGTCGGATTCCCGCAGCCGAGGCTGGCGAGGACGGCGGCGTCGGGAAGCGACGCACGGTCGTCGGCTTCGTAGAGGAGCTCGCCGAAGGCGATCTCACCGGTGGGGGAGCAACAGGATGCCTGGGCGGCCGAGTCGCGGCTCTTCGCGGTCGCCGCTCGGGCCGCCTCGGCGTAGCGCTCCCGGACTTCGTCGTGGACGCGGGCGGTGTCGGTCACAGGCTCATTCTCCTCGTCGAGGCGCCGGCTGTCAGGCGGTGCAGCAGACCTGGTCGATGGGGGTCGGGGTCACGGGGGTCAGGCCCGCGATGAACGCCCGGATGCGGCTCGTCAGGGACGGACGCGCCTGCGCGACGCGGAGGGCCCGGAGGTGGGCCCGGTTGCGAAGCTCGGCAGGATCGCCGCGGAGCCCGCCGCCGATCATCCAGGAGATCGAGTTGTCGTAGAGGTCCATTGGGGAGTCGCTCCTTGCCTCGGTCAGATATCGATGGGTGTCAATCTACTGGTAAGATCGATACTTGTCAATATCGACATTAGTCGATAGGATGGGCGACATGAAGAAGACCACCGATCCCGAGGTCCGCCTCCTCCAGGCGCTGGCCGATCCCACTCGCCTCGCGATCGTCCGCCAGCTGGGGACCCACCCGGAGGTCTGCGCCTGCGACTTCACCTCGTGCTGCGACGTCGGCCAGCCGACCGTGTCCCACCACCTCAAGGTGCTCCGCGAGGCCGGGGTCGTCGTCTCCGAGCGGCGGGGCAGCTGGATCTTCTACCGGCTCGCGCCGGACGTCGCGGGGCGGCTCGCCGGGATTGCCCGCGGCCTCGTACCCGGTGGCCTCATCCCGGCAGCGGAGCTGACTCGCCGCCGGCCGGCGCAAACCGCGAAGCCCGCGTCCGCCTGAGCGAACGCGGGCTTCGCGGCAGAGGGGATCAGGCCCGGGCGGAGGCCGGGTTCGGCGCGGAGGCAGCCCGGAGCCGAGCCGCGATGCGCTCGAGGAGGGACGGGCCGGCATGTCGCTCCGGCTCGACGAAGCGAGAGGGGCGCCGGCCGGCGGCCGCGCTGTCGAGGGCGATGAACACGTCGTTGGCGGTCATGGGGTCTCCTGCTCCGTACTGGTGGTCGCTTCGACCACTGTGCGCCGGCCCCCACCAGGCGAGCATCGACAAACGTCGACAAGTGGCCCCGCCGAGTGTCAGTCCCGGGGGACGAGATCCGGCGGCAGGAGCCAGCGCAGCGCGCCCTCGCCCGGGCGGACTCCGCGGGCCAGGTCGACGCGGGCGATCGCGCCCTTCTTCATCGTCAGGTTCGGAGCGCCGGTCAGCTCGGCCAGGAGCTCGCTGAAGTCGGGATCATGGCCGACGATCACCGGCTTGCCCGGCCCGCCCGCATCGCGAAGGAGCGCGGCGATGGCCGCGGGGTTCAGCGAGCCGGCCAGGCGATCGTCGACCGTCGCCGAAACACCCAGCGCCCGCCCGACGATCTCTGCCGTCTGCAGTGCCCGGTCCTTCGGCGAGCTGAGGATGGCGTCCGGCTCGAACCCAACCTTGGCGAGGTGGCGGCCGAGGCGCTCCGCCTGGCGCACGCCCTTCTCCGACAGCGGCCGCGCCGCGTCGTCCCCCGGCCACTTCTCGGGGTCGCCCGCGTCGGCGTGGCGCAGGAGGTGCAGGCTGACGGGTCCGCCGTCGGTCAAGCGCCTACGCCGTCTCTCTCGCGCAGGGCGGCCGGGGCGAATGTCCGGAGCCGGGCCGAGATCTCACCGAGGACGCGCTCGAACACCGCGAGCCGCTCGGCCTCGGTCCCGGTCGCCTCTGCGGGGTCGTCGAATCCCCAGTGGAGCGATTCCGCCCCGCCGGGGAAGACCGGGCAGCTCTCCCTGGCGCGATCGCACACGGTGACGACGTAGTCGAACGACTGGCCGAGGAACTCGGTCACCGACTTCGACCGGGCGGCGGAGGCGTCGATCCCGACGTTCGCGAGCGCGCGGACGGTGAGCGGGTTGACGCCGCGGGGATCGGTGCCGGCACTGGACGTCTCGAATGCCCCGCGGCCGATCTGGCGAAGCAGTGCTTCGGCCATCTGGCTGCGCGCCGAGTTCCCCGTGCACACGAAAAGGACTCGAATCGGACTCATTACGGGTTGAGGTCCTCGATGTCGCCGGTGGCGAGAAAGACGACGTCCTCGGCGATGTTCGTGACCCGATCGCCGATCCGCTCGAGGTAGTGGGCCGCGAACAGGATCCTCGTGCCACGCTCGACGTTGGCCGGGTCGGCCCGCATGAGATCGAGCACGCTGTCGAAGATCCGGTGGTAGATCGCGTCGACCTCGTCGTCCTGGGCGGCGACCACGCGGGCCATCTCCTGGTCGATGTCGACGAGCGCCCGGAGGATGCCGTGGACGATCTGGGCCGCGAGCTCGCCCATCTTCGGCAAGTCGACGTAGCCCTCGAGCGGCGGCTCGGAGGCGAGCTTGCGGACCTGTTTCGCGACGCTCGAGGCATGATCGCCCATCCGCTCCAGCTCATAGCTCACGTGGTCGAGCGTGAGGAGGAACCGGAGGTCCCGGGCGACCGGTGCCTGGGTCGCGATCGACGCGGTGATCATCGAGCTGACCTTGCGCTGGACCTCGTTGATGCCGGCATCGCCGATGATCACGGCGTACGCCGCTTCCGCGTCGTGCCGGACCAGCGCGTCGATCGCCTGGCGGATCGATTCCTCGACCAGCGAGCCCATCCGCAGGACGCTGTCCTTGACCTCCTGGAGCTCACGGTCGAAGGTCTGGCGATGCTGGTGGATGGGATGCGCCGCGGCGGCCGGCTGCTCCTGCCCGGGTCCGGGATCGATGTCGTCGGCGACGCCGGCAGGGGCGCCGGGGAGGCGCACCGCCGGGGCGTGCTGCTCGTCGGTCATCCGTTTCCCCTTGTCGCGCTCACCCGAACCGGCCCGAGACGTAGTCCTCGGTCAGCTGGTTCTTCGGGTTCGTGAAGATCTCGATCGTCCGGTCGCGCTCGACGATGTAGCCGGCTCTATCGTCGCCCATGTTCAGGAATACCGTGTAATCCGACGCGCGCGCCGCCTGCTGCATGTTGTGGGTGACGATGATGATCGTGTAGCGCGCCCGCAGCTCCGCCATGAGCTCCTCGATCTGGAGGGTCGACCGCGGGTCGAGGGCGGACGCAGGCTCGTCCATGAGGATGATCTCCGGCTCGACCGCGATCGCCCGGGCGATGCACAGCCTCTGCTGCTGGCCACCGGACAGGGCCAGGCCGGACTGGTTGAGCTTGTCCTTCACCTCCTCCCACAGGACCGCCCGACGGAGGCTCTGTTCGACGAGCTCATCGAGGTTGCCCTTGAAGCCATTGATTCGGGGCCCGAACGCGACGTTGTCGTAGATCGACTTCGGGAACGGATTCGGCTTCTGGAAGACCATCCCGATCCGGCGGCGGACCTCGACCGGATCGACGTCCGGGGCATAGAGATTCTGGCCCTGGTAGAGGACCTGGCCCTCGAGACGCGTCCCTGGGATCAGGTCGTTCATCCGGTTGATTGCCCGCAGGAGCGTCGATTTGCCGCTTCCGGAGGGGCCGATCAGGGCGGTGATGGCGTTCGCCGGCGCATCGAACGTGATGTTCCTGACGGCGCGGAAGGAGCCGTAGTAGACGGACACGTCGCGCAGGTCGACCGCCGGCTCGCCGACGGGTTCCGCGGCGTCGCGCCCGCGCACGGTGACGCGGACGGCCGGCGTGGCGTCACCTGGCCGGGCCGCAGGTCGCTCGGGCGCTTCAACCGACGAACCCACCACGTCCTCCTCTACCACTGGATGTGCCTCGACAGTCGCGCGCGAACCAGCAGCGCGAGGGCGTTGAGCCCGAGCATCAGGGCGAGCACGACGATGATCGCTGCCGCCGAGATGCCCTGGAAATCCTCCTGCGGCCGAATCGCCCATTGGTAGACCTGGATGGGGAGGACGGTGTACTGCCCCGAAACCGGGTTGGGCAGGAACGTGACGAACGTGAACGCGCCCACCATGATCAGGGGGGCAGTCTCGCCGATGGCACGCGCCATGGCCAGGATGATCCCGGTCATGATCCCGGGTGCGGCCGCGGGGAGGATCGAGCGGCGAATCATCTGCCAGCGAGTTGCGCCCAGCGCGTACGCGCCCTCCCGCTGCGCATGCGGGACCGCCTTGAGGGCCTCGATCGAGGCGATGATGACGACCGGCAGGATGAGCAGCGACAGCGTGAGAGCCCCGGCCAGAATGGTTGGGCCGAGGCCGAGGAGCCGGACGAAGAGGGCCAGTCCGAGGATGCCGTAGATGATCGACGGGACGCCCGCCAGGTTGCTGATATTCGTCTGGAGGAAGCGGTTGAAGCGGGAGTCGCCGGCGTACTCGGCGAGGTAGATCGCACCCGCCACGCCCACGGGGAAGGTGATGGCCCCGACGATCACCCCGACCTGAACCGAACCCACGAGGGCCGGGAGGACTCCGGCCCGGGCCGGACGGCTGGACGGAACGCCGGTCACAAAGTCCGCGTCGAGCCACGGGAGGCCGCGACCGAATACATCGATCAGCAGGAGCAGGAGCGCAATGAGCAGGAGCCCGATCGCGACCAGGCAGGCGCCGTAGAACAGGGTGCCGGCGAGCTTCCGGCGCGCGAGCGCCGGCTCGAAGGCCGGGTTGGCAACCCGGGTAGCGGCGTGCATCAGTACGCCGTCCGGAATCTGCGGACGACCCACCCGCTCAGCAGGTTGAGTCCGAAGGTCATCAGGAACAGCGTCGCGCCGACCGCGAACAGCGAGCGGAATTGGATCGAGCCCTGCGGCGTGTCGCCGATGCTGATCTGGACGATGAAGGCCGTCATCGTCTGGACGCTGTTGGTGGGATCCAGGGACAGGTTCGGCTGATTCCCCCCGGCCAGGACGACCGCCATCGTCTCGCCGATCGCCCGGCTCATCGCCAGGATGATCGATGCCATGATCCCCGAGATCGCGGCCGGGAAGACGACCTTCCGAATGACCTCGAACTTCGTGGCGCCCATCGCATACGCGCCCTCCCGAAGACCACGTGGAACGGCCCGCATCGAGTCTTCGGATATCGACGCGATCAAGGGCGTGACGAGCAGACCCACGACGATGCCGGCGGACAGCGCCGAGAACGTGCCGATGTTCTGGCGACCGAGCAGCGGCTGCAGGATCTGCGGAGCCACGAAGTTGAGGGCGAAGAAGCCGAGCACGATGGTAGGGATCCCGGCGAGCGTTTCTAGCACGGGCTTGATCAGGCTGCGGGTCCGGGGCGACGCGTATTCCGCCAGCAGGAAGGCCGACAGGAGGCCCAGCGGAGCACCGATGATGATCGCGATGCCGGTCACGAGGAGCGTCCCCGACACCAGCGGCAGGACGCCCCACGCATACGGTCTGATGGACGCCGACCAGATCGTCCCGGTCAGATACTCGACGATGCTGACCTCGCCGAAGAAGTTGATGGTCTCGACGGCCAGCACGAGGACGATCCCGAGCGTGGTCAGCACGCCGAGGGCCGCGGCCATGAAGAGGAGGACCTCGATGAGCCGCTCGCCCACGGCGGGTGCGCGCCGCAGGGATCGGCGATCGGCCGTCATTCGATGGAGCACTCCTGTCCCGTCAGCGTCAGGCGAAGAGTAAGCGCCGGCCCGATCCCAGCGTCAGGCCGGCGCGCAGGGGAAGGGCGTCGTCAACCGCCGACGGCGGCGGCCCACTCGTCCTTCTCGGCCTGCAGGACATCGTCCGGCAGGGGGATGTAGCCGACCTCGGCCGACAGGGCGTTCGTGTGTTCGAGGTAATAGTCGATGAACGCCTTGAACTCGGGGCGCTGGCGGGCCTTGCCGACGTCCGGGTAGATGAACAACGGACGCGACAGCGGCGTGTACGAGCCGTCGTTGATCGTCACCTCCGTCGCGCCGACGCAGCCGTCACCGCCGTCCACTTCCACGGCCTTGAGCACGTCCCGGTTCTCGACGAAGTAGGCGTAACCGAAGAAGCCAATCGCGTTGGCGTCACCCTTGACGCCCGTCACCAGCGTGTTGTCGTCCTCGGACTGCTCCGCAAACCGGGTCGCCGCGTCCAGCTCGCCGTTGATCTCCTCGGTGAAGTAGTCGAACGTGCCCGAGTCGGCGCCCGGCATGAAGCGGACGACCGGCTGGTTCGGGAAGGCGGCATTGACCTGGTTCCAGGTCAGGTTCTGCGGCGAGTCGGGGCCGTAGATCCTGGCGAGCTCGTCGATGGTGAGGCACGTCACAGACTCGTTGTCCGGGTTGACGACGACGGTCAGGCCGTCGATCGCGACCTGGAGCTCGACCCACTCGATCCCGTTCTCCTCGCAGGCGAGGCCTTCTCCCGCGTCGTCCTCCTTGATCGGCCGCGAGGCGTCGTTGACGTCTGTCTCGCCGGCGCAGAACTTCTTGAAGCCGCCGCCGGTGCCTGAGAACGCGACGGGGACCCGAACGCCGGGATTGGCGATCTGGAAGTCTTCGGCCACCACCTCGGTGATGGGGTAGACGGTGCTCGAGCCGTCGATCGCGACCGTGCCCGAGAGAGCCGGTCCGGCCGGCGTCGCGGTGGCGTTGCCGACCGACGTGGACGGGCTCGAGCCTGCGCCGCAGGCGCCGACCGCGAACATCGCCGCGAGGGCGACCGCGGCCAGGCGCTTCGGATTGGGGGTCGTCACGCGATACATCCTCCTCGTCGCGCCGCCGGACAGACGGGGACTCCCGCTCTTGGGCCCGGTGTCGCACGATCACGGTGGCCTGATCGTGTGAACGCGCCTTTTGCGTCCCGTTAAGCCTCCGTTAAGAAACGCGCGGCCTCCGGCCGGCCGCGGGCGGCTGTCGGCCGGTTGTTATGGAAGGCCGGGAGCCCATTCCGAATCTGAGCGGACGCAGCGGCCACAATCGGGCTCGGCCAATCAGAGACCCGACCCGAGTCGATGCCGACCGGGTCCCCCAAGGGGTGCGCACTCATGTCGAAGATCACCAGGTCGGTCGAAGTCGACGTCCCGGTTACCACTGCCTACAACCAGTGGACTCAGTTCGAGGAATTCCCGCTGTTCATGGAGGGCGTCAAGAAGGTCCGCCAGCTCGACGACAAGACGCTCGAGTGGACGGCGGAAATCGCCGGAGTCGAGCGCTCGTGGCGCGCCGAGACCATCGACCAGATCCCGGATCGCCGGATCTCGTGGCGGTCCACGTCGGGCACCCGGCACAACGGCGTCGTCACGTTCGAGCATCTCGGCGACAACCGGACCCGGGTCGACCTCGAGATGGATGTCGATCCCGAGGGCGTCGTCGAGAACGTCGGAGACGCGCTGGGCATCCTCGACCGACGGATCGAGGGCGACCTCGAGCGGTTCAAGGAGTTCATCGAGGCGCGCGGTCGGGAGACCGGTGCCTGGCGCGGCGAGGTCCAGCAGGGCGCGCGGACCCGCTGACTCGCTGTGACCCGCTCTCGGCCGGAAGCGACCGACAGATGACTCGCGTCTACCTCGAGGCAGGGGTGATCCTCGCCCGGCCCGGAGACGACCCGATCGTTGAATCGTCGGTCGCCTCCGATGCCGCCGAGGCGCTTCGGACGCTGGCCGACACGGGTCACGACCTCGTACTCGTCACGAGCCGGCCGATCCCCCTCCCGGCCGGCTTTCCGGCGATGCTTGACATGCTCGAGCCCGATGCCGAGCGCGACGCGTGGTTCCTGACCACGGATCCGGAGCACTGTGGCGACCGGCGGGCGGGTGTCCGGTCGATCCTGGTAGGCCCTGGCCCGGCAACGCGCCGGGCGGCGATCCATCGCTGCGACATCCAGACCCGCGACCTGCGATCGGCCGTCCTCGAGATCCTGTCGCGCGAGGCGATGACGCCGGTCGGCTGACCGGCTTCAGCGCCGGCGCGGCCCGTAGACTGGTCCCGTGGAAATGCCCGCGGTCAGCAAGCCGCCGGGGACGGGCTACGACGTCGTTTCCGACGTCCACGGCTGTCTACCCGAGCTGGAGGAGCTCCTCACCCGGCTGGGCTATGCGCCGCCGGCGCCCGGATCCACCGCGTGGAGCCCGCCTTCGGGGCGCCACCTGGTCATCGCCGGTGACCTCGTCGACCGCGGCCCGGCGATTCTCGACACGGTCGACCTCGTGATGGCCATGATCGCGGCCGGCGACGCGTCCGCGGTCGTGGGTAACCACGACGACAAGCTCCTTCGCTGGCTCCGCGGCCACGCGGTCAAGATCAGCCAGGGGCTCGAAGCCTCGATCCGCGAGGTCGAGTCCCGGTCGGACGCGTACCGCGCTCGCTTGGAGGAGTTCCTCGCCTCGTTGCCGAGCCACCTGGTCCTCGACGAGGGCCGCCTGGTCGTCGCTCACGCCGGGCTGCCCGAGCGACTCCACGGCATCGAGAACGCGAAAGCGCGCGACTTCGCGATGTATGGCGCCGTCCGCGACGGTCGCGACGAGTGGGGACTCCCGATCCGCCTCGATTGGGCCGCCGAGTACCACGGCCCGGCGCGGATCGTTTACGGCCACACACCGGTCGTCGCGCCAGTCTGGTCGAACCGCACGATCGACATCGACACGGGATGCGCCTTCGGGAACACGCTCACCGCGCTCCGCTATCCGGAGCTCGACGTGGTCTCGGTCGCGGCCAGGCGCGTCTACCAGGAAAAGGGCGGACCGTTCCGTGAACGGGGACCCGGCGGCGCCCCGGTGGAGTGGCAACCTGTCGCGCGCGCCGGCTGACGGGCGATCGAGAGGGAAGGTGGGCCGGCCTCCGCGGCATAAACCACGGGGCACGAGGCCAGCCCCCTGCCAGACAGCGTCGCAGTAGGCTGCTTTCGTCGTGATCACCCGTCGCCCGGAGACCTTTCGCGAACATGTCAAGAGCATGGTCGTCGCGGCTGCCGCCGACATCGGGTCCACCTCCGTTCACCTCCTGGTCGCCTCTGTGGACCACTGGCGGCTCGGCACGCTTGCCGACGAGTCCGCCTTCCTCGGGCTCGGCGAGGCCGTCGACGCGCGGTCGCACCTCGGGCCCGAGCTGATCGACAGGCTCGCCGCTGCGATCGCCGGCTACGCGGAGCGGGCCACGGCACTAGGCGCGACTCACGTGGCGTTCGTCGGGACCGACCCTCTGCGCCGGGCGGCCGACGCCGCAACGGCGGTCCGCGCGGTGGGGCTGAAATCGCGAGCCACGCTTCATGTGCTGACCCAGGGCGAGGAGGCGACCCTGACGCTGATCGGTGTAACGGGGGGCCGCCGGATCGACCGCAGGATGCTCGTTGTCGACATCGGCGGGGGCAGCACCGAGCTTGTCGTTGCGACGCCCGGCGACCGCCCATCGGTCGAGGGCCTTCCGCTGGGTGCCAGCCGGCTGACCGGGCAGATCGTCAGGCATGATCCACCCACTCGCGCCGAGCTCGACGGTCTCCTGCAGGCGGCCCGCGGCATCCTCGCCGGCGCGCCGGACGAGGAACCGGGCGATCTCGTCCTCGTCGGCGGGACGGCCACGAACCTGCTGCGCCTGATGCCCCTGTCGTCGCCCGCGGGCCGGCTGACCCCGCGCCGCCTGGCCGGAGCACTCGACGTCCTCGCACGCACGTCCTCCGCGGACCTGGCCGCGGGACAGGCGATCAGGCCGCAGCGCGCCGGCCTCCTGCCGGCGGGCGCCGCGATCGTGGCAGCGCTGCTCGAGCGCTACGGATCGACGGCTGCCCGGGTCTCCGTTGCCGGCGTCCGCGAAGGAACGATCCTGGCCCTCGCCCGGGCCGGCGCGGGCTGGCGCGATGCGCTCCCGGAGCTCGCCGTGGGCTGGCGGTGATTGCCTACAGGCCCGCCAACGCCCGGCCGAGCCGCCGCCGAAAGGTCACTCCGGCCAGCCCACGCCACGGGGTTCCGACCGTCCTGCGGAGCCGCGCGACCTCTCGCTCGCGGGACTCGAGATACCGGCCGATGACTGCCGCTGAGGTGGCGTTCACGTCCGCACTGTGCTCGACGAGAAACGTCCGGGCCATCGACGCGGCGACGTCCGCGTCGTGCATCAGCCCCAGGTGGTCCTGCAGGGCGACGACGCGAGGTATGACCAGCTCGACGTCCGGCTTGAGCGTCTCCCGGACGAACTCGAGCGTATAGCGCAGCCACTTCGCGGCGATCCGCAATTCGTGGAGTGTCTTGACGTCCGCCCAGCGAAGCACAGGCTCGTAGGCGCGCACGTGCTCGTACGCCGCCCAGGCCCGCGACGCCGCGGTGTCGCGGACGCGGTGGGGCTTCGTCGCGCCGGCAGGCCGGGCTCCCTCGCCCTCGGTCTGCACGAAGACGCGGAAGGCCTCGACGAAGCGGGCGTAGGCGTCCGAGTCGAGGTGGTGGACCAGGAGCACGCGGGCGTCGTCGCGGTAGGCGCGCCAGGCGGCAAGGAGCGGTTCGAGTCCGCCCGATTCCGCATCCGGCAACTCCGCTTGCCACGCCTCCGCCCCGGCGATCAGCACGTCGAGGTCGCGCACCGCACCGAGGCGCGCCGCGGTCTCGCGGAGGCGGGCCCGGTGGCTCTTCGTCCGGCCGGGCCGGTAGCCGTCGCCGAACACCCGCCACGCGGCGCGCATCCGGCGGGTGGCGACGCGCATCGAATGGAGATCCTCCGGGTCCTCCCCGGAGCGGGTGCCGGCCTCACGGGCCAGCATCCGGGCGAAGTGGAAGCGGAGGACCTTGCGGCCGGCCTCCGCGACAGGATCCGCGCCGAGGACGCCGGGCGACCGCCCGACGACCAGGGGAGCATGGGTTGGCCCGGCATCGGTCGGGAGCTCCGGCGCAGGCGTCTCGGAGGCCGTCGCCTGCTCCCGGACGGCCGACAGCGCCGCCTCCAGCTTCGACTCGTGCGAGGTCTTCAGCGCCGGGTCCGCGTCGAGGACCTGGCCAACGCTCACGAGTCCGGCCTCGTCGCCGCGCACGAGCTCCACCTCGAGCTCGACGAACCGGTCGATGATCCGGGAGCGCAGGACCACCTCGACCTCGTCGAGGCTGACTTCGAGGACGCTGACCGGCGAGCTCAGCTCGCGCTTCCTGCGCACCTGGCGGACCATCACGAGCTCCTCGAGAGGCGCGTCGCCGCCCAGCTCGAGGATGAGAGACCGGGCGGCCGATGGGGGCCAGTCGCGCGGAACGGAGGCCCCGTCCGCCGGCCCCTCGAGCTCCTCGCGACGGAGTGGCCCCTGGCCCGCGGAGCGTCGGTTCGTGGCCTTCACCGAGATGATGGTTGACGACGCCGTGACCCGCAGACGCGCGGCGTAGCCGGCCCGCGCGAGCGCGCCGTCGGCCGTGTCGAGGTAATGGTCCTCGAGGTGTTGTGTTCGCGTCCGCGTCCGCGCCGCAGCCAGGCCACCGATCTCATCGAGCGCGAGGTATCGCTCGCCGGCGGCGACCGACTCCGGCCGGTACTTCAGCTCGATCTCGACCGGTGTCGCACTCCGCGGCGGACGCCTCGGCCCGGTCGTTCGGGTCGCCTGGCCGGTCAAGCTCGCGGGTCCAGCGAGCCCGTCGCCGAGTGGGGCACGTGGGGAACCGCGGCGACGTGGCCGGACAGGAGCGCCCGTTCCCTGAGGACCTGGTGGGTGTCGGTCGTGCCGGGCCGACCGACGATCTCCTCGGTCCGCCGCCAGACCGCGTCCGAGCCCAGCTGCCACGATCGGCGGTCGTCGGCCAGCATGACCTCGATGACCTCAGCGATCCGCGCCTGTGCCTCGGGATCATCGACCGGGACCACCGCCTCGACCCGGCGGTCGAGGTTGCGGTCCATCAGGTCGGCCGAGCCGATGTACCACTCCTGCTCTCCACCGTTGGCGAAACCGAAGATCCGCGAGTGCTCGAGGAATTCGCCGACGATCGAGCGCACCCGGATCCGGTCTGACACGCCGGGCAGACCGGGGCGTAGTGCGCAGGCCGCGCGAATGATCAGATCGACCTCCACCCCGGCCTGCGACGCGCGATAGAGAGCGTTGATGCAGGCGACGTCGACGATCGCGTTGAGCTTGAGCACGATCCGCGCCGCCCGTCCGGCCGCGGCGTGCCCGATCTCGCGTTCGACCAGGTCGAGGAACCGGCTGCGCAGGCTGTGGGGCGCCACGAGCAGGCGGCGGAACGTCCGCTGGCGGGAAAGCCCGGTCAGGACGTTGAACATGTCGGTGACGTCGGCACCGAGGTCCGTTCGGCACGACAGGAGCCCAAGATCGACGTACAGCCGCGCCGTGCGGGGGTTGTAGTTGCCGGTCCCGATGTGGACGTAGCGGCGCAGGCCGGAGCCCTCGCGCCGGACGACGAGCAGGGTCTTCGAGTGGGTCTTGAGGCCGACGAGGCCGTACACGACGTGGGCGCCGGCCTGCTCGAGCTTGCGCGCCCAGACGATGTTCGCCTCTTCGTCGAAGCGGGCCTTGATCTCGACCAGCACGACGACCTGCTTGCCGCGCTCGGCAGCGCGGATGAGGTCACGGACGATCGGCGAGTCGCCCGACGTCCGGTACAGGGTCTGCTTGATCGTGAGGACGTCCGGGTCGTCGGCGGCCTGGGTGATGAACCGCTCGACGGACGCGGCGAAGCTCTCGTACGGGTGGTGGACGAGGATGTCGCCGGCCCGGATCGCCGCGAAAACGTCGGCCGGCTCGTCCTCGGCGGCCGGGGCCAGACGCGCCGGCGTCACCGGCGTCCAGGGGGCCGCCTTGAGGTCCGGCCGGTCGAGCTCGGTGATCTCGCGGAGCGAGGTCAGGTCGAGCATGCCCCGGATCTCGAAGCAGTCCTCCTCGCCCAGGCCGATGCCGCGCTGAAGGATCTGGCGGGTCGCCTCCGGCATCGACCGTTCGACCTCGATCCGGACTGCCGCCCCGAACCGCCGCCGGCGGAGCTCCTCCTCGATCGCCATGAGCAGGTCGTCGGCCTCGTCCTCCTCGATCGCCAGGTCGGCATTGCGGGTCACCCGGAAGAGGTGGTGCTCGAGGATCTCCATGCCCGAGAACAGGAGGTCGAGGTTCGCGGCAATCACCTGGTCGATGAGCACGAACCGGTGGTGGTCGATCTCGATCAGTCGCGGCAGGATCGAGGGGATCTTCACCCTGGCGAAGTGGCGCTCGCCGGTTTCCGGGTCTCGCAACCCGACCGCGATCGAGAGGCTGAGCGTCGAGATGTACGGGAACGGGTGTCCCGGGTCGACCGCCAGCGGCGTCAGGACCGGGAAGATCTCCTCGATGAACCGCTGTCGGAGGGCCGGGTGATGGTCCGGAACCCTGGAGTACTTGACGATCTCGATGCCGCTCGCGGCGAGCTCCTTGCGGACGTCGGCGTAGATCGAGGACTGTTCGCCGATGAGCCCGAGGACCCGGTCTCGGGCGGCCCCGAGCTGCTCCGCGGCCGTCCGCCCGTCGGGCGAGGCCACGTGGGCGTCCGCCTGGAGCTGCTGCCTGAGGCCGGAGATCCGGACCTGGAAGAACTCGTCGAGGTTCGAGGCGAAGATCGTCAGGAACCTCACCCGCTCGAGCAGCGGGTTGCGCGGGTCGCGGGCCTCGTGGAGAACGCGACTGTTGAACTCGAGCCAGGACAGCTCGCGGTTGAGGTAGGGAAGCGGCCCGTTGCGCCGTCCGCGGGCCTTGCGGCGGGCCGGCTCGGCCCCCGTACCGTTCGTCGCCGGCGGGGCCTTGGAGGTGCTCGGGGAGCCGGGTCGAACAGCGGTCATCGGGTTCGCTCGGGCTCCTGGGGGCCGGCAGACTGCCGGGCCGCCGAGAATAGCACCTGACCGGCGCTCCGCCCCTGGCCCGACGGTACCGGTGGGCGGCGAATCAGGCCTCAGCGACGTAGCGGCGCTCGCCCGTCCGGGGGTCGACGAGGACGCGCATGGTGCGCCGGGTCGTGGGGTCGACGAACACCTCGTCGGTCGGCCGGAATCGAGGTTCGACCGCCTCGGTCTCGCCGCCTCCCGGCCCGATCGGATCGTTCGACCGCTCGGCCGTCTCGGACCGGTAGCGCCGGCGTTCGAGGACGACAACGATCATCAGGACGCCGCCCAGGCCGATCAGCCACAAGCCGTTGGCGAAAGACAGCTCGCCGAAGCCGAGCGAGGCGAAGCCGGCGACGACGAGGGCTGCCCCGGCCAGGAACATGACCCCGCGGATCAGCCCGAACGAGCCCATCCCGCTACTCGCTGGCCTGCGGGGCGCCGGCGTCAGGCACGACGACGACCGCCGTCCCGTACGCCACGATCTCCGACATCGTGTTGGCCAGCCCCGAGCTGTCGAAGCGCATCGAGATGACCGCGTTGGCGCCCATCAGCGAGGCGTTCTTCACGAGCCGATCGATCGCCTGGCGGCGGGTGTCCTCGAGGAGCTCCGTGTACTCCCTGATCTCGCCTCCGACGAGCGAGCGGAGCCCGGCTGTGAAGTTGCCCGCCAGGCCGCGGCTGCGGACGACCAGCCCGAAGACCTGGCCCTTCGTCTCGCTGACCCGGTGACCGGCGACGAACGGAGTGGTGGCGACGATCATCGGGACTCCTCTGTGTGGGGGGCGGGGGCGGCGTGGGTCAGGTGGCCGGACGGCTTCGCCCCGGCGAGGGCCGGGTCGGCGGCTCGCCGTCCGCTGCAGTCGGGGCAAGGGCAACGCTCCCGAAGCACGGCGAAGGTGTAGTAGCCGGTCCGATGCCCGTCCGCCCAGGACGGCGCGACCGCGTAGTTCCCGACGAGCTGGATGTCGACCATCCGGGTCTGGTCCGGGGAGAGGGTCGGTCGCGAGTCGAGCCAGCCCGGCATCCCGGCCTCGCCCCGGCAGTAGGCGCACGGGCAGAGCCAGCGGAGCGCGACGAAGTCGTAGACGGTCGCGTGGCCGTCCTGCCAGCCGATCGACAGCGTGCCGGCCTCACGGTCGGCATGGATCGTCCGGGGTACGGTCGGGGAGAGGGACGGGGCGCCGGTCACGAGGCCATTGTAGGGGAGGGGTGCCGGAGCCCGGCCCGGCCCGCCCCGCCCGCGCGGAGTTGCGCGTGGAGCACATAAGCAACCGGTTCGGCGGTTGACCGGCGGTTGAACGGGCGAATCCGTGCCCTGGGGGCACGAACCGCGACAAATCGTGTCCCGGACGCACCACGGCGCCCGAACCGGAGGTGATCCGGTCTGTTATGTGCGTCTGGCGCAACTCGCCCTCGGGCCTCGGGACCATCGGGCCATGCGGCCGGAGGGCTCGGCGAGCCTATCCTGCCCCGGATGTCCCTTGTCCTTGACTCAGTCACGAAGCGATTCGCCTCGATCGTGGCCCTCGACCGGCTGTCATTCGAGGTGCCGCGCGGCCAGGTGTTCGGGTTCCTCGGGGCCAACGGGGCCGGCAAGACGACCACGATGCGGATCGCCCTGGGCGTGCTCCGGGCCGACTCCGGCGCGATCTACTGGAACGGCTCGCCGAGCGAGGCCCTGCCGCGCCGGACCTGGGGCTACCTGCCGGAGGAGCGCGGCCTCTACCCCCGGATGACCGTCCTCGAGCAGCTCGTCTTCTTCGGCGGCCTGTACGGGGTCCCGAAGGACGTGGCCGCCCGGGAGGCGCGCGCCTGGCTGGCCCGCTTCCGCGTCCCGGACTTCGCCGACCGCCGGGCCGACGAGCTGTCGAAGGGCAACCAGCAGAAGATCCAGTTCCTCGCGGCCATCCTCCACGATCCGGAGGTCCTCCTCATGGACGAGCCGTTCACCGGCCTCGACCCGGTGAACGTGGCACTCCTGCGGGAGGCGTTCCTCGAGCTCCGCGACCGAGGCAAGACGCTCATCTTCTCGACCCACCAGATGGAGGCGGCGGAGGCGATGTGCGAGTCGGTCGCGATCGTGGATCGCGGCCGGGTCGTCGTGGGTGGGACGCTCGCCCAGGTGAAGCGCTCGACCGGCCGCCGGATGGTCATCCTCGGGATCGCGGGCGACCATCAGCTCCGCTGGATCGCCGACGTCCCGGGTGCCCGGGTCATCCGCCCCGGGATCGAGCGCTCGGAGGTGGAGGTGGACGAGGGCGTCGAGCCGGACGCGGTGCTCGCGGCCGCCCTCTCCCGGGGGCTCCGGGTGACCCACTTCGAGATCGCCGACCCATCGCTCGAGCAGGTGTTCATCGACCACGTCGGGCGGCCGGTCGACGAGGACGTGACCCTCGCGCCTGCGGCATCGACGGGCGACCGACGATCGGGCGGCGCGCCTCGACGGCCGGCGACCGCGCCCCGAGCCGGCGGGCCCGCAGCGTGAGCGCCCGCGACCCGCTCCTTCCGAACGCGATGATCGTCGCCCGGCGCGAGTACGGCGAGCGGGTCAGGAGCCGCCTCTTCCACGTCTCGACGGTGCTCCTCGCGACGCTCGCGGTCCTCGTCGCGTTTGCGCCGCTGTTCGTCCGGATCCTCGACCAGGGGACAGTCACCCGGGTCGCCGTGATCGCCGACTCCCCGCAGCTCTCAGCCCGCACGATCGGCATCCTCGATGGCATCCTCAACGGGGCGCTCGCCGGAGAGGCGGCCGGCGCGCCGTTCCGGGTCGAGGCCGCGTCCGACCGCGCCGCCAGCCTCGCGGCGCTGGGTGACACCGTCGACTCGGTGATCGTCGCCGCACGTGGCGCGAGCGGCCGTCTCTCGTTCGAGTTCCATGTCGGCGAGACGATCGGCGACGATCGCCTCCAGCAGCTGTCGATCGGCGCGTTCGGCGTGGCGGTCCTCGATTACAGCGCGAACAACCCGAGCGGCGCCTTCCAGATGCCGGACGTCCAGCTCCTCCGCACGGGCAATACGGGCGAAGGCCCCCCGCTCGCCGTCGCCGACTATGCCGGCCGCCGCATCGTCGGGATCGTGTTCGTGTTCATCATCTTCCTGACGATCGTGATCTACGGCATGTGGGTCGCGGCCGGGGTCGTCACCGAGAAGACGAGCCGGGTCATGGAGCTGATGATCAGCGCCGCGTCGGCCCGCCAGCTCGTCGTCGGCAAGGTCTTCGGGATCGGGCTGGCCGGCCTGACGCAATACGGGACGATTCTCGTCGCCGCGATCGCGGCGCTCGCCGTGGAGGACCGGCTCGCCCATATGCTGCTCGGCCCGGGCTCGTCGCTCACGCCATCCTTCCAGGGCCTGACGCCGGGGCTGCTGCTCGCCTACGCCGGCTACTTCGTCCTGGGGTTTACGCTCTATGCCCTCGTCTACGCCGCGGCGGGCTCGCTCGTCAGCCGCGCCGAGGACCTCCAGGTCATCGCGCTCCCGCTCAGCCTCGTGGCGATCGGTGGCTACCTGCTCTCGATCCTCGCCCTGACCGGCGGGACGACCTGGTTCATCCGCCTCGCGTCGTTGATCCCGTTCTGGAGCCCGTTCGTCATGCTGCCGCGGCTCACCCTCGGCCGTGTCGAAGTGTGGGAGGTCGTCGTTTCGATCGGCCTGCTCGTCGTGGCGATCGGTGCCACGTATGTGGTCGCGATCCGGGTCTACGCGGCGGGCGTGCTGCTGTACGGACAGCGGCCGGGGTTCCGCGCGCTGGTATCCGCGGCCCGCGGGGCCCGCTAGGAACCCGCCGCGCCCTCGTCGTCCTCTTCGAGGAGCGGCAGCCGGCGGATGAGCGCGAGGACCGGAGCGCTGGCCGGAACAGGCGGGTCGTCCGCGGCGGAGCCCGGCACCGCACCCCCTGCCGGCCCCGCGGCGATGAACCGCCACAACCGGCTGCGTACGCCCGGCAGGTACGGGCTCGTCCGCTGGCGGGCCATCACGCCGGCGATCCCCTGGGCCACGACGGCATCGAACAGCGCTCGGCCCTCGTCGGAGATCGCGGGCACCGCGACGACCTCGTCGCCCGGCCGGAGCACACGGCGGAGCAGCTCCCGTCGCTTGGCCAGCGGGACGCCGAGCAGCGACCGGCCATCGAGGTGGAGCAGGTCGAACGCGAGATAGGCGACCGGCCGGCCGGCCCGGCCGGCGATCCGTGCCGCGAGCTCCTTCGGGTCGGCCCGGCCGGCCGAGTCGACCACGACGAGCTCTCCGTCGAGGACCGCCGATCGGGCGTCGACGCGAACCGCGAGGCCGGCGAGCTCGGTCAGCCGGGTGCCGACGTCGACGCCGTCGACGTCGATGAGCCTGACCTCGCCCGACCCGGCGGTGGCGGCGGGCCCGACGAACGCCAGCGCGCGCAGGCCGCCCCACGAAGGCTCGAACAGGTGATCCGGCGAGTCGAAGGGCTCCGGCAGCGGCCGCGCGAGCATCGGCCGGAGCGTCTCCGGGAGGTTCGGCAGCTCCGTCTCGAGCGACAGCGAGAGCTGGTTGGACATCGCCGCCCGATGGTAGCCGGTAGACTCGGCGGCGTCCCCCGTGCGTGAGGCAGCATCGATGGCCCGACCGCCGCGCTCCGAAGACCTGTCCCGGCTGCGCGTCCCGACCGAACCGCGCCTGTCGCCCGATGGGCGCCTCGTCGCGTGCACCGTCCAGACCGTCGCCCCCGGCCACGACGGCTACCGGCACGCGGTCTGGCTCGCATCGACGGACGGCGCCAGCCCCGCCCGCCAGGTCACGCTCGGGTCGAAGCATGACCGCCAGCCGCGATTCTCGCCGGACGGCCGGACGCTCGCCTTTCTCTCCGATCGCCGCCTCGCGGTCGAGGAGGAGCCGGAGGCGCCGAAGGACCCGAAGGACCGTGAGGACGGCGTCCAGGTCCACCTGCTCCCGCTCGACGGCGGCGAGGCACGCCGCCTGACCGACCTGCCGCGCGGCGTCGAGGGATTCGAGTGGTCCCCCGACGGTCGCCGGCTCCTCGTCGCGACCAGTTCGGTCGGCGCGACCCGGAAGCTCGACGCCCGGCTCCGGGGCAAGGCCCGGAAGCCCGAGCCGGGCAGCCCGCCCGAGTCCGACTACCGCTACATCGACCGCCTCAACTACATGCTCAACGGTGCCGGCTTCACGTACGACCGGGTTCCCCACCTGTGGATCGTCGATGTCGCCACCGGCGAGGCTCGCCGGCTGACCGACGGGCCAACGGCCGAGGAGGGCGCTGCCTGGTCGCCGGATGGAACGCTGATCGCATTTGCGGCGAACCGCCGGCCGGACCACGACCTGCGCTTCCGGGGCGACCTGTTCGTCGTCGAAGTCGAGACCGGCAAGGTCACCCGGATCACCAGCGGCTCGGACTCCCTGTTCGGGACGCCGACGTGGCTGCCGGACGGCCGCACGATCGCCGCGCTCGGCGGGCGGAAGCCCGCCAACCTCTACCGGTCCGACATCTGGCTCTTCGCCGCGGACGGCTCCGACGCGGTGGCGGGTGGCGGACGCAACCTGTCCGACCGCCACGACCTCATGCCTGGCTCATCGATGAACAGCGACGTGACGGTCGGCGAAGGCCCACGCCTCGTCGCGTCTGCCGACGGGGCATGGCTGACCTTCACCGCCCCAATTGACGGCAGCATGGAGCTGTGGCGGATCGGGACCGCGGACGGTGAGATCGAGCGGGTCACGATGGACCGTCACTACGTCTCCTCGTTCGACCAGGTCGCCGGGGCCCGGGGCGGCTCGACGATCGCATTCATCCGGTCGACGCCGACCGACCTTCCGGACGTCCATCTCCTCGAGCTGGCCGGCCGGCGGGGCAGCCGCAGCTCGATCCGGAGCCGCCGGCTCACGGACCTGAACGCCGAGGTGATGTCGGAGATCGAGCTGCGCCAACCGATCGAGCGCCGGGTCACCGTCGACGCCCGCGAGATCCAGGGCTGGCTGATCCCCGCCGGCTCGGGCCGCCAGCCGGTCGTGACCGAGATCCACGGCGGCCCGCACACCCTGTACGGCTGGTCGCCGTGCTGGGAGTTCCAGGTCCTCGCCGCGAGCGGGATGAGTGTCTTCTACTCGAACCCGCGCGGGTCGGAGGGCTATGGCCGGGCGTTCAACGAGGCCAACCTGCGGGACTGGGGCGACGGGCCCATGCGCGACGTCCTCGCCGGCGTCGACGCCCTCGTCGCGGACAAGCTCGCTCATGCCGACCGGCTCGGCGTGACCGGCGGATCATACGGCGGCTATCTCACGAACTGGATCGTGGCCAAGGACCAGCGGTTCGCGGCTGCCGTCACCTGCCGCAGCGTCAGCGACATGGCAATGCTCTTCCTGACCGGCGACATCAGCGGCGGGGAGTGGGCGGAGTTCGAGTTCGGGGCGACGCCATGGAAGGACCCCGAGTACTTCCGCCAGATCTCACCGCTCACCTACGCCGACAAGATCCGCACGCCGCTCCTCATCCAGCACAGCGAGCGCGACCTGCGGACGACCATCGGCCAGGCGGAGGCACTGTTCACGGTCGTCCGGTCACACCGCCGACCCGTGCGCATGATGCGGGTCCCGGACGAGACGCACGAGCTGACCCGCTCGGGCACGCCGTTCCGGCGGGTCGAGAACATCGTTCAGGTCCGCGACTGGTTCCGCCACTACCTCGTCGCGCGGAAGCGCGGGCTGCCGCCGCTGCCGAAGGTCCGCGGGGGCCGTTGACCCCGGGCTAGCGCAGCCGCGCGGCCCGCCGGAGGGCGAGACCGAACCCGAATGCGGCGGTGGCAACGAGAAGGAGCGCGACAGGGGCCGGCGTGCCGGTCGGGCTGCCCGGCGACTGCACGGCGGGGTCGGTCGGAGGGGTGGTCGCGCCCGATCCCCCCGCGGCGCTGACGATGACGCGGCCGGACATCTCCGGGTGGATCGTGCACGTGTAGCTGTACGTACCGCGGGCAGTGAACCGGACCGAGGCCGAGTCGCCCTTCGTGAGCAGCGGCGTCGACCATCCGTTGCCGCTCGCATCATGGGGCAGGTCGTCGTCGTTCACCCACGTAACGCGGTCGCCGACGGTGATCCGGACCGGGTCCGGCAGGTAGTCGGACGCGTCCATCGTCACCCGCTTGTCGACCGCGATCGACGGGCCTGCCACGGCGGCCAGGACGAGGAGCGCGCCGGCGAATGCGAGGGAGAGGCGGAGCGTGAAGCGGTGCATTGGCGCACCGTACGCCATCGGCACCCCTCCGCGCCCGTCCCCCGTCCGTACTGGTCCGGCCCGCCGATCGAGGTATCCTCACCCTCCCATGACGACCGTCCACCGGCCCGACACGCTGGCGCGGGAGCGCGCCGATGAGCTCGTCCAGGCATGGGACGGGCGTGCGGGCTCGCTCGGTAACGTGCTCGGCCGGGTGACCCCGGTCGACCAGGTCGGGGTCGAGGAGCGAGTCGAGTCGCTCCGGCGGCGGTCGATCAAGCGCGAGTCGAAGCTCTGGGCGCTTGACCTCGCGATCCGGATGATGGATCTGACGACGCTCGAGGGAAAGGACACCCCGGGCAAGGTCCGCGCGCTCTGCCAGAAGGGGATCCATCCCCAGCCGGGCGACCCGACGATCCCCTCGGTCGCAGCGATCTGCATCTACCCGTCGCTCATCCCCGAGGCGAAGGAGGCGCTCGCCGGCTCGACCGTCAAGGTCGCGAGCGTCGCCACGGCCTTCCCGTCCGGACAGACGTTCCGCGACATCAAGGTTGCCGAGACGAAGGCCGCCCTCGCGGCCGGCGCGGATGAGATCGACATGGTCATCGATCGCGGCGCATTCCTCGCCGGCGACTACGTAACGGTGTTCGAGGAGATCGTCGACATCAGGGAGGCGGCCGGCGGCGCCCACCTCAAGGTGATCCTCGAGACCGGCGAGCTCGAGACATACGACAACGTCCGCCGGGCGAGCGTGCTCGCGATGGCGGCCGGGGCCGACTTCATCAAGACCTCGACCGGCAAAGTCACGCCCGCCGCAACGGTGCCTGTCACCCTCGTGATGCTTGAGGCGATTCGCGACTTCGAGCGCGCGACCGGCCGCCAGGTGGGGATGAAGCCGGCCGGCGGGATCCGCACCGCGAAGGAAGCGATCCACTATCTCGTCGTGCTCTACGAGACGCTCGGGCCGCGCTGGATGACCCCGGACTGGTTCCGGTTCGGCGCGTCGAGCCTGCTCAACGACATCCTGATGCAGATCGAGAAGGAGCGGACCGGCCGGTATCAGGCGCCGGACCACTTCACGATCGACTGACGCCCCACCAAACCCGGATGTCCAGCACACAACCGAGCTACCTGACGCTCGGCCAGGTCGCGGTCCGGACCGGCCGCCATCCGGAGCTGCTCCGCCAGTGGTGTGCGGCCGGGCGGCTGCCGTGCGCGCGGGTGGGAGGCAGCTGGGTGATGCTCGAGCGCGACGTCGCCCTCCTCGACGGGATCGCGAGCCGGGCCCGCCGAAGGCGCGCATCAGAGCCGCCCGCGGCCCCGGTCGCGACGCAGGTCGCCGCGCCGACATCCGACCGCGTGCTCGCCGCCGTGTTCGACGACGAGGCCGCGGCCCGGCTGGCCGCCCAGGCGCTCCGGGACCGGCTCGGCGAGGCCGCGCAGGTGATCGGGACGGTGCCCCTGACCGTGCCCGCGCTCCCGGCACTGTCGCTGACTTTGGTCGCGGGCCGGATGGCCGCGTCTGCGGCCATCGGGGCGCGCCGGATCCTCGCCGCGTTCGGCGGCCGGATCGTTGCCGACGTCGAGGAGATTCGGAGTGCGGCCGCTGGGGGACCGACGGTCGCGGAGTCGGGCGAGGAACCCGCCGGGGTCGTCTAGGCCGCCGGGCGTCCCGCGCCGTCGACCGAGCCGAGGACGAGCGCGGCATTCAGCCCACCAAAACCGAACGACGTTGACAGGACGCGCCGGTAGGTTCCCGGGCGCCCTACGCGGAGGAGGCCGGGCAGGAGAGCGTCCGACTCGTCGTCCGGGCGCTCGAGGTTGACGCTGGCGGGAGCCCAGCCGTCGCGGATCGCCATCGCGCCGATCGCCGCCTCGATCGCTCCCGAAGCGCCGAGTGGGTGGCCGTAGAGCGCCTTCGTCCCGCTGACCGGCACGGTCGCCGCCCGCTCGCCGAGCGCCCGGGCGATCGCCCGCGCCTCCGCCACGTCACCGATCGGCGTCGACGACGCGTGGGCGTTGACGTAGTCGATCTCGCCGGGGTCGACGCCGGCGTCGTCGAGCGCGATGGTGGCCGCGCGGGCAGCCTCCAGCCCATCGGCCCGAGGCTGGATCATGTGAAAGGCGTCGGACGTCGCGCCGTAGCCCATCAGCTCCGCGTACGGCTCGGCGCCGCGGCCGCGAGCCACGTCCTCTGCCTCGAGGACGAGCAGCGCGGCGCCTTCGCCCATGACGAACCCGTCTCGCTTCGCGTCGAACGGGCGCGCAGCGTGCCCGGGATCGTCGTTCGAGCCGGTGGACAGCGCCCGGATGATGTCGAACGCCCCGAACGCGAGCGGGCTCAACGGAACCTCCGCGCCGCCCGCCAGGGCTGCGTCGATCTGGCCGGCCCGGATCGCGTCGAGAGCCTCGCCGAGGGCGACGGCACCCGAGGCGCACGAGTTCGCGGTCGACAGAATCGGGCCCCGGACGTCGAGGGCGATCCCGAGGTTGGCCGGGGCCGCGCCGCCGAAGACTGCCAGGGCGAGGTTCGGGGCCACGGACCGGATCCCGCGCTCCATGTACCGCTCGTGCTGTGCCTCCGCGTAGGCGATGCCGCCGAGGGCGCTCCCGAGATAGATGCCGATCCGCTCCCGCGCCGCAGACCCGGTCTCGCCGGGCGCGAGGCGCGCATCCTCGAGGGCGAGCCGCCCGCTGACGAGGCCGAACTGGCTGAAGCGATCGAGCTGGCGTGCGGTCTTCGGCGTCATGTGGTCGGCCGCGTCGAAGTCGTCGACCTGGGCCGCGACTCGTGAGCGGAACGGCGAGGGATCGAACCGGTCGATCCGCTTGACCGGCGAGCGGGCGGCGCGGAGGCCCGCCGCGAACGCCGCGCGCCCGATCCCGATCGGCGTGACGACCCCGATCCCCGTGATCCAGACGCGGCGGCGGTCGGTCATGTGCGCTGATTCGCCACCGCGCCCGGCGCGGACTCTTCCGCCTCGTAGACTGCCTCCGCGAGATCGCGGAACGTGGCCAGCGTCCGTCCTGCGATCGGCCGGGTGAACAACCGGTCGACGAGACCGGCAAGGCCCGGCAGGCGCGGTCGGAAGTCGTGGTCGATCGAGACCCGGCAACCCGCCCCGGCAGGCTCGATCCGCCACGTAACGTCCATCCCGTCGGTCGCGCCGCCGCGATGGACGAACCGGAGCCGATGCGTCTCCGGCTCGTTCCACGTCCGCGATCGCCAGGCGACCGGGAGCCCCAGGCCGAGCACCGGGACGAGCGGCCGGCGGGCGACGAACTCGGCGACGAGGGACCCGTCGGGTGGCCGCTCGATGACCCTCACCCGGACGTAGTGGGGGAGGAGCCGCGGCCAGCGCTCAACGTCGCGGGCGAGCCGGAACACGAGCCCCGGCGGGGCGGCGATGTCGACCGAGATCGTGCTCCGCATGGTCGTCCCGTGTTACGGGGCCAGCAGGGCGGCGAGGAAGCGCGGGTCGAGGCCGCGCGACGCGGGGACGAGGTCGCCCATCACGCGGCCCATCGTCTCACGGACGGCCGGTCGGGCCGCGAGGCGGCGGGCGGCGTAGTCGAACAGCGCGGGCCGCTCAAGGAACGCCTGGACAAGCAGGCTCAGCGCGTCCTTTGAGCGGAAGCGCGCCCGCATCGCCGCCTCGTAGCCGGGCAGGCCGCGCGGCTCGCCGTCGAGGTGGCGGTCGATGGCCGCCGCCGCGAGCTCGGCCGATACGAGCGCTCGATGGAGGCCCTCGCCGGTGAACGGATCGAGGAATCCGGCCGCGTCACCGACGAGCAGCCAGTCAGGTCCGTGGCGCCGGGCGACGCGGTGTCCGAGCGGCGCCGCGCCCTCGATCGGGTCGCACCGCACCGTCGCCTGCCAGTCGACGGGGTCGTTCGGGTCGGCCGGGACGGCCGCGAGGACGCGTGCAGCGACGCCTTCGGCGCCGATTGCTCTCAGTTCGTCCGCCCACGACCGGCCGATGACGATGCCGACATTGACCCGGCCGCCGGGCACGGGAGCCAGCCCGACGTAGCCGTCACGGAAGAGGATCATCCGCCCCTGACGGGAGGTCCCCGGAGCGGGATCCTCGACGTGGAACGTCAGCCCGGTGCGGGGCGCGAGCCGGGCGTGCCGGACGACGCCGGCGGCACGCGCGACCGTCGAGCGGATTCCGTCGGCGCCGACGACAACCCGGGCCGCGGTGATCGTCGCGTCGTCACCCTCGCGCACCGTCAGGCGAGTGCCGTCGATCGCGGTGACGGCAGCCCCAAGCCGGACCTCTGCGCCCGCCTCGCGGGCGAGCGCGAGCAGGGCGGGGTCGAGCGACGAGCGATCGAATCCCACCGGCGGCGCGTGAAGCGAGCCGTCGTCGCCATACGCGAGGAGGAAGTGCGTTCCTGCCGCCGTCTCGACCTGCAGCGCCGGCAGGGGCCGTGACACGCGCCGAAGCGTCGCGTCGTCGAGGCCGATTCGCCGGAGCGCGTCCATCGACGCCGGCGAGCTGAATACCCCGCACGCGTGCCAACGGTACGCCGGCGCGCGCTCGAAGACCACGACACGCCGTCCGCGCGAGGCGAGCAGCGCCGCCAGCGCCGCGCCGGCCGGGCCGCCCCCGACGATCGCGACGTCTGTCGTCACGTCGCCGGTCACGCGCGCACCGCCGCTATCGCGTGGCGGTGACGGAGGAAGTGGCGGCGAGAGGCGATCGGCCGCAGGCCGGCGACCGCCAGGAGCGCGCGCATCTCGACGATCGTGTAGGCGCGGCGGACCGAGAGGGGCGCGTCGTGCCGCGAGTAGGGGTTTCGGGTCGCGAGTCGCGCCAGGAGCCACGCTCCCAGCAACGCCATCCTGCCCCGGGCGAGATCGTTGACGACGATTCCGCGCCGGCTGACGCGGATCATTTCGCCGAAGAGCCGGACGGCGTCGGCCGGCTCGAGGTGGTGGACGACGAGAGATGTGTGCGCGACGTCGAACGAGCGGTCCTCGTATGGCAGGGCGCGCCCGTCGGCGACCTCGAGTCTGAGACCCTCGATCCGGTCGAGCCCCGGTCGTGCGAGGCGCGCCGCGGCGAGGACCTCCGGCCGTTCGTCGACCGCGGTGACCGCGAGGCTTCGTCCACGCCGGCGCCAGTCCGCGAGCAGCGCCGCGGGGATGTCCGCGCCACCAGTCCCGACGTCAAGCAGCTCGACGGCCGCGCCGCGTCCGGCGTCCGGGCCGACGAGGGCGTCGATCGCGTCGCGCGACAGTCGGACGCCACCGAGCAGCGCATTCGCCCTGCCCAGGTCGCGCAGGTTCCCGGCCAGCGTCGCCGGATCGTCGAGCGGGCCGTCGAGCAGCTCGGATGCGCCGGCGAGGCGGTCCATACCTAAGGCAGCTCGAGCGCCTCGACCGTATCGCTGACGAAGAGTCCGGGCTCGGGTCCCCCGAGCACGACGTAGAGCGTTCCGTCAACGACCGCGGCACCCAGGCCGTGGCGCGGGGCGCGGAGATCGGGCAGGCTGGCCCGGCGACCGTCGGCCGTGACACACTCGACCTGCGGGTTCGTGCCGCCGGTGGACTCACCGCCGACCAGGCACGCCCCGAGCGACGGCCAGAAGAACGCGGCGACCCCGCCCCGCGCGGTCGGCAGGTCCGGCCCGCGGCGGACCTCACGCCCGGCGACGAGCTCCACCGTGGCGACGTTGCCGGCCAGCCCGCCACGGCGGCCGCCGACGATGAACACCGTGCCGGCCCCGTCTGACGTCGCGGCGAGGTGCTCGCGGGGCGCGAAAAGCCGCGCCAGCTCCTCCCAGCCGTGGTCGCCCTGTCCGAACACGACCGGCGACACGCCGTCGGGACCGACGCCGCCGGCGTAGACGATCCGGCCGGCACCGTCCCACGCCGCGGCACCCGCCGCGCGCGGCTCGGGCAGCGGGAAGTGCTCGACCCAGGCGTTGGTCTGGAGCTGCCAGACCTTCTCGCTCGGCCTTTCGAAGCCGTTTCCGACGTACCCGCCGATCAGCCACAACGCGTCGCCGTCGGAGGCGAGTGCCGAGTGCTGGATCGGTTCGGGCAGCGTGGGCCCGACGACCCAGGTGTCGGTCGACGGGTCGAAGATGCTCACGCGGTCGGTGGCCCGCCCGGCGGCGTCGAGGCCGCCCGCGACCCAGATCCGGCCTTCGTGCTCGGCAGCGGCGACCTCGGTCAGGGCCAGAGGCGCGGGCGCCCGACGCGTCCAGCCCTCCGCGGGCGAGATCGCGACGACGCTCGGTGGCGGTGAGCCCTGAGCACCGCACGCGGCCGTCAGCAGGGCGAGGCCCGCCAGGAGGCCGAGGAGCGAGCCACGGCGCGAGAGCGTCACTCCCGCATCATGCCCGATGGCGCTGCTACCATCGGATCGTGGGACCGACCCCCCGCCGGCCGCATACGCTGCTCAGGCTGTCGGCCCTGACGGCAGCGCTGCTTGCCGCTGCCGTCCTGGCGATCCCCGCACTTGCGGCCCTGCCCGGCTTCGGGTGGCCGGTTCAGAGCATCGGCAACCGCGGCGCCGACGTGAAGGCGATCCAGTCGCTCCTCAGGGGCCACGGTGTGACCCTCGTCTACGACGGGACCTTCACGCTCGACACGCAATCGGCGGTGATCGCCTTCCAGGCGTCCCGCGGGCTGCCCCAGACCGGCATCGTCGACGCGGCGACGTGGGAGCGGCTTGTCACGACGGTCGGTCCGGGAGCGGCGCGCGAACCAGTCCTGACCCTCCAGCGCGAGCTCAACGAGAAGCGGGCCGCCGGTCTCGTCCCGACCGGCGCCTGGAACGGGGCCACCGCGGCCGCCGTTCGAGCGTTCGAGCGGCACGTGGGGCTACCGGTCGACGGCCTCGCGGATCCCGCCGTCTGGCGCTACCTCATCGCCCATTTCGATCGGCCGGCGTTCTCGAGCTGGGGCCTGTGCGACTACAGCGTCGGCAACGGTCTCGCGAACTGGGGCACCGGGGCGGCGATCGGGCAGCTCGAGGCGGCCGGACGGACGGCGGTCGCGGCCGGCCTGGGGCGGATCCCGGTCGGCGACGTCGGCCTCGAGCACGGCGGCAACATCGCCGGCCACCGGACCCACGAGATGGGCCTCGAGGTGGACCTCCGCCCGGTCCGCGACCGTCGGGACCAGTGCCGCTGGGGGACGAACTGGCGCCTGGCGTCGTACGACCGGACCGCCACCCGAGCGCTGATCAAGGCGATCCGGAACGCCGCCCCCGGCCACGTCAAGCTCATCTACTTCAACGACCCCAAGCTCGTCGCCGAGGGCTGGTCGACCCGGTTCGCCGGCCACGACGACCACCTCCACGTTCGGTACTGCGAAGTCGGGCATCCGGTCGCCGCCTACCGCTGCTGAGGGTGAGCGGTAACGGCCCGCCGACCGGGCGGGCGGCGGGCGGAAGGTCCGGCCGAGCGGCGGTGCCATAATGATCGGGATGGCGACCGATACGAAGGGCGCGCTGACCCGCTCCGGCGAGCGGGCCACGACGAGCTGGGGGCTGGGGGATGGCAGGGCGATCCCGTGGGACTACGCTCCTGCTCCGGAATCCCGGGACATCGTCACGCTCAAGGAGCGCTACGGCCTGTTCATCGGCGGACGCGAGGCGCCGTCGAGCGACGGCTCGACGTTCGTCACGCTGAATCCGGCAACGGAGGAGCCACTCGCGGAGGTCGCCCGGGCGACTGCCGAGGACGTCGATCGGGCGGTCGGGGTGGCCCGCCGCGCCCAGCAGCGGAGCTGGGGCAATCTCCCCGGCCGCGAGCGAGCCAAGTACCTGTTCCGGATCTCCCGGATCCTCCAGGAGCGGAGCCGCGAGTTCGCCGTCCTCGAGTCGATGGACTCGGGCAAGCCGATCAAGGAGAGCCGCGACGTCGACGTTCCGCTCGCCGCTGCTCACTTCTGGTATTACGCCGGCTGGGCGGACAAGCTCGACTACGCGTTCCCGGGCCGGGTCGCCCGGCCGCTCGGCGTCGCCGCCCAGATCATCCCCTGGAACTTCCCGCTGCTCATGCTCGCCTGGAAGATCGCGCCGGCGCTCGCGGCCGGCAACTCGGTCGTCCTCAAGCCGGCGTCCACGACCCCGCTCTCCGCGCTGCTGTTCGCCGACGTCTGCCGCCAGGCGGACCTCCCGGCCGGGGTCGTCAACATCGTCCCCGGGCCCGGCGAGATCGGGATGGTCCTCGTCCGCCATCCGAAGGTCGACAAGGTCGCGTTCACCGGCTCGACCGAGATCGGCCGGAAGATCTTCAAGGGCGTGGCCGGCTCGGACAAGGCGCTGACGCTCGAGCTCGGTGGCAAGGCGGCCAACATCGTGTTCGAGGATGCGGCGCTCGACCAGGCAGTCGAGGGGATCGTCAACGGCATCTACTTCAACCAGGGCGAGGTGTGCTGCGCCGGTTCGCGCCTGCTCGCCCAGGAGTCGATCGTCGGGCCGCTCGTCGAGAAGCTCAAGGACCGGCTTTCGACGATCCGGGTCGGCGATCCGCTCGACAAGAACACCGATGTCGGGGCGATCAACTCGCGTCAGCAGCTCGAGAAGATCACCGAGCTCGTCGAGTCGGGCAAGGCCGAGGGCGCGGAGATGTACCAGCCGGCCTGCGACCTGCCGGAGCGCGGGTACTTCTTCCGGCCGACGCTGTTCACGAACGTCGCCCAGTCCCACCGGATCGCGAAGGAAGAGATCTTCGGGCCCGTTCTGTCCGTGCTGACGTTCCGGACCCCTGACGAGGCGATCGAGAAGGCGAACAACACCGCGTACGGCCTGTCGGCCGGCGTCTGGACGGAGAAGGGGAGCCGGATCCTCAACATGGTGAGCCGGCTCAAGGCGGGGGTCGTCTGGGCGAACACGTTCAACCGGTTCGACCCGACCTCGCCGTTCGGCGGCTACAAGGAATCGGGCTTCGGGCGCGAGGGCGGGATGCACGGTCTCCACGCGTACGTCCGGCTCGAGGACCGCTGAGCATCGTGGCTGCTCATCTTCGCGCCTGATGCCATCCCGACCCAAGCGACCGGTCCGGGGCGCGACGAACGGCGCGGCGGCCCGGATCGAGGTCCGCAAGACGTACAAGCTGTACATCGACGGCGCGTTTCCGAGGACGGAGTCGGGCCGCTCATACGTGGTTCATGGCGACGACGGGACCCTGCTGGCGAACGCGTCCCGCGGCTCGCGCAAGGACATCCGCGACGCGGTCCGCGCGGCGCGCAAGGCGACCGAAGGCTGGGCCGCGAAGACGGCGATGAACCGGGGCCAGGTCCTCTATCGCGTGGCCGAGCTGATGGAGGGGCGGCGGGCCCAGTTCTTCGCCGAGGTCGCCGCTGCGGAGGGTCTCGACGGGCCGCGGGCCCGCGACTCGGTGACGCGCGCCGTCGACCGCTGGGTCTGGTACGCCGGCTGGGCTGACAAGATCGCCCAGGTGCTCGGCAGCAGCAACCCGGTCGCCGCCCCGTACTTCAATTTCACGATCCCCGAGCCGACCGGCGTCGTCGGGATCGTCGCGCCGGAGACCTCCTCGCTCCTCGGCCTCGTGTCCCGCCTCGCGCCCCCACTCGTGACCGGCAACTCGGTCGTGGTCATCGCGTCGGAGACGCGCCCGCTGCCGGCGATCACGCTGGCCGAGGTGCTCGCGACTTCGGACGTTCCCGCGGGCGTCGTCAACATCGTGACCGGCCTGAAGAAGGAGCTGATCCCGATCCTCGCCGGACACGACGACGTCGACGCGATCGACCTGTGGGGCGTGCCGGACGAGATGCGCGAGGACAGCGAGACCCTTGCCGCCGAGGACATCAAGCGGATCGCCCGGCGCCCGAAGAGCGTCGCCGAAGCGCGGTTCGACTGGACCGACGACCGCGCGACGCAGCGCCCGGAATGGATAGCGGCGTTCCTCGAGATGAAGACGGTCTGGCACCCGATGGGGGTCTGACCGGGTAGCCGCTCGGCCCCGCTGGTATCGTCGGGTCGTGCGACCTCCCGACCGGGCGACCGACGGCGATCGGCAGCCAGCGGAGCCCTTCGCCGGCCTTCGCCGGCACGCCGTTGCCCTGGCCGGCGCCGCCGTCCTCCTCGTCGGGCTGTGGTTCCTGCCGGACCTCGCGCCGGCGCCGACCCAGGCGTCGCCCGTCGTGCTGACCCACGGCCGGATCGTCGAGTTTCTGCCGGGCGACGGGCAGACACCCAATGTTCGTATCGAGGTGATCGGCGGCACGCGCGCCGGAGACCTCCTCGACGGGTACCTGCAGGGCCCGTCCGGCCAGCAGGACATTCCCGACTACGAGGTGGGCGACGAGGTCGTCGTCAGCCTGTCGGCCGAGCCGGAGGGGACATTCATCGCGGTGTCGGACCGCTGGCGGATCCCCGCCCTCGCCGCGATCCTCGGCCTGTTCGCCGTCTCCGTCGTCGCGGTCGGCGGCTGGCGGGGCATCCGCTCGCTGCTCGCGCTGGTCCTGAGCCTCGGCGTGATCGTCAAGATCGTCATCCCCCTGCTCCTCGCCGGCTGGGACCCGGTTCCGCTCGCGGTCGGAGCGGCGAGCGTGGTGACGGTCGTGACGTTCCTGCTGACCGAGGGGGCGCGCCGAACGACGGCCGCGGCCGCGATCGGGACGTTCGCCGCCCTCGCCCTGACCGCCGCTCTCGCGAACGCGTTCACCGCCCTCGCCGGGTTCACCGAGCTCCAGGGATCCGAGGCCATCGTCTTCCTCGAGGCGTTCGGCCTCCGCGATCTCGACCTCGGTGGCCTGCTTCTCGCGGCGGTCATCTTCGGCGCGCTCGGCGTCCTCGACGACGTGACCGTCACCCAGGCGGCCACCGTGCACGAGCTGTTCGAGGCGGACACGGCGGCCTCTCGCTGGCGGCTGTTCGGCCGGGCGATGAACGTGGGCCGGTCACACATCGCGGCGACGGTGAACACCCTCGCCCTCGCCTACGTCGGCGCGTCGCTGCCGCTGCTCGTGCTGTTCGCGGCAGGCCGCCAGGACCCGTTGCTCATCGCGAGCGGGGAGGTCGTCGCGGTCGAGATCGGCAAGGCGATCGTCGGGAGCATCGGGATCGTCGCGGCGGTGCCGCTGACGACAGCGATCGCCGTGCTGCTCACCGGGCGCAGCCTGCCTGGGCTGGGCGACGGGAGCACCGTCCGCCGTGCTCCGGGCTGGGAGCGGCGTTCGCGCAACCGCAGAGTCAATCCGTAGCTCGCGGTGGACCCGCTCGTCTACGGGCTCATCGGAGTCGCCGCGGTTCTCCACGTCACGTGGAACGTCCTCGTCAAGACGTCCGGCGATCCGCTTCGGGCGGCGGCGGTGGGGATGGTGGTCGGGGCGGTCGTCATCTCGCCGCTCGCCATCGTTGGCTGGTTCGCGATCGGCAGGCCGGCAATCCCGCCCGAGGCGATTGCGCTCGGGATCGGGTCCGGAATCTTCGAAGCGATCTACGTGGTCGTCCTCTCGGCCGCCTACCGCCACGGCGACCTGTCGATCGTCTACCCGCTGGCCCGGGGCACGGCCACGCTACTCGCGGTCGCGATCGGCATCGGGATCCTCGGCGAGCGGCTGGGGCCGGTCGGGCTGACCGGCGTCGTTCTCCTGCTCGCCGGCTTCTTCTGGCTGCAGCGTCCGTGGCGGGTGTTGATGCGCGCGGCCCGCGGCCGCGGGATCGATCGCGGGGTCGTCCTGGCGTTGCTGACGGGGGTGATGATCGCGACATACACCGCGATCGACCGCGTCGGGACGCAGCTGACGGAGCCATGGCTCTACGGGGCGATCCTTTCGACCGCCACGGCCATCGTCCTCGTGGGCGTTGTCTCGGTCCGCATCTCGCCGGCGGCGATCATCCCGCGCGAGCCGCGGATCGTCGCGGTTGGGCTCATCATGCTCGTCCAGTACATGGCGATCCTCATCGCGCTGAGCATCGCGCCGCTCACGGCCGTGGCCCCGTTGCGCGAGTCTGCGATCGTGCTCGCGTCCGGCTGGGGAGCGATCCGGCTCGCCGAGGCGGCCGGCAGGCGCGAGGCCGCGACACGGATCGCCGCGGCGTCCTTGATCGTCGTCGGGGCGATACTCCTGGGCCTCGACGGCTGAGCATCGTTGGGGCAGGGCCTACGCGACCGATGACCATCCGCCGCATACGAACGCCTTCGGGCCTCAGCGGTCGGGCGATGTCGCCTCTGCGCGCTGGGCGGGTTCGACCGGCGGGCCTGCTCCGCCCGCACCGGCGCGGCCGTACAGGCGACGGGACCCGAACCGGCTGTTGACGAGCGCGACTCCGCCGATAATCAGCGCCGTCCCCAGGAGCAGCCGCCCGTCGATCGGTTCGCTCAGGACGATGAACCCGAGGACGATCCCGAAGACGGGCAGGACGTAGGCAACCATCGACGTCCGGGTGGCGCCCCACCGCTTCAGCAGCCGGAAGTACATCAGGTAGGCGAGGCCTGACCCGAAGATGCCGAGCCAGACGACGGAGACGAGCGCGTCGCGGTTGAGGCCGACCTCCAGCGGCCGCTCGAACGCGAACGCGAGGACGGTCGTGATGACGAGCGCGAAGCCGACCTGGAATACCGCCGGGATCATCGGGCGCAGGCCCCGAACATTGCGTCGGGCGTAGACGTTGCCGGCGGCGTATGAGATCGAGGAGCCGATGAGCGCGATCTCGCCTGCAAGGTTCGACTGTCCGATGGAGCCGAGGCCCCGGCTCGTGAGGATGACGACGCCGACGAACCCAACGAGCAGGCCGACGACCCGGTTGACGGTGATCGGCTCGTCGTGCAGGAAGAGGGCGGCGATGACGATGACGAACAGGGGCACAGTGCCGTTGAGGATCGAAGCAAGCGACGACTCGACCGACTGCTCAGCCCAGGTGATGAGCCAGAACGGCAGGACGATGTTGATGACCGCCATGACCAACAGGTGGCCGTACATCCGCGGCTCACGGGGGAGGGGCTCCCGGGCCAACGCCACGACGGCCGCGAGGATCGCAAATCCGATGGCCAGACGGAGGGCGATCAAAGTCAGCGGGGGAAGCCCGCCCTCCTCGACACCGATCTTGATGAACAGGTAGCTGCTGCCCCACGCGAAGCCGAGGGCGAGGAAGATCAGCCAGTCAAGACGGGTCGAGCGCTCGGTCATCGGCGCATGATAGCGGCTGTTGGCCTACCCGCCTAGGCCAACACGTGAACCGCGATTCACGTTGCATCCATCGCTCCGCATGCCGGGGTCGCGGCTACGATGGGCCGGCACGAGGGCAGGAGGACGACATGCGCCTGTGGGGCGGCCGGTTCGCCGACGCCACGGACCCGCGAGCCGCCGAGTTCGGTCGCTCCGTCGAGGTCGACCGCGAGCTGGCCGAGGACGACCTGCGCGGATCGATCGCCCACGTTCGCGGCCTCGGACGTGCCGGTCTGCTCACGCCGGACGAGGTCGAGCAGCTCGTCGGCGGTCTCGAGGGGCTCGCGACGGAGGTGCGCGCGGGAACGCTGGCGTGGGACCCGGCGCTCGAGGACGTCCATCTCAACCTGGAGGCGGCACTCGGCGATCGGATCGGACCGCTGGCCGGCAAGCTCCACACGGGGCGGTCGCGGAACGACCAGGTCGCGACCGATCTCCGTCTCTGGCTGCGGCGGGCGATCGACCGGCTCGACGCGGGGATCGTCGGGCTCGAGCGGGCGCTCGTCGGGCTGGCGGAGCGCGACGGCGAGGCCGTGATGCCGGGGATGACCCACATCCAGCCGGCCCAGCCGGTCCTGCTCGCCCACCACCTGCTCGCCTACGTCGAGATGCTGGAGCGCGATCGCGGCCGGCTCGCCGACGCGCTCCGGCGGGCGAACCTCTCGCCGCTCGGGGCGGGCGCGATCGCCGGGTCAGGCTACCCGCTCGACCGGGAGGGGGTCGCGGGCGAGCTCGGGTTCGATGGGGTCACCGCGAACTCGATCGACGCGGTGTCGGACCGTGATTTCGTCGTCGAGACGCTCGCGGCGGTCGCCCTCGCGATGGTCCACCTGTCGCGCTTCGCCGAGGAGATCACCTGGTGGTCGAACCCGCGGTTCGGGTTCGTCCGGGTGGCCGACTCGTTCGCCACCGGCAGCTCGATGATGCCGAACAAGCGGAACCCGGACCCCGCGGAGCTCGTTCGCGGCAAGACCGCCGGGACAATCGGCGCGCTGACGACCGTGCTCGTGCTGCTCAAGGGGCTGCCGCTCGCATATCAGCGGGACCTCCAGGAGGACAAGCCGTCGCTGTTCAGGGCGGTCGCGACGCTCGAGGCATCGCTCGGGGTCATGGCCGGGCTGGTCGACACGCTATCGGTGGATCGTGACCGGATGCGGGTCGCGGCGGAGGAGGGCCACGTGACTGCGACCGCCGTGGCCGACGCGCTCGTGCGGCGGGGCGTGCCGTTCCGGGCCGCTCATCGCCTGGTCGGCACCCTCGTGCTCGACGCGGAAGCGGCGGGCACCCGCCTCGACACGCTCGATGACGACATGATCCGGGGCGCCCTCGGGGGCGCGGAGGACGAAACGGCACGCGGCCTCTCGGGCGATGCCGGGATCGGCGAGGCGCTGCGAGCGGCCGCCTCGCTCGACGGCGCGCTGGCGAGCAGCGACGTGATCGGCGGGACGGCACCGAAGCGCGTTCGCGAAGCGCTCAACGTCGCGCGCAAGCGCCTCGACTCAGAGGCCCCGTAGTCAGAGAAGGATTACGCGCCCACCAAACGCGATAGGAGGGCGTCATGCAAGTCGGGTGGCGGGCCGGTCGAGCTCGAGCGGGCGTCCGTTGAGGCCCGAACGTCCTCGATACCGCGCCCGTTAATCCTTCTCGGAATATCCGGGCTGGGACTCCGTGACGCGGTCGGCTAGATCTCCGTCGTCGAGCAGATCGCGACGTCGCGCACCACGTGCGGGTCGCGCTTCCACGCGCGGGCGAGGATCAGGTGGACGGTCGCGTCCGTCCGGCCGTGGGGCAGCTCGATCGTCGGGAGGTCGCGCACTGGCAGCTCCCCGGCGAGCTCGATCGTCCGTGCCCCGGCCGGCAGCTCGGACTCGCCGAGGACCTGGCCGGCCCACGCGGTGATCTCCTCCTCGAGGCCGTTCGGAACTGTGGACGTGGCCTTCACCCGGACCTCGACCCGGATCTCCTGGAGCTTCTGGGGCTTGTCGGTCTCGATCGTCAGGCGCCCGGTGAACGGGTGCCCGACGCACAGCGGGACGGGGTCGATCTCGAGCGTCCCGCGGGCGCCCTCGGTGGCCCCCTCGGCGGCCCCGAACAGGGCGAACTGGCCGACCCGAACGACGCCTGCCCGAAGGAGCGCGGTCGGCTGAAGGACGCGGATGTGCGTGACGATCGCGCTGTCCATCCCGTTCGGGACGTCGAGCTTCACCTCGAGGTCCCACGACAGCCCGCTGACGGTCGCGTCGAGCGACGCCGGACCGAGCGGCGGGACCGGCAGCTCGAACTCGAAGTCGCGAACCTCGCCGGACCGGAGGTTCGTTGGACCGAGGAGCATGACGGGGACCCGCCGCAGCTCCTCGTGTGCGGTGACGGTCACGGTCCGGGCGTTCTTCCCGCTGCCCTGACGCTGCCGGAACTGCCACTGCTCGGTCGCGATGAGGGCCGCGACGAGCCCTCGAGCCTCGAGGTCCTTGTGCATCTCGAGGTGGACCCGCGCCTTGGCAGTCTGGCCGGGCAACAACGCATCACGGTCGAGTTCGAGGGTCCAGGTGACGCCTCGGCTCTCGTTGGTCACGCGGATCGGCGGCATGGCGTCCTCTCGGCTGGGCGGCATTTCTCTGCGCCTGTGCACGCTACCATCCGCCCAACGTTGCGGAGGACGAATGCTCACCCTCGACACGATCCGCCAGGCCCCGAAGGCGCTCCTCCACGACCACCTCGACGGCGGCCTGCGGCCGGCCACGATCGTCGACCTCGCGGCGGAGTACGGCTACGACGGCCTGCCAACGCGCGACCCGGACGACCTTGCGGCGTGGATCCGCCGCGGTGCAGACCGGAAGAGCCTCGAGCTCTACCTCGAGACGTTCGCCCACACCGTCGGGGTCATGCAGGAGCGCAACGCCATCGTCCGCGTCGCCGCCGAGTGCGCCGAGGACCTCGCCGCCGATGGCGTCGTCTACGCCGAGGTTCGCTACGCGCCGGAGCTGTCGGTCGAGCGGGGGCTGACGCTCGACGAGGTCATGGAGGCGAACCTCGAGGGCTTCCGGATCGGGACCGAGCGCGCAGCCGCGGCCGGGAACCCGATCGTCATGAAGGCGCTCGTGACGGCGATGCGCCAGGCGGCGCGGTCAGTCGAGGTCGCCGAGTGCGCCGTCCGCTGGCGTGACGCGGGCGTCGTGGGTTTCGACGTCGCAGGACCGGAGAAGGGCTATCCACCGACGCGCTACCTCGATGCGTTCGAGTACGTCCGAAAAGAGAACTTCCACATCACGATCCACGCCGGCGAATCGTTCGGGCTCCCCTCGATCTGGGAGGCGCTCCAGTTTGCCGGCGCCGAGCGGCTGGGCCACGGCGTCCGGATCGTCGACGACATCACGGTTCGCGACGACGGCTCGATCGAGCTGGGCCGCCTTGCGGCCTTCGTTCGGGACCGGCGGGTGCCGCTCGAGATGTGCCCGACCTCGAACGTCCACACGGGCGCGGCCGCCTCGGTCGCCGACCACCCGATCGACCTGCTCCGCCGGCTCCGCTTCCGGGTGACCGTCAACACCGACAACCGGCTGATGTCGAACGTCACGCTCTCGAGCGAGTTCGCCGAGCTCGACCGCGCGTTCGGGATCGGCCTCGGCGAGATTGAGTGGCTGACGATCAACGCGATGAAGAGCGCGTTCGCCCCGTTCGACGAGCGGTTGCGCGTGATCAACGAGCTGGTGAAGCCGGGCTACGCGCACCTCCGGGCGGCGTCGACCCGCGTCGTCCACGCCTGACCGCGTGACCGTCATCGTCGGCCGCCTCGGCGGTGGGCTGCCCGGGGCGTACTGGAAGCTCTGGCTCGCATCGGCCGGCTCGAACCTCGCCGACGGGGTCTTCTGGGTCGCGCTGCCGCTCCTCGCCATCACGCTGACCGACTCGCCCGCGTTGATCGCCGGCGTGACGATCGTCAGCCGCCTGCCGTGGCTCCTCTTCGCGCTCGTCGCGGGCGCCCTGGCCGACCGGCTCGATCGGCGGCGAACGATGGTCCTCGTCGACCTCTTCCGCGCCGGCCTGCTCGGGGCGCTCGCGATCGCGACCCTCGGCGGGTTCGCCTCGCTGCCGGTGCTCTACCTGGTCGCCTTCGCACTCGGCGTCGCCGAGACGCTGTTCGACACCTCCGCCCAGTCGATCATGCCGAACCTCGTCGAGCCCGATCGACTCAGCCGCGCGAACGGCCGGCTGTACGCCGTCGAGCTGACAATGAACCAGTTCGTCGGCCCGCCGCTCGGCGGCCTGCTGGCCGCCGCCGGCATCGCCCTGGCGTTCGGGACCGGAGCCGCCGCCTACCTGCTCGCGGCGGTGGCGTTGTTCACGATCGCGGGCGCGTTCCGCCCGGTCCGCGAGGGCTCGCCGACGCGCATCCACCAAGAGATAGCCGAAGGGCTGCGCTACCTGTTCGGGCATCGCCTGTTGCGCGTGCTGGCCGTGATGGTCGGCCTCAGCAACCTGTGCGGCACGGCGGTTTTCTCCGTCTTTGTCCTGTACGCGGTCGCCCCTGGACCGCTTGGCCTGGACGAGGTCGGGTTCGGCGTGCTGTTGACATCGCTCGCAGCAGGCAGCCTTCTGGGCACGTTCCTCGTCGAGCCGCTCGAGCGGCGGCTCGGGCGGGCCAACCTCCTCGCGATCTCCATGACGATCAGCGCGTCGACGCTGCTCATCCCGGTCCTGACCACGAGCGTGCCGGTGATCTTCGTCGTGTGGCTCGTCGCGGCCGCGATCGGCATCTCCTGGAACGTCGTCACCGTGTCGCTTCGCCAGCGGATCGTGCCGGACCGGCTGCTCGGGCGAGTCAATGCGACCTACCGCCTCCTCGCCTGGGGCACGATGCCGATCGGCGCCGCGCTCGGCGGCCTCGTCGGCGAGGTGTTCGGAGTAGCCGCCGTCTTCCTGGTCTTCGGGGGACTGCAACTCACACTGCTGCTCGGGCGCCTGGTCGTGACCGACCGGGCGATTGCGGCTGCGGAGATCTCGGCGCCCGCCGGACCGCCGGGAGAAGGCCCCGAATCCGTCGCGTGAGGCTTCCGGCGCTCCGCGCCCGCGTCGGGGGTGATCTCGGCCCGGGGTTCTGGCGCCTGTGGTCGGCGTCGGTCGTGTCGAACCTGTCCGACGGGATGTTCTGGGTCGCCCTGCCGCTGCTCGCCGTGTCGCTGACCGACTCGCCCGCGCTCGTTGCCGGCGTCGTCGTCGCGTCGCGCCTGCCATGGCTTGTCTTCGCGCTCGTCGCGGGCGCACTCGCCGACCGGCTCGACCGGCGGCGGACGATGATCCTCGTCGACTGCGGCCGGGTCGCCCTGCTCGGTGGGCTCGCTCTGGCTGTCGTCACGGGCGCCGCCTCGATCTGGCTCGTCTACGTCGTCGCGTTCCTCCTCGGCGTGCTCGAGACCCTGTTCGACACGGCCGCCCAGGCGATCCTCCCGAACGTCGTCCCGCGCGAGCGCCTCACCGCGGCCAACGGCCGGTTGCTGGCCGCCGAATTCACGATGAACCAGTTCGTCGGGCCGCCGCTTGGCGGGTTGCTCGCAGCCGCAGGCCTGGGGATCGCGTTCGGCACGACCGCCGCCGGGTACCTTGCCGCCGCGCTGCTCATCGCTGGGCTGGCCGGATCGTTCCGGCCCGAGCGGACCGGTCCGCCGACCCGGATCGACCAGGAGATCCGCGAGGGAATCGCATACCTCGCGCGGCACCGGCTGCTGCGTGTGCTCGCGGTGGTCCTTGCGCTCCTCAACCTGGCCCAGGGCATGGTATGGGCGGTTCTCGTCCTGTACGTCGTGGCACCGGGCCCGATGGGCCTCTCCGAGGTGGGGTTCGGGTTGCTGCTCACGACGAGCGCCGTCGGGACGATCACCGGGACGATGGTCGCCGGGACGATCGAACGCCGGCTGGGCAAGCCGAACCTCTTCGCGGTCTGCGTGGTCGTCCTGGCCGCGGGGAACGTGGCGCTCGCATCGTCAACGAACCCGTTCGTCGTCGGCGGGGTCTTCGCGATCGGCGGGATCTTCCTCGGCGCGTTCAACGTTGCGTACCAATCTCTCCGCCAGCGGATCGTGCCGGACCGAATCCTGGGGCGATTGGTAGCAACGTTCCGCATGCTCGGCTGGGGGGCGTTGCCGCTGGGTGCCCTGCTCGGTGGGGTCGTCGGCGAGGCGTTCGGGCTGAGGGCCGTGTTCTGGGCCGCCGCAGTCATGTCGATCCTGCTGCTGCCGGCCCGCCTGCTGATCACCGACTCGCGGATCGCCGATGCCGAGGCCGCGGCAGTGGCGGTACGCGCCGAGGCCTGAGGCGCAACTCGTCCGTGTTGCCCGTGGCGCACGTAACGAGCGCCCGGGCTCCGGTTTGGGTCGCTTCGGTGCGCCCGGCGCAACATCTCGACCCGATTTGCTGGGTTGGTGCGCCCGAGGCAACACTTCGGCCAGATCCACGGCCCGAACGTCCGTTACGTGCGTGTGGAGCAACAATGATTCGGCGCCGGCGCTCAGTCAGCGGGTAGCGCCACCACGAACCGGCTCCCGCCGTAGCCGTTGGCCTCGAGCCAGACCCGCCCGCCCATCCCGTCCATCAGCCGTCGGGCGGCGAACAGCCCGATCCCCGAGCCGCGCCCGCGGCCCTCGATCCGGACGAACGGCTCGAACACGGCCTCCCAGTCGCGGCTCGGGACGCCCGGCCCGTCGTCGGTGACGTAGAGGCGGACCTCATCGGCCTCGCGCCATGCGCCGATGCTCACCCCGTCGCCCGGCGGCGCGTACTTCGCCTCGTTCTCGAGGAGCTGTTCGAGGACCTGGCGGAAGCGCGTTTCGTCGCCGCGGGCGACGAGCGGCTCGGCCGGTGGCTTCCAGCGGATCGGGTGGGGGCGGAGCAGGAGGCGCAGCGCCTCGACCGTCTCCTCCGCCGCCGTGACAGCGTCGAACGGCTCGCGGGCGAGGCCGCTCAGGCCTTCCCCCCGGACCGAGGCGAGGATCGAGTCGACAAGACGATCGAGCCGGGAAAGCTGCTCGATCGCCCGCTCGTGCCAGGTTCCGGGGTCCCCGCCGGGGCCGCCGCGCGGTGCGGATGCTGCCGCCTCGGCCAGCAGGTCGACGTACGCGCGGACGACCGACAGTGGCGTTCGCAGCTCGTGGGTCACGACGCTCAGGAGCTCCGAGCGTGCCCCCTCGAGGGCGGTCAGCGACGCGAGTCGGGCCTCGACCTCCGCCTGGAGCCGGCCCTTCTCGACGATCCCGGCGAGGAGCGCTGCGATCGTTCGGAGGAATGCGACCTCGTCCGGCCTGAAGCGGCGGATCGCCCGGGTCTGGACGTTGAGTACACCGACGACCTGCTCGTGCCAGACGAGCGGCATCGACAGCATCGCGTGGAGGCCGGCGATGTCGAACCCGCGAACCCAGCGGAACCGCTTGTCGACGGTCACGTCCGCGACGTTGACCGGCGTCCGCCGCTTCGCGGCGATCCCGGTGAGCCCCTCCCCGACGGCGAGGCTGACCTGACCGACCTGCGCGGGATCAAGGCCGTTCGTCGCAGCCAGCGTCAACCGTTCGCCCGCCCGGTCCGCGAGATAAAAGGAGCAGACCTCGACGCCCATCGCCTCGGTCGTCCGGTCCACGACGGTCCGCATGAGCTCGTCCCAATCGCGGGCGAGGGTCGCGAGCTGGGCGAACTCGTGGAGGAACGACAGCTCGCGGAGGCGGCGTTCGGCCTTCTCGCCGGGCGCGATCCGGCGGCGGTCGGGAGGTGCGTCGTGAAGCGGTGGGTCGGTCGTCACCGCCCGATCATCGCACCTCGCCCCCAACGGCCCGGGAGGCACGGCGGGGCATAGGGTACTGCGGGTTCGTACTACGATCTCGAAGGACAGGGGCCGTCCACGAAGCTCCTCGGACGCTCTCAGGCGACGGGCGCACTCTCCCGGTCGGCCACGGTTGTCGGGAGGCCCTCGAGGAGCGGCTCGGTCCACGTCCAGGCCGCGCCGTAGTGCGGCCCGACCGCGCCGTGGCGTGCCGCCTCGACGCGGAGTGGCAGCCCGAAGATCTTGATGAACCCGACCGCAGCCGCGTGGTCGAACGCATCGTCGGCGTCGTACGTCGCGAGGCTCTTGTCGTACAGGCTCAACGGCGAGCGGCGACCGGCGATGACCGCGGAACCGTGGTCGAGGCGGATCCGGACCTCGCCCGACACGACTCGCTGCGACGACGCCACGTAACCGCGCAGGTCGCGGTGGAGGGCGCTGAACCAGAGCCCGTCGTACGTCAGGCGGGCGAGCTCGTCGGCGACGAGCCGGTTGAATCGGATCGTGTCCTTCGACAGAGACAGGCCTTCGAGCGCCCGGTGAGCCGCGTGGAGCACCGCCGCGGCCGGCGCTTCGTAGATCTCGCGGCTCTTGATCCCGACGAGGCGATCCTCGACGTGATCGATCCGCCCCACACCATGCTGCCCTGCTAGCGTGCTAACACGATCAACGAGTGACACGGGATCGAGGCGCCCACCGTCGAGCGCGACCGGGATCCCGCCCTCGAAATCGATGACGATCTCGACCGGCTTCGGCGCCTTGCCCGGATCGACCGTCCACTCGTAGACATCGGCCGGAGGAGTGACCCACGGGTCCTCGAGCACGCCCGTCTCGATCGACCGGCCCCACAGGTTGACGTCGATCGAGTACGGCGACGCCTTCGTGATCGGGATCTCGATCCCGCGCTCCGCGGCGTAGTCGATCTCCTCCTCGCGCGACAGGCCCATCCCGACCCGCATCGGGGCGACGACCTCGAGCCCCGGGTCCAACGCATGGACCGCAACGTCGAACCGGACCTGGTCGTTGCCCTTGCCGGTGCAGCCGTGGGCGACCGCGTCGGCGCCCTCGCGCTTCGCGACCTCGACGAGCAGCTGGGCGATCAAGGGCCGTGCCAGCGCGGTCGCCAGCGGGTACGCACCCTGGTAGAGCGCGTTCGCCTGGAGGTGGGGCCAGACGAAGTCGGTGACGAACCGCTCGCGCGCATCGACGACGTAGGCCCGCGAGGCGCCGGCCGACATCGCCCGCTTCTCGACACCATCGCGCAACGACCCGCCGCCGACGTCGACGGTCAGAGTGACGACCTCGGCCCCGAACTGCTCGCGCAGCCACGCGACGGCGACGGACGTATCGAGTCCGCCGGAGTAGGCGAGTACGACCTTGTTCATGACGGCACTCCGGTTCGGGTTCGGTTGGCTTCGACCGGCAGGTCCTGGATCGCTCGGAAACGCTCGCGCCAGCGCTCGAGGCGGGCCTCGTTGGCGAACAGCACGAGGAGCGTGTTGTCGCCGGCCAACGTGCCCTCCTGTTCGCTGAGCGACGACTCGTCGATTGCCTGCGCGATTGCTCCGGCTGTCCCCGGCGAACCGGTGAGGACGAGGATCAGGCCGCTCCGCCCGACGGTCACGGGAATGTCCTCGAGAATCCGCCGCAGCCGCTCGTCCCGGGGGCCGCGGAGAGGCTGGGGTGAGGCGACATCCTCAGGCGCCATCCAGGTGTTGCCGCCGTGTCGGGCGACCCGGACGAGGCCCATCTCCGCGATGTCTCGGCTGACCGTCGCCTGGGTCGCGGTGATCCCGCGCTCGGCGAGCCGAGCAGCGAGCTCCTGCTGGCTCCCGATCGGCTCGCGCGCGACGAGCTCGCGGATCGCCCGCTGGCGCTCGCGCTTGTCGATCCCGTTCACGTTGCACCCACGCCGGCCGGCTCGGCGGTGACCCGCGTCCCGAAGGTCGAGTCGGACAGGGCACGCTCGAGGGCGTTCGGGGCGGCCGAGTCGGCGATGACCGCCTCCGTTCCCGGCCAGGTCAGCGCGGCGAGCGCGGCCCGGACCTTCGGCACCATGCCGCCCTCGATGACGCCGGACGCGATGAGCGCCTCCGCGTCGGCCGCACTGATCGCGTCGATCCGCTGGCCGGCCGCGTCCCGGATCCCGTCGACATCGGTGAGCAGCACGAGCTGCCGGGCGCCGAGGCCCGCCGCGATCCCGCCCGCCGCGTCGTCGGCGTTGACGTTGCAGACGATGCCCTGCTCGTCCCGGGCGAGCGGCGCGACGACCGCGACTTGGCCCGTGACGAGGATCGCGTCGAGCAGGTCCCGCCGGAGCCCAACGACGTGGGCGACGAGTCCGAGATTCGGAACGCGCTCCGCGACGAGGAGGCCGCCGTCCACGCCGGACAGGCCCACCGCGTCGACGCCGAGATCCCGCAACGCGCTGACGAGCTCGCTGTTGACGACGCCCCGGAGCACGGCCGCGGCCACTTCGAGCGATGCCGCATCGGTGACCCGGAGACCGCCCTCGAAGCGGGAAGGGACGCCGAGCCGGTCGAGCCACTCGCTGATCCGCTTGCCACCGCCGTGGACGAGGACGACGGGCCGACGGCGCGCGACCGCGGCCACCTCTTCGAGGACCTGGCGCTGGTCCGCGATCGTCGTGCCGCCGAGCTTGACGACGACCACCTCACTCATCGAAGACCTCCTCGTCGCCGGTCCGGCGAGGCCAGGACAAGGCGACGACGAGCACGGGAGCGAGCGCACCCCAAGGTGCGTGAGCGACCGCGCGCAGGCGGCAACGCCGTAATGGCCCGCCGCACCGGCGACGTCACGTCGTGTACTCCGAGTTCTCGATGACGTACGCCTCAGTCAGGTCGCACCCGAACGCCTCGCCCGTTCCGCTCCCCAGGCCGAGGTCGAGCCGGAGAAGCACTTCCTTGCCGGCCATGTCGCGCCGGGCAGCCTCGCGGTCGAACTCGACCGGTCCGCCGGCTCGGCCGTCGTACACGAGATGAGCGGCGATCGCGATCCGCAGGCGGTCGGGATCGAGCTGTGCCGCGGACCCGCCCCTCTCTCGCGCCTCGGCCGGCGACAGGCCTGCCGCCTCGAGGACCGCGGCGCCGCCGAGTGTCGCGTTGCCGGCCGCGCCCGCGATCCGGCCCCAGTTCGGGTCGCGCCCGTGGATCGCGGCCTTGAGGAGCGACGACTGGATGACCGCCCGGGCGACGGCCCGCGCCTCCGCGTCGTCGACCGCGCCCGAGACCTGGCAGGTGATCAGCGCCGTCGCTCCCTCCCCATCGGCGGCCTGCTGGCGGGCGAGATCCCGTGCGACGGCCTCGACGGCACCCGCGAACGCATCCCGCGACTGCTCGTCTACCTCGACGCCCGCGGCCCCCGAGCCAAGGAGGAACACGGTGTCGTTCGTGCTCGTGTCGCCGTCGACGGAGAGCTGGTTCCACGTCCGGGCCGCGGCTGCCCGGAGCACCTCCCACAGGAGTCGCGGCGGTGCCCCGGCGTCGGTGACGAGGACCGACAGCATCGTTGCCATCTGCGGGGCGATCATCCCGACGCCTTTCGCGATCCCCGTGACGCGGACCTGGCCGTCGGGCAGGTCGACCGTCGCGGTCGCGACCTTGACGACCGAGTCCGTCGTCCGAATCGCCTCCGCGGCTGCGAGCAGTCCTTCGTCGGTCGAGCTGAGCCTGGGAACGAGCGCAGCGACCGCCGGCCGGATCAGGTCGAGCGGCAGGCGTGTCCCGATCAGGCCGGTCGAAAGGTGGAGCACCCGGTCCTCGGAGATGCCCGTCACGCCGCTCACGACCTGCCCGACCGCGACCTGGTCCTCGTCGCCGAGTGCTCCCGTTGCGGCATTGGCGCTGCCGCTCGTGCAGATGACCGCCTCGGCGTGGCCGAACCGGCCGTTGCCGTTGGGCTCGGACGCGAGCAGGTTGAGCTGCGACAGGCGCACAGGAGCAGCCGCGAAGCGGTTCTGGGTGAAAGTGGCCGCCGCCGCAAGGCTCGCCTTGCCGGTGCCCATGATCAACGCGAGGTCCGGCCGCCCCGAGGCTTTGATCCCGGCGATGCCACCGGCAGCGACGAAGCCGGCCGGGATTGACGCCCGCCGTTCGACTGGGGGCAGGTGGCTCGGCAACGGACCGAGTGCGCCGCCGGTCGCGTCCACGCCCGGGGAGTGGGGACGCTGGATCGTCGTCATGGCGCCAGCGGCAGCTGCTCGAGACCAGCGGTCTCCGGCAGCCCGTGGACGAGGTTGAACGCCTGGACGGCCTGTCCCGCAGCGCCCTTCACGAGGTTGTCGATGACCCCCAGCGCGATGATCCGCCCCGTTCGTTCGTCGAGCCGGACGTGGACCCGGGCGTGGTTGCTGCCCGCGACGTGCTTCGTGGCCGGCGGCGCGGCCACGACCGTCACGAACGGCTCGTCCGCGTACGCGGCCGCGTACAGTGCATCGAGCTCCGCCTGGGTGACCGGCCGCGACGGACGGACGTGGCAGGTCGCGAGGATGCCCCGCGTCATCGGGACGAGATGAGGCAGGAAGTCGACCGCGGCCGCGCCCGGGTTCGGGCCCAGGAACCCCAGCTCCTGCTCGATCTCCGCGACGTGGCGATGGCCACCCAGGCCGTACGCCTTCACGCTCTCGGCGAGTTCGCCGAAAATCAGCTCGGGCTTGGCCTCGCGACCTGCGCCCGAGACGCCGCTCTTTGCATCGACAACGAGGTCGCCGATGAGGCCAGCGCGGGCGAGGGGAGCGAGCGCCAGCAGGGTCACCGTCGGATAGCAGCCGGGCGAGCCGACGATCGCGATCGGCTCCTGGACGAGCGCTTTCAGCTCCGCGCGGTGAAGCTCGGGGAGTCCGTACACCGCAGTCGCGAGCAGCGCCGCGCTGGGATGGTCGAATCCGTACCAGCGCGGATAGTCGGCCGGGTTGCGGAGGCGGAAGTCGGGCCCGAGATCGATGACCGCAGTGCCGTCGGCCGCGATCTCCGGTACCTGCGCCGCCGCCGTGCCGTGGGGCAGGGCCAGGAAGACGGCGTCGGCTTCGGGCCGCTCTGCGTTGACCTTGAGGCCGGTCGTCGCGAGGTGGGGATGCGTCGCCTCGATCGGCTCGTTCAACCGCTCCCGGCCGACGAGCCCGACGATCTCGACGCTCGGATGGCGAGCCAGCAGCCGGACGAGCTCCGACCCGACGTAGCCCGTCGCGCCGACGATCGCGACACGCAGCCGGACGCCAGGCGTGGGCCGCCGCGACCGGCTGGCAGAGACTGACTCGACGGCTGTCATGGGCGCATGACTATACACATGGCTGCATAGACATGCAACTTCCATCGGGAGTCGGCCGCCGGCGACTAATGTCTAGTAATCCACTAGACATTCGGGTTAGGATACGGCCCCGCCCCGGACGAATGGAGATCGCGATGCCGAGCGCCGTTCCCGCCCACGCAGCCGCCGCGCTTCCGAAGGCCCGGATGATCGATCCGCGCGGTCATCGCTTCGGCGCCGCGGTTTCCGGGCTGCTACTTGTCGGCGCGTTCCTCCTCAACGCCCCAATCGGCGTGGCCATCGCCCTCGCCTCGATCGGGATCAGCGCGGCATTCGGGCTGCGGTGGTCCATCTATGGGATCGCGTGGCGGCGGATCGTCCGCACCCTGCGCCTCGGCCCCGCGGAGCCGGAGCACGAATACCCGCCACGGTTCGCCCAGACCCTCGGGAGCGTGGCGCTCATTCTGTCTCTTGTGGCCTTCGTCGCGGGCGTGCCCGCGGGCGGCTGGCTCTTCGCGCTCGCGGTTGCCGGGCTCCAGGGCCTGCTCGCCGTCACCGGCTACTGCCTCGGCTGCCGCCTCTACTTCCTGCGCTGGTGGGTGCCCGACCTCGTGACACGAATCTGGACCCGCCACCGGCCGATCCCTCTCGCCAGCAGCGCCTCGGGCCAGATCAACTACCGCTGAGTCAGGGGACGGGCTCGGGGAACCGACCCGGCCCCGTCACGATCACCTCGCCCTCGGCCTCGAACGGCGTCGAGCCGGTGTTGCGCACCCGGTAGCGGTGGTGGACCGCCGTCGCCCCTGCGGACAGCATCGCGTTCACCGGGCAGTACTTCGTCGCCGACAGCTCGATGCAGCGCCGGATCGCGTCCTCGGTCACCTCCGGGCCGGTGACGACGTGCACGATGTCGATCGTGGTGAGGACCTGGGGATACTCGTCGCGCTGCCGGCCCTGGACCTCGATCTCGTACGACTCGACGACCTGGCGCTTCTTCGCGAGGATCGCGGCGACGTCCATACCGCTGCACGCGGCAACCGCGGCGACGAGGAGCTCAACGGGAGACTGCTCGTTGAGCTGAGTCTCGTCCCCGAACACGAGCTCCCGCCCGGTCCCGGTCGTGACGTCGAAGCGCATCCCGCCGGCGTGGACGACCCGCGCGGCTCGGGTCTTCACAGGACGGCCGCCTCTGGTCGTGCCGCCTCGAACTGCTCGTGGTAAAGGCGCGCATACAGCCCGCCGCGGGCGAGCAGCTCCGCGTGGGTGCCCCGCTCGACGATCCGGCCGCGCTCGTAGACGAGGATCAGGTCCGCCCGCAGGATCGTCGAGAGGCGGTGGGCGATGGCGATCGTCGTCCGGCCCTCCATGAGCCGCTCGACGGCCGCCTGGATGAGCCGCTCGCTCACGGTGTCGAGCGCCGACGTCGCCTCGTCGAGGATGAGGATCCGGGGGTCCTTGAGCAGGACCCGGGCGATCGCGATCCGCTGCTTTTCGCCGCCCGACAGCTTGTAGCCACGCTCGCCGACGATCGTGTCGAAGCCGTCCGGCAGCTCGAGGATCCGGTCGTAGATCGCCGCCGCCCGGGTCGCGACCGCGAGCTCCTCGTCGGTTGCGTCGGGGCGGGCGTAGCGGAGGTTCTCGCGAACGCTGGCGTGGAAGAGGTACGTCTCCTGGGTCACGAACCCGACGACCTCACCGAGCGACGCGAGCGTCAGCCGCCGGACGTCGCGTCCGTCGATCTCGACCGAGCCTGAGTCGACGTCGTACAGCCGCGGAATGAGATACGTCGTCGTCGTCTTGCCGCTGCCCGAGGGGCCGACGAGGGCCACGAGCTGACCGGGCTGGGCCTCGAAGCTGACCTGCTCGAGGCCGAACGTCGGAATGATCTCGATGGCCGGCAAGGCCGCGGCTGCGCTATCGCCGTTGGCCGAGAGCTTCGTCGCCCGGCTCGAGGGCACGGCCTCGGTCGGGTAGTGGAACGACACGTCCCGGAATGCAACCCGGCCCTGGACGGTCTTGACGTCGAGTGCGACGGCGTCGGGCGCGTCGACGATTTCCGGGTCCATCTCGAGGTACTCGAAGATCCGGTCGAACAGCGCGAGCGCGCCCTGGATCTCGACCTGCACGTTGAGCAGCTGGCCGAGCGGGAAGAACAGGCGGCTCTGGAGGGTCGTGAAGGCGACGATGTCACCGACCGTCGGCGCCGACGGATCGCCCTGGATCGCGAGCCAGCCTGCCAGCCAGTACACGAACGCGGGGGTGATCGAGAAGATCGTCCCGATGATCATGAAGAACCACCGCCCGACCATCGCCTGGCGGACCTGGAGCCTGGCCAGCTCGCTGTTGAGCTTGCGGAACCGCCCGATCGCGGCGCCCTGCTGGCCGAACGTCTTCGACAGGAGCATCCCCGAGACCGACAGGGTCTCCTCGGTCACCGCCGACATCTCGGCCAGCGACTTCTGGGTCTCGCCGCGGACCTCCCGGTTGACCTTGCCGACGCGGAACGTCAGGTACATGAAGAAGGGGAGCAGGGCGAGGCTCAGGACGGTCAGCCGCCAGTCGATGATGAACATCGCGACGATCGTGCTGAGGGCAATCGCGATGTTCGAGGTCAGCGAGGCCGCCGTGTCGGTGACGACATGCTGCACTCCGCCGACGTCGTTCGCGAGCCGGCTCTGGATCTCGCCGGTCCGCGTCTCCGTGAAGAACCGCAGGGGCATCCGCTGGAGGTGCGTGTAGAGCGCCGTCCGGAGGTCCTGCATGACGTGCTGGCCGATGACGTTGTTGAGGTAGCTCTGGCCCAGCCCGATCAAGCCGCTCACGATCGGCAGCACGATCATCAGCCCGACGAACACGTTGAGCAGGAAGAAGTCGCGCTTGGGCAGCGCCTCGTCGATGAGGAGCTTGAGGAGGATCGGGTTGACGAGGCCGATGAGGCTCGTGGCGAGGATGGCCACGAGGACGACCGCCACCTGCAAGCGGTACGGCTTGAAGAACGCGACGATCCGGCGGATCGTGCGCCCGCGCCGCTCCTTCGGGATCGGCGGCTCGGGATTGCCCGCCATGAACCCGCCCCACGGGCCGCCCCCGCCGCCCGTCCGGCCCCGGCCGGTGGCGGCGCCGCTTTGCGCCCCCACCCGCCCGAATCCGCCTCGCCCGCTCATGGGGCTGTCCTTCTCGTCATCCTTCGGACGCTATCACGGACCGCCTATCGTTGCCGCCGCAACGATCCGCCCCCTGCGATTACACGCTCCTTTGTTGATGACCGTCTGGTGCATACGAACGTGGGAGAGTCCGCGATAAGGGCCCTGTGCTTGACTGCTTCATGCCCGAGCGCGATCGCGACGAGACCGATGCCGCCTACGGGATCCGCCAGCTCGGCGAGATCGTCCGAAGCGCCCGACGCGACGCCGGCGCGAGTCAGCCCACGCTCGCCCGAGTCATCGGCGTGAATCAGTCGGTCATCTCGCGGCTCGAAACGGGCAAGCTCAGGGGGCTCAAGCTGCGTCACCTGGGCGCGATCATCGCGGTCCTCGACGGTCGGGTCGAGTACTTCATCCGACTCCGCGTCAAACCCGCTGCGCGGCGCCTTCCCCGTGACTCGGAAGAGGTCGGTGGGAGCCAGGGCCAACCCGCTTCGTATGTTCCCGACGGTCATCAGCTGAGAAGTGTCGTTTCGGCGGGCCGGGCACGCTCAGCCGGCGACTTCCGCGCTCGCCACGATCGTCGAGCGGCGGGAGGCGATCGGGCGGGCTAAGGCGTCACCGGCGCGGCCGAGGAGCCGGGTCGGCCAGGTGCGGCCCCAGGCGCCGGCGAGGTGTCCGACCGTCAGGACGTCGACGCGCTCGAAGCCCGCATCAGCGAGCGCGCCGCGCACCGAGGCGACGTCGTTGCAGGCGCCGATGAGCGGGTGGGCGTCGGCGGCCGAGGCCTTGACCAGGCGCTGGAGCCTGGCCCGGATCGACGCGGGGAGTGCCAGGTAGGCCGCCACGAAGGGATGGCGGCGATTGACGGTCGTGATGACGAGGCGGCCGCCCGGTCGGAGCCAGGCGCGGAGATTGCGGAACGCCGCGGCCGGATCGGCGAAGTGCTCGACCGTGAAGTTGGAGAGAATCACGTCGAACGAGGCCGCCGGAAACGCCCCGCCGTCGGCGCAGAGGTCCACGGCCGAGAACTCGTCGAGATAGGGGAGCGCGCCCGCGGCAGGAAGATGGATGTCCGCGCCGACGAACCTCTTGATCCTCGGGCGGAACGGCCGCAGCAACGACGCGCGGCCGCACCCTGCGTCGAGAACCGCGACGCCGTCGGTGCCGTTTCGCCGTTCCGCGGCCGCGATCGACCGATCGAGCAGCCCCCGCACGACGTCGTGGATCGGCGCCCGCCGAGCAGCGCTCACCAGGCCGTGGCCGTGCTCGCCTCGGCGATTCCCTCCGACTCGAGCCAGCGCTCGGCATCGATCGCCGCCTTGCAGCCGTCCGCCGCGGCGGTCACGGCCTGGCGGTAGCGATGGTCGTGGACGTCGCCGGCGATGAACACGCCGTCGATCTGCGAGCGTGTCTCGTCGCGGACGACGAGGTAGCCCATCTCGTCGACCTCGAGCCAGTCACGGAACACGGCGGTATTCGGCCGGTAGCCGATCGCGATGAACAGGCCCTCCATCGCGACTTCGGTCACCTTGTCGGTCCGGGTGTCGCGCAACCGCAGGCCCTCCACCTTTGCGTCGCCGAGGACCTCCTCGATGGCCGTGTTCAAGTGGATCTCGATCTTCTCGTTCGCCTTCGCCCGATCGACCATGATCTTGCTCGCCCGAAACGTGTCGCGCCGGTGGAGCAGGTGGACCTTCTTCGCGAAGCGGGTGAGGAACGTCGCCTCCTCGAAGGCCGTGTCGCCACCGCCGACGACGGCGATCTCCCGGTCGCGGAAGAAGAAGCCGTCGCACGTCGCGCAGGCGGACACCCCCCGCCCGCGGAGGCGCGTCTCGCTCTCGATCCCGAGCCACAGCGCCGACGCCCCGGTCGCGATGACGACCGACTCGGCCCGGTATTCGACCCCGCGCGCCCAGAGCCGGAACGGGCGTCCGGAGAAGTCGACCCGGTCGACGTCGACGTCGACGATCAGCGTTCCGAACCGGACCGCCTGGTCGCGGAACATCTGCATCAGGTCGGGACCCTGGATCCCGTCGGGGAAGCCCGGGTAGTTCTCGACGTCGCTCGTGATCATCAGCTGGCCGCCGGGCACCGATCCGGCGAGGACGATCGGCTCGAGATTGGCTCGCGCGGCATAGATCGCGGCGGTCAGGCCAGCCGGCCCGGAGCCGACGATGAGGAGCTTCGTCTCGGTGCGGCCATCGGCCCCGTCGGAGGTAGAGGGTGCGCGGGGGGAGGGAACCGGGCTGGCCTGGCCGAGGTCGCCGGCATCGGCGGAGAAGTCGATCGTGAGGCCGCCGCCGAACGGGGCGTCCGTCCCGTTCGTCGGGTTCGTGGGGGTCTTCGGCTTCTCAGTCATCGGCCCCAATCCTAGCACGCAAACCATACCCCCGGGGGGTATACGATCGGAGACAGGAGTATCCGGAATCGGCCATCAGAGGGCTCGGACCTGGGGCACGATCTCCCGGCCGATCGTCTCGATATGGCGGGTGTCGTGGACGTCGCGGAGGCTGAAGATCACGTGCTGAGCCCCGGCATCCGCCAGCTCGCCGAACCGGTCGACGACCTGGGCCGGGGACTCGGCCGTGAGGTTGACCCCCTGGAGGTTCGACCGCTCGATCTCGTCGTAATCCCGGCCCTCCGCCTCGCAGTGCCGGCGGAGCACCTCGTACTTGTGGGCGATCGCCGTCGGGCCGCCGAACACGTTGGTCGCGTCCGCGTAGCGGGCGACGAGGCGGAGGGTCTTCTTCTCGCCACCGCCGCCGATCATGATCGGGGGCCGCGGCCGGGTCAGCGACTGGGGCGAGTTGAGCAGCCGCGTCGCCGTGAAGTGCCGGCCCCTGACCTCGCCTTCCGAACCGTGCTCGCCGCTCCACATCCCGTGGGCGACCCTGAGGGTCTCCTCGAGCATCTCGAACCGGTCGCCGAGCGGCGGGAACCCGAAGCCGAGCGCCTCCGACTCTTCCTGGTTCCAGGCCGCTCCGATCCCGAGCCAGGCACGTCCGCCGGACAGGATGTCGAGCGTCGTCGTCGCCTTGACCCAGAGGCCGGGAGCGCGGTAGTGGACGCCGCCCACCATCAGCCCCAGCCGGGCCCTCGTCGAATTGGCGGCCATGTAACCGAGCGCCGTGTAGCCCTCGAGCATCGGGTCGGTGACCGGGCCGACGCCACGGATCTGGAAGAAGTGGTCCATGACCCAGATCGAGTCGAACCCAGCGTCGTCCGCGGTCCGGACGATCCGGGCGAGGGTGGGACCGATCGCCTCGGGCCCGCCGGGCCACGTGAACGAGCTGATCTGGAGTCCGAGCTTCACCCGCGCAGCGTAACGACGGCGTCGATTCGGTGCCCTCAGCGGAAGAGGTCGAACTCCGGGGGCATGATCGCGGCGCGAATCGAGCCCTCGCCGAGCGGGGGAGAGGCGCCGCGGACGAGTGCGGCCGGGCGGCCGGTCGACTTTCCGAGGGCCAGCTCGGCGGCCGAGGCGATCTCGTCGGCAACGGCCCGCACGGTTGAGCGCATGACCCGTCCGTCGCGGTCGGGGCTTCCGCGCAGGTCGTCGAGCGGCCCGAGGCCGGACAAGCCGATCGCGACGTCGACGATCCCCCAACGCCACGGCCGCCCGAACGAGTCGGACACGATCACCGGCACGTCGACGCCGAAGCGGGTGCGAACCGCGGCGCGGAGTCCGGTCGCCGACGCGTCCGGGTCGGCCGGCAGCAGCGTGACGACCGAGCCCGACCCGGGCCCGACGTTCGAGGCGTCGACCCCGCCGTTCGCGCACACGAGGCCGTGGGGCGTCTCGGTGATCAGGAGGCCGCGCTCCATCCGCACGACGCGATTCGCCTCGCGCAGGACCACTTCGACCTGGCGCGCGTCGCGGTCCCAGCGGGCGGCGAACTCCACCGCCTCGGGGCGCGGCTCGACGGTCGTGAGGTCGACGATCGCGCCCTCGGCCTTCGAGACCGCCTTCTGGGTCACGACGAGGACGTCGTCGGGGCGGAGCGGAAGCAGATCCGGTTGCGCCGCGATCGCGTCGCCGATCAGCGCCCCGAGGTCGTCGCCCGGTCGGATCTCCGGGATCCCGTCGAGCGCAACGACCTCCACCCGGCCGCCACCGTCCTCAGTGGCCATCGACGGCGCCCGGGACGGCCTCCTCGACGAGCAGCAGGTCGTCGGACGTGTCGAGGTCGAGAGTCAGCGGGCCGTCGAGCTCGACGAGCCGCGCCCCCGCCTCGATGGCGCACGCCGCGTGTCCCGCCCGGCTGTCGCCACCGAACCCGAATTCGATCGCGTCCGGTGGGGCGACGAGCAGCGCGTTCGTGCCGCGGCCATGGCGGTCCGGAACGACCACCACCAGCGGCCGGTCCCGGTCGCGGAGCGGAGCAAGAACGGCGGCGAGGGCATCGGGCGAGACCATCGGCAGGTCGATCGGCACGACGAGCACCGCCTCCGCGCCGCCGGCGACTGCCTCCTCGCGGGCTTCGCGGAGGCCGCGGTTGAGGCCCTGGCTCCGCTGCCGGAGCGGCCGCGCCCCGGCGGCCAGGGCGAGCCCGCGAACCTCGTCGTCCGGCGTGACAACGATCGTCTCCGCGACGCCGGGCGTGTTCACCGCCGCCTCGACGGTCCGCCGGACCATCCGCGTCACGAGATCTCGCCGCTCCTCGGCATCGAGGGTCTCGCCTAGGCGCGACTTCGCGCCGTCGAGCGTGCCGACTGGCACGATCACGAAGACCCGAGGCGCGTCCGGACGGTGCTCCATGTCCGAGATCGTACTCAGCCCTGCACCGCGGCGACGATAGCGACCACGCCGAAGGCCAGGATCAGCGCGCCGGAGGCTCGGTTCACCCATACCAGCCACGCCCGGGGTGACGCCGGACCGAAGCCGCTCTGACCGCCGACGAGGACGCTCGTGGCCGACCGCAGCCGCGATCGCGAAACCGAGCCCGATCGCCCGGGCAAGCAGCACAAAGTCCACTGACCCTCCGGGAGCCGTGAGCCGGGACTCTACAATGCCGGCAATGTCCTGGAACATCGCGCTTGCGACGGTCCTCTCGCTTGCCCTGGGCGCCTGGATGCTGTTCGACGGCGCCCGGGCGCTCCGGACCGGCGACGACACGACGCGGCGCCACGGGCCTTACGCCGGCGCGCTCGGCACGTGGGCAGCGGTCGTCATGCGGATCGGGATCGACCCGCGTTCAACGGCGATGAAGATCCTGTTCGTCGTGTCCGGGCTCGCCTGGCTGGCGGTCGCCGCGGGCCTCGCCTTTGGCACGGCCGGGATCCTCCAGATCGCGATCGCGCTCGCCATGGCGACCGTCTGGTACGTCCCGATCGGGTCGGTGATCGCGCTCCTCGTCCTCGTGCTGGTCGGGGCCGAGATCATCGGCTGAGGCTCAGTAGCCGGCGGCGGTCAGGATCTCCTTCGCGAGGCGGGCCCGCGCCCGGTCGTCGGACATGATCGTGTCCGTGATCACGACGCGGATGCCCAGCGCCTCGATGGCCGGAGCGAGGGCCGCATCGATCGAATCGAGCACGAAGGTGTCGACCCAGGCCCCGTAGAGGCGGGCGACGCCGAGCGCGCTCGCCTCGTGGCCGAGCGACGCGAGCATCCGGTCGGCCGGCCCCTTGAGCGCCTTGCCGCCCACGATCCCGGAGATCGCGACGATCGGCGCACCACGGCCGCGGGCAGCCCCGAGCGCGTCGCGAACGCCCGCGACCGCGAGGATCGGTCCGATCGACACGATCGGGTTCGACGGCGCGACGACGACGACCGACGCGGAGCCGATGGCGTCGAGGACTTCCCGCGTCGCTGTCGCGGCCTCGACGCCACGAAACCGCACCTCCCGAACCTCGGGCTCCTGGTGCCGCCGGACGAAGTAGTCCTGGAAGTCGAGCCAGCCCACGTCACTCCGGACCTCGGTCCGGACGATGTCGTCGGTCATCGGCAGGATCCGGGCGGGGACGCCGAGCGAGCGCTGGAGCCCGAGGCAGACGTCCGTCAGCCGCTCGCCGTCCCGGAGGCGACGCGTGCGGGCCACGTGCGTCGCGAGGTCCCGGTCGCCGAGCCGGAACCAGGTCTCCTCGCCATAGCGCTCGAGCATCGCGGCGGCGGCGTACGTCTCGCTCTCCAGCCCCCAGCCCTGGTCGCGGTTCGCCAGCCCGGCGAGCGTGTACATGACGGTGTCGTGATCCGGCATCACGAGGAGGCCGTGGCGCTCCATGTCATCGGCGGTGTTGACGACGACCGTCAGGCGATCACCGAGATGGGACTGGAGCCCGTGGGCGAGCTTCGCGCCGCCGACGCCCCCGGCGAGGGCGACGACGCGCGCCCGCTCAGGCATCGCCGAGAGCAGCCTCGACCTCGCCGATCCGGTCGATCGTCTCGCGATCGAACGGCGCCGGCAGCCGCGAGATGACGGTCCTGAAGCCGAGCTCGCGGTACGGGCGGATCGCGTCTGCGACCTGCCCGGGCGGGCCCAGCAACAAGGGAACGTTGCCGACGTCCTTCGCGCCGTTGTGCTCCAGCAGCTTCCCGTAGGCGGTTTCGGCGGCCCGTGGCTTTTCCCGGATGACAATCGGAAAGCTGATGGTCCGCTCGATCTCCGCCGGGTCGCGGCCCACGTCCGCACAGTGGGCCTCGAGGATCTCGATCTTCGCCCGGACCTCGTCCACGGTGCCGGCCGTGTTCCATGCGTCCGCTCGGAGCGCCGTCGTCCGAAGCGTCTTCTTCGGCCCGGACCCGCCGATGAGGATCGGCAGCTTCGCCTGGATCGGGCGCGGCTCGCACAGCGCGTCGTGAAACTGGTAATGGTCCCCATCGTGGGTCACCCGCTCGCCGTCGAGCAGGCGGCGCATGAGCATCACGGCCTCGTCGAGCCGGTCAAGCCGTTCCCCGAAGCCGCGTCCGAAGTCGATCCCGAACGCGTCGTGCTCCCGCTCGAACCAGGCGCCGCCGATCCCGAGGATCGCGCGGCCGCCGGACAGGTGATCGAGCGTGGTCACGAGCTTCGCGGTGAGTCCGGGGTTGCGGAAGGTGTTCGCTCCGACCATCAGGCCGAGCTTGACCCGTTTCGTGATCGTGGCCGTCCCGCACAGCGTCGCCCAGCCCTCGAAGATCGGCTGTTCCCACGGGCCGAAGATCGCCAGCAGGTGATCCCAGGTCCAGACCGAGTCCCAGCCCGCCGCCTCGGCGGCCAGCGCGGCGTCGCGCCAGCTCGGCCAGTCGGTCGCCTGCGACCAGAGCTGCGCGCCGAACTTCATGTCACGCGGTCAGCTTCGGCAGCACGTCGCGGGAGAACACCTCGATCCACTCGGTCTGGTTCCGGCCGACGTTGTGGAGGTACACCTGGTCGAAGCCCAGGTCGATGAACTTCTGGATCTGCTGGCGATGCTTCTCGGGATCCGACGAGATGAGCATCCGGCCCTGGAAGTCCTCCGGCCGGACGAGCTTCGCCATCTGCTCGAAGTCGAGCGGGCTCTTGATGTCCTGCTTCGGGAACTTCATCCCGCCGTTCGGCCACTCGACCATCGCGTTCCGGAGCGCTTCCTCATCGGTCGGCGCCCACGACAGGTGGAGCTGACCGATGAAGCGGAGCTTCGACGGGTCCCGGCCGGCCTCGCGCGCTCCCTCCCGGACCTTGTCGAAGATCATCCCGATCTTCTCTTCCGGCGCGCCGACCGTGATCAGGCCGTCGGCGTACATCCCGGTCTTCTTCGCGGTGACCGGGCCGGCGGTGGCGATGAAGATCGGCGGCGGCTCGTCCGGCATCGTCCACAGGCGGGTCGACTCGAGCTTGAAGTACTTGCCCTCGTGCTTGACGTCCTTGCCCTTGCTGCCGAACAGCTTGCGGATGATCTCGATCGCCTCGAACATCCGGTTGATTCGCTCCGGCGTCTCCGGCCAGTACTCGCCGAGGATGTGCTCGTTGAGCGCCTCACCCGAGCCGAGACCCAGCCAGTGCCGGCCCGGGTACATCGCCGCGAGCGTGGCCGAGGCCTGGGCGACGATAGCCGGGTGCATCCGGAACGACGGGCAGGTCACGCCGGGTCCGATGTCGCCCTTCGTCCGCTCGGCGATCGCGGTCATCACGTTCCACACGAACGCGGCCTGGCCCTGCTGGGGGACCCACGGCTGGTAATGGTCGGCGGCCATGACCCCGCTGAATCCGGCCTTCTCCGCCGCGACCGAGTAGTCGACGACCTCGCGCGGCCCGAACTGCTCGAGCATCGCGGCGTAGCCGATCTTCGCTCGCGCCATCGTCAGCTCCAGTACTCATACGTGCGATCGATGCGCACCGCAAAGGTGACCCGGTCCTGGCCCGTGAACCCCGCGGGATCGCCGCCGTAGCGGCGGGCCATGGCCTGGATGTCCTCGATCGCCCCGTCGCCCGTCCGGACGGTCTCCGCCGTGCCGCTCAACCCCACCCAGTGCCCGAGCTTCTCGTGATCGTGGACGGCGACGCTGATTCGCCCATCCCGCTCGAGGTTGCGCGGCCACCGGCGCTCCCGCCGGCTGTTGACGTACAGCGTGGCGCCATCGAGCGCGTACCAGACGAGCGCCTGGTGAGGCGCGCCGTCGGGGCCGATCGTCGAGATGGTCGCGACCCGCGGCGCGGCGAGGAAGTCGCGGATCGGTTGGGGAATGACGGTCGGCGCCCCGGCCGGGGTCGAGCTGGGCATGGCCGGATGGTACGCGAGCGAGACGCGACCCGAGAGATTCTCAAATGTCCCTGGGGAAGACGGGAACGCGCCCATCGTCGCCTGACGAGATCGCTGCGAGCGCGCCGCTTTCTCATCCGTTCCCGGGGAGGACGGGTGACAACCACGCTCGGATGGCCGTCCCCAAGGGGGCATCTGAGAAGAAATCGCGCGAGAAGACCTCGCTATGCGCTCTGATCGACGGCGATGACGGCCGTGCTCGGCTCGCGCCTTGATCGCGGGCGCGACCGGATGACGGCGCCGAGGACGTCGAGCCGGCGCGGAGGCTGGGGCATCGAGGAGGGCCGGCCGAGGAGGTATCCCTGGCCGAGCTCCACGCCGAGCGTCCTGAGCGCCTGGAGGTCCGCCCGCTTCTCGATCCCCTCGGCGAGGAGCTGTGCGCCGATCCTCCGGCCGAACGACACGAACGCCTCGACGAGCGCCTGCTTCGCGTCGTCCTTCGCGATCCGGTGGACGATCTCCCTGTCGATCTTGATGCCCGATGGCCGGAGCGCGGCGATGAGCGCGAAGCTCGCGTAGCCCGCGCCCGCGTCGTCGACGGCGAACCCGAAGCCGAGCCGGCGGAGCGCCTTGACCTGCTTGCGGAGCGGCACGACGTCGGAGACGGCCTGCTGCTCCGTGCACTCGAGCGTGATCTGGCGCGGCGTCAGGCCGATCCCGTGGACGGCTTGGGCGAAGCGCTTCGCCTCGAACATCGGGTCGAGGAGGCTCGCCGGGGTGAGGTTGATCGCGAACCGGAACGGCTCGCGACCCTCGAGCGTGCGAAGGGCCTGGATCGCCCCGGCTCGATCGAGAATCGCCCGGACGATGAAGTTGTCGAGCTCGACCGAGCGCTCGGTGTCGATCGCCGCCTGGACGATCGAGCTGATCGACTGGGGCAGCATCGGCATCTCGGGACGGAACAGGCACTCGTACTCGTGGAGCTGCCCGGTTGCCAGCTGGACGATCGGCTGGAACTGGACCGCGTGCTTGTTGCGGAGGTTGAAGAAGTAGTCGAGGGTCTTCGTCTGGACGACGTGGGTCGACTGGGCCATTCCGATCCGGTCGGCCAGCCCGGACAGCTGGACGGCGGCCGACAGCGCGACGACGTACCGGTCGCTCTCCGGAAGCGAGCGGTCGATGGCGACGAGGCCATAGTCCGGGGAGCGGACGCCCCGCGCGATCTCCCCGACGAGCAGCTCGGTCAGGTCGCCTGCGGGCGCGATGATCGCACTGCCCGACTCGAGCTCGAGGACGCGCGCTTCAGGGAGGACCTGCGCCACCCTGTTCGTGAAGCGGATGTCGCGGGACCACAGGAGCCGCTCGTCCTCGCCCGGGCGGGAAGTGAAAAAGCGCACGCACGGACCCCGAAAACGGCGCCGGTCGGGGAGCGCGGGGCGGTCCCGAACGGCGTCGACTACATGATGGCGTTCGGGGTCCCCCGCGGCGGAGGCGCCAAGGGTCCGGGGGCCGGGTAGGCCGATCGTACCGGTCCCGGCGTATTCCGCCGAGGGTCATCGAGCGGCGACGCTGTTCCCGTCACGTGCCCGATAGCGGACCTCCTCGACGGACGTGCCGCCGACGTCGATCGGTCGCGCGGTGCCGTCGGGTTGCCAGCCCATTGCCTCGTAGAAGCCGCGGCCGCGGCTGTTCTCGGTGAGGACCCACAGGACCACCGGGTCCAGGTGGCGCTCGCGAAGATCGGCGAGAGCCTGGCGAAGCAGCCGCGCGCCGTGGCCCTTCCCCCACGCCGCCGGCTCGACGTAGATCGCCAGGACCTCGCCCGAACCTGCGGGCAGGTCGTCGTCTCGGGCCGGCCCCGTCGAAGCGAACCCCACAACGCGTCCATTCGCCTCGGCGACCAGGAGCCCATCCTCGCCGGGCGCCTCCGCGACCGATCGCCAGAACTCCTCGCGCCGCTCGACGGACAGGCCGTCCAGAACGGCTTGCGGGATGAGGCCCGCGTAGGCGGCGCGCCACGTGTCGACGTGGACGCGAGCAACCGATTGTGCGTCCGCGGGCGTGGCCGCGCGGACCGTCTCGGCCGTCACGTCAGGCGCTCGCCGGCGCGGAGCGGCAGGTCGAGGCGGTTCTCGGGAGGCGCGAGCGGGCAGGCCCACTGCGGGTCGAACGCGCACGAAGGATGGAACGCGAAGTTGAAGTCGAGGATCAGCGTGCCCCGGTCCGGCTCGCCGCCGAGGTCTGCGCTCTTGGCGCCGTCGAGCAGGTAGCGCCCGGCGCCGTACGTCTCGGCGCCGTTCGTCGTGTCCCGGAACGGCAGGAACAGCCCGCCCGCGTAGCCCGCCATCCAGAACACCGACAGTCGGCGTGGGCCCTCGGCGAACGGCACCTCCACGCTGCCGATCCGCGAGAACGCGAGCGTGTCCGAGCCGCTGTTCGGCAGCTCGAGCGGGAGCGCGCCCAACGCAGCCGACGGCGCGGCCTGAACCGCGACCTCGAATCGAAGGGCCGAGTTGTAGGGCCAATGGCGCGCGCGGAACCTGGCGCGCTCTGACACGGGCACCGGCGATTGTGGGTGCGTCCGGAAGAGATCCGCCCGAACGTCGACCCAGAGGTGCCATGCCCCCTCCGGATCCTTGTGCGCCAGACGCCGGACGTCGGCGTAGAGCTCCGAGACGCGACGACGCCAGTCGGCGAGGGTCAGCCGGTCCGTCGCCGCATACCCTGGTAGATCACGACCGCACCGACCACAATGAGGATCACCGGCCAGAAGTCGCCCCAATCGATTGACGGCAGCCGGATCCCGAGGGTGTGCTCGAGGAAGAACCACGCGCCGATCGCGAGAAGGATCGCCCCCCATACGACCGTGCCGGTGTCGACGCCACGGTCGCGGCGGTCACGTAACCGCGAAGGGTCTTCCGGCGGGGTAGGGGGCTGGGGATCAATTGGCTCGGTCATCGGACGGCATCCTCCGCGGTCATCGTACGATGAGCAGCCAGCTGAGGAGGAGTTCGTGGCGCACACGGCCGAGATCGGGATCTTCGGGGGATCGGGCTTCTACTCCCTGCTCGACGATGTTCGCGAGATAAAGGTCGACACCCCGTACGGTCCGCCGTCGGACAGCTTCTTCCTGGCCACGGTGTCGAAGCGGAAGGTCGCGTTCCTGCCGCGCCACGGACGGCGCCACACGATCCCGCCCCACAAGATCAATTACCGGGCGAACGTCTGGGCGATGCGCTCGCTCGGTGTCAAGGCCGTCATCTCGCCGTGCGCCGCCGGCTCGCTCCAGCGCCACGTGAAGCCGGGCGACTTCGTCCTCTGCGACCAGTTCGTCGACCGGACGCGCGGCCGGGCGGATACGTTCTACGACGGCCCGATCGTGACTCACCTCTCGTCGGCGGACATCTACGACCCGGTGCTCCGCGGGATCGCGTCGGAGGTCATCCGCGGGCAGCAGATCCCGATGCACGAGACCGGGACGATCGTGATCATCAACGGCCCGCGCTTCTCGACGAAGTCGGAGTCGAAGTGGTTCAGCGACGCGGGCTGGGAGGTCGTCTCGATGACCCAGTATCCCGAGGCGTACCTCTGCCGCGAGCTCGGGATGGCGGTCGTGAACATCGCGCTTATCACCGACTACGACGCGGGCGTCCTCGAGGGGACCGAGGCGGTCGACGCGCGGAGCGTCCTCGAGGTCGTCGCCCAGAACGCCGAGCGGATCCAGAAGGTCGTGCTCGAGATGATCGCGCGCTTCCCGACCGACCTCGACGCACTCGGCGCCCGGGCGGCCCTCGAGGATACCCGCGGCGACGGCCACGCCGCCTCCGACGAGGACATCCGACTCTTCGAGACCGGACTCTGAGCGAGCGCCTGCCGATCGGGGTCAGCCTGGCCACGATCGGCGTGTCGTTCCGGTGGTGGCATGACAGCGCGCTGCGACTCGAGGAGGCCGGCTACGAAGGGCTCTGGTCGTGGGACCACTTCACGCCCCGCGGCTCACGCTCGAACCCCGTCCTCGAGGCGTGGACGACGCTGACCGCTGTCGCCGTCGTGACGTCGCGGGTGACGCTCGGGACGTTCGTCGCGAATGTCATGAACCGGCACCCGGCGGTGCTCGCCCGGATGGCGGCGACCTTCCAGGAGATGAGCGGCGGGCGGCTGGTCCTCGGGATAGGGATCGGCGGCCATCCGAAGGAGCACGAAGCGTACGGAATCCCGTTTCCGCCGGCCCCAGAGCGGGTCGCGCGGCTCGAGGAGGCGATCGCGGTAATGCGCGCGCTGTGGACCGGCGGGCCGGTGGATCTGCCGGGGCAGTTCTACCCATTGCGGAAAGCGCTCGCGCTGCCGGTACCGAACCCGGCGCCGCCGATCATCGTCGGGGCCCAGGCGCCGGGTGGGGTGCGGCTCGCGGCGCGCGCCGGGGACGGCTGGACGAGCCCGCCTGAGCCGTTCGAGAAGCTCGAGCCGATCTATCGCGAGGCGCTCGAGTCGGCCGGCCGGAAGCGCAAGTCGATGCGGGTGCTCGTCGGGTTCGAGGCGGGCCGGGCGGGGGAGGATGCTTTGAGTGGCTCGCCGTGGGTCGCGAGGCCCCGTGAAGAACTGGCGGCGTGGCAGGCTCGCGGCGCCGACGGGGTGATCGTGACCGCGCGGACCGACGCGGACGTCGATGGGCTCGTCCGGGCAGCCCAACGCTGGTAACAGGTGGCGGGTTGTTGCGTGGGCGGCAACAGACCGCGGGTTTGTTGCCGGGGGCGCACGTAACCGCCTGCCAGGACCCTCAACCGGTCGGCCTGTTGCTGGCGCGGCAACAATTCGTCGTGCGATCGCCGCGCCGGCCAGATCGTTGCTGCCACGGCAACAAGGCGAGCAGATCCGCGGGCTGTCGCCCGGCGTGGGGCTCGATGCGTGCGCCAGCAGCAACAGCAGAGACAGGCTCGCGCGACGCGCCGCCGGTGGGGTTCGTGGCACCATCAGCCAACCGATGACAAATCCGCGCACCTCCGCTCCGCCGATCCCCGGCACCACCCCCACCCATCCCTGCGTGCGGTGTGGCCGCCCCGTGCCCGTCGACGTGGCCCTGTGCGAACGGTGCAATCCGCTCGGCCTGTCCGACCCCGCCTCGTCGCAGGCCCACGGGACGGTATTCCTCGCGATCGCCCTCGGTGTCGTCTTCCTGGCAGTGGCGGGCCGGCTGGCCCTGTCGGGCATCGGGCCGTTCGAGGCCGTGGTGATCGGTGTCGAGGCGGCGGCGGGGGGCCTGGTCGTGACCATTGACGTCCACAACGAGGGCACGAAAGCCGGCCCGACGACATGCCGGATCACGGACCCGGCGAACCGCGGTGTCGGACCGGCGGCGATCGTCCAGAGCCCCTCGGTCGAACCCGGGCAGTCGCGCTCATTCACGGCCACGATCGGCCAGTTCGGCGACTCGCCGCGGTCCCTGGCGATTGCCTGCGAGGCGCCGTGACGGCCCCCGCCCGGTCGCGCGGGGGGCCTGACCTCGCCGACGAGCTCGCCTTCTCGCTCGAGATCGCGGCTCGCGCCGGGCGGATCCTGACGGAGCGGTACGAGCACGTGGAGCAGGTCGACTACAAGAGCGCCCGCGACGTCGTCACCGAGGTCGACCACATGTCGGAGGCGCTCATTCTCGAGGCGATTCGGCGGGCCTGGCCCGGCGACGGCATCCTCGCTGAGGAGTCCGGGGAGCACGCTGGGACGTCCTCGCTTGCCCGAGGCCGGACCTGGGTGGTCGACCCGCTCGACGGCACGATCAACTACGCGAACGGCATCCCCGTGTTCTGCGTCTCGATCGCGCTTGTCGTCAACGGTCGGCCGTCAGTCGGGGTCGTTCACGACCCGACCCGGCTCGAGACATTCTCCGCAGCTGCCGGCGGCTCGGCCCGGCTCGACGGCCGGCCCATCGCTGCCAGCGACAAGGAGCGGCTGTCCGACTTCGTCGTGTCGATGGCCCTCGGCGGCCGGTCCGTGGCGACGCGGGCGCGCAACGTCCGCAAGGCGATCCGGGTGCCGCGCTCGATGGGCTCCGCGGCCCTTGCCCTCGCCTATGTCGCGAACGGGCGGTTTGACGCCTTCGTCCAGCAGGGCGGTCTCTCGGCGTGGGACGTGGCAGCGGCGGGCCTGATCGCGGAACGCGCCGGGGCGACCGTCACCGACCTGGCCGGCGGTCCATGGTTCGACCTCGCCCGCCCGCCCCGCTCGATCGGCGTGCTGGCCGCGCCACGTGCGCACCATGGCGCCTTGCTCGAGTTGGTGCGCTAAGCCTCGACCCAGCGGTGCGGGCGCGACCGCAGCCGGTCGAGCCCCCATGTGTCGCAGAACGCTTCCCAGCGTCCCCGGGGTGCGCCGAGCCACTCCAGCTCACCGGGTTCCTGCTGGGGGATCTCGACTCCGTCGGCGGCCGTCCGCAGCCGTGCCAGGTCGCGGTAGAGCATCGCCTCACTGAGCCGCTCGCGCAGGACCTGTGCCAGCCCGATCTGGTTGCGGACACCGTCCAGGTGCCAGGTGCTGCCCTTGATCGGCACGTCCTCGAGGCGCCCGTACCGGGTGAGCAGGGCCGCCGCGGTCTTCGCGCCGTAGCCGGGGAGCCCCGGATAGCCGTCCGACGAGTCGCCGACGAGGGCGAGCCAGTCCGGGATCGACCCAGGCGGGACACCCCACTTGAGCCGAACGGCCGCGTCGTCGTACACGATCCGCCGGCGACGGTCCCAGAGCACGATCCGGTCACCGTCGACCAGCTGCGCCATGTCCTTGTCCGGGGTGCACACGACGATCCTGGTGACCTCCGGGTTGCCAGCCCAGCGGGTCGCGGCCGTGGCGATCGCGTCGTCCGCCTCCCACTCGACCATCGGCCACAGGACGAGGCCGAGGGCCTCGATCGCCTCCTCCGCGATCGGGAACTGGGCGAGGAGGTCCGGAGGCATCCCGAACGATGACTTGTAGCCCGGGTAGAGGTCGTTGCGGAAGGACTCGATCACGCGGTCCGTGGCGCACCCGACATGGGTCGCGCCCTCGTCCCGCAGCAGGTAGAGGAGCTGGTCGCACAGGCCGGAGACCCCCGACAGAACGGTGCCATTGCGACCTAGCACGGGAGGGCGGGGCGCATAGTGCGCCCGGAACAGCTCGTAGGTCGCATCGACGAGGTGGAGCTCCACGCGTCAGGCGGCCGTACGGGATGCGACGACCGATACCCCGGCAGCGGCCATCTCGTCGATCGCCCGGGCGCCGTCGCCCGGCTGGAGATCGACCGCGCGGACCGCGTCGAGAAGCACCACGGTCTCGAAGCCGAGGCGGGCTGCGTCGAGTGCCGTCGCCTTGACGCAGTAGTCGGTCGCGAGGCCGCACACGACCACCCGCTCGACCCGTCGCTCGCGCAGGAGTGCCTCGAGCTGCGTGGGGATCGTCTCGCCGCTCACCGGGTCGCGCATCGTGAAGCCGGAGTAGCCGTCCTCCCCGTTCGCGCCCTTCCGGACGACCGGACCGTCCGCCACCAGCCCGGGGTGGAGCTCCGCGCCCCACGTGTCGCGGACACAGTGGACGGGCCAGATGCCGCCATCCTTCTGGAAGTGCGGGGTCGACGGGGGGTGCCAGTCCTGCGTCCGGGCGACGAAGGCGCCGGCCGCGTGGGCGGCCTCGACCTCGGCGTTGACGACCGGCACGATCGCGTCCCCGCCGGACACGGACAGGGAGCCGGCCGGGTCCGCGAAGTCGTTCTGGAGGTCGACGACCACGAGGGCCGTCCGGGGGTCGTACTCGTGCACGCTCCTACGCTAGCGCAGCGGCGCCCGGGACCGCCCGCTGTCACTCGCCTGCAAGGGTCGAGCCCCGTCCGATGGCCCCCGCGTGGCCGCGGTCCGCCCATGATCGGGGGTGGACATCCCACCGAACCACCACAGGAGGTTCCCGCACATGCAGGACACCCAGGCCCGAAGCGACACGGGCACGAGCGTGGCCGAGTCGCCCGTCGACGACGCGACGTACAACGTCCTCCAGGCGCTCACCTCGAAGCTCGAGGCGATCGAGGCCTACGAGATCTACGCCGAGCAGGACGACAGCGGGATCTTCAGCGAGATGATCACGGACGAGCGGCGTCACGCCGAGCGGCTCCTCGCCGAGCTCCGGAAGCGCCTCGGCGGCCGCTGAGCAGACTCCCGGACACGACGAAGCCGGCCCTCGCGGGCCGCCTTCGCTGTTCGCGGTGCAGCGGGGACGATCAGCCGATGAGTGCCGACTTCTCCTCGTCGGCGACCGGCGCGATCTCCTCGACGGGTGCGGCCGCCTGGCCCTCGACGTCGAGGAGGTAGCCGATCCCCTGGAAGGTCTTGATCCGGCCGGGCTCGCCGGGCTGCGCACCCAGCTTGCGCCGGACGCGGGAGACCCAGACCCGGAGGTATTGGAGGTCGTCGCGGTATTCGGGGCCCCAGACCTTCGTCAGGAGCTCGGTGTGGAGGACGACCTTGCCGGCGTTGGCCGCGAGGTGCTGGAGGAGCAGCCACTCGGTCCGCGAGAGCTGGACGAGCTCGCCGCCACGGGTGACCATCCGCCGCTCGAGATCGATCTCCACGTCGTCGAACGCGATGACACCGGCGCCCGGCGCCGCGCCCGAGGATCGCCGGATCACGGCCCGGACGCGGGCCGCCAGCTCGTCCGGGTGGAACGGCTTGGCGACGTAGTCGTCCGCGCCCAGGTCGAGGCCCTTGGCCTTGTCGGCCGTGGAGCCCTTGGCCGTGAGCAGGATGACCGGTACCGGCCGGCGCTCACGGAGCTGGCGCATGACCTCGATTCCGTCGAGGTCGGGCATGACGATGTCGAGCAGGACGATGTCGGGCCGGACTTCCTCGGCCTTGGCGAGGGCTTCCTCGCCGCTGCCCGCGGTCACGACCCTGAAGCCCTCTTCGCTCAGCGCGATCGAGACGAGCTTCGTGATCCTTGGCTCGTCATCGGCGACGAGGATGAGGGGTTGGGTACTCACGCCGCACCTCCTGTGATACCCCTAGTCTGACGGGGCCGGGCAAGCCCGACCAGAAATCGAGGTTGATGCCCGGCGCGGGCAGGCTGCCCGCGCCGGTCCGGGAGCTCAGGCCGAAGGGGCCGGGACCTCGAGCGACGGCGGCGTGACCGGGGTTGTCCCGCCGCCACTGTCTCGCGTCGCGCCCGGTCCGATGGTGAAGTACCACACGGCGACGAGGAGGGCGATGATCAGCACGACCCCGAGGATCATCCCGAGGCCGGAGCCGCCCCTGTCGGTGACCACGACGGTATCCCGATCGTGTCGTTCGGTCATTTCTGCAGTTCCTTCAGTTCAGGCCTGGGACCGAGGCGCCGGGACCCTCCCGGTGGAACGCCGATGTCCCAGTGCGAGCTGGATGTTGCCCGCCGGCGCATGCCGGACGCGGCGGCCCGACATTGCAGGACCGTCACGTGCGCATAACAGTCGGTCCCGGCTCGTTTCCGTTCGCCCGAGCCCGATCGAGCACCGTGATCCGCTACGCTGGGGGCACCCCAGCGACCCCGGAGCCAGGATGACCTTCGACGAGTTCAAGCACCAGCTGCCAGACATCGACCCCGACGAGACGGCCGAGTGGGTCCAGTCCTTCGACCAGCTCGTGGGCCAGGAGGGCGAGGGCCGGGCCCGGTTCGTGCTCTACAAGCTGCTCAAGCGCGCCCGCCAGCTCCACGTCGGCCTGCCGCCGCTCACCCAGACCCGCTACATCAACACGATCAGCCCGGAGCAGGAGCCGTTCTTCCCAGGCGACGAGGAAGTCGAGCTCAGGATCCGCCGGATCGTTCGCTGGAACGCCGTGGCGATGGTGCTCCGCGGCAACAACCGGTTCCCCGGCCTGGGCGGCCACCTGTCGACGTACGCGAGCTCGGCGAGCCTGTACGAGGTGGGCTTCAACCACTTCTTCCGGGGCAAGGACGGACCGGACGGGCGTGGCGACCAGATCTTCTACCAGGGCCATGCCGCCCCCGGGATCTACGCTCGGGCATTCCTCGAGGGGCGCCTGACCGAGGACCAGCTCGACCACTTCCGGCGGGAGACCGTGCCCGGCCAGGGGCTGTCGTCATATCCCCACCCGCGGCTCATGCCGGACTTCTGGGAGTTCCCGACGGTTTCGATGGGCCTCGGACCAATCAGCGCGATTTACCAGGCCCGCTATAACCGGTATCTCCAGAACCGGGGACTCCTCGACACCTCCGGGTCGCGGGTCTGGGCGTTCCTCGGGGACGGCGAGACGGACGAGCCCGAATCGCTCGGGGCACTCTCGATCGCCGCCCGCGAGGGCCTCGACAACCTGACGTTCGTCGTCAACTGCAACCTCCAGCGGCTCGACGGACCGGTCCGCGGCAACGGCAAGATCATCCAGGAGCTCGAGTCGGTGTTTCGCGGTGCCGGCTGGAACGTCATCAAGGTCATCTGGGCCCGCGAGTGGGACGAGCTCCTCGCCCGCGACGTCGACGGCCTCCTGGTCGAGCAGATGAACAACACGCTCGACGGGGAGTTCCAGAAGTTCTCGGTCACCGGTGGGGCATACATCCGGGAGCACTTCTTCGGCCCCGATCCGCGGCTGAAGAAGCTCGTCGAGCACCTGTCCGACGACGACCTGGCCCGGCTTCGCCGGGGCGGCCACGACTACCGCAAGGTGTACTCGGCGTACAAGGCGGCGCTCGACTTCCGGGGCGGACCGACCGTCATCCTCGCCAAGACGATCAAGGGCTGGACCCTGGGTCCCGGCGTCGAGGGCCGGAACATCACCCACCAGGCGAAGAAGCTATCCGAGGCGGAGCTGAAGATCTTCCGCGACCGAATCCAGCTGCCGATCCCGGACGCGAAGCTGAAGGACGCCCCGTACTACCACCCGGGCGAGAAGTCGGAAGAGGTCGAATACCTCAAGGAGCGCCGCAGGGCGCTCGGAGGCCCGCTCCCGAAGCGCGTCGTCCGCGCCCCGGCCCTGCCCTCGCCGCCCGCCAAGATCGACGCCGAGTTCGCCGCCGGCAGCCCGCAGGCGGTGAGCACGACGATGGTCTTCACCCGGATCCTGCGCAACCTCATCCGGGACAAGGAAATCGGCCCGCGGATCGTGCCGATCATCCCGGACGAGGCACGCACGTTCGGGATGGACCCCCTGTTCAAGGAGGTCGGCATCTATGCCGCCCTCGGCCAGCGCTACGAGCCGGTCGACTCCGAGCTCCTCCTGTCGTACCGCGAGGCGACCGACGGCCAGGTCCTCGAGGAGGGGATCACCGAGGCTGGGTCGATGGCCAGCTTCCAGGCGGCCGGCACGGCCTATGCGACCCACGGCCTCGCGACGATCCCGTTCTACATCTTCTATTCGATGTTCGGGTTCCAGCGGACCGGTGACCAGATGTGGGCGTTCGGGGACGCCCGCGGGCGCGGCTTCCTCATGGGCGCGACGGCCGGCCGGACGACGCTGACCGGGGAGGGCCTGCAGCACGACGACGGCCACACCCTGATCCACGCCTCGACGATCCCGAACATCCGCTCCTACGATCCGGCCTTCGCGTACGAGCTCGCGGCGGTCATCCGCGACGGGATAGAGCGGATGTACGTCAAGGGCCAGGACGTCTTCTATTACGTCACGCTGTACAACGAGAACTACCTCCAGCCGGCGAAGCCGTCCGAGTCCGGAATCGACGAGAAGATCCTCCGCGGGATCTACCGGTTCGCCGAGGCCCCGGCGCTCGACAAGGGCGCCCACCAGGTCCGGCTCGTCGGGTCCGGGGCGATCCTCCAGCAGGTGATCGCGGCGCGCGAGCTCCTCGCAGAGAAGTTCGGGATCGCGGCGGAGATTCACAGCGCGCCCTCGTTCCAGCTCCTTCGCCGCGACGCGCTCGAGGCCGAGCGTTGGAACCGGCTTCATCCCGAGGCGAAGAAGCCGCGGGTCCCATACGTCTCCCAGGCGCTGCCGGCCGACGGCCGGCCGATCATTGCCGCGTCCGACTGGGTCAAGGCCTGGCCGGACATGGTTGCCCGCTGGATCCCGGACTATTACCTGTCGCTCGGGACCGACGGCTTCGGCCGGAGCGATACGCGGGAAGCCCTCCGCGCGCTGTTCGAGATCGACCCGCCCCACATCGTTGCGGCGACGCTCGTCGCGCTCGCACGCTGCGGCGACCTGCCCGCGACGAAGGCGGCGAGCGCGATTCGCGAGCTGGGGATCGACCCGGAGAAGCTCGACCCGCTCGCGCTCTGAACCATGGCCGACGAGGCAATCGAAGCTGCGGACCTGCCGCCAGTCGTTCGGCGGCTCCTTGACGATCCCAGAGCCGAGGTCACCCGAGTGCGCCGCGAAGGGCTCGGCTGGCTCAATCTGATGGACGCCGAGCTGCACCGGATCAGCGGTTCCGCGCCTTCGAGGGGCCGCGGCCGTTACGCTGTCCTCCCCGAGGGAACCTGTCGATGACCCGTCCGCTCCGGATCGCCCAGGCCGCCCCGCCCCTCGAACGAGTGCCGCCGCGCGGCTACGGAGGCACGGAGCGGGTGATGCACGCGCTCGTCCGCGAGCTCGTGTCGCGTGGCCACGAGGTGACGACATTCGCGAGTGGCGATTCCGACGTCCCGGGCCGGCTCGTCCCGACGGTCGATGAGGCCCTCCGGCCGGCCGGCTTCGGCGACGACCCGAGCCCGTGGTACCTCGGCACGATCCTGTCGGTCCTCGAGCGGGCGCGCGAGTTCGACGTCATCCACTCGCACCTCGAGTGGTACAGCACGATCCTCTCGAAGGTGTCGCCGGTCCCGGTGGTCACAACGTTCCACGGACGGCTCGACTTTCCGTGGGCACGCGACCTGTTGATCCGGGGCGAGGGCAACTACGTCGCGATCAGCCGCGCCCACGCCGCCACGCATCCCGACATCCCGTGGGCGGGCATCGTCCACAACGGCCTCGACCTCGCCCGTGCGCCGTTCAACCCGGAACGGGGCGAGACGCTCTGCTTTGTCGGCCGGGTCGCACCGGAGAAGGGGATCGTCGACGCGATCGAGATCGCGCGGCGGAGCGGGCGGCGGCTTCGGATCGCGGCGAAGATCGGAACGACGTCACCGGAACGGAAATACTACGAGGACGTCTTCCTCCCGGCTCTCGCGGCCGCCGGCGAGACCGTCGAGTTCCTCGGCGAGGTCAGCGGCGAGGATCGGGACCGGTTGTTCGCGGAGAGCTACGCGACGCTCATGCCCGGCTCGTGGCCGGAGCCATTCGGCCTCGCCGCGATCGAATCGCTCGCCTGCGGGACACCGCTGATCGCCCGCCCTGCGGGCGCGCTTCCCGAGATCCTCCGGGACGGGCGCGACGGCTTTCTCGGCGACGACGTTGCCGGGCTGGCTCGCCTCGTCGATCGCGTCGCCGCGCTCGACCGGGCGGCCATCCGCGCGTCGGTCATCGAGCGATTCTCGACGGCCCGGATGGCGGACGCGTACGAGGCGATCTACGAGCGCCTGGTCGCGACTCCATCGGCGGGCCCCGACGGGGCACCCCGGCGCAACCAGCGGAGCCCGAGCCACATACTGAGCAGGGCGGGCACGGACAGCCAGACGAGGACGGCCGCGGCGACCAGCCGCCAGGGTCCTTCGTCGAGTGGCTCGTCGAGCCCGACGCCGAGCAGCCGGACCTCGTCGCGCACGCCGGCGAGCTGATCGGCCAGCGCCACCATGTCGCTCGCCCCGAGCCTGACGGACGCGGCAGCGAGGTCGAGATCGGCGGCGACCCGGGCGGCCTGCGCGGCGACCCGCTCGAAGTCGTCCGCCGGGCCGGCGAACGGCTGACTGCCGAGGATCGAGATCCGAAGCGCGGTGGCCAGCCCGCGCATCGTCGTCGCCAGCTCGGCCATGAAGGAGCCCGCCGACGCGGCCGCGCTGCTGGTCGAGAGGAGCGTGCCGTCGACGCGCCGCGCCGCGATCTCCGCGTCCCCGAGCGCATCGGCCGAGGCGTCGATGATGCTGAGAAGCTGGCGACGCTGCGCGTCGAGACCGAATGGGCCGTCGCCGCCGTCGCGGGGAGCCACCACGATCGCGAGGAGGACGACGATGAGCGCCAGGCCCAGCGCGCCGTGGGCAGCGAGACCTGCTCCAAGCCAGCGGCGCCCGGCGATCGGCCCCCCCTGGCGGACGGTCATCCGGCGCGGGTCATCGAGCGCCGGAGGAGCAGCCAGGACAGGAGCAGGAGTACGGCTCCGAGGCCGGCGAGCGCGAGGATCTGCCAGCCTGCGTTCGTCCAGCCGCGGAGCATGTAGTCCTGGATGAGGCGGATGCCGTGGGTGACCGGCAGCAGGTACCCCCCGGTCCGGACCCCCGGGGTGAATTCCTCGGTCGGCAGGACAAAGCCGCTGAAGAACACCGACGCCAGGAGCGTGAGCAGCGAGAGCTGGACCGCCTGGCGTTCGGAGTCCGAGAGGATTGCGATCAGCAGCCCCAGACCGAGCGAGGCAACCGTCAGCAACGCGATGATCCCGGCCAGCTGCCAGGGTTCGCCGATCAGCGGCACGCCCAGCACCTGGACCATCAAGGCGAGCGTGACGCCCGAGATGCCCCCGCAGAGAACTCCGAACGCGAGGACCTTGCCGAGGATCACCTCCCACGTGCTGATCGGCGCGATCCGGAACAGCTCGATGATCCCGCTCGTCCGCTCGCGAACTAGCGACATTGCCACGAGCGTCACCGCGAGGTGCTGGAGGATGAGGGCCAATACGCCCGGGCTGTAGAAGTTCGTCGCGCTCGGCTCGACGGTCGACACGTTGACGACCTCTGCCCGGGTCGGCGCGCCGAGAACTTCGGGAGGGATCGTGAGCGCCTCGGGCTCGCCGGCCTCGATGATGTAGGTCGCCCCCTCTTCCGCCGCCCGCGCGATGAGCTGCGCGTTCACTTCGTGCGCCAGGATCTCGGCGAGGAACTCCGCGTACGCTTCCTGCACCGGATCGACGACGTTGATCGTGACCTCGATGACCGACTGCTCGCCGGACCGGAAGCGGGCCTCGGCGTCGGCCGGGGCGACGATGACGACGTCGATCTCGCGATTTCGAAGACGCTCCTCTGCGCTCTTCCTCTCAGGGGCGATCTCGACGACCTCCATGCCCGTCACGACCTGGCGGTAGGTCTCGAGCTCCAGCGGCAGGCCCGCCTCGGGCGGCACGACGATGACGGTCAGGAGCGGCCGGCGATACCCCTGGTAGCCCATTCCGAACACGGCCATGAGGATGAACGGTCCGAGAATCAGGCTGACGATCGCCCCCGGCCGGCGGATGACCTCGACGATTTCCTTGCCGACGAACGCGACGAGGCGGGTGATGACCTGGAAGAGAATCATCGGGCCGCTTTCGCCGCCGCCTCAGCGTCGCGCGATCGCGCGTCCCGCTCGACGAGCTCCGCAAAGACATCGTCGAAGGACGGGCGGACCTCCCGGGCCGCGGCGACGTCGCCGCCCGCCTCGCTGATTGCGTCCACGACCGCGGGTGTCGCCGCCCCGGCCTCGTCCACGATTACCTGGAACGTCCGCGGCCCTTGTGTCCGCACGTCGCGCACCTCCGGCAGCTCGCGAAGCACCTCCCCGTCAAACGGGTCGGTCGTCTCGACCTCGATCATGTCCCCGCCAACCGCCTTCCTGCGCAGGTCATCCGGGGTTGCGAGCGCGAGGAGTCGCCCGTGAGCGATCAGGGCAACGGTGTCGCATTCCTCGGCTTCGTTCACGTACTGGGTCGTCACGAGCAGGGTCCGGCCGGCATCCTTCAGGCGGTGGAGCTCCTCCCACACGCGGCCGCGGAGAATCGGGTCGATACCGGCGGTCGGTTCGTCGAGGAAGTAGAGAGCCGGATCGTGGACCAGCGCGCACGCCAACTCGAGCCGGCGCTGCATTCCGCCGGACAGCGCGGACGCCCGGCGTTTGCGCGCGTCCCACAGTTCAACGATCTGAAGGGCCTCCCGAACCCGCCGCCGGCGCCGGAACCAGAGCAGTCCGAACATGCTGGCCATGAAGTCGACGTTCTCCGCGGCGGTCAGGTCCGGGTAGAGGGTGAACTGCTGGGGCATGTACCCGATCAGCGCCCGGGTCTGCCGCCGAAACCGCCGCGGCTCCTCGCCCAGGACGCGGACCGTGCCGTGATCCGGTGTCAGGGCGCCCGTCAGCAGCCGGATGGTGGTGGTCTTGCCGGACCCGGACGGCCCGATCAGCCCCAGGATCGTCCCGGTTGGCACGGACAGGCTGATCCCGTCGAGAGCCACAACGTTCCCGAATCGCTTCCTGGCGCCGTCGACGAAGATCGCCGCGTCGCGGGCGGGCACGCGGGCACGCGCGTTCGTTTGGGCAGCGACTGTCATCTCGCGGGGGCTCCTCGGGACGGGTCGTCGTCACAGAGTGTCACGGGCGGCCCATTGCGGCCGGACCGTCCCGCGCGTCGTCGCGGGCTACGAGCGCGTGACGGACCGACCGGGTGAAAGCGCCGCCCGTTACGCTCCCGCCGTGACCCAACCGACCGACGCCGACCGCGACGATTCGCGTGAGGCGGCGCGCAACGCCGGCCTGCGCTACTCGTCGGACGCCCAAGCCGGCCTTCGCCGTCGACGCGCCGGGCGCGGATTCGCCTATCTCGATTCCGACGGCGCGCCGATCCGCGACCCCGAGGTAAAGGCGCGGATGAAGGCACTCGCGATCCCGCCGGCGTGGACCGATGTCTGGATCTGCCGCTGGCCGAACGGCCACATCCAGGCCACCGGCCGCGATGCACGTGGTCGCAAGCAGCATCGCTACCACGCCCGGTGGCACGAGGCGCGCGACGAATCGAAGTTCGACCGGATGGTGTCGTTTGCCGGCGCGCTGCCGGCGATCCGCGAGCGGACCGACGCGGACCTCGCCCGGCCGGGGCTGCCCCGAGAGAAGGTTCTGGCTGCCGTCGTCCGCCTACTCGAGATGACGCTCATCCGGGTCGGCAACGACGAGTACGCCCGGCTGAACAACTCCTTCGGGTTGACGACCCTCCGCAACCGCCACGCGCAGATCGAGGGCACTCGGGTCCGTTTCCGGTTCCGCGGCAAAGGTGGCCAGCAGCACGAGGTGGGGTTGCGCGACCGCCGCCTGGCGACCGTCGTCCGGCGCTGCCAGGAGCTGCCCGGCCAGGAGCTGTTCCAGTACGTCGACGAGGAGGGGACCGCCAGGGACGTCGCGTCGGAGGACGTGAATGACTACCTGCGCGAGATCGCCGGCGCCGACTTCAGCGCGAAGGACTTCCGGACCTGGGCCGGGACCGTCCTCGCGTACCGCGCGCTCGTCGCCCTGGAGCCCGCCGACTCGGCGGCCGACGCGCGCCGCAACGTCGTCGCCGCGATCCGCGTGACGGCCGGCCGACTCGGCAACACGCCCGCGGTCGCTCGCAAGAGCTATGTCCATCCGGCCGTCCTCGAGGCATACATGGATGGCCGCGTGGGCGGGGCGCTCGTCGAGGCCGCGGAGGAGCAGTCCGAGCCGCCACACGAGGCGACCCCGGAGGAAGAGGACGCGGTCGTCGACCTCCTGCGCCAGCGGCTCGACGCCGACGCGAAGCGGGCGACGGACAGGCGCCGGAAGGCCGTCGCTCTCGACATGCGCGAGCGCATCGGCCGGTGACCGGTCGGGAGACCGTGCTGGCTCAGCCCTCGTCGAGCGAGGCCGACGACCTGTTCGAGCTGCAGCGCCTGCGATGACCGCGCCCACGACCGGCTGGTCGGTGAACGCGGCGATCGGTTCCGCATCTCCAGGGCACGACAGGCACCGGCGGGCGAGCCTCGTCCGGCAGGCCGGGCAGGCGAGCCACGCGGGGGCCGTTCGAGCGCATCAGGTCCGGTAGGTCAGCCGGGCTGGCGCCGTGTCCGCCCGCCGTTCCGCGTGTTCCGGTCGAGGAGGGTCATCCCCATCGCCGCGGCGGGGATCAGCGCGAGCGTCACGAGAATCCGATTGGCCCCGCCGATGAGCAGGCCGAGAGCCAGCCCGAGCGACAGGGTCGCGCCGGCGGTCAGCATCTCGTCCGACCCGGTCTCGATCCGGCGCGCCGCCTCGTCGACGGCCGCGCGCGTGGTCGCCGCGGCGTCCGGCAGCCTGGCCGCGACGGTCTCGGCCGCGCCCCTGACGCCGTTCGCAACGTCGCCAACGACCTCGCGCGGCGACGGCCCGGACTGATCCTTGCCGGACCGTTCACCGGTACCGATCTCCATTGTCGGCCGATCCGCCGACTTCGCTGTCGTCATCCAGTGCCTCCTTTCGGGACGGCTCGCGGCTCGCCGGCCACTCCGGCCTCCCCCACCGAGGGTAGGGCCCGAGCGGGTGGGGCGCTCGACGCGGACGGCCCCATCGCTTGCAGCCGTGTGACAGGCCGCACCGGCGCTCGTCGCCGATGTAAGCCCGCTGATAGTCGGTGGTCCGGGTGCGTGCTCGCTGCGATAGTCCGGCTCGCCTACGCTCGAGGTCCTCCGGGGCCGTCCGGCGCCGGGCCCGCTACCGGGAGACAGCAGCATGGACGACGTGAAGAAGACCTATCGCGAGGCCGAGACCAACGTCAAGAAGGAGTGGCGGAAGGCCGACGGCGAGGAGGACCTTGGCGACAAGGCCGCCAACCTCGGCGACGAGATCAAGAAGGACGCCGCAAATGCCGGCGACGACATCCGCAAGGGCGTCGACGAGGCGAAGGACGCGGTCAAGGACGAGACCGAGCGCCGGTACTGAACCGCCGCGAACAATCAGGACGCCCGCCGGGTCCGCCCGGCGGGCGTCTTCGTGCGCGCGGTGGGTCCAATGTGGAGAAATTGTACGGACGGCCCGAGGAGGGGGCTCGAGCCGTCCGTGGGAACGGGAGGGGACGCCCCGTCACAAGCGTCCTCTCGAGGGATGGCGATGGTCGCGGGAGGTGGCCTGCCACCCACCGACGAGCGCAAGCCTACGAATGCTCGACGTTCAGGAGGCTCAGAGGCCCCGCGCTGACCGTTGCAGGCGCATATCACTCCTCGACCCTGGTTTGCGTGCGGCACGATGTGGCCGACATAAGCCGAGACCCTCGTCGCCCCGGACCGATCGTTGACCGCGCGCACCACCTCGCGGGCGGTTTCCGGCCCGTGCAAGGGGCCTGTTACGAGCATCGCCGTCGCGCTCTCGCGGCTGGCAGGGAGCGGGAGCGAGAGTTACTCGCATCAGCCTGATCTTCACTTGAGGCCCCACGAGGCATGATCGACCAGACTCGGATCCAGACCGCGGACCCGGTAGAGCTACCGCGTGACGAGCGCTCGATGCGTCTAGTCGAGTACGCCATGGCGGTGATGGCGGCCGCGGCTGCGCTCCTCCTGTCGCTGCCCTGACGCGCACCCGGCCTGGGGGCGGCCAGGCCGCAACGCCCGCCGCGAAGAAGCAGGCCGGTCGGTCCCGGCCGAGAGGCGTCCGCCAGGCGGCACCGCCACCCGTAAGCTCGACTTGGTGGCCCGCCCGAACCTCGTCCTCAGCGTCCACGACGGACTGGCGAGGAACTCTCCGCGCATCGTCGAGCGGCGTCAGCCGCCGCCGTCCTCATCGGCGGGATCCTTCGGCGGTTTCTTCTTGTCCTCGTCTTTGTCCTCGTCGTCGTCCTTGTCCTTCTCGGGCTTCGGCTTCGGGCACGGCCCGACGATCTGGCCGCCCCAGCTTCGTTCGCCGAAGAAGTAGGCGGTGCGCGAGTCGAGCGGGCCGGCGACACCCGGGCCGCGCCGGGCCCTGGTGGCCCAGTTGCTGACATCTGCCCGCCACTCTGCGGGACCGAGCTCTGCCTTGACCGGATCGACGCGCCAGCCGCCGCACGCCCGGCTGTACAGGAGGCCGGCCGGATCGATCGCGCGGCGCGAGCCGGGCTGGGTGCCCGTGATGAAGTACTCGTTGATTCGGTCGCGAGTCCACGCCCCCGGCTTGCCGCCGGACCACGCGTCGATCGATGCCGCGACGATCTTGTCCGGCTTCGTGAAGCCGGTCACCGGCCAGCCCCGCGAGTAGTCGCGGACGAACGCGCGCCAGAGTGGCGCGGCGGCGGTGATCGACGTCGCAGGCTTGCGCGTCTTGGGGTTCGAGTGGTCGCTGTTGCCCATCCAGATCCCGACCGCCAGACCAGGGTATTGGTCGTCCGCCGGCGGGGCGAGGTAGCCGTACGTGGCCAGGTCGCGGGCGTCGTTGGCGGTGCCCGTCTTCGCGGCGGCGGGCCTGCGGCTGCCGTCGGGACCGTTGCGGACCTCGAGCATCGGCCCCCAGAACGGGTTCTGGCGGCGGTCCGTGTTGCCCGCCAGGATGTCGGTGACGAGGAAGGCCGCCTGGGGACTGATCGCCACCTCGGGCTGGACCGCGGGGGCCTGCCACACGAGCCGGCCGTCCGGGTCACGGATCTCGAGGATCATCCGCGGCGGGAGCCGCTGACCGGAGTTCGCCAGGGCGCCGTAGGCCGCGGTGAGGTCGAGGGGGCGCACCTCGACCGTCCCGATCGCGGCCGACAGGCCGGCCTGGAGGAACGCCGTCGTCCCGCCGTGGAAGCGGACACCGAGCCGCTCGGCCTGGTCGGCGACCACCTCGTTGCCGACCCGCTCGAGCGCCCGGATCGCCGGGATGTTGAGCGAGAACTGGAGTGCCCGGCGGACGAGCACCGGGCCCCGGTCGAGCTGGTCCGCATCGCGCGGTGCCCACTTGGCCCGGGGGTTGAACGTGGTCGTGATGTCGAGCAATAGGCTGCCCGGGGTCAGGGCGCCGTGCTCGAACGCGGTCGCGTAGACAATCGGCTTGAACGCCGAGCCGGGCTGCCGGGCGCCGTCGCCCGCCGCGTCGTACTTCGGCTCGAACTTCGGGCTCGCGAGGTCGTCCCGGTAGTACCCGGCGCTGCCGGCATAGGCGAGGACGTCGCCGTTCTTGTAGTTGAGCGCGACGAGCGCCGCGTTGTGGATGTCCTTGCCGCGCAGGGCGTTGATCCAGGCCCGGTCGCCCTTCGGGATCTCGTACAGGTCGAAGAGGGCGGCTGCGGACTTCGCCGGCAGGTTCGGCGCGATTGCCGCGGCGGCAAGCCACTTCTCGGCCAGCGCCTGGCCCTTCCAGTCGAGCGTTGTGATTACCCGGTAGCCGCCGGTGTCGACGGCCTCTCGCCCGCCGAGGATCGCCTCCACCTGGCGGCGGACCTGCCACGTGAAATGCGGGGCGCGATAGGTGAGGGGCTTGTCGCCGGCGAGGACGACCGGCTCGGCAAGTGCCCGCCTGAGCTGGCTCTCCGACAGCTTCGTCCAGCGGGAGGTCGCGAGGTTGCGCAGAATCCAGTCGCGCCGGACGACGGGCGCGGCCGACGAGGGGACGATCAGCCGGCCGTCCTCGTCCGGCGTGGCGAAGCGGTACGGATCCAGCGTCGTGGGGGACTTCGGCAGCGCCGCCAGCAACGCAGCCTGGGCCGGCGTGAGCTCGTCGAGGTCGGTGACGCCGAAGTAGATCCGGGCGGCGGCGGCGACGCCGTACGCGTCGTGCCCGTAGAAGATCTCGTTCAGGTAGGCCGTGACGATCTGCTGTTTGCCGGCCTCGCCGGGAAACGCCTCGGTCAGCCGCGCCGCCTGGATGATCTCCTTCGCCTTGCGCATGTAGCGGTCGGCGCCCGGTTGCGTGTACTCGTCGGGCAGGAGTCTGGCCCGGACGAGCTGCTGTGTGATCGTGGACGCGCCGCGCTCGCTCTGCCCCTGGGCGTTCTCCGCGAGGGCGGACAGGATCGCGCCCGGGTCGTAGCCCTCGTTCTCCCAGAATGTCCGGTCTTCCGCGGCCGTCGTGGCGTCGAGGACGAGCCTCGGGACCTCCGCGTAGGCCACCACCCGGCGCTGCTCCCGCTGGAACCGGGCCAGCTCGACGTCGCCGGTCCGGTCGTACACGATCGTCGGCTGGCTGAACGTCAGGTCGCGCAGCTTCGACGGATCGGGCAGGTCCGTCGACAGGGCGCCGACGGTCGCTATGGCGGCGACGCCGAACAGCCCGATCCCGCCCCCCACGACGAGGATCATTACGAGGAAGAGAGTCAGCAGGACGGCGAGTAACCGGCTGCCGCCACCTCCACTCCGGTGCCGGTTGACCGGGAAGCCGCGGCGAGGCGAGACCGGGGCACGGGCGTGACCGGACCGCGCCCCGACGGACGCAGCCGCGCGATATCGACCCCGCCGGCCTGTGTGCACGCAGGAATGTTGCCCGGATGCCCGTCACGCCTGGTCGTGCGGGGACGGCCGCCCAGTATCAGGGGCGTTGCAGGCCTTGGGCCCAGGTCAGGGCCCGGCTACAACCCGCAGCAGTTCGCCGTCCAGGTCCGTGACGTAGACCTCACCAGCCTCGTCTTCCCCGAACGAGCTGATCGAGCGGCCGCTCTGCAGGACGCGCCGGGGTTCTCGGACCTCTTGGGCCTCGGCATCGATCACCCAGACGTTGCCGGAGCAGTAGTCGGCGAACAGGTACCCGCCCACGAGTTCCGGGATCGCCGCGCCGCGGTAGACCACGCCACCGGTCACCGAGCACCCGAAGCCATGGCCGTACTCGGTCACCGGCGGCGTCAGGCCCTCCGGGGCGCACGGGTCGCCGGACGGATAGCAGTGGAATCCCTCGGTCGTGTTCCAGCCGAAGTTCTGGCCGCCGCCCGAGCCGGCTCGGACGACGTCGATTTCCTCGAACGAGCCCTGGCCGACGTCGCCGATCCACAGGTCCCCGGTGGCTCGGTCGAATGAGATTCGCCACGGATTCCTGAGCCCCGTCACCCAGATCTCGGCCTGCGCACCCGCCCGATCGATGAACGGGTTGTCCGCCGGGATCGCGTATGGGCGGCCGTCGCCGCTCGCGTCGACGTCGATCCGGAGGATCTTGCCGAGAAGCGTGTCGAGCTTCTGGCCGTTCCCGCGCGGATCGCCTCCGCCGCCGCCGTCGCCGGTCGAGATGTACAGGTAGCCGTCCGGCCCGAAGGCGAGCGCGCCGCCGTTGTGGTTGGGCGCGAAGTCGTCCATCCGCAGGAGCACGGCCTCCGAGTCGCGGTCCGCCTGGTCCGCACTGGCCGATGGGATGCGCCACTCGGATACCACCTGCCGCCCATCCCGATCGGTGTAGTACACGAAGAAGCGCGGGTCAGCCGGGAACGCCCGGTGGAATGCCAGCCCCAGGAGGCCCTGCTCCCCGCCGGCGGTCACCCGATCCTCGATGTCCAGGAACGGCGTCTCCGCCCGCCGGCCGTCGCGGACGAGCCAGATCCGGCCACCCTGATCGACGACAAACAGGCGGCCGCTGCCGTCGTCCGGTGCGGCGATCGCGACTGGTCTCGGGACGTCTGTCACGACCTGGAGCTCCACTTCCACCGCGGCCGGGTCGAACGACCCGCCGGGAGGAGTGGCGCCGGGGTCGATCGTTGCGCCGCCTGCCGGGCTGGCAGTCGCCGGGGGACCCGGAGTTCCCGCCGGGGGACGGGGACTGGGCGAGCCGGTGGACGAGCCGCAGGCAGCCGCTCCGAGTGCGAGCGCAGCGAGCAGCGCGATCAGCCGCGACGAGCGGCGGCAAATGGGGATCATGCGAAGATCCTAGTCGAGCGCGGCGATCGTCCCGCGCGGCGGGCCGGCCGGCGGACGGCGCTCCTCTCCGCTGATACGCTCGAACCCGGAGACTCGTTCGTCGGAGCGACGGTTGCCCACCGATTCCACGACATCGAGGAGGAGCTCCGGATCCTCGTCTTCTTCGCACCGCCGGAAGGTTCCTTCGAGGGCTAGGGCCGCGTAACAGCCGTCGAGAGCGCGGTCGCGAACTCGGTCGCCCGCCCGGTCTCGTCGTGGCGGAAGAACACGAACGCGTCCGTCCCCGCGTCGAGGAACGGCGACAGGCGGGCGGCCCACGCCTCGATCTCTGCCGGCGGGTACTCGTGCCGCCTGAGGCGGAGGTAGAGGAACGGGCCGGTGAGCCGCAGAGACGGCGGCCCATCGTCCTCCGGCAGCTCGGTGGCGCACATCGCGGCGCCCGCGCTGGACAGTGCGGCGATGACCTCGTCCACGTGCCATGCAGGGTCCTGGAACTCCAGGGTCAGCGGCAGGCCGCGTGGCCACTCGGCGAGAAGTGCCTCGAGGCGCGCGACGTCGACGGGGAACCCATCCGGAACCCGGAAGAGCACCGTCCCGAGCCGGTCGCCAAACCGCAGCAGCGGTGCCGTGAGCCACGGGACGCTCGCGGCCGGGCCGACCTTCAGGGCGCGGAGGGAGCCGCCTCGCTGAGCCTTCACGGCGAACCGGAAGTCGGCCGGGGTAGCCGCCAGCCAGGTCGCGACCTTCGATTCCGAAGGCTGCTGGTAGAACGTGTTGTTCAGCTCACAGGCCGGAAGGTGGCGGGCGTACCAGGGAAGGAGGGCGTCGCCCCGGAGCCCGGCCGGGTAGAACCGGGGTGACCAGCCGGCGTAGGCGAACCCGCTCGTCCCGACGTACAGGCGCCCGCGCGACGCGGGGACGCCGGTGCCGTCAGCTGACGCTTGCCCCATCGGCCGGGTCGCACGCGGCGTCCGAGTCGGGTGCGCCGGCCTCCCCGGTGCGGCGGGAGATCGCGTCCATCGACCGCTGGAGAACCGCCATGTCCGACGGGTCGACGGCCGAGGTGAAGTACGCGTCGATGCCGCGAAGGTGCGTCGGCGCGGCCGCCCGGAGTCGGGCCAGCCCAGCCGGCGTGATCGCCGCTTCGGCGCCACGCGCGTCGGTGCTGCACTGGGTCCGCGCTACGAGGTCGTCGGCCACGAGCCGGTCGACCAGCCGAGTGACCCCGCTCTTGCTGAGGAGGACCTGGCTCGCGAGCCGGCTCATCCTGAGGTGGCGGTCCGGGGACAGCGCGATCTGGAGCAGCGCGTCGTACTCGGCCAGGGAGATGCCGTGCTCGGCACGAAGCTCCTCGTCGAGCCGGCGGATGAGCCGGGAATGGGCCAGGAGGAACGCGCGCCACGCGTCGAGTCGAGGCTCGGCCGCGCCAACTCCGGGAGCGGCGACGGCGACGATCCCCGGTGCCGCTGCGCTGGTCATGAGCGGATGATACACGATGGGTCGTTGACACGGCAACGACCTCCGGCTAATGTTGCAAGGTCAACGAAATGCCGCGGTCGAACGGGCCGACGCTGGAGAACCTCTATGTCAACCTGGAAGATCGACCCCGCGCTTACCCACCCGGCCCTTGATGGCGCCGCGGCCTGAGATGCTCGTAGCGCGCCGGCCGGACGAGATCCACCACACGCAAGGCGGCTGGTTCGACGCCCGCTGGCACTTCTCGTTCGACCAGTACCAAGACGCGAACCAGATGGGCTTCGGCCCGCTCCGGGTCTTCAACGACGACCGGCTGATCCCAGGTGCGGTGTGGCCGCTTCATCCCCACCGCGACATCGAGGGGATCACGTGGACCGTCGAGGGGACGTTCGAGCACGAGGATTCCCTGGGCAATGGCGGGATCCTGCCGCCCGGCTCGCTCCAGCGGGCGACTCTCGGGTCCGGAATGTGGCACTCGGAGAAGAACGGCTCCCCAACGGATCCTCTCCGCTTCCTCCAGTTCTGGATCCTGCCCGATACGGCGGACCTGCCGCCGTCGGTCGAGCAGCGGACGTTTCCGGCTGCCGACCGCACCAATCGGCTGCTTCGCGTCGCCGGCCCGGCGGCGGGGGACGCGGTGAAGATCCACCAGGACGCGTCGGTTCACGTGGCGTTGCTCGACCCGGGCACGGAGGTGCGCCATCCGATCGAATCGGGGCGAGGTGCGTACGTCTACCGGATCCGGGGCGCGGGCACGTTCGACGGCGAGCCGGCGGCCGACGGCGCGTCCGCCCGCGCCTGGGGTCAGCCCGAGATCCGGATCGGTGCCTCGGAGCCGTCCGAGATCATCCTCGTCGACGTCCCGCTCGAATGGACCCCTGTCGGCGTCTGGGCTTAGACCCGCTGATCCAGCCCGTCCGCCGCGTTGGCGCCTCCGCGCGGTCGCTCACGCACCTCGAGGTGCGCTCGCTTACGTGCTCGTCGCCGCCTTGCGGCCGGACCGGCTGAGCGGGTCGAGGAGACCAGACTCGCGTTAGCATTCGGGCGTGACTGCCTTCGACGTCGAGGCGCTCCGGCGCCGATTCCCCGCCCTTTCGCTGACCCACGACGGGCGGCCGATGGCCTTCTTCGATGGTCCAGGCGGCACCCAGGTGCCCGACACCGTCATCGACGCGGTCACGAACTACTACCGCGAGACGAACGCCAACGCCGGCGGCCCGTTCCAGACGAGCATCCGGTCCGACGCGATCGTGGAGGACGCGCACGCCGCCGCGGCCGACCTGTTCGGGGCCTCGGGTCCGGATGAGATCACCTTCGGCGCGAACATGACCTCGCTGACGCTCCACGTCAGCCGGTCCCTCGGCGCGACGATGGAACCGGGTGACGAGATCATCGTCACCGGCCTCGATCACGAAGCGAACGTCGGGCCGTGGCGGTCGATCGCGGCCGACCGCGGCCTCACCATTCGGTCCGTCGGGATCCGGCGCGAGGACTGCACGCTGGATCTCGAGGAGCTCGACCGGCTGCTCGGGCCAAAGACCCGACTCGTCGCCTTCGGCTGGGCTTCGAACGCTGTCGGGACGATCAACCCGGTCAACGAGATCGTCCGTCGGGCGCACGCGGCCGGCGCGCTCGTCTACGTCGATGCCGTTCATTGGGCGCCCCATGGGCCGATCGACGTCCGCCACGTCGGCGCCGACCTCGTCGTCTGCTCCGCGTACAAGTTCTTCGGCCCGCACGCGGGGGTCCTGTACGGGCGGCGCGAGGTTCTCGAGCGACTGCCGTCGTACAAGATCCGCCCGGCCCATCACCGCTTCGAGACCGGGACGATGAACTTCGAGGGGCTGGCCGGCACTTTGGCCGCTATCGAATACATCGCCGGCGTCGGACGGGAGGACGGCGCGGCCGGCGCCCGCGCGGGCCGGCGCGAAGCGATCGTCGCCGGGATGAGCGCAATCCGGGCGTACGAGATGAGCCTGTTCGAGCGCCTCGTCGCCGGGCTCGAATCGATCCCGGGATCGCGCCTCTACGGGATCGCGGACCGGGCCCGCTTCGGCGATCGCACCCCGACGGCTGCGGTCAGGTTCGAGCGCGTCTCGCCGGAGGCCGCATCGGTCGGGCTCGGCCGCGAGGGCATCGCAACGTGGCACGGCGACTTCTACGCGACGGGACTGATCGAGCGTCTCGGTCTGGTCGCCTCGGGCGGCGTCCTCCGGATCGGGCTGGCCCACTACAACACGACCGCGGAGGTCGATCGGCTCCTCGAGGCCCTCAGCCGAATCGTCGCCCGCTCCGTTCCTGCGGCCAGCGTCTCCTGACAGTGCCCCGCGGGTTGCCGGCCCGTGCCGACGTGGTCGTCATCGGCGCCGGGATCGCCGGCACCGCGGCGGCGGCGTTCCTCGCCGAGGGCGGGGCTTCGGTCGTCGTGATCGAACGGGAGGCGATCGCGGCCGGGGCGTCCGGCCGCAACTCCGGGGTCGTCCAGGCTCCCCTCGACCCCGTACTCGACGCCCTGTACCGCGACACGCTCACCGAGTACCGCCGGCTCGAGAAGGCCGGGGCGGGCGGCTTTGCTCTCGCGGTCGACCCGGCCGGGCTGCTCCATGTGACGCGCACGCCCGCGGTCGCCCGCCGGCTCGCCGCCGAGCTGGCGGCGACGCACCCGGAGCTCGGGGCGGAGTTCCTCGACGGTGAGGCCCTCGCCGGGCTCGAACCGTCGCTCGACCGGGCGGTCTCCGCGTGCCGCGTCGCAATTGGGTTTCCGGTCGCGCCGGCCGCGGCCACCAGGGCCTACGCGGCGCTGGCAGGGCGGCACGGTGTGCGCATTGGCGTCGGCCTCCCGGGCGGGCTGATTCTCCGGGGCGACCGAGTGATCGGCGTGCGGACGAGTCTGGTCGATGAGGTTGCGGCCGGCGCCGTCGTCGTGGCCGCGGGCCCGTGGACTCCCGAGATCGTCGATCCATCCGGTCGCTGGTCCCCGATCCGGCGGGTCTGGGGCGTCGTCGCCGAGGTCGACCTCGCGTCACCGCCGCGCCACGTCCTCGAGGAGGCGGACATCGACGAGACGATCGAGCCGCCGCGCGCGGGTTCGGCCGCGTCGGACGGTTTCGCATTCAGCCTCGTGACCGCGGCCGGCCGCACCGTTCTCGGCTCGACGTTCCTCGAGGCCGAGCCGGATCCGGATGCGCTCGTCCCCGGGATACGCCGGCGCGGGGCCCGGTTCGTTCCGGCGCTCGCGGACGCGCCACTCCTCGGCGCCCGCCGCTGCGCGCGGCCACAGAGCGCCGACGGGCGCCCGCTCGTTGGCGGCGTCCCGTGGCTCGACGGCCTCTACGTCGTCGCCGGCCACGGGCCGTGGGGCATCTCGACCGGCCCGGGCAGCGCGAGGCTGCTCGCGGACCTCGTGCTGGGGCGCCGGGCCGGCGTGCCGCCGGCCCTCGACCCGGCCCGCTTCGGCGGGCCCTGACGGGGCTTCCTACTTGGCGGTGGCCGACAGCCGGTAGACATCCCCGCCGTAATCGACGACGTAGAGGTTGCCGGCCTCGTCTTCGCCGAACGACGAGATCATCAGGCTCGTGTCTTTCAGCTGGACCGGGGTTGGGGAGGCGGACGCGGCGTTGAGCCCCCAGATCCGGCCGGAGCAGAAGTCACCGTACAGATAGCCACCGGCGAGGAGCGGGTCCGGGCCACGCGAGACGTAGCCGCCCGTGACCGAGCAGCCGAACGAGTGGCTGTACACGGCAACCGGCCGGACCTTGCCAGCGGTGCTGCAGCGCGACGGGATGAAGCAGGCCCGGCCCTCCATGATCCGCCAGCCGTAGTTCGCGCCCCACCCGGCGTCATGTGCGACGGTCTTGCGCGAGACGTCGATCTCCTCGTACCGGTTCTGGCCGACGTCGCCGATCCACAGGTCGTTGGTCGCCCGGTCGAACGAGAAGCGCCACGGGTTGCGAAGGCCGCGTGCCCAGATCTCGTCGAAGCCCGCCTTCCTGGCGAACGGGTTCGTCCGGGGGACCGCGTAATTCCTCGTGCCCGATGTCAGGTTGATGTTGATCCTGAGAATCTTGCCGAGGTAGCTGTTGAGGTTCTGGGCCCGGTTGTGGGGATCGCCGGACGACCCGCCGTCGCCCGTCCCGATGTACAGGTGGCCGGACGGCCCGAACGCGAGATGGCCGCCGTTGTGGTTCGTGTATGACGGATGGGCGATCGTCATGATCCGACGGCCGGTCTGCCATCGCGCGGTGTCCGCCCCGGGGGTCTCGACGCGGTACTCGTTGACCGCGTTGGCGCCGTTCTTGAGCGTCATGTACACGTAGAACTTGCCGTTGGATTCGAAGCTGGGATGGAATGCCAGGCCGAGGAGTCCCTGCTCACCGCTCGTCAGGATCGAGGGCGCCACGCTGATGAGCGGAGCCGGCAGCAGGACGCCGCCCTTGATGACCCGGATCCGGCCGGTCTGCTCGACGACGAACAGGCGGTCCGAGCCGTCTCCGGCGTGGGTGACGAGAACCGGCCGCGACAGGCCGCTGGCGACCTGTGTCAGCACGAGGTTGATGGCGCCCGGGTTGAACGCGGCCGGTGCGGCCGCGCCATCGGTTGCCGGCCGCGTCGCGCCACCGGCCGCCGGGCCAGCGCCGCCGATCAAGGCGAGCGCCGTGACGAGCGCCGCCAGTTGGTATCGCGACCGTCGCCGGGCGGCCTTGACGAAGTGGCGATGCAACACGCAGATCTCCCATTTCGCGCCCGGATTGCCCAGCCGCCTATGACCGGAATCTTGACAGGGTCGGGGATGCCCGTGCAACCCGAACGATCGGCTGCGGGCCCCCGGACGACGGTCAGCGCCAGGACTCGGCTTTGAACAGGTACCAGGTCAGCTGGCCGAGGTAGATCCGGAGATCGGCCAGGCGCTGGCGGAGGTGCTCGCCAGGGTCCTTGCCCGCCAAGTCGACCAGGGCCAGGCTCGCCGGGAGCAGTACTGGTCCCGGGCTTGCCCGGACCGGCTGTGCCGCCAGCCCGCCCCGGATCTCGATCCCCTCGATCCGCATCGCCGCCGCGTAGCCGGCCATCGTGCCCGAAGCCTGCTCCTCGCTCCCGGTTTCGAACAGGCCGGCGGCCGTATCCTTCGCGGGTGACCCTGACCGAGCGGCGCTTCGGCGCCCAGTCGATGACGGCACCCCTCCGCGAGGTCCTCGTGAAGCGGCCGGACGCAGCGTTCGGTGCCGCGTTCGATGACCCGGCTCACGGCTTCCTCAGGCCCGTCGATCTCGATGTGGCGCGCCGGGAGCACGACGCATTCGTCGACGTGCTGGCGGGGCTCGGTGTGGCCGTCCACACCCTGGAGGCCCAGGGCCCGAGCCCGGATCTCGTCTACACGTTCGACCCGCTGCTCGTGACGGATCGCGGCGCGATCCCGCTCCGGCCCGGCAAGCCGAACCGGCAGTCCGAGCCGGCCCTCCTCGAGGAGTGGGCCACGGCGGCCGGCATCCCGACCGTCGGCCGGATCGAGGCACCGGGCACGATCGAGGGTGGCGACACCTTCTGGCTCCGGCCTGACCTCTTCTGCATCGGCCGCACCCTCCGGACGAACTCGGAAGGCGCGCGCCAGCTCGCCGCGATGGTTGGGGGCGACGTCCGGGTATTCGACGTCCCGTACTGGCGCGGCCCGGTCGAGCTGATCCACCTCCTGTCGGTGATCTCGCCGGTCGCTGATGACCTCGCCGTCGTCTTCCTTCCGCTTCTACCCGTGGGCCTGTGGGAGGTCCTCGGAGACCTGGGTATCCGGCTCGTCGAGGTCCCCGAGGAAGAGTTCGCGACCCTCGGCTGCAACGTCCTGGCGGTCCGACCGGGGGTCCTCGTCGCGGCCGAGGGCAATCCCCGAACCAAGGCCGCGCTCCAGGCGCGCGGCTGCGAGGTCCACACCTACCCGGCGGCCGAGATCGGGATCAACGGCTCGGGCGGACCGACCTGCCTGACCCGGCCGATCCTGCGCGGCTGAACGTGGGCCTGACCGACCTCGAGCGCGCCGCGGTCGCCGCCGTCGACCCTGCCCGGATCCTGGCGGACCTGGTGGGCATCGTCCAGATCGCGAGTGTCACCGGCCACGAGGAGGAGGTCCAGCTCGAGATCGTCCGGCTCCTCGAGGCAGCCGATATCCCCGTTGAACGGATCACCCCCACGCCCCAGGAGGCGCAGGCGGACCCGGACTGGCCCGGCGCGGAGATGCCCCGGGCGAGCCTCCCGATCGTCCTCGGGCGGGTCGGCCGCCCGGGCGGGCGGCGGGTCATCCTCGTGGGGCATGTCGACGTCGTGCCGCCTGGCGATCTCGCGACGTGGACCGTCCACCCGTGGGGCGCCGAGGTCCGCGACAACGTGCTCTACGGCCGGGGCGCCTGCGACATGAAGGGCGGCGTGGCCGCGATCCTCGAGGCAGGCCGTGTTCTCCGGTCGGTCGCCGACCGAACAGTCCTCGCCGGCGAGCTCGTCCTCGCGTTCGTCCCGTCCGAGGAGGACGGCGGGCAGGGGATGCTCGCGGCGATCCGGGCCGGAGTCACGGGCGACGCGGCGATCATCTCCGAGCCGACCGACCTCGACGTTGTCATCGCCCACGCCGGCGCGATCACGTTCCGGCTCACCGTGCGCGGCCGCGCCGCGCACGCGTCGAAGCGCCGGGAGGGCGTCTCCGCGCTTGACAAGCTCCAGGTGCTGGTCGCCGCTCTGGAGGCGGACGAGGCGCTGCGGAACGCGTCGGAGACGAACCCGCTCATGACCGCCCTCGGCCTGCCCTACCCGACGATCGTCGGCAAGGTCAGGGGAGGGGACTGGGCATCGACCGTCATGGATCGGGTCGAGGCGGACGGGCGGTACGGCGTGCGACTCGGGCAGACGTGGCGCGAGGCGGAGGTCGAGCTCCGGGCGTGCATCGCCGCGGCCTGCGAGGCAGACGACTTCCTGCGCGACCACCCGGTGGAGGTCGAGATCGTCGGCGGCCGCTTCTCGTCCGCAGCAGTTCCGGCCGACGATCCGCTGCCGGCCGGCCTCGCGTCCGTCGCCGAGGGTGTCCTCGGTCGGCGTCCGGCGGCGATCGGCGAGCCGTACGGGGCTGACATGCGGCTGCTCGTCAACGAGGGCCGCACCCCGACCGTCATCTACGGGCCGGGCGACATCCGGGTCGCCCACGCCGCGGATGAGCACGTGCCGCTCGCCCAGGTCGCGGACTGCGCCCGCGTCCTCGCGGCGTGGCTCGTCAGGGAGCTGATACCGAAGCGCTGACGGGGCGTGGCGCATCCTCGCCCATCTCGACGAACCGGCACAGCGCGTTGACGAGCCGCATGTGGGCCGGTGTCCGGGCCCGCACTCGCAGCAGGTCCGGGGAGGCGACGACGACAGCCACGCAGCGGGCTCGTGACGTCGCGACGTTCAGCCTGTTGCGGCTGTACAGGAAGCCGAGGCCCCGCGGCGCGAGCTCCGGTGCGGAGGTCGTCATGGAGTAGATGCTGATCGGCGCCTCCTGGCCCTGGAACTTGTCGACGGTGCCGACCCGTGCGCCTGGCGGCAGGAGGCGGGTGATCGCGCCGACCTGCGCGTTGTACGGCGCGACGATCAGCACGTCGTTCCAGGTAAGAGCGCGCTCGCGACCATGCTCGTCGATCCAGGTCGCGCCACCGGATGTGAGCGCCCGGGCGAGATCCGCGACTGCGGCAGCTTCCTCGGGGGACTCGCTGTCGTATCCCTCCGTGAGGCCGGGCACGAATCGCGGGCCGACACCGCCGATCGGCGAGAGCGCGAGAAGGCGCTGGCCGAGGAGATGGGGCTCCGACTCGAGGCGGCCGTCGTAGAACACCTCCGACGTGAATCGGCAGAGGTCGGGATGGAGGCGCCACGTTGTCTCGAGAAAGAGACCGTCTCCGGCTGCGATCGTTGCCGCATCGCCGAGCACATGGGCCAGGGCGGATCGGTCCGCGCCGGGCGGGTGTGAGCCCTTGAGCGGCTGGTCGAGCTGCTGAGGATCGCCCAGCAACACCATGCTTTCGGCGGCGGCCGACATCGAGATCACGTTGGCCAGCGAAATCTGGCCGGCCTCGTCGACGAACAGCACGTCGACCGCGTCGGCCGTCTTTGGCGAGGCCCACAGCCAGGCGGTGCCCGCAGCCAGGTTCGCCTGCCCGCTCTCCAGCCGGGCCAGGACGTCCGGGTTGTCCTTCCCGCGCGTGATCGAGTCGTCGGCCACCACGTCGACGTCCTTGTTCGCGCGCTGGACAGCCCGGACTTCGACGCCCTCCTCCCGGGCTGCCTTCAGGACCGCGGCGAGGAGGTTGCTGATGACCTTGTGGCTGGTCGCCGTGATTCCGACCCGCTTGCCGGCGGCGAGCAGCGTGCAGATCATCCGAGCGCCGGTGTACGTCTTGCCGGAGCCCGGCGGGCCCTGGATCGCGAGCGTCGTGTGATCCAGGGCGAGGACGAGCCGGCGCGCGGCTTCGAGGTCCGACTCGGGCGGTCGCGACAGCGGATCCCCGGTTCGCTGGCCCACACGTGGTGGCCGCCGGAGCAGCAGGTCGCGCGCCGCCCGATAGGCGCCCTCGCCATCGATCCCGTGCCCGAGCACCCATTCGCCGATCGCCAGCAGCGTCGCCTGCTGGTCCTGGCTACGGAACCAGTTGAGCGGAATGATGGCCTCGGGGTGCGGGTCCTCGACCAATCGCTTGAGGTCGACCGTTCGTTCCGCCGCGTTGATCGCGATGAGATCGCCCGCCGCCCAGTCGAAGGGCGAGTCGTTCGGGTGGGCCTGCGCCTTGCCCGGGTCGTAGACCGTCCGGGAGATGTCGAAATCCTGGGGCGGGAAACCGTACCTCCAGGACTGCTTCGACCTGACGACCTCGTCGAGCGGTCCGATCGGCACGAGGAGACCGATCGACTCGGAGTCGTCGACGAGCTCCAGTGGCGACAGCTCGAGTGCGCGCCGGAAGAACTCCCACCACATCGACTTGTCCTCGCGTCGATGCCAGCCGAGGAGCTGGCCGAGCAGCCAGCGCGCGTGCTGTTGCGGCGTGCGCTGCGTCTCGTCTGCCGGCACATCGGCGAGCTTGTCCGCGATGGCCTGGACGTGGGCCTGCGCCTCGGTCACCGCGGCTGGGAGCTCCGGAATGCGATCCGCAGGGCGGGGGACCGGCTGGCCCGTCTTGAGCGCCAGCTCGGCGCGCAGTGTTTCCAGCCAGTCGCGCAGTCGGGCATTGCTGACGACGTCGTCATGGTTGTAGCGCTCGATCCGGTCGAGGTGCGTGGCAGCAGGGCGCTCGCCTTCGCCGAGCTGGAGCCACTCCTCGAAGGCGACGATGCTCGAGCCCGCATCGCGCAGGTCCACCTCGCGCTCGAACCCGTAGAGCGGTTCGATCTTCTTGATCGAGTAGCTCTCCACGGACGCCCGGAGCGACTGGCGCACTGCTCTCAGCAGGTCGACCATCACCGCGCCCCTGAGGAGCCGGTCGACCTCGTCCTCGCGGGTCGCGTAGCGTCCCATCAGCCGCTTCAGGGCGGTGGGTTCGTACGCGGCGTAGTGATAGACGTGCATCGATGCATCCCGATCGAGTCGGGCGATCACGAAGTCAACCAGCTCCTGGAACGCCCGCTTCTCCGACTCGAGCGAGAAGCCGCCGTCGGCATCCCGTGCCCAGAACGCATGGAACGTCCCGTCCGTCTCGAGGACCCCGAACAGGTAGTCGAGGCCATCCTCGAACGCGTACGGGTCGCCTTCGATGTCGAAGAAGAGATCGCCCGGCGACGGTGGCGGGAGGATTGCCAGGCCGCGCTCCCCGTCGATCGGCGCGCCGGGCTCAGGCAGGAGGAGCTCGTACTTCATCCGCCGCTCGAGACGGCCTTCGAGCTGGATTCGGGCCTGCTCCCGGACCCGGACGAGGGCCTGCTCGCTCGTGCCTTCCAGCCGGGGCTCGAGCGGCAACGTCACCCGACCGAGATCGGCGAGGGTCCGAACCGATCGATCCTCGAGCGCCCGGCGCTGGCGCGAGGAGATGCCCGCCACGAGGCTGAGGTGGTCGTCCGAGCGTCGCCGGGCGACGCACTCCGCCGCCCAGCGGCAGACGTCGCAGTGGTCGACCGGCTCCGGGTAGGTCCCGATCGGCGGGAACGCAGCAGCCGGCCCCGCCATCGTCGCGAGGAACCGGTCGCGCGCGGTCCGGTAGTACGCCATGTAGTCGTCGACTCGAAGGCGCTCGACGGTCCGGGCGCTGCCGCCGAGGGCGACGTGCATCCACTCCGGGCGAACGCCCTGGATCCGCCCGAGCTGGTCGACGTAGCTGCAGATCTGGAGGACGGCACTCGCCTTGACGTGGCGGGCGAGCTTCGTGTCGGCGACCTCGTAGTGGAACGGCCCCCACTTCGACGGCCGTTCCGGCGACTCCACCCGGAGGAGGAAGTCCGCGTGCCCCCGCCAGGTGCCGTCGAAGAACGTCGCCTGGAAGATGACGGCCGGCCCACCGGCCATCGCCGCCTCCGTGGCAGCCGCGGCGGCCCGCAGCTGCTCGCCGCGATCCTCGATCGAGCCATCGAGTGAGATCTCGACAACCCGCTTGCCCTCGGCGCGAAGGTCGGCGAGGAAGCGCTGCTCGTGCTCGAACCCGCGCTTCCGGATGATGTCGAGCTCCGGGTCGACGCGATCCGGTCGCCCCGTGAGGCCCGCGAGCGCGGCCCGTTCGAGCTGGGTCAGGTGCTCGCACGCCAGGTACCCGACGAGGTCCGTCGCCGCGTACACGGGCCGGCCGTCGATCAGCTGCACCGCAGTCTCACGATCGAACGATACCCGGCATCCGTGTCAGGTCGCCTGTCATGCGGGCCGGTCGGGCCCTCGGGGCCGCCGGGCTCAGGCCGGGCGGAGCGACCGCCACATGCCGAGGGCCCACTCCCAGTCAGCCGGATCGTGGATCTCGATCCGGAGGGCGGCCCCGCTGCCCCGCACGGCGGAGTAGGCGTCGAGCACCGCGTGCCCGACCTCCGAGCCGTCGTCGACCGCGATGCGGGCCTTGCCGACGACGGGTCCGTCCTGATGGGTGAGGGCGCCGCTCCCGAGATTTCCCGACACTCGCTCGAGGAAGGCCTCGGCCGTCATCGGCCCGTTCTCGGTGCCCGTCGACACCGCGGCCAGGGTGATGCTCCGGCCGCCTTCGCCGGCCCACCACTCCTCGTCCGTCCGCCGTTCCGCGAATGAGCCAGGGATCTCGAGCGCCCAGCCGCCGTGGACGGCGACGACGTCGCCGCGCCGGTAGCCGATGAGCGGGCCGTCCCCGGCTGCCGCCGCCTCTTTCGCGATGCGGTCGTACAGCGGATCGGCGGCGCCGGCGAAGTCGAGCAGGTCCTTCCATTCGCGCCAGGGGTAGGGGAGCTCCGGGTCGAGCGGGAAGGCCCTTCGGAGGATCCGGAGAACCTCGTCGATCGTGTTGCGCTCACCCTGGGTGGCCGGCGCGCGCCAGCGGACCTCCGACCACATCAGCACGAGCGCCCGGTTGAGGAGGTAGCGCGCGTCCATCGCGTCCGGCGTCCATGGCCAGACGTCGATCGCCACCCGCGGGTCGTTGACCGCCGCCCGGAGCCACTCGTCGTCCCGCGGCCCAAGGGCGGTGATGACCGCCGCCTCGAAGGCGAACCGGTGACCGCCGAACGAGCCAAGGTGACCGCGCTCTCCACGTGCCCGCGCGGCCAGCGCCGCCTGGAGCCCGTCGTGGAGCCAGAGCAGCTGCGCCTCCTCGACATCGGCTCGGGTGCCCGAATCGAAGTACCCCGTCTGGTCGCCGGTACCGGCACTCGGGTCGCCGGGCTCCCAGGCGATGGCCAGGTCCGTGCCGATCCGGCGAAGCAGCTGGCAGACAAACGTGTGATAGCCCGGGCCGACCTCTGCGGTCGTCGCGCTGACCGTGACCCGGCCTCCCTCGGCGACGGCGATCTCGAGGTCCGACGCGGCCGGGTGGAGGAGCACGCACAGGCCCGGCTCGTTGGGGTCGGCCTCGGTTCGCCGGCTCGGGCCGGCGGTGTCAGCCGCCTCGGCGACCAGCCACGCTTCGATATCGTTGAGCAGGACCTCGGCGGTCGGGAGGCGCGGCACGAGGCCGCGCTTCGATGCCTGGCCGACGAGGCGAAGGCCGACGCTCAGGGGGGATTCCTCCGGACGGTCGTGCCGGTCCACCCAGCGGTGCCCCGGGCCGCCACGATAGCCCCCCGATCCGCACGCCGGACGAGCCTCCGGTGGTCAATTCGTACCGCGGCTGCGGGCCGGAAGTCCCGCGATCCGTGGGGCTATCCGAAAAGGGCCTCGACCGCCTCCGCGAAGACCTCGGTGTGCCGGTCGACGTCCGCCTCCGTGGTCGCCGGCGACATGAGGGCCATGTTGTGGAACGGCGTCATCAGGATCCCCCGATTCATCGCCCACAGGTGGAGGAATCGCTCCAGCTCGAAGTCGGCGTGGGCGGCCTGCTCCGCGCCGGTCCGCGGCGGGTCCGGCATGAAGTGGTACTCCGCCCGTGCCCCGAGGCGGGTGACGTGCCACGGCACGCGGCGGCCGGCGATCGCCCTGTCGACGCCGCGGGCCCAGCGCTCGCCGAGCGGAAGCATCCGCCGGAAGGCGTCGTCGGTGAGGACCTCGCCGAGCGTCGCCCGGATCGCGGCCATCGACAGGGCGTATCCGGCGAGCGTGCCGCCGATCCCCCCGATGTCCGACTCCTCGACCGGGATCGAGCCCGAGACCTGCTCGCCGACGGCTTCGCTCATCCCGTACGCGCCGGCCGGGATCCCGCCGCCGATCGTCTTGCCGATGACGAGCACGTCCGGCTCGAGCCCGTGTGTGCCGGTCATCCCGGCCGGACCGGCACAGATCGTGTGGGTCTCGTCGACGATCAGCAGCGTTCCGGTTCGCCGCGTGATGTCGCGGACCGCATCGAGATAGCCCGGCTCGGGCAGCACGATCCCGACGTTCGTCAGGGCCGGCTCGATCAGCAGCGCGGCGACGTCCCGGTCCGCCAGGGCGCGCTCGAGGCCCTCGACGGAGTTGAACTCGACGACGCGGGTGGTGAGCGCCGGATCGACCGGCGGCCCGATGTTGCCCCGGCTCGCGACGACCCGGCCGTCCGCCGCGAGCGCGGCGAACGTCTCGTCGACCGAGCCGTGATAGCAGTGGTCGTGGATCGCGACGAACCGCCGGCCGGTGATCTTCCGGGCCAGGCGGATCGAGAAGCGGTTCGCGTCAGTCGCGGTGATCGTGAACTGCCACCAGCGCAGCCCGAAGCGGCGCCGGAGCTCGCCGCCCGCGGCGATCGCGTCCTCGGTCGGGAGCATGTGGGTGATCCCGCGCCTGAGCTGGGCCTCGACGGCACGGACCGTGGGCGACGGGCCGTGGCCGGCCATCGCGCCTGTGTCACCCAGGCAGAAGTCGATGTAATCGTGCCCGTCGACGTCGGTGAAGTGGGCGCCGCTCGCCTCCTCGACGAACAGCGGAAAGGCGCTGGCCCACTTGACCATCCAGTTCATCGGCACGCCGTCGAGGAGAGACCCGCGGGCGCGCTCGTGGAGTGCCGCGGAGCGCGGGTGGCGCGCGACGAAGTCGCGCTGCTCGCGCTCCATGAGGGTTCCGAGGCGGGAACGGTCGAGGATTACGCCGGGTGGCACGGCGCCATCATCGCCGCCCGAGGCGGCGGGGTGTCAGCGGTTGCGGCACGCCGTCAGCGCCTGACGGCGCGTGAAGCCGCAGACCGGGCAACGGGCGACGCCGGTGGCCGGGTCGACCTGGAGGAAGCGCGTGCAGCCGTTCGTGCCGCAGTAGATGCGGCCGGCGGCGGCCGTGCGGCGGCGCTGCCGGCGCATCGAGCGCGCGCGCCCGGCGACGGTGGTGGGTAGGGTTCGCGAAGTCACGGTGGTTCTGTCTTTCTCGCGGCCTGCGCCGGGCCAATGGCCCTGGCGTGGCGGCCGGTTGGTTCGCTCCCACGGCCCGAGACGGGACCGGAGCGAGGGTTTCAATGCCCGGGCGGCGCGCGTGGAGCGTGATGGGCTCCCGTGGGCGCCTGCGCGGCGGGCACGAAGAATCATCATCGATTTCGCCCGTTCCGTCAAGGTGGGCCGGGGTAGGACCATCGCCGACCTCCCGCACACGAATCGCGCCGCGTCCCGTAGATTCAGAAGTCGCAATCGTCCGCTCACCCGGCCTTGGTTGATCTGACGGGGTGGAGGGCGGAGATTTCGACTCGCCCGCAAGGGAGGGCGGGATCGACCGGAGTCGATCCCGACCGGGCCGCCAGGACACATGATTGCCGGGAGGACTCTGCCGCATGGTCACCGCCAACTCGACAGTCGCCGGAGGCCCCGGGTGGACGCGACCCCGTCCCGGCCGACGGCTCGCGGCCTGGCTGGCGATCGGGACGCTCGCCGCGCTCCAGCTGGCCCCGGCGGTCCGTGCCGCGGGCGGTCTCGAGTTGTCGACGCCGTACGCGGCCGTCGCCGTCGAGCCAGGCAACACGGCCTCGTTCGCCCTCGACATCACGTCGAATGCCGAGCGCCGGGTGACCCTCACGGTCGCGGCCGTCCCTGACGGCTGGACGGCAACGATCCGGGGCGGCGGATTCATCGTCGATGGTGTCACCGCCGGCCCGGCGGGCGCGCCCGACGTCACGCTCGACGTCGAGGTGCCGGACACGGCGACGGATGGTTCGTATCGCGTATCGGTACGGGCGGCGGGGGGCGGAGATGCGGTCGACACGCTCGATCTCGACCTGCGGGTCGCCGCCGCGTCGGGCGGCACCGTCACGCTGACGACCGACAACCCGGCCCTGCGGGACGACGCCTCGGCGACGTTCCCCTTCAGCCTGAATCTGGAGAACGGCACGCCCCGGGAGCTGACGTTCGCGCTCTCGACCGAGAGCCCCGGCGTGGGCTGGATCGTCAATGCCACGCCGTCCGGCCAGACCCAGGTCGCGAGCTTCGCGGTCTCGGCCGGGGGGCAGGAGACGATCTCGGTGTCCGTCGACCCGCCCGACAGCGTCGCCGCCGGGACCTACCCGATCACGGTCACGGCCTCCGCCGGTGACCAGTCGGCCACCGCCGAGCTCCAGGTCGAGATCGTCGGCAACGTCGCGTTCCGGCTCACGACCCCGGACCAGCGGCTGAGCACGAACGCGTCGGCCGGGCAACGCAAGGACTTCCAGGTCCTCCTCGTCAACGACGGCACGGCGCCGGTGACCGGGATCACGCTCGCCGGCACGGCGCCGACCGGCTGGACCGTCGACTTCGACCCGCCCACCGTCGAACAGCTCACCCGCGAGGATCCGCAGGAGGTCACGGTTCAATTGACCCCGTCGGGGAGCGCGATCGCCGGTGACTACAGCGTGACCCTGAGCGCCAGCACTGCCGACGGCGCGAGTGAGTCGATCGAGATGCGGGTCACCGTCGACACGTCGCTGTCGTGGGGCCTGATCGGGATCGCCCTGATCCTGCTCACGCTTGTCGGCCTGTCGTGGGTCTTCCAGCGCTACGGCCGGCGCTGAGATGACCGCGTCGCCCGGAGACGGCCGGTCCGGCCGGCCGCTCCGCTCGAAGCCCCTGCGGGCCCGCCGCCCGGTCGGGGATCCGCCACCGCCACCTCGCGACGCGCGACGTCCGCAGGCTCCCGCCGGCGGGGTCGCTGTCGCCGACGACAGCCCTGCCCTCGACGTCCGGGCGCCGACCGCGGCCGAGATGGGCGACGCGGTGATCTTCGCCCGCGGCCTGACGAAGCGGTACGGCGACTTCACGGCGGTCGACGACCTCGACCTCGCGATTCGTCCCGGCGAGGTCTTCGGTCTGCTCGGGCCGAACGGCGCCGGCAAGACGACGACCGTGCTGATGCTCCTGGGCCTGTCGGAGCCGACCGCCGGATTCGCCCGCGTCGTGGGCCTCGATCCCGCCCGCGACCCGCTCCAGGTGAAGCGTCAGGTCGGCTATCTCCCCGACGCGGTCGGCTTCTACGGCGGGATGACCGGCCGCGAGAACATGCGTTACACGGCCCGCCTCAACGGGCTCGTCCGTTCGGCCGGCGACGCCCGGATCGAGGAATTGCTCCGCGACGTCCGCCTGACCGAGGCCGCCGACCGGAAGGTGGAGACGTACTCGCGCGGGATGCGCCAGCGGCTCGGGATCGCCGACGCGCTCGTCAAGGATCCGACCGTCCTCATCCTCGACGAACCGACGATCGCGATCGACCCCGCGGGCGTGGACGAGATCCTCGCGCTCCTCCGGCGGCTCGTCGCGGAGCACAACCTGACGATCCTGTTGTCGAGCCACATTCTCGGCCAGGTCCAGTCGATCTGCGACCGCGTCGGCTTCTTCTCTGCGGGCAGGATCGTGGCCCAGGGCCGCCTCGAGGAGTTGCGGAAGCTCGCCGGCGGCGGGGCGATCGCCTTCGAGGTGGGAGCGGACGGAGATCCCGACGCGATCGAGCGCGTCCTGCGCGGCGTCCCCGGAGTCACAGAGGTCGCGCGCGAGCCGGGCGACCGGCCGCGGTGGGTCGTTCACTCTCACCGCGACGTGGCCGCCGACCTGACGGGCGCCCTGTCCGCGGCCGGACACTCCATCGACCACCTCCGCAGGCGGGGCGAGGACCTGCTCGAGATCTACCGCAACCTCGTCCCGGAGGAGCGCGATGGCAGCCTCGGCTGATCGTCCCCGCAGCCTGCGGGCCTGGCTCAACCGGCTCGCCCCGCCACCGCGCGATCCGGATGCGGCCCGTCCGGAGGCAGGCTGGCGGGTGATCGCCGCCAAGGAGCTGGGCGACCACGTCACGAGCGTCCGGTTCCTCGTGCTGCTCGTCGTGATCGGGATCGCCGCCGCCGTCCCGCTCTATTTCGCATCCGCCCGGATCCGCGAGCTCGCATCGCAGATCACGTCGAACCAGTCCGTGTTCCTCGCGCTCTTCACCCTGGGGCCGGAGGACTTCGGGTTCCTCCGGGCCGACACGTTCGTCGGGCTCTTCGCGCCGCTGCTCGGGATCGCCTTCGGCTTCGACGCGGTCAATGTCGAGCGGAGCGAGGGGACGCTGCCCCGGCTCGTGTCCCAGCCGATCCATCGCGACGACGTCATCAACGGCAAGTTCGCCGCCGGGCTCGGGGTGATCGCGCTCGTCCTCGTCGCGATGGTCCTGCTCGTCAGCGGCTTCGGGATCATCCGGCTCGGCTTCGTCCCGGACCTCAGCGAGGTCCTGCGCCTGGGAGCGTGGGTCCTCCTGACGGTCCTCTACGTCGCGTTCTGGCTCGCCTTCGCGACGCTCCTCTCGGTCGCGTTGCGACGCGCGGCGTCCTCAGCGCTGATCGGCTTCGGCGTATGGGTCCTGACGGTCCTCCTCGGATCGCTCTTCCTCCTCCAGCTCGTGGCGAACCTCGTCGCGCCGATCCCCGACCAGGCGTTCACCGAGGACGACGTGAACGCCCAGATCCGGGCCGCGCAGACCCAGAACTTCATCAAGCGACTGTCCCCCCACACTCTCTACACGGAGGCGTCGCGGGTGCTGTTGATCCCGATCGATCCGGTCTCGAGTGGTTCGTTCACCCCGGCGACGATCGAGGAGGCCATCCAGGCGCAGGACCCGCGCCGCTATCTCGCGTCACGGTTGTCGATCGAGCAGAGCCTCCTGCTCGTGTGGCCCCAGGTCGTCGGTCTCGTCGCGCTCACGACGGTAATGTTCGCCGCGGCATACGTCGTGTTCATGCGCCAGGAGATTCGCGCCTGACCTTCGCGGTCAGGCCGGCGGATAACCGGTGATCCGGCGGATCTCGTCGTAGAGCGGCTTGAGCCGTCCATAGAGCGGCTTGTAGACCGAGCGGTAGAGGTCGTCGTACAGGGCGACGTTCTTCACATCCGGCTCATGGACTCCGCCGAGCCGGGTCATCGCCGCGACGGCGCCAGGGACATCCGGGTGTATCCCGAGCCCGACGGCGGCGTCGATCGCCGCGCCGAGCCCGGACGTCTCGTGCGTGTGCGGGCGGCCGGCCGGTAGGCCGAACACGTCGGCCGTGAGCTGGACCGCGGCGGCCGACTGCGACCCACCGCCCGAAACGCGGATCTCGCGGATCGGCGTCCTCGTCCGGGCCGCGCTCCGCTCGCTGCCCTCGCGGAGCGCGTAGGCCAGGCCCTCGAGGATCGCCCGGTAGACATGAGCCCGTGTGTGGACGTCGCCGAAGCCGATGATTGCCCCCTTCGCCTCCGGGCCCGGGATTCGGACGCCAGGCGACCACGTCGGTTGGAGGAGCAGGCCCATCGACCCGGGCGGCGTCTCGTTGACGAGCTCGTCGAAGAGCGACTCCGGGGCGACGCCCAGCTCTGCGGCGCGGGCCACCTCGCGCTCGCCGAACTGACGGCGGAACCATTCGACGAGCCAGTAGCCGCGGTACACGCTGACTTCGAGGCTGTACGCGCCGGGCATCGCCGATGGGTACGGCGGCACGAGGGGCACCGCCTCGACGTACCGCCGGTGGGTGGTGTTGACCGTGGCCGCCGTGCCGTACGACAGGGCGGCGACATGCGGCTCGACCGCACCGGAGCCGAGGACCTCGCACGCCTTGTCGGCCGCGGTCGCGATGACCGGCAGCCCGGCCGGCAGCCCGAGGGCGGTCCCGGCCGCGCCTGTCAGCTCGCCGAGTGGTTGGGCCGGCGGAACGAGCTCCGGCAACCAGGCGGGGTCGACCGGCGCGACGTGCCACTTCCAGTCCCCGGCCTTTGCCCAGCCGTGCCTCTTGTAGTCGAACGGAACGAACCCTACCTGGGCGGCCGTCGAGTCCACGAACCGGCCGGTCAGGCGATGCACGAGGAAGCCCGACAGGAAGAGGTAGTGGCGGATCCCGGCCCACACCTCCGGCTCATTTGCCCGAATCCAGCTGGCCTCGCATTCGGCTTGGAACGCGGCCACCGTGTCGCGCACGCCGAGGGCCCGGAACGCGAGTCCCATCGCCCCGCCGACCGGCGGAAGCCCCTCGACTCGTCGCTGGTCGAGCCACACGATCGCCGGCCGGAGTGGCTTCCCCGCGTCGTCGGTGACGACGATCGTACCGCGCTGGGTGGTGATCGCGAGGCCGCGGATGGCGTCCCGCTCCGCGGCTGCGCCCGGCTGGGACCAGAGCCTGCCGCACGCCTCGCGGATCGAGCGCCAGTACAGGTCGGGATCCTGCTCCGCCCAGCCCGGCCGGGTCGAGAAGTACGGCTCGATCGGGACCTTCTCGCTCGCGACGAGCGAGCCGCGCTCGTCGAACACGAGGGCGCGAACGCTCTGCGTCCCGACGTCGATCGCGAGGACCCGTTCGGCGCCCGGCTGGGCCGTCATCGACCGGCTCGGTCGACAGGCAGGAGGACGCCTGGGTTCATCAGGGCGGCCGGGTCGAGTCGCCGCCCGATCGCCGCGAGGGTCGCCATGCCGAGTGCTCCCTTCTCAGCTTCGAGCCAGGGGACATGATCGCGCCCCACACCATGCTGGTGGCTGATCGTGCCGCCATGCTCGACGATCGCGCCGCTTGCTGTGTCCTTGAGCCGGCGCCAGCGGCGGAGCGTCACGTCCGGATCGTCGCCGAGGCGGAACACGTACGTCGTGTAGAGGCTCGAGCCGGATCCGTAGACGTGGGACAGGTGGCTGAACGCGTGGACCCGCTCGCCCTCGGGCGCGAGGCCCTCGCGAAGCGCCCGCCCCACAGCCTGGGCGAGCGCGGGGATTGCCGTCCAGTCGACCGCCGTCTCGAGAGTGTCGACGGCGTAACCCGCGTCCCACAGGCGATCCCGCAACGCCGCCGAGCGGAATCGACCGCGTAGCCATTGCCGCCCCACGGACGCCCCGACGCCCGCGCCCCCGCTCCGACCGGTGAGCGCGCCCGCCTCGCGCATCGCCGCGTCGACGACCCGGCGCCGGCCGGCGGCCGCGACGATGAGAAGGCACCGCTGCTCGCCGATACCGCGGACGCGCAGGTATCGCTCCAGAGCCCCGACGGTTCGGGGCCGGCCCGCCATCGCGAGGAGCGTGCCAGTCTCCGGCGGCGTGGACAGACGGACCATCGACAGCGGCAAACGGGCCTGGGCCAGGGTGCGCGCGGCTTCGAGGCCGCGTTCCCAGTCCGGCAGGAACCATGATCCCACCCGTTCCACCTGGGGCGCGGGGAGCGCGCGCACCGTGACGTCGGTGAGGATCCCGAACCGGCCCTCCGAGCCGAGGACGAGATGGCGCAGGTCCGGGCCGGCCGCGGACGCCGGATGGGGGGGCAGCTCGATCGTCCCGGCCGGCGCCTCGAGCCGCCCGCCGGCGAACAACGCCTCGATCCGCCCGACTCCGAGGGACTGGTGGCCGGCGGACCGGGTCACGACCCAGCCACCGACGGTCGAGCGCTCGAACGACTGCGGGGAGTGGCCGAGAGTCAGGCCATGGGGCGCGAGCGCCGCCTCGAGATCGGGACCCACCGTGCCCGCGCCGAACGTCACGAGGCCACTCCGCGCATCGAGCCCGCGCAGTCCGGCGAGGCGTTCGAGAGCAACGGTCACGACCGGCCGGCCATCATCTGCCGGAGTCACCCCGCCGACGACGCTCGTGCCGCCGCCGTACGGGATCACCGATGCGCCGGCAGATCCGGCCCAGCCGAGAATCTCGCGAACCTCCGCCGCGGACGACGGCCGGGCGACGGCGTCCGGGACCGCCCCGAGCCGGCCTGCCCGGAGCGCGACCCAGTCCGGCAACGACTGGCCGCGGGCATGGCGGATCCGGTCGACCGGGTCGTCGGTCGCCAGGGCGTGCCGCGGGAGGCGCGACGGCGGCACCGCCGCGACAACGTCGTCGAGCGTCGCATCGCGACCCCGCACGCCCGGGCCGACGAGCGACGCGAGCAGGCGCGCCGCTCCTTCGGGCAGCTCGACCACGGCGCCCTCCTCCGCCCAGCCGTTCCATCGCCGCATGGCGGAAACGTGCCGCCCTAGGGAGCGGGCACGGTCGTGCGCCGCCGGCGTCGCTTCGACGCGCTGGGTTTGTATTCGGGGGGCTGCGGCCGCGGCGCGGGGCCGTGGACGATCTCGAAGCCGGTCGTGTTCGCGAGAACAGTCACCTCGCCGTCGAAGAAGCGGATCGAGGCCGCGCCGCGGCCTGCCCGGAGGTTGTTGAGCGTGATGTCCGGGAGCCAGTCCGGCAGCGCCGGGTTGACGTACAGGTGTGACCCGTCCGGTCCGGACGAGGCGTGGATCCCGCACAGGACCGCGACGAACCGGAAGACCGACGCCGCCGCCCAGGCCTGCGGGACGTTCGCACCGAGGTACTGGACCGGAAAGCTGCCGGGCTGGCGAGGCAGGCCGGCGAACAGCTCCGGGAGACGGGTGGCGACGAAGCGCTCGGCCGCGTCGAGGATCCCGCGCGCCACCTGTGCCGCCTCGGCCTCGAAGCCGTAGCGACGGAAGCCTCCGGCGATCATCGCGTTGTCGTGCGGCCAGACGGTCCCAGTGTGATAGCTGAACGGGTTGTAGGCGGGGTGGTTGGACGAAAGCGTGCGGATCCCCCAGCCGGACCACATGTCCTCGGTCAGGAGCCGCCGGACGACGAGGGCGGCCCGCTCGGGCGGCACGATCCCCGACGAGAGCAGGTGGCCCGCATTCGAGGCGACCGAGCGGATGGGGCGCTTGTTGCCGTCGAGGCCGAGGTAGTACGTGCCCTCCTCCGGCCACCAGAACTCGTCGTTGAACCGCTCGAACAGCTCGACCGCCTCGCGCCGGACCCGTTCGGCGTCCTCGGGCCGGCCGACGAGCGCATAGATGTCCGCCATCCGGAGCTTCGCGTCGTAGGCGTAGCCCTGCAGCTCGCAGACCGCGAGCGGGAGCGGGGCAAGCGTTCCGTCGGCGTGGGGGATCGCGTCGCCGGCGTCCTTCCAGCCCTGGTTGTAGTGGCCATGCGACGACCGGGTCTTGTACTCCTGGAAGCCGTCGCCGTCGCGGTCGCCCCAGCGGTCGATCCAGTGGAGCGCTGCGTCGGCATTGGGGAGGTAGCGCTCCAGGAGCGCCTTGTCCCCGAGCCACTGGTAGAGATACGAGAGGACGATGATGAACAGGCTCGTCGCGTCATGCGTGCCGTAGTACGGCGTGAACGGCAGGATCCCGAGCTGGGCGAGCTCGCCGTGGCGGATCTCGTGCGGGATCTTGCCGGGCTCCATGTCCCGCTCGGGGTCGTCCTCTGTCGCCTGCATCGCCCCGAGGCGCCGCAACGCACCCGACGCGAACTCCGGGTAGCCGGAGATCGCCTGCATCGAGACGATCAGCGTGTCACGGCCGAAGACCGTGACGAACCACGGCACACCCGCGGCCGGGATGAACACACCTCGCTCGAACGTGGGGTCCTCCAGCCTGAGAGCCTCCATGTCGCGGACGGCCTGGTCCCACGTCCGCCGGACGGTTGCGTTCGGCGTCTCGATCGTCACTTCGGGGAGGCGCGGCCCGTTGCCGGCGAACGGGACCTCGACCGCGTTGCACGCCAGCGTTGGCGGCCGCCGTCGGGCGTCCGAACTCGTGACCGGCAGCCACCTGAGGCATGCATGCCAGAGGCCCCTCGTCGGGATCGTCGCGACGAAGACGAGCCGTCCGTTCGCGTACTGCGGGGGTGTGTCGGCGCGGTCGACCGCGACGATCAGCTCGCGCCGGAAGTCGCGATTCACGTACTCCGAACGCAGCTCGCGACGGGAGCGGAACCAGCGGGT
>CAZVGO010000050.1:0-273949 GCA_964626755.1 uncultured Anaerolineaceae bacterium | reverse complement strand
TCCCGACTCCTTGAGGTTCTGGGCATGGGCGTGGCCCTGGCTGCCGTAGCCGATGACGGCGACGGTCTTGCCCTCCAGCGCCGTGGGGTTCGTGTCGGCGTCGTAGTACATCCTGGCGGTCATTTCTTCACTGCCTCCTCGATCGAACTCGAGCCCCTCGCCATCACCACGGCTCCCGTGCGCACCAGCTCCTTGATCCCGTAGCCGCGGACGAGGGCCACGAACGCGTCGACCTCCGCCTCCGAGCCCGTCACTTCGGCCACGACAGATTCCCCGGTGACGTCGAGGACACGGCCCTTCGACAGCTCGACGAGCCGGAGGATCTCGGCCCGGTTCGACTCGCCGGCCCGGACCTTCACGAGTGCGAGCTCGTGCTCGATCGTCGGCTCAGAGGTGACGTCCTGGACCTTGAGCACGTCGATCAGCCGGTAGAGCTGCTTCGCCGCCTGCTCGACCGCCACATCGTCGCCATGGAGGGTGATCGTCATCCGGCTGACGTCCAGCTGGTCCGTGTGGCTCACCGCGAGCGAGTCGATGTTGAAGTTGCGGGCCCGCATGAGCGACGAGACCCGGTTGAGGACGCCGGGCTTGTTGAGGACGATCGCGACGAGGACGTGGCGCCGGGTTTCGCCGCTCCCCGGCAACGCCCGCGCCGGCGGCGTCACGTGGGCCGGCGCGTCGGGCGGGCGGCCGTTGCTCGAAGGATCGCCGCCGCTCACTCGTCTGCCCCGTCCCACTTCTCGATCAGGTCGGACAGGCCCTTGCCGGCGGGCATCATCGGGAAGACGTTCTGCTCCTCGGCGATCTCGAACCAGATGAGCGCCGGGCCATCGACCGCCTGGGCCGCCCGGATCGCACCGTCGACCTCATCCGGGCTGGACGCCTTGAACGCGGGGATCCCGAACGCCTCGGCGAACTTCAGGTAGTCGGGGCCCAGCAGGTGGGCCGAGTGATAGTTGCCGCCGTAGATGATCTCCTGCCACTGGCGGATCATCCCGAGCTTCTTGTTATCGAAGAGGGCGATCTTCACCGGGATGTGGTCCTGGACGAGGGTCATGAGCTCCTGGGCCGTCATCTGGAATCCGCCGTCGCCGGCGACCGCCCAGGTCTCGCGGTCCGGCCGACCGAGCGCCGCCCCCATCGCCGCCGGGACGCCGTAGCCCATCGTCCCGAGACCGCCGGAGCTCAGGTGGCTGTTCGGCTCGCGGAAGCCGGTGTAGCGGGCGAGCCACATCTGGTGCTGGCCGACGTCCGAGACGTAGGTCGCCTTGTGCTCGGTCAGCTCGCCGATTCGGGCCACGACGTAGTCGGCCGACAGGAGCCCGTCGCGCCAGGCGCCGGAGCCGTGCCAGCTGCTGGCCTCCGACTCGCGGCGCCACTCGGCGAGCTGCGCGAAGTACTCCGCCCGCTCGGCGGGCTCGGTCCGGGGGATGAGCGGCAGGAGCGCCTGGAGGACGCTCTTCGCATCGCCCACGATCGGAACCTCGACCGCGACGTTCTTGCCGATCTCGGCCGGGTCGATATCGACATGGACGATGCGCGCGTACGGCGCGTACGTCCGGACGTTGCCCGTCACCCGGTCGTCGAAGCGCATCCCGATGGCGATCAACAGGTCGGCGCTCTGGATCGCCCGGTTGACGTGCTTCCAGCCGTGCATGCCCATGTAGCCATAGCTGAGCGGATGGGTCTCGTCGATCGCGCCGATCCCGAGCAGCGTGTGGGCCACGGGGACCTGGGCCTTCTCGGCCAGCGCCCGGAGGTCGTCCCACGCCTGGGCGTGGAGCACCCCGTGCCCGGCGAGGATCATCGGACGCGTGGCGCGAGCGAGCTCGGCGGCGGCGAGCTTCAGCTGCCGGGGATGCCCGTCGAAGTTCGGACGGAAGCCGGGCAGGCCGGCGACGACTTCCTCAAGGCTGGGATGGGGGGCGGTCGTCTCCTGCTGGAGCGCGTCCTTCGTGATGTCGATGTGGACGGGACCGGGCCGGCCCGTCCGGGCGATGTGGAATGCCTCGGCGAACACGCGCGGCAGGTCATCGGCGTTCCGGACGAGGTAGTTGTGCTTGGTCATCGGCAGGGTGATGCCGTTGATGTCGATCTCCTGGAACGCGTCCTTCCCGAGGAGCGCCGCGGGCACGTTGCCGGTGATCGCGACGATCGGGATCGAGTCGAGGAGCGCCGTGCCGATCCCCGTGACAAGGTTCGTCGCTCCCGGACCGGAGGTCCCAAGGCACACGCCCACGCGGCCGGTCACGCGGGCGTAGCCGTCCGCGGCGTGGGCGCCGCCCTGCTCGTGACGGACGAGGATGTGGCGCAGCTCCGGGTAGTCCCCGAGGACGTCGTAGAGCGGGAGGACGACCCCGCCCGGGTAGCCGAAGAACACGTCCACGCCCTGGCGGATGAGCGCCTCACACACGGCATCGGCACCGATCCTGGTCCGCCGTCGCGGGCGGGCGTCGTTGAGCATCTCCCGGCGGGCCCGCTCGACGGCCGCAGCCCCGGCCGTCCCGTCGCCCGGGATGTGGGTCCGGCGGCCGGCCGGCGGCGCGGTCGCTGGCGAGGCGCCCGCGGGCGAGGCGGCCGAGGCGGGCGCGGCGTTCGGCGCGGCCGCCTGCCCGGTTCGGTCCCGCTTCGTCATCGCCATCCGTGTCGCCCCTTCCGTCCGCCCCGCCGCGTTTCGGCTCCGGGTCATGAACACCGGCCCACGCCGGTCAATAGAAAGACCCCCGCCTCCCGGCGAGGGTCCCCTCTGGTCTTCGGTGGTCAGATCGCCTAGCGGCGCTCGTCCCTCCGCGTTCCTCGGTTCTCCCGCCGGGGGCCGGTAATAAGGCCGAGAAGGCCATCCAGCCCAACGAGAAGCGAGCGAATAATGCCGAGGAGCGCTACTTCGGTGAGGCCGGAGTCGGTCATCGGGAGCTGGACGCGGCGTCCATCGCTCGTCACGGCGACGGCGACGCGGCGGCGGTCCCGACCCTCGAACAGACTCAACATCGTCTCCCGAACACACCCGAGGGGCCCATCTTGGGCCCGCGGATGTCCGCGCAGTCTAGCAGGCTTCCACGATCGCGCAACCCGCCGCACCCCAGCGGACCGCACAGGCACCGGAGCCGAGGCTGAGGCCCTCGGCGGGCCCGGGCGAGGCCCTCTGCTACCCTCTGCTACCGGTCCACACAACCAGCGAGCCGTCACACCATGACACCGCGCACCCTGTTCGAGAAGATCTGGGACGACCACGTCGTCGCCGAGGAGCCCGGCGCCCCGAGCGTCCTCGCCGTGGACCTCCATCTCATTCACGAAGTGACGAGCCCCCAGGCGTTCACCGGCCTCCGCAACCGCGGCCTCCACGTCCGCCGCCCGGGCCAGACGGTGGCGACGGCCGATCACTCCGTCCCGACCCACCCGCGCAACCTCCCGATCCTCGACACGATGGCCGCCGCCCAGGTCGCCCAGCTCGACACGAACTGCAACGAGTTCGGCATCCCGATCCACGGGATGGGCTCGCCGGACCAGGGGATCGTCCACGTCATCGGCCCACAGCTGGGCCTCACCCAGCCCGGGATGACGATCGTCTGTGGCGACAGTCACACGAGTACCCACGGCGCCTTCGGGGCGCTCGCATTCGGGATCGGGACGAGCGAGGTCGAGATGGTCCTCGCGACGCAGTGCCTGCTCCAGCGCCGCCCGAAGACGTATGAGGTCCGGGTCGACGGCCGGCTCGACCCCGGCGTCAGCGCGAAGGACATCATCCTCGCCCTGATCGCCCGGATCGGTGTCGGCGGCGGAACGGGCCACGTCTTCGAGTACGGCGGGGAGGCGATCCGCGCGCTCACGATGGAGCAGCGGATGACGATCTGCAACATGAGCATCGAGGGCGGCGCGCGGGCCGGCCTCATCGCCCCGGACGACACGACGTTCGCATACCTCCACGGCCGTCCCCACGCGCCGCAGGGAACCGCGTGGGATGCAGCGGTCGCCCGCTGGAGGACGCTTCCGACCGACGACGGCGCGACGTTCGACCGGTCGATCACGATCGACGCCGCCGCCCTCGAGCCGATGGTCACCTACGGCACGAACCCGGGAATGGGCATCCCGATCACGTCGCTCGTCCCCTCGCCCGACGCCCAGGCGGATCCGGGCCAGCGCCGGGCCCTCGAGCGGGCACTCGAGTACATGGACCTCCGGCCGGGCCAGGCGATCCTCGGCCAGAAGGTCGACGTCGTGTTCATCGGCTCGTGCACGAACGGCCGGATCAGCGACCTCCGCATCGCCGCTTCGGTCCTGCGCGACCGGCGGGTGGCCGACGGGGTCCGGGTCATGGTCGTGCCGGGCAGCGACGAGGTGAAACGCGAGGCGGAGCGCGAGGGCCTGGCCGACGTGTTCCGCGCCGCCGGGGCCGAGTGGCGGGAGGCCGGCTGCTCAATGTGCATCGCGATGAACGGCGACCAGCTCGCCCCGGGGCAGTACGCGATCAGCACTTCCAACCGCAACTTCGAGGGGCGCCAGGGCAAAGGCGGCCGGACGTTCCTCGCCTCGCCTCTCACCGCGGCTGCGAGTGCGATCGCCGGCGTCATCAGCGACCCGCGGCGGCTGCCGGGCATCGAGGCGCTCGCCCCCGTCGGGGGCCGCTGACGGTGGCGGATCGGTTCGCGACGTTCACGAGCCGCCTGATCCCCCTGCCAGCGGAGAACGTCGACACGGACCAGATCATCCCGGCCCGATACCTGAAGGTCACCGACAAGGCGGGCCTGGCCGAGGGGCTCTTCCGCGACTGGCGGTTCGCCGAGGACGGGTCGCTGCGCCAGCCTCCGTTCGTGCTCGACCGGCCCGACATGGCCGGCCGCCGGATCCTCCTCGCCGGCGACAACTTCGGGGGCGGCTCGTCGCGCGAGCACGCTCCGTGGGCCCTGACCGCCTGGGGCATCCGGGCGATCCTCTCGACGTCGTTCGCGGACATCTTCCGGAGCAACGCGCTGAAGAACGGGCTGCTGCCGATCGTCGTCGAGCCGGAGCGCCACCGCCAGCTGTTCGAGCTCGCGGCAGCGAACCCGGACGCGGAGGCGACGGTTGACCTCGAGACCCAGATCGTCCACCTGCCGGGTGACGAGGACCTGCCGTTCGACGTCGACCCGTTCGCCAAGGTGATGCTGATGGCGGGCACGGACGAGCTTGGCTACCTGCTCCGGCGCGAGGCGGATATCGCGGCCTGGGAGGCGGCCCACCCGCCGCGGGTCGACACGACGGCGCGGGCTGCCGCCTCCTGATCGAGCGCGGATGGGGAACCTGTCGCCCGGGACAGCCGTCTCGGCGCCATGAACAAGCCAGCCGTGCTTCGCGCGCTCCTCGCCGTGCTCACCGTCTCTCTCCTGGTCGCGGCCTGCAGCGCTGCAGCACCGGTCGCCCCCGCCTCGCCCGGCGGTTCCAACGGTTCTGGCGCCGGGAGCGACCCGGGCCCCGGGTCCGGTGAGCCCATCGGTGGCGCGCCAGGTGACCCCGGCCTCGGCCAGCCGCAGTTCGTCGTCCCGAAGCTGGGCCAGAAGAACGTGCGCCCGGTCGCGATCGAGGGGATCGAGGCCCGGATCGAGGGCCGCCACGCCGTCCTGAACGCGCGCTGGTGGAGCGGCGTGGACCCGTGCTATGTCCTCGACAGCGTCGCCTGGAAGCGCGACGGGACGACGATCACGATCTTCGTCCGCGAGGGCTCCGGCGGCGACGACGTGGTGTGCATCGACATCGCCGTCTACAAGGCGACGGTCATCGACCTCGGCGAGCTCGAGCCGGGCGAGTACACCGTCATCGCCGGCGACGGCAACGCGCAGCCGATCACCTTCACGATCGGCTGACCCGCGGGCTGCCGGAGACGGCGGCTCAATGCCGATGAGGGCCCGTCGCCATCGTGTGCGACGATCCCGCGGTGAACCTGTTCGACCTCGGCGCCGTCTTCCTGCTCGTGCTGGCGGTCATCCTCGGGTACCGGTCGGGGGCATTGCCCCAGGTGGGTGGCCTGACCGGAGCAATCCTCGGTGGCGTGCTCGCAATCCTCGCGCTGACCCCGGCCGAAGGGCTGCTCAGGACGCTTGACCCGGGCCTGCGCGCGGTGATGGTGCTCCTCTGGCTGCTCCTGGCCGTGGGTATCGGCGAGGCGATCGGCTCGAGCATCGGGCGGTACGGGGCCTACCGGCTCGGCACCGGGCTGTTGGGTGGCATGGATCGCCTGGCGGGCGGATTGCTCGGAGCGGCCCAGGCGATCCTCGTCGTGTGGCTCGCCGGCGGCCTGCTCGCCGCCGGCCCGGTCCCCCGTGCCGCCGCGCAGGCCCAGACGTCCACCACCCTCCGGGCACTCTCCGCGGTGCTTCCCGCTCCCACGGAGATCGCGGTCGGGCTCGGTGCCCTGCTCGACGACACCGGACTCCCCGAGCTCTTCGTCGGCCTCGAGCCAATCCCGGCTCTGCCGGTCGACCGGCCGGATGACCCACGGGCGCGGGCGATCGCGGCCGCGGCCGAGGCGAGCACTGTCAAGGTCACGGCCCAGACCTGCGGCGCTCTGTCGACCGGGACCGGGTTCGCGGTCGCAACCGACTACGTCGTGACGAACGCCCACGTCGTTGCCGGTGGCCGGACAGTCCGCGTGTCGCTGGCCGGGTCGCTGTTCGACGCCGCGGTGGTCCTGTTCGACCCGGACCTCGACGTCGCGCTCCTGTGGGTTCCTCGCCTCCCGGCGCCTCCCTTGCGGTTCGCGGCGACGGAACCGCAACGGGGAGACACAGGGGCGGCGCTGGGATTTCCGGGCGGCGGCGGGATGGTGATCGTGCCGGCAGCGGTTGCAGACCGATACGAGGCGCGCGGCCGGGACATCTATGGCGAGGACCTGGTCATCCGGCAGATCCTCGAGTTGCGGGCGGCGATCGATCGAGGCGACAGCGGCGGTCCGTTCGTGCTCGCCGACGGGACGGTGGGCGGGATCGTGTTCGCCGAGGCCCGCACGGACGAGGACGTCGGCTATGCGCTCTCGCCTCTGTCGGTCGCCGGCCGAATCCGGCCGGGCATCGGGCGAACGAGTGAGGTTGCCCTCGGCGACTGCATCAGGTAGGCGCGGCCGATACCATCACCCGGCGATGACCACGGTCACCTCTTCCCTGGCCGAGCTTGCCGACGAGTACTGGCAGGCGTACCTCGCATTCAGCCCCGTTTCTGCCACGGCGATCGGCGATCGCCGGTTCGACGATCGGATGGACGACGCGTCGCCGGAAGCGCTTCAGGCCCAGCGGCAGCGGCTGGCCGCGTTTCGGGGCCGGGCCGAGGCGATCGAGCCCGGGGCGCTCGACGGAGCCGACCCCGTCACGCGGTCGGCGCTCATCGCCCAGATGGCAAGCGACGTCGCCGCGCTCGAGACCGGCCTCGAGGAGTGGACGGTCGACCCGCTCGAGGGACCGCAGGTCGTGGCGCTCGACCTCGAGGCGATCCAGCCCGTCTCGACCCCCGATCAGGCCCGGGCAATGGTCGCCCGCTGGCGGGCTCTCGGGCCGTGGTTCGACCAGGGAGCTGCGAACCTCCGCCGCGGGCTCGCCTCGGGCCGCGTCGCCGTCCGGACCCCTGTCGAGCGAGCGGTCGACCAGATCAGCGGCGTCCTCGCCCGGCCGGACGCCGAGCTGCCGCTCCTCAAGCCACTCGAAACGGAGCATCCGGACTGGCCGGCCGCGGAACGCGAGGCATTCGCCGATGGCCTGCGCGCGGCCGTCCGCGAGGTCGTCCGACCCGCCCTCGAGCGGTTTGGCGCCGTGGTCCGGGACGAGATCCTGCCGGCTGCCCGGCCGGATGAGCGAGCCGGGATCCTGCACGTCGACGGCGGATCGGATGCCTATACCAGGCTCATCCGGCTCCACACGTCGCTCGATCTCACGGCGGACGAGATCCACCGGCTCGGGCTCGACGAGGTCGCCCGGATCGATTCGGAGCTGGCGGAGTTCGGCGGCCGCGTCCTCAGCACGACCGATCCGGAGGCGATTCGTGGCCGGCTGCGATCCGACCCCGCGCTTCACTTCACGACCCGGGACGAGGTCTTCGCGACGGCCGAGGAAGCGCTCGCCCGCGCCCGAACCGCGATCCCGAAGTGGTTCGGGCTGCTGCCCAAAGCCGACTGCACCGTCGTCCGGATGAGCGAGCACGAGGAGAAGCACTCGACGATCGCCTACTACCGCCAGCCGGCCGTCGACGGCTCCCGGCCGGGCCAGTACTACGTCAATACGTACGCGCCCGAGACACGACCGCGCTACGAGGCGGAGGCGCTCGCCTACCACGAGTCGATCCCCGGCCACCACCTCCAGATCGCGATCGCCCAGGAGCTGACGGACCTGCCCGAGTTCCGGAAGCACCTCGGCCCGACCGCGTTCTTCGAAGGTTGGGGCCTCTACACGGAGCGCCTGTCCGACGAGATGGGCCTGTACTCGGGCGACCTGGACCGGATCGGGATCCTGTCGTTCGACGGCTGGCGCGCATGCCGGCTGGTCGTCGACACCGGGATCCACGCGCTCGGCTGGACGCGCCGGCAGGCGATCGACTTCATGACCGCGCACACGGCCCTCGCCCCGAACAACATCGCCAACGAGATCGACCGCTATATCGTCTGGCCGGGACAGGCGCTCGCCTACAAGATCGGCCAGCTCGAGATCCTGCGCCTCCGGGCGGAGTCTCGGGCGGCCGCCGGCGCGAGGTTCGACATCCGGGCCTTCCACGACGCCGTACTCGGCCAGGGAGCCGTCGGACTCGAGACCTTGGCGGAGATCGTTAAGGTTGCCAGGTGACTGATCTCCCCTACAGCCGTCCCAGCAATCCGCTGAAGCGCCATTCCGCGGCATTGACCGACGGCCCCGATCGGGCCGGCGCGCGGTCGATGCTCAAGGCGATCGGCTTCACCGACGAAGATCTCGCTCGCCCGCTCGTCGGCGTCGCGACGACGTGGATCGAGACGATGCCGTGCAATTACAACCAGCGACGCCTCGCCGAGTTCGTCAAGGAGGGCGTGCGGGCGGCGGGCGGCACCCCGATGGAGTTCAACACGGTCGCAGTGTCGGACGGCGTGTCGATGGGCACCGAGGGGATGAAGTCGTCGCTCGTGAGCCGCGAGGTCATCGCCGACTCGATCGAGCTCGTCGTTCGCGGCCACCTGCTCGACGCCGTCGTGTGCCTCGTCGGCTGCGACAAGACGATCCCCGCCGCGGCGATGGCGCTGGGCCGGCTCGACGTCCCGGGGCTCGTCCTCTACAACGGGACGATCCATCCGGGGGTCTACAAAGGCCGCCGCAACGCGACCGTCGTGACCGTGTACGAGGCGATCGGCGCGTACCGGGCCGGAAAGATCGGCCTCGAGGAGCTCTACGAGATCGAGAACGTCGCGTGTCCCGGCCCCGGAGCCTGCGGCGGGCAGTACACCGCGAACACGATGAGCACGGTCATGGAGTTCATCGGGCTCAGCCCCGCCGGGCTCAACGGGATCCCGGCGGAGGACCCGGCGAAGGACGACGCCGCCAGGCAGAGTGGCGAGCTGGTGATGGATCTCGTGCGGCGGGACGTCCGCCCATCGGCGATCGTGACGCGCGCATCCATCGAGAACGCGATCGCGTCGGTCGCGGCGACCGGCGGGTCGACGAACGGCGTCCTCCACCTGCTCGCGATCGCCCACGAGTATGGCGTCCCGCTCTCGATCGACGAGTTCGGCGACATCGCCGACCGGACTCCGATCGTCGCCGACATGATGCCCGGCGGACGCTTCGCCGCGACCGACATGTACGAGGCCGGCGGCGTTGGGCTTGTCGCGCGCGAGCTCCTGAAGGGCGGCCTCATCCACGGCCAGACCCCCAATGTCGACGGCCGGACTCTCGCCGAGATCGCGGCCGCCGCAGTCGAGACGCCGGGCCAGGAGGTTGTCGTACCGCTGGAGCGGCCGCTCAAACCGGTCGGCGGGCTGTCGATCCTGCGCGGCTCGCTCGCGCCTGACGGATGCGTTGTCAAGCTGGCCGGCCACGAACGGCGGCACCATCGTGGCCCGGCCCGGGTGTTCGACTCGGAGAAGCAGTGCCACGACGCAGTCACGGCGCGCCGGATCGTGCCCGGCGATGTCGTGGTGATCCGGTACGAGGGGCCAGTCGGCGGGCCCGGGATGCAGGAGATGCTGAGCGTCACGAGCGCGCTCGTCGGCGAGGGCCTTGGCGACTCGGTCGCCCTTCTGACCGACGGCCGGTTCAGCGGCGGGACGCACGGGTTGATGATCGGCCACGTCGCCCCGGAGGCCGCGCTCGGCGGACCGATCGCCTTGGTCGAGGAGGGCGACGAGATCGTCATCGACGTCGATCGCAGGGCGCTCGACCTCAACGTCGACGCGAAGACCCTTGCCGCGCGCGCCAAGCGATGGACGCCGCCCGCGCCGCACTACGCAACCGGGGTGCTCGCGAAGTACGCGGCGCTCGTCAGCTCCGCGTCGGAAGGGGCGGTGACGGGTGGCGACCGGCTCGCGCAGCTCCTGGCCCGCTCGGCCGGCTGACCCAACCATCGTGGCTCGCCGCGCAGCGATCGGCATCAAGACGTCGCCCCAGGCGGTCGACTGGACGACGCTCGAGGAGGCGTGGGCACGAATCGGCGAGCACGATGTCTTCGACTCGGTCTGGATGAACGACCACCTCACGGACATCGCCGCGCCGACCCACGGGCCGAGCTTCGAGTCGCTGACGGCAATCGCCGCGCTCCTCCATCACGTCGTGGGCAGGTCGATCGGCCATGCGGTGCTGTCGCACACCTTCCGCCACCCGTCGGTCCTCGCCAAGGCGGCGACGGTCCTGGACCATGCCAGCCGCGGGCGCTTCATCGTCGGGTACGGGGCCGGCTGGCACCCGGGAGAGCACCTGCCGTTCAGCATCCCGATGCCGCCGATGCCGGAGCGGTTCGATCGGTTCGAGTCCGGCGTCCATGTCCTGAAGGCGCTCTGGTCCACCGCGGCAGCGGCGCCACCGGGGGTTACCCGATCGGACCGCTACTACCCCCTCGCCGAGGCGACGAACGAGCCGCCGCCGTTCACTCCAGGCGGACCTCCGCTCTGGCTGGGCGGTCAGAAACGACGTGGGATCGCCCTCGCGGCGACTGTCGCCGATGGCTGGATCCTGCCGGCCATCGTGGCCCCGGACCAGCCGGCGGACATGGGCTACTTCGCCGGCCGGAGAGACGCCCTGCTCGCGGCGCTCGACGCTGCCGGTCGCGATCGCGCGATATTCGACATCGCGGCCCAGGTCGGGACCGGCCGATCGGCCAAGGACCGGAAGTGGGCGCTCGGACAGGCCGTCGAGGCACATCGGCTCGGCGCGACCCACATCATCCTTGGGATGCCGCCGTCGCTCGGCGGCGACGGGGTCGATGCCGTGGCACGAGAGGTGGCGGAACCACTCCGCCAGGCGATCGGATGACCGACGACCAGACTCGGGCCGAGGAGGAGCCGCTCCCACCCGATCCCGCCGCGTACGACTCCCCGCGCGCCGCCCACGCCCGGGCGCGCGGCCTGGCGGCCCCGTACATCCCGGGCGGACGTGATCCCGATGCCGAGGGTGCACGCCGCGAGGAGCGCTTCTACGGGCGGCTCCTCCTCGCGATGATCGTGATCATCGTCCTGAGCGGCTTCGTCCTCGGGATCGTCACGACTCTCGCCGGGGTGGGTCGGTGACCGTCTCCGTCCGGCCGTCGGACGCCATGGCACGGGACGTCCTCGAGCGGGCCCACGGACGGCTCGTCGAGACGCTCCGCGACCTGATCCGCATCCGGTCGGTCAACCCACCTGATCCACCCGGTGGGGAGCTGGCCGCGGCGACGTACATCGCGGACGCCCTCCGCGACGCCGGCCTGCGACCGGAGGTCGTCGAACCGTTCCCTGGGCGGGGCTCGGTCGGCGTCCGGCTGCGCGGCGACGGCACGGGCGGCGAGCCGCTGCTCCTCCTGTCCCATCTCGATGTCGTGCCCGCCCCACCGGACGGCTGGACGCACGACCCGTTCTCCGGGGACGTCGCCGACGGCTACGTGTGGGGCCGCGGCGCGGTCGACATGAAGAGCACTCTGGCGATGCAGCTCGCCGTCGTCCGGCTGCTTGCCGACGAGGCACGCGCGGCCGGTCGCGATCCGGCAGGCGATCCGGTCCCCGGCCTGACCCGCGACCTCCTGTTCGCGGCCACGGCCGACGAGGAGGCGGGCGGCAACGCGGGCGTTGGCTGGCTCGTCGACAACCGCCCCGATTGGCTTCGGGGCGCCGGCGCGCTGACCGAGTGCGGCGCGGTCAGCCTGACGATCGGTGGTCGCCGGCTGTACCCGATCCAGGTCGCCGAGAAGGGCTACGCGGTCTACCGGATCGTCGTGAAAGGTGCGTGGGGCCACGGGTCGATGCCGCGGCCCGACAACGCCGTGGTCCTCGCGGCCCAGGTCGTGACGCGGCTCGCCGAGCCGGGACCGCCCCGTCCGACGAGGGTCACGGCCCGGTTCTTCGAGGCCGCCGCCGCGGCCCTGCCCGCGGACCAGGCCCGCCTGCTGCGGGCGGCCGCTGACCCAGACGCGCGGGCGAGCGAGACCGCGCTCGGCGCCCTGTGCGATCCGATGTACGGGCGGGCAGCGCGGGCGCTCCTGCGCGACACGATCTCACCGGACGTCATTCATGGAGGACTGAAGTACAACGTCATCCCGGGCGAGGCCGAGCTCATCGTCGACTGCCGGGTGCTGCCGGACACGACCGAGCCGGCGATGCGCGACGAGATCGTCCGGCGGCTCGGGCCCGAGCTTGCCGCCGTCTGCGAGATCGAGCTCGTGATCTTCGGGGCGCCGGTCGAGTCGACGATCGACTCACCGCTCTACGCACTGCTCGAGGACACAGTCCGCGACCATGATCCCGATGGCGTTCCGCTGCCTGGGATGCCGCCCTTCGCGACCGATGCCAAGCACCTCGCCCGGCTCGGCGTGCCGACCTACGGCTTCTCGCCCCTTCGCCTGGAGCCCGAGGAGCGGTTCCTCGAACGGTTCCACGGCGTCGACGAACGTGTGGGACTCGACGCGCTCCGTTGGGGCCTACCCGTCCTCTACGACGTGACGCGCCGTTTCTGCGGCTGACCCGCTGACGGCCCCGAGCCGGTCGGGGATCGCGCCCGGCCGGTCAATCCGCGGGACGGGATGTCCTGATCAGCCGGCCGCGACGGGAGATCGCGTGCGTGGCGAGCGCGGCGACGCCCATCGCGATCAGCGCCCGCTCGGCAGTGGGCATCGGCCGGACGGCAGAAAGAAACTGGCCGGCACGGGCCCGGTCGACGACCCGCAGCAGGGCGTGGCCGCGCTGGGTGAGCCAGAGCGTCCGCTGGCGACGATCCTCGGTCTCCGATCGGCGCTCCACGAGGCGGCGACGGACGAGGCCGTCGACGAGCCGGCTCGTCGCCGACGGGGAGCGACCGATCGCCTCCGCGAGGTCCGCGACCGTCGTCGTTTGACCGTCGGCGAGGACGTACAGCGCGGCGAGCTGGGTGAAGCCGAGCCGCAGCTCGCCGAGCTGCGACGCGAAGCCGGTCACGAGCTCGCGCCACAATGCCCGGCCCATCGCCACCCGCTCGGAGATCTGGCGGACGTTCTGAATTCTGCTGCCCGCCGCAACAACGGCCGGTGAGAGGTCCGCCTCGAAGCGCCGGGCGATCGCCCGACCGGGGGGAGCCTTGCGCGAGCGCGTCGGGGGTCGGAGGGTCACGGGCAGAAGGGTACGGCTAGGGACGGTTGCGTGCAATCGCGCACACATCTCACGCTCACCGAGCACGATTCGGTCGACAATCCGCCCGTGCTGCAGACGTGCAGGCGCGACTGATGAGCCGCGTCGCTTTCGTGTTCCCGGGTCAGGGTTCCCAGTCGGTCGGGATGGGCCAGGCGCTGGCCGCCGCTTCGCCTGCGGCCGCGGCCGTGTTCGACACTGCGGATGGCGCCCTTGGCGAGCCGATCAGCCGCCTGGCCTGGGAGGGCCCGCCCGAGGATCTCGATCGGACGGAGAACGCCCAGCCGGCGCTGCTCGCCACCTCGATCGCCTACCTCGCCGCGCTCCGTGAGCGATTCGCGGCCGCGGGCGCGCCGCTCCCGGAACCCGCGTTCGCGGCCGGCCACTCGATGGGTCAGTACTCGGCGCTCGTCGCGGCCGGCGTCCTGCCGCTCGACGTCGCCATCCGCCTCGTGCGGGAGCGCGGGCGCCTGATGCAGGCCTCCGGCTCCGGGCGTCCCGGGGCGATGGCCGCGATCATCGGGCTCGACGATGCGCGGCTGCCGGAGCTCATCGCGGACGCGTCGACCGCCGGTGTCTTCGGCGTCGCGAACCGCAACGCACCGGGCCAGGTGGTCGTGTCCGGCGAAAGAGCTGCGATCGAGGCGGGTGTGCAAGCGGCGACGCGCCTCGGGGCCCGCCGGGCGATCGTCCTGCCAGTGTCGGTCGCGGCGCACTCGCCGCTCATGGCCGAGGCGGCCGAAGGCATGCGGGCGGCGATGACCGACATCGCGTTCGCGGACCCGGTGCCGCCGCTCCTTGCGAACGCCGACGCCCGGCCCCTGACCGGCGGCGACGATTGCCGCCGGGAGCTCGTCGAGCACCTCACGACCGGCGTCGACTGGGTCGCCGCCGTGCAACGGATGGCCGCCGACGGCGTGACAACGTTCGTCGAGGTGGGACCCGGGCGCGTCCTCACCGGCCTCATCAAGCGAATCGCCCCGGACGCGGAGGCCATCGCGCTCGACGACCCGTCGGCCGCCGATCGCCTCACCGCGCCGTTCCTCCCTGCCCCCGCCTGAACTCTCGCGGCCCGTCACGGCCGCCCGCAGCCCCAAGGAGCCAGTCCCGTGCGCAAACCCGACTACAACCGCCGAGTCGTCATCACCGGCCTCGGCGTCATCAGCCCCGTCGGCAATGACAAGGAGACCGCCTGGTCGAATCTCATTCGGGGCGTGTCGGGGATCGGCGAGATCACGAAGTTCGACGTGTCGCGTTACGACCAGAAGGCGGCCGGCGAGGTCCGCGGCTTCGACGCGACGCAATGGATGGACGCGAAGGCCGCCCGCCGCAGCGAATCCAGCCTGCATTTCGGGGTCGCCGCCGCGAAGCAGGCGCTGGCCGATTCGGGCTTCGAGATCGACGATGCGAATCGGACCGACGTCGGGGTCGTCTTCGGATCCGGGGCGGGTGGCCAGCAGCTCATGATCGACAACTTCTCGACCCTCGAGCAGAAGGGGCCCACCCGGGTCACGCCGACATTCATCGCGAATGCGCTCGTCGATTCGCCGTCGGGAATGATTGCGATCGAGACAGGCGCCATCGGCCACAACATGTGCGTCGTGTCGGCCTGCGCGACCGGCACCCACAACGTCGGCGAGGCAGCCGAGGCGATCCGGCGGGGCGATTGCATCGCGGTCATCTCGGGCTCGACCGAGGCGCCCCTCCTCGAGGTCGCCCACGCGGGATTCGGCAACATGCGCGGCCTCGGCAACCCGCGGCCCGGCGAGCCGATCTCGTCGGTCGCCCGGCCGTTCGATGCGACCCGCGACGGGTTCGTCCTCGGCGAGGGCGCGGCGGGCCTGTTCCTCGAGGATCTCGACCACGCCAAGGCACGCGGCGCGCACATCTACGCGGAGGTGGTCGGGTACGGGTCTGCGGCCGACGGCTGGGACATGATCCAGCCGATCGAGCAGGGCGCCGGGTCCTCGCGGGCAATGAACATGGCCCTCGAGCGGCGCGGCGTGCCGGCCGACGAGGTCGACCTGATCAATCCCCACGGGACATCGACCCCGATGGGCGACAAGCGCGAGGCCGAGGCGATCTGGGCCGTGTTCGGCGAGCGGGCGTCGGCGAAGGCGAAGGCGCTCGCGATCAGCGGCACGAAGTCGATGACCGGCCACATGATGGGCGCGGCCGGCGCGTTCGAGGCGTTCGCGACCGTGATGGCCGTCGACCAGCAGTGCGTCCCGCCGACGCTCAACTATCGCGACTTCGACCCCGAGTGCGACCTGTGGGTCGTGACCGAGGCGACTCCGATGCCGATTCGCCACGCGCTGTCCAACAACATCGGGCTGGGAGGCCACAACGGCGCCGTCATCTTCAAGCGCTACGACGGGGATTGAGGCCTCGGCTGGCTGAGTCTTTCGGACGGCCCGATACAATCGCGACCTTGACCACTCCGAGGTGATCCACCTTGCCCGATCGTGATCTGTCCCGCCGGGCCGTCATCACCGGCATGGGCGCCATCACGCCGATCGGCAATGACGCGCCAACGTTCTGGCGGAACCTCCTGGCCGGCGTGTCCGGGGCGGGCCCGATCACCTCGTTCGATCCGGCCGAGTTCGACGTTCGGATCGCCGCGGAGGTCAAGGACTTCGATCCGACGGCGGTGATGGACCGGAAGATGGCCCGCCGGATGAGCCGGTTCATCCACTTCGGCGTGGCCGCGGCAGCGGAGGCAGTCGCGGACGCGGGGCTCGACTTCGAAGCCTGGCCGATCGAGAAGCGCGACCGCGTTGGGGTGGCGATCAACACGGGCGGCGGCGGGATGGAGCAGGTCACCGAGGGCGCCGACGTCCTGCGGACCCGGGGGCCCGGACAGGTCTCGCCGTTCGCGATCCCCGCACTGTCCGGGTCGATGGCCGCGGCACAGGTGTCGATGAAGTACGGGCTGACGGGGCCGCTCATCACCCAGGTCGCCGCCTGCGCCAGCGGCGTGATCGCGTTCCAGGACGCGCTGCGGCTCATCCGCTCGGGAGAGTGCGATGTCGTCCTCGCCGGCGGCTCCGAGGCCCCGCTTCTGCCGATGGCCTTTGCCGCGCTCGGCAACATGGGCGCGCTCTCGAAGCGGAACGACGACCCGGTCCACGCCTCGCGCCCATTCGACCGTGATCGGGACGGCTTCCTCTTCGGCGAGGGCGCGGCGGTGTGCGTCGTCGAGTCCGCCGAGCACGCCCGGGCGCGCGGAGCCACGATCCACGCCGAGGTCCTCGGTGCGGCGCTCACCGCCGACGCGTTCCACATCAGCGCCCCGGAGCCGACCGGCCGCGGGGCGGCGATGGCGATGACCCGGGCGATGCTGGACGCCGGCGTGACGCCCGAGGGGATCGACTACATCGTGGCCCACGGCACCTCGACCCCCCTCAACGACGTCACTGAGACGCGAGCGATCAAGGCCGCGTTCGGGGAGCAGGCGTACCGCGTTCCGATCTCGTCGCCGAAGTCGATGATCGGCCACCTGCTCGGAGGCGCTGGAGCGGTCGCCGCGGTGACCGCGGTGGGCGCGATCCGCGAGGGCTGCATCCCGCCGACGATCAACCTCGAGCACCCGGACCCGGAGTGCGACCTCGACTACGTCCCGCTCGTGAAACGCGAGGCGCGGGTCGACACCGCAATGGTCAACGGCTTCGGGTTCGGCGGCCAGAACGCGGTCGCAGTGTTCCGTCGCTTCGATTCCTGAGCCACCGTCTCAGGCGCGCAGCGAGAGCCCCTCGAACGACTCGATCCCGGTGACGAGCGAGTCAGGCACGGGGACCGGCCGTCCGGCGGTGTAGTCGTACGTGACGAGAACGGACTCGGCCACCGCAACGAGTCTGCGCGAGCCGTAGCGGCTGTCCGGCGCGGAGATCCGGTGCTCCATCGTGAAGCTCGACCGGCCGATCCGCACAACGCGCGTCTCCACCGCGAACGTCTCCCCGTAGAAGGCCGGCGCGCGGAACGTCACCCGCACCTCGGCGAGGATCATCCCCTCCTCCGCGCCGTGGACGCCGAGCGCGAGCGGCCGGCCGGTCACCGCCTCGTAGTAGGCCGCCCGGGCGATCTCGCAGTACGTGAGGTACGCGGCGTTGTTGACGTGACCCATCGCGTCCGTGTCGGCGAACCGGACCTCGACGTCGCGCCGGAACGCAAAGTCGCCCGCCAGGTCGCGCGGGTCCGGCGGCAGGTCGATCCGCGAGTGGCGATCAGGCGTGGCCACGTGGCGAGTGTAGGATGCGAAGGGATGCCACAACAGCTCGTTCCACCCTGGCTGCGGCGCGCCCTCGTGGCCGCCGCCGTATCCGGGGTGGTCGCCATCGGAGCGCTCGCCGGGGCCGGCCTGGTGACAGGTGGGCCCTACGCGCTGCCGCCCGGCGTGCCCGGCGCACTCCTCCTCGCGCCGGCAATCTTCGCTCTTGCCGTGCTGCCCGTCGCCTATCCCGTGGCGATGGCCGCGACCCGGGGGGATGCGATCCTCGGGGCGGTGGCCGCGTTCCTCGTTGCGTCCGACCTGACGATCGTGTTCGCGGGCGCCCGCGTCGTCCTGGCGCCCGGCGGGCCGGACATCGCGAGCGGCTTGCTCGTCGGGACGCTCGCTGCGGGACCCGCGCTCATCGGCCTGCTCTGCGGGGAGATCCTGACACCGTTCGGATTCGGACGGCGGGCCGGCGCGATCGCGGCGTTCACGGCGGCTCTCGGAGCGGGCGCGGTCATCGCGGCGATCGCCCTTGCGGGCTGATCGCGCCCTCCGCGGTGGGGGCGCGGTCCGAACGTTGCTATACTCATGGGGAGTATCAACCTGCTGCCGAGGTTTGAAGGTGCAATTGGTCCTTCTCGAGACCAGTGACGCATCCCTGCGCTGGTGACACCCGACCGATGACGACGTCGGGTGGTACCGCCAATCAGTCGGTCGAGATCGTCTTCCGGACGCCGGAAAGCCGCCTTGCCGGGCCGCGGACGCTGGCTCTCGACATCGAGGGCATGACCTGCGCCTCGTGCGTCAACCGCATCGAGCGCTATCTCCGCAAGGTTGACGGCGTCGAAGAGGCGAACGTCAATCTCGCCACCGAGCGCGCCTCGGTCGTCGCCCGTCCGGACGTCACGAGCGAGCAGCTGATCGGCGCCGTCGAGGCCGCGGGCTACGAGGCGAAGCTGCTCGTCGACGCCACGCCGGTGAGAGCCGGTGAAGCCGTCGGGGCCGAGCCCCATGCCGACTATCATGAGGCGGCGCGCACGCCCGAGACGAGCTACCAGCAGCGCCACCTCGTCGAGACCCGCCGGCGGTTGATGGTGGCCGCCGCCCTCACAATTCCGCTGGTCGCTGGGCTCGCCTCGATGACGATCGCGCCGTTCCTCCCGGCTTTCCTCACGAACCCGTGGCTCCAGCTCGCGCTCGCCACCCCGGTCCAGTTCTACGCCGGCTGGCCGTTCTACAAGGGCGCCTGGAACGTCGCTCGCCATCGGGCGACGGACATGAACACGCTCATTGCCGTAGGCACCTCGGCCGCCTACTTCTACAGCCTCGCCGCGATCCTGTTCCCGGGTTTCTTCCGCGCCGCCGGGGTCGCGACGGGGGCGCAGCTGCCGCTCTATTTCGACACATCGGCTGTGATCATCACCCTCATCCTCCTGGGCCGGTTCCTCGAGGCCCGGGCCCGGAGCCACACGTCCGACGCGATCAAGAAGCTGATCGGTCTGCAGCCGCGGACCGCGCGCGTCCTTCGAGGAGGCAACGAACGGGACGTCCCGATCGAGCAGGTCGTGCGAGGCGACGTCGTCATCGTCCGGCCTGGCGAGAAGATCGCGGTCGACGGCATCGTCCGGGATGGCCGCTCCGCGGTCGACGAGAGCATGGTCACCGGGGAGTCGATCCCCGTCACAAAGGAGCCGGGCGAGGAGGTCATCGGCGGGACGATCAACACGTCGGGCAGCTTCCGCTTCGAGGCGACACGGGTCGGTCGCGACACGGTGCTCGCCCAGATCGTCCGGCTCGTCCAGGACGCGCAGGGATCGAAGGCCCCGATCCAGCGCCTCGCCGATCTCGTCACGAGCTACTTCGTTCCGGCGGTTCTCGGGATCGCAGCGCTGACGTTCGTCAGCTGGTTCGTCTTCGGGCCGGAGCCGGCCTTCAACCTGGCGCTGCTCAACACCGTGGCGGTTCTCATCATCGCCTGCCCGTGTGCGCTCGGGCTGGCCACGCCGACGTCGATCATGGTCGGGACGGGCAAGGGGGCCGAGAACGGCGTCCTGTTCCGAAACGCCGAGGCGCTCGAGCGGCTCCACAACGTCCGGGCCGTCGTCCTCGACAAGACCGGCACGCTGACCGAGGGCGAGCCCCGGGTCACCGACGTCATTCGGGCGCCCGACGCACCGGGCGAGGAGGAGCTGATCGGCCTCGCCGCTGCGGCCGAGCGAGGCTCCGAGCATCCGCTCGGGGAGGCTATCGTCCGGTTCGCCCGTGACGAACGGGGGCAAAACGTCGGAGAGGCAACCCGATTCGAGGCGGTCTTCGGCCAGGGGATCGCCGCGACTGTCGGGGGGCGCGACGTCCTCATCGGCCGGCCCGGCTTTCTCGAGAGCCGGAATATCGATCCCGGCCCACTGGTCGCCGCGGCGGACGAGCTCGCCGCCGCCGGAAAGACACCGGTGATCGTCGCCGTCGACGGTCGGCCCGCGGGAGTCATCGCCATCGCCGACACGCTCAAGGCCGGATCGGTGGAAGCCGTCGCGGAGCTCCGCCGGCTCGGACTCAAGGTCGCGATGATGACCGGCGACAACGAGGCGACCGCGCGGGCGATCGCCCGCCAGGCGGGCGTCGAGCGGGTGCTTGCCGACGTGCGACCGGACGAGAAGGCGGCCCAGGTCCGCAGGCTCCAGGGCGAGGGCAAGCTCGTGGCCATGGTCGGGGACGGCATCAACGACGCCCCCGCCCTCGCCCAGGCCGACGTCGGGATCGCGATCGGGACGGGCACGGATGTGGCGATCGAGTCAGGCGCCGTAACGCTCATGAGCGGCGACCTTCGTGCTCTCGTTACTGCGATATCGCTGTCGCGAGCGACGATGCGGAACATCAAGCAGAACCTGTTCTGGGCCTTTGCCTACAACGTCGCGCTCATCCCACTCGCTGCCGGGGCCTTGTACCCATTCACAGGGGTCTTGCTCGATCCGATCATCGCGGCAGCGGCCATGGCTCTCTCGTCGGTCACGGTCGTCTCGAACGCTCTCCGTCTTCGCGGATTCCGCCCGCCGAGATTCGGCACGACACCGACGCGCCCGATGGAGGGGCGGGTCGCCAGCGCGGGCACCTGACAGACCCCACTATGCGGGTCATGCAGGACGCCGCGTACGAGATCGTCGACGCGCCGTGGGGCCCTGTCCACCTCGCAGCGACAGCAACCGCCGTCGTTGCGCTGAGCCACCTCGTACCGACGGAGCAATTCGTGGCGTCGCTCGAGCGGCGCTTCGGCAAGGCCGGACCCGCACGCGACGGTGCCGATGGCCGCGTGGCCCGGGCCGCGGCGGACCAGGTCGCGGAGTACCTCGCCGGCCGGCGACGGACGTTCGATCTGCCACTCGAGCTTGGACCGCGCGCGGCGTGGGACGTGGCGGTCCTCGCGGGCGTCGCGGCCGTCCCGTGGGGCGAGGCGACGAGCTACGGCCGCGTCGCGCGCCGGATCGGTCGGCCAGGCGCTGCTCGTGCGGTCGGCGGAGCGGTCGGGCGCAACCCGGTCGGGATCGTCATCCCGTGCCATCGCGTGCTCGCCGGGGACGGCTCGCTCGGCGGCTACGGCGGAGGCTGGTGGGGGTCCCGCGAAGCGCTGCTCGAGGTCAAGCGAGAACTGCTCCGCCTCGAGGGGATCGAGCTCCCAATAACCCGCCTGTTCGATTGAGTCGGGTTAGTGCCGCGGGACCGGCCTCATGGGATAGACGCCGATGACGATGGGCGTGCAGGGGTCGAGGGACAGCTCGTAGCCGACGTCGCCGGCGCGGAGCAGCTCGCCGAGAAGCTGGCCCTCGCGGGCCGGCAGGCCGACGTAGATCCATCCTCCGTTCAGCTCGACCGGTGTGACGTCGTCCTCCATGCCGTTGATCCCGAACCGCCGGCGGAGCTCGTGCATCGGTACGTAAGCCCGGCTCTTGATGAACCGTCGGAACTGCGGCGCGGTGGCGCCGGCGGTCGCGCTATCGCCGTTCTGGGGCCCGTCGGGAGCGACTCCGTTGCCGTTCAGGGCCCGGGGCGCGGGCGGCGGATCCGCGACCCATTCGATGGGGCGCGGTGGAGCAGCCGCGATCGGCGGGCGAACCGTGGCGAACGACGCGACCGAAGTATCCGGCACGGGCATCGATTGTCGAGGTTCTGGCCGATCAGCCGGTCCCGATTGGGCGGGCTGGGCCGGCCGCGGGCCGCGTCCGGCAGCCTGCCGCGGGCCGCGTGGCCCGTGGCCGTGGTGCTGGCGCCGGCTCATCGGCCGGCCCCGCGGGAATCGCCGTCCCCGGAGCGAGCGGCGGCGACGGTGCGCCGCGGGTAGATCAAATGCATGTCCGAGCCGCTTGGGCGGGCGACCGAGGGGTCACCGTTATCGGCGATGATACCTCAGACTCGGCCCAGGCCCGCCGGCTGGGAGGGTGCCAGTTCCTCTAGCCTTCCACGACGAGGAGGTCGCGCGGGGCCTGATTCAGGACGATGGGCCCATCTCGGCCGCACACCACGATGTCCTCGATCCGGGCGCCATAGCGGCCCTCGAGGTAGATCCCAGGCTCGACGCTGAACGCCGACCCCTCCCGGAGTGCCTCGGCGTTGCCGGCGATGAGATACGGGTCTTCGTGCCCCTCGAGCCCGATTCCGTGGCCGGTCCGGTGGATGAAGTTCGGGCCGTACCCGCCGGTCTCGATGATGCCGCGAGCCACCGCGTCGATCCGTTCACAGGCAACCCCCGCGCGAACGCTGCCGGTCGCCTCGTCCTGCGCGCTCTGGAGGACGCCATACAAGCGGAGATACTCGGAAACCGGGCCCTTCGCGGGATCGCCGCCGGTCACCCAGACCATCCGCGTGATGTCGCTCCCATAGCCGCCGAGCGTGCCGCCGATGTCGAGGACGATCGGTTCGCCGGCGCGGATCACGCGCTCGGATGCCTCGTGATGAGGCGACGCCGAGTTCGGGCCGGAGGCGACGATCGAGAAACCGGCCAGCTCGTGGCCCTCGGCGATGAGGCGCTCGCGGACCTCGTGCGCGACATCCGCCTCGGTCCGGCCGACGAGCGGCCCAGCCGCGATCTGCGCGATGACCCGGTCGGCGGCGTGGGCAGCGAGGCGAAGAAGCTCGATCTCGTCCGGATCCTTGACCATACGCAGGTCGCGCAACACGGCGGTCGCGGACTCGAAATGCACGCCAGGCAACTCCGCCTGGAGGCGGAGCAGGTGGCTTGCCCAGAGCCGATCAGACACGCCGACGCGGCGCCCCGCTCCGACGAGCGACGCGACGAGCGCATGGGGATCCTCGGTTTCCTCCCAGGTGGCGATCGCCAGGTCCGGCCGGACGCCGGCCCTCGCCGCGGCCAGCTCCAGCCGGGGTGCAAGGAGCCGGGGAGCGGCCGCCCCGGACGGTATGACGAGCATCGTCAGGCGTTCGAGCGGAAGTGCCTCGTAGCCGGTGAGATAGCGCAGGTCCGGCCCGACGCCAACGAGCAGTGCATCGAAGCCCTGCTCCGTCGTGGCCTTCGCCGCTCGCGCGATCCGGTCGGCGTAGCGCTCGGCGGGGATCACGACCGGGCGGGTGGACTGCTGGCCATCCACAGCCTGAGCGTCTTCTCGCCCGTGCGGAACAGCTTCGCGTAGGCGACCACGGCCTCGGCGCCTGCTGCGAGCGCCCGATCCCGGCTCTCGCGGTCATCGTGTTGTCCAACTGCGAGAGTTCGGGCGCCCGAACTCACCGCCCTCTGGATCTCCGCGATCCCGTCATATCCACGGGCCGTGAGGTCAACGACTGCGAAGCGGGCGTCGCCGAGGGCAGCTTCGAACTCGGCGGATCCCCGGACGTGGACCGGCGCCGCGCCGGCGGCGCCGAGTTGGGCGGTCAACCGCGTGCCCCAGATCAGGTCGTCGGCCAGCACCACGACGGTCGGCGCCACCGAGGACACCGTCACCGCAGCTCCGACGCGATATGTCGGAAGACGTCGCGGGCGGAGACGACGCCGGTCGGCAGTCCGAGGCCGTCGACGATCGGGATATGGCGAAAGCCGCCGACCGCCATCTTGTGGATTGCCACGGCGATCGGATCGTCGTGCCGGAGGACCACCGGGTCGCGGGTCATGACGTCCGTGATCGGGCACGGACCGGCCGGCCGGCCGGCGACCTTGAGGACAGCGTCCCGGTCCGTGAAGATCCCGACGAGCCGGCCGCCATCGGTCACGAGCACGCAGTCGATGCCCGTCTCGTGCATCCGGCGAATCGCTTCGCCGGCATCGGCCCTCGCATCGATCGTCTCCGGGGTCGACGCACCGAGGTCGTCGAGGTGCTCGCCGAGGAGCCGGCCGCGATAGTCGACCGCCGCCGACGGAATGTCGGCCGTGCGGAGGTCGGCACCGCAGTTGTCGCAGTTGTCCTCGCCTTCGAAGTTGTCATGCCGGCAGACCGGGCAGAGCATCGACGCCTCCTCGCACGCCGGCCGCAGCGGCCGGTCCCCTACTCGACCGTCCAGGTCTCCCCGCTGTTGAGCGCCGCCGCCAGGTCTCCCTCACCCGACCCGAGGACAGCCTCGCTGAGCTGAGCCTCGATGAGCTGGTCGTGGGTCGGGCGCGGGACCGCCCGAAGCACGCCGACCGGAACCGGGAAGTCTGGCCAGAACATCCGCGAGAGCATGAGCGCGAGGTACGGCTCCGCGGCCTTTTCGTCGTGGACCAGCAGGTCGGCCTCGGTCACCCCGCCAACGCCCAGCTGGACGACCTCCGGATGGAGTCCGGACAACCGGATCCCCTTGTCGCGGTCCTTGCCGAAGATCATCGGCTTGCCGTGCTCGAGCACGAGCATCCGGTCCTCGCGGACTTCGCGGTCGGTGAAGTCCCGCCACGCCCCGTCGTTGAAGATGTTGCAGTTCTGGAGGACCTCGACGAACGCGGAGCCCTTGTGGAAGCCAGCCCGGTTGAGCGTCCCTTGCAGGTGTTCCGTGTGCGTGTCGACCGCGCGGGCGACGAAGGACGCCTCGGCTGCGAGGGCGACGGTCAGCGGCTGGATCGGCGTGTCGACCGTCCCGGCCGGCGTCGATTTCGTGCGCTTCCCGAACTCCGACGTCGGTGACGCCTGGCCCTTGGTGAGGCCGTAGATCCGGTTGTTGAACATGATCATCTTGAAGTCGACGTTGCGGCGCATCGAGTGGAGGACGTGGTTGCCACCGATCGACAGCGCGTCGCCGTCGCCGGTGATCACCCAGACCATCAGGTCGGGCCGTGCCGCCTTGAGGCCCGTCGCGAGCGTCGGGGCCCGCCCGTGGATCGTGTGGAACCCGTACGTGTTCATGTAGTACGGCAGCCGGCCCGAGCAGCCGATCCCGGAGACGAAGACGATCTTCTCTTTCGGGTAGCCGAAGTCCGGCATGACCTTCTGCGTCTGGGCGAGGATCGAGTAGTCGCCGCAGCCGGGGCACCAGCGGACCTCCTGGTCGGACACGAAGTCCTTCCGGGTGAGCTGGATGACCTCCGCGTTCTCGGGGCTGAGAGCTGGTTGCACCGCTCCGTTGTTGGTCGATTCGGTCATGGAGTCTCCAGCAGCCGGACGGCCTCGGCCTCGATCTCGGAGATCCGGAACGGCTTTCCCCGGACACGGTTGTAGCCGACCGCGTCGACGAGGAAGCGGGCCCGGATGAGCATCGAGAGCTGGCCCAGGTTGACCTCCGGGATGAGCACCCGGCGATAGCTCTCGAGGACCTCGCCGAGGTTCCGCGGAAACGGGTTCAGGTGACGGATGTGGGCGTGGGCGACACTCCGGCCGTCGGCCTGCAGCCGTTCGACCGCCGAACGGAGCGCCCCGTAGGTCGAACCCCAGCCGAGGACCAGCAGGTCACCCCGGGCCGGGCCGTGCGCGACGAGGTCCGGGATGTCGTTGGCGATCCCTGCCACCTTGGCGGCGCGGAGGAGCTGCATCCGGTGGTGATTGTCCGGGTCGTAGCTGACGTTGCCGCTGATGTCGGCCTTCTCGAGCCCGCCGATCCGGTGCTCCAGCCCTGGCGTGCCTGGGATCGCCCACTTCCGGGCGAGCGTCACCGGGTCGCGGTCGTACGGCTGGAACGTCGCCTTGTCCGTCCAGTTGTCAACCCCGATGTCGGGCAGGTCGGCGAGCGCCGGGATCCGCCACGGCTCGGCACCAGTGGCGAGGAACGCGTCGGACAGGTAGACGACCGGGGTGACGTACTTGAGGGCGATGCGCCAGGCCTCGATCGCGTAATCGAAGCACTCGCCGGGTGTCGCCGGCGCGACGATCGGGACGGGCGAGTCCGAGTTGCGCCCGAACATCACCTGGAGGAGGTCCGCCTGCTCGTTCTTCGTCGGCATCCCGGTCGATGGGCCGGCCCGCTGGACGTCGACGACGACGAGCGGCAGCTCCACCATGATCGCCAGGCCGAGAGCTTCGCTCTTCAGGGCGATCCCCGGGCCGGAGCTGGCGGTCATCCCGAGCGCGCCGCCGTAGCTCGCCCCGATCGCCGCCCCGATCGCCGCGATCTCGTCCTCCGCCTGGAACGTCTTGACCCCGAAGTTCTTGTACCCCGAGAGCTGGTGGAGGATGTCCGAGGCGGGGGTGATCGGATAGCTGCCGTAGAACAGGGGGCGGTGGGCGAGCTTCGAGGCAGCGAGGAAGCCGAGCGCGGTGGCCTCGTTGCCGGTGATGTTGCGGTATGTGCCCGGGCCCAGCTTCGCGGGGGCGACCCGGTAGTGAGTGTGGAAGATCTCGGTCGTCTCACCGAACGCGTAGCCCGCCTTGAGCGCCCGCTTGTTCGCCTCCGCGACCACCTGCCGCTTCGAGAACTTCTCGTCGATCCAGCGGAGCGTCGGGTCCATCGACCGCTCGTAGAGCCAGAACATCAGCCCGAGGGCGAAGAAGTTCTTCGTCAGGTCGACCTGCTTCGAGGTCATGTCGAGGCCCTCGAGGGCCCGCGCATTGAGGGTCGAGATCGGGACCTCGAAGACCGTGACGTGCTTGAGCGAGCCGTCGGTCAGCGGGTTCGATGCGTACGCGGCCTTCTTCAGGTTCTGCGGGCCGAACGCGTCGCTGTTGACGATCAATGCACCGCCTGCCGGCAGGTCGCCGATGTTCGTCTTGAGCGCCGCCGGGTTCATCGCCACCAGCACATCCGGCTCGTCGCCCGGCGTATGGATGTCCGTGCTCGAGAAGCTGATCTGGAACCCCGACACGCCAGGCAGCGAGCCCGCCGGGGCGCGGATCTCCGCCGGGAAGTCCGGCAGGGTGCTGATGTCGTTGCCGAAGACGGCGGCGGTCCGGGTGAACTGGGTTCCCGTCAGCTGCATCCCGTCGCCGGAATCACCCGCGAAACGGATCGTGACCCGCTCGAGGTCACGGACCTCGATCTCGGGCGGCCTGGTCTCGGTCGTCATCCGCCCTCGGGCTTCCTCATCAGCTGGTGCGGCCGCGGAGGAAGGTTGAGGAGCTCCTCCGGGAAGGCCTCGGCGAGGTACTTGAGGATGTCCTGCGGGCGGACGACGCCGACGAGCATGTCGTCGTCATCGAGTAACGGCACGTTCCGATAGCGTCCGGTCTGCATCAGCTCGATTGCGTCCCGGACCGTCTCGTCCAGATGGAGGTGCTGGGGCCTGGTCGTCATGAGCGTCTCGACGGGCCGGCCCAGGTCGACGTCCCCGCCGACGAGCCGGGCGAAGATGTCGCGCTCGGTGAGGATGCCGGCCAGGCGCCCGTCGGGTGCCGTGACGAAGACCGAATCGCCCGTCCCCGAGCGCTGGATCGCACCGACGCAGTCGGCCAGGCTCGTGCCCGGCGGAACGGTCACGGGCTCCCGCCGGCTTACCAGCTTGAGCCGGCTGTCGACGAGGTTGGGAACGCGCGTCGCCACGCGTCGCTCGGAGAGATCACTCACCGCACGAGTGTAGCCCGTCGGCCCCGGCCCAGCCGCCGGGGCTGCTAGCCTCCCGCGGTGGATCGCCGCCGCGCCCTCGGGGTCGCCCTCGTCCTCCTCTCCGCCTGTGCCTTCGGCTCCGGGGCCCTGTTCGCCAAGCCGGCCTACGAGGCCGGGGTCGGCTGGCACGTCCTGAGCTCGTGGCGGTTCCTGTTCGGGGCGTCCCTCGCCTGGCTGTGGCTGCTCGCCTGGCCGGCCCACCGGCGGGCGCTCCGGTCGCTCGACCGGCGCCTCGTCGTCGGGTCGCTCGCGCTCGGCGTCCTCTACGTCGGCAACTCCGCGACCTACTTCGCCGGCCTCGAGACAGTCGACGCGTCGCTGGCCGCCCTGATCGTCTACGTCTACCCGGCCCTCGTGGCAGTCCTCACCCTCCGGTTCGGTCGGCGCCTCCGGGGGGCCCGGGCGTGGGGTGCGCTCGGGCTCGCGCTCGTCGGGGTGGTCCTCGCCGTCGGCGGGATCGATACGACCGACGCTCCGCCGCTCGACGGCGTGCTGCTGGTCATCGTGTCGCCGCTGATCTATGCGATCTGGATCGTCCTCGCGGCCCGGCTGTCCGGCGAGCGGGGCGAGGCCGGTGACGGCCGCGCCGGTGGCAGCGATCGGGGCGGAGCGGCGGCGAGCGCGGCGACGGCGTTGATGATGACCGCCACGGCTGTGACCTACTGGCTGTCGGCGATCGCGCTCGGCGAGCCGGTCGGCCCGGGCGACGTGCCGGCCGGCGCATGGTTCGGCCTCGTCGGCGTGGGTGTCGTCTCGACGTTCGTCGCGATCCAGTCGTTCTACGCGGGGACGCAGCGGGTGGGTGCGGCACAGGCGGCCCTGCTCAGCACGATCGAGCCGGTCTGGACGATCACCCTGGCGGCGATCCTCCTTGGCGAATCACTCCAGCCGATCCAGCTGGTGGGAGGAGCGCTCATCCTCCTCGGCGTCGTCATCGCCCAGACCGGGCCGGCCGCCTTCCGGCCACCGCAGCCGGCGGTCCGCATCGCCGACGAGTGACCGCGGGCGGGCTACTTCGCGGTCGCGCGCACGGAGGCCAGGGCCCGGGCGGCGGCGTCGGCGACGAATGCGCCATCGGACCCGATTCCCATGAACCGGAAGCCGAGCTCGAGGTACTCCGGCACGACGGATGTGTCGTAGAGCAGGATCCCGGCCGCCTTGCCGTGGGCCCGGCAGGCCGCCACGACCGTGCGGAGGGCGTCGCGGTACGCCGGGTCGGTGAACCGGCCGGGGACCCCGAGGGAGTGGGTCAGGTCCGCGGGCCCGACGAACAGGACGTCCACTCCGTCGATCGCGGCAATCCGGTCGGCGTCCGCGAGGGCGCCGACCGACTCGATCTGGACGAGGCCGACGATCCGCTGGTTGACCTCCCCGACCCGGTCGTGGGTGATCGCCCCGAGGTCCGCGCCTCGGGAGCGCAGCGCGACGCCGCGGCCCCCCTCCGGCGGGTAACGGAGGAACGTCACCGCCTCGCGTGCCTCGTTCACCGAGTTCAGCCGCGGGACGACGATCCCGCGGGCGCCCATGTCGAGGGCCCGGCCGATTCGCAATCGTTCGCCGGACTGCGGGCGGACGAGGGCCGACGCGCCGCCGGCCTCGACCGCGTGGAGCAGGAGGAGGAGATCCCCCTCCGTCGCGGCGCCGTGCTCGAGGTCGATGACGAGCCAGTCGTAGCCGGCCCGCGACGCGAGCTCCGCGGCGATCGGCGAGCCCAGGTCGAGGAACAGGCCGAACAGGGTCTCCCCGGCGAGGATGCGGTCGCGGAGCGGGCGAGGGTCGGCGGCGATCACGTCCGTATCATGCGGCCCGCGATCAGCCGTCGGGGGGCGGATCCCGCCGCTCGACCCGGGCGCGGGTCATGTACCCGTCGCTGCCGGGCTCGAGTGAGAGTGGCGCGGCATCGTGGCGGTCCGGGCGGCGGTGGGGCGGGGCCTGCGGGTCCGCCCAGCGGCGGGCGGCCAGCAGGGCCCCGGCGAGCATCACGAGTACGCCGATGCCGGCGAGGAATACGCCGATTTCCAGCCGTGCTCCGCCCGGGGTGTCGAACGACATCGTGACGAGCCTCCGGAACGAGATCACCCAGAGGCACCCCGCGGCGAACCCCAGGCCGATCGGCAGCCAGCGTGATCGCGGCTCGATCTCCTCGAACGATCCCCGCCAGCGAACGAATGCCAGGACGAGCAGCCCGAGCACGAGGAGCATCCCTCCCTCGCCCGTGTCGTCGATCCCTGTCCAGTCGACGTATCCGCTTGCCCGGGTCTGGCCGCGCATCCACGGCAACCGCGCGGCGACGATCATGATCGCCGCCCCGGCGACGAGGAGGGCATGGTCGAGCCGGGGAACTGAGCGGCGCCGCGGGGGTTTCGGACTGTCGGGAATGGGCCGGAAGAACGAGGCCATGATCAGTCCGGGAACGCCTCGGGGCCGCGTTGGGCCAGCTCCGCCGCCTCGGCCCCGGCGTCCTCCGGCGGCAGCCAGCTGTACGGGTAGCGGTGGTCGTCCATCTCCTTGGCCTGCCTGGTCAGGCGGAGCGGATGGAACGTGTCGACCATGACCGCGAGCTCCTCGGTCCTCTCCTTGCCGATTGACGCCTCGGCTGTGCCCGGATGCGGGCCGTGGGGAATGCCCGCGGGATGCAGCGTGAACGAGCTGATTTCCACGCCGCGCCGGCTCATGAAGTTGCCGGCCACGTAGTAGATGACCTCGTCGCTGTTGATGTTCGAGTGGTTGTAGGGTGCCGGGATCGCGAGCGGGTGATAGTCGAACTTGCGCGGCACGAACGAACAGACGACGAAGTTCCGGGCCTGGAATGTCTGGTGGACCGGTGGCGGCTGGTGGACCCGCCCGGTGATCGGCTCGAAGTCGCCGATGTTGAAGACGTAGGGCCACAGGTAGCCGTCCCAGCCGACGACGTCGAACGGGTGATGCCGGTAGTGGTAGGCCGTGATCCGGTCGCGGACCTTCACGTGGACGACGAACTCCCCGCTGTCCGTCCGGGCGTCGATCCACTCCGGGGCCCGGATGTCGCGCTGGCTGTACGGCGAGTGTTCGAGGAGCTGGCCGTAGTCGTTCCGATAGCGCTTCGGCGGCTCCAGCTCCGAGGGGGCCTCGAGCCAGAGCATTCGCTGGGCGCTGCCCTTGTCGGGCTCGAGCCGCCAGGTCGTCCCGATGGGACTCACGAGGTAGTCCCCCGGGCCATACCGGAACCGGCCGAACACCGTGTCCCAGGTGCCGGTGCCCTCGTGGACAAAGACCATCTCGTCCGCCTGGCCGTTCCGGTAGAACGTGTTCCTCGGCATCTCGGTCGAGGGCCGGACGACGCCCATGACGACGTCGGCGTTGTAGAACAGCGGGACGCGGCCGGAGATCGCATCGCCCTTCGGCGCGAGCTCCTTCGTGTTGATCAGGCGGTGACGATGGGCGTCGTCGTCGGCCTCGTCGAGCTTGACCCGGCGGACCGCCTCGACCTTGTGCGTCCGGGTCGGCGGCACGAGGTGGTAGAGCAGCGAGCTGCGCCCGGTGAAGCCCTCGACCCCGAATAGCTCCTCGGCGTAGAGCGAGCCGTCGGGAGCGCGGTGCTGCGTATGGCGCTTGTGGGGCACACTGCCGAGCGACAGGTAGAACATCGGCGCTCCTCCGGGGCAATCCTACCCGGGCATCACGGTCCGCCGACGGTTCGGCTGCGGCGCTCGAGGAGCACGACGTCGCGCCACCGGCCGCCGCGGTCCCGCCCGAGCCGCTCCTGGACGCCGATCCGCCGGAAGCCCGCCCGCTCGTGGAGGGCGAGGCTCGCCAGGTTCTCGGCGATGACCCCGGCCTGGATCGTCCACAGCCCTTCGGCCTCCGACGCCGGGATGAGCGCATCGAACAGCGCCCGCCCGACGCCACGATTCCGTTCCACGGCCGCGACATAGACGCTCAGCCAGGCGACGCCGGCATAGACGCGTCGCGGCGGCGGGGCGCTCAGGGCGATCCAGCCGACGACCTCGCTGCCGCGCCGGGCGACAAACCGGCAGCCGTTCCGGTGCGAGGCGTCCCATTCCGGCCAGCCGGGCGCCTCGATCTCGAGCGTGGCGATGTCGGTGGCAATCCCCTCCTCGAAGATCCGCCGGACCGCCGGCCAATCGGCCTCGGTCAGCGCGTCGATCGTCAGGGCGGCGGGATGGGTCGGGGCGGCCACGGGTCAGCCGCTCCGTCCGCGGGCGTCGACCGGCCACACCCCGACGATCTCCCCGGCCCGGACGGCGACGAACGAGTCGAACAGGTCGACTACCGGGCAGGCGTGGTTCGGGAGGATCGCGACGACGTCGCCGAGCCCGGGCGCGGCCGTGTTGGGTGGAATCCGCACGACCCCGTGGTAGTCCGACAGTCGATCGATGACCGCGTCGGGATAGGCAGGCAGAAGACCATGGCCCGTTAGGTATTCCGGGCGGTCCTTCGTCAGGCTCTTGGCGCCGGCGTCGAGTACGACCTGGCCGGGGACGGCGGTCGACACGACCGTGGCGGCCACCCACAGGGCAAGGCTGTCTGCTTGTGCCGAGCCCAGCGCGAGCTGCTGCCGGTCCCCGAGCAGGTAGGTCCCGGCGCGAATCTCATTGACCTCGCCACGCGCCGCGAGGACCGCGGTCGGCGTCGAGCCGGCGGACACGATCGGGGTTTCGAGCCCGGCTCGACGCAGCGCTGCCGCGGCCGCGCCGAGCGTCGCGACCTCGTCGGCAGCCGCGCCGGCCGCGTCCCGGCCGCCGTACGCGTGGCCGCCGTGAGCGAAGACCCCGGCGACCCTGAGACCGAGGGATTGCGCCGCGAGTGCGACATCCACCGCGCGACCCGGGGCGACGCCCGTCCGCCCGTTGCCCGGGTCGATCTCGACGAGCACGTCGAGACGCCGGGACGACCCGCGGACAGCAACGGCCAGCCGCTCTGCTCCGGGGACCGAGTCGACGCCGACGGCAAACCGGCGGACGGCGTCGTGGAGCGCACGCAGTCGGGGCGCCTTCGGGCCTTCCGCCCAGACTGGATAGGCGACGAAGATGTCGTCGATCCCCCCCGCCGCCATGACCTCCGCCTCGCCGAGGTTGCCGACGGTGATACCGGCCGCGCCGGTCTCGAGCTGGATCCGCGCGAGCCGGATGCTCTTGTGGGTCTTCACGTGTGGCCTGAGTCGCACCCCACGGGCATCGAGCTCGCCGCCCAGGCGCCGGGCGTTCGCCTCGACCGCGTCGACGTAGACGACCAGGCAGGGGGTGTCGAGGCCGGCCGGGATGACCGGCGGAACGACCCGGGCACCTGTGATTGAGGTCATCCGGGCCCCCGCGCGACGACCGGGCTCCGCAGCTCGCCGAGCCGCTCGATCGACAACACGACCTCGTCGCCCGGCTCGAGCCACCTCCCCAGGGTCGAGTCCTTCACCTCGAGAAGGCAGCCGGTCCCCACGGTCCCGCTGCCAACGAGGTCGCCCGGCCGGACGCGGACATCCGCCGAGGCCCGCTCGAGCATCTCGCCGAAGCTGAACTGGATGTCCGCCCATGTCCCGTGGCTGACCTCCACGGTCACGCCCGATGGGCCGCACACCGTGGCCGTCATGGCGAGGTCGTAGCCCTTGCCGCGGCGCGCCGAGGCCAGCTCGTCAGGCGTGACGAGCCACGGCCCGATCGTCGACGCGAAGTCCTTGCCCTTCGCCGGCCCGAGGCGGACGGCGGTCTCCTCGCGCTGGAGGTCGCGCGCCGACCAGTCGTTGAGGATCGTGTAGCCGCCGATCGCCTCCTCCGCCCGGCCGGCCGGCAGGTCCGCGGCCGGGGTGTCGACGATGGCCGCGACCTCCAGCTCGAAGTCGAGCTCCGCCGAGCCGCGCGGTGGGTTGACCGGCTCGTCCGGACCCCGGATCTCCGATGCATTGCTGAAGTAGAAGATCGGCAGGCGATACCAGGCCTCGGGCACCTCCCCGCCGCGTCGCTCCCACATCGTCTTGACGTGCCGCTCGAACGCGTAGAAGTCGCGGAACGACGGCGGCCGGAGGATCGGCGGCCCGAAGCGCAGGTCCGCTCCGTCGACGACGGCGTCGTCCTCGTCCGGTCCGCCGCGGGGCTCGAATCCGTCGACGAGCTCGGCGAGCGCCTCAACGCTCAGGCCGGCCGCGAGGTGGTCGTCGAGCGTCGTGAGCGGCGAGCGGAACAGGACGCTGTTGTGGGTCCGACCGGGATCCGCCGCGGCGAGCCGCCGCCGGGCGACCTCGAGATCGAGCCATCTGGTCGGCGGGTTGTCCAGCGCCGCCGCCAGCCGCCACGGAGCGCCGGCGGGTCCGTGCCGCTCGCGGACATGGGCGATCTTCACGCCCCGAGTCTAGCCCCGGGGCGATCCGGGCAGAAAGGGCCGGCGCCCCGCCGTCGGGGCGCCGGATTGAAGCGCGTCCGGGAGTGGACCTACCGGATGGCCTCACCGCTCGGGCTGACGACGTACCAGATCCCCTGGAGGCCTTGACCGTTCGTATCGCCAGGGGCTTCGTCGCCCGCGTAGTAGTAGAGCGGCCAGGTGCCGGTCTTCACCTGGTCGCCGCCGTCGGTCCGGGTGGCGGTGCTGAAGTCGGAGTCGTCGAGGCCCGCCCCGACCGTGATGTCGCCTTCGGTGAGGAGCGGCGGCCACGCGAGGGCGCAGTCGTCATAGCAGGTGGGAGTGCCGGCCTCGTCGGGGGTGAAGAGGTACAGCGTCCGGCCCTGCCCGTCGACGAGGATCTGGCCCAGGTCGGATGTGGCGACCATCACCGTGGTCGCACCGGCGGCGACGGTGGCCGACGGAGCCTCGGTCGGCGGGGCGACAGTCGGCGGGGCCACAGTCGGCGGGGCCACTGTCGGCGCGGCCACCGACGGCGACGCCGCGGTGCCCGCGCAGGCGGCCAGCGCGACCGCCGCGACAATGGGAAGGAACAACCGGATGCGCACGGTGAATCTCCTCTGGCAAATCGGGGGTGTGTGTCGCGTGGCGACACCCATCGATACGCCCGGATCAGCGCCCCGGTTTCTCGGTGCCCGTCAGAACGGCTTGAAGTACATCAGCCAGAGGATGACCAGGAGCCCGAGGATCCCGACGAGCCCGATGACGTCCGACCGCCGCGAATCGAGCAGGGCGGCGAGCTCCTGTGGGGCGGCCGGCGTGGGGTCAGGGGCGCCCTTCGGCGTCAGGTACGAGCGGATCCCGACGGCTTCGCGGACGCGCCCGTAGTAGCGCGACGCGAGCACGTACATCAGCACGATGAGAGCGACGAGGACGACGATCGCCGCCCAGATCCACCCCCGGCCGAAGTGCCCGCCCATGATTCCGGCCGCGATCCCCGCAACGAGAAGGACCACGAGCGATGCGTAGACGAGCCCCAGGCTGCGGCTGGACAGCTCGAGCAGCGACCGGATCCGCACCGGGTCACGCTCCCGGCGGACCTGGTCGGACACCCACATCGAGGCTCCGTGGCCCATGAAGAACAGGAATGACGCCGCCACGTGGACGAACACGACCCACGGGTACCACTCCATCGCACCCTCCTTCCCGCCGCGAGTCTAGCCGCAGGGTCCAGCCCTCTTTGTAATGAATGAACGCTGCCGGCCGGCGTCCCACCATTAGGGTTGGACGGCGCCCCCCGCTGGGCGCACGAGGGGCAGAGCAGGTGGATCGCGATCTCGTCGACTCTGCGCGAAACGGGGATCGGGAGGCATACGTCGACCTGATCCGCGTTCGAAGTGACAGGCTCTTCGCAATCGCACAGCGGATCCTCCGCGATGCCGATCGGGCCGAGGATGCCCTCCAGGACGCACTGGTGATCGCCTGGCGCGACCTGAAGGGACTCCGCGATCCGGACCGATTCGACGCATGGCTGCACCGCCTCCTGGTCAACGTCTGCATCTCCCAGGCGACGCGCGAGCGACGTCGGGTCATGAACCTCCGCGTGCTGCCGGTCGACGGGCCGGCCGCGCCGGACGAACTGCTCACGATCGCCGACCGGGACCAGCTGGAGCGTGGCTTCCGGCGGCTCCCGCCCGAACAGCGGGCCATCCTCGTGCTCCATCACTTCGTGGGCCTCGCCCCGGCCGAGATCGCCGAGACGCTCGGCATTCCCGCGGGCACCGCCCGCTCTCGACTCCATCACGCCCATCGCGCCATGCGGGCCGCCCTCGAGGCGGACGCCCGAGTTGCCATCCCGGGAGGTCGTTCGGCATGAAGCCCGATCGCGACATCGAACGACTCCTCGACCGCTGGTTCGCCGACGGTCCGACGGAGGTCCCCGATCGCGTCATCGACGTGGTCGCGGACCGGATCGGGCGACAGCCTCAGCGACCCGCGTGGCGCCTCAACTGGAAGGACATCCACGTGAACACCACGCAGCGCATGATTGCCGCCGCGGCAGCCGTCATCCTCGTTGCGGTCGTTGCCCTGGCCATTGCCGGCCGACCGACCGATTCCGGGATCGGCACTCCCACGGCTTCCCCATCCCCGGTTCCGGACACGACACCGCCATCACCGGCGCCGACGGAGATCGTCTACACGTCCAAGGCGATGGAGGTCCCGATTTCCTTCCTGCTCGTTGACGGCTTCCGTTTGGACTTCGACGTCAACGACGGGATCGGGTGGAGTTATCCGTACGTCGGAGGTGTCGGAAGCATTGCGTCGTTGCAAGTCTCCGGCGCGGGAGTCGCAGACCCACCCGAGCCCTGGCCAGCGGATCTTGTGGCCTGGCTGCGGACCAAGACCTTCCTCACGGTAGGGCAGCCACGGTCGACGACTGTCGGAGGATACCCGGCAACCGTCATCGACATGGACGTGGATCCGGGCCCTCCGGACAGGGTATTTCGCTGGAGCGGGGGCTCGTGGGATCGGCAGCCGTTCCCGGAGCGCTGGCGATTCGTCGAGGTCCGGACGGGCCCGGGACAGGGCATCAACGTGGTGGTCGCCGCGACGCCGGACAAATTCGACGCCGCCGTTGCGTCCCTCGATCGGCTGCTCGCCACCCTCGAGTTCGTCGGGGCTCAATAGCCGCGCCCGGGGACCGGCTCACTGATGGCCGCGGCCATGCACGACGGCGTGGCCGCGGCCTCGGGCGATCAGCCAGCGGTTTACGGGGAACGCCACGATCCAGGCAATCAGCAACGAGAAGGCGAGCGCACCCCAGAACAGTGGTGCCTCGAGGCCCGCGTCCATCGCTCCCGGAACCGCCAGGATCACCGCGTTGTCTGTGATCTCGATCACTGTGATCGAGAGCGTGTCGGCGGCAAACGCGAGGCGTGCGGCGTCGCCGAGGGCGAGCCCGCCGACGACGAGCGGCCGCAGCGTCAGCAAATACCCGAAGGCGAACGCCAGGACGATAGCAAGGGCGATCGAGGCCGCGACCGGCCAGCCGAGGGCGGACGCGACGACGAGACCGAGAACCTCTCCGATCGCGCAGCCCGTGAGGCAGTGGGTCGTAGCCGATGCCGCGAGCCGGTTCAGTGAAGGCGCCGGCGCCGGGGTGTCGGTGACGTGATGCACGGTGAGAGAGTGGCCGCGCCACCCTGCGTACTGGCACAGGGTTTGGAGTTAGCGAAGGAAGCGGCCGTAACAGAGCTCAGAGGTTCCCGCGCTTCGCCTGCTCCCGCTCGATCGCCTCGAACAGCGCCTTGAAGTTACCGACCCCGAAGCCGCGCGAGCCGTGCCGTTCGATGATCTCGAAGAAGAACGTCGGGCGGTCCTGGACGGGGCGCGTGAAGATCTGGAGGAGGTAGCCCTCCTCGTCCCGGTCGGCCTCGATCCCGAGCTCCTCGAGCGTATCGATCGGCACGCCGACATCGCCCACCCGGTCCGCGAGCGTCGCGTAATACTCGTGCGGCAGGCCGAGGAACTCGACCCCGTTCTCGCGCAGCCGGCCGACAGTCTCGACGATCTTCTCCGTCCGGAGCGCGATGTGCTGGCAGCCCGGCGAGCGGTACCAGTCGAGGTACTCCTGGATCTGGCTCTTCTTCTTCGCGGTCGCGGGCTCGTTGATCGGGAACTTGATCCGGCCGTTGCCGTTGGTCATGACCTTCGACATGAGCGCGGAGTACTCGGTGTGGATGACTTTGTCGTCGTAATGGATGAGCTGGCTGAACCCGAACACGTCGCGGTAGAAGTCAACGAATTTGTTCATCTCGCCGAGGGCCACGTTGCCGACGCAGTGATCGACCTCGAGGAGCGACAGGCCGCCGGCGGCCCTGGCCGGCTTCTTCACCTTCCGGTACCCGGGGGCGAACGCGCCGTGGTAGTCGCGCCGATCGACGAACGAGTGGAGCGTCTCGCCGTACGTGCCGACGGCACCGCGGCGGAGGATTCCGTCCTCGCCGCCGTCGAGCTCGGCCGGCTCCTGGGCGGGATGGGCGCCGCGACTCGTCGTCTCCCGGAACGCCGACTCGACATCGTCGACGGCGAAGGCGATGTCGTGGACCCCGTCACCGTGCTCGCGGACGTGCTCGGCGATCTCCCCATCGGGCGTGAGTGGCGCCGTGAACACGAACGTGATGTCGTTCTGGCGCATGACGTAGCTCGCCCGGTCCCGGACGCCGGTCTCGAGCCCGGAGAAGGCAACCGGGGTGAAGCCCCAAAGGGCGCGGTAGTACGCCGAGGCCTGCCGGGCGTTGCCGACCCAGAACTCGACGTGGTCGATGCCGTTGAGCGGCAGGAAGTCCTTGGCTTCCGCGTAGGCGTCCTGGTTGACGCGGGCGCCAGCCTGGTTCGCGGCGGGCGTGCCCGCCGGTCGGGCGGCAGTGTCGGTCATCGGTCTTGCTCCGCTGCGTGACTCGGAACGAAATGGCCCTCATCGTAAACCTGTTGCCCAATCCAGACGGCCGTCCGGGGTGGGAAACTGGGGCCCATGGACGAGCTGATTGGGCGGATCGACGGGGCGGCTGAGGGCCTCGCGGGCCAGCGGGCCCGGGTCGAGGCCGGCGAGCCGTGGCCACTCAGCGAGCGGTTCGGGACCGAGCCGGAGGCGAGCTGGGGGCCTCGGGAGACGCTGGCCCACGTCACCGAGATGCTGCCCTTCTGGCTCGGCGAGATCGAGCGGATCCTCGCCGGGCAGGACCAGCCTGCCCCCTTCGGCCGGGTGGCCGACAACGAGCTCCGGATCGGGGTCATCGAGCGCGACCGAAGCCTGCCGCTGCGCGAGCTGTTCGATCGGATCGAGGCGGACGCGGGCCGCCTGACGCGCCGGCTCCGCGAGTTGTCGCCGGCGGAGACCGAGCGAACCGGCGTCCACCCGACCCGGGGCGTCCTGACGGTCAGCCAGTCGGCGGAACGTTTCGTGGCCGCTCACCTCGAGGAGCACGTGGCCCAGATCGCCGCGATCCTCGACGCCCGGGGCGGCTGAGGGTGTTCATCCTCTACGCGATCCCGCTCGGGATCATCGTCGGGCTCGTCCGGGGCGGGCGCGTGGCCAACCTGGCCGAGCTGCGGTTCGAGTGGGCCTGGCTCGCGCTCGCCGGCCTGGCCGCCCAGGTCGTCCTGTTCAGCGAGCCCGTCGGGGCCGCGGTCGGGGGGGCCGGCCCGATTCTGTACGTCGCCTCGTCGCTCGTCGTGCTCGCGGCTGTGCTCCGGAACTGGCGGCTGCCGGGTCTCAAGCTGATTGCCGTGGGGGCCATCTCCAACCTGCTGGCGATCGTCGCCAACGGCGGCTACATGCCGGCAGACGCGGCCGCCCTGGCGTTCGCGGGACTGGACCCGGCGACCGGCTTTTCGAACAGCATCGTGACCAACCGGGCGGTGCTCGGGCCCCTCACGGACGTCTTCGCGATGCCCGACTGGATGCCGTTCGCGAACGTGTTCAGCATCGGCGACGTCCTGATCGGCGCCGGGATCGTCGTCGCGATCGCGGCCGGCATGGCCCGGCCGGCCGGGGAGACCGCGGGGACGGCGATGACCAAAGGTCCTACGCCGGCCCCCGGCGCTCACTCCCCCGACTGACCCGTGGGGCGGGTACCGATGGGTCATACCCGCCCACCCGAGTGCCGGGATAGCGTGCTCGCACGAGGGAGCCTCCCTCGAGAGGCCGAATCCGAAGGGAATCCGGAATGAAGATGCTGAAGCTGCAGGCGGTCCGCGTCCTGCTCGCGCTCGGCGCCCTGGCCGCCTCCGGCCTGGCGCTCGAAGCAGGCCGGCGCTGGGTCGGCTGACCGACGAAGCACCCCGGCCCGTCGCGGCCGGACGATCGACCGATGAGCCGTCCTGACCGGACGGCTCATTCGATTCCCGGTCAGGTCGGCGGCGTCTCGTCCATGACGTGGCGCTTCAGGAAGGCGAGGATCCGGGTGTAGGCGTCGCGCCGGTTCTCCCGGCGCTCCCAGCCGTGGCCCTCGTCGTCGTACCAATGGACCTCGTGGTGCTTGCCCTCGATCTCGAGCGCCTCGACCATCCGCTCGGTCATGAGCGGCACGACCCGCTTGTCCTTCCGGCCGTGGAGGAGGAGCACCGGGGCCTCGATCTGCTCGGCCCGGTAGACGGGCGACCCGCGGCGGTAGAGCTTGGCCCGGTCCGGCGCGTCGGGTGAGCCCATCATCCGGTGGAGGTCGACCCGACCGAGCCGGTCGCCGTGGCGGTAGCTCTCGGCGATCTCCGAGTCGCCGTACAGGTCGACCCCTGCCCGCCAGATCGAGGGCTCCTCGACGAGCGCGCAGAGCGTCAGGTAGCCGCCGTACGACCCGCCGTAGATCGCCAGCCGGCCGTCGGACCACGGCTGCTCCGCGGCCCAGCGGGCCGCATCGATCATGTCGTGGGCGTCGGCGTGGCCCCACTCGCGTTGGTTCGCGAGGCGGAACTTGCGGCCGTAGCCGGTGGAGCCGCGGAAGTCAACATCGAGGAACGCGAACCCCTCCCGGACGACCAGCTGCTTGAACGGTGTCCACGACCGGAGCGCCTGCGACGTCGGGCCGCCATGCGGATGGACGATCACCGGCACGCGCTCGCCGCCACGCTTCCCGGTCGCCCGGGCCGGCCGCCAGAGCGTCCCCTCGATCCGCAGCCCGTCGCGGGCCTTGAACACGATCCGCTCGCCGGCGCTCGCGCGGCCGGGAATGAACGCCGCGGCCACGACCGCCGGCATCGAGTCGGTCACCTGGCGCGGTCGCGACCCGTCCGGCGCGACGCCCGGCACCGGGAGGAGCCAGAGGTCCTGCGGACGTGACTCGCCCTCGCCGATCGCGGCCACCCACGCCCCGTCCGTCAGCCAGCCGACCGCCCGCCACACGCCGTCCCACGGGTTGACCTTCCGGCCCGCTGCCGCGTCCTCGATGGGACGGGGGTTCTTCGGCGGACGGCCGCGCCCACGCTTCGGGGCCGCCCCGCCCATCGGCGCGACCAGCAGGTCGACAAACCCGTCGCGGAACTCCGGATACGTGAGCCGCGAGCCGTCGGCGGACGGCAGCGGGACGAACCCGAAGGCGCCGGATGGCTCGCCGTGCTCGCGCTGGCCGCTCGTCAGGACCGTCCGGCTCCGCCCGTCCGGTGACCGGCGGAGAACCTGGAACCAGCCGTCCGCGTCAGATGCGTAGAGCAGGCCGCCGTCCGGCATGAAATGGCCGGCCGTGTCCCACGAACGACTCCCTGCGATCACCTGCTCCGTGCCGGTTGCGACGTCGACGAAGGCGATCTGCGAGGTATCGGGATCGTTGGCGAGGTAGGCCATCACGGCGAGCCGGCCGCCGTCGGGGGCCCACTCGAACGACTCGACGTCGATGCCGCTCCGGGTGACGGCCCGCGGCTCCGGCGGCTTGGGGTTGGCCGACGGCCGTCCGCGCCGCGGAACGGGTGCGTCGACGATCCACACCTGTGCCCAGCCCCGCCGGCGCGAGATGAACGCGAGGCGCCGGCCGTCGGGCGCCCAGCGCGGCGTGTTCGTGCCCGCCGGGTGGGCGGCGACCTGAGCCTGGCGCGACCCGTCGGTCTCGACGATCCAGATCGTGTCGTCGCGGACGTAGGCGAGCCGGCGGCCGTCGGGCGACCACTGCGGATCGGTGATGGGCTTCTCAGACGCCGTCAGCTGGACCGGGTAGCCGCCGCGGAGGGGCAGGACGAACAGCTGACGGGCTCCGGCCGCCTCGAGCGTGTACGCCACGGAGCGGTCTCGCGGGTGGAGCCGGAACTCGCGTGGCGAATCGAGCGCCACGATCTGCTCGACGGTCAGCCCGTCCTTTGCCGAGCGGCCGGTACGCGCCCCGTTCGTCGCGCCAGTAGATCCCGGGGGCCGGCCGCGGCGCCGGCGGGGGCGCTCGCCGCCGGAGGGCTCGGCCACGTCCGCGAGCTGCTCCGGCTTCGGGGCCTCGGCGTCCTGCCCGCCGACCGCCTCCTCCGCGGAGGGATCGGAGGCGGCAGGTTTCACCCGCTTCGGTCGGGCCGCCATCAGCCGGGCTCCTCGCCGCGGTCCTCGCACGTTCCGGGCCAGCCGGTCCGCGCACACCACGGCCCGACCATGGCTAGGTGCGCCCGGACGTGCCCATGGAGACACTCGTAGACCCAGGCGCCGCCCCCGGCCGAGGCGAGATCCGCAGGAGCGAGAGCTCGGGTCGCAGCCACGAGGCGCCTCCGGCCGGCGTCGAACCGGCCCTGGGCTCCGGCCAGCGGAGATCGCCGGAGGTCGACGCCGACGGCTATCCCCGCGGTCATCGGACCGGACTGGGGCCGGCCGTCACGCGCGCCGACCGCCCTTGCCAGGCGGCGGCTGCACATCCGCCTCGAGCTGCTCGCCGAGCTCGACGGTTCGCCGGTACGCGGCCCAGACCGCCTCGGACAGGACCGTCCGGAGCCGCCCCGACTCGAGCTCGTGGAGCGCCGCGGCGCTTGTTCCGCCGGGCGAAGTCACCATGTTCCGCAGCTCGGCCGGGTGCAGCCCGGACTGCTTGGCGAAGACGGTGCTGCCCTCGACTGTCTCGATGACGAGATCGTGCGCGATGTGGCGGGGGAACCCGAGGTGGACGGCGGCGTCGATGAGCGCCTCCATCACGAGGAAGACGTACGTGGGACCCGTCCCGCTGACCGCAGTGGCCATCGCGACGAGCTTTTCGTCGTCGACCTCGAGCTCCATCCCGAGCGCGCCGAGGAGGGCGCCCGCCTGGGCCCGCTGCTCCGCCGTCGTCGCGGGGGTCGCGTACCAGACGGTCACGCCGCGGCCCAGCCGTGCCGGCGTGTTCGGCATCGATCGGACAACCTGGTCGTGCCCCAGCAGCCCGGTCAACGCAGCGCTCGTCGCCCCGGCAATCACCGACAGCACGAGCTGGCCGCGCCGGAGGTGCGGACCGATCTCGCGGCCCACCTTGGCGAGCATCTGGGGCTTGATCGCGAGCAGGACGACGTCTGCTCCCTCGACGGCCTCGGCATTGCCGGCGACCGCGCGGATCTTGTACTCCCGGGCAAGGTGGTCGCGGCGCTCGGCCCGCGGGTGGCTCGCGACGACCTGGCCGGGCTCGACGAGCTGGCCGCGGAGCAGGCCGGCGATCATCGCCTCGGCCATGACGCCCGAGCCCACGGTTGCGATGGTGCGGCTCGCGAGGGGTGACATGGCCGGGGGAGTATAGCCGCGCATCCGGGCGTTCCCGGGGCAGTTCCCGGTGGATATTCGCGCCGAACGGCCGTGGTCGGGGCCCAAGCGCCGACCAAGCGCGGGCAGGCGACGGTCAGGCGGTGGCCCGGCCGAGCAGGAAGAACCGACCGGTCGTTGTCACCTCCGCCTCGGCAAAGCCCGTCCGGCGCAGTGCGGCTCGGAGCTCGTCGGGGGAGTGGAACACCTTCACGACCCTGAACTCCCGGCCGTCGGCGAGCCGGCGGACCGCGACGTCGCCGGTGGGGGGTGGGTTGTCGGCCGCACCGGACTGCGGATCCGGCAACGAGTCGATGAAGGCGAACGTGCCGGCGGGCAGGAGCCAGCGGCGGGCGAGTGCGAGGAACTCGTCGAGCCGCGAACGCGATACATGGCTCAGCCAGAAGCCGGCGAACAGCCCCTCGACCTGGCGGTCCGGCTCCGCCCAGGCGTCACGGACATGGAGGTGGGCGCGAAGCCGGTGGGCGACCAGCCTCTCGCGTGCCCGCTCGAGGGGTACCTCGTTCGCGTCGTACAGCGACAGCTCCCCCTTCCCGGCAAGCAGCGGCGACCACCAGCCGGTCCCGGCGGCCAGCTCGACGATCGATCCGCGGAACGGCAGTTCGTCGAGCCAGCGGCCGGCCGTGTCGAGCTCCGCGTTCCACGCGGCGTCGTGGACGGGGCCGTGGCTGTAGCGGCCGCGGCGGAGGTACCAGTCGTCGTATTCGCCCGCGCGCGCCGCGTAGTACGCGCGCATCTCCACGTCGATGGCGCCGTCGGCCGACGCGTCAACCGCGGCATCGTCGACGACGGGCGCCTTCGCCGCTCCCCGCTCGGCGAGCGCATCCCGCAACCGGAATCGGAGGAAGCCGTTCTCGCCGGCCTTGCCGACGCACGTCGGGCAGAGCTGCGCCCAGCCCTCGAGATCGTCGGGCCCGCGAACCGACCAGGCCGTCCCGCACCACAGGCAGTCGAACGTCGAGCGGAACGGCATTGGCGTGCCGGTCAGGCGACCGGCGTCCAGCTCCCGGGCGGCGCGACGTCGACGAACGCGTCCGGGTCGAAGATCTCCGCCAGCAGCTCGATCCCGTCGACGATCCGCGGACCCGGCCGGGAGAAGAACGCCGACCCGTTGACCGCGAAGACCTGGCCCCGCCGGACCGCCTCGATGTCGTGCCACCGCGGCGGACGCGGAACCGCGGCCCACTCGTCGACCGTGTCCGCCAGGTCGTAGCCACACGGCATCAGCACGAGCATCTCCGGGTCGACCTCCCGAACCGCGCGCCATGTCGTCTCGACCGAGCGCTCGCCGGCCTCGCCGAGGAGATCCCACCCGCCAGCCCGCCTGATCTGCTCGGGGACCCAGTGGCCCACCGCGAACGGCGGGTCGAGCCACTCGAGACCGACGATCCGAGGCGGCTCGAACCCGCCGTCACGCCGCTTCTGGACCTTGCGCTCCACCGCCCCGAGCCGGGCCCGGAGCGACTCGACGAGGTCGACCGCGGCATCCTCGGACTCGGTCATCGCCCCGATGGTCGTGATCGTGTTGAAGATGCCCTCGATCGAGGTCGGCTCGAGGGACACGACGCGGATCCCGGCGTCGATCGCCCGGGCGACCTCGTTCACGTCCCGGTAGCTCACCGCGCAGACCTGGCACAGCTCCTGGGTGAGGATGAGGTCGGGCTCGGCAGCCGCAAGGGCCTCCTCGTCGAGCGCGTAGAGCGACGAGCCGCCGTGGACGGCCGCGCTGACGATCTCGTTGATCGTCCGGCTGGGCGCCACCTCGAAGTCGTAGACGCTCCGCGTCATCACCGGCCGGCCAAGCGCGGATGGGGGCCAGTCGCACTCGTGGGTGACCCCGACGAGCTCGTCCGCGAGGCCGATGGCGCACACGATCTCCGTCGCCGACGGGAGAAGGGAGACGATTCGCAAACCTCAGGCGGACGGCTCGCAGGGGCGTCGCCTCCGCCTTCGGTGGGCGAAAGCCAGCACCCTGTCGAGGGTGCCTCCTCCTTTCAGGCGCGCGGTTTGAGCTCGTCGACTGACGCCCGGGCAGCGGCCTTGTCGACAAACCAGGTCGCGTCAATCGGCGTGTACTTCGCCCACTCGGGCGGCAGCGACTCCTCGGGAAAGATCGCAGTCACCGGGCACTCGGGTTCGCACGCGCCGCAGTCGATGCACTCGTTCGGGTCGATGAAGAGCTTGCGGTCGACGCCTTCCTCGTAATGAATGCAATCGACCGGGCAGACCGACACGCACGAGAGGTCCAGCAGGTCGATGCACGGCTCGGCGATCACATACGTCATTCCGGTCCTCCTGGGCGCTTACCGGACCCGACCCCGGCGGACCCGAAGCGTACACCGGACAGGCAGGGATCGCCGTTCGGGCCACGCTCGACGGAGCGTCCGGGCGGAGGGCCCTAGGTGCTCTGGCCGGAACAGGCTCCACCGGCGCTTGACACCACCGGGGCCCGGCCCCACTGTGCCGCCATCCCGCGCCGGATCCTGTGTCTCGAGGAGCGTCCTTGGCGATCCCCAACACCGCCGAGCCGTCGACCGGCAAGGGCGGGCGTCCGTACTCCGCGACCGCGCCGGCAGGCACGGCAGCAGTCCGCCTTGAAGGCGTGGCGAAGCGGTACGGGGACGTGGTCGCGGTCGCCGGGATCGACCTCGACGTCGCCGACGGCGAGTTCTTCTCGATGCTCGGACCATCCGGGTCGGGCAAGACGACAACCCTCCGGATGATCGCGGGCTTCGAGCTCCCCACCGCGGGCCGGATCCTGCTCCACGGCGAGGACGTCAGCCGGCGACCGCCGTTCGAACGCGACGTGAACACCGTCTTCCAGGACTACGCGCTGTTCCCCCACATGTCGGTTGGCGACAACGTCGGCTACGGGCCGATGGTCCGCCGGGTTGGCCGCCAGGAGCGAGCGTCGCGGGTTCGCGAGGCGCTCCGGATGGTCCGTCTCGACGGGTTCGAGGGGCGCAAGCCCAGCCAGCTGTCCGGCGGGCAGCGCCAGCGGGTCGCGCTCGCGCGGGCGCTGATCAACCGGCCCCGGGTCGTGCTCCTCGACGAGCCGCTCGGCGCGCTCGACCTGAAGCTCCGCGAGGAGATGCAGATCGAACTCAAGGCGATCCAGCAGGAGGTCGGGATCACGTTCATCTACGTGACCCACGACCAGGAGGAGGCGCTCACGATGAGCGACCGGATCGCCGTGTTCAATGAGGGCCGGATCCAGCAGATCGGTGCCCCGGCGGAGGTGTACGAGCGCCCGGCCAGCCCGTTCGTGGCGGGCTTCGTCGGGACGTCCAACCTGCTCCGGGGCGAGGTCGCGAAGGCGATCGTCGGACGGACCGGGACTTTCACTGTCAGGCCCGAGAAGATCCGGCTCGGCGAGCCGGACGAGCGGGTGGCCGACGACGAGATCGGCGCTCCGGGGCGGATCCGTCAGGTCGTCTACCTCGGCCCCGACACGCGCTACCACGTGGCGCTCGACGCCGGGGGCGAGCTCGTCGTCACCCAACAGAATCTCGCGACATCGTCGATCGACGCGCGATCCGCGCAAGGCCGGGCTGTCCGCCTCGTCTGGAAGCGACAGCACAACTTTCCCGTCGGTGGCGGCGGGGCGTGAGTGGGACCGCGCCGGATGGCGCGGACGAAGGAGGAGCATGCGGACTCGGAAGATCCTCGCGGGAGTGGCATCGCTGGCGCTGCTTGCGGCCGCCTGTACGTCGCAGCCGGGGGCGAGCGCGAAGCCAAGTGTTCCGGGAGCCCTCGGGGCCAACGAAGGCGCGCTCAACCTCGTCGCATGGGCCGGCTACGTCGAGACTGACTGGGTTGCGCCGTTCGAGGCAGCGACCGGCTGCAAGGTCAACGCGACGCTCGGCAACACGTCGGACGAGATGGTGACCCTGATGAAGACCGGCAATTACGACGGCGTGTCTGCATCCGGTGACGCCTCGAACCGGCTCATCGCGGCGGGCGACGTCTCTGCCGTGAACCTCAACCTCATCCCGAACTACGCGAACGTGTTCGAGGGCCTGAAGAACAAGCCCCACAACACGGTCGACGGCGTCGCCTATGGGGTGCCCCATGGACGCGGTGCGAACCTCCTCATGTGGCGGACGGACGTCGTCACGACCGCGCCGGACAGCTGGAGCGTCGTTTTCGATCCGAACTCGCCGTACAAGGGCAAGGTCACCGCGTACGACGCGCCGATCTACATCGCCGACGCGGCCGTCTACCTCATGGCCACGAATCCGGATCTGAACATCACCAACCCGTACGAGCTCGACGACGCCCAGTTCAAGGCCTCGGTCGACCTGCTCAAGCAGCAGAAGACGATCATCGGCAAATACTGGTCGCTCTACACCGACGAGATCGCGGCATTCTCTGCGGGCGATACGGTGGTCGGAACGACCTGGCAGGTCATCAAGAATGTCCTCGACGGCGACGACGTCCCGGTCGAGGTGACGCTCCCGAAGGAGGGGGCGACCGGCTGGTCAGACACCTGGATGATCTCGTCGAAGGCGAAGAGCCCGAACTGCATGTACGCCTGGATGAACCACATCATCTCGCCCGCGGCGAACGCGGCGGCCACGGTGTCCTTCGGCGAGGCACCGATCTCCGCAGAGGCATGCGCCGAGGCTGAGAAGCTGTCTGCCGGCCACTGCGACACGTTCCACGCGACCGACGAGGCGTACTTCAGCAAGGTCTACTACTGGGCGACGCCGCAGAAGGACTGCGGCGACTCGCGCGGGGCCGTCTGCAAGGACTTCTCCGAGTGGGTCCAGGCCTGGACCGAGATCAAGGGCTGAGTTCCTCGCGCCGAGGGCTGGCACCGCCTGACCTCGGCGCTCGGAGAGCGAGCAGCACTACCTGATTGAGGGTGCCAGTCGAGGAGCCCCTGGAACCGCCGGTCCGCGTTCCCGCGGGCCGGCGGCTCGCCGCTGCGATCTACCGCCGACCGAGGGCCCAGCTTGGGCTGCTCCTCTCCGCCCCGATCGGCTGGCTGGTCGCTGCGTACCTCGGGTCGCTCGTAATCCTGTTCGTCAACTCGTTCTGGCGGCTCGATCCGTTCACCGGCACGCTCGTCTACGAGCCGGGCCTTCAGAACTTCGAGCGGCTCGCCTCGACCGAGGTCTACCGGACGATCACCGTCCGGACACTGGCCATCGCGGCGGCGGTCACGATCACCGACGCGCTGATCGCGTTCCCGATCGCCTACTACATGGCGCGGGTCGCCTCGCCCCGCGTCCGCGGCTGGCTCGTCGTCGCGATCCTCATGCCGCTCTGGTCGAGCTACCTCGTCAAGGTCTTCGCCTGGCGGATCCTCCTCCAGGACGCAGGGCCCCTGAACGCGGTCCTCCGGCCCCTCGGGCTCGAGGCACCCGGGTTCACCGAGGGCGAGATCCGGCTGTGGCTGTGTTTCTCGTATCTCTGGCTGCCATACATGATCCTCCCGATCTTTGCCGGCCTCGAGCGGATCCCGAACTCCTTGCTGGAGGCATCCGGTGACCTCGGCGCGCGCGGCTGGTCGACGTTCCGTCGGGTCGTGCTGCCGCTCGCGTTTCCGGCCGTGGTCGCGGGCTCGATCTTCACGTTCTCGCTCACGATGGGCGATTACATCGCGCCGAACCAGCTGTCGAGCGTGCAGTTCATCGGCAACGTCGTCCAGGCCAACGTCGGCGTGGCCGGCGACCTGCCGTTCGCCGCGGCATTCGCTCTCGTGCCGGTCGCCGTGATGCTCGCCTACCTCGCCGTCGCCCGCCGGCTCGGCGCGTTCGACTCGCTCTGATGCAGGCGTCCAGGGCCACCCGGATCGGCCTCCGCGTGGCGACCGCGCTCGGCCTCGGATTCATCTACCTGCCGCTGCTGATCATCTTCGTCTACGCGTTCAGCGAGGCGCGGGCCCTCGCCTGGCCGATCCGCGGGCTCAGCCTCCGGTGGTGGGAGCAGGCCCTGTCGGACCCGGAGGCAATCGATGCGCTCCTCACGTCGGTCCAGGCCGCCCTCGGCGCGACCGGGATCGCGCTCGGCCTCGGCACCCTCCTCTCGTTCGCGGTCCAGCGCTACCGGTTCTTCGGCCGCGAAGCGGTCTCGTTCGTCGTCATCCTCCCGATCGCCCTGCCGGGCATCGTCACCGGGATGGCGCTGAACTCGACGTTCCGGACGTTCGGGATCGACCTGAGCCTGTTCACGATCATCGTCGGCCACGCGACCTTCTGCGTGGTCATCGTCTACAACAACGTCCTCGCCCGGCTACGGCGGACGTCGCGGTCGATCGAGGAGGCGTCGATGGACCTCGGCGCCGACACGTGGCAGACGTTCCGCTACGTGACGTTCCCGGTGATCCGGACGGCACTCCTCGCCGGCGGACTCCTCGCGTTCGCGCTGTCGTTCGACGAGGTCATCGTCACGACGTTCACGACCGGCGGCGACCAGACGCTGCCGATCTACATCCTCAAGCTGCTGTCGCGCGACCCGTCGCCGGCGGTCAACGTCGTGGCGATCGTCGTGATCCTCCTGTCCGCGATCCCGGTCTATCTCGCCACGCGGCTGAGCTCCGACACGGGGGTCGCGGGCGGGCGAACCTGAGGCGACGGTCAGGGCGGGTCGTTGTTCGCCGGATTCTCACCGGCCGGGAGTCGGCCACGCTTTCTTCACCAGCTGCCCATGGCCAGGATGTGCGGCAATGGAAAAACCGCGCCTCCTGCCCCGATCCGTGCGGAAGAGCGCGCGGACGACACGCAGGGCTTCGCGTCCCAGTCCCATCCGGCGGGAAAGTGGCAATGGCCCCGGACCGTAGCCGCGCCAGCGCCTCAGGTCATAAGCCAGCGGCGGCCGGCGGAGTCGACGGCGGCGATCGCGAAGAGCAGTCCGACGGAGGCGAGGACGCGCAGACACGCAATCAGGCGGAGGCGGAGCGACGACACGGACAGGTCCTCCCCGGCTCCCGGCACCGGCATTCGACGGCGGGCCGACCCCAACGCGGAGTGCCCGGTCGTGGGACCGCCGTAGTCGCCCAGTCTCACAGTCGGCGCTTAGCTGCGAGTTATCTGGCGATGGGCGGGCCGCCAGCGTGTTGCCTGGGTGTTGCCCGTGACTTGCGGGGGTGGAGTAGGCTATCGGAGCGCGACCCTCAGGCCGAAGCCGTCAAGCGGGCACCTGTCCCGTCTCCTCCGACCCGAGGCCCCGAAAGAAGGGCCAACATGGCACGGAGACAGGCCATCGAGGCCGCCCTTGCGTCGTGGCGCGATGCGGAGAGGCGGCTAGCAGGCGCGGTCGACGGTGAAACCCCCGCGCTGAAGCGCGAAGCCGACGTCTACCGGGACGAGTTCCAGCGACTCTCGGCCGAGCACATGGTCGAATGGATCGCCAAGCTCCACGAGGCGGAGGGCCGACGCGCACAAGCCACTCCGTCCACCCTGCCGTTTCACGTCGCTGCGCGGGACACCCAGGACATCGCCGCAGAGATCTGGGAAGCCGCCCGCAGCAGCGACGAGGACACACCCGAGACCGAAGTGAACCGGAGAACCACGCCCAGGCCCCTCCGGCCGGGAGTCAGCTGAGTCCCAGCTCTGCGCGTCACATCGACGGCTGATGGCTCGGGTCGAGGTATTTCTCCGGGTCGTCGCGGAACTCGAGCAGGCAGCCCCGCCCGCAGAACCAGTACGTCTTGCCGTCGTGCTCGGTCTTCAGGTCGGACGTATCTGTGTCGACCTGCATTCCGCACACCGGATCGGTTTCGAGCGCCATTGAGTCCTCCTGCGATGTCGTCGGCCCGAGGATACGGCGATCTGCCCGTTTCGGCGCTGGCCCCGGTCGGCGTACGATCGCACCGTGCCCGCCCTCGACCTCGACTCCGCACGCGCCGCCCTGCTCGCCGAGCGGTCACGCCTCGAGGCCGAGGTGGCCGAGACGATCACGCCGCCCGGCACGATGACCTACGGCTCGCAGGCCGCCGCCGCGAGCCAGGTATTCGAGCAGCAGCGCGACCTCGCCCTCCGCGACCGGGCTCGCCAGCAGCTCGAGCTGGTCGACGCCGCCCTCGGCCGGCTCGACGACGGCACGTTCGGGACGTGCCGGCGCTGCGGCCGACCGATCTCGCCCGAACGGCTCGAAGCACTGCCCTGGGCGGCCCACTGCATCGACTGCCAGCGCGAGATCGGACGGGGCGCGCGGTGACCGATGCCCCTCCGACAGCGGGACTCGTCGGCCTCGACGACGTCCGGCGTGCCGCATCGCTCCTCCGGGGCATCGCGACGCCGACGCCGCTCGTCCCGTTCGGCCCGCCCATCGACCGACGCTTCCTCAAGGCCGAGTCGCTTCAGCCAATCGGGGCGTTCAAGATCCGGGGAGCGTACGTGGCGATCGCGTCGCTGAGCGAGGTCGAACGCCGCCGCGGCGTCATCACGTACTCGTCCGGTAACCACGCCCAGGGAGTGGCGCGGGCCGCCCGGCTGCTCGGCGCGCCGGCGGTCATCGTCATGCCGAGCGACGCGCCCGCAATCAAGGCGGCGCGGGTCGCCGCGGACGGAGCAGAGATCGTCTGGGTGGGGCCGTCGAGCGACGAGCGGCGGCAGGTCGCCGAGGAGCGCGCGGCACGGGACGGCCTCGCGATCATCCCGCCGTTCGACGACGACCGGATCATCGCCGGGCAGGGCACCGTCGGGCTCGAGATCGCCGAGGCGCTTCCCGACCTTGCCGCGGTGGTCGTGCCCGTCGGCGGGGGCGGGCTGGCGAGCGGTGTTGCAGTGGCGGTCCGGGCACTGGTGCCGAAGGCGCGGATCATCGGTGTCGAGCCGGAGCTCGCGGCCGACGCACGCGACTCGCTCGCGGCCGGCCGGATCGTCGCGTGGCCCGCCGAGAAGGTGGGACGGACGATCTCCGATGGCACCCGAACGACCTCCCTGGGCCTACGGACGTTCGCCCACCTGTCCGCGCTGCTCGACGCGATCGTCACCGTGACGGAGGAGGAGATCGCGGCCGGGGTCCGGTTGGCGGCCGAGGAGAGCCGGCTCGTCGCCGAGCCGTCCGGGGCGCTGGCCGTGGCAGTGATGCGGTTCCGCTCGCGCGAGGCCGGGCTGGACGCCGCCGGCGGACCCGTCGTCGGGATCGTCAGCGGCGGGAACGTCGATCCGGAACGCTACCGGGAGTACCTGGCGGCGCCGATCCCGGGCTGACGCGCAGCCCCCGCCAGCTCGCCCGGTGGCCCGCCCAGCGAGCGGGTTGTTGCGCTTGCTTCGAACTACCTCGATTGGGGCTCGCTGGGGGAAGCCGCGCTCCCCCGCTCCTCGGCCAGCCGCTCCGCTTGGCGCGCCTCGCGTGCCGTCATTCCGGCGCGGGCCGTGTCCGCCCGCCGGTCAGCGATAGCCGTGGAGCGCTCCTCGTGGCGCATCCACGCCGCCACAAGGCCGAGGATCGCGGCAAGGAACAGCAGATCGCCCACGAACCACATGATCCCGGCCGCCGCCTGCTGATCCGCGAGCGGGCTCGGGCCCCACGATCGCGCGAGCGTCGCGTAATGCGCATACAACGGGGTGGTCGCCGAGAGGATCGCGACCGCGAGGAACGTGTTCTGGGGCATCTGGAGGAACACGTACAGCGCCCGCACGGGGTGGCTCATCCGCCACGGCGTCGGGTCGAGGCCGATGGCCGGCCACCAGAAGAGGAACCCGGCTCCGAGGTATGCCGCGTGTTCTACGTAGTGGACGAGCGGGTCCTCCAGCGCGCGGTCGAACACCGCCGAGAAGTGGGTCGCCCACATGACGCCCGCGAACAGCACCCAGGCGACGACCGGGAAGGAGAGCGCCCGGACGACCCGGCTGTGGAGCACGGGCAGGATCCACCGCCGCCGCGTCTCGGGTCGCGCGAGGCGGAGGAGCAGGGTAATCGGGGCACCGAGGGCGATGAGCGGTGGCGCGACCAGGGTGAGGATGATGTGCTGGACCATGTGGACCGAGAAGAGCACGGTGTCGTAGCGCTCGATGCCGGAGAGCAACGCAACGGCGATCGCGAACAGGCCCCCGAGGAACGCGACATTCCGCGCGCGCGGCACCGGGTTCGCCGGGTGCGCCGCGTTCACCCTCCGGACCGCCGCGATCCAGGCCAGCGCGGCCACGAGCAACGGTATCGCGACGAGCGGCTCGAACGTCCAGCCGAACAGGAATGCGGCCGCGTCCGGTGGCCCGACGTCGGCCGTCCCATGGGCCCAAACCGGCGCGCTGCAGGCGATCGCCAGCAGGGCTGCGGCCGCGGACGCGGCGAGGGTTCGGAGAACGGCCATCGGCCGCATTGTCTCCCGAACCCGCTGTGTGAGTCCGATCACCGGCCGACGCGCGCGCCGGCCACGCCGTCCGGGTAGAATGCCCGCGTCCGGCCGTCCCGCCGGACGCCCTGACGAACTCCCCGGAGGCCCGCCTGGTCCTGGCGGCGCCGAGATCACCGAGGACACCCGATGTCGAGTCGCCCACGGTCAAGACCCGCGCCCGGCGCAATCGCGATCGGGCTCGTGGTCGCTGCCCTGGCGCTCATCGCGCTGATCGTCGTCCTCGGGACTGACGTGCTGGGCGGCCTCCGGAGAGCGCTCGATAGCATGTTCCCGCTCAAGGCCGCGACCTCGCAGGGGCAGGAGATCCGGAACCTCTACGACATCGTCTTCTGGTTCGCGGCCGCGATCTTCCTCCTCGTCGAGGGGCTCATCGTCTGGAGCGTCATTCGCTACCGGCGCAAGCCGGGCGACAACGAGCTGCCGCCCCAGACCCACGGCAACAACATCGCCGAGATCTCGTGGACGCTCATCCCGACGATCATCGTGGCATTCCTGTTCTACATCTCGTGGCAAAGCCTCAACACCGTCGAGGCCGTCTCGGCGACGCCGGACCTGAGAGTGAAGGCGATCGCCGGCCAGTTCAACTGGCAGTTCGTCTACCTCGCGGAGGATGGCGTCACGGAGGCGTTCACCCAGGTCATCCCGGAGGGTCCCGGCGGAGGGCTGAGCGTGCCGGTCGGGCGAAACGTCCAGGTCCAGCTCGAGAGCCCGGACGTCATCCACGCGTTCTACGTGCCGCGCTTCCTGTACAAGCGCGACGTCGTGCCCGGCCAGGTCAACCGGTTCGAGTTCCGCCTGAACGAGGACGAGGCCGGTCAGTCGTTCGGCGGTCAGTGCGCCGAGCTGTGCGGCGTCGGCCACCGCACGATGACGTTCCAGGTCCATGCGCTCGGCGGGGCGGAGTTCGACACGTGGCTCCAGGAGCAGGTCGACAAGGCGCGGGCCACGCCCGCTCCGTCCGGCAGCGCGGCGCCGCCCGCCGTTACCCTCGTCCTTGTCGCGTCCGCCGTCGCGTTCGACAAGGCCGCGCTGGAAGCTCCCGCGGACGAGCCGTTCGCGATCGACTTCGACAACCGGGACGCCGGGATCCAGCACGACGTCGCGATTCGCAACGACACCGGGTTGGTGTTCAATGGCCAGGATGTGACCGGTCCCGCCAGAGTCGTCGACAACGTTCCGCCGCTCGCGGCCGGCACGTACACGTTCTTCTGCACCTTCCACCCGGCGATGACCGGCATCTTGACGGTCCAGTAAGGGAGCTCGGATGGCGACCACTGCGCTGACGCCCGCCGCCGCCGGCTATCGGAGCGGCCTGTACGTGTGGTTGACGACGACCGATCACAAGAAGATCGGGATCCTCTACATCGTCAACTCGTTCGTCTTCTTCTTCCTGGGCGGCATCCTCGCGCTGGTCGTTCGCACGGAGCTCGCCGTGCCGGGGCTGCAGTTCCTGTCCGATGAGGGCCTCTACAACCAGGCCTTCACGATGCACGCCTCGTTCATGCTGTTCCTGTTCGTGATCCCGATCCTGGCCGGCTTCGCGAACTACATCGTGCCGCTCCAGATCGGGGCGCCGGACATGGCGTTCCCCCGGATCAACGCGCTGTCGTTCTGGCTGCTGCCGCTGGGCGGCATCCTCATGGGCTCGGGCTTCCTCGCCGGCGGGGCTGCGTCCACAGGCTGGACGGCGTACAGCCCGCTGGCCCAGGACCGCCCGCTCGCCTCGACCGGGCCGGGCCAGGACCTCTGGCTGGTCGGGCTCATGCTCATCGGCACCGCCTCGATCCTCGGCGCCGTCAACTTCATCGTCACGATCTTCAAGATGCGGGCGCCCGGCATGACCCTCTTCCGGATGCCGATCCTCGTCTGGACGGCGCTCGTCACGAGCGTGCTCGTACTGATGGCCACGCCGGTCCTCACGAGCGCCCTGATCATGCTGTTCATCGACCGGAACTACGGCGGTCACTTCTTCGACCCGGCGACCGGCGGCAATGCCGTCCTGTGGCAGAACGTCTTCTGGTTCTACTCCCACCCGGCGGTCTACATCATGATCCTGATCGCCATGGGGATGATCAGCGAGATCCTGCCGGTCTTCTCCCGAAAGCCGTTGTTCGGCTACAAGGCGTTCATCTTCGCGACCGCCGGGATCGGCGCCCTCGGGTTCTCGGTGTGGGCCCACCACATGTTCACGACCGGGGCTGTCTACCTGCCGTTCTTCAGCCTGATGACGTTCCTCATCGCGGTCCCGACCGGGGTGAAGATGTTCAACTGGATCTTCACCCTGTTCCGCGGCAAGCTGACCCTGTCGACGCCGCTCCTGTTCGCGCTCGGCTTCCTGACCATGTTCCTCATCGGCGGGATCAACGGGGCATTCAGCGCGGCCGTGCCGGTGGACTTTGCGCTCCATGACACGTACTGGGTCGTCGCCCATCTCCATTACGTGCTGTTCGGCGGCTCCGTGTTCGGCGTTTTTGCCGGCATCTACTACTGGTTCCCGAAGATGACCGGCCGGATGCTCAGCGAAGGCCTCGGCAAGCTCCAGTTCGTGCTGATGCTCATCGGGTTCAACCTGACGTTCTTCCCGATGCACGTCCTCGGCCTGCAGGGCATGCCCCGGCGCATCGCCGACTACGCGGGCACGGCCGGCTGGAACGAGCTGAACCTCGCTGCGACGATCGGCGGGTTCGTCATCGCGGTGAGCACCGTGCCGTTCCTGTGGAACGTGTTCGTCTCGCTCCGCAACGGGGCGATCGCCGGCGACGACCCGTGGGAGGGCAACACGCTCGAATGGGCGACGACCTCGCCGCCCCCGCCGTACAACTTCGATCGCCTGCCCGAGATCCGCTCGGAGCGTCCGCTCTTCGACCTGCGCCACGGCCGAACCCACGCGCGGGTTGTGCTACCCGTCCCGACCGACCCGACCGCCGCGGCGCAGCCGGCTCCTGCGCGGCGAACGAGGAAGGAGCCATGACCGGCGACGCCCACGCCGTGGCCATCCACGAACACAGCCCGGTCGCGGCCCTCGCCCACGACGAGCGGGGCGGAATCAGCAACCCGGTCCTCGGGATGATCCTGTTCATCACCTCCGAGGTCATGTTCTTCGCCGGGCTGTTTGCCGCCTACTTCAACGTCCGCGCGACCGCGGCGAGCTGGCCGCCCGGCCCGCCCGCGGTCACCGAGGAGCTCGCGGAGCATTTCCACCACCTCAAGGCCGAGCCCTGGCTGGCCCTCGGCCTGACCGTGATCCTCGTCCTGAGCTCCTTCACGTGCCAGTTCGCGATCTGGGCGATCCGGGAGAACAACCGGACCGGCTTCATCCGGAACATCGCGGTGACGCTGATCCTCGGGATCGTCTTCCTGCTTGGCCAGGCCTACGACTACACGACCCTCGGATTCGGGCTCGCCGACGGGGTGTTCGGCACGACCTTCTACACGCTCACCGGGTTCCATGGCGCCCACGTCTTCGGCGGGGTGATCATGCTGGGCGTGGTGCTCTACCGGGGGATGGCCGGACAGTTCAGCGCCCGCCATCACGATGCCGTCGAGGCGACGTCGATCTACTGGCACTTCGTCGACGTGGTCTGGATCGCGCTCTTCTCGACGCTCTACATCCTGTAGCCGGGGAGACCTGGGATGCACCCGCTGCGGCACCCGCGGAACGCGATCTTCGTCGGGATCCTGTTCGTCGTCATCGGCTTCGTGTACTGGGTCGTCCCGTACGTGGGCGACTGGCACATCGACTATGCCGGGGTGACGATGCTCGGGGCGCTCGGGATCGCGATGGCACTCATGGCCTACGTCCTCATCGCCGGCTCGCCGAACGAGTGAGGCGACAGTAGCCACCCCGTGAACGAAATCTGGAACTCGATCCTCGACTTCATCTCCCAATTCGTCATTCCCGACTGGGGTGCGTTGATCGCGCTCCTCCCGGTCGGGCTCCTCGGGATCGTCGTGCTCTGGCTCCTGTGGACGATCCGGAAGTTCGCGACCGCCGGCCCGACGCGGCGCGGGAAGCGGCGGGTCACTCCCCTTCCGCCGCAGGGCGTCCATCTGCCCGGGCCGTCATTCGCCCCGATCTTCGTGTCGATCGGCACGTTCCTCCTGCTCTTCGGGCTCGTGGTCGGGGGTTCGTGGATCTGGGTGGGCATCGTGGCGCTCGCGATCTCGCTGCTGTACTGGGGTCGCGAGGCGCTCGCCGACTACGATCGGGTGGTCCACGCCGAGCGGCTGCCGGCGGTCATCCACGGGACCCCGCCGCCCGGCGTCCACCTGCCGGGGCCATCGTTCCGGCCCGTGCTCGCGTCACTCGCCCTCATGGTCTTCTTCTTCGGGCTCGTGTTCGGCGGTTGGCTCCTGCTGGTCGGGATCCTGTTCCTCATCGCGACCCTGGTCGGCTGGCTGTTCGATGCGCGCCAGGAGTACGTCAAGCAGATCGAGGCGGACCAGACAGGCCACCTCGAGAGCCTGTCGGCGCCCGGTTGGCCGAAACGCGTCCTGACGGTCTTCGCGGTCCTCGTGCTGTTCGCCGTCGTCGTCGATCTCGGCATCTTGCCACCCCGCGGGCCGGCCGTCGTCGGTGGCGAGGAACCGGGCGCGTCGGGTCCGCCGCCCGGCGCGTCGGGTCCGCCGCCCGGCGAGTCGGGTCCGCCCCTCGTGGGGGACATCGTGCTCGTCGCGCAGAACATCGAGTTCGACAAGGCCGACGTGACCGCGCCGGCAGATGCGCCGTTCACGATCGCGTTCGACAACCGGGACACCGGGGTCCCCCACGACGTCTCGATCCGGGGCGACTCGGGGATCATCTTCAACGGTGTGGACGTCACGGGTCCCGGCCAGGTCGTAGAGGACGTCCCGCCGTTGGCGGCGGGAACGTACACCTTCTTCTGCACGTTCCACGCCAACATGACGGGAACGCTCACCGCGGGCGGGTGACGAAGGCCATCACGCTTCGACGCCCGATCCTCCTCGCTCTCGCCGTCGCCGTTGCCGCGACGGCATTGGTCGTCGCGATCGTCCGGCTGACCGACCCTGCCGCCGGAGGGGTGATCGCCCGCGATCAACCTGCCCCGGACATCGCGGGGGTCACCCTCGACGGAGCCGAGTTCAGGCTGGCCGACCTCCGCGGCCGCCCGGTGATCGTCAACTTCTGGGGGCCGGGCTGCGTCCCGTGCCGTGACGAGTTCCCGCTGTTCAAGACGAAGCTCGCGGAGCATGCCGCCGACGGGCTGGCGATCGTCGGCGTGCTGATGTGGGACCCACCGGAACCGGCCCGCGACTTCGTCGCCGCCCTCGGGGCGGACTGGCCAACGGTCATCGATCCAGGTGAGAAGATCCGGTCCGCCTACCGGGTCGCCGCCCGGCCACAGACGTACTTCATCGACGTGGACGGGATCCTCCGGACGATCCAGATCGGCGAGGTGACCGAGGCCGTGTTCGAGCGCCAGTACGCGACGATCGTGCCGTGACGGCCGCGGTCCGCCCGGCCGAGCCGAGGGCGACGTCCGGCCCGGCCGTGAAGGTCGACGGGCTCGTCAAGCGGTACGGCGAGCAAACGGTGCTGGATGGGGTGTCATTCCAGGTCCCCGCCGGCGAGGTCTTTGCGCTTCTCGGCCCGAACGGCGCCGGCAAGACGACGACCGTCGAGATCCTCGAGGGTTACCGGCGGGCCGACGGCGGGACGGTGTCGGTCCTCGGCACTGATCCGGCTCGCGGCGGCCGCGTGTTGCGCGCCCGGGTGGGCCTCATGCTCCAGGGCGGCGGTCTCGACCCGCGCGCCAAACCGCGCGAGCTGCTCCAGTTGTTCGCCCGGCTCCATGCGGATCCGCGCGACCCGGAGGAGCTCCTCAACCTCGTCGGCCTGCGGGTCGCCGCCCGGACCCCGGTCCGTCGCCTGTCCGGCGGCGAGCGGCAGCGACTCGGCCTCGCGCTGGCGCTCGTGGGGCGGCCCGAGCTCGCCATCCTCGACGAGCCGACCGCGGGCATGGATCCGGCGGCGCGCGCGGTCACCCGGGAGCTGGTCCGCGGGCTGAGGGACGACGGCGTGTCCGTCCTGCTGACCACGCACGACCTCGTCGACGTCGAGCGGCTCGCCGACCGCGTGGCGATCCTCCACCGCGGCCGGATCGTCGCGCTCGGTACGCCGGCCGAGGTCGCGGCGAGCGGACGGGCGCTGCTCCGGATCCGGTTCGACAGGTCGATCGACTCGTCTGTCCTCCAGGGCGCGCTTGCCGCCCGCTGGCCGAGGCTCTCGGTCACGGCGGACACCGGCAGCGGCGAGGCGGTCGTCATCACCGGCGTGGTCCCGGATCCCGCGCTCGTCGCCGCGGTGGCCGCGTGGGCGGGCGAGCACCATACGCTGATCGCGGAGCTGCGAGCCGGTGCCGGGCTGGAGGACCGTTACCTCGAGCTTACCGGCGACCGCGACGTCGCCCGGAGCCACGAATGAGCGCTCCGGCACCCGCATTGCGGGCGACGCTCGCGGTTACGGCGATGGAGCTGCGCCTCCTTGCCCGGCGTGGCGAGAACCTGCTCGTCACGATCGTGATTCCGGCCGCCGTGCTGCAGTTCTTCGCCTCGGTCAACGTCCTGCGCACTCCGGGCCGGGCCGTCGACTTCCTGCTGCCCGGATCGATCGCCCTCGCGGTCATCGCGACGAGCCTCGTCAACCTCGGGATCGCGACCGCCTACGAGCGCCGGTACGGCGTCCTCAAGCGCCTCGGTGGCTCGCCGCTCCCACGCTGGGGGCTGCTCGGGGCGAAGGTCATCGCCATCGTCCTCGTGGAGCTGATCCAGATCGCACTGCTCCTCGCGATCGCCTGGTTCGTCCTCGGCTGGCGGCCTGCTGCCGCCATCTCGCCCGGCCTCGCGATCGTCGCGCTGCTGCTCGGCACGATCGCGTTCGCAGGTCTCGGCCTCGCGATGGCCGGCCGGCTGCGCACCGAGGCGACGCTCGCGCTGGCAAACGGCCTCTTCCTCGTGTTCCTCCTGCTCGGCGGGATCGTGATCCCGATCGGCGACCTGCCGCGCGAGCTCGCCGCGCTCGCGTCGTTCGTCCCGGCAGCGCCGCTGACCGAGCTGTTGCGGATCGCCTTCGGGGCTGTTGGCGAGCCCGGTCCACCGCTCGCGTTGCTCGCCGCGTGGGCCGCCCTCTCGACGGCGCTCGCCGCGTTCACGTTCCGATGGGACTAGAAAAGGAAGAACCCCGGGTGGTCGGGACCCGGGGTTCGAGATGAATGCGATTGGTTGCGGGGGAAGGATTCGAACCTCCGACCTTCGGGTTATGAGCCCGACGAGCTGCCGCTGCTCCACCCCGCGACCACACATTCTAGGCAGTTTGCCCTGCTCGGTCAAACAGGCGAGGGGCTCTCACGTGCTCTCCTGAGGCCATTGCGGGGCGGTTAGGATGACTCCAGTGCATCGCGCGGTCGTCCTGCTCGGCCTGCTGCTGGCAGTCTTCGGTGCCCTGCTCGGGGCACTCGGGAGCCCGCCGGTCGCTGCCGCATCGATTGTTCTCGCGGGGGCGCTCGCCGTCGTCGCGGGCGTCTGGCTGCGCCGTCGAACACGATCTGCCGAACCGCGACCCGCCGAACCGCGCCCGGTTGAGGACATCCCACCCGCCGGGCCGCCCGTCGACGCCGGCAAGCCGCCGTCCGAGCCACTAGGACTCTGGCCGGCCGAAGCAGACGCGTCGATCGCGACCGGTCCGGCACCCGGCGAAGGGCCTGCAATCCCCGTCGAGGAGGGCGAGTCTCGCGAGCGGCAGGCCATCCGCGAGGCCGAGCTCCAACGCGAGTCCGAGCTCGACGCAATCGCCGATGAGCTGCGCGCCCTGAGGAGCCGGGAACTGTCGTCGACCCACATTCCCGAGTGGAAGGCCCGGATCGAGACGTGGGTGGACGTGGACCTGAGGGCGCGCGCCGAGCGGGGCGAGGAGGTGACCCAGCAGGCTGCCGAGTGGATGCGCGACTTCGGCGAGATCCCGGTGAAGGACTGGCGTCGCCATCTTCTCCGCCACCTCCGCCGGCTCGGCTACCGGAATTACCGGGAGGGCGAGTGGTAGGCGTCAGCCGGCGCTGACTGCGCCGGCCGCGCCCGCACGTCCTGCCGGCACAAGCCGCCTGATCATCCGGCCGCCGATCGCCAGTCCAAGCGCGAGACAGAGGTACATCACCGCAGCCCCAACCCAGAAGGTCGTCCGCTGCCCGCCGGTAGGATCGGACCCCACCGGGCGAACCAGGCGGCGGGTCGCGAGGGGCGCGGCGAACGTCCGGCCGGGGTGGTCATGGGCGCGGCGGCATCGTAGTCCGCGACCTATCCTTCGTCCTGTGCCGTTCCTGCCGCCGGCCCTCATTGCCGCGATCCTCGTCCTCGCGCTGCTTGCGCTCATCCCGACGCGCCGGCTCTTCCAGCGCGGTGCGTCCGCCGGCCTGGTGGCCGCCTACTTCCTTGCGCTGTGGCTGATCGGGTTCGTCGTGGTCGCGACCGGGGGGCGGGCGCGGATCCTCCTGCCGGTCATCCTCGTCCTCGCCGTCCTGCCCTACTTCCACCTGCGCGACGGGATCGATCGACTCCTCGGACGGCCGCCCCGGCCGGTGGCGCCGCCGATCAAGAACGTCACGCCGCCGGAGGACGAGGTCCGCCAGGCCGGGGGCGGGTCGCGATGACGAGCCTCGGGGCCGCGACGCCGCCCGGCCGCATCGCGCTCCATGGCGGCGGGGAATTCGAGCCGGGCGACGAGCCGTTCCTCGACGCACTCGTGGTGGCGGCGCTGCCGTCGTCCGCGGCGCAGGCACGCCGCGGCGGCCCGGAATCGGACGGTGTCTTGCGGATCGTCGTCGTCCCGGCCGCGGCCGCCCGGGAGCGCCCGAGCGCGTCGGCGAAGCAGGCGATCGCCGGGCTGAAGCGAGCGGCGGCGCGGGTCGGCGTCCCGGCGCGGGTCGAGGCCGCCCTCGTCGTCGATCGCGACACTGCCGAGGATCCGGTGCTCGCCGCGAGGCTGAGCGCGGCCGACCTCATCTACCTGCCGGGCGGCCATCCCGACACGGTCCCGGGGCTCCTCGAGGGGACCCTCGCCTGGGGGTCGATCCTCGCCGCACATGCACGGGGCGCGGTCCTCGCCGGTGCGAGCGCCGGCGCGATGGGCCTCGCCGGGCGGACCTGGACGCCGACCGGCTGGCTGCCCGCGCTCAACCTTGTGCCGGGAGTCTTCGTCGCGCCGCACTTCGCGATGTTCGAGGCGAACCTGGACGCGTGGGCGACGGCGATCGATGAGCTCGAGACGGCAGGCTTCGGGCGCCTCGGACTCGACGAGCGGACGGGGGTCATCTCGACAGACGGCGCGGACGGGCCATGGCACGTCTTCGGGGAGGGCCGGGCCCACTGGCATCCGGTCGGCGGCGGACGGGTCGTCGCCGTCCACGGCGAGACGCTGGACCTGCTTCCCCGAACGTCGCCTGCCTGAGTGCGGACCACGGGCGCGTGGCGCCTCGACCCGACCGTCACGTTCCTCAACCACGGCTCGTTCGGTGCCTGCCCGGAGCCGGTGCTGGCGGCCCAGGCCGCCTGGCGCGACCGGATCGAGGCCGACCCGGTCCGGTTCTTCAGCCGCGAGCTGGAGGGGTGTCTCGACGCGGCTCGGACGACGTTCGGCGCGTTCCTCCGCGGTGACCCGGACGGGATCGCGTTCGTCCCCAACGCGACGAGCGCCGTGTCGGCGGTCCTCGGATCACTCCGGTTCGCTCCAGGTGACCAGCTGCTGACGACGGATCACGAGTACAACGCGACTCTCAATGCGCTTGCCGCGGCGGCCCGCCGCGACGAAGCGCGTGTCGTCATCGCGCGTGTTCCGTTTCCCGTCGCCGATGCGGGCGAGATCGTCGAGGCGATCCTCGCGGCGGTCACATCGAGGACTGTGCTCGCGCTGATCAGCCACGTCACGAGCCCGACTGCGCTGGTCTTCCCGATCGCCCAGATCGTCCACGAACTCGAACAGCGCGGCGTCGACACGCTCGTCGACGCGGCTCATGCGCCGGGGATGGTCCAGGTCGAGATCGACACCCTCGGCGCCGCGTACTGGACGGGCAACGGTCACAAATGGCTGTGCGGGCCGAAGGGCTCCGCGATCCTGTGGGTCCGCGCGGACCGGCGGGCCGCGATCCATCCGCTCGTCGTGTCGCACGGCGCGAACGACCCGCGGGCGGACATTGGTGAGCGATCGCGATTCCGGCTCGAGTTCGATTGGCCCGGCACCGTGGACCCGACGCCCTACCTCGCCGCCGCCGACGCCGTGAGCCTCGTCGCGGACCTCGCCCCGGACGGTGGCGGCTGGCCGGCGATCCGGGCCGCGAACCACGAGCTTGCGGTGGGGGGTCGGAGGCGGCTCGCGGAAGCGCTCGGGATCGAGCAGTCCGTGCCGGAGAACCTGCTCGGGTCGATAGCCTCGCTCGAGCTGCCGCTGTCGCCGTCGGACGAAACGGCCGTCGCGCTAACCCACACGCTGGCCGGGGAGGACCGGATCGAAGTCCCGGTCGGAGCGTGGCCGGTCCTCGCGGCGAGGTCGACGAATGGCCCGCGCGCGATGCTCCTCCGGATCTCCGCCCACCTCTACAACGAGCCGTCAGACTTCGACGCACTCGCCGATGCGCTCGTCCGCCGCCTCAGCCCCGTTCAGCCCGTCGACTGAAGGCCCGCCGCCACGCCGCTGACCGTGAGCTGGACGAGCCGGAGGAGCCGGTCGTGCTCCGGGTCGTCCGCGGTGCGAGCCCGGAGACGGCCGAGGAGCCCGACCTGGATGCCCGACAGCGAGTCGACGTACGGATTGCGCAGCGAGATCGCGCGCTGGAGGACCGGGCTGCCGTCGAGGAGGCGATCGCGCCCGGTGACCCGGAGGAGCAGGCGGACGGTCCGGCCGTGCTCCGCCTCGATCGCCCGCCAGCGCCGTTCGTCGCCCGCGCCGCGCGCCAGCGCCGCGTACCGCCGAGCCACGCCCATGTCCGCGCGCGCAAGGCTCAGCTCGGCGTTGTCGAGGACGCTGGCGAGGAACGGCCAGCCCCGGTAGAGGGCCGCGATCCGGTCGAGCCCGGCCTCACCATGACGCTCGCGATAGGCGTCGAGCGCGGTTCCGAGGCCGTACCAGCCCGGCAGGTCGATCCGGGCCTGTGACCAGGCGAACACCCAGGGGATCGCCCGGAGGTCGTCGATGGGCGGCGCCTCCTCCTGCTGGCCCGGCCGGGCGCGGCCGGCCGGCCGCGAGCCAAAGCGGAGGCCCGAGATCTCGGCGATCGGCGTGACCGAGCGGAAGAACGCAGGAAAGCCCGGGTCGTCGTAGACGAGGGCCCGGTACGCCTCGCGTGCCGTGGCGGCAAGGTCGTCGAGAACCGGCGTCCCGTCCTCGACGGCGGCCGTGAGCGCCGCATCGTGCTCGGCGGTCGAGGCAAGGAGGACCGCTCCGGTCAGGAGCTCCAGCTCGCGCCGGGCAATCTCCGGGTTCGCGTAGCGGGCCGCGACGACTTCACCCTGCTCGGTCAGCTTGAGCCGCCCGTCCACCGATCCGGGAGCCTGGCCGCGGATCGCCCGGTGGCTGGGGCCGCCGCCCCGGCCGATCGCGCCACCGCGCCCGTGGAACAGCGTCAGCTCGACGGCCCGCCCCCGCGCCGCCGCGACGAGCGCCGCCTGGGCCCGGTGAAGGAGCCAGTTCGCGGCGAGGAACCCGGATTCCTTGTTCGAGTCGGAGTACCCGAGCATCACCTCCTGGCGGTCGCCGCGGATCTCGAGGTGCCGCCGGTAGTCCTCGTCGCCGAGAAGCGCGTCGAGGATCGGGCCGGCGGACTCGAGGGCCTCCGCGGACTCGAACAGCGGCACGACGTCGATGACCGGCGGATCCGTGCCCGCGCGCTCCGCGGCGACGCGGGCAAGGTGCAGGACATCGGTCGCGTCCGACGCCGCGGCCGTGAAGCTCACCACGAACCTGTGCACGGCCGCGACGCCGAACCGTGCCTGCACCCCATGAATCGCATCGAATGTCGCGAGGACCTCGCCGAGCGGAACGCCCGGCGACACCTCGTGATCGTCGCCGGCGTCGGCCCGCAGCGCGGCGACCGCCGCGCGATGAACAATCGCGTGTTGCCGGATCTCGAGGGATGCGAGGTGGAACCCGAATGTCTCGAGCTGCCATCGAAAATCCTGGACCTCGCCCCAGGCGACCCGCGCGAGGCCGTCGGCGTCGAGTGCCGCCTGGAGCTCTTCGACTTCGGCAACGACCTCGTCCGGCGACTCGTAGCGACCGGCGAGCGGGGCCGCAACGCCGGTGAGGTGGGCGCGCGTGCGACGGAGCCGCTCGGCGATGAACCCGAACCGCCGCCGGTACGGCTCGTCGGGAAAGCGCCGTCGGAGCATCCGGTCGGTCTCCGGCAGCTCCTCGGCGTCTCGCCCGAGCCGCGACGACACCGCCCGCGCCATGCCCCCTGCCGGCATGTGTGCCGCGATTGTCTGCATCAGCCGGGTCGCGACCGCCTCGTGGCCCCGAAGGACGTGATCGGCGTGGATCCGGAGCGTTCGTTCGGTGAGATCGGCCGTCACGCTCGGGTGGCCGTCGCGGTCGCCCCCGATCCACGATCCCCAGCGCAGAAACGCCGGTACCCGGGCCGGGCGCGTGCCCGATCGACCGCTGTCGCCGGCCGGATCGCCCGGCCGCGCCGCTCGCCCGGGTGGCGCATCGAGCGCCACGTCGAGCGCCCGATAGACCCGCGGGACGAGGCTGAACAGCGTCTCGTCGAAGAACACGAGCGCGGTCCGGACCTCGTCGAGCGGCGTCGGAGCGTCGGCCCGGAGCTCGGCGGTCCGCCACAAGACGCTCACCTCCTCGCGCAGGCGGCGCCGGATGTCGGCGTCGTCCTCGGGCGTCAGGCGCTGATCGTCGAGGCGCTCGAGCAACCCCGCGCACCTGCGGAGTGCGAGTAGCAGCGTCCGCCGGCGCGCCTCGGTCGGGTGGGCGGTGAGGACCGGCACGATCGAAAGCCGGCCGACGAGCGCATCGAGATCCCGGGCGTGCCCCCGTCGACGGAGTGTCGCGACCGCGCCGGCGATCGAGTCGTCGACCACCCCTCCCCGGGCCGCCCGCCGCCGTCTGGCGATCGTCCGCACGCGATGCCGTTCCTCGGCGAGGTTCACGAGCTGGAAGTACAACGCGAACGCGCGGACGACCGCCTCGACCCGATCGACGTCGAGGGCGGTGAACGCGGCGTCGAGGCCGTCGGCCGCCGAGGGGTCCTCGCCCAGCCGGGCCGCGATCGCGGCCCGCCGGATTCGCTCGACCTCCTCGAACAGCTCGAGCCCGGCCTGCTCGACGATCACCTGGCCAAGGAGCGCGCCGAGGAGCTTGACCTCGCGCGCGAGCGGGTCGCGGGCGCCGGCGCTGCCGATCCCCCTCGGCTCGGCCCGGACGGCGGCATTCGGGGTCCGCCCGCGGCGGCCAGTCGTCACCTTGCCGCCACTCCGCCGCAACCATTCGGCCGCCCGTCGGTGCCTACGCTTGTATCGTGAATCCCGTGACCACCACCGATGCGGTCCAGCCGGCCGGCGCCGATCAGCTCGAGGAGCTCCGATTTCTCCACCGGGTCGCGCGCCTCGCGACGACCGCGCGGACGTGGGACGAGCTGCTCGAGACGGTCGTCGACGGCACCCGGGACGCGCTCCACGCGGACGTCTCCTCGCTCTACCTCCTCGATCGGGATGGAGCGTACCTGACGCTCGCCACGACGAACGGCCTCGACCGGTACCAGATCGGCCGGGCGCGGGTGCCGTACGGCGAAGGCGTCACGGGTCGGGTTGCCGCCACGCGCGAGCCGCTCGTCATCCCGGACGTGCCGAGCGACCCGCGCTTCCTGTGGGTCCGCGGCATCGACCAGAAGCGGTTCGTCGCGTCGATGCTGTCCGTGCCGCTGAGCTGGCACGACCAGACCGTCGGAGTGCTCAACGTCCAGACCGAACGGCACCGCGCGTTCAGCGACGTGGACGTCGCGCAGCTCCGGGCGATCGCGGATCTGCTCGCCGGGATCGTCGAAAAGGGGCGCCAGCAGCGCGAGGCGGAGGCCCTGGCCGCCGAGCTTCAGGCAATCGACCAGGCGCGGAGCGAGCTGATCGCGCTCGTGACCCATGAGCTGCGCACGCCGCTCGCGATCGTCCGGGCGTACGCCGACCTGCTGGCCGACGACCCGCCGCTCGAGGGGCGTGCCTCACGCAACCCGGAGCGGCGCGCCCAGCGCGCGGAGTGGCATCGCGGCACCCTCGAGCAGATCGAGCGGCTCGACCGGCTCGTCGACTCGATCCTCGCCTCGGTCCGGATCGTCCCGGACCGGCCCCCGACCCTTGAGCCGACCGACGTCGGGACCCTCGTCGCGGGCGTCGTCGCCGGACTCGCGCCGCTCCTCGACCGCCACCGCCTCGACATCCTTCCGTCCGTCCGGCTCCAGGTCATCGCCGATCCGCCGCGGCTGCGCCAGATCGTCGAGCACCTCGTCGAGAACGCGGTGAAGTACGCTCCGCCCGATACGTCGATCACGATCGATTGGCGGCTCGTGGAGGGCGTGGTGCGCCTGGCTGTGGCGGACGAGGGACCCGGCATCCCCGAGGAGTGGCGGCACCGCATTTTCGAGCCGTACGCCCGACGCGACACGCATACCGCTCGCGGCTCGGGCATCGGGCTGTATGCGGCGAAGCGGCTCGGCGAGTCGATGGGCGCCCGTCTTTGGTGCGAGCCGGCGGAGCCAGCCGGGACGCGGTTCGTCGTCGCGCTGCCGGCGGTCGTGGCGGTCTAGGCGATGACGCAGCGGCCCCTTCGGATCCTCGTCGTCGACGACGACCCGGCGATGGTCGGGGCGATCACCGCGCTCGTCGGCACCGAGGGCCACCAGGTGATCACCGCGTACGACGGGCTCACCGCGGTCAAGCGGTTCCGCGAGGAGTCGCCCGACCTCGTGCTCTTGGATCTCGCCATGCCGGGTCCGGACGGGTTCACGGTCGCGGGCCAGATGCGGGCGGCCGGCTCGGCGCCGATTCTCGTCGTCTCGGGCGAGAGCGCCGAGGCGGCCAAGGTCAAGGCACTCGGCATCGGTGCGGACGACTACCTCGTCAAGCCGTTCGGCAAGGCGGAGCTGCTCGCCCGGATCGCGGCGATCATGCGGCGTGCCGATCGCGCGGCCGGCGGTTCGGCATCCGGGCCGGTCGTCGCGGGCCAGCTCGCCCTCGATCCGGGGCGCCACGATGCCCGCGTCGGCGAGAAGTCGCTGCAGCTGACGCCGACCGAGTTCCGGCTGCTCGAGTCGCTCGTCCGTGCGGGCGGCGACCTGGTCCCGCATCTCCAGCTCGCCCGCGCCGGCTGGCCGGCTGAGTCCGATCCTGACCTGCTGTGGCTCAAGCCGCACCTCGCCCGCCTCCGCTCGAAGGTCGAAGCGGCGGGTGGCCCGGCAATCCTCGCCGTACGCGGCGTCGGCTACCGGATCGAGGTGGACGGGGCCTAGGTCCCGACCGCAGACCCAGGCCCCTCATTCACTCTCAAGTGTCCTCCGGGGGGACGAATCGCCGCGGCCTTTTCTCAGCGGTCCCCGACCAGAACAATTGATAGAGAACGCTCGCTCGCGGGGAGACCTTCGTGCGTGACGTGGGCTGTGCGCGCTGGCCTGCCCTCCGACGGACGGCTTTCTGTCCTGCGGGAGGACGGTTGAGAAGAGCGTCCGATCAGCCTGCGGCGACGAACGGTCGGGCAGGCTCGGAGACAGCCGGCTGGGCGACGCGCGGACTCGCCGCGTCGGCGGCCGGTAGCGGCGTGGCGATGGGCTCGACAAGCCAGACGGCGTCCTCGAGACCACCCTCGGCCAGTAGCCGCGCTGCCAGCTCCGATCCGGCGCCGCGGTGGTCCTCGACGAGCTCACGGAGTTCTTGCGCCAGCACATCCCCGTTCTCGCGCTCGGCGATGGCCTCCGCGAGGCGGATTGCGCGGACGCTCGGGCCGTGCAGCGCTGCCGCGTGGCGGCCGGAAGGATCGTGCAGGTAGGCGCGGCCGCCGGTCATTCCCGCGCCGAAATTCGCGCCGACCGGGCCGAGGACCACGACGACCCCTCCGGTCATGTATTCGCAGCCGTGCGGGCCGATCCCCTCCACGACGGCGTGCGCGCCGCTGTTGCGGACAGCGAAGCGCATCCCGGCTCGGCCGACGAGGTGGACCCGACCCGCAGTCGCGCCGTAGAGGCATGTGTTTCCCGCGACCGAGGCGCCCGCAGCCGGCGCAGCGAGTTCTGGCTCGGGTCGCAGGATGAGCGTCCCGCCCGACAGTCCCTTGCCCACGTAGTCGTTCGCCTGGCCGACGAGCCGTAGCTCGATCCCGGCGCTCGCGAACGCCCCGAACGACTGGCCGGCCGCGCCCCGCAGCTCGAGCCGCGCGGGCCCGCGCATCTCGCCACGCTCAATGGCGCCCGAGAGCGCCGCACCGAACGACCGATCGGCCGTCGTCAGCCGCAGGCCGGAGGCCTCGAAGCCCCACTGCCCGTGGAGCGCCCGGACGAGCCGCGCCTCGAGCGCCGATGCCGGCACGTGCCCCACCTCGCGACCCGCCTCTGCCGGCGCCGCGCGTCGAGCGGGAGATGCGGTCCACGCGGCGCCGGCGAGCAGCGGACGGAGATCGTGGGTCGAACCGCCCGCAGCAACAGTGAGCCGTGACCGAGCCTCGCCGACGACCTCACCGACTGACGACGCGCCGACAGCCGCGAGCTCTCGCCGGAGGTCCTCGGCGAGGGCGAGGGCAAACCGCTCGACCTGCATCGGCGAGCCGCTGAACTTCGCCCGGAGATCCTGGCGCTGGGTAGCGATCCCGGTGGGACACGTGTCGAGATGGCACTGGCGGGCCATGTCGCAGCCGACTGCGACGAGCATCGCGGTCCCGAACGCGAACTCCTCCGCGCCGAGGAGCGCGGCGACGAGCAGGTCCCGGCCGGTCTGGAGCCCGCCGTCCGTCCGCAGGGCCACCCGATCTCGCAGGCCGTTCCGAAGCAGGACCTGGTGGACCTCGGCGAGGCCCAGCTCCCACGGCGCGCCAGCGTGCTTGATCGAGCTCAACGGCGAAGCACCGGTCCCACCCGCGTGGCCCGACAGGTGGACGTACGACGCGCCGGCCTTCACGACTCCCGCCGCGATCGTCCCGACACCGCGCGAGGCGACGAGCTTCACGCCGATCCGGGCGGCGGGATTGATCGCCCGCAGGTCGGCGATGAGCTGGGCGAGGTCCTCGATCGAGTAAATGTCGTGGTGCGGTGGCGGGCTGATCAGCGACTGCCCCGGCTGCGCACGCCGGAGCGCGGCGATGAATGCCGTCGCCTTGCGGCCGGGGAGCTGGCCGCCCTCGCCCGGCTTCGAGCCCTGGGCGATCTTGATCTCGAGCTGATCGGCCCGCGCGAGGTACGCGGCGGTCACGCCGAACCGGGCAGACGCGACCTGCTTGATCCGCGCATCGTGCCGCTCGCCGTTCGGCCCGGGCGCGTACCAGGCCGGATCCTCGCCGCCTTCGCCGGTGTTCGCCGCGCCGCCAGCCCGCTGAATCCCGATCGTCAGTGCCTGATGCGCCTCCGGCGACAATGCGCCGACGCTCATCGCCGAGACGACGAACCGCCGCGCGATCGAGCGGGCCGATTCGACCTCCTCGAGGGGGATCGGCGGAGCAGCCCGGACGCGGAAGTCATCGCGGACGACGGTCGACTGCCGGGCGAGTGCCTCGCGATACGCAACCAGCGCTGATTCCGTCGTGCCGTTGAGCGGAGCCGGCTCGCCGACCCCGAAGCCCGACAGCTCCTGGACGGCCCCGACGATCTTCGGCGCGTAAAGGTGCGCCTCGCCGTCGGCGCGGAATCGGGCAAAGCCCGGGTCCGGCAGGCGAGCCTCGCGCCCAGGCGCGGGCTCGGGCAGCGCTTCCGCCTCCGACAGTCGGGCGAGCTGCCGCCGGGCCAGGTCGGCGAGGGTCACTCGACCCGGCCATGCGGCGGCAGCGGGGAAGCAGCGCGCAACGACGGATCGGTCGAGCTCGACGGTATCGAACAATGCTCCGCCGACGTACGACGAGATCGCACTGATGCCCATTCGGGCGAGCGTCTTGCGGAGACCCGCCTCGAACGCGGCCAGCAGGTTCCCGATCGCAGCCTCCGGCGTCAGGTGCTCCGCGCCTCGGGACCCCGCCAACTCCCCGGCCAGCTCGATCGCGAGCCACGGGTGAATCGCGGCGGCTCCGCAGGCGATGGCCATCGCGCAGGCGTGGACGTCGAGGACGTCCGCGGCTTCAATCACGATGTCGGCCCGGCCGCGCAGGCCCGCGTCCGTCAGGGCGGCATGGACGGCGCCGACGGCCAGAACGGACGGGATCGGGAGGCGCTCGAAGTCGAAGGTGCGGTCGGACAGGACGAGGAGCTCGACGCTGCCGGTCGCGGCATGAACCGCGTCGGCTGCCAGCCGGTCGAGGGCGTCGCCGAGCCCGGCGGCACCGGCCGCCGGATCCCAGGTCGCGTCGAGGCGGGCGATCGGGCCCGGAAAGGCGTCGAGAAGGCCGGCGAGGTCAGCGACGAGCGGCCGGTCGAGCCGGATCGTCCGGGGACCCGAGGGCAGCCCACCGAGCAGGGAGGGCCGGCGCCCGACCTCGACCCGCAGGTCCATCACGACTCGCTCCCGCTCCGGGTCGATCGGCGGGTTCGTCACCTGGGCGAACGCCTGGCGGAGGTGATCGACCGCCCGCCGGTCGAGCCGTCCGCGGCCGGGCGTCGGCGTGTCGTCGCCCATGCTCCAGAGTGGCTCGTGGGACTCGAGCGCCATCGTCTTGATGTCGAGCCGCCCGCGCTCGGCGTCGAGGCCGGCGAGGTATCGGAGCGGGACGGCGGTGGCGGGCCCATGCACGTTTGCCCGGTCCTCGTGGGCCGGACGAGGCTCGTCGTGAATCGGCAGCCCTGCGAGCACGAAGGCCTTGGCGTCGGTGTCCTCGAGAACCAGGTGGCGGCCGGGGTCGACGAGCAGCATCTGCCCCGGGCCGAGGCGCCCGCGACGGACGGTCTCGGCGGCGGTGATCGGGATGGCACCCGCCTCGGACGCGACCGCGACGAGCCGATCGCGGGTCACTGCGAACGCGATTGGCCGGAGGCCGTTCCGGTCGGTCAGCGCGCCGACCCGCCGACCATCGCCGAACACGATGGCCGCGGGGCCGTCCCACGGCGCGAGGAAGCCCGCGGTTCGGCGCTGAAGAGACGCAACTTGCGGGTGGGGTACGAGCCGGACGGCGAGGGCTTCGGGAATCGACGCGAGGAGCGCGGTCGGCAGGTCCCATCCGGACATCGTGAGCAGCTCGAGGGACTCGTCGAGCGAGAGCGAGTCGGACCCGTCCGGCGAGAGCGCCGGTCCGGCGGCGAGCAGCTCGCGTGCGCGCGACCGCGCGGCTGCGTCACGGGCGCGCCCGCGGACCTGCTCGCGGTTGCCGCGAACCGTGTTGATCTCGCCGTTGTGGGCGATCGAGCGGAACGGCTGGGCGAGTCGCCAGACCGGATGCGTGTTCGTCGCGTAACGCTGGTGGAACAGCGCGTAGGGCACCGCGAGCGGCGCCGCGAGATCGGGAAAGAGCTGGGCCAGCCGGCCGCCGGCGACGAGACCCTTGTAGACGATCGTCCGCGCGGAGGCGGAGGGGACCGCGAGCTCCAGCCCCGCGCCGTGCGCCGCGGTCTCGAGGCGCCGGCGAGCGAGCACGAGCCGCCGCTCGAATGCCGCCGCGGTGCAGTCTGCCGGTCGAAGGACAACCGCCTGCTCGAACTGGGGCATCGCCGCGCGCGCCTCGGCCCCGAGCGCGCTCGGGTCGTGGGGCACCTTCCGCCAGCGCTCGACGGAGAGACCCACCGACGAGAGGGCCTCCGTCACGAGTTTCCGCGCCTGTTCCCGGCGGACACGGCCGCGCGGGAGGAACAACTGGACGATGGCGGGTCGGGCGGTGGCGAGTCCTGGGGCCAGCATCTCGACGACGTCGCGTGCGAGCGGCAGGGAAATCCCGGCCCCGTCGCTCGACTCCCCGTCGGCGGCGAACGCCCCGCGGTGGCCCAGCGACGCGAGTCCCGCGAGACCCAGACCCAGCACCCGGTCCCGCGACTGCCCGCCCGCGTCCGCAACGAACCCGATGCCGCATGCATCGTGTTCGAAGCGAGGGTCATAGAGCGGAGTCGCGGATCGATGGACCAACGTGATGTCTCCAGGAGAGCGGAGAGGCGTCGAGCGAGCCGCCGGGGAGGAGGCCGGTGGACGCTCGACGCTTCGTAGCCGGTGGGGACGGCCGTCCGAACCGTCCCGCCGGATCAGGGCTGGTAGGCAGCCTCCCCGTGGACCGCGATGTCGAGGCCGACTTCCTCGTCCTTCATCGCGACACGGATACCGAGGATGAAGTCGACGACCTTGACGATCAAGAACGTCGAGACTGCCGCGAAGGCGACCGTGGCCCCGACCGCGACGAGCTGGACCAGGACCTGGCCCGGATTGCCGTCGATCAGCCCCGGGTACGCGTTGATGGCCCCGGTGGCGAGCACGCCGGTCGCGACCGCCCCGAACATCCCGCCGACCCCGTGGACCGCGAACACGTCGAGCGCGTCGTCGACCTTGAGCCGGGCCCGGAGGAGCGTCGCGCTGTAGCACAGCCCGCCGACGAACAGGCCGATGACGAGTGCCCCGCCCGCGGTGACGAAGCCGCTCGCCGGCGTGACCGCGACCAGGCCCGCGACGGCGCCGCAGGCGGCCCCGATGACGCTGACCTTGCGCTTGTGGATATAGCTCGCGAGAACCCAGGTGATCGTCGCCGCGGCCGCGGCCGTGTTCGTGGCAACGAGCGCGTTCGCGGCGAGGCCGTTGGCGGCGAGCGCCGACCCGGCGTTGAACCCGAACCAGCCGAACCACAGCAAGCCCGCCCCGAGCACCGTCATCGGGAGGTCGTGGGGCTCCATACGATCGCCGTTCACGGTCCGCCGCCCGATCACCAGCGCGACGACGAGCGCCGAGACCCCGGAGCTGATGTGAACGACCGTGCCGCCGGCGAAGTCGAGGGCACCCAGCTTGAAGAGCCACCCGTCGGCCGCCCAGACCCAGTGGGCGAGGGGCGAGTAGACGAGGACCGACCAGAGGATCGTGAACAGGACGAACGCCCCGAATCGCTTCCGCTCGGCGAACGCGCCGGTGATGAGGGCCGGCGTGATCGCGGCGAACATCAGCTGAAAGCCCGCGAAGAGGACGAAGGGGATCGTGGTCCCGTAGGTCCCGCTTGGGGCGGCGCCGACGTTCATGAAGCCGAGGAAGTCGATCCCGCCGATCAGGCCCCAGCCGTTGACGTCCGTCCCGAACGCGATCGAGAACCCGACGAGGACCCAGACGACGCTCACGAGAGCCAGGCCGAAGAAGCTGTGCATGATCGTCGAGAGGACGTTCTTGCGCCGGACGAGTCCTCCGTAGAACAGCGCCAGTCCGGGCAGCATGACCATGACGAGCGCCGTCGCTACGAGGAGCCAGGCCGTGTCGCCGCCGTTGATCTCGGGTTGCATTCGTTCCTCCGGGCACGGGGAGTCGTCCGATGGCCCGACCCTACGGGTCACGCACCGGCCGATCAGTCACCCGGGCGGAACGGTTGTGAAGCGGTTCGGTTGCGGTGCCCAGGGGTGGGTTGCGGATCGGTTGCGAACAAGCGCGGGCCAACCAGCCGAAAGGACTAGTCCATTCTCCGTATGACGCTTGGGTGATTCCGGCCCCCTGAGGCGTGCACGAACGTGAGCACGATGACAACCAGGGTCGCCGGGTCCTGGGCCGTGACCGAAGGGGTACCCCAGCTCGTCTCGTTCTTCCGGGGCCCGTGGCTCGTCCTCGGCGGGTTTGCGGCGGCCACCGCAATCCAGTTCCTCATCGATGGACGCCCTACGCAAATCGTCGTCTCGGTCGTGCTGGTGGCCGCGACGGCTACGGTTGTCCTGGCCACGAGGGTCCTCGCCGCCCACCGGATCGTGCCTGCGGTCCTCCTCACGAGCGGGGTTCTCCTGACGCTGATCCTGATCATCGGCGTCAATGTGCCCCTCGAAGGCGAGGCCGCCGTGGGTGTGCTGTTCGCGGTCGCCGCCGGGCTGCCGTTTCTCCACGGTCGGGCGCTCGGCGCGCTGATCCTCGCGGCCTGGCTGGTCGGGGTCGTCGTTGCATTGGCTCAGCAGACTCTGCCGCACCTCCAGCCGGCGCAGCCGGGCGGGAGCGGCGCAATCGGCGTCGTCGTCGCTCTGGGGGTCTTTCTCTATGTCCTGTGGCAGCACAGCCGCCGCCTTCGCGGGCTGATCGTCGATCGCGAACGCGAGCATCTCACGGCACGATTGCTGTTCGCCGCGAGCCCAATCCCGACCTGGCTGGTTGACCGCGATTCCGGGGCAATCCTGGATGTCAACGACGCGGCGGTCACCGGCTACGGCCACCCTCGCGAGACGTTCCTGCGAATGCAGCTTGCAGACCTGAGGGAATCACCGGCACAGGCGGTGGTAATGAAGTCCCATCGAAACGAGAGGCACCGGACGCGGGACGGCTCCCTGGTCGACGTCCAGATCGACGCCCACGAGGTGACCCTCGACGGCCGGTCCGTCCTGCTCGTGTCCGCGACCGACCTGACGGGCGAGCGGCGGTCTCAACAGCAGCGGGCACAGCTCGCGGCGATCGTCGACAGCGCCGACGATGCAATTCTCAGCACCGCGCTCGACGGAACGGTCCTGACCTGGAACAGGGGCGCCGAGCGGCTCTACGGTTATGCGGCCGGCGAGATCGTGGGGAAGTCGATCACGCTGACCTTCCCGCCCGAACCCAAGGGCGATATCGAGAGCCGCCTCGCACGCGTGGCGGCTGGCGAGCGGATCCTCAACCTCGCCACCGACCGGATCCACAGGGATGGCCATCCCCTCAGGGTTTCGGTCAGCCTGGCGCCGATCCAGGACGATGCCGGCCGGACGATCGGGGTCTCCGGGATCGCCCGCGACATCGGCGAGCAGAAGCGCAACGAGGAAGCCCTGGCCCGGAGCCAGGCTCTCCTCGCCGCGGCGGAAGTCCTCGCCGACGTGGGCAGCTTCGAAGTCGACCTCGCGACTGGACGGGTCCAGGGGTCGGACCATCTCTACCGGATGGCGGACCGCGCGCCCGACGAGGAGCTCGACTACGAAGACTTCCTCGGAATCATCCACCACGCAGATCGGCCACGCGTCAGGGAGACGATCGAGGAAGCGACCCGGCAGGGAGCGGATCACGCCTATGAATTCCGCGTGCCCCGCAAGAACGGCACCGATCGAGTGGTCAGCTGCCGCGCGCGGGTGGTGAGCGACCCGGACGGGCGACCGGTCCGGATCATCGGTACCGCGCAGGACGTCACCGACACACGGCAACTGGAGCACGAGTTCCGGCAGGCCCAGAAGATGGAAGCGGTCGGCCGTCTGGCCGGCGGGATCGCCCATGACTTCAACAACTCCCTTACGGCGATCATCGGCTATGGGCAGATCCTGTCCGAGAGCCTGGCGGGAACGCCGGAGGCGGAGTGGGTCGAACAGATCGCGGGAGCGGCCCGCCACGCGGCGGGACTGACCCGCCAGCTCCTCGCGTTCAGCCGGCGACAGCTCCTTCAGCCGGAGGTGCTGGACATCCCGGCGCTCGTCGACGAGCTCGCCCCGATGCTGCGGCTCGTGATCGGGAAGGACGTCGAGCTCGTGACAACCGTGGAGCCGGAGACAGGCCATGTCCGGGCCGACCCCGGCCAGCTCCAGCAGGTCCTCCTCAATCTCGCCGGGAACGCGAGAGATGCCATGCCGGACGGAGGGCTTATGACGATCTCCGTCGGTAACACCAGCCTCGACCCCACACGGGCCGCAACGCTCGAGCTGCCGCCCGGCCCCTACGTCTGCCTCTCCGTCGCAGACGACGGCCAGGGGATGGACGACGCAACCAAGGCGCGGATCTTCGAGCCGTTCTTCACGACGAAGGAGGTCGGCAAGGGAACCGGCCTCGGCCTCGCGATGGTCCACGGCGTCGTCACCCAGTCCGGGGGCCACATCTCGTTCGACAGCGAGCTCGGGCGAGGGACGCGGTTCCGGATCCTCCTGCCGTCAGTCGGGTCGGCGCCGCTGCCGGCGCCGGTCGAGACGCCGGAGCCGGTCCCGCAGCGCCTGACCGGCCGGGTCCTCCTCGTCGACGACGAGACGATGGTCCGGGAGATCACGCGCATGACCCTCGAGTCCAACGGACTCACCGTCGTCGAGGCACCTGACGCCGAGCGCGCACTGGAGGAGATGGACCGCTCGCGGGACTTCGACCTCGTGATCAGCGACGTGGTCATGCCCGGACTGGGCGGTCGGGCGCTGGCCCAGGAGTTGCGGTCGCGCGGCCACGACGTCCCGATCATCTTCGTGTCCGGATACCCGCGTGATTCCGTCGTCACGCAGGGAGTGGGCCAGTCCGAATACCCCTTTCTCGCCAAACCCTTCCGGCCGTCGCAGCTCATCGCGCTCGTTCGAAAGACGCTGCGAGAACGGCGGGAGGGCGGGCCTCACGCCGCGCTGTCTCAGCCGACCACGGGGCGCTCCCGAAGAGCTCGGACGCGCGCTGCCGTGACCCGGTGAGCGCTCTCCGCGAGCCCGTCCTCGTCGCCGACGACGACGACCGCGTCGCCGGACTGTTCACGCTGGCCCTGCGACGCGCCGGCTACGAGGTCCTCCGCGCCCGGGATGGCGTGGAGGCACTGGAGATCATTTCCCGGCAGCCCATCGGACTGCTTGTCCTGGACAGCCGAATGCCGCGCATGGCGGGGCCAGCCGTCATCGATGCGCTGCGCGCCGGCGCGGCGACGGAGCGGCTGCCGATCATCATGGTGACGGCCGACGCCGATGTCGACGCCCGCGTCCGCGGCCTCGACGCGGGGGCGGACGACTACCTGGCCAAACCTGTCGACATGGGCGAGCTGGTCGCTCGCGTCCGGACCCACCTCCGGAGCAAGGCCGTCTGGTCCGATGCCAACCGACGCGAGCTGGAGGAGCGCGGTCGCGTCCTGAGCGGGATCGCCGAGATCGACCCTGCCGGCCGGCCCGAGGAGATCGCGGCCCAGGTCGCGACCCTGTTGCTTCGGATCTCCGGCTGCGCGTTCGCGGCCGTGCTCGAGTTCGTACCTAACGGCCCGATCGTGCCACTCGCCGTCGCCTCGGCGCTGACCGGTCGGGAGGCAGCGAGCGCCGGGCCTCCGACCGGCGCGGCGCTTTCCGAAAGCGACGAATTCCTGCGAACCAAGGCTGCCGGAGGCCCGTGGATCGAGATCCTCACGGATCGGCCACGCTCGGGATTCCTCGGCGGATTCGAGCTTGACGCCGTCGTCATCGCGCCCCTCCGCGACGCGGGTTCGCTCTTCGGGCTGGTCATCCTGGGTCTCGATCCGGCCGACCGGCGGGATGGCGAAGGCGCGCGAGCGGGGCTGCTGTCCGGGGCGATCGACGCCGCCCGGCTGGTGGGCGCGGCCCTCGCTCCCGCCGAGCGCCAATTGGGTGCTTCCCCTCAGCGGGAGCACCTGGCAGGGATCCTCGCGGACCGCGCCTTCGCCCCGGTGTTTCAGCCGATCGTGAGGCTGGCGAGTGGCGACGTCGTGGGCCACGAGGCTCTGACGAGGTATGACGACGGGACGCGACCGGACCTGCGGTTCGCCGAAGCGGCTCGGGTGGGTCTGGGTCTCGACTACGAGGTGGCCGCTCTGGCGCTGTCGATAGAGGCGAGCCGCCGGCTTCCCGGGGGGACGTGGCTGTCGGTCAACGTCTCGCCGGCGCTCATCGTCGAGGGACAGAGGCTCGCGGCCCTCCTGGAAGGCACCTCACGGGCCATCGTCCTCGAGCTCACCGAGCATGCGGTGATCGACGACTACCCGACCGTTCGCGGGGCCCTCGATCGCCTCCGCCCGCTGGCCCGAGTCGCGGTCGACGACGCGGGGGCTGGGTTCGCGAGCCTTCGCCACATCCTCGAGCTGCGTCCGGACCTCGTGAAGCTGGACATCAGCCTGACACGGGGGATCGAAGCCGATCCCATCCGCCAGTCGCTCATTGCGGGGCTGGCGCACTTCGCGACCACGGCCGGCTTCGACCTGCTCGGCGAGGCGATCGAGACGAAGGCCGAGGCGGACAGCCTGAAATCGCTGGGCGTGGGCCTCGGGCAGGGGTTCCTGTTCGGCCGCCCGGCGCCCGTCGACCCCGTAGTGGCATCCCGGAATCAACTCGCAAACGGCATCCTGGTAGCCTCGGCCGGTCCGGGTCGCCGTCACCGTCAGCGCCGAACCGCCCCAGCCCAGGGTGAGCCCGTCGCATGATGGAGCAGCGCGCCCGAGGGTGACTCAGCTCGCGGCCTGCCAGGCCTCGAATGCGGCGTACGACGCGGCGATCGGTGCCCCAACTCCCTCGTCGTCCTTGAGCCCGAACCGGCGGGCGTCCGGAGTCTTCACGCCGTTTCCGGTGACCAGCACGACGACCTCGTCTTCCGGCGCGATCACACCGCGTCGCAGTGCCGCGGCGGCCGCCGAGACCGTCACGCCGCCGGCGGTCTCTGCCTGGATTCCCTCCAGCCGCCCGAGATCGCGGATCGCCTGGGCCGTCGCTGCGTCGGGCACGCCCTCGATCGAGCCACCGGTCGAGCGCGCCAGGTCCAGCGCGAAGAGCCCATCGGCCGGGGACCCGATCGCGAGCGATCGGACGATCGTGTCGGGCTGGCGGACGGGGGTGATCGTGTCGACGCCGTCGGCGTAGGCGGCCGCGACCGGCCCGCAGCCCGCCGGCTGGCCGCCGACGAACCGGACCTCCTTCGGCTCGACGAGCCCGACCTCGGCGAGCTCGCGGAAGCCCTTCGCGACCTTCGTGAACAGGGAGCCCGACGCGATCGGCGCGACCACCACGTCCGGGAGCCGCCAGCCGAGCTGCTCCGCAATCTCGAACGCGAGCGTCTTCGAGCCCTCGGAGTAATACGGCCGGAGGTTGACGTTGACGAACGCCCAGCCCTCCTCGTCGGCGATCTCGAGCGACAGCCGATTCACGTCGTCGTACGTGCCGTTGATCCGCACGAGCGTCGCGCCGTAGGCGAGGGCGTGCTCGATCTTCGCCGGCTCGAGATCGGCCGGGACGAACACGAACGCCCGAAGCCCGAGCGCGGCGGCGGCCGCGGCCGTCGCCCCGGCGAGGTTGCCGGTCGAGGCGCAGGCCAGCGTGTCGAACCCGAACTCGACCGCTCGAGCGGCCGCTACCGCCACGACCCGATCCTTGAACGAGAGCGTGGGATTGCGCGTGTCGTCCTTGAGCCAGAGGTGGCTCAGCCCGAGCTCGGCCCCGAGACGGTCGGCGCGGAGGAGGGGCGTCGACCCGACCGGGAGGCCGTGCTCCGGCGCCGCGTCGACCGGCAGCAGCTCGCGATAACGCCAGATCCCCGGGGCACGGGACTCGATCGTTTCCCGATCGATCGCCGACGCGATCGCCGGCAGGTCGTAGACGACCTCGAGCGGACCGAAGCAGGCCGGACAGACGAATGACGGGCCGATCGGCTGGGGGCGCGAGCAGTTCCGGCAGCGGAGTCCGTCGAGGAACGCCGAGCGTGAGGCGGGGCGTGCCGGCCGCGCGGGCGTCGCCGGCTCGTGGGTCGCGATCGTTTCGGTCGCCATCGTCGGCCTCCTCCGAGGGTCGTGACGAGTGGCTCCAGAAACCGGAAGACCCTTCCCGGAGGAAGGGCCTTTTGGATGAGTCCCTTATCTCGCAGGAGGTCCTGCCCGGATTTGGCACCTTGCCGGCGTCGCCGCCGGTAGGTTGTCGGGCTTCACAGGGCCGGTCCCTCCGCCACTCTTGATAAGTCGCTCTTCAGTTGTCCGCCGATGCTAGGCGGCAGCCGGGTTGCCTGTCAACGGGTCAGGCGGGGACGGCGGTCGCCGGCAGCCCCAGGGCGTCATGACCCAGTTCGACACACGGAACGCGGCAACCGCGTGCGTCGCGACCGGCAAAACGTCCGAAGTGGATCCAGGTCGCCGGATCGGAGGCGCTCACGTGCTCCAGCCGGCAGCCACAGGTGGCACAGGTGACGGGCGCGTCCTGGCCGTCCCGAACGGATCGGTAGGTCGTGCTCGTGGGATCGGACGGGTGCATCATCGCGGGGCCCTCGTCAGGAAACGGCGGGACTCCGCCCACCGTGGCCCGAAATCTACGATCGAGAGGAGCCGACGTCGGCGGCGCGGCGGATCCGCGAAGGTTGCGAAGCGGTTACGGGCGGCGATCCGCGCTCAGGGAGGTGAGGGCAGTCATCGCAGCAGCCGTTCCAGTGACTTGAGGGCGGCAGCGCAAGCCGCTTCATCGCGCTCGTAGTAGACCCACCGGGCGTCGACCACGTGGCGGCTCGCGCGGACAAGACCGGCCCGCCGCAACTTGCCCAGGTGGTTGCTGACGTTGTTCTGGCGCTCGTCCATGGCCGCGGCCATCTCGCACACGCAGTGCGGGCCGGACGCGAGGATGGCGAGGATTCCCGCACGAACGGGGTCGCCAAGGAGCGCCGCGGTCGACGCGACGTCGGTGACGGCCGGCGCCTTGATGGCCAGCCGCAACTCCGGGAGCATCGGGAGTTCCATGCGCGCGGTCATGACGCCACCGCCGCGGCCGGGACGGCCAGACCGGGCTCGACCCCGAACCAGCGCGGGCCCAGGCGCATCGCCGCCCAGACCAGGAACAGCATCACGGGTACCTCGATGAGCGGCCCGACCACCGTCGCCAAGGCAACCGTCGGCGAGAACGCGGTGATCGCGATCGCGATCGCGATCTCGAAGTCACGGCCGGTGGCGCTGAACGCGACGGCCACGGCGTCGGCGTACGTGAAGCGCAGGCGCCAGCCGACGAACAGGACGACGAAGAACATGATCATGAAGAACAGGATCATCGGGACGGCCATCTCCAGAACGATGCCCGGCCGCTGCAGGATCAGGTCGCCCTTCAGGGCGAACATCACGATCAATGTGAACAGCAGCCCGAGGATCGACATCGCCGTCAGACCCGGCTTGATCCGGTCCATCGCCGCCTCGCCGCCGCGACGGGTCACCAGGTAGCGGGTCAGCACCCCGAGGACGAGTGGCAGCCCGAGGTAGAGGACGACGCTCTCGGCCACGACCCAGACGTCGAACTCGACATTCCCGATCAGCAGTCGCGCGTAGACAGGGATGAGCATCATCTGGATGACCGAGTTGAGGGCGACGAAGACCAGAGCCATCGGGGCGTTGCCCTTGGCGAGGTAGGTGAAGATGATCACCATGGCAATGCATGGCGCCAGGCCATACAGGACGAGCCCGGTGTGCAGTTCCGGATCGCTCACGAAGATGTTGGCCAGGATCAGCATCACGAACGGCGCCACCAGGTAGTTGAAGCCCAGCAGCACCACGAGTTGGCGCGGCGACCGGACGGCGGTCCCGACCTCGTCAAGCCGGATGTTGGTCATCGCCGGGTACATCATCGCGAACAGCCCGATCGGCACCCCGAGCGAGATCAGGTTCGGGACATTGGCCTCGAACGTCCCGCCGGCAATGGCCTTGATCGAGTCGATCGGCGGGGTGAGCGCGAAATCGGAGATCGACAGGACGTTCCCGATCGCGATCCCGATGGCCATGCTGAACAGCACGAAGAACGGCAGGAGCCGGAAATCCTCGAGTTTGGCCAGGAGGCGAGTCATCGAGGAAGGCTCACGGTCGGTGGGTCGAGCGACTCATGGCAGGTCACCTCGAACCTCGGCTCGGTACATCTCACTACTCCGTGAGTATCACACGGCTGCGTGAGATGTCGACGGGCCGTTCGTCACGGACCGAGGGCGGGGCCGGCTCTCTTTGCGGCCGAGTCCAGCCCGGGAAACGGACCTCAACCGCCGGGCGCCGAGGCCATCGCCGGTTACCAGATCACCATCGCGGTCCAGGCCCAACGCTCCAGGCATTGGTCTCCTCCTGCCGCGGGCCTTGTCCGCAGCTGCGATGGTCGCTTCGAGATCGATGAGTTCGCCGTCGAGCCGGTCGCGGTGGGCTGTGGAGGGCCGGGTGGGGATCGAACCCACGACACGAGGATTAAAAGTCCCCTGCTCTACCACTGAGCTACCGGCCCGCCGACAGGGTAGCGGACGAGGCCCCCTGAGCCGCTACTCCCCCTCGTAAACCTCGGGGTTGACGGGGGTCGGCAGGCGCTCGCCGCGGAGGCCCGCGAGGAGGTTCGCGGCGGCCATCTGGGCCATCATGCCGCGGGTCGCCAGCGACGCCGACGCGATGTGCGGCACGATCAGGCAGTTGTCGAGGCCGACGAGCGGGTCGTCCATCGGAATCGGCTCAGGGTCCGTGACGTCGAGCGCGGCACCTCCGATGACCCCGTCCCGCAGCGCAGAGGCGAGCGCCGCCCCGTCGACGACCGGGCCGCGCGACGTGTTGACGAGAATCGCGGTCGGCTTCATCCGGCGGAGCGCCGCGGCGTCGATGAGGTGGCGCGTTTCCGGTGTCAGGTTGACGTGGAGCGAGACGAAGTCGCTACGTTCCAGCAACTCCTCCATTGGCACGTACTGGGCGCCCAGTGGCGCCGTCACAGCGTCGGGCAGCCGGTTCACGTCGTGGTAGAGGATCGTCATCCCGAACCCCGCCGCCCGCGTGGCCACCGCCTGGCCGATCCGCCCAAAGCCCACGATCCCGATCGTCGCGCCGTGGATGTCCGGGCCAAGGAGGAGCATCGGGCCCCACGTCTTCCACTTCCCGCCGCGGACGTAGCGGTCACCTTCGGGCAGCCGACGGGCAGCAGCCATCAACAGCGCGAACGCGAGGTCGGCCGTCGTCTCCGTGAGGACGCCCGGCGTGTTCCCGACCGGGATTCCGCGGCGCGTGCATTCGGGCACGTCGATGTTGTCGAACCCGACGGCGTAGTTCGAGACGACCTTGAGCTGCGGCCCGGCCCGATCGAGGAACTCGGCGTCGACCCGATCGGTAAGCAGGGTCAGGACACCCTCGCAACCCTCGATCGACCGAAGGAGCTCGTCACGGGTTGGCGGAAGATCGTCCGGCCAGACGGTCGCATCGGTCGCCTCGGTGACGCGGTCGAGCCCATCGGACGGGATGACGCGCGCCACGAAGACCCGGGGCTTGGCGGCCATCCGAGCGGGTCAGGCCGGTGCCGGCGTGCGCTCGCGGACGAACGCATCGATCCGGCGAAGCGCCTCGGAGAGGTTCTCGCGCGAGTTCGCATAGCTGATCCGGATGTGATTCGTACCGAGACTCCCGAACGCCGTGCCGGCGAGCACGCACACGCCGGCGTCGTGGAGCAGCCGGTCGGCCAGCTGCGCGCCGGTGAGGCCCGTGGCGGAGATCTCGGGGAAGACGTAGAACGCGCCCTGCGGCCTGAGGCAACGCAGGCCCGGGATCTCGTTGAGGCCATCGACGACGAGGTCGCGCCGGGCGTGGAACTCGGCGACCATCGCGTCGATCGGGTCCTGCGGCCCGCGGAGCGCCTCGATCGCCCCGACCTGGGCGAACGCCGTGGCGCCGCTGATCGTGTTGATGATCAGGGTCCCGTACGCCTTGATGAGCGCGGGTGGGACGATCGCGTAGCCGAGGCGCCAGCCGGTCATCGCGTACGTCTTCGAGAACCCGTCGAGGACGATCGTCCGCTCCGCCATCCCTGGCAACGACGCGATCGACAGGTGGACGGCGCCGTCGTACAGGATCCGGGCGTAGATCTCGTCGGCGAGGACGATGAGGTCGTGCCGGACGGCAAGCTCGGCGATCCGCACGATGTCGTTCGGGGTCAGGACCCCGCCGGTCGGGTTGGCCGGCGAGTTGATCACGAGCAGCTTTGTCCGCGGCGTGATCAGCGTGGCCAGCTCATCGATGTCGAGGCGGAACTCGTTCTCCATCCGGATCGGGATGGGGACGGGGGTGCCGCCGACGAGCCGGGTAATCGACTCGTAGATCGGGTAGCCGGGATCCGGCACGATCACCTCGTCGCCCGGGTCGACGAGGGCGAGGATCGCGTAGACCATCACGCCCTTGCCGCCGACGGTAACGAACACCTGCGACGGGTCGACCGCGAAGCCCTTGCGGGCCGTCGAGTCCTCGGCGATCGCGGCCCGCAGGTCGGCGATGCCGGCGAACGGCGGGTAGTGAGTCGCACCCTCGTCGAGGGCCTTCTTCGCGGCGGCTCGGACGTTGGCCGGCGTGTCGAAGTCCGGCTCGCCGATCTCGAGGTGGATGATGCTCCGGCCCTCGGCCTCGAGCGCCCGCGCCCGGGCGGCGGCTTCGAAGGCCGTTTCGGTCCCGATCGACTCCATCCGGCGGGCCAGACGCATGGACCGCATCCTAGCGCGCCCGCGGTCGGACGAGCGCCGCCGACCCATCTGGCGTGTTGGGCCTAGAATCCCCCGATGACCCGGTTCTACGACCTCGACGACGCGAACGCCCGGCTCCCCGAGCTGCGCGAGATTCTCGGCTCACTGCGCGATCAGCGGGGCGTGCTCATTCGGTTGCGCGACCAGGTGCTGGAGCGCCAGGAGGCGGTCGAGGCGGGCAGCGGCCGAGCCGCCGACACAGCGGGCGAATCGGGCGAAGCCGTCTCCGACGCCGAGCTGCGGCTGATCCGGTTGCGGATGCAGGGCGTCATCGACCAGATGCAGGCGGGCGTCGCGCGGATCGATGCGCTGGGCATTGCGCTGCGCGACATCGAGTCAGGGCTGATCGACTTCCCGGCGCTCGTCAGCGGCCGGCAGGTGTGCCTGTGCTGGCGGCTGGGCGAGGACGACGTGGAGTGGTGGCACGAGATGACCTCCGGCTTCTCCGGGCGACAGCCGCTCGTCGACCTCGCCTAGGGGCGGGCCGTGGCTGCGGACGATGCCCCGGCGACGATCCTCCAGGGCGGACGTCCGAAGGCCTACCGGCCGCTGCCGCCGGCCGACCGCCGTGCAGCATTCGAGGCAGGCGTGGCGGCGTACGCGCGGGGCGACTTCTTCGAGGCGCACGAGCTGCTCGAGCCGGCCTGGATGGGGTCGCCCGATGAATCGGAGCGCGAGTTCCTCCAGGGGCTGATCAAGCTGGCCGCCGCGTACGTCCACTCCGTCCGGGGCAATCCGCTCGGGATGGCGAAGAACCTGCGCGGGGCAAGAGCGCGGCTCGCCGCGGGCGCCGCGTACCCGGCCGAGATCGACGTCGCGGCGTTGCTCGGCGCGATCGACGAGCGCCTGGCCGGGCTCGCCGCCGGTACGCTGCCTCCGCTCGACCCACCGACGCTGCAGAGGAGCACCCGATGAGCCACCGGCCGCCGTCGACCCCGACGATACCGACGATCGACGTCCGCGAGGCGGACCGCCGCCGGCGCGAGGGGGCTGGCGCGTCGTTCGCCCCGCCGCTCATCGTCGACGTGCGGGAGCCGAACGAGTTCGCGGCCGTGCGCCTCGACGGAGTCGCGCTCGTGCCGATCTCGACCTTCGCGACGCGGTTCGAGGAGCTGCCGCGGGACCGTCCGCTGCTGGTCATGTGCGCGGCCGGGAGCCGCTCGGCAGCCGCGACGGCCCACCTCCTGCGCAACGGTTGGACGGACGTGACGAACGTCGCCGGCGGGATCACCGATTGGGAGCGCGCCGGCCTGCCCGTTCTGCGTGGTCCGATCGCGCTTGGCGAGGGCGACCTGCCGCGCTAGCGGGCCTCAGCGGCGACGCCGGCGGCTGCGGAACCGCTCGAACAATTGCCGGGTTCGCTCGCGATGGGCGAATGCCCAGCCGATCAGGATCAGGACGATGAAGTTCACCGTGCCCACGCCCGCGGCGCTGAGGTAGCCGAGCTGCTGACCGATCTCGCCCTCGATCTGGAGCGCCGGCACCGTCGCGCCGACCAGGCCGAGCTGGAAGAACGGCTCCTGCGGCGCCATGTTCGTCCGGAGCGCGTTGGCCTGGACCGCTCCGCCGGCGGTCCCACCGACGATGATCGCGTTCGGTCCCAGCAAGGCGCTGGAGCCGCCCTCCCGACCAGGGGCGGGAAGGTCCGACTCCGAAAGGTGTCGCCATTCGGCGAACGTGTCTCCCTGGCCGGGCGCCCCAGCCTGCGGCACCGTCCAGTACAGCTCTCGCCTGTCCCTCGTCCCGTCGTTGCCGCCGACCAGGTACAGCGCCCCGTTGGCCGCCCAGCCGGTGGCGTTCGCGCGCGGCTCGGGCAGGTTGACGGCCGGGTTCGTGGCCCAGCGGGTCACGTCGCCCAGCGTGTCGCCTTCCGTCGTCGAGACGTCGCCCCGCTGGACGGTCGCCGTCGGGCCGGTTGCGTTACGGCCGCCGTACACCCAGATGTAGTCACCGTTCTGGACCGCGATCGCGTCGGCCACCGCCTCGGGTAGCGCCGCCTGCGGCGTCCACTCCCCCAGCTCGGCGGACCGATCGAGCTGCGTCTTCCACGTCGTGTTTGTCGGTGCCCCGTCGGGGCCGGATCCACCGACGAGCAGCAACCCGTCCCCGAGCGCGACGAGCGAGGCACCGGCCCGCGGCTCGGGCAGGTCGATCGGCTGGTCGACATCCTCGGCCGTCTGCCACGCGCCGAGGTCGCCCGTCTGGGGGTTCGGCGTCAGGACGAATGTCGTCGTCGTCGGCTGGCCGGCGGCGTCGAGCCCGCCGGCGACATAGATCGAGCCGCCGAGCGACGCGACCGCCGCGTTCGAGCGCGGAGCGGGCAGCGACGGACCTTCCGTCCACGCGTCGAAATTTCCGGTCCCGACCGTCGGGGCGACGGACACGGCGTCGGACGGCGCCGTCCCGTCCGACCCACCGATGTAGAGGAGCTGCCGGCCCGCCTGGACGAGCGCGCCATCGGTCCGGGGCTCCGGAAGCGAGATGTCGACAGGTGACGTCGGTGACGTCTCCCAGGCCAGCACGGCTCCCGGCGGGGCCGGGCAGGGCAGGTCGCCGTTCGACGGCGGGCACAGGTTGATCGGCGACCAGGCGAGGATCCCGAGGTCGATCGTCCGGTTCACCGTGAAGTAGTAGGCCCGGTCCGGGAGGTAGCCGATCAGGAAGATGATGAGGATGAACCAGAAGAACGCCTTGAGCGACGCCCAGCCCCAGCCATCGGCGTCGAGCAGCCCGAAGAACGCCCGGCGATGCCGGGTGACGGGCCCTGCCTGGAGCGCCTTCGCCATCCCTACCTCGAGGTCAGCGTGCCGGTCATGAACGGGTGGATCGAGCAGATGAACCTGTACTCGCCGGCCGCCAGTGGCTCGTAGACGTACGTGATCTCCTCACCGTCGGTGATCGTCGGCTGGTCCTGAACGACCGTCGTGCCATCCGCCTGGCGGATGTCGACGTCGTGGGTCTGGCCCGGGTCGTCGACCGTGAAGTGGATCCCGAACACCTCGTTCGCGACGACCTCGAGGGCGTCCTTGTCGAACGCGATATTCGAGGCGGTCAACTCGAGCACCGTTGCGTCGGGCGGGAGGGTCGACGCCGGGGACGGCGACCCGGTACCGGGCGACGGCGAGCCCCCGCCGATCGCGTCGAGATAGCAGTCCGGGTAGGGCGTCGATCCGGGCTCCGGCTTGAAGTTCGGGTCGACCCAGCCGTGGAACGTCTTGACCTCCCCGGTCACCGGGTCGGTGACGGGCTCGTTGAGCTCCGGGTCGCGGACCTCGTACTCCTGTTCCGCGTTGGAGCGAATGAACGCGATGAGCTCCTGGACCTGGCGGTAGTTGAGCGGGCCGCCGTTGCGGTCCGACCAGATCGGCATCGCGCTGTTCGGGTTGCCGCAGACATACCGCCCGCCGACGTCGAGAACGTTGCGCAGATAGCCCGCGCTGAGATGGGCGAACAGCTTCATCTGGTCGTTGAGCGTCGGCCCGATATAACCGCCGCCACCTGGCGGCGGGCTGGGTTCTTCGGGCCCGAGGCCGTTGGGACCGTGGCAGCGCGCGCAGTTCGCCTGGTAGAGGTTGTAGCCGCGCTCGACCTCCGTGATGGCCTGGGCCTGCGCCTCCTGCTCGAGGCGCGCCTCCGTGAGCCCGAGCGGCGCACCCAGCTCGTAGAAGTAGTAGATGACGATGAACAGGACGGTGATCGCGACGGCGAGAAAGCCGACCCAGCGAGCATTCGCCGACTGGCGCACGATCTTCGCCGCCCGCTCCGGGCTGAGCTCGAACTTGTGCGATGCTGGCGGCGCGGAGAATCGCTCCGCGGGAACGGGCTCGGACGGTGGGCGGGTGGCCGGGAGACGCTGCTCGGGGTCGCGCCCGGGCTCGTCGGTCATCGGTCTCCTCGAATCACGGGCGTCAGATGCAGCCCGTGGGGCTCTTCGGGGGGATGATCCCCGGCTGGCCGAGCGCAACCGGCAGCGGTCCGAGGGTGATCTTGCCCGTGTCGAGGGTCAGGACGCCGTCTGCGTCGACTTCCGCGCTGAACCGGTCCATCGACCGCGGAGCGGGCCCGAACTGCGTCCCGGCCGCCTTGATCCCGAGCCGGTCGTAGCGCGACCCGTGGCACGGGCACTCGAGCCAGAAGTTCCGCAGGCACGGGTTGGGCTTGCAACCGAGGTGCGGGCAGCGTTGGTAGAGCGCCCGGACGTTGAGTGCAGACCCCTCGCCGGTGTCGTCGACGCCCGGGGACCACTGTTGGCGGGTCGGGTCGACGAGCACGATGAATGCGCGGGCGTCGGGGACGTAGGCCGGGAAGCCCTCGGCGATCGGCAGCGAGCTGTTCAGGAGCTTGAGATCGTCGAGGGTCCCGATCCGGACCCGCCCGCCGAAGCCGCCCTCGAGGTTGGGCCACAGGAAGCCGAGCGTCGCGGCACTCGCTTCGAGCAGCCACAGGCCGATGCCGGCTCCCAGCGAGGTCCGCAGCAGCTGACGCCGCGACAGGCCCTGGACCTGCTCCTTGCGGAGCGCCTTGATCGCCTCGCTGGTCAGCGCCTGCGGCTTGTCGGCGGGCTCGACGTGGTAGTTGCTCACAGCGCGAAGTGCAGTCCGGACGTGTTCACGTACGGGATGACGAAGCTGTAGCCGGGGCCCCGGAAGAAGATCCCGATGAACGTCAGGACGAGGCCCAGGATGCAGAACAGGGAGAACAGGACGACCGCGGTCTTCCGCTCCGACGGCCGTGTCGCGAGGAGGTTGCCCCGGTCGACGTACGGGATCAACGCGGCGCCGACGAGGACGAGGCCGGGCACGAGGACGCCGGCGACCGTCGGATGGAAGTAGGCCAGCAGCTCCTGGAGGCCGAGGAAGTACCACGGCGCCTTGGCCACGGCCGGCGTAACGTTGCCGTTCGCCAGCTCCTCGAGGGGCGCGTTGATGAACAGGCCCATGAGCAGCAGGAAGATCGTCATCATCATCGCCGCGAGGAACTCGATCGAGACGAGGTGCGGCCAGGTCATGACGGTGTCGTCCGGCTCCTTCTGGACACGGACGACAGCGTCCTGCTTGACGAGCGCGAGCAGGCGGTACGGGCGGGCCGACATCGGCACCCGCTGCTTGTCGATCTCGGTCCGCCTGGCGGGGTCGACGGGCTGAACGGTCCGCCGCTCGGTCGGCTGTTTGGTGTCCGTCATAGCGGGCCCGAGATCCCACCGTCTTTTCTGATTCGCCAGAAGTGGACCGCAAGGAGGATCGCGACGATGAGCGGCAGAGCCATGATGTGGACCACGTAGAACCGCAGCAGCGTGTTCTGGCCCACCTCGAGCCCGCCGAGCAGGAGCAGGTTGACCGGCGTGTTGAACAGCGGGGCGTAGCCGCCCATGTTCGTGCCGATCGTGATCGCCCAGTAGGCGATCTGGTCCCACGGCAGGAGGTAGCCGGTGAAGCTCAGCATGATCGTGCTGAACAGCAGGACCACCCCGATGACCCAGTTGAACTCGCGGGGCGGCTTATACGCGCCGTGGTAGAAGACCCGCATCATGTGCAGGAACACGAAGAACACCATGAGGTGGGCGCCCCAGCGGTGGATGTTCCGGGTCAGCAGCCCGAACGTCACCTTGGACTGGAGGTCGAGGATGTCCGTGTACGCCTGGGTCGCCGACGGCACGTAGAAGAACATCAGGTAGTCGCCGGTCACGGTCAGCACGAGGAACAGGAAGAACGACAGCCCGCCCAGGCAGAACGTGTACGCGAACCTGACCGCGTGCTGGCGCACCCGGACCGGGTGGATGTGCAGGAAGACGTTGTTCATCACCGCGTACGCGCGCGACCGCTCGTCGTTCGGGTACGGGTTGCGGAACAGCGAGCGCCACGCGGCGCTGCGGCGGATCGACTGGTCGACCCGCTCGAGGAAACTCAACGGGCTCCTCCTGCCACGCCGGGCGTCCCGGCGAGCTGCGCGTCGCGGTACGACTCCTTGTAGAGCCGCCCGTCGGTCGAGACCTCCTGGAGCTCGAACCGCTCCATCGTAATGGCGTCGAATGGGCAGCGCTTGACGCACAGTGCGCAGCGAATGCAGCGCTCCTCGTCGAGGATCATCGCGCCGCCCTGGTCCCAGCCGTAGGCCTCCTCGATCTCGGGCAGGAGGCCCTCCGTCTTGAGCTGGTTGACGTCGACCATATGGATGACGCCTTCGGGGCAGACGTCGGCGCACGCACCGCACAGGACGCAGCGGAACGGGTCGAACCAGATGTTGAAGTTGCACATGAGACAGCGGGTCGACTCGGCGACCGCGGCCGTCGCGTCGTAGCCCAGCTCGACCGGGGTCGTGAAGTTGACCTCGGGGTCCGTTGAGGGCATCCGGGCCTCGAGCGGTGCCATCGGGATGTGCTGGCGGGGCAGGACGTCGTATAGCTCCGGCATCTCGTGGCGCCATGAGCTCGTGATCTTCACGTTCGCCGCGACCGACACGTCGGCCGGTGCCGCGAGGTAACGATCGATCGCGTACGCGGCCTTCTTGCCGTGGCCGGCAGCCTCGATGAGGGTCGTGGGTCCGGTGACGAAGTCGCCGCAGGCGAATACGCCCCGGACGTTCGTAGCGTACGTGGCCGGGTCCACCTTGAGCCGGCCGCGGTTGATCTCGAAGCTCGCCTCGACCGGCAGGAACGTCAGGTCGGCGGCCTGGGAGACGGCCGGGATGACGGTGTCCGCCTTGATGACGAACTCGGAGCCGGCGATCGGGACCGGCGACCTGCGACCGGACGCGTCCGGCTCGCCGAGCCGGTTGCGGATGAACTTCACGCCGGTGACGTGGCCGTCCTCGCCGAGCACCTCGACCGGGCTGGCGAGGAATTCCATCCGGACGCCCTCGCGCTCGGTCTCGCCGAGCTCCTCCTCGTCGACGACGAGCTCCGAGCGGGTCCGCCGGTAGACGATCGCCACGTGGTCCGCCCCGTGGCGCAGGCTCGTCCGCGAGCAGTCCATCGCGGTGTAGCCGCCGCCGATGACCACGACGTCTCGGCCCACGGTGAGCGGCTGGCCGAGGTTGGCCTTCTTCATGAAATCGACGCCGTACTGGACGCCTTCGAGTTCAGCGCCCGGAACGTCGAGGACGACCGCGTTCATTGCCCCGGCGGTGATCGCGATCGCGTCGTAGTCCTGGTGGAGCTGGTCGAACGTGACGTCGACCCCGATCTCCGTGTTGAATACGAAGCGGACGCCGAGGCGCTCGACGAGCCGGACGTCCATCTCGATCGCCTCGCGCGGCAGGCGGAAGGCCGGCACACCGATGAGCATCGTCCCGCCGCCGTACGGCAGGCTGTCGAAGACCGTGACGCCGTAGCCCTTCGTGGCCAGCTCACGCGCGACCGACAGCCCGGCCGGCCCGGCCCCGACGACCGCGACGCGCTCGTGGCGCGGCGTGATGTGGGGCATGACGTCCGGAATTCCCGATGCCTCGTGCCACTCCACGAGGAATCGCTTCATCGCCCGGATCGCCAGCGGGCGGTCAATGTCGCCGCGACGACACGCACGCTCGCACGGCGCAGAGCACACGTACGAGCACATCGCCGCGACCGGGTTCGGCTCGCGCGACAGGATGTAGCCCTCTTCGAACCTGCCCTCGGCCGCGAGGTTGAGGTAGCCCCGGCAGTTCGTGCCGACGGGACAGGCTTCCTGGCATTCGATGTTGCACTGGAGCCAGGATGCATCGACAGGCTGAACGAGGAATTCCTGGTTCGGGTCGAGGGCCAAGAAGGTCGTGCCTCAGTGGTGGGATCGACGCAGGACGACAGGAACGGGCCGGCGTGGCGGCGAGGGCCCGAATCTACCATCCGCCTCGGGACGCTTGCATAACACGGCGCCCGCACGGACGCGCGATTTGACCTGCGGTCCGCTCGCAGCTACATTTCGACGATGATGGAGTCGGTCGGAATCCGACCGGTCGAGGAGACTCGGCGGCGTTGACCGGGGGCGAGGTCGCCTTCCTGGGGCTCGGGGTCGTCCTTGGCGCCGCCACCGGTGCGGCACTCTTCGCAGTCCTTCGCAGCAGGCCCCGTGCTCCGCGTGAGGTGCGCTTGACCGTCACACCGAACAGCATTCCCCGCCGACGGGCCGCGACGCTCGCCGTCGACCCGTTCGCGACCACCGCGGCGGAACCGGCAAGGGGCGGTCCGGCGGATCGCTGGCAGAGCGTCCATCCGGCCATCCTTGATCGAACCCCTGTTCTGTCCGGCAGCCTTGCGTCGGCCGCGGGGGAGCTCCGCTCCACGCGTACGGCGCGGCCGTTTCCGGCGGTCGGTGAGCACTTCGCCGCCGTCGGCTCGGTCGGCGGCGGCGCGGGCGCGCTGGCGTTTGCCGCTCCGCGCTACGGGACCATCCCCGCCCGCCTGTCGTCGATCGGGATCCAGATCCACCACGAGACGGACTGGACTCTCGCCGCGCTGCGCCAGGCCGCGGGCCGCGCGGCCGATCGCGCGATGGGCGCACAGGGCCTCGGGCGATCGGTCCTCAGCGGCGGCCAGGTCGACCGCATCTCTTCCGTCGCGCGGCCGGCGGGCGATCCGCCGTCGGGTGGCGGAACGCCCGGTGGCGGCACGCCCGCGGGTGCCGGCGCCCGTCCGGGTTCGCCCGTGACCGGTGGTGGCGGCCCATCCGGTCCACCCGACAGATCCGGCGACGACCCCACCGACCCCTGCGCCGGACAGCGCCGCTGGGCCGACGAGCGCTGCACGCTCGCGTACCGCGCACGCCAGCAGGCCGAGGCCGCGCACAGCAGCCTCGGGGCCGCACACCGCGCGTATGACGAGCACAAGGCGGCAGCCGACAAGGCGGCGACAGTCGCCGACCCGCGCACGATGCGCGAGGCCAAGGAGGCCGCCCAGCAGTCGTTCCGGCGCGACCGCGCGGCGGCCAGCGTGAAGGACGGGGTCGAGGCCGCAGCCCGCGACTGGCTGACCGAGATCAACCGGATCAACCGCGCCGCGCGCGAGGCCGCTGCCTCGGTCGTCCGGGAACGCGAGGCCGCCGCCGCGGTGACGCGGAGGATCGAGCGCCTCACCCTCGATGCCGACGCCGCTCGACGGGCGGCCGAGTCATCGGAGGCCGCCTGCCGTGCCGCCCGGGACTCCGTCGCCGAATGCCAGGAGGCCGCGGCCAAGGCCCAGGACGCAGCGAAGGCGGCGGCCGCTGCCACGCCGCCGGCGACGAGACCCGCGCCCGCGGCGAAGGCGCCTGCAGAGCCGCCGGCGGCGGTTGCAGGCCCGGCCCCGGCCCGGCCGGCGCCGGTACCGGCCGGCGCCGCAGCCGCGCCCGTCCCGCGGACCGCGCCGCGTGGCGCGACCGCCCCGAAGAAAGCCGAGCGACCGAAGCCGACCGAGCTCGCGGCCGCATTCGGCCGCACCGGCGATGCCGCGCCGGCGATCCTCCGCCTCGTTCGCGGCGACCGGGCGACCCTCAACCGCCTGGTCGCTCAGCTCGCCGGCAACGATGCCGAGGAGCGACGCCGCTGGCAGGTCGAGCTCGCGGACCTCGTCGACGCCATTCTCGGACGATCGATCGAGGCCGCCGCGCTGACGTTCCCGCTCGAGCACCCATTCTGGGGCGGATTCAGCCGCGCCCAGAACCGTGACATCACGGCCGCCCTGGCGTCACTCGGCTTCCGGTTCGATGGACTCGGTGGATGGGCGGACGAGCGCGTCCCCACCCAGCGCGACCTCTCGCTCGCGGTCGGCTACGCAGGCCTCGATCCAATGCGAGTCCGGCCGTGGCCCAGCGAGGCGGAGATCGGCGAGCTGTTCCGGGAGGTCGCCGTCGCCGCGGACGAATACCTCGCAGAGGCCGCCGGTGGGCTGACGCTCGGCGAGCTGGTCAGCATGCTCGGCCGTCGGGCGGACGCGCTGACCGAGGTCTGGAACGACTGGGCGCGGCTACGGCCGTTGCTGCTCGCGGGCTCGTGAACGGCCGGGGACCCAGGACCCGGCGCGGGCGCCCTATCCCGGCTTCCCGTCCGACTCCGCGGACACGCCGGCTGCGACCGCCTCACTCGACGTGGGCTCCTCCGCCGCGTCGCCGTCGTCGTCGTCGATGACGATCAGCCGGAGTGCCTCGCCTCCCTCCGCGCCGATCGCCTTGCCTTCCTCGCCGGCCCACTCGCGAACCCACTCCTCGATCTTGCCGGGATCGCGCAGCTGGCTGGCGTGGGCTCGAAGCGCGTCGATCTTGCGGCCGATCGTCGCGCTGATGTCGACCCGCACGGTGGGCTGGTTCGACCAGAAGAGGTAGACGCGGCGGACCTTGTGGGCGGCAAGGCCCTCACGGGCGAGCCACGGGAATGCCATCGGGTTGCGGGCGGCCGGATACACCGCATCGACCGCCGCCATGCCGGCCGCCCGGTGATCGGTGTGGTTGATCCCGCGATCGGAGTGGAACAGGACCTCCGGGTCGGTCGCGAGGACCGCGTCGGGTCGGAACGTCCGGATCTCGCGCACGAGCAGCTCGCGGAGCACGAGGTCGTTGACGAGCGCGCCGTCGGGCTGGTGGAGGAAGGTGACTCCGGAATACCCGACGACCTCCGCGGCCGCGCGCTGCTCCCGCTCGCGGATCGCCGCGAGCACGAGCGGGTCCGCCTCCGGATCCTCGCCACCCTGGTCGCCGCTCGTGCAGCACACGAGCCAGCCGACCGAGCCCTCCCCGATCCAGCGGGCGGCCGTTGCCGCCGGTCCGAAGTCGGCATCGTCCGGGTGCGCGGCGATGACCATGAACCGCTCGGGCCGCCAGTCGTGCGCCGTCTCGAGGGCCGCCCCGGGACCGCCGGAGGCCTCTGCCGCCGCCCTCGAGTCGTCGCTCATCGCATCCTCCGGCAGGGGCATCCCGGCTGACGCACTCGGCTTGCGCCGTCCCTGTTGCCGTATGACAATGCCGCCGAGGCTTCGCTCGTTTCCCCCCACGAGCGAAGTCTCGTTATGTGCGCGATTGGGCGCTCAAGCCGGCGCGCGCGGCCTGCTCGGCGTCGAGCGCCGACAGCACCTCGGCCGCGTGGCCCTCCGCCTTGACCTTTGGCCAGACCCGCGCGATCCGGCCCTCGGGATCGACGAGGAACGTCGTCCGGGCGGTCCCCCAGTACGTCTTGCCGTAGTTCTGCTTCTCGACCCACGAGCCGTATTCCTCGGCGACGCTGTGGCCCTCGTCGGCGAGCAGCGTGAACGGCAGGCCGAACTTCTCCCGGAACGAGCGCTTGCTGGCCGCACCCTGCGGGCTCACCCCCCAGACGTCCGCGCCTCGCTCCCGAATCGTCTCGTTCGCATCGCGGAACTCGCACGCCTCGATCGTGCAGCCGGGCGTGTCGTCCTTCGGGTAGAAGTAGAGGATCGTCCAGCGGCCGCGCTGATCCGCCAGCCGATGGACGGCCCCTGATTCGTCGGGCAGGGCGACCTCGGGCGCCGGGTCGCCGGCGGCGGGCATCGTCATGGCGAGAGACTAGCAGGGGATTCGACGATCAGCAGCCGTCCGCTCCGGACGCTGACGGAGGCGCGGTCGCCGAGCCGGACGTTCGAAAGGCCACGAGCCGGCCCGGTGTCCAGCGCTTCATCCTTGAGCGGGTACCGCAAGCCTTCGCTGACGATGCCCTCGACGCGGCCGCCAAAGGGGAGCAACGTGACGAGACCGCCCGGGCGACCGGTGAGCAGGATGCGGGCCGGCCAGCCGTCGGTCCCCGGGGCGCTGAGGAGCGTGATCCGAACGTTCTCGTCGAGAAGCCGGCATTGCGCCTCGGCCAGGCCCGCGTGAGCGAGCAGCGCGACGTTCGCAAGGGCATGGTCGATCCGCCGTCCGCCGAGCGCACCGAGGATGGTGATGTCAGTTGCTCCGCGCTCGACGGCGGCCAGCGCGGCCAGCTCCGTGTCCGACTCGTCCTTGTCCTGCCACGCCACGATGATCGGAACGCCCGACGCACGTAGCTCCTCGAGGCCCTTTGCGCCGAGCGAGTCCCCGTCGCCGACCCACAGGTCGACCGCCACGCCGAGGTCGGCGGCCAGGCGCACGCCGCCGTCGGCGGCCACCACGAGCTCGACCTCGTCGCGCCAGCCCGGCCATGCCTCGTCGAGGGTCGACGCCCGCGGCCGGTCGCCGTCCGCGAGGACGATCGCCTTGAGGCTCACGCGGGCATCCCGGCGAAGACGGTGGCCTGCATCACCGCGCGATGCTAGCGCGTCGGGGACGCCGGCCGGTGGCCCGGTGCTAGACTCCCGCCGCGATGCTGCCGCCGACGAGGGCCGATCCCGCGATACAGAGCGTGGTCGACGCGGCCGCCCGGAAGGGCGTGACGTTGGAGGTGACCGTCTTCGACGAGTCGACCCACACCGCAGCCGAAGCCGCCGCGGCCGTCGGCGCGGAGATCGGCCAGATCGTGAAGTCCATCGTGTTCGTGGCCCCCGGCGAGGGAGCTGCGCCCGAGCCGATCCTGTGCCTCGTCGCGGGCTCGAACCGGGTGGACGTGGCGAGGCTGGCGACAGTGACCGGCGAGCGCGAGATCCGGCGAGCGACCGCGCGCGAGGCCCACGAGCTGACCGGCTTCTCGATCGGAGGCATCCCGCCAATCGGGCACAGCCGCGAGATCCGGGCCGTCATGGACCCCGATCTCGGGCAGTTCCCGCTCGTCTGGGCGGCCGCCGGCCGGCCGACCGCGGTGTTCCCGGTCACCCCGGCGACCCTCCGGGCGCTCGCGGATGCGGTGGTCGCACCGATCGCCGAGGAGCGGGGCACCGAAGGCGGACAGGCCGACCGCGACGCCGACCCGGCCGCGCAGGGCGCCGGCGCCTGAGCGGCGGGACCGGCGGTCCGGAGCCACGCAACGCCACCGTCCAGTATCCGGGCGGCATCCGCGCGCGCTGGAGGTGGGGCGGCAGCGGTGACGGCGGGGCGGTCTTCGCGTTGACCGAGGCGGGCGGAACGCTCCTCGACCACGGGCCGTTGGCCGGGCAGGACTTCGCCCGGCTGTGTCGCGCCGAGGTGCGCGTTGAGGGACCGGGAGGCGCGTGGACCGGGCGCTTCGCATCGGCGATCTACGACGAGCCGGCGGGACTCTACTGGGATACGGAGGGGCTGCTCGTCGTGACCTACGGCTTTCAGACGTTCGGCCTCGACGCGCGATCGGGCGACCTGCGCTGGACCCATGCCTCGGCCACGCCGATCGTCCGCCTCCTCGGTTCGTCGCGCCTGGCGCACGTGCTCGTCCAGGCGGAGATCGAGACATTCGCGATCGAGGCCGATGGGGCCGTGGCGTGGCGAGTCGCGCACTCGGACGTCGTGACCGAGGCCGAGCTGGTGGGCGGTCGCCTCGTCCTCTCGTCGTTCGACGGCCAGGTCACCGCGCTGGACCCGGCGACCGGCCGCCACGCCGGCTGACGGCGTGGGGATGCCGGGTGGACAACCGCCCGCGGTCACGCGAAGTTGGTGGACAAGTCGATTGACCCGCGCCGGCCGGGGCGGCTAGCGTACGCCTCAGCCCGAAGGGGCCGAGCGACACTAACGGCCGAGATCGCCTCAACGCCCACGTGTCGGGTAGGTTCCTTTGGGCCTTTCTGTGACCGCGGATATCATCGCCGCGTGACTCCCCTCCTCCTGATCGCCGCGGGCGCTGTCGCGCTCGGCGCGGGCATCGTCGTGCTGCGCTCGTTCGGGCCCGGCTACCGCATCGGCCGGCTCCTGGCAGCAACGCCCCGGGTCCCGATCGATGAGGCCCGCTCGCTCGCCGAGAGGGGGGCGCGCCGCTACGTCCGGGTCGACGGCCGGATCGATTCGGCAGACGAGTTCGACGATGCCGAGCACCGGCCGCTCGTCCTCCGTCGGACGCGGCTCGAGGCGCACACGGGTCGTGGCTGGGAGACCGTCGAGGACAGCCGCGAGCAGGTCCCGTTCGAGGTCCGCGAAGGAACCACCGCGATCGGGGTGGACGGGACTGCCCTCGACACCGGACTCGTCGTGGTGCCGAGGCTCTCGGCCGGGGTCGCCGGTGACGTTCGCGATCGCCTGCCCGCGGGGCTGCCCGCAGAGACCCCGCTTCGGGCCAGGATCGAGCAGGTCTCGTCGGTCGAGCATGCGATCGTCCTCGGAGTGCCGGTCGCCGGCGACGGCCGGATCCGGATGGAGCCCGGCCTGGGCCGCCCGCTCATCCTGACGACCCTCGAGCCCCCGGAGGCGATGCGAGTCCTCGGCCGAGGCGACACGGTTCGGGCACGGACCGCGGCCGGGTTGCTCCTCGCCGGCCTCGGGTTCGTCCTGGCCGGAATCGGCTGGGCGATCGGCGAGGCGATCCTGTGACCCGCGTTCTGGCCGGTGCGGCGCTCGCACTCGCGCTGCTCCTCCTGCCGGCCGTCGGCCCGATCGGCGGGCCGGGTCCCGTGGCCGCGGCGTCGCCCGACGTCACTCCCGGGGCGGGCGGGGCCGGCGATCCCCGGAGCGAGGGAGAGGGCCCGGGGCTGGTGGGCGATCCCCTGTTCGCGCTCGCACTGGTCATCGGAATCGGCATCCTCGCGGCCGGGCTCACCGCGCTGTACGTCCGTGCGACCGGCGGGCCGGGGGCGGGTCCACCGGCCGGCCGGCTCTGACGGTCGAAGGTCAGCCTCGGTCGGCCGCCTTCGCCGTGTGCCAGGGCCGCGGGTCGGTCCGCAGGAGCGAGTACAGCAGGACGTCCTGGTTCCGGCCGCCGTTGAAGAAGGCGCCGCGCGCAGTCCCCTCGAGGATGAAGCCGCACTTCTCCGCGATCCGCCGGGAGGCGGCGTTCTCGGGAACGATGACGAGGTGGATGCGGTGCTCCTTCTTCGCCCCGAACAGGTAGTCAACGAGGAGCTGGACCGCCTCGGTCACATAGCCGTGGCCGGCGTGCCGGTCGTCGTAGAGCTGGTAGGAGAGCTCGAACGCGTCCCAGTAGGACACCGGCCGGAAGAACTCGATATGGCCGGCGATCTCGCCCTCGGGGATCTCGATGACCAGCATCCCGTCGGTCTTCTGCCAGAAGCCCTTCTCGGCGAACTCGCGGCGGAAGGCCGACTCGGACATCACCCCGAGCGGGAAGTAGGCGCCGCGAGCACGAATCGCGGTGTGCGCCTCATAGAGGCGGTCCAGGTCGGCCTCCCGGACGGGCCGCAGGCGGATCAGGCGTCCCTCGAGCACGGTGTGACCATCGTAGACCGTGTGAGGGGCGCCAGTACGTTCAGGTAATTGGCAAGAACTGTGAGCTTGCCTAGGCTCGCCTCGGAGCAGTTCACATTTCCGTACAGGCAGGATCCGGTGCCGCCCTCTCCTCTGCGTCCCATCGACGCAACGCTCTCGGTCACGAAGGCCGCCCGCATCCTGGGCGTCCATCCGAACACGATCCGCGCCTGGAGCGACGCCGGTCGGCTGCGCTACTACCGGATCAACTCGCGGGGCGACCGGCGCTACCGGCTGGGCGACCTCCAGCGCTTCCTGACGGCCGCCTCGACCGGTCCGGAACCGCTCGGGCCGCTCCCTCACGGGCCGGCGATCCTGCGGAGGGCGGCGCCCGCCCACCTGGTCCGGCCGATCGCGGGGGGCGCCCTCGCCGCACGTGCCGGGGCCGCGCTCCGCGCGATGCCGCCGATCCCCGACCAGATCGACCAGGAGCGCCGGCGCTCCGAGCTCGACATGCTCGCCGATCTCGCGGCACTCAGCGCGAGGGCCGCAGGGAACAATCCCGCGGACCTCTCCGACCTCCTCGGCACGGCGACGCGGGCGATCCGCCAGGTCGCCGGCCACCACCTCGTCGCCGCATGGGAGCTGATCGGCGACCGCCTGGTCCCGCGGGCCCAGTCGGCGGCGGCGACCGTCCGGCTCGTCGAGCTGCCGCGGGGCTACGGGACGCTCGGGGCGGCAGTCGGAGCGCAGCGCGTGCCAGCAACCGTTCTCGACGTGGACCCGTCGCTCGGCGTGCTGTCCGACGGGCGTCCGGAGCTGGCCGTGTCGATCCCCGGCGAGGGCCGGCCGTGGGGCGCCCTCCTCATCGTTGGCGAGGGCCTCGGTTCGCTGGGTGAGCGCGACGAGGAGCTGGTCGTTGCCGCGGCCCGGTCCCTCGGAACGACGATCAGGCTCTCCCGTGCCGCCGCCGACATCTCCCATCGGCTTCACCGGGCGGACGCGCTCCGCCGGGTGGCCGGCGACATCGGCAGCCGGCTCGATCTCGACCAGATCCTGGCCGGCCTCGTCGACCACGCGATGGTGCTGTTTGACGGCGATCGAGCGGCCGTCTTTCTCGTCCGCCCCACGGGCGAGACCGTCGCAGAAGTCTCGCGCGGGCTGTCGCAGACCTTCCTGAATGCGGTCCGTCACCTCCCGGCCCGCTCGCTGGGCACGGCCGCCATCGCGGCGAGGAAGCCGCTCTTCGCGGTGAACTACCGGGACGACCCACGCGTGGCGGACCTGCGGGCGGCGGCTGTCCAGGAGGGGTTCGACACCGCGTGCGTGGCCCCGCTCTTCGACGGCGACACGGTGCTCGGTCTCCTCAGCGTCTTCCACGATCGTCCGCACCACTGGATCGAGCACGAGGTGGAGACGATGACCGCGCTCGCGACGCAGGCGAGCGTCGCGATCACGACGGCCCAGAACTACAGCCAGATGGCGACCTGGGCCGCCCAGCTGCAGTCGATCCAGCAGCTCGGGGCGCGGCTCAACCGGTTGACCAGCGTCCGCGAGATCGGCGAGGCGATCGCCAACGAGCTGCGCCAGCTGATCGACAACCACAACGTCCGGGTCTACCGCCAGTACGGCGACGACCTCGTACCGATCGCCATGCTGGGACAGGTGGGCGAGTACGTTGACGAGAGTCCGGAGGCGTTGCGGGTGAAGGTCGGCGAGGGGATCACCGGCTGGGTCGCGCAGCACCACGAGCCGCAGCTGCTGCCGAATGCGGCCAAGGACCCGAGGGCGAACACGATTCCGGGCACGGAGGCGGACCTCGACGAGTCGATGCTCCTCGCGCCGATGGTCTTCGAGGACCAGGTGCTCGGCGTGCTCGTCCTCTCGAAGCTGGGCCTGAACCAGTTCGCCGAGGACGACCTGCGGCTGCTCGTGATCTACGCGAGCTTCGCCGCCCAGGCCATGGCCAACGCCGACGCGACCGAGCGATTGCGCGAGAAGTCGGAGGCGCTCGAACGGCAACTCCGCAGCCAGCGCGAGCTCGTCCTGATCAGCGAGTCGATCCTCACGACGCTCGATCCGCGGGCCGTCCTCGACCAGATCGCCGACCTGCTCGAGCGGCTCGTCGGGTTCGACAATATCTCGATCGAGGTGTACGACCGGGCAGCCCGAAAGCTCCGACCGCTCGCGGCGCGCGGCATCAACGCGGAGGACTACCTCCAGGAATGGGAGGCCGGCGAGGCGGGCCTCGCCACCTGGGTCATTGAGCACAACGAGCCTGCCCTCGTCGTGGACCAGCACGACGATCCACGGGTTCATCACTTCGCGCCTGGCCCGGTCCACGGCGGCCTGGTCGTCGTCCCGTTGCGCGGGCGCGAGGGTGTCACCGGTGTCCTGACTGTCGAGCGCCTTGGCGAGGGCAACACGTTCACCGACGACGAGTTCGATCTCGTCAAGCTGTTCGCCGCCCAGGTCTCGATCGCGCTCCAGAACGCGGAGGTCTATCGGGCGGTCGAGATCCGGGCCCGCACGGACGACCTGACCGGACTGCTCAACCACGGGACGTTCCGCGAGCGGCTGTCCGCCAGCGTCGCCAGCCTCGAGACGTTCAGCCTCGTGATGCTCGACCTCGACGAGTTCAAGCGGGCCAACGACGGGCTCGGTCACCAGGCCGGCGACCGCCTGCTCGCCGAGATCGCCAAGGCGATCGTAGGCGCCGGCCGCGACACCGACCACTTCTTCCGCTACGGCGGCGACGAGTTCGCCCTGATCCTGCCGGGCGCCGATGCGAAGGCCGGCATCCGCGTCGCGGAGCGAGTCCGGAAGGCCATTCTCAAGGTCGGCGAGAGCGGGTCCCCGTGGCAGTCGGAGGGAGTCCCCGTGTCGGCCTCGTTCGGCATCGCGACCTTCCCGAAGGACGGCTCGACCGCCGAGTTGATCCTCCTCGCTGCCGACCGGGCGTGCTTCGTCGCGAAGCGATCCGGCCAAGGCCGGATCGCCACCGCCGAGGAGGGCCTGTCGATGGCGGCCGAGTTCTCGCTCCAGGACCCGACCCCGGTCGACCCGCCGACCCCAGTCGAGCCGCCGACCCCGGCGGCCGGCTGACGCCGGCCGTCACCGGTAGGCGCACCGTTCCGTCAGACTCGGGATCATGGACATCGACTACGGGCCCCAGCCGCCTCCCCGGCAAGGCCCGTCGTGGGTCTCCGTCGTGCTTGCCGGCCTTCTCGGCGCGACGCTGGCAGTCCTCGTTGGCGTCGTCTTCGTGCTGCCTGGGCTGCGCCCGGCTGACCCGGGCGGCCCGGCGGGCCCCATGGGCTCCCCGAGCCCGGTCGCCACGGCCGTCGCCGGCTCCCCCGGCCCATCCCCGAGCCGGACGTTCATCAGGCCCACCCCCACCCCGCGGCCGACGCCGCTGACCTACTTCGTGAAGTCGGGTGACAGCCTGAACTCGATCGCCGACGAGTTCCGCACGACGGCCCGCAGCATCGCCTTCTGGAATCGCGACCGCTACCCCTCGCTCGATCCCGAGTCCGAGCAGTACGCGCCGAACCGGATCGGGGTCGGCTGGACATTCACGATCACCCCCGGCACGGTCTACGACGAGTTCGCCGCGCCGAGCCCCTCACACGTCGAGTCGCCCTCGCCTGAAGGCTGAGGCGCCCGGGCTACGGTCGCGCTACCGGATTCTCACCTCGTGCGACTGGGATGCGGAATTCGTGGTCACCTGCTCACCTGATGAGAATCCGGTCGCTGAAGCCGCGAAAAGGGGCAGCAAACGGCGCCCTTCGCAGTCCGAGGCCCACCAGGTGGGAATCCGGCAATGGTCTGCGAGGCGCGGTCGCGGGTATCCTCGCCTCGTGAGTGCCGTTCCCCCGTCCGCGCCGCGCATCCTCGTCACGGTCGCCGTGGCGGCCCGCCAGTCGGACCCGGCCATCGCGGAGCGGAAGAACCGCCTCTACGCGGACGCGGTGCGACGGCACGGTGGCGAGCCGATCGTCCTCGACGCCGCGGCCTCGGAGGCCGAACGGCGGGCTGCGTTCGAGTCGATGACCGGGCTCCTCATGTCGGGTGGAGCGGACCTCGACCCGGCGCGCTACGGACGCCCGAACGAGGGCTCCGCGGTGACCGAACCGGACCGCGACGAGCTCGAGGCGGCGGCGTTCGGCGAGGCGGAGGCGCGCGGGCTTCCGGTCCTCGGCGTGTGCCGCGGCTTCCAGGCGCTGAACGTCTTCCTCGGCGGGCGGCTCGTCCAGGACGTCGGCGGGCACATCGGCAAGAGCTACGGCCAGGGCCCCGCGATGACCCATCCGGTCCGGGTCGCGGCGGGGACGCGCCTGGCGCGGATCCTCTTCCCGACGAACGCCGGCGGCGGGAGACTCGAGGTCAACTCGTACCACCACCAGGCGGTCCGCGCGTCGGACCTGGCCCCGGCTCTCGTCGCCAACGCACTCGCGACCTCGCCGGCCGGCGAGCTCGTCGAGGGCGCGGAGACGCGGGGCGGCCGGTTCGTCATCGGCATCCAGTGCCACCCGGAGCGACAGGACTCGACACCGCCCGCGTTCGAGCGCCTCTTCCGGGTCTTCGTCGACGCCTGCCGGGGAGCCGTGACGGAGCGCTAGAGGCGGCCGGCCTGGATGAACCGGGGCGATGCCGAGGATCACGCCGCGGCAGATCGCCGCGCTCGGGTCGCGCAGGCCGAAGTCGGTGAGGAGCGAGACGAACGGGCGGGCCATCGGCCGGATCGTACCCGGCCGTGAATCCGAAGCGGCGCCTGGAGGAGGGAGAGGCGCCGCTTCGGAGGGAAGACCCCGTCGGCGGGAGGAGGGAGAACGCCGACGGGGCCGGGGTATTCAGTTGTGTCGAGTTGTCGCCGTCGCCGTCAGGCGGCCTCGGCCCCGTCGTCTGAGCCGAAACGCCCGGCGTTCTGGAGCTCTCGGAGGAACAGGAGCTGGTTGACCTGGTCGATGTGCCAGTGGCCGCTTCCGACGTGGAGGCCGCAGAGGAAGGCCGTCAGGCTGGCCGCCTCGTCAGGTGCCAGTCCCCGGAGGAGGAGCGTTCGGTAGGTCGCCTTGGTCGCCGGTCGCCGGGTCCGGACGTCTGGCCGGCTCGACGGTCGCGTATCGATGGATCCAGACCCGCCCGCGGAGCCCGCCGCGACCACCGACCAGGACCCCGCCCGGGAGGATCGTCCGTGTCCCTGTGTATCTCGACGCGCCTGGCTTGCCATGTCTCAAGTCCCGTTTCCCCCGGACCTTTCGTACCGGTGCCGAGGCCCTGACGAAAGGTTGGCCTGCTGATCGCGATGGTGGGTGGAACGGGGTGGTCCCTTCGATGACCCGCAGGTCCCACCTCGACCCGTACTTGCGGTGGGCGATTCGGTGCTCGGTGACCCGGTCGGTCCGCACCACCTCGCCCGCTAGACTGCCGGCGTGCGTGTTCGGACATTCGAGCTCCGACTGATCGCCGCTGCCCTGTCCGCTGGATGGACGCTTACGGCGTTCCTCGTGTTGCTCGCCTATCGACCGGGCGGCCCCCTGGACCTGGTCGTCGGGCTCGCCGCAGGGCTGCCGATCCTCGTCGCCGTCGCCGGCCTCGTCTGGCCACCGGTTGCCCGCGGCGGTCAGGCGTTTGCCGGCCTCGTCTGGCTGGGCCTCGGGACGCTCCTGGTCCTCGTTCCCTCGATGGGCGGTGTCCTCGTCCAGATCCTCGCGCGCGGGCCGCAGACGCTGCTCCCGTCCGCCGAGGCCGCCTACCCATGGGCCGTCGCCCTGCTCGGCACGGGGCTGTTCAGCGGACTCGGGGTCGCGCGGGCGGTCCTGGGCGGAGCCGCTTCCCGACGCCGCCGGCTCGTCCGGGGGGCGCTGATCGGGCTCGCGTCCACGGCCGCCATCAGCGGTGCGTTCACGGGGGCGGCAATCGGCAACGAGCTGGCCCTGCGCGATCGGCCGGTCGCCGGCTCGCGGTTCGGTCCGACGAATCCTGCGATCGAGCCGCCGACGTGCGCCCAGCCGGTTCGTCCCGCGGCGAGCGCGCGCGTCGAGATCGGCCTCACCGGCGACGTCGACCGCGTGCCGGCAGGGACGGTCGAGCTTCGAGGCGTCCGCCGGGGCGACGACTACCGCTGGCTCGCGTACGTCGCGACCGGCCGGGAGCTCGGCCAGTACGGCGCAGCGCGGATCGCGGGTGCGGAGTGGCGGCTCGAGCCGGCGACCGGCTGGCACACCGTCACGGCAGTTGCCGGAGGACGTTACGCGCTCGACCGGGCGGTGCTGGCCGCCGCGATCGAGGGAGGCACGCGACCGGCCGCCGAGACGCTCGGGATCGCGTTCTTCGAGGGGGCCCGCGCTCGCCACTGCCGGGTGGCGATCGACGGTCCCGCCTTCGAGTCCGCATTCCCGGAGGTCCGGCGCCTCGTCGGCGACGTCGAACTCCGCGCCTGGCGGGGCGAGCTGGACTACTGGGTCTTCGCCGACGGAGAGCTGGGCCGGGCATCCGGCACACTGAGCGGCCCTGCGTCCGGCATCGTCGATGGCGGCCTGCAGGCGCGGGTCCAGGTGACGATGATCGCGATCGAGCGAGATCGGGCTCACGCGATCATCAGCCCGACGGGCTGATGAGCCGGCTGCCGACGGGAGAGGGATGACCGACGTGGAGGACCGCCACTCGACGAAGCGCGATCGGCTCGCGCGGATGCTCCGTGTCGTCGGCGTTCTCAAGGCGCACACGGAAGGGATCCGGCCGGGCGAGATCGCGCGCCGGATCGACGTCTCGCCGCGGACCGTGTACCGCGATCTGAAGGCCCTCGAGCAGGAGGTCGGCGTCGCCGTCTGGTCGGAGGGCGGGCTGTGGGGGGTCGTCGGCGACGAGTTCCTGCCGCCCCTCAAGCTGACTCTGTCGGAGGCGATGGCCGTGGTCTTGTCGGCCCGGCTCATGGTCCGGTACGCGGACAAGTACGACCCGGACCTCGCCGCCGCGTTCGAGAAGCTCGAGGAAGTCCTTCCGCCCGCGCTGGCCGAGCACGTGGACCGGACCCTCGACGAGCTCTCGCGCCATCCCCGGGACGAGGCATTCAGCCGCCACGTCCACTTGCTCACGCGGGCGTGGGCCGAACGCCGGGTCGTCACGCTCGACTACGACCCGGGGAAGTACGGCAAGGGCAGCGAGCGGCGGCGAGCGACCGTTCGGCCCCACCTGATCGAACCGTCGCTCCAGACTCACGCCCTCTACCTGATCGGCTGGGACGAGACGCGCGGCGCGGTCCGGACGTTCAAGATCGAACGCATCCGCGATGTCGCGCTCACACCGCGCACCTTCGAGCCCCGGGAGGCGGACACGATCGAGGAGACGTTCCGGCGGGCCTGGGACATCATCGCCGACCAGCCCGAGGTCGAGATCGTCCTGCGCTTCGCTCCTTCGGTGGCGGCGCGGGTCCGCGAGGCGACGTGGCACCCGAGCCAGCGGGTCGAGGAGGCGGGCGACGGGTCGCTCGTCTGGCGGGCGCGCGTGTCGGGCACGATCGAGATCCGGTTGTGGGTCCTGTCCTGGGGGGACGACGTCGAGGTTGTCGAGCCGGCGGAGCTGCGGACGGACGTCGCGGCGACCCACCATCGGGCGCTCGCCCGGTACGAGGCGTAGCCGGTCGTGGCCCGGCATCCGTTCCGCGCGGTCAACCTCATCAGCGATCCGATCCACGGCTACCTCGAGCTGACGAAGCGCCTGTCCGCGGCCGAGTCCGCGGCCGCAGGCCTGCCCGAGGAGACGGCCGCCGAGGAGGACCTCCTCGACACCGCCTGGCTTCAGCGCCTTCGCCGGGTAAGCCAGCTCCAGAGCGCCCGGTGGGTTTTCCCGACCGCCGAGCACTCGCGCTTCACCCACGGCCTGGGCGTCATGCACGAGGCGGGGCTGTGGGCGCGGGCGCTCTATCCGAGCCTGCGAGGATCGCTCCGAGCCGAGCGGCGGCGCGGCGATTCACGGAGCACGATCCCGTCAGAAGGGCTGGTCGTCGAGACGCTCCGAATTGCGGGGCTGCTCCACGACGTTGGCCACGGGCCGTTCGCCCACTTCTTCGACGACCAGGTCCTGAGCGCCTTCCCCGCTCCCGCGGACGTCCGGCGGTCCGGTCCGAAGGCGCTCTCCCACGAGGACCTCTCGCAGCTGATCATCGAGCGCGAGCTCGGCTCCCTCATCGGCGCGCTGCGCCGTGCGCCCGGCGTCCAGCCGGAGCGGGACGCGTTCGCCGCGGACGAGTCGATCGATCCGCGCTGGATCTCGTTCCTCGTCTCGAAGCCGGCCCTGGCCGACCCGTCGATGCCGGCCTGGGTCCGCCTGCTCCAGCCGCTCCTGTCGGGCGTATTCACCGTCGACAACCTCGACTACGTCCGGCGCGACGCATACCTCACCGGGGTTGCCGTCGGGCCGGTCGACGTCGAGCGGCTGCGCCGCTACACGTTCGTCTCGGACCGTGGCCTGACGCTCTACGAGCCGGGACTCGGGGCGCTCGAGATGTTCCTCACGGCCCGGCTGTTCATGTACCAGCAGGTCTACTACCACCGGACGGTGCGGGCGATCGACCTCGACCTGGCGGAGGTGTTCGGGGCGTCGATCCGGGCGATATTCGGCGACGGCTCGCCGGCCGACCGGCTGTCCGACTACGCCGATCTCGACGAGTACGCGCTACTCCACCAGGCGGCACTGTGGGCCCGCGGCGAGGCGGTCGCCGCCGGCCGGACCGCGCGGCCGGGGACCGGGCAGGTGACCTCGGCCGTCGCCGAGGCGTGGCGGGCGATCCTCCTCCGCCGGCCCCGCTGGCGGGCGGAGTCGGAGATCCGGGCGCAGTACGAAGAGGGTGCGTTTCCGTCGGAGCTCGTCGCGGGGCTGGGGACGTCCGAGCCGGGCCGGGTGGCGATCGACCTGGCGATCGTCGATGCGCGCCCAGCCGATGCGACGGCGACGGACTCCCTGCTCGCGATCGAGGCTCGCGACGGATCGACGAACATCCGGCTGAGCGGTGCGTTGTCGCGCCTTCCCGCCTGGGCGCTCATTGGACGGCGCTACCGCCGGGCGTGACCCGCATCGGGAGCGCAAGCGGCGCGTCGCCAGATTCCCATCCCGTGCGACTGGGACGCGGCCATGGGCCCGCAGCCACCGCCTGAGCGCCCGAGTCGTCGCCGGATTCCCACCCCGGGCGCGCCTGGCGCAGGAATCGCTGTCCGAGTCCCACAGGGCGGGAATTCGGCAATGATGTGCGGTGCCCTTGTCATCTGTCCCCGTGGGGGACGGGATCCGCCGCGCGATTCTCAGCCGTCCCGGGGGGGGACATCTGACGAGGATCCACCAACCTCCCGTGCGTGGATCACGTATCCCGTGGCGCCCGGAAGCTTGCTCCCGTCCCAGGACGGGACGGCTGAAGATCTGGCGCTTTCAATCGCCGCGCGGAGCCGGACCGGGTTACCGGTCGTCGTACAGCTGGAGCGAGAACCCGAATTCCGACCCGCCGCCCGGGCGCGGCTGTGCCCACACCCGGCCGTTCATCGCCTCGATGAGACGGCGCGCGACGAACAGGCCGATCCCCGCGCCGCTCGCCGCGCGGGCCGTCGCGCTGGCCCGATAGAACAGCTCGAACAGGCGCTCCGTGCTGGCCTCGTCGATGCCCGCCCCCCGGTCGAGGACGCGGACCTCAACGGAATGGCCGACGACCTTCGTCTCCACCTCGACGAGCGTCCCCGGTGAGCTGTACTTGCCGGCATTCCCGACGAGGTTGCGCAGCACCTGCTCGACATACGTGTCGTCGCCGCGCACGACCGGCAACCGGCGGGACCACTCACACTCGAACCCGATTCCCGGCCACGTCACACGTGCCGCGCCGAGGACGCGGTCAACGAGCGGCGGGAGATGCACCGGCTCATCGCCGACCTCGAGGTTGCCGCGTTCGGCGCGGGTCAGGACGAGCAGGTCCTCGACGAGCCGGAAGAGTCGATCCGCCTCCGAGTCGATGTCGTCGAGGACGGCGGCCCGGCTTCCCGGATCGAGCGACTCGCCCCGGCGGCGGAGAACCTTTACGCCACCGTAGATCGTCGTGATGGGGGTGCGCAGCTCGTGCGACAGGACCCCGATGAACGCCTCGCGGATCTGGCCCGCGGCCCGCTCGCGCTCGATCGACGCGTCGCGCTCCTCGTCCTCGCGCTTTCGCTCCGTGACGTCCCGGCCGATGCCGATCATTCGGGTGGGGTGGCCCGCCGCGTCGACGAACGCCCGGCCCACGCCGTTGGTCCAGTGGACCGACCCGTCCGGCCAGAGGATCCGGAACTCGAGGTCGTACTGGCCGCCCTCCTCCGCGGCCGCCTTCACGGTCGACACGAACCGCTCTCGATCGTCGGGGTGGATGACCTCGTTGACGTACTGGTCGAACCCCACAGGAGCCTGGCCCGGCGGCAGGCCGTGGATCGCCGAGACCTGGTCGGACCACTCGAGCTTGCCTCCGACAACGTCCCACTCCCAGAACCCGGTCCGCGACGCGGCGAGGGTCAGCTCCAGCCGGTCGTCGCGGGCGCGGACCGCGTCCTCACCCCGCTGCCGCTCGATCGCGTCGGCGAGGACGTTGGCGACCGCCTGGAGGAAGTGGATGTCGTCCTCGGTGAACCGGCGACGCCTTGATGTGTGCGCACCGAGCACTCCCCAGTGCGCGCTGCGGCCCTCGATGATCACGCTCATCCCGCTGACGACGCCATGGTCGAGCAGGAGCGCCGCGCCGGTGAACCGTGTCTCCGTCGCCAGGTCGGTGACGACGACCGGGCTGCCGGACCGGAGGGTGTAGCCCGCTTGTGAGCCCCGGTCGGTACCGAGAGTCGCCTCGCCGACGAGGCCAGGCCGCCAGCCGACGCCGGCCCGCAGCTGCAGGCGTCGCTTGTCCGGGAGTTGCTCGAGGATCTTTGCGAACTCGACGTCGAGTGTGGCGGCGAGCCTCCGAGCGGCCTCGTCGAACAGTTCGTGCAGGTCGGCTCCGCCGAGAGCCCGGAGGCCGAGTTCCGCGACCACGGCCTGCTGCTGCTCGCGTCGCCGGAGTCGCTCGTAGATGCGGGCGTTGTCGATGACGAGCGCGCAGCGTCGGGCGAGCTCCATCGCCAGCGCGAGGCCCTCCTGCCCGAACGTGCGCCGATCCGTCGTCAACCCAAACGAGATGACCCCGAGCGTCTCCGTCCGACCGATGAGCGGCACCCAGATCGCCGACGTGAGGCCGAGGGCGATGAGGAGCTCGGCATGCTCGGCGTCGCGGGCAACGCCCCGGATCACCTCCTCGTCGGCTCCCTCGATGATGACCGGACGGCCCGTAGCGACAGCTTTGCCGCGGAGGTGTCCCTGTCCCGTCTGCAAGGGGTAGCGCCGGTCGAGCTCCCTGAGGAGAGGCTCCTTCGCGGGATCGGCGTGGGCGGTGCCGAGCCGGTGGTACGCCTCGTCGTAGCCAAGGAGGTCGACGGCCGCCCAGTCCGCGAAGGACGGGACGACGAGGCTCGCGATCCGCTGCGGCAGGGTCTCTTCTCCCGGGTGCTCAGACAGGAGGTCCGCCGCGGCGGCGAGCAGGCGGCTCCCCTCTTCCCCGCGCTTCTCGTCGGACACGTCCCGGAAGAACCATATCCGGCCGGCGATCTCACCGGTCTCGCCGGTCAACGGCGCGGTGTGCCGGTCGATGACCCGGCCGTCCCGGAGCCGGATCTCGTCACGGCTCAGCTCGTCGGGATGGCCGTACAGGTACGCGAGCCGGTCGCGATAGCGGCGAGGATCGGCGAGGGACGGCTCCATGGCCCTCTGGACCGCCTCGTCAGAGCCCGTCTCCACGACGTCCGGGTCGAGCTTCCAGATCTCCAGGAAGCGCCTGTTCCACGAGAGGATCCGCCCGTCGCAGTTCACGACCAGGCTGCCCTCGACAGAGGCGCCGAGCTGGGCCTCAAGTATCGCCGCCCGCGACGGCGGCGCCTCGCCCACGGCTGAGCCGCGGTCGATCATCCGACTGTGTCCTCCCTCGGCAAGTTCTGCCGGTGTGCGCCACGATTCTGCCCTGCCTCCGGGCTCCCGACCCTCCCGCCGGCGTCGCGGTTCGCGGACCCAGCATTGCAGATGTGTGTCGTTCCCGCGGGCTGTTGCCTGGACGCCATGCGCCGACAGCATCTCGAGCCGGGGGTCACGCCGTCTGCCACGGGGCCGCAATGCCACTGGGCAACGCTCATGACGGGCTCGCAACGCCCTGGATGGCACGATCGCACCGCGCATTTGCGCATCGAGGACCTCCGGCGGACGACAGCGGGCGGCCGAGCCCATCGACCGAACCGCCCCGGCCGGACGTCATCGGATCAAGCCCACTGGAGGGAGAACGCACATGGGAATCCTGTCCTGGATCGTCGTCGGCGCGATCGCCGGCTGGCTCGCGGGCATGCTCGTCAAGGGTGACGAGGGCCTCGGGGTCATCGGCAAGATCGTCCTGGGGATCGTCGGCGCGGTCGTCGGTGGTTTCGTCGCGGGCCTGTTCTTTCCTGGCCGCGACTTCATCAACGGGATCAACATCGAGTCGATCGTCGTCGCGACGATCGGCGCGATCATCGTCGTCGTCGGGTATCACCTCGTGACGGGACGCAGCCGGACGGGTCGCGGCGCGATCTGACCGACCCACCAATTCGACCGAGACGCCCGACGGGTCGCCCGCCGGGCGTTTTCGTGCCTCGGGTATTCTCGGGGCTGGCGCCCGTAGCTCAGTGGATAGAGCGACTGACTTCGGATCAGTAGGTCGGGGGTTCGAATCCCTCCGGGCGCGCCACCAACTCGGGTAGCGTTCGCCCGATGAGGGCAGCCGTCGCGCCCGTGGCCCTGTTGCTCGCCGCCGCGAGCGTCGCGCCGTGGAGGCTGCCGCTGCTTGCGGCCCTCGCCATCGGCTGGCTCCTGGCTCGGCGGCTGTTGCCGCGCCATTCGACCGCGTGGGCCGCGGTGCTGCCGGCGGCGGCGATCCTCGGTTGGGCGAGCGTCTACGGGCGGGACGTCGCCCTCGGCGCCGCCGGCTGCTCGGCCCCGTTGTCGACGATCGCCGTCAGCCGCGTCCTGGAGGCTACCGCGGTCCTCGCGATCGTCGTCGTCCTGGCGCTCATCCTTCGTGTCCGGCCCGCCGACATCGGCCTGCGCGGTGCCGACCACGGGATCCTCGCGGCGGCCCTGGGTGTCGGTGTGCTCGCCGCAGTCGGTGGGCTGGTGATCGGGCCCGTTCTTGCCGCGCCGTTCTTCGGCGAGGTGACCTTTGCCATCCCGGCTGCAGCGATCGTCCCGGCGCTCATCTTCGGCGTGGCGAACGGAGTCATGGAGGAGGTCGCATACCGCGGCTGGCTCCAGGGACACCTCCGCCCGTTCGTCGGCGTGGGCGGCGCGATCGCCCTGCAGGGCCTGGTCTTCGGGATCGCCCACGCCGGGCCGGAGGTCGTCGGCCCGTTGGCCCTCCACGTTGCGCAGATGAGCGCGGCCGGCATCCTCGCGGGCGTCGTTGCTCAGCGGTTCGGATTGCTGCCGGTCATCGCGGTCCATGTCGGCGCGGACGTTGCCCTCTACTTCGGACTCGCCTGCAGCGCCGCTCCATCGTGATCGTCGCGATCATCCCCTCGCGCACATCGCGCGCCGATACCATGCGTCCCCGTGGCCCAGTCCCTTCCCGAGTCATCGGACCGCTCGTACCGCGCGCTGCTTCGCGTCCCACGCCTGGGCCGGACGCTGCTTGCGATGCAGGTCGCCCGCGTCGCCCAGTCGATGGTGGGCGTCGTGCTCGTGCTGTTCACGCTGCTCGAGTACCGCTCGCCGTTCCTCGCCGGTGCGGTGACGTTCGTGAGCATCGTTCCGGGCCTCGTCGTCAGCCCCATCGCCGGGGCGCTCCTCGATCGGCACGGGCGCGTCCGGCTCATCACCCTCGACTACCTCGTGACCCTCGGCACGCTCGCCCTGCTCGGCGTGCTCGCGCTCGCAAAGCTGCTGCCGCCGCCGCTCCTCCTGCTGATCGCCGCGGTCTCGTCGCTGACCTCGATCCTGAGCCATACCGGACTGCGCAGCCTGTTCCCGCTGATCGTTCCGCGCCATCTCTGGGAGCGGGTCAACGCGATCGACTCGAATGGCTACGTCGTCGCCACGATCCTCGGGCCGCCGATCGCCGCGAGCCTCGTCGCGCTCCTCGGTGGGGCGACCGCACTGATCATCGTAGGCGTGTCGTTCGGCTTCGCGGCGGTCGCGATGATCGGCGTTCCCGACCCCCCGAGCGCGATTGCCTCGACCGGCAACCTGCTGCTCGACGCGTGGCACGGGCTCGTGTACACGTGGCGCAATCGGACGCTGCGCGGCCTCGGTTTCGCGATCTCCACGCTCAACGTCGCCGGGGGGATCGGCACGATCGTCGTGCCGCTCATCGTCCTCGAGCGGCTCCGGCTGGGTGAGGTGTTCGTCGGTGGCGTGTTCGCGGTTTCGGGGATTGCCGGCATGGTCTCGGCGTTGCTGTTCGGCCGCATCGACTCGCGCGGTCGCGAGTGGGGAATGCTCGTCTGGCCGATGATCGCCATGGCGCCCGGCGTCGCCCTCCTCCTCGTGGCCGCGGGGTCCGTCCCGCTGGGGCTGGGCGTCGCTGCGGGCCTGGCGCTGACGGGCGCCTCGCTCGCGATCACCGGCCTCCTCAATGGGCCGCTCGACATCGCCCTGTTCACGGTGCGCCAGCGGCGGACCGAGCAGGCGTGGATGGGCAGGGCGTTCGCCGTCTCGATGGCGTTCAACTTCGCCGGGTTTCCGCTGGGCGCGGCGCTCGGAGGGATCGTGGCGGAGGTCTCGATCGAGGCGGCGATCGTCATCGGGATCGCGGCCTGCCTGGTCGCGGCGCTGTTCGCGGCGGTGATGATCCCGAAGCGGGAACCGCCGTCGTGAGGCCGTTCGACCGCTTCGCTGCGGGGCCCGCCTATCCGCCCGAGCCGGGCGACCTGCGGATGGTCAACTTCTTCGGGCTCCACCTGCCGGTTCGGGCGTCGGTGGCGATCGTCGTCGTCACCCTGGCGGTGCTGTTCGACTACTCGCGGACGTTCATTCCGGAGCCGATCCGGGCGCTGGGACTGGGCGCGGAGGGCCTGCGCTACCAGTCGATCGAGCGGCTCGTCCTGTTCCTCCTCGTGCCGCTGGCGGTCGTCGTCCTCGGCTTCCGCGACGCACCGGGCCGGTACGGACTGCGGCTCGGCGACTGGCGTTGGGGAATCGGGCTCATTGCCGTCGGCTGCGCGGCGATGACCCCGGTCGTGATGGTCCTCGCCGGCCTGCCTGACTTCCGCGCTTACTACGCGCCGAGTGCCGCGCCGCTCCCCGACCTGGTCGTCACGAGCACGTTCGACCTCGTGTCGGCCGAGTTCCTGCTGCGCGGCTTTCTCATGTTCGCGCTGCTCAGGGTGATCGGCCCGATCGGCCTGCTCGTGGTCCAGTTCCCGTTCGTGTTCGCCCACCTGGGCAAGCCGGAGATCGAGCTGTTCTCGACGCTGTTCGGCGGGCTGGTCTACGCGTGGGTCGACTGGCGGACGGGCTCCATCCTGTGGAGCGCGCTCGCCCACATCTACATTGTCACGCTGCTCATCGTGTTGTCGGCGGCCTGAGCCGCCGGGTCAGGCCTTCGCTGCCTTGCCTAGCCGACCGCGATCAGGTTCGAGATCGTGCCAATGAGCCCAGCCACCGTGCCGACCGCGGCGACGAGCACTGCAACCCGCGGGTGATAGCGGTACACGAACGCGAAGGTCGCGACGACGAACGCCACGAGGGCGATCTTCATGACGGCGAGCCCTTCGATGCCGACGATCCCGACACCGCCCCTGACGAGCGGGTTCAGCTCGGCGTGGATCCCGACGCTGAGGATCATCCGGACGAACGTGAGCAGGTCGCCTGCCTGGGCAATCCCGACGGACAGGAGAACCGCGAAGATCGCGATCGGGGGCGTGCCGGCGGAGGTGGCCGCGGGCAGGGCACCTGCCGAGGCAGGCAGGCCCGAGGCGCCCGGCCAAACCGAGGCAGCGGGCGCGGCGATGTCCAGGGCCAGGCCGTGGGCCAGGTCGAGTCGGTCATCCCAGCGCCTGAGCGGCGATCCGGGCACGAAGCGGCTCCGCCGCTCGGCGTGCGGCCAGGGACCGGAGAGCGCGGCCGGAGCCGGCATCGGGCCGTAGTTGCGCGGCGCGACCGGAAGTGGCATCTGGTCCTCCAACCAGGGGCCACGCCGCACCGGGGACGGAGCGTCGGGGCCCATCCGCATTCGCTCGAGTCCCGCGCAGTATCCGACAGAATCCTCCGGACGGCACCCCCCTATATGCCGATTGTGAGGGCACAGGCGCACCGATGCGGCTATCCTTCCCACCGGACAGCCCAAGTCCAGCGACCCCCAGCTGATCTCAGGTGGTGCCCATGAAGGTCGGCGTCGCCAGGGAAACGGCGCCCGGAGAGCGGCGCGTCGCCCTGGTACCCGAAGCGCTCGCCAGGTTGACCGCGGCCGGGCTCGACGTGCTCGTCGAGGCCGGTGCCGGCAAGGGCGCGCTCATCCCGGACGAGGCCTACGCGGACGCTGGCGCGACGATCGTGAAGACAGACGGGCTGTACGCACAGTCGGCCGTCGTGCTCCGGGTCCAGCGGCCGTCGGCGACCGAGGTCCGCCGGCTGAAGAAGGGCCAGGTGGTCATCGGCTTCCTCCAGCCCCTCATCAACCCGAGCCTGGCTGTGGCGCTCGCAAAGAAGGGCGTGACCGCGATCAGCCTCGACGCTATCCCTCGAACTCTCTCGCGGGCGCAGACGATGGACGCCCTCAGCTCACAGGCGAACGTCGGCGGTTACAAGGCGGTGCTGATCGCGGCCAACGCGTTCGGCCGCTACTTCCCGCTCCTCACCACGGCCGCCGGGACGGCCAAGCCGGCCAACGTCCTCGTGCTCGGCATCGGGGTGGCCGGGCTCCAGGCGATCGGCACGGCGCGCCGGCTGGGCGCGGTGGTCAAGGCGTACGACGTCCGAGCCGAGACGAAGGAGCAGGCCGAATCGCTCGGTGCGCAGTTCATCGTCCTGAAGTCCGTTGTCGACGCGTCCGGCGAGGGCGGCTACGCCCGCCAGCTGACGAAGGACGAGCAGGCGGCCCAGCAGAAGGAGCTGAACGGCCACATCGCGGGCATGGACATCATCATCACGACCGCCCAGGTTCCCGGCCGCCGGCCGCCTATCCTCGTGACGGCCGAAGCGGTGAAGGGGATGAAGCCCGGGTCCGTGATCGTCGACATGGCGGCCAGCTCGCTCGGTGGGAACGTCGAGCTGAGCAAGCCGGGCGAGACGACCGTCACGAGGAACGGGGTATCGATCATCGCGCCGGACAACCTTCCGGCGGAGATGCCTGTGGGCGCCTCCGCGTTCTACGCCCGCAACATCTCCGCGCTCCTCCTGTCGCTCGTCAAGGACGGGAACCTCAACCTCGACTTCGACGACGAGGTCACGGCCAGCACGGTCATCACCCACGGCGGGAAGGTCGTCCAGGCCGCGACGAAGAAGCTGCTCGAGCCCACCCCGAGGGAGCCAAAGGCGTCGAAGGCAGGTGCGCGCCCATGAACCAGGAGCTGCTCTCCGCGCTCGCGATCTTCGTCCTCGCCATCCTCGTCGGGTTCGAGGTCATCAGCAAGGTGCCCGCGACGCTCCACACCCCGCTGATGTCCGGGGCGAACTCGATCCACGGGATCGTGCTCGTCGGCGCGATCCTCATCGCCGCCGAGGCGGACAACCCGGTCAGCTACGGGCTCGCGTTCGTCGCCGTCGTGTTCGGGGCCGCGAACGTCGTCGGCGGGTACGTCGTGACGGACCGGATGCTCCAGATGTTCAGGCGCAAGCCCGCGGCCGCGAAGGCCGGCCCGGACGCCGGCGGCGCCGCCGGGCCGGGCTGACGGGGAGCGGACCGATGTCCCAGCAGTGGATCGAGACCTTCGTCTTCTTCGCCTGGCTGGCGGGCGCCGCGGCGTTCGTCCTCGGACTCCACCAGATGAACTCGCCCGCGACCGCGCGCGGTGGCAACCGGCTGTCCGCGGCGGGGATGGCCGTCGCGATCGTCGCCACGCTCGTTCACGTGGCCACGCGCCCGGGGGGCCTCGGCACGACCGCGATCGCGATCATCGCAGTGGGCTTCCTGATCGGCGGCGGGTTCGGGCTGATGGTCGCCCGGACCGTGAAGATGACCGCGATGCCGCAGCTGGTGTCGCTGTTCAACGCGGTCGGTGGCGGCGCGGCGGCGCTGGTCGCGATCGACGACTACATCCGCGTCCTCGGGACGCCCGAGGAGACGGTCTCGACCGCGATCTTCGTCGTCCTGGGCGTGGCAATCGGGTGTGTCACGTTCACCGGCTCGCTCGTCGCGTCCGGCAAGCTCCAGGGCCTGATCCCGGGCAAGCCGATCATCCTGCCCGGCGGCCGGCTGCTGACGATCGCCCTCGCGGTGCTCGCCCTGCTCGGGACGGCCGCGCTCGTGCTCGGGGCGAGCGGAGCCATCGATCTGAGCCCCGGGGCGAAGCTGTTCGTCCTCGGCGCGATCATCGCGGCCGGGCTCGGGTTCGGGGTGACGATGGTGCTCCCGATCGGCGGGGCGGACATGCCGGTCGTGATCTCGCTCCTGAACTCGTTCACCGGGACGGCCGCGGCGATGGCCGGATTCGTCATCGGCAACCCGGTGCTGATCATCGCCGGCGCGCTCGTCGGAGCGGCCGGAGGCATCCTCACGAAGCTCATGGCGGACGCGATGAACCGCTCGCTGATGAACATCGTCGCGGGCGGCTTCGGCGGCGGCGAGGGAAGCGTCGGCGGGCCGGGCGTCGAGGGCGCCGGGGGCTCCGTCCGGGAGATCGGGCCGGACGACGTGGCGATCCAGCTCGCCTATGCGCAGTCCGTCATCATCGTACCCGGCTACGGTCTCGCGGTCGCCCAGGCGCAGCATGCGGTGCGCGAGCTGGCCGAGCTGCTGGAGGCCCGCGGCGTCGACGTCAAATACGCGATCCACCCGGTCGCGGGCCGGATGCCGGGCCACATGAACGTCCTGCTCGCCGAGGCGAACGTCCCCTACCCGCTGCTCAAGGAGATGGACGACATCAACCCGGAGTTCGAGCGGGCGGACGTGGTGCTGGTCGTCGGTGCGAACGACGTGACGAACCCGGCGGCGCGCTCGAACCCTTCATCGCCGATCTACGGGATGCCGATCCTCGACGTCGACAAGGCCAAGAGCATCGTCGTGATCAAGCGGTCCATGGGTCGCGGGTACGCGGGCATCGACAACGAGCTGTACACGAACCCGAAGACCGGGATGCTGTTCGCGGACGCGAAGGACGGCCTGGCGAGCCTCGTCGCCGCGGTGAAAGCCGTCTAGGATCCGCGCCGTTTCACTAAACCCGGTCAGCGGGTCAACGGTCGAAGTAGTCCCGCGTCCCGCCCGCTGCCGAGCCACTCCTCCGTTGTTTCGCTCGCCGGACGGGTCAAACATCGCCTGAGGCCCCTGTTGCGCCGGCGCGCGACCTGCTCCGCCATCAGGTGACCCGCCCAGCGGGTCGCGCGGTGCAGGACCCTCGGGGCGCCTCAGGCTGGAGCGTCTTCGAGCGCGATCCGGATTCGCTTGTTGATCCGGCCCTTCGACTCGTAGCCCGTCACCTTGATCCGCCCGACCTCGGACGTGTTGGCGACGTGCGTCCCGCCGTCCGCCTGGAGGTCGAGCCCGACGATCTCGATCGTCCGGATCTCGTCGATCCCGGGTGGCAGGAGGTTGATCTTCGTCCGGATGAGATCCGGGATGGCGAACGCCTCTTCGCGGGCCAGGACATTGACCCTCACTTCGCGGCCGCGGGCCAGCTCGTCGTTCACCTTCGACTCGATCTCGCCGACGAGCTCACCGCCCATCCGCTCGAACTCGAAGTCCATCCGACCGACACCCGGCTCCATGTTGCCGCCGGTGACGAGCGCACCGTAGTCCCGCCAGACGACGCCGCACAGCGCGTGGAGAGCGGTGTGGGTCCTCATGAGGGCGAGGCGACGGGCCCACTCGAGGTCGACCCGGAGGCGGTCGCCGACGGCCGGCGGCTCGACGCCCGGCTCGAGCTCGTGGGCGATCTCGCCGCCGGCCTTCCGGGCCCCGCTGACTGTCCATGTTCGGCCGTCCTCGGCCCGCAGGAGCAGCCCCCGGTCGGATGGCTGGCCGCCGCCCCCCGGATAGAGGACGGTCTGGTCCAGGACGACGGTGGGCGAGGCGCCGCCCAGGTCGACCGAGACCACCCGGGCCTCGACAGAGCGGGCGTAGGCATCCGTGTAGCAGAGCTGCCCGCCGGCCGTCACCGTTCGGTCGCCCGGGGTGCTGCTATTTGACCGTGAGGATGCCGGACATCACCGGGTGAACCTCGCAGTTGAACGGGTACTCCCCGGCCGCGAGCGCGGGCACCTCGTACGACCGCGTCTCGGGGCCGGTGAAGAGGGCGGTGTCGCCCATCGCGACCTTCGAGCCGTCCGCGTTCTTGATCACGGCGTTGTGGGGCTGGGTGGCGTCCTGGTTGTCGAACACGAACGTGAACGGCTGGTCCGCGCCGACCTCCACCGCGGGGGTGTCGAACCGGAGCGCGGTCGTCGCGACGACCGTGACCGTGGCGCCGGCCGGGGCCGAGACGGCGGGCGAACCCGAGGCGGCGGGCGAGCCTGAGGCGGTGCCCGAGGCGACGGGCGGGGGAGACGGAGCCGGGGCGTAGGTCCAGCCCGCCTGGCCGGAGCCGCAGGCGGCGAGGGCCAGGATGGACAGCACTGCGGCCGCGATGAGCCGGTTCAGGCGCATGGGAGAAGGGACCTCGGCTGTGGGGAGGGATGGGGCTTCGGCGGTCGCCGCCGCGGGGCCCTGAATCTAGCGCCGATCGAACGGTCGTGCGCGGGGCGGGTAGTACTCGGCTAGTACCATCGTCCGGATTGCCGACGGGACCTTAGGTCGTCCAAACTCGCGCTCCTGTTCGAGGTGGGCGCAGGGAGTGGCCCACGAGAGGATCGGAGGCCCGTCCGGATGCTTACCAGGCTCGCGCACCGCGCCGCCACCCTTGCTCCCGTCGCAGCGCCCGTCGTCGCCCTTGTCCTGTTCTTCGCCACAGGCCGCCGCTGGCAGGCCTGACCGTCCTGGCTGAACTCCCGCAGGGCACGTTCAGCGCCGAATAGAACCGCCCCGTCCGGGGCTCATCCGGACGAGTCGGACCTCCCCACGAGACCCGGATCTCCTCCATCCGGGTCTCGTGCCTTTTTCGGGTCTCTCCGCCTTCAGCCGGAGGCCTTCTCCGTCAGGCCGAGCCGGATCGCGACGGCGGCCGCCTCCACCCGCCCGGACACGCCGAGCTTCGACAGGATGTTGCCCACGTGGACCCCGACGGTCTTCTGGCTGATGAACAGGCGCTCGCCGATCTCCCGGTTCGTGCGGCCCTGGGAGATGAGGCCGAGCACCTCCCGCTCCCGGCCGGACAGCCCGAATGTGTTCGGCTTCGCGGCTGCCGGCTCGCCGACGACGGTACGGACGACCGACGAGGCATCCGGTCGCCCGACCGGCGGGCCGTGCCCGTCCGTCAGGTCCTCCCGTCCGTTGCCGACCAGTGCCGCCTCGACGGCTGCCGGCAGGGCAAGGAGTGCTCGACCGGCCAGCTCACGCAGCTCGCGGAGGAGCGGCCGCGCCCCCAGCTCGACGCCGATCGTCGCCGCCTCCGTGAGCGGCATCGCGGCGTGCCCGCGACCCGCCCGGCCAGCCCCCGAGCGGAGGATCGCCTCCGCCTGGCGCCAGCGCGCACGGGCGACCTCGTACGGGTTGTCCTGCGCCGCCCAGATGTCGGCGAGCGCGGCCCAGGCTGCGGGTTCGTCTCTCCGCTCGAGCCGGGCGGCGTGCCCGCGGGCTGTCTCGAGGTAGGCATCCGCCTCGCGTCGTGAGCCGATCGTCGGCGGCACGCCGGACGAGCGGACAGCCTCCTCTGCCTCGACCAGCACTCGACCGGTCCTCCCCCGCGCGGCGGCGATCGGCGCGAGATCGCGCCGCCCGGTCGACGCTGCGGCCGCGGCGGCGTCCACCTCGGCAACCGTCGCGGCCATCTTCGCTGCAAGGACCCAATCCTCGGTCGCCCGGACGAGGCTCCAGCCACGGTCCGCCGCCCGGCGGGCGTCGACGAGGTCACCCCGCCACAGGGCAAAGGACGCGGCGGCGCGGTAGACCGGCACCGCGTGCTGCGAGTCGCGGACGGTTTCGAGCTCGAGGAGGAGCTGACCGAGGAGCCGTCCGGCGAACTCGCCGGCGCGCGTCTCGATCTCGACGATCGCGAGGTTGACGACCGAGTTCACGAACGCGACACCGGCCGGACTCCATTCGAGGGCGGTCGACGACAGTGCCCTCGACTCCGACCAGCGGCCGAGGAGGAACAGGGATTCCGCCGCGTTGCCGCGCAGGAAGTTGCCGTACACCGCCTCGAGCCCGGCCCGCCGGGCCGCCTCGATTCCCTCGAACGCGACCTCGACCGCCTCGGTCCTGCGGCCGAGCAGGTCGAGAACGGTCGTGAGGTTTGCGAACACCCGGAACAGCTCGTCGACGTCGTTGAGCTCCTCTGCCATCCGGCGCGCATCGCGCAGGAGCGCGACCCCGGCCTCCGGGTCGTCCCCCCAGCCGAGCGAGACGCCGAGCGTCGTGGTCGCGTGGGCCTCGGAGGAGCGGGCCGCCGGCTGGCACGCGCGGGCAACCGCGATCGCCTCGCGTGCATGGCGCTCCGCCTCGGAGAACGTCCCATCGAGCATCCGGATCTGGGCGAGGGACGCGAGGACGAGCGCGCGCTCCGGCGAGGGATCCCGCGGCACCAGCTCGACGGCCCGACGGTGGGCAGCGAGCGCCCCATCCTGGTCGCCGGCGGCCCGCCGGTACCGCCCCAGCCGCTCGTGGAGCCTGGCGAGCGCGAGGCGGTCCCGGCGCGGGTCGAGCCCGGCGATCGCGGCTTCGGTGAACGCGACCGCTCGTGGGGCCCGGCCGGCGGCGAAGGCGGCTTCCGCCGCGCGCGCCTGGAGCGTCGAGGGCGTCCCGGCCTCGCTCGGTCCGAATGTCGGGGCCCGTCCAGCGGCTGCGCGAGCCGCGCCCGCGCCGGCCCCCGGGGCCCCGGAGAGGGCGAGCGCCAGCTCGAGCAGCCGGAGCTCGTCCTGCGGCGCGTGGACTGCCTCGGCCCGGGCGGCAGCTTGAATGGCCGCCCCCCGGGCGCTGGCCGGTGCGTGGGCCGCGAGCCAGTGGTGTGCGGCGGCGAGCGGAAACCGCTCGAGCCCCACCGCCAGGGCCGCGTGATGGCGCGAAAGCTGGAACGGCAGGATGTCGAGCTCGACTGCCCTGCCGATCAGCTCGTGGCGGAAATCGACCGCGCCATCCGCTGCCGCGACGAGCATCCCGTGAGCGATCCCTTCCTCCAGTCCGGCGGCGAGATCCGGATCGAGGATGCCGTCGCCCTTGCGAGGGGCGGCCGTCGAGCGTGGTGGCGGCCGGACGGCACCTTCCTCGTACGCGGCAGCGACGGTTGCCAGCTCGTCGAGGCTGAGCGGCCGGCCCGCCGGAGCGAGCAGCCGGAGGACCCGGCGGCACTCGTGCGACCGGAGCGCGAGCCGCGCGGTCACGAGGTCGTCGAGCGTCCCGGTCAAGGTGGCACTCGACAGCTCGCGACGCGCCGCGAGGAGCTCCTCGGCGAACAGCGGGCTCCCGCCGGACCGCTCGGCGACGAGGACGAGGACCGAGGCCGACGGCCGCTCTCCCTCGATCCCCTCGATCAGGTCGGCGATCTCGTCGCGGGTCAGCGGCCCGATCTCGAGGCGTTCCGACGGCCGCGGCGAGTCCACCATCCGGGCGATCTCGGCGACCAGCGGGTGGGACCGGGTCAGCTCGCCCGGCTGGTGGGTCGCGACCACGCAGAGCCGCTGGCTCCGGGCGATCCGTGCGAGGAACGCGATGAGCGCCCGCGTCGCGGCGTCCGCATGATGGAGGTCCTCGACCACGAGGACGACGGGGCGGCGCTCGCTGAGCCGGCCGAGGACGCCGAGCACCGCCTCGAGGAGGCGAGCCTGCCGGCGCTCGGCGGATGCGACCGTCGGGCGAGCGGGCAGCATGCCGAGCGGGACGAGCCGCGGGCCCAGGTCCGGCATGAGGCGAACCATGTCCTCCGCGCCCGTCGCGAGGACGGCGCCCAGGTCGGCGTCGTCCAGCTTGCGGAGAAGCGGGCCGATCGCCCGCAGGACGGGCGCGTAGGGCTCGTCGGTGCCGGCCGGCAGCGCGCGCCCGCGCAGGAACGCGAATGGCTCGGGCAGCGTGGCCAGCCGGAGCTCCGCCTCCGCCAGGAAGCGGGACGCCCCGAAGCCTGCGCCGCCGGCCACAAGGAGCGTCGTTGCCCGGCCGTGCGCGGCTTTGTCGAGAGCCGCGGCAAGTTGGCCGAACGCCCCCTCCCGTCCGACGAATCGCGTGCTCATGAAGCTCGCCGGCATGTCGCATTCTATGATCGGCCGAGGCGAGGTCCGCTAGGCTGGCAGGCGATGCCGCCTCTGCGCCGCGCGCCCCATCCGGACAACGAGCTCAACGAGCTGCCCGGCGAGGAGTGGCTCTACTTCACGAAGTCGGTCTGGTCGACGGCTTACCCGTCGGAGCTGGGCCACGACTTGCGGAAGCGCCACGGGGCGAACAAGCCGCCCCGGCTGATGGCCCGGCTGATCGAGTTCTTCACGCGCACGGGTGAGCTCGTGCTCGATCCGTTCGCCGGTGTCGGGGGCACGCTCCTCGGCGCCGCGATCGCGCGCGGACCGCGCCGGGCGCTCGGGATCGAGCTCTCGCCGGCCTGGATCGAGATCCACGAGAAGGTCGTCCGCGAGGCACTGGCCGAGCGCGACGGCCTGGGACCGGAGCTCGCGGACCTCGGGCCGAACGACCCCGGCGGGCCCCGCCGGTTCGACCCGGCGGGGATCGAGCTCAAGGCGGGCGACGCGCTCGCGCTGCTGCCGACCATCGGCTCGGCGACGATCGACTTCGTAGCGACCGATCCGCCGTACAACGTCCAGCTCCCGATCACGATGGCCGGTGGCCGGCTCGCCGAAACGCACGCGAACCGGCGGACGGACTACGCGATGGTCACCGACGATCCGGCCGACATCGCGAACGCACCCGACTACCCCACCTACCTCGACCAGATGGGCGCCGTGCTGCGGGAGATGCGGCGGGTCCTGCGTCCGGGCCGCTACGCAGTCGTCATCGTCCGTGACGCCTACCAGGGCGGCCGGTACCTGTTCACGGGCGCCGACCTGGCAGCCCGGGCGACGGCCGCCGGGTTCGTCGTCAAGGGCGATCTGATCTGGTACCAGGCCGGGACGCGGCTGCGGCCGTACGGTTACCCCAAGGTCTTCGTCCCGAACATCGCCCACCAGCACATCCTCGTCCTGAGGCGCGAGGCCGCTCCCGGCGAGGGGTAGGCGTCAGGCGCGGCCGCGGGCCGTCATGAACGCCACGAGGACGTCGTCGTCGACCTCTTCCGCCTCGACCGATGACGTTGCCCAGGTCTCGCGGGCGGACGGCGAGGGCGGTTCGCCGACGACGTCGCCGAGCGTCATGCGGTGGATCCAGCCCTCCGACCCGTCGGGGCAGAGGACGCGCCAGTACGTGCCGGATCGCTCGAGGAGCTGGACCTCGTCACCCTGGGCCAGCGACCCGACTTCCGAACCCCGGAACTCGTCCGGTGTGTCGAGCAGCTGGACGACGAGGTACCGGATGAGGCGACGCTCATAGCCGTCGATCGGAGCGACAGAGGCGTCGTCGAAGCTGAGCCGCGCGGGGACGACGCCGGACCGGAGCGGGTCCGTCTTGCGCGCCTGGAGCAGCGACGGCCGGCGCCAGCGCGGCATCGCAGCCTCGAGATCGATGGGAGTCGGCAGTGCGGAGTGGTCGGGTACGAGCGCCGCGGTCGCGGCCTCGCCTGTGCCCCTTGCCGCCTTGGCCGACAGGACCTCGTCGGGCTCGGGCGGCTCGCCATCGCGGCGCCGCTTGCCGAAGAACCCGAACGCCATGGCGAGCGCGACACCGCCGGTCGTCCAGATCATCACCGGCACAAGGCGGAGGAACGGGGAGCCGGCCGGATCGAGCCCAAGCGCCTCGTGGTGGCGGGTCAGGTCGCCCCAGCTGCCGGGCAGCCCGGCGGTTGCCTCGCCCGAGCCCCGGTCATCTGGCGCGGTCGGGTCGCCGGAGCCCGGATCGCCTGGGCCCGGGTCGATGGGCCCGGGGCCGCCGGCGCCCGCCGCCGGCGGCTCGGAGCGCGGCTCGTCGGGATCGACCGAATGTGGAGCCGTGGCGTCGGGGGTCGCTTCGGGCGCGACGGTCGGTTTTGTCACCGCGACCGGCGGCGGGGCGGGTGCCTTCGGCTTGGGGGCCGCGGTTCGCGCGGCGACCGGAGTCGCCTTCGGCTTCGGCGCACTCGGCTGCCGCGCAACGCGGACCTCGCCACCTGCGATCGTGTCCTTGTTCCCGTCCCGGTCGACGGCCACGAACACGACCCTGTGCTTCCCGGCCGGGAGCTTCGTCGTGATCGAGAACTCGACGCCCTTCCTCCAGCGCTCACTGCCCCCCGCGACCATCCGGTGGGCGGTGCCGCCGACGACGACCCGCACGCTGGCGGGCGGTGATCCCTTGCGGTGACGATAGGTGACCGTGAACGTGAACGGCGTGGCGGTCGTCCCGCTGGATCGCGAGACGGACGGGCTGGCCAGCCTGACGGGCCCGCCGTCGGCGGCGGCCGGCAGGGCGAGCATGGCGAGCAGGACTGCAAACGCAATGACGCCGGTAAGTGGCCTGACGAGCGGTCCCGCTCCCGTACGTGGAGCGAAGGTCACGGGCTAAGCCTCTGGGCCGGACATGATCGCCCGGTCGCCCGCGCAGCATCGCCGTGGGAGCTGGCTGGATCAATGGTACGGCCGTCATCCTGGTGCCCCGGCCACGGTGCGCTACGGCAACGTCGGTGTGCGGTGAAGGCGGGTGCGGAGTCGATCGTGGTCCCGTCGGTCGCCGACTCGTAGGTCGAAGTGGCCATTCCGCACCGCTGCCCGACGGGCGACCATGTCGCCATGCAGGTGATCGCTTCCCGACGCTCACCCCACAACGGGTGGATCTCGGTCGCCATCGGCACCTCCGTCGGAGGGATCCTCCTCCTCGGCGGGCTCGTCGTGGGCTTCCTGACGTTCGGGACCCCCTTCATCTCGTCGTTCACCCCGAGCGGCCGTCCCGAGACCGCGGAAGTCGTCGCCGGCATGCTCGCCTGGACCTTTGCGCTCATCGCCCCCGCCACGTTCGTCATCGTCGGCCTCGCCCGGATCGTCGCGGTCCTCGACACGATCGCCTCGAGCCGGCCGCGCCCCACGCCGGCCAGTCGGCTGGCCCGCCTGTTGAGCGACGACTACGTGGCCGCCAGCCGGATCCGCCTGCCGGATGGGCGAGCGGTCCCGGAGCTCGTCGTCGGCCCGTTCGGTGTGGCGACGCTCGGGGAGCTGCCGCCGGCCGCGGCCACCCGGCATCACGGCCACGCCTGGGAGGTCCGCACCTCGGCCGGCCAGTGGATCCCCTTCGAGAACCCGCTCGACCGCGCCGCCCGGGACGCCGAGCGCGTCCGGAGCTGGTTCGCCAACGACGACCAGGACTTCCTCGTCAAGGTCTATGCGGCGGTCGTCGCCCCGGACACCTCCATCGAGCGAACCTCCACGTGCGCGGTGATCACCCACCAGCAGATTCCGGCCTGGCTCGCGTCGCTGCCGGTCCAGCGCAGCCTCACGACGGCACGCCGCGAGCGCATCCTCGAGATGATCCGGGAGACGGCCTGACGGCTTAACCGTCCATGGCGCGGCGAATCGGCCGCATCGGCGTTCCGCTGAACGGCTACGATCAGCCAATGGAGGTGCGGGCGCCGCGCCGCTACCAGCTCAGGAAGCGGGCCGAACGCCAGGCCCTGACCCGCCGTCGGATCGTCGACGCGGCTCTAGGGCTCCACGGCCAGGTCGGTCCGGTCAGAACGACCGTGAGCGCGATTGCCATCCGGGCAGGGGTCGAGCGGCTCACGGTCTACCGCCACTTCCCCGACGAGCGAGCGCTGCTCGCCGCGTGCGCGGACGACCTCTTCGCCCGGAACCCACTCCCCGACATGAACGGCTGGTTCGTCGAACGGCACCCACCGGTCCGCCTCCGCCGGGCTCTCGGCGACCTCTACGCGTGGTACCGGGCGACCGAGCCGATCGCCGCGCAGCTCCTGCGGGACGCACAGGAGCTGCCGGCCCTGCAGGCGGGTCTCCGGCCCCTTACCGACTCACTCGCTGCGCTGCCGGCCGCACTCTCGGAGGGCTGGCCGACGTTCGGTCAGAACGGTCGAGCACGACTGGCCGGCGTCATCGGCCACGCCGTCGAGGTCGGTACGTGGCAGTCGCTCGCGGTCCGCCGCGGCCTGTCTGACGATGAGGCGGCCGACCTCCTCGTCGCCGCCGCAGGCAGCGCGGCCCGGGACGCGTCCTAGATCGGTCAGACCGCCGGGGAACCGGCCTCGATCAGCTCGGGGGCACGCTTCGCAGCTCGCGGGCAACGGCGATTGGTAGGGGAGCCTGGATTCGAACCAGGGACCGGCCGTGTATAAGACGGCTGCTCTCAAACCGCTGAGCTACTCCCCCGTCGCACGATCGTACACCTCAGCCGATCACGTGGACGGCCGGGGCCTTCACGATGACTGCGACCGCCAGCCCGGGTCTGAGGGCAAGCTCCTCGTGCGCTGGACGGGTGATCGCCGCAACGAGCGGGAAGCCGCAGTCGATCCGGACTCGGACCAGCGGCCCGGCGGGCTCGATCGTGAGCACCCGCCCACGGATGCGGTTGCGGGCGCTCAGGGCACCCGACCCCTCGGCCGACTCACCGACGACGATGACATCCTCCGCCCGGATCGAGACCAGGACCTCGGTTCCGGCTGGCCATTCGCCCAGGCCCGTGAGCTCCCCCTTCCCGACCCGCAACCGCACCAGCCCCTCGGACGCCGAAAGGACGGTTGCGCCAACCACGGTTTCGATCCCCACGATCCGGGCAACCGTCTCGTCGGCCGGCCGGTCGAAGACCTCGAGGGTGGGACCGAGCTGGCGGACCACGCCGTCGGCGATCACCGCGACGCGGTCGCCCAGCACGAGCGCCTCGCTCCGGTCGTGCGTCACGACGATCGCCGGCACGCCACCCGCCATGAGGAGCTGCCGCAGCTCCCCCCGGAGCGCGTCCCGCGTGGGTGCGTCGAGCGCCGACAGTGGTTCGTCGAGCAGGAGCAGCCGCGGTCGACGGGCGAGGGCCCGGCCGAGTGCCACGCGCTGCTGCTGGCCACCGGAGAGCTCGCCCGGCCGTCGCCGCTCGAGCCCGCCGAGGCGGAGCAGCGCCACCAGCTCGTCGACTCGCCGGTCGCGCTCGCGGCCGTCGCCACTGACCCCATAGGCGATGTTCGCCCGGACGTCGAGATGGGGGAACAGGGCGAAGCCCTGCGGCAGGTAGCCGACGCTGCGTCGCTGCGGCGCGAGGTCGACCTGGCCGGCTGCATCGAACCAGACCTCGTCCTGGGCGACGATCCGGCCGCGATCCGGCCGCTCGAGACCGGCGAGGCAGCGCAGCACCGTCGTCTTGCCCGCGCCCGACGGACCGAACAGCACGAGCGTCTGGGCGACCCGGAGATCGAGGTCGAAGGTTGCGCCGATCGCGGGGCCGCGACGGAATCGACGCTCGACCTCGACGCTTAGCGTCTGGCCAGCCACGGGACCACCGTCATCCCCCGGAGGGCATAGGTCAGGGCCAGGACCGCGAACGAGACGAGCAGCAGTGGCAGCGCCGTGGCTGCGGCACCGCCGTAGTCGAGCGCCTGGACCCTGTCGTAGATCGCGATCGAGACCGTCCGCGTGCTGCCCGCGACGTTGCCGCCGACCATGAGAACGACCCCGAACTCGCCGAGTGTATGGGCAAAGGTCAAGACCATCCCGGTCAGGATCCCGCCGGCCGACAGTGGGAGGACGACTCGCAGGAACGTCGCCAGGCCCGACCGCCCGAGCGTCCAGGACACCTCGAGCAGCGAGCGGTCGACAGCGGCGAACGCGACGCTGAGTGGCTGGACCGTGAAGGGCAGGCTGTAGAGCACCGAGGCGACCAGGAGCCCCTCGAACGAGAACGCCAGGCGACCTCCGGTCGTGCCCGCCCAGAGGGCGCCGAGCGGTCCGTTCGGCCCCATCGCCACGAGCAGATAGAAGCCCAGCACCGTCGGCGGCAGGACGAGCGGCAGGGCGACGACCGCCTCGACGAGCGGCCGCCAGGGGCGTCGCGAGCGGGCGAGCCACCACGCGATCGGCATCCCGACGAGGAGGAGGACGGCCATCGTCGTCACCGCCAGCCGGACGGACAGACCGACGGCCTGCCAGTCGATCATGACGGCGGCAGGAAGCCGTAGCGGTCGAGGACTTCCCGACCGTCCGGGGCCAGTACGAAGTCGAGGAATCTACGGGCCGCCTCCGGACCGGCCGCGGACGCGATAACGACCGCGCCCTGCTCGAGCCGGGGGTAGGACTCGATGGCGATGAGGGCGTACCGGCCCTTGTCCCTGAGCACTGGGGCGATGGCGAGCGAGAGCGCGAAGACGCCCGCCTCGGCGGTCCCGGACTCGACGAACTGCGCGGCCTGGGACACGTTCTCGCCGAGGACGAGTTTTGGCAGGACCGCGTCGTACACCCCGGCCGCCTTCATGGCCGCGACCGCGGCGCGACCGTACGGGGCATGCTCGGGGTTGGCGATCGCGACGGTCCCGACCGATGGATCAGTCAGCGCCTCGAGCCCGCGTCTCTTGACGTCGAGGTCCGAGTCAGTGGGCACCCAGAGGACGATCTGGCCGATCCCGTACACCTGCGTCGACCCTCTCTCCGCGAGACCTGCCTTTTCGAGCTCGCGCGGGTACTCGGCGTCGGCGGAGAAGAAGATGTCGAACGGCGCGCCCTCCTGGATCTGGGCGAGGAAGTTGCCCGACGAGCCGTAGCTCGGCTCGACGGCGATGCCGGGATTGGCCGCGGCCCAGGAACCGACGAGCTCGTCCATCGCGAACCGGAGGTCGGATGCCGCCGCGACCCGCACTCGCGACGTCTCCGATTGAGGAGCGCCGGGGCTCGCGCTGGCGCAACCGGCGACGATGAGGGCGGCGCAGACACCACTGATCACTCGCCGCACGGTCGCCGCCTAGCGCGGGATCTCGACGATGACGTGGGTCGCCTTCACGACGCACACGGCCTCGTCGCCGACGGTCAGCGCCAGCTCCTCGACGGCCTCGGCCGTCATCAGGCTGACGAGGCGGTGCGGTCCGGCGAGGACCTCGACGACGGCGGCCACCCGGTCGCGCTCGATCCGGGTCACGATGCCGGCGAAGCGGTTACGGGCGGATTGGGCGACGATCGGACGGTCGGGAGCCGCACGCCGGCGCTCGGCGAGGAGCCGGCTGACCTCCGGGATCGGGACGAGCCGCTGGCCGCCGGTCGACCTGGCGGTCACGAGCCGTCCGTCGGACTCCCAGCGGCGCAGCGTGTCGACCCCCACGCCGAGCAGCTCGGCGGCCTGCCCGATCCTCAGCAGACCTCCGTCGTTGGCGCGCATAGCTTGATATTAGGCCATGCATCGGCCGGGATGTCTAGAGACAGTAGACCCGGGTGTCGGGAACCCCCGGGGACCTAGGAGCTGCCGAACAACCTGCTGGTCAGGGCCCGCAGGAACGGCACGCGGCGACGCTTCGGCCCGCTGTCGGGGCCGCCGTCGCCGGAGCCCAGGATGTACCCGCCGCCAGGCATGTAGGCCTCGGGCGGAAGCTTCTCGATGAGCTCGCGCTCGTCGTCGGTCAGATCTGCCGCGATGGGCATCTCGTCGGGATTGAACGGACGAGGTGCTTCCGTCGACACCGGCGCCGGCCGAGCGGTCGGCGATGCGCCATAGAGCCGCGGGAGCGCGACGTGCTGCTGGTCTTCGATGGACAAGCGAACTCAGAACCCCCTTCCGGGTCGCGGTGGGAACGCCCACCGAAGCCAGATGTTGACCGACGTCGGGAGGGCGGGGAATGGTACTTCTGGGCTACCCGCGGGCCACGCCTGCGCCTGCCACGCGGGCAGGAACACCTCGCCGGGGCGGGCGGTCACCGGTCGGTGAAGAGGGGTTTGATGAGCTCGAGGACCGCGACCAGGACGAGGTAGCAGATCGGGATCGCGGCAAAGAAGCCGAGAGCGGCGCTCCAGGGGCTGCGCACGACCCTGGTTCCCGAGCCGGTCGGCTGCGGGACCACGAGCCACGTGACGAGGCTCCCGACGGCCAGGACGAGGACGACGTAGGCGGCGAGGAACAGGAGGCGCAGGTCGCCGCCGGGAAGATCCGCGCCGCCCTCGATCGCGAGGTCGTAGGCGAGGTAGGCGATGGCCCCGGCGACGGCCACGACGAGACTGCTCCCAACCGCCCGGACGATCGGGCGCGGAGCGTTCCGGAACTGGCGCCAGCGAATCTCCGCAGCCGAGCGGCGTCGCGGCGCCGGAGCTCCGCGGGCCGTCACGGCGCCTCGCCCAGGATCGCCAGGGTCCGACGGGGAGGGAGGGTCCCCGGACGATGAGCGGCGAGCAGCTCGACACCGTCGACGACCCGATCGATCTCCGCCTCCGTGTTGAAGAAGCCCGTGCCGATCCTCACGGCATCGAGATCGGGAACGCTCGAGGCGAGGAGGAAGACCCGTGCGCCCAGCTCGTCGAGGACGGCGTCGGCGGACCAGCCGTCGACCCGGAACGCGACGATAGAGCCGGCATTTCCGGGCGGCGTGAGGATCTCGACGCCCGGGATCGCCGTGAGCCGCCTCACCGCATGATCGGCAAGGTGCCGTGAGCGGGCCTCGATCCACGCGAGGCCGACGTACATCGACAGCCACCCGCAGCTCCGCCCGAACCCGACGACCGACGGCAGGTGGAACCCGATCGGCCCGTTGCCACCGGCCCGTGTCCCCCGTGCAGGATCGGCGCCGGCGGCGGCCCGCTCGACGCGGTCGCCGGCTGCCGCGAGGACGGCCAGGCCCTCCGGGCCGAGCAGCCACGACTCCGACCGCGCCACGAGGAAGTCCACGCCCAGCTCGTGGCGGTCGACGCGGCCCGTGCCGGCGACCTGCGTGACGTCGACGAGGACCGTGGCCCCGCGGTCGTGGGCCATCGACGCGATCCCCTCGACCGGCAGCCGTGCCCCCGTCGCCGCCGAGACGAGCGGACAGACCACCAGGCGGGTCTCGGGACGGAGGGCCCGCCCGAGGGCTGCGAGGGTCGCCACGGGGTCGGCTGGAAGCGGCAGCTCGCCGGCCCCGACCCCCGGCGGCAGCACCGCCTCGACCCGGGCGCGGTCCGGATCCGCCACGACGACCGCGCGGTCGCCCGGCCGCCAGTCGATCGTCCGGACGGCCCGGGCCACAGCGTCGTCGAGCCCGTGGGCGAGCAGGACCTCCTCGAGGTCGGCCGTCAGGAGGGTCGCAGCCGCGGCTCGCGCCTCGTCGATCCGGGCCAGCGCCTCGGCCCGCCGGTCCCGTCCGGCCCGCCCCGTCCCGAGCTCCCACGACTGGACGTCCGCCATCGCCCGGGCGGTCTCGGCAGGCAACGGGCCGGCCACGGGAGTGTCGAGGTAGATCCCCGCGCCCACGGCCGGGAGCCCCTCGCGAACGGCCGCCAGCTTCTCCGCGTCGGGCAGGAACGGGGCGACCACGGCCGTATGATACCGGCGATGTTCCCCCGCTCCGACGATGCCCCTTGGCGATGACCGGCCTCGCGCGCCCAGAGCTCCTCGCCTCGACGGAGTGGCTCGCGGAGAACATCAACCGCCCCGAGGTCCGCGTGCTCGACGTTCGCTGGCGACCGGACGGCAGCGGTCGGGCGACCTTCCTGAGCGGTCACGTGCCCGGCGCGGCGTGGCTCGACTGGACCGCGGACCTCATCGCCCGCGACGACGGCGGCTCGAGCTTCCTGCTGGCCGGCCCGGAGCAGGTCGCCGGCGCGGCCGCCCGGGCCGGTGTCGGCGACGGGACAACGCTCGTGATCTACGACGACACGCTCGGCCTGTACGCGGCGCGGACCTGGTGGAGCCTGCGGGTCTACGGGTTCGAGTCGGCCCGGATCCTCGACGGCGGCTTCCCCGCGTGGGCGGAGGAGGGCCGGGACGTGTCGAACGCCGTCATTCCGCCGGCCAACTCGGTGTTCACGCCCCGCGCCCAGGCTCGGATGCGGCTGACCACGGCCGACGTCCGCAGCCTCCTCGGCTCGCCGGAGGTGAGCATGATTGACGCCCGGGCCCCGGCGGAGTACCGGGGGCTCGAGGGCAACACCAGGCGGCTGGGCCACATCCCGGGCGCGGTGAACGTGCCCGCCGCCGCGCTGACGAGGCCGGGCGGCCAGCGGCTGCGGGAGGGCGAGGAGCTGCGGGACCTGCTCCACCGGGCGAACGTCAGCCGCGGCCGGAGGATGATCTGCTACGACGGGTCGGGGATCGCGGCCGCGAAGCTCGCGTTCGTCCTCACCCTCCTCGGGCACGAGGACGTCGCGGTGTACGACGGGGGGTGGGCCGAGTGGGGCGACCGGCTCGACCTGCCGGTGGAGCGGTAAAGGGCGGGAGCTAGCGCTTCTTGTCTGCCGGCGCGGGCGGGGTCACCGGCCCGTTGCCCCAGGGATCCTGGGCGACGCCGGGGCCCCACGGGTTCGGCTCCGGCTGGGCGCCATCGGGGCGCTCGAAGCCCCAGGGATCCGCGATTCCCGTGTCCGCCCGGGCGGCGCCTTCCGAACCCGTTCCACCGGCGCGGGCCGATGCGGCGTCGGCGGCTGCCGCAGCCGCCGCCGTGCGGTCGAGCCCGGCCCACGGGTCCACCTCGCGGTGGGGGGCGAGGATCTGGGCCCGGGAGTGGTTGATCGCGACCATCGCGGCACTCGTCCGCGCCTCGCTGACGATGTCCGACCAGTAGACCGCGTCCGTGAGGGGGACGAACCGGCCGGTCAGCTCCGCGAGCGCGTCGCGCAGCTCGCGCTCCGGCGTGAGGTGGATCCGTCCGATGATCTTGAACGGCGGGATCGAGACCAGCGCCTGCTCCGGGATCTTGGGCGTGTGCATCTCCGGGACCGAGCCTGCGACCGCCCCACCGTCGGAGGCCTCGGCAACGGCGAACAGGACGGACCCGAGGTTGATCTGGGCGTAGTCCGACCGGACCGCGCCGCTTCGGGCCCCGTACTCGTCCATGACGACGTCGACGAGGACGATGAAGTCGTGCTCGGCCTGGTTGAGAATGTCCGAAACCCGCCGCTGGCGGGTCTCGACATGGCCCCGGATGACGTAGGCGTCGGTGAACAGCGTGAGGGCGACCTTGCGCTCACCCCCACCAAAGCCCGCGGACATGGGACGAGGATACGGGGGTGTCGACCGTGGCCACCGCACCCCGATCGTCCCGTCTGCCCCCGTACTACTTGCGTGCGCCGGCCGTTACCAGGTGCTCCGCCCCGTGCTGGAGCCCCTCGTAGAGGGCCTTCACGGTCTCGAGTGTGTCGACCTCGCTCGGCGGCTTGTCCGGCCGGAGGCTGGCGATCCGCGGGAAACGGAGCGAGTAGCCCGACTGGTGGCGGGTCGAGCGGACGATCACGTCGAACGCGACCTCCACCACGATCGTCGGCTCGACCGTTCGGAAGCGCCCGAACCGCTGGATCGTGTGCGCCTCGAACCATGTCGTCATCTCGGCGATCTCGGCATCGGTCAGGCCGCTGTACGCCTTGCCGATCGTCACGAGCCGGTCGCGCTCCTCGTCGCGCACCGCGAAGGTGTAGTCGCTGAGGACGCCGTGGCGCTTGCCGTGGCCGACCTCAACCCCGACGACGACGCAATCGATCGTCGCGAGGGCCTTCTTCATCTTCAGCCAGCCGAGCCCGCGCCGGCCGGGCGAGTAGCCGCTCCGCGGGTCCTTCACCATCAGCCCCTCGTTACGCCGGGCGCGGGCCTCATTGAACGCCGCGTCGAGCGAGTCGACCGAGTCGACATTGACGAGGTGCGACAGCGCGAACCGACCGCCCTCCCCGGCGAGCGGCAGGCCGAGGGCTTCGAGCCGGCGGCGGCGCTCGTCGAGGGGCGTCCGGAGGAGCGGCTCCACCTCGCCGTCACCGCCCGCCCCGACTCCCAGCAGGTCAAACGCCACGTAGATCACCGGGACCTCCGCCCGGATCGCCTCCGACGGAGCCTTGCGTCCGAGCCGGCTCTGGAGAGACTGGAACGGCAGGACCGTGCCATCGCGCCAGGCGAGGATCTCCCCGTCGAGGATGCCGTCCCAGGCGAGGCCGGCCGACGCCTCCACGATCTCCGGGAACTGGCCGCTGATGTCGTGCAGGTCGCGGGAGTAGAGGCGGACCTCGGGGCCTGACTTGTGGAGCTGGGCCCGGATCCCGTCGTATTTGTCCTCGACCCAGACCGGCGCCCCGAGGCGGCCCATGATCAGCGTCGCGTCCTCGGCCGGAGATGCGAGCATGAACTTGATCGGGTTGAACAGGGCCAGGGCGGCATCGTCGAGCCGCCCGTCGCGGGCCAGCTCCGAGGTCCGGCCGATGTCGCCGGTCAGCATGCCGGCCCACTTCACGGCGTCGAGCGGCCGGTCGAAGGCCTTGGCGATCGCGGCCTCGACGAGCCCTTCCCGGAGCCCGATCCGGAGGTCGCCCGAGAGGACCTTCACGATGTACCTGGCGGTGAGCGGGTCGCTCCGCTCGAGCAGGCTGCCGAGGAGCGCGCCCTTGCGGGCCGGCCCGGACGCGGTCTCGATCGCCGCGTAGGTCGCGGCGACTTCCTCGAGCCCGGGGGCGGCCGCGGGATCGGGGGCATGGCCGACGCCGGCCAGGACGTCCGCGACGGCGACGCCCAGGTCGGACGAGCGGTCGTACGCCTCGGCCAGCGCGGAGCGGGGCACGCCGGCGAGGGCCGTGACGGTCGTCGCGATCGCCGCCCAGCCGAGGCCCGTCGCGCGCTGGTCGGTCTCGGCGAACGGCCGGCCGGTGAGGAAGACCGCGGCGATCGGAAGCTCCGCGGGGGCGAGACTGCGGAGATAGTCGGCGAGCAGGGCGGTCTTCTCGGACGTGCGGGTCGTGCCCGCGACACGCTCCGCCAGCTCGCTCCAGCGGCGCATGGCGGCGATGGTATACCGTCACCGAAATGGCCGACCGGAAGTGGTTCCCAGAGCAGCTCGAGGGAACGCAGGTCGTCCTTCGCCGTCACGTCCCGGCGAACCTCAAGGCCTTCGAGCGCTGGTACGCCGACCCGGATGTCGCCCGGCTGACCCGCTACCAGGACGGGCCGATGCGGCGCGACGAGATCGAACGGTTCTTCGCGGCCCGGGTCGTCGGCCCCGACTCGCTCGCGCTCGCGGTCCACGTCAAGTCGAGCGGCCGGCTCGTCGGGACCTGCGCGTTCAGCCAGTTCGACGGCGAGAACGGATCCGCGCTCTACCACATCACGATCGGCGAGAAGGACGTCTGGGGCCGCGGCTACGGGACCGAGGCGACCCGCCTGATGCTGGACCATGCGTTCACGACACTGGGCCTCCACCGTGTCGGGCTGTCCGTGTTCGAGTTCAACACCCGCGCGATCCGGTCGTACCGGCGATGCGGCTTCCAGCTCGAGGGTCGCGCGCGCGAGGCAATCTGGCGCGAGGGCCGGTGGTGGGACGAGATCTCGATGAGCGTCCTCGAGCCGGACTGGGTCGCAGCGCGGCGTGACGGCGCGGCCGTGCCATCGCTGGGCCGGCGGCGCGCGAAGGCGACGGCCCGCAACGGTGCCACGGCCGGACGCCGATGACCTCGACGGGACCTCGGGCCGATGCCGCGCGCGCTTCGTTCCGCGAGCGGATGGAGGCAAAGGGCCACGCGGTGGAGAACGCCCGGATCGCGGTCGCCGGGCTCGACGAGGCGTTCGCGTCCGGCGCGCTCGTACGGACGCCGGCTTTGGACCTGATGCTGGGCGACCTTGCCGTCGCCCTCGAGCAGGACGAGGGGCAGAAGCTGGGCGGCAAGAGCGCCGAGGCGGCGCGGTTCATCCTTCGGGCCATCTCTCGGGAGCTCGAGAAGTCCTGAGACCGGCACTGGACCCGCGAATGTCGCAAATACCAATGGGGGCGTTGTTAGCGCCGGCCGGCGCACCTCCGCCGGGCGATTCCCGGCCCGGCCCAGCGTGGACGCGGACGCACAGGCAACGTCAGCCCCCACGCGACGGCGTTAGCATCGCCCCGGCTGGTATTTGCGCCAAAATCGCCCCTCATCCGCGAATACCATCGCCCGGGTTGGTATTTGCGCCGAGCCGGGAAGGGAGGACAACATCGTGAGCGACACGACCACCATCGCTTCGGAGCTCGATAGCGCCAGCCATCGCCAGCTCGGCGTCGACCTCTACAACGGCACCTGGACACTGCTCGAGAAACCCGACCGGACGGTGCCGGAGACCGACGAGATGATCCACCGCGCCCATGCCTCCCGCTGGCACTGGGGCAAGGCCGGCGAGGATGTCAACCTCGCGCGCGGCGAGTGGCTCTGCTCGCGGGTGTATGCCGTCCTGGGTCGCGCCGAGCCGGCGCTGTGGCACGCCCGACGGTGCGTCGAGATCGACGAGGCCAACGAGATCGGCGACTGGGACATCGCGTCGGCGTACGAGGCGATAGCCCGGGCCATGCTCGTCGCGGGTGACCGGGCCGGGGCGCGCGAGTGGGCCGCAAAGGCGCGCGAAGCATGCGCGGCGATCGCCGAGGCCGACGACCGCGAGGTCATCGAGCAGGACCTGGCATCGCTCGATCTCGGTTGAATCGCCGAACCCACTAGACTCGGCAGTCCACCCTCCGCCCGGGAGCTGCCCAATGCCCGACCTGAAGTACGGCGTCCTTCTCTGGAACCAGGCCACCGACTGGCCCGGGTACATCGACGCCGCTCGGCGGCTCGACAAGCTCGGCTACGACCACCTGTGGGCCTGGGATCACCTGTATGCGATCTTCGGCGACCCGTACCAGCCGATCTTCGAGGGCTACGCGAGCCTTGCCGCCGCCGCGACGGCGACGCCAAGGATTCGGGTCGGCCTGCTCGTCGGCGCGAACACGTTCCGCAACCCCGGCCTCGTCGCCAAGACCGTCGCGACGCTCGACCATGTGTCCGGCGGCCGGGCGATCCTCGGGATCGGCGGCGCATGGTTCGAGCTGGAGCACACGGCCCACGGGATCGAGTTCGGGAAGGGCTTTGGCGAGCGTCTCACGTGGCTCGACGAGTCCGTCGGCGCGATGCGGGACGTCCTCGACGGGAAGTCGGTCACGTCGCCTGCCGGCGGCCACTACAAGTTCGTGGACCTCCGCCACCAGCCTGTGCCGATCCAGCGCCACCTGCCGATCATGATCGGCGGCTCGGGTGAGAAGAAGACGTTGCGGACCGTCGCGAAGTACGCCGACATGTGGAACGCGATGGGCAGCGTCGAGAAGCTCACCCACAAGGTCGAGGTCCTCCGGCAGCACTGCGCGGACGTCGGGCGAGACATGGCGGAGATCGAGTTCACGCTCGGGATCAAGGCGACGATCCGCGATTCGGAGAAGGAGGCGGTCAAGGTCCGGAAGGCCGCCCTGGAGCACAACCGCACGCCGATGGCCCGGGTCGAGAGCGACGACACGTGGTGGACCGGCTCGCCGGAACAGCTCTCGGAGCGGCTGGCGCCGTATGTCGAGCTCGGCTTCCGGACGATCATCTCGGAGCAGCCGGCACCGTACGACACGGAGACGCTCGAGCGGCTGATCGGCCAAGTCAAGCCTCTCGCCATTCGCGCCTGAGGGTACGTTCGCTGTCTTCGCGGAGGAGGCGTTTCGCGAGTCGCCTACGCATGGGGTGCGTGGTAGCCGTGTCCGGCATGGCGTCGCGAGGCTTTGGAGGCCGGACCCACGCTCATTGCCGCACGCTGGCAGCATCGGCAGCTCGAGTCACGCGCCTACGACGCATGCCGCGCGTATCTGACTGACTGGCCTGGCGGAGGAGAACAGTAGACTCCCCTGCACGATGACGACCGCCTCGTCCGCGCCGCGCGCCTCGACCGTCGAGTTCCGCCACGTCACGAAGCACTACGACAGCCGGGCGAAGAAGACGCCGGGAGCCGTCAACGACCTGTCGCTGACCGTGCCGGCGGGCAAGATCTGCGTGCTCGTGGGGCCGTCCGGCTGCGGCAAGACGACGAGCCTCAAGATGGTCAACCGGCTCATCGAGCCGACGTCCGGGCAGATCCTCATCGACGGCGTGGACATCATGACCCGCGACGTCACGGAGCTCCGCCGGAGCATCGGCTACGTGATCCAGCAGGTCGGCCTGTTCCCGCACGAGACGATCGGCGAGAACGCGGTCACCGTTCCGCGCCTCATGGGCTGGCCGAAGGCGCGCCAGCGCGCGCGGGCAGACGAGCTGCTCGCCCTCGTGGGCCTCGAGCCCGACAAGTACCGCGACCGGTACCCGGCCCAGCTGTCGGGCGGCGAGCGGCAGCGGGTCGGCGTCGCCCGGGCGCTCGCCGCGGACCCGCCCATCATGCTCATGGACGAGCCCTTCGGCGCCGTCGACCCGATCGTCCGGGAGCGCCTCCAGAACGAGTTCCTCCGCCTCCAGGAGGAGCTCGCGAAGACGATCTTCTTCGTCACCCACGACATCGACGAGGCAATCAAGATGGGCAACCTCGTCGCGGTCATGCAGGACGGCGGGATCCTCGCCCAGTTCGGGCCGCCGGAGGAGATCCTCGCCCGGCCGGCCTCGGACTTCGTCGCCCGGTTCGTCGGCGCGGACCGCGGCCTCAAACGCCTCTCCCTCAGCCGCGTCGGCGAGCTGGAGCTCCAGCCGGTGGTCGCGGCCCGGGTCGGCGACGACTGCTCGGAGGGACGCCGACGGGCCTGGGAGGCGCGGTTTCCCTACCTCCTGATGATCGACGCCAACGACCGCCCGATCGGCTGGGTCGAGCGGGATGCGATCCCCACGGACGGCCGCCTGACCGCGTCGATGGCGACACCGATGTCGCCGCTGCTCGACCGCCGCACGACCCTCAAGGACGCGCTCTCGCTGCTGCTGGACGCCGACGTCCAGGCCGGCATCGTCGTCGACCGGAACGGCAGAGTGAAGGGCCTCATCACCGTCGACAGGATCGCGGACTGGATGCGCGAAAGTGCCGCCGAGGGCCAGGGGACAGACGGGACTGCCGAGCCCGCGAAGGTCGAAGCGTGATCCGCTGGGACTGGATCCCGGGCAACGTCGGCCAGCTCACGGCCGCCCTCGCCGACCACGTCATCCTCACTGGCATCGCGGTAGGCGTGGGCTTCGCCCTGAGTCTTCTCCTCGCCCTGGTTATCTATCGCCGCCGTGCCCTGTACGCGCCGATCGCGGGCCTCGCCGGCATCCTCTACACGATCCCCAGCCTCGCGCTGTTCGCGTTCCTCGTCCCGTTCACCGGACTGACGCTCCTCACGGCCGAGATCGGCCTCGTCAGCTACACGCTTCTCATCCTCATCCGCAACATCATGGCCGGCCTCGACTCGGTCGCCCCGGACATCCGGGAGGCCGCCGAGGGGATGGGCTACACGCCGCTCCAGCGCCTCCTCCGCGTCGAGCTGCCTCTTGCGACGCCCCTGATCGTCGCCGGACTGCGGATCGCCACCGTGACGACGATCGGCCTCGTGATGGTCACCGCGCTCATCGGTGAGGGCGGCCTCGGCCAGGTGATGCTGCGCGGCTTCAACTTCCGGAACTACGCCGCGGTGTACGCGGGAGCGGCAGTAACGGTCGCGTTGGCGATCGTCGTGGACCTCGCGCTGACCGGCCTCGGCCGGCTCGCGACGCCGTGGACACGCGCCCGGGGTGGGGCCTGACGTGGAATTCGTCCGCCGGGTCGCCGACTGGTTCGGCGACCCGGCCCGCTGGACCGGCCCGGACGGCATCCCGAACCGGCTCGTGGAGCACGTCGCACTGTCCGGGGCCGCCGTCATCGTCGCGCTCGCCATCGCATTGCCCATCGGCCTCTACATCGGCCACACCGGGCGTGGCGCGATCGTCGCGATCGGCGCGGCAAACCTCGGCCGCGCGGTCCCCTCGTACGCGCTCCTGCTGATGTTCTTCCCGTTCTTCGGTCTTGGCTTCGGGACGGCGTTCCCGGCGCTCGTCCTGCTCGCGATCCCGCCGATCCTGACCAACACGTACGTTGGGCTCCGGGACGTCGATCGCGACACGGTCGAGGCCGCTCGGGGGATGGGAATGACCGAGCGGCAGGTCCTGCGGATCGTGGAGCTGCCGATCGCGCTGCCGGTCATCGTCGCCGGCGCCCGAACCGCCGCGGTCCAGGTGGTCGCGACCGCGACGCTTGCCGCGCTCGTGGCGGGCGGCGGCCTCGGCCGGTACATCGTCGACGGGTTCGCGTTGCAGGACTACAGCCGGCTCCTCGGCGGGGCGATCCTCGTGGCCCTGCTCGCCCTGGCGACGGAGCGCTTGTTCACCCTCGTCGAGCGGCGGCTCGTGTCGCCCGGATTGCGAGGCGCGGCTCCGGGCGGCCGAGGGTACGAGCTCGCAGGGCAGGCCCCTGTGCCCGTCGGCTCGGCCGGCGTCTGAGCCACGTGGGACAGATTCGCACCCGCTCGGTATAGTCCACCGCCTGCCGCGGGTGTCGTTTCCCCGATGACGCCCGGCAAAGATCAAAGGAGGACCCATGCGGAGCATCCGCAGAGCTGCCCTCGGGGCGACGGTGCTGTCGCTGCTCGTCAGCGCCTGCACGTCGGGTGGGAGCAGCCAGTCCAGCGCGCCGGCCCCGACCCCCAGCGCCACTACATCCAGTGCGCCGGCGACCGCCGGACCCGCTCTCGCCAGCACGTTGATCCTCGGTGGCCCGCCGGAGTGCCCGGAGCGGCCCTTCTGCGCGGTCGGCCTGAAGGATGTCTACGGCCTCGAGTTCAGCGAGTTCAAGCCGCTCGACGCGGGCGGACCGATCACCGTCGAGGCCGTAGAGGGCGGACAGGTCGACGTCGGCCTCCTGTTCACGTCCGACCCGGCGATCGCCGTCAACGGCTTCGTCCTGCTCGAGGACGACAAGCAGCTCCAGCTGGCCGACAACATCATCCCGGTCCTCCGGCAGGAAGTTCTCGACGCGAACGCGGGCGTCGCCGACGTGCTCAACACCGTCATCTCCCGGCTCAGCCAGGAAGAGCTCACGAACCTCAACAAGTCAGCGACCGTGGACGGCAAGGCCGTGCCGGACGTCGCCCGCGACTGGATCACCGCACAGAACTTCGACGCGATCAGCGCCGGGCTCGAAGGCTCGGTCATCGTCGGATCGACGAACTTCTACGAGCAGGAGATCCTCGCCGAGATCTTCGCTCAGACGCTCGAGGGCAACGGGATGACCGTCGAGCGAAAGTTCCAGCTGGGTCCCCGCGAGATCGTCTTTCCGGCGCTCGAGTCGGGCGAGATCGACATCATCGCGGAATATGCCGCGACCGTGCTCGAGCACGTCAACGGCGCTGCCGGCGAGGCCACCACCGACCCCGTGGCGACGGGCGCGAAGCTCCGCGAGCGTCTCGCACCGAAGGGTCTGGCCGCGCTCGACCCGGCGGAGGCGACGGACCAGAACGGCTTCGTCGTGACCCAGGCAACGGCCGACCAGTACGGTCTGTCGAAGATCAGCGACCTGGCGAAGCCGGCGCCGTAAGCCACGACCCACGACGCCAGACCCGAAGGGCCCGCCCACGGCGGGCCCTTCGCGATTCTCGCGACCGTCAGTCCTCGGCCGCCTCGGTCCCCGGCTCGCGCCGCCAGCCGAGGCGGACGAGGGCGACGATCCCGCCGACGGACGTGATCACGAGGATCGCGCCGTGGACGAGCAGCGCGATCGCGAAGGCGGGCTCGGCCGCGACGCCGAACGCCTGGGCGATCCGGACCCCGGCGAGCTCGAACGTGCCGAGGGCCGCCGGTCCGGACGGGATCGCCGCCGCGAGGGCCACGCCGGCCGCGAGGAGCGACGCCTGGCCGACGGTCAGCTCCACCCCCACAGCCTGACCCGCGGCCGCGAACGCGAGCAGCGTGGCACCCCAGGCGACGACGCTCAGTGCGAGCGCCTCGAAGAGCGTTCGTGGCCGCCCCGCGACCGCGAGGCCGTGGCGCAACTTCGTCGTGAGCTCCCCCAGCCGGGGCCAGCGCGCGGCAGCCCCAGCGACACGCTCCGCGCCGGGGATCCGATGGGCCGCGATCCCGATCGCGAGGGCAATGACGAGGAGCACGACGATCGCGACGCCGACGATCACGGCGCTCGCTACGAGGCCGCGGATGCTCAGGACGATGATCGCGAACGCGGCGATCGCGACGACCACCGCGATGTCGACGACCCGTTCGACGACGACGGTCCCCAGCGCGGTCGTCCGGCTGATGCCCTGCCGGTCGCCGAGGTAGTGGCACCGAACGAGCTCGCCCAGTCGGGCGGGGAGGACGTTGTTCGCGAGGTAGCCGATCAGCAGGTACTCGAGCGTGGCTCGAAAGGGCACGTCCTTGATCGGGGCCAGCAGCCGGCGCCAGCGGACGGCCCGGACGAGCACGTCGACGACGAGGAAGAGCGCGACGAGCGCGAGCCAGCCGGGCGCCGCCTCGGCCAGGATCCGCCCGGTGACCTCCGGGTCGACAGAGCGGAACACGATGCCGAATGCGAGGACGGAGATCGCAACTCCGACGACGGCCCGGAAGACGAACCGGGGAGCGACTCTCACCGGGTCAGCGGCCCGGCCCGCGCGCGACGAGCTTCGGCGACCGGCGAACGCGGAGCCGGTGAAGGAGGTAGCGGGCCACGACGCGGAGGGTCGAGAGCCCGTACACCACGCTCCGCTGGAAGCCGACCGAGCTCGCCTCCTCGAAGTACCGCGTCGGCACCGCCACCTCGCCGATCCGGCTGCGCATCCCGCCGGCCACCACTTGCGCGATGAGCTCCTGGTCGAACACGAAGTCGTCGCTGTTCAGCCGGTACGGGATCGTCTCGAGCAGGTGGCGGCTGTAGGCGCGGAGCCCGGTGTGGTACTCGGACAGGTGGAGCCCGAACGCAAGGTTCTCGACGATTGTCAAGAACCGGTTCGAGACGTACTTCCAACGCGGCATCCCGCCGGCGAGAGGGTCGCCGAGGAAGCGGCTGCCGAGCATGAGATCCGCTCGCCCATCGAGGATCGGCTCGATGAGCGCCGGGATTCGCGTGGCGTCGTACTGGTAGTCCGGGTGGAGCATGACGACGACGTCGGCCCCGGCTTCGAGCGCGGCCCCGTAACACGTCTTCTGGTTCCCGCCGTAGCCGCGGTTCTGGCGGTGGACGATGACCTCGAGGCCCAGGTTGCGGGCGATGTCGACGGTCTGGTCGCGCGACACGTCGTCGACGAGGATGATCTTGTCGACGATCGCGTGGGGGATGTCGGCGTACGTCCGCTCGAGGGTCTGCGCCGCGTTGTAGGCGGGCATGACGATCACGACGCGGCGCCCGTTGTCGCTGTCCGGGGCGCGCGCCGACGTTGCGGGCGTGGGATCGGGCGGATTCACGGCCCGAAGGGTAACGCACCCCGCCGTCGGCTCACGCGGGCGGAGCACGAAAACGTGGGAGGATAGCGCGCATCACCCACGGAGACCCGATGCTCGATCGCCTCTTCGGCACCGCCCAGATGGACCCGGAAGTCGCCGGCCGGATCCCGCCCGGCCAGTACAAGACGGACAAGTTCCCGGTCCTCCACTACGGCTCGGTCCCGCGGACGGACCTCGCGAAGTGGGACTTCCGCGTCTTCGGCGCCGTCGACGCGCCGTTCACCCTGACCTGGGACCAGTTCAAGGCGCTCCCCCGCAAGACCGTCAACACGGACATCCATTGCGTCACCCGCTGGTCGAAGCTCGACACGACGTGGGAGGGCGCGCCGATCCAGGAGATTCTGCGGCTCGCCCAGGTGCGGCCGTCGGCGAAGTTCGTGGTCGCCCACTCCGAGCAGGGCTACACGGCGAACCTGCCGCTCGAGGTGCTGGACGACGAGGATGTCCTCCTGGCCGACACGTTCGGCGGCGCGCCGCTCGAGCCGGAGCACGGCTACCCGCTCCGCCTCCTCGTCCCGAAGCGTTACTTCTGGAAGAGCGCGAAGTGGATCCGGGGCCTCGAGTTCCTTGATCACGACCAGCCCGGCTTCTGGGAGCGCTACGGCTACAACAACAACGCCGACCCGTGGCAGGAAGAACGCTTCAGCGAGTAACCGCGCTCCCACCCAGCTTCGTTCGGGACTTCGTTCGCTGGCAGCTGGCAGATTCGCGCCTGAATCGCCCGTGCCAAGGCTTCGTTCTCTGACAGTGGACAGTTCACACGCATGGCGTCCCGCGGCCGCGCGGTACGCTCGTCATGCCCTCGAATCGTCCCGCTGGCGATCGTTCTGTTCGTCGGCAGCGGACAACGCTCGGCCCGCCGGCGGTCTTGGCGGCCCAAAGCTCGAAGAGTGTCTACCGACAGCGAACCCCTCTGGCACGCCGAAGGAGACCCCGAATGTCATCGACTGCCCTTCGCCTCGGGCCGATCGCCCAGGTGTCGCTCTACGCCCGCGACGTCGCCCGGACCGAGGCGTTCTATCGCGACACGCTTGGGCTGCCCCACGTATTCACGTTCGGGGACCTGATGTTCTTCGACATGGGCGGAGTGCGGCTTTACCTGCACGCGGACGAGGAGAAATGGCGTCCCGGCTCGGTCCTGTACTTCCTCGTCGACGACATCCAGGCCGCGTACGAGGAGCTTCGCCGCCGGGGTGTGAAGTTCAGCGGCGCTCCCCATCTCATCTTCACGGACGTCAAGACGGGCATCGAGGAGTGGCTGGCGTTCTTCGAGGATTCCGAGGGCAACATGCTCGCGATCACGAGCCGGGTTGCGCCGGCGGCCTGACGGGAGCGAGCCTAGGGCAGCATCTGCCGAAGGGCGAAGATGACGTTCGCCGGGCGCTCCGCGAGCCGGCGCATATACCACGGATACCACGCCTCGCCGTACGCGACGAGGTCGCGGACCGGGTAGCCCTCGCGCGCGAGCCGGCGCTGGTGGTCCTCGCGGATCCCGTACAGCATCTGGACCTCGATGGCCGACCGGTCGAGGCCCATCGCGAGCGCCTGCTCGGTGATCTGCTCGATGAGGCGAACGTCGTGAGTCCCGAGGGCGGCCCGCACCTGCCGGCCGTCGCGCTTCGCCTCGAGCATCGCGACGCCGAGGGCGACGAAGTTCCTGTCGACGTCGCGCTTCGCCGTGTAGGCAATCGAAGCCGGCTCCGCGTACGCGCCCTTCACGAGCCGGAACGCTGGCTCGAGCGGGAGCAGCCGCTGGATATCCGCCGCGGTTCGGCGCAGGTACGCCTGGATCGCCAGGCCGACGTTCGGATGGACCGCCTTGAGGAGCTCGTAGAACGCGACGGTGCGCTCCGTATAGGCGCTGCCTTCGATGTCGATCCAGAGGACGCCGCCCACCTCGGCCGCCCGCCCCGCGAGGCGCGACGCGTGGGCGAAGGTGCGCTCGACGTCGAGATCCAGGCCGAGCTGGGTGAGCTTCACCGACACCTCGCCGTCGAGGCCGCGCCGGACGATCTCGTCGTACACCCCCAGGTAATGCGTCGCGACCTCGTCCGCCTCCTCGATCCGGGCCAGGTTCTCGCCGAGACGCGTATACATCGTGCCGATCCCGTCGCGCTTGAACCGCTCGCCGGCGTCCAGCGCTGAGGCGACGTCCTCGCCGGGCATGAAGCGTCGGACCGCCCGCCGGGCGAACCAGAGCCGCGGCACGCGGTCGCGCAGCCAGCGATTGCCGGCCATCCACAGGAGGATCTGTCGCATCGCGCTGATGATCGCCGAATCGGGGCGCCGCCGGAACCCCCGCCCGTCAGCTTCGCCGCACCGCCGCCTGCCGGTCGTCGGGTGCGTAGAAGCGGAGCCGCCGGCGGAGCATCCAGAGCTCGCGGTCGATCAGCTCATCGAGGAGCTTGAGGCGCTCCTCGGTCGTCGCGGCTTCGAGAAGGCGCTGCCGGCGCGGCGGATCGACCTGGATGATGCCGCTGAGGAGGTACGAGAGGGTGGTCGGATCGTCCGGGATCAGCAGGCGGCGGGCGGCTTCGTTGAGCTTCGCCTCGCGGCGGGCGTCTTCCGCGGCGTCGTTCGGGGGGTCCGGGGAGGCCTCGGCGCCGGGCGGATCCGGGTCGGCAACGGCGCTCGTCCCGGCGACGTCCGGCGGGGTCTCCGGCTCGATGTCCAGCCCGACCACCACGTCCCCCGCCCCGTGTTCCTCGGCTTCCCCCGGCGCCGCCTCGATCTCGACCCGGACGTCGATCTCCTCGGCCGTCTCGCCCTCCATCGGCTGGAGGAGATGGAGGTATGCGACGAACCGGCGCATCGCCCGCGCAGCGAGGGTGGTCGACCGGTCCACGTCGCCGACGTCCTCGTCGAGGAGCACGACCCGGCCGAGCAGGTACGGCTCCCGCTCCGCGTCGACCTCCTCGATCGCGAACCGGCCGGTGCCGACGACCAGGAGGTCGTACCGCCCATCCGGTCGGCGGGTCGCCTCGCGGATCTCGGCCATCGTCCCGATCCCTGCCAAAGCCACGTTTCCCGGGCCCGTCTCGCGACCCTCGCGGATGAGGACGATCCCGAATGGCGACGAACCCTCGACGCAGCGCTCGGTCATCAACCGGTAACGCGGCTCGAACACGTGGAGGGGCAGGGCGATTCCCGGACAGAGGACTGTCCGTAGCGGGAAGAGCGGGATCTCCATCGGCCAGCCGAGTCTAGGCGGGACGGAGGTGCCGGTGGGCCGTGAATCGAGAAGCCGCCGGAGGTCCGGCGGCTCCGTCAGGCGGGGAAGTGCGAGGTTAGTGGGCGCAGGAGCGGGCGCTGCCCGCGTCGTCCGCGGTCCGGAAGCTCGAGCCGCAGCCACAGGCCGCGACGGCGTTCGGGTTGTTCACCGTGAAGCCGGCGCCCATCAGCGTGTCGACGTAGTCGATCTGCGAACCCGACAGGAGCGCGACGCTGTTGCCGTCGACGTAGACCTTGACGCCGTTGGCCTCGAGGACCTTGTCGTCCGGGGTCGGGGCGTCCTCCAGCATCATCCCGTAGCGGTAGCCGGAGCAGCCGCCGCTGTAGATGTACACCCGCAGCCCGATGTCCGGGTTGGTCTCTTCCTTCGTCAGGTCGCGGAGCTTGGTCGCCGCGGCATCGGTCAGGCTGAGAACCGTCGGCTGGGGGTCGATCATGAAGCCGATCTCCTTCGGAGGCGATGAATGCGAGGTCCAGACCGGCCTCCCGGTCGCCCCCAATCGTACGCATCGCAACCGATTCCGACAAGCACCCGCGCCGAAATCCCCGGGGAGTACCTTCGGCGCCGCTCCAACCCAGGCGCCGTGACTCGCTCACCGAGTCACTTTGGCCGTCCGCGTGCGTGGGAGCGGCCCCGCCCAGCAGCCTGGGGGCCGGACGGAGCGTGCCCGACGCGATTTGACACGCCGGGCGAGTCAGCGGGCCTCTCGGGTTCGCGCCGGGCCACCGCGGGTGGCGGGAGCCACACGAACCCGCAGGGAGTCGAGCCGTGGAGGCCACGCCGGCCACGGAGGCTGCGCGTTCATCGCGGACCGGCCACTCTCAGTGGCGTGCCGGCGATCGCTAGTCCTCGATCCGCTCGACGATCGTCGCGATCCCCTGCCCCACCCCGATGCACATCGTGGCCAGCCCGTACCGGCCACCGGTCCGCCGGAGCTGGTGGACGAGCATCGTGACCAGCCGGCCCCCGCTCGAGCCGAGCGGGTGGCCCAGGGCGATCGCCCCACCGTCGACGTTGACCTTGTCCGGGTCGAGGCCGAGCTCGTTGATGCACACGATCGACTGGCTGGCGAAGGCCTCGTTCAGCTCGACGAGGTCGAGGTCGGCGGCGGTCAGCCCGGCCCGGGCGAGGGCCTTTCTCGTGGCCGGGACCGGCCCGATCCCCATCACCGCGGGATCGACCCCGGCGACGGCCGTCGAAACGACCCGCGCCATCGGGCGGAGCCCCAGCTCGCGCGCCCGGGCCGCCTCGACGAGGAGCACGGCGGACGCGCCGTCGTTGATCCCCGACGAATTGCCCGCGGTCACCGTCCCGTCCTCGCGAAATGCCGCGCGGAGCTTCGCGAGCGCCTCCGGAGACGTGTCGGCTCGGGGCGCCTCGTCGCGCGACACGATGACGGGCTCGCCCTTCTTCTGGGGCACCGCGATCGGGACGATCTGGTCGTCGAACCGGCCCTCCTCGATCGCCGCCACCGCCCGCTGGTGGGAGCGCAGTGCGAACGCGTCCTGGAGATCCCGGCCAACCTCCCAGCGCTCGGCGACGTTCTCGGCCGTCTCGCCCATCGAGTACGGGTAGTGCTGCTCGGCAAGCTTCGGGTTGAGGAACCGCCAGCCGAGGGTTGTGTCGTACGCCTCCCGGTTGCCGCGGTCGAACGCCGCCTCCGGCTTGGCCATGACGTACGGGGCGCGGGTCATCGACTCGACCCCGCCCCCGATGAACACGTCCCCGTCGCCCGCACCGATCGCGTGGGCCGCCGAGTTGATCGCCTGGAGGCCGCTCCCGCACAGCCGGTTCACCGTCTGGCCGGCGACCTCGACAGGGAGCCCGGCGAGGAGGACCGCCATGCGGGCGACGTTCCGGTTGTCTTCGCCGGCCTGGTTCGCGCAGCCGAGGATCACGTCCTCGACGAGCGACGGGTCGATCCCGGAGCGGTCGACGACGGCCCGCACGACGGCCGCCGCGAGATCGTCGGGGCGGACCGTGGACAGGGCTCCGCCGTAGCGCCCGATCGGCGTCCGGACGGCGTCGACGATCCATGCCTCGCGGAAGGGACGATGGAGATCCCGGCTCATAGGCCCGATGGTAGCGCCTGCCCGGCTCAGGGCAGCGCGGCGAAGGCCTCCTCGAGGAGGGTCGGGTCCGCGATCTGGACGACGAACATCACCTCGCCCGTGACGTAGATGTGGATCGGGGTGGTGTCGGCAGGCGTGACCCGCTTCACCTCCTTTGCCCCGATCCCTATGTCCTCAACCGGAGCCTCTCCCAAACCCTGGATGAACCCGATGAATGCGTCCCCGAGCTGGCCCCCTTCCGTCCCCTCCACCCGCCAGGCGGCGATCGCGATCCCGTCGCCGGCTGCGCTTACGGCGGTGAACGCTTCCAGCGGCCCGTCGACGTTCTCGAGGACGCTGGCGTAGTTGGCTGCCTCCTGCGGATCGAGCTCCCCGAGATCCGCGCCGTGGACGGTCGTCTTCACGAGCCGGACCCCACCAACCTCGTCCGGGACGAGATCCTCCAGCGGGCCCGCGGTGGTCGGCGTGGCCGCCGGGGCTGGCGTTGCGCTCGAGGCCGCCCGGGTGGCGGCTGTCGACGCCGCGGGACTGCCGGACGCGGGGCCGCCGCAGGAAGCGATCGCGACCAGAATCAGGACGATCGCACCCGGCGCGCGCGGGGATCGAACGGCCATCTCTTCCTCTCTCGCCGGTTGGGCTGCCGACGTCTCCATCGTAGCGGGAGCGGATCAGCCCGCGCGCAGCTTCGGCGCAGCCTCGCTTCCAAGCCGGTCCCGGAGGGCACGAGTCCCGCCCCACTGCTCCCCGAGCTCGAACGGGCCCGCCGGATGCGCTGCCCCCAGGCGCAGCGCGAGGTCGATGTCGCCGGCCGTCGCCACGCCGTCACCCAGCGCGTGCCAGGCCTCGTTGATGACGCACAGGCGGATCCGGTCGGCGATCGCATCCGCCCCGAGGCGATCGGCGGGGAGTGCCGCGAACGCGTCCGCCGGCTCGGCTCGCCGGCCGTCCCGCCAGCGGTAGAAGCCCTCGCCCGTCTTGCGCCCGAGCCGGCCGGCCTCGACAAGCCGCTCCTGGATCTGCGATGGCCGCAGCCGGTCCGGCTGGCCGAGGCCCTCCCATACCCCCCGCGCCGCGGCGAGGTTGACGTCTAGCCCCACGTGGTCCATCAGCTCGAAGGGGCCCATCGGGTAGCCGGCCGCCCGCATCGCCCCGTCCACCGCCTCGACGGACGCCTCGCCGGACTCGAGCATCCGGAGCGCCTCGATCGTGAACGGCCGGTTCACCCGGTTGACGATGAAACCCGGCGAGTCGGCGCAGCGGACGGCGGTCTTTCCCCAGCCCTCGACGAGCCCCACCGCCCTGTCGGCGATCGCCGGATCCGTGGCCGGGCCGAGCACCACCTCGACGAGCGCCATGACCGGCGCCGGGTTGAAGAAGTGGAGCCCGACGACCCGTCCCGGCGAGCGAACGGCCGCGGCGATCGCCGCGACCGACAGCGCGCTCGTGTTCGTCGCGAGGATCGCGTCCGGGTCGGCTGCCGCATCGAGTGCCCGAAAGATGTCCCGCTTCAACTCCAGGTCTTCGAGCGCGGCCTCGATCGCGACGTCGACCTCCGCCCCGAGGAGCGCGAGGGTCTCCGCCTCCCGCAGGTTGGCCAGCCGGCCGTCGACCCAGTCGTCGACGCTGTCCGGGTCCAGCCCGAGCTTGGCGGCCCGCCGCCCGAGGCCGTCGCGGATCCGCGCCCGGCCCCGCTCGATCGCTTCCTGATCGAGGTCGTGGACGACGACCTCGTGGCCGTTCTCGAGCGCAACCTGGGCAATGCCGGCGCCCATCGTGCCGGCCCCGACGATGCCGACCAGCTCCTTCGGCACGACCGGTCAGACCGCCTTGAACTGCTCGAACGGCTGGCGGCAGGCGCGGCAGTAGTAGAGCGACCGGCACTGGGTGGGACCAAACAGGTTGTCGAGGGCAACCCGATCCGAGGCGCAATAGGGGCACCGGACCTCGGAGGCCTCGGTGGCCGGCGGGGCGAAACCGGATCGTCGCAGCTTCTCGCGCCCCGCCCGGGTGATCCGGTCCGACGTCCACGGGACGCGGAACGAGACGTCGACCTCGACCGGTCGCCCGAACGACTCGAGGCGGGCGGCGACGGCGTCTCGTATCAGGTCGATGGCCGGACAGCCGACGAACGTCGGCAGGACCTCCACGCGAATTGAGCGCTCGGTGACGTCGACCGCCTCGACCATGCCGAGATCGACGACCGAGACGACCGGGATCTCGGGGTCCGGGACCTCGCCGAGGGCGGCGCGGACGGTGGCCTCGTCGACCGATGCGATCACCAGGTCGCCTCGCGATCGAGGCGCCGGACGGCCGTGAACTCGCCGTGGAGCCAGCGGAAGGCGTCCGAGTGATTGGTCCGGCTGCTGCCGGGATCCGCGCCGGCCGGCGGCATCGGGAGATCGTGCCGTTCGAACACCGGGCGGATCCTCGCTTGCCAGCGGGCCTCGAGCTCGTCCGAGGCCGCGTCGGAGATGCCCGCCAGGACGAGGCTCTGCTCGTCGGGCAGCGGGGCCAGGACCGTGGCGGCGTCCGGACCCATCCGCTCGAGCGCCTCGAGCAGCCGCCGGCGCGGCTCGCCGGGCGCGGTCGCGAGCCGCCCGAACCACGCCCCGACGTGGAGGAGATGGTAGCGCTCCTCGCGGCGGATCTTGCCGACGAGCTCCGCGAGGGGGGCCCACGAACCTGCCGCGAGCGCCTCGAGCCGGATCGAGTCGGCCGTGTCGTACAGGAAGCGCCGGGCGATCGTGTTCGCCCAGTCGCCCCGCGGGTGGTCGAGGAGCCGGGCGTGGTAGTAGCCCTCGGGCGGGCGGTCGAAGGCGATCGCGTCCGCATCGCGCCCGTCATCGACGAGCTCGGCGAGGAGCCGATAGAGCGCCTGCGCATGACCCAACTCGTCCTGGGCGAGCGAGCTCATCGCGACGTCTTCCTCGAGGAGCGGGGCGATGCCCGTCCACTCGGAGTCGCTGAAACCGATGACGAACTCGTCGTCGGCCATCGCGAGCAGGAGCAACGAGAGCGCGTTGCGCGTCGCGGGGAGGAGCTCCTCGGCGGTTGCCGTCATCCCGACCGAGGCTTCGGCTTCGCCTTGCCGGAGCGCTCCCGGGCGGCGGCAAGCTTGTCGCGCATGACGTAGCCGCCGGGCTTCTTGAACGATCGGTCCAGCGGCGGCTGGAGGAGGTCGATGTCGTCGAGGTCGTGGATGTCGGACCGCCGGACGACCCACAACCGGTCGCTCTCCTGGCGGCGGCCGTACATCTCGCGGGCGTAGTGGACGGCCAGCTCCGCGTCGGGCGCCATGACGCTCCCGCCGTGGCGCATCGGGTCGCCTTCCTTGTCCCGGCGGAAGACCTCCCATGGCTCGAGCGTCCTGCCGTCTGGAGCCTCGGCTGACGGCCTGTCCGGGGGCGGCGAGTCGGTCATGCGGCGGCGGTCGGAGCTGCGAGGAGGGCGTCCCGGACCCAGCGGGTCTCCTCACGGTTGAGCCGCCGGAACTCGAGGCGCTCCTCGCTCTTCGGGCCATGGTTCGTAACGACCGTCCGGAGCTCCTGCCAGTCCGGCTCGGTGTAGCGCCACTGACCCGCCGCTTCGTCGAGCCGAAGCTCCGGGTCCGGCAGGGTCAGGCCGAGCTCCCAGACCCGCGGTACGTAGATCGACAGGAACTCCTGGCGGAGCTCCTCGGAGGTCTTCGCCTTGATCCGCCAGTGGATGTCGCGGTCCTTCGCCCGGTCGCTCCGCGGCCCATGCATCTGCATGAGCGGCCCCCACCACCGGTCGAGAGCCTCCTGAATCATCGCCCGCTGCTCATCCGTGCCGTTGGCCATCGTCACGACGACGTCGCGGCCGTGCATGATATGGACCGATTCCTCCCAGCAGATCTTGCGCATCGTCCGGGCATACGGCCCGTAGCTCGAGTCCCGAAGCGCCTGCTGGGCAACGATCGCCGCGGCGTCGACCAGCCAGGCGATGACGCCGACGTCCGCCCACGACCGGGTCGGGTAGTGGAAGACGTTGTGGAACTTCGTCTTGCCGGCGAGCAGGTCGTCGAACATCGCCTCGCGCGGCTTGCCCAGGTCCTCCGCGACCCGATACAGCAGCTGGGCATGTCCAACCTCGTCCTGGACCTTCGCGGTGAGGGCGAGCTTCCGGCGGAGCGTCGGCGCTCGCATGATCCACTCGCGCTCCGGGAGGACGCCCATCAGCTCGCTGTTCGCGTGCATCTCGACGAACCGCAGGACGCTCGTCCGGTACTCGTCCGGCATCCAGTCGACGGCCTCGACCTTGCCGCCGCCCGTTACATGCGCCTCGAACAGCGCGAACCGCTCGTCTTGGGAGCGGCCTTCCTCGTTGAACGGCAGGCGGCTCCGCTCAGCGGGGCTGAGCACAGGGTCGAGGGCGATCGGGTCGGTCATCGCTGGTCCTCCGTCAGGCCGCGCACGGCGAGGTCTGAGTAATGGTAGCGGCAGCTTCGCCGGTGGTCGGCCAGACCGCCCGAGGGCCGGCTGGTACCTCCGGCCGCCCGTCGACCGGACCTTCGCTTGTCCAGCGCTCGTAATCGGGGCGCCCGCCGGCCGTTGTGTCTCTGTCGGACTCATCGGCCGGGCTTATATCGCCCCTGGCCGCAATCGACGGCTTCGGAGACACGAGCAGGATGGACGGCACTCCCAGGACCCGATCTCGGCGCCGCGCCCGGAAGAGCGCAGCCGCACAGGTCGTGCCCGCTCCCGCAGCGGCCCCGGCGGCGATCGCCGACGAGGCCGAGCTTCTCGAGGATCGCACCCGGCCGATCAGCCATCACGGAACGAGCAGGCGGCTGGGCGTTTCGCTGCCCGGCGCGGTCCTCGGGGCGTTCCTGGTCACGGCCCTGGCGCTGGGAGCCTCGCTCCGGACGGATGACGTCCCGGGCGGCGGGGCGGGCAGCGACGGCGCGACGGTCCAGACGGCCCTCGAGGACGGCGAGCCGGACGGCGACAAGCCGGGCGCGGACGAGCCGGACGGCGACAAGCCGGGCGCGGACGAGCCGGGCGCGGACGAGCCGGGCGCGGACGAGCCGGATGGCGACAAGCCGGTCGACGAGCCCGCCGACAAGCCGGCCGAAGAGCAGCCCGCCGAGGACACCCCGAAGCCGGAGCGACCGGCGGTCGAGGCAATCGAGATCGGGGTCGGCCTGAACGACGGACGCGTCGTCGTCGAGTGGAGCGCCTGCGACCCGGCCGATTTCGTGGCCTACAAGATCGTTCGATCGACCGACTCGACCGTGGCCTATCCGCGAGGCCCCCATGACACGCTCGTCGGCGCCGTCGAGATCGCGGGCAAGACCCGGTTCGTCGACACCAAGGCCCCCGCAGGCAAGAAGCTCTTCTACCGCGTCTTCGGGATCGCAACCGTCGAGGGCGTGACGTACATCGCCTGCCGGAGCGGCGTCGAAGACGTGACCACCCCCAAGCCGAAGCCGGAGCCAACGCCGAAGCCGCAGATCGCCGTCCTCGGCCTGGCCGTGTCGATCAAGGAAGGCGTCCCGTACGTCGACTGGACCGCGTGCAAGGTCGACGGCGACTTCCTCTACAAGGTCGTCCGCTCGAAGGACGCCAAGGCCACCTGGCCGCTCGGCGACCACGACAGCGTCGTGGCGGCGGTCGGACCGGATGGCGGCACGGCGGTCTTCGACGAGGAGATCGGCCCGGGCCGGAAGATCTTCTACCGCGTCTTCTGCCTCCGGGCACTCGAAGAGGGCTACAAGGTCCTCGCCGCGAGCGCCCTCAAGGGGATCGAGACGCCGGCCTCCGAGCCGGAGCCGCTCCCGGAGCCCAGCGTCATGGGCTTCGAGGTGGACGCGACCGGCGAGGGCGTCGTCCTCCACTGGGAGCAGTGCACGGCCGAGCAGTTCACCTTCTACAAGGTCGTTCGGTCGCGCAATCCGAACCCGTCGTACCTGCCGGGCACCGAGGGCAGCGAGGTGATCGCGGTCTTCGAGAACGGTGAGATCACCCAGTTCGTCGACGAGACCGCCGACGCCGGGACCTGGTATTACCGGGTCCAGTCGATCGGCTACGCCGACGGGCAGAAGTTCCTCCTTGGCCAGACGCCGGTCCGATCGGTGACGGTCGGGTAGCGGCGGCCCAGGGACAGCGTGGACGGATGGGAGCTCCGGGTGGTCCCGCCATGCGCGGTACTGCTGGCCGATGGCCGCCCGGCCCGTCCGTCCCTACCGTCTGACGTCCGATGGTCTCCGACCTGGCCGTCACGCGCCTCGATGTCGACCGGGAGCGAGCCCTCGTGGAGCGCTCCCGGTTCGACGCCTCGGCGTTCGCCGAGCTCTATGACTTCTACCTCCCCCGGATCTACGGGTTCATCGCCCGCCGCGTGGGCGAGCGAGCGGTGGCAGAGGACCTGACCGCGATGACGTTCGAGCGGGCCCTCGGAACCCTCCGCCGCGGCGACTTCCGGAACGAGTCCTTCGGCGGCTGGCTCTACCGGGTCGCCTCGAACGCGATCGTCGACCACGTGCGCCGCGATCGTCGGACCGTCCCACTCGTCGGCAACGGGGCGGCCGGGGATGACGGCCGGGACGAGGACCGCGAGAGCCGTCTCGGCGACGAGGTCGCGACGAGCGCCTTTGCCGCGGCCCTCGATCGGGACATCGTGCGCCGGGCGCTCCTCCGGCTTCCGGAAGCGCAGCGCCGGCTGCTCGTCCTCAAGTTCTTCGACGGCCTCGAGCTCGACGAGCTGTGCACCACCCTCGGCTGCTCCCGGCCCACGTTCGCCGTCAAGCTCCACCGCGCGCTGCGCGCCCTCCGGGCGGCCGTCGCCCAGGAGACGACCGATGCGGCCTGACGACTCCGGCCGGCGGCCGCGAGGGCCGCGCCGACCCGCCCGGGAGGAGACAGTGGTCCCGTTCGAGACCGGACTCGGGCTCGACCCGGAGCTCGCCTCGCTCGAAGCGGAGCTCGCCCGCGGCGGCGCCCGTGCGGCCGAACAGCGGGGCGATCGCGAGGTCCCGTCCCCCGCATTCGCGCTGGCGCTGCGAGACCGCCTCGCCGGCGAGGTCCCGACGTCCCGCCGAGCGCTCGCGCCGTCCTCGGTGGCCGCGCTGCCCTTGTCGGCCCCGGTCATCGAGCGATGGCCCCGGCCATCGTCCCCGGGCGGCCCCCTGCCGCTCGACACCGGCGCGATCACCGGGCCGCTGCCGGTCGCGGCACGCATCTCTCGGCGCACGCCGACCGTCCTCCCGGCACCCCGCTGGACGGCCCTCGCAGTGGCCGCCGCGCTCATCATCGCCGTCGTCGGCGCACGAACCGTCACGGATCTCAGCGTCCTGCCCGCGATCCGGGCCGGAGAAGCGGTCGGCGCGACGCTCATCCGCGACGGGCTCGCATCCGACCTCGCGCCCGGCACGGAGCTGCGCCAGGGGGACGCGGTCAGGGTCTCGGCGGATGGCCGCGCGACGATCGAGATCGGCGCGAGCGTCGCTCGCCTCGACGGCGGAGCCGGCGTCCGTCTGACGAACCTGACCGCGCGCGGAACGATCCTCGACCAGCTCGCCGGGCGGGCCTGGCACCGGGCAGCCCCGCCGGACGGTGGCGCGTACGTCGTCCGGACCGCGGCCGTGACGTGGACTGCTGCCGGCACGGCCTTCGACCTCGACCGGACGGCGACCGACCGCGGCGAACGCCTCGAGCTGCTCGCGATCGAGCATGCCGTCGAGCTCTCGGCACCCGGCCTCGAGGCGACGATCGACGAGGGCCGGCGGGCCGTCCTCTTCCTCGGCGGGGGCGCCCCCACCCTCGAGACCGGATCGGTCGAGCCCGTCGTGCTCGACGACCCGTGGCTCCTCGAGAACGCCCGACGTGACCGGGCGCTCGGGTTCCCGATCGGGATTCTCGAAGAGGTCGACCTGGCGGAGCCGACACCGACCCCGCGGCACACCGCAGCTGCGACGCCCAGGCTCACCCCGTCGCCCGATCCGACCGCGGCCCCGACCCCGGAGCCGACGGCCGAGCCCACGCCGAAGCCCACTCCGAAGCCGACTCCCAAGCCGACCCCGAAGCCGACTCCGAAGCCGACCCCGAAACCCACGCCGAAGCCGACGCCCGGCATCGCGACCCTCGGCCTGACCCTGAGCGGCTGCCACGGCGGGGTCGTGGTCGACTGGACCGCCTACGCGGGCGGCGGCTTCAACCACTACACCGTCCTCCGGAGCACGAGCTCGACGATCCCGCTCGCCTACCCGCCGCAAGCTGGTGCGGTGGCCCTCGACCAGAGCTTCACGCAGAACCGCGAGGTGACCTCGGCCGTCGACGCGGAAGCCGACCCCGGCGTCACGTACTACTACCGGGCAATGGCATTCGACGCCGCGGACCGGGTGATCGCGGCGAGCCCCGTGAAGGCCGACTCTGCGAGCTCGGTCAAGGCGCTCGGCGAGCTCGGCGTCGGGCCGGACGAGCTCGGGACGCGGTTCGACTGGAGTCCGTACACAGGGCCCGAGGGCTGCTTCTCCCTGTACAAGCTCGTCTACTCGGCGGACGACGACACGCCGTCGTACCTCGAGGGCGCGGCGACCGCTTGGGCAGGCGAGAGCCAGGCAGCGGGCGCGGCTCTCGTCGGCGAGCTGCCGAGCGGCACGTACTGGTTCCGGATCCAGGCGATCGGGGTGACCGATCTCGGCAAGTTCGTGGTCGCCCAGTCGACGCCGGTGGCCTACACGGTCCCCTGAGACCGCTCCGCGGCATGGGTCGCGGCCAGCGCCATCGGCCATGCCGCCGGCGCCGCCCCGAGCGGATGGTACGGATCGAGCCGGCGTTTCCTTCGGAGCCTCGGGTCGAACCACGACCAGACGATCACGGCGATCGCGCCGAACCAGGCAGGACCGTGGGCACATGAAGTCAGGCCGAAGGCGAGCCAGAACCACGGCGTGTCGAGCCGGAGCATCCCGGGCAGCGCAACGAGGTAGCCGTGGGCGAACAGGGACGGTGAGCCAGTCACCGTGGCCACGCCGAGCCTGGCGAGCTGCTCCCGGCGACCGCGCGCTCGCAGCGCGAGGACGGTCACGGCGACCGCGATCGCGATGAACGAGACGAGCGGCATGTACCGGGCCAGCCCGTAGCCGTAGAGGTTGTTCGGCAGCGCCTGCTGAGAGACCTGGTACGCCTTCAGGCCGCCGACCCAGTCGAGCCACAGTTGCGGACCGATCAGCGACAGGGTCACGACGCATGCTCCGCCCACGACGAGACCGCCGAGGATCGCGGATCGCCAGTGCTCCCGCCGGAGCAGCCACAGGGCGGCGATGGCGCTGTACACCTTGAAGAGCGGCGGGATCGCGAGCAACCCCGGCCGCCACGGGGCCGCCGCAAACAGCGCGAACATCGGGATCGCGACGTTCCCGACGAACAGGCCTTGCGCGACCGGCGGCCAAGCGAGGATGACGAGGCTCCAGCGCCACGACAGCCCCAGCCAGCGCAGGCCCGCGATTATTGCCCCCACGGACATGGCGACCCACAGCCCGGCGGCGATGGCAAACGGGATCAGCGCGAGCACTCCGAACAGCGGGAGGGTCACCGGCGGGTAGAGGAACGGATAGTTCGACGGGTCGGCTGGGAGGATCGCGAGCGGAACATCCAGGTACACGGGCGCTCCCGACAGCCAGCGCTCTCCCGCCTTCATGTACAGCTCGAAGTCGCGCAGGCCCTGGGACCAGAACAGCGTGACGTCGTTGACGAGCATCGCCGCGATCACGACGATCGCCGCCGCCGTGATGGGGTCGAGCGCCGCGCGGCGCTGCCACACCAGGAGGGTCGTACCGGCGACGCCGAGCCAGACCCAGTTGAACGGGATGCCGTGCTCGTCGGGGAAGTTCCACCCCCAGGACGCCCAGGGCACGTAGAGCGCGAGCCCGATCGGCAAGAGCCAGCGCCGGTCGCCCGCGAAGCCCCGGAGGAAGGTCGTCGCCATCGGGCGAGGCTAGCGGATCGCCCCGGTAGATGGCCGCTCGAGGACACCCCCCTTCGCCCATGCCCATGCCCATGCCCATCGGGTGCATACGGACGGTCGCCGGGCTCGCGATATGCACTCGGTGGGCATACGAGACAGGGGGGTTCTCTGGCCTGCGGGCCGGGCCGGCAAGGCGCCGGGATTCCCCCGGCTACTCCCCGGTGAACCGCGGCGGCCGCTTCTCGAGGAACGCCCGCAGGCCCTCGGCGTGGTCGGCGGTCCGACCGGCGATCCCCTGGAGGAAGGCCTCGTACTCGAGCGCCGACTCGAGGTCGGTTTCGAGCGAGCGATTGAGCGCCCTCTTCGTCAGGCCGATCGCGCGCGGTGCGCCGGCCGCGAGGCGGGCGGCGAGATCACGGGCCTCATCGAGCAGACCTTCCGCGGGCACGACCGCAGTCACGAGCCCGAGCCGCTCCGCGTCCGCCGCGGACAGCGGTTCGTTCATCAGCGCCAGCTCGAACGCTCGCGCCAAGCCCACGAGCCGTGGCAGGAACCACGTCGCGCCGCTGTCCGGGATGAGGCCCACGCGACCGAACGCGAGCACGAAGCTCGCCCCTTCGGCCGCGAGCCGCAGGTCGCAGGCGAACGCGAGCGACGCTCCGGCGCCCGCCGCGACCCCGTTGATGGCGCCGACGATCGGCTTCTCGAGTCTCCGCATCGCGACGATCAGCGGGTTGTACCGCTCGCGGACCTCGACGGCGAGGGGCGCGGCGTCCGGCTCGAGCCGCTCGCGGAGGTCCTGGCCCGCGCAGAACGCCCGGCCCGCACCGGTCAGGACGACTGCCCGCACGGCGCCGTCGCGACCCGCCTCGCGAAACGCCGCGAGGAGCTCCTCCTTGAGCGGAACCGTCAGCGAGTTGAGCGCATCCGGGCGAGCGAGGGTGATCGTCGCGACCGCATCGGCGACCTCGTAGCGGAGCGACCCGAACGGGGGAACCTGGCGGCCGGCCACCGCCTCACCTCGCGGCGGGAGCGACGAAGTCGACGAGCCGGCCGTCGACGAGCTCGAAAACCCGCCGGTCGATCGGCTCGTCCGCTCCGCCCGAGTGCTCGAGGACGAAGTCGGCGAACAGCGCCGCGAACTCCTCGTCGCCGGGCCGAAGCGTGCCGGCGATCAGCAGGTGGCGCTCCGGCAGCCCCACGAGCACGCGCCCCGTGGCGCCGAGCTCCCGCGTGAGGTGCTCGCGGACCTCCGGCAGGAGGATGCGGGCGGCATCCCAACCCTCGCCCGAGTCCGACGACAGGAGCCGCCGGTCGCCGGACACCTCGTCCGTCCATGGCGCGCCCGCGGACCAGGCGGCAATGTTGCGCATCGCCGCGTCCTGGATCGCCGAGGGATCGACGCCCCACGAAAGGAGGTGATCGCCGTTCACGATGACGTCGAACGAGCCGGCATGGAGTGAGTAGACGACCGGCAGCCCAACGGGACCCTCGTCGATGAGCGGCTGAGCGTGCGACTTCGCGCCCTGCTCGGCAAGGACCTGCGGGTTGATCTCATCGATCCGCAGGCCGTGCGTACCGACCGGCCGGAACGTCGGGAACAGGAGGACCTCGGCGTGGCCCCAGTCATGCTCGGGCGCTTCGGTCGGGGAGGAGCCGGCGTGTGCCGGAGGCGGGGTGTGCCCGCTCACCGGGGCACGCTCATCGATGGGGGCACGGTAGTCCGGCGGCGCGTCGCGGATCGACGGGGGCGGCTCGTCGCCGTGGTCGCGCTCCGCGTCGCGGCCGACGTCCCTGCCGCCCTTCTGATCCCGTTCCATTGCGCCCTCCTGTGCTCGACCCGATCCGCCGGTCAGCGGCCGGACCAGGTCGGTGGCCGCTTCTCGGTGAAGGCGGCCATGCCCTCCTGCTTGTCCTCAGTCGCGAAGAGGAGGAAGAAGTTGCGTCGTTCGAACTCGAGACCCGCCTCGAGCGACAGCTCCTCTGCCCGGTTGACCGCCTCCTTGGCGGCCACCACGGCGATTGGCGGCAGTGCGGCGATCCGGCCGGCCAGCTCGAGCGCCGTCTCGAGCGTCGCCTCGGCCGGCACCACGCGGTTGACGAGGCCACGCGCCTCCGCCTCGCGCGCGCCGATGTTGTCCCCGGTCAGCACGAGCTCCATCGCCTTGGCCTTGCCGATGGCCCGCGTCAGGCGCTGCGTGCCGCCGGCGCCGGGCATGACCCCGAGACGGACCTCGGGCTGCCCGAACTTCGCGTCCTCCGCGGCGACGATCATGTCGCACGCCATCGCCAGCTCGCACCCGCCACCGAGCGCGACGCCGCGCACGGCCGCAATGACCGGCTTGCGGATCCGCTTGATCCGCTCCCAGCGGTGGAAGTCGTCGTCGACGGTCAGGCTCGTGGGCGTCTGGCGGGCCAGCTCCTTGATGTCCGCGCCGGCAGCGAACGCGCGATCGCCCGCCCCGGTCAGGACGATGCAGCGACAGGCAGGGTCGCGGTCGAGCCGCTCGAGCGCGTCGGTCAGCTCAGCGATCAGCGCGAAGTTCAACGCGTTCAGCGCGTCCTGGCGGTCGAAGGTGACGAGCGCCACGTGCTCGATCGGGAAGGCGACGTGGACGTAGCGCGGCTCGGGGACCTGGGGTCCCTTCTTCGTCGGCGCGCTGTCGGTCACTCGGCTCCTCCGTGGCGTCGGGTGACAGTATCGGCTACGCGCCGATCTCAGGGACGACGTCCGGCGCGTCTTCGAGGACGAGCAGCGTCGATAGGCCGGGGGCGATCTCGCGGAGGTTGCGGCCGGCAGCCCGCATCGCGTCGGAGCGGAGCCCCTCGTCGAGCGCGGCCCGATCGTCGAACTCCATCGCGGTCAGGAGCACAAGATCCGTCTCGCCACCGAGCGCCTCGACGACCCGCTGGGCGTGGATCCGACGGAGGCCCGGCGTCCGCGCGACGAGCGGCAGGTGCTCGTCCGTGTAGCGCCGCTCGAACTCGGCTAGCGCTTCGGCGCCTCCGTCCGGCCGGCGATAGAGCGCTAGGAGCGTCGTCATCGGAGTACCTCCTGGGCTGGGTTACGTTGCTTCGTCGAACCGCCGGGCACCGCCGGCCGCGCGGCGCTTCGCGGCGCCCTCGGTCGATCGGTAGAAGCCGGCGAGGACCTCGTTGAACAGCCCGGGGCGGCGGACCATCACCTCGTGGCCGCAATCGGGCGCAACGAACAACCGGCCGTCGGGGAGCTGGCGCTGGAGGCCCCACGCGTGGTCGACCGGCGCGAACGGGTCCCTGTCGCCGCACGCAACGAGCGCCGGCAGCTCGATCCGCCGGAGCTCGCGCGGCGTGAGAAGCGGCTGGACCCGAACGTCGGCAGCGATCGCCGGCAGGAGCTTCCTCCACGCGCCGCGACCCTGGCCCGCGTCGTGTCGTGCGTCGAGCTCCTTCGCCCACGCCGGGTCGTCCCGGTCGATCCGGGCCGGGTCCATCAACCGCGCCGCGACGCTCGCCCGCGGCTCGCGCTGGGTCGTGATTCCGACGACGACGAGCGTCCGCAATCGCTCGGGGAACCGCGTCGCGAACTGGAGCGCGGTCAGCGCACCCATCGAGAACCCGATGAGATGGAACGTCGTGAGCCCGAGCGCGTCGGCGAAAGCGAGGAGGTCGTCGACGAGCCATTCGTAGCGGAACCCCCCGGCCGCGTCCCAGCGAGTCGAGCCGTGGCCGCGCGCGTCAGGAACGTGGACGCGAAAGGCACGCGAGGAGATCGGGATCTGGGCCGCGAAATCTTCGCGACCGGACGAGGTGGCCCCGTGGAGCATCACGAGCGGTGGGCCGGCGCCGTGCACCTCGTAGGCGACCTCGAGCCCGTTGGCGCGGACGGTTGGCATTGCGATCCCTCGGCTGGGTGTAATCGCCATAGCCTATGGCGCGGCGGCGGCCTGGGCGCGAGGGCTGGACAGCACCGCGCTCAGACGGCACGCTGCGCGAACGATGAATTGCCAGAGTTGCGGCTCGGCCACCCAACCGGACCAGCGGTTCTGCGCCTCGTGCGGGACGCGGCTCGATCGGGGCTGTATGAATTGCGGCGCGGCGCTGCCCGAGGGCGCCCGCTTCTGCCCGGCATGCGGGAGCGCGGTGGACGAGGCGCAGGCGTCCCCCGCGCCAGGGACGTCCTCCACGGCGGACGGGCCCTCCGTCGAACGTCGCTTCGTCTCCGTGCTGTTCGTCGACCTCGTCGGCTTTACCGAGCTTGCGGCCCGCCTCGATCCCGAGGATGTCCGCGAGTTCCAGGCAGCCTACTTCGGTCGGGCGCGCGAGATCGTCGAACGGTATGGCGGCACGGTCGAGAAGTTCATCGGCGACGCGGTGATGGCCGTCTGGGGTGCGCCGACCTCGAACGAGGACGACGCCGAGAGAGCGGTGCGCGCCGGCCTCGATCTGACCGCCGCCGTTCCGCAGCTGGGTGGCGCGAAGCCGCTCGAGGCCCGCGCTGGTGTCGCCAGTGGCGAAGCCGCGGTCACGATGGGCGCCGATGGCCAGGGCATTGTCTCCGGCGACACCGTGAACCTCGCCGCCCGCCTCCAGGCCTCCGCAAAGCCGGGCACGACCGTCACCGATGCGTCGACTCGCCGAGCCGCAGAGGCTTCGATCGTCTACGAGTCGGCCGGCAAGGAGCAGCTGAAGGGCTTCGCCGAGCCGGTCGAGCTGTGGCGCGCGGATCGCGTCGTCTCCGGCCGCAGCGGCTCAGGCCGAACGGGCGAGCTCGAGGCACCGTTCGTCGGGCGGACGGGCGAGATCACCCTGCTCAAAGACTTGTTCCACGCCACCGCCCGCGAGCGCCGTCTCCGGGTGGTATCGATCACTGGTCAGGCAGGGATCGGCAAGAGCCGCCTCGCCTGGGAGTTCGAGAAGTACATCGACGGAATCACCGGCGACGTGTACTGGCACCAGGGCCGGTCGCCGGCCTATGGCGAGGCGATCACGTTCTGGGCGCTCGGTGAGATGGTCCGCCGCCGCGCCGGTGTCGCCGAGGACGAGAACGGCGACACCACAGCGCGGAAGGTCCGCGAGATGCTCGGCGTATTCATCAGCGACGACCGCGAGCGCGGCCGCATCGAGTCCGCGATCCGCGCCCTCCTGGGGATCGAGGGCGAGAGCCCAAGCGAACGCGGTGAGCTGTTCGGAGCATGGCGAGCTCTGTTCGAGCGCATTGGGGCCAAGGGGCCGGTCGTGCTTGTCTTCGAGGACCTCCAGTGGTCCGATGGCGGGCTCATCGACTTCATCGGCCACCTGCTGGAGTGGTCGCGCCACCAACCGATCTTCATCGTGACCCTGGCCCGCCCCGAGCTCCTCGAGCGCTTCCCGACATGGGGGGCCGGGCAGCGGAACTTCACGAGCATTCACCTCGAGCCGCTGCCCGACGACGACATGCGAGCGCTCCTGGCGGGCCTCGCTCCCGGGCTCCCGGCGCGAACCGTCAAGGTGATCCTTGCCCGTGCCGAGGGTGTCCCGCTCTACGCGGTCGAGACCGTCCGCATGCTGGTGTCCGACGGGGTGCTCGTGCGAGAAGAGGACGCGTACAGAACGAAGGGAGCGATCGAGAAGGTCTCGATCCCGGCAAGCCTCCATGCCCTGGTCGCCGCCCGCCTCGACGGCCTCGCCACCGCCGACCGCGCGATCCTCCAGCAGGCGGCGGTCCTCGGGTCGAGCTTCTCGGTGGCGGGGCTGGCCTCGATCTCCGGTCAATCGGAGGAGGCGCTAGCCGGCGCACTCGACCGGCTCGCCAGCCGCGAGTTCGTGCGGTTGGAGACCGACACGCAATCACCCGAGCGCGGGCACTACCAGTTTATGCAAAGCGTGATCCGGGAGGTCGCCTACCAGACCCTGACGAAGAGGGATCGCCGGGCGCGTCATCTCGCCGCGGCCAGGTATTTCGAGTCACTCGGCGACGAGGAGCTGGCGAGCGCGCTCGCCTCCCACTACCTGGACGCCTGGCGCTCGTCCGGCGAGGGGCCGGAGGCAGATGCGATGGCGGCTCAGGCGCGCGTCGCCTTGCGGGCGGCGGCCGACCGGGCGGGGACCTTGCACTCGTACGACCAGGAGGCCAACTTCGTCAAGCTCGGGCTCGAGGTCGCCACCGACGACCACGAGCGCGCCATTCTGCTCGAGCGGGCCGGCGACGCAGCATGCCATGCCGCCCGACTCGACGAGGGCATGGAGCTCTTCGATCGGGCGATCGAGATTCATCGCCGGCTGGGTGACGTCATCGGTGAGGCGCGAGCGGTGGAGCGTCTCGGGGTCCAGCTGATCCAGACGGGCCGACTCGATGAGGCGCTCGCCCGGGTCGAGCCGGCGGCGGAGAAGGTGCGCGGCGTCGAAGGCGCCGGGCAGGTTCCGGTCATGCTCGACGGCCAGCTCGCGCGGGCGCGCTACCTCCGGGGTGAGCACGAGCTCGCAATCAGGCTCGCGGATGGCGCGATCGCCGAGGCGGAACGCCTCGACGCCGTGTCCGTCATCGTCGACGCCCTCGTCACGAAGGGCTCGGCGATTGCGACAGAACGCCCGCGCGAGGGCTGGGCCATCCTGTTCGGGGCAATCCGGCTCGCCGATCGATATGGACTCCACCGGGCCGGCCAGCGGGCGCGCAACAACCTCGCGGTCATGATCGAGGCGGACGATCCCGCCGCCTCGTTCGCCCTCATCGAGGATGGGGTCGAGTTGGCCCGGCGGCTGGGGTTGCGAGACGATCTCCTCTGGTTCACGACCAGTCTTGTCTTTGGGCTCCTGGAGCGAGGCCGCACGGAAGAGGCCAAGGCGGTCCTCGCGGAGCACCCGATCGAGGAGGTGGAGGACGTCATTGCGTTCTTCCTGCTCGCTACCCGGGAGCTCCTGGCCGTGCTGGAAGGTCGGTTCGACGAGATTCCGGCGATGGAACGTGAGATCGACCGGATCGCCGCCACGATGTCGAACGCCGAGTACGCGGGCAGCCGGTTCTTCGGTCGCGCGTTTGCCGCGGAGGTTCAGCGCGATTACGCGGCCGCTGCCGAGAGCCTCGGAGAGGCGATCTCCCGGAGCGTTCGTTTCGAGTCGCTCGCGCATGCCTGGCATGGACGGATGCTCGCCCGGGCGGGGCGACTCGACGAAGCGCGGGCCGAACTCGATGCCGTCCGCAAGACATCTGAGCGAGGCAAGCGAGTCGACATGGAGCGGACCTGGCTTGACGCGGTCCTCGCTGCGGTGGAGGGAGGCCCGGGCGCCCCGGCGCTGTTCGATCGGGTAATCCAGCTGGCGCACGAGATGGAGCTGGAGCAAGTCGTTCTGCTCGCCGCGGGCGACTTCGCGTCGCTGGTGGGACTCCAGGATCCGGGAGCGCGGGCTGCTGCAGAAGAAGCACTGAGGACGGCGCGCCGCAACGAATGGCACGGCTTCGTCGCATTGTTCGAACCGCTGTTCGCCGAGGCAGCCGCGGTCGCGGCACCTCCCGCCGAGTCGGAACCGCCCGGCGACGTCATTCGCGCAGGTGGCAGTCTCCCTTAGCCGTCGTGCTTGCCTTCGACCGTCGCGCTTGTCGCGCGCTCGACCCGCAGGTAGCGCCGCCGGTAGAAGAGGAGCGGCTCCGGATGCTCCTGCTCACTCTTGAGCGCGTCCACCCGGCCGATGAACAGGTCGTGGTCGCCGGCACTGAACGTCTCGACGACCGTGCATTCGAGCGACGCGATCGCGCCGTCGATCAACGGCAGCCCTGTCTCGCCGGCGTGCCATGATGCGCCGCAGAACGCGTCGCGCCCAGGCGTGACGTCCGCACCCGCGAAGCAGTCGGACAGGGCCTGCTGGGTCTCGGCGAGGATGTTGACCGCAAAGCGGCCCGCATCGCGAACGGTGGGCGTGATGAACCGGCGACGGTCGAGGGCGACCATCACGAGCGGCGGCTCGAGCGAGACGGAGCTCAGCGCGTTGACGGTGATGCCCTGCGGCCGGTCGCCCTCGAGCGCCGTAACGACGGTAACTCCGGTCACGAAGCGGCCCATCACCGTCCGGAATGTGTCGGGCGTCACGTTCATCCGCGGCAGTCTACGGGAGACGTCGCGGAAGCCCGGGGTGGTACCTTCCCGGGCGGAGGTCCGACGCGCACTGATGAGATCGACCGGCCGCGCCGGGGGCCTGATCGTGGCACTGGCGATCGGCATCGGGCCGGCCGCGTGCGGCGCGATCCCGGGCCCGAGCCGCACGCCACCGCCATCCACCCCGAGTTCGCCGCGCCCCGCGACCCCACGCTCGGTCGCCCCGACCGCCAGTCCGACGCCGAGTCCGCCCCCGGTCGGCCTCGCCCAGTGGCGGGAGCTGCCGACACAGGACGCGCTGCGCAGTGCCCGCTTCTTCTCCGTCGCACGGATCGGGAGCCAGATCTTTGGCCTTGGTTGCGTGACCCTGCGAAACGAGGGCTGTACTCAGCCGGCTATCTGGGTGTCCGACGACGGGCTCGCCTGGCGGTCCTCGGGTCCCGTATTCCTGCCCCCGGAGTCGTCATCCGGAATGGTGACGGCCGCCGTTGCCTCGCGGATCGGGACATTGGCAGCGGGCAGCGTCAGGACCGGCAACGAGGGCGACAGGACGGAGGCCTCGATCTGGCTCCTCGGGGGGAATGGATGGGCGCAGATCACGCCCCAGTCGGCGTCCGATTCCACGATCACCGCGTTGGTGGCCACGGACAGCCGTGTCATAGCTGTCGGGAGCGGCGCATTCACCCACTTCAGCGGCTTCCGGGCCTGGTGGTCGGCCGACGGCACGACGTGGCAGGCCGCTCCGTCGGTCGAACACAACCTTGGCGGGTCCCCGACGGGCTTGCTCCCGGTCGCCGGCGCGGTTCTGGCGTGGGGAACTGGGTGCGGGGATATATGCCCGCCCGTGCCGAGTGCCTGGTGGCTCACCGCCGACGGTACGGCCTGGCAGCCGATCGAGGCGCCGGGGGGCCTCGCCGGTGCGAATGTCAATTCGATCGGGCACACGCACGGCGGATTCGAGGCATTTGGCACGAGCGCAGCATCGGAACATCTCGAACCCGCCGCCTGGGCCGCCGGCGAAACAGGCGCTGCGTGGCAGGCGGTCGAGCCGCCGCCACGAGCGGGAGCCCCGATCCGCTACCACGTCCTTGTCGGACACGGCTCGGTCCTCGCCGGGAGCGGCCTCGTCTGGCTGCGCGGACCGGGTGAGACTTCGTGGCGCGCGCCGCTCGAGATCCCGGACATCGACGTCGTGGGCGTCATCCAGCACCCGCAGCAACTGAACCGGATCATCGTGATCGGCCGGACATTCGAGGGGCTCGAGGAGCGCCTCGTCATCTGGACGGGCCTGGTGGACTGGGCACCGTGACCGCTAGAGTCGGTCCGCATTGAGCAACGACGACGAGGAGCGCATGCGGTTCGGGGTTGGACGGCCGTCCATCGAGGTCGTGATGATCGCAGCGGTCGTGTTCCTGATCGTGGCGCTGGCGGGCGCGGCTGTGTGGGCCCTCATCAACCAACGGCCCAGCGTGCCCGAGCTCGAGGGCAACCAGGTCCACTGGAAGACCGAGGTGGTCGAGCTTCAGGCCGCGGGCTTCTGGATCGACACGGCAGGACGGCGCTTTCTCGGGACGGGCGAGATGACGGTGAGCTCCGACCCAGGCAACGCGACCTACAGGACACTGGAGCTGACGTGGCTCGAGCACGGCGCCGAGATGCGGGTGAACATCTACTTCGGGGGCGACGCAAGCCAGTGGTGGATCGACGAGATACGAACGTACGACGGTACGGCACAGTCGCCGGACTGGCTGTTCTACCGCGCGCCGGAGATCCGCGCCCCGATCGGCCAGCCATGGGTCGGGAACGTCAACATCACCTCGATCAGCTCGAGCCAGCCCGGCCGCGGCCCCGGGATCCTCCACCTTGTGGCAATGCGGCTCATGTCGGTGCCAAGGGATGGGGTGAATGTGCCGGCCGATGGCCCGATCCTCGTTCCGATTCCCGGCGGGAACCCCCCCACGCCGGTGTCGCAATAGGGTCCCTTCTGCCCATGCCCGCGCCTACAATCGGAGGCGTGACGCCCACCGATCCACGCAGCGGGACCCGAACCGAGCGCGATTCGATGGGCGAGATGGAGGTTCCGGCCGACGCGCTGTACGGCGCCTCCACGCAGCGCGCCGTGCTGAACTTCCCGATCTCCGGCCAGCGCTTTCCGCGCCGCTTCCTCCGGGCAATGGGCTTGATCAAGCGCGCAGCCGCCGAAACCAACCAGAAGCTCGGCCTGCTCGACCCCAAGGTTGCCGGTGCCATCGCGGCGGCTGCTCAGGAAGTCGCCGACGGCGACCACGACGACCAGTTCCCGATCGACGTCTACCAGACCGGCTCGGGCACTTCGACGAACACGAACGCGAACGAGGTCATCGCCAGGCTCGCGGCTGCGCGTCTCGGCACGGACGCGAAGGTCCACCCGAACGACGACGTCAACCGCTGCCAGTCGTCGAACGACGCGATCCCCACCGCGATGCAGCTCGCCGGGGCGCTGGCGATCGAGGAGGCGCTCCTGCCCGCGCTCGAGCTCCTCCGCGCCGCCCTCGACGCGAAGGCCACCGAGCTGTGGCCGGCCGTGAAGACCGGCCGCACCCACCTCCAGGACGCGACACCGATCCGGCTCGGCCAGGAGTTCCGCGGCTACGCCGGGCAGGTCGAGGAGGCCATTCGCCGGGTCCGAACCGCGCGCGATGAGCTCCTGTCGGTCCCCCTCGGCGGAACCGCCGTCGGGACGGGACTCAACGCCCATCCGGACTACGCGGCCGCGGCCTGTGCCCGGCTCGCGGAGCTGACCGGCCTGCCGGTCCGCGAGACTGCCAACCACTTCCACGCCCAGGCCTCGCTGGACGCCGTCGTCGCCGCCCACGGCGCACTTCGGACCACCGCTCTTGCTCTGTGGAAGATCGGCAACGACGTCCGCCTCATGGGCATGGGTCCACGGGCCGGCATCGCCGAGCTGGCCATCCCGGAGACGCAGCCCGGGTCGAGCATCATGCCCGGCAAAGTCAACCCGGTGATCATCGAGAGCCTGACGATGGTCGTTGCCCGGGTCATCGGGAACGACGCGACGATCGGCTTCGCCCAGACCGGCTCGCTGCTCGAGCTGAACGTCATGATGCCAGTGGCGGCCGTGGCCCTCGTCGAGTCGGCTGAGCTCCTGGGGGCCGCTGCCGGCAACTTCGCGGTGCGCACGGTCGAGGGCCTCCGGGCGACTGAACGTGGCCCGGAGCTCGTCGAGCAGGGGCTCATGCTCGCGACGGCGCTCGCGCCGCTCATCGGCTACGACGAGGCCGCGAAGCTCGCGAAGGACGCCCTGCGGACCGGGCGAACGATCCGCGAGCTGGCGGTCGAGCGCGGCATCGCCCCGGATCGCCTCGACGAAATCCTCGACCCAGCCCGGATGACCGAGCCGGGGCTCGAGGGTGGACCCGGCGCCGGCTGAGCCGAGCCTGCCGCTACAATCCGCCGCGATGACCTCCACCCGCCTGTGGGACCGCGCGGCCCTCGTTCCCGTCGCCGAGGACGGCCGCCGCCCGCCCGAGATCGTTGCCCTCCCGCCGGAGATGCCGAGCGTCGCCGAGCTGTTCACCTTCATGCGCGACGCGGAGCTCCGCTTCGCGACGCTCCGCATGCGCATCGAGGAACGCACGTTCACTGCCCGCGGCGAGCACCCCGTCGGGATGGACGTGCTCCTCCGCCATCCGGGCGACGCGCGCGTGACGACGACCGAGCCGGATCGCGGAACGGCCGGCAACTACGAGACCTGGATCTCCGATGGCGTCACCGTCCGGACGTACTCGGCGCCTCATCGACTGGGCACCCAGCGCCCGGTCCGGCCGCCGGTCCGCGGCCTCGACGACCCGGACTTCCCCGGCTTCGCGCGGGTCTACGAGCCATTGACGTCACTCCCGATGGAGACGCTTCCGGAGACGTTCGTTCACCCGGCCGGCTACTGCCAGAACGTGCTCGCGACGGGCAGGACCTGGATCGCCGGCACGGAGATCGTCCGTGGGCGCGAGGCGATCGTTGTCGAGGCCGACCACCCGCGCACGGTGGAGCTGGCCGCCGACCGGCCGGACTTCCACGTCCAGATCGCGGTGGACCGCGCCGACGGCGTGATCCTCCGCCTTGTTGAGATGATCGGGGGCGAGGTGACACGAGAGGCGGAGGTCGTGGCCTACGACCCGGACGCGCCGCTGCCCCCATCGGCATTCGAGTTCGAGTTCCCGACCGGCACGACGATCCTCTACTGAGCCTGGACCGCGAAGTAGAGGCAAGAGGGACGATGGCGACGAAAGACGGCAAGCACCCGCGCCTCGAGGAGCTGAAGGGCATGATCCGGGACGGGCGGGTCGACACGCTCGTCGTCGCGTTCACGGACATGCAGGGCCGCCTGATGGGCAAGCGCGTCCAGGGCCAGGCGTTCCTCGACGGGGTCCTCGACCACGGTGCCCACTTCTGCACATACCTCCTCGGCACGGACATGGAGATGAACACCCCGCCCGGCTTCGCGCTGATGAACTGGGAGACCGGGTACGGCGATTGGGTCGCCTCGCCGGTCTGGGATTCGCTCAGGGTCCTGCCCTGGCTGGATCGGACGGCCCTCGTCCTGTCGGACACGATCGACGGCGAGACTCACGCGGAGATCCCGATCTCGCCGCGCACGATCCTCAAGGCGCAGGTCGAGCGTGCCCGATCGATGGGCTACCGCCTGAAGGCCGGGTCCGAGTTCGAGTTCTACGTCCTCAAGGACTCCTGGGACGACCTCGCCGAGAAGGGCTGGTCCGTCCCGAAGACGTTCGGCTACTACAACGAGGACTACCACCTTCTCCAGGCGACGAAGGCGGAACCGCTCCACCGGCTGCTCCGCAACCAGATGACCGAGGCCCGGATCCCGGTCGAGTTCAGCAAGGGCGAGGCGGCCCCCGGCCAGCACGAGGTGAACATCGCCTACGACGACGTCCTCGAGTCGGCCGACCGGAGCGTGATCTTCAAGCACGGCGCCAAGGAGATCGCCTACCTCAATGGCTGGGGCATCACGTTCATGGCCAAGCCGGATCACCGCTGGACCGGCTCCTCCGGGCACCTCCACATGAGCGTCTGGGACTCGGCCGGCAAGCGCTCGCTCATGCATGACAAGGCCTCGAAACGGCCGTATGGGATGTCGGACACGATGGCCTGGTTCCTCGGCGGGATGATGGCCCTGTCACGGGAGCTGGCGATCTTCATCGCCCCGAACATCAACTCGTACAAGCGCTACGCATCGCTGTCGTGGGCACCTGTGAACGTCGTTTGGGGCCGCGACAACCGGACGACCGGGTTCCGGATCGTGGGCCACGAGGGGGGCCTCCACATCGAGGACCGGTTCCCCGGCGGGGACATGAACGCGTACCTGACCTACGCCGCGATGATGGGCGCGGGCCTGTGGGGGATCGAGCGCAAGATCGAGCCACCGGCCGAGCTCAAGGGCAACGGCTATGTCGCGACCGGGGTTCCGCGGATGCCGCGGGCGCTGTACGAGGCGATCGCCGAGCTCGAGAGGAGCGAGGCCGCCGTCGAGATCCTGGGCCAGGACGTCGTCGACCACTACCTGAACGCGGCGGTCGTCGAGCAGCGGGCGTACGACTCACAGGTCCATGACTGGGACCGCGAGCGCTACCTGGAACGCGGCTGACGCGCCGGCTCACGGGCGGTTCGATTGGGAAAGGGAGGGAACAGGTGCGGCTCGAGGGCAAGGTCGCGATCATCACCGGCGCCGGCGGCGGGATGGGTCGGGTCGCCAGCCAGACGTTCGCCCGGGAGGGGGCGAAGGTCGTCGTCGCAGAGTTCAGCGAGGCGGCCGGCAACGAGACGGTCCGCGCCGTCCAGGAAGCCGGTGGCGAGGCGACGTTCGTCCGCGCCGACGTCTCCAGCGAGGCCGACGCCAAGGCGATGGTCGACCACGCCGTGAAGGCCTACGGCCGCCTCGACATCCTCTACAACAACGCCGGGATCATGCCGGAGGCCGATCACTCGGTTGTCGATACGGATGTCGACACGTGGGACACGGTCATGGCCGTCAACGTCCGGGGCGTGTTCCTCGGCTGCAAGTACGCGATCCCGCAGATGGTCAAGGGCGGCGGCGGCTCGATCATCAACATCGCGAGCTTCGTCGCCCTCGTCGGGTGCTCGGTCCCGCAGGACGCCTATACCGCCTCGAAGGGCGCGCTCCTGTCGCTCACCCGCAGCCTGGCGGTCCAGTTCGGCCCGCAGGGGATCCGGACGAACGCGATCTGCCCCGGCCCGGTCGAAACGCCGCTGCTCATGGACTGGCTCGTGAAGGACGAGGAGGCGAAGCGGATCCGGCTGGCCCGCAACCCCACCGGCCGGTTCGGGAAGCCGGAGGAGATCGTCAACATGGCGCTCTACCTCGCCTCGGACGAGTCGCGCTGGACGAACGGGGCATCGCTCGTCGTCGACGGCGGCATCACCGTCAACTACTTCTGAGGCCGGGGTGACGGACCGCGGCACTCCGTCGGCTGATCCGCGATCCGGGTTGATCGTCGTGACCACGGTCAAGCCGGACGGCCGGAAGATTCACTACTACGACTGGCCGGACCGGCCGCCGGAGCCCGCAAGGGCCGAGCGGACCATCGCCGCGATCCCGGGTCGCCGCCGTGTCTGAGCGCCGCTGGAACCCGATCCTCGGCGAGTGGGTGATCACCGCGACCCATCGCCAGGACCGGACGTTCCTGCCTCCCCGCGACTACTGCCCGCTTTGTCCCACCAGGCCGGGCGGGATCGAGACGGAGATCGGCCGGCCCGACTTCGACATCGCGGTCTTCGACAACCGCTTCCCATCGCTCGAGCCGGACCCGCTTGCGCCGGTAGTCGACGGCACGCCCCTGACCCCGGTCGCGCCGTCGGCCGGTGCCTGCGAGGTCGTGGTCTACACGCCCCAGCACGACGCGACGCTGGCGGACCTGCCGCTCGAGCAGATCCGCCGGCTGGTCGCGGTCTGGGCGCACCGGACGCTCGTGCTCGGCGCCCGGGACGAGGTCGCGTACGTCTACCCGTTCGAGAACAAGGGAGAGGCGATCGGGGTCACCCTCCATCACCCGCATGGCCAGATCTACGGCTACCCGACCATCCCCCCGCTTCTTGAGCGCGAGGTCGCGAGCGCGGCCGCGTACAAGGGAACCTGCCTGTGGTGCGATCTCGTCGAGCAGGAGGTGGCCGACGGCAGCCGGATCGTCGCGGCTTCGGACACCTGGGTGGCCGTTGTCCCGTTCTTTGCCCGCTGGCCGTACGAGGTCCACCTCATGCCGCGGCGGCACGTCGGCTGGCTCCATGAGCTCGACGCCGCGAGCGTCGACGGCCTCGCCCGGATCCTCGCCACGACGGTCCGCAAGTACGACGCGCTCTTCGACTTCTCGCTTCCGTACATCATGGCGATCCATCAGCGACCGACCGACGGCGGTGTCCACGCCGGCTACCACCTCCACGTCGAGTTCTACCCGCCGAACCGGACCGAGTCGAAGCTCAAGTACCTGGCCGGCTCCGAGGCCGGGGCCGGCGCGTACATCAATGACACGCTGCCGGAGGAGACCGCGGAGCGTCTGCGCTCCCTCGAACCGCGCGACCCGGCGAAGCTCCCGGAATGAGCGCCGGCGACAGAGTCAGTCCGGTCGATTCCGGGCGGCTGCGCGCCGCCCTCATGGAGCGCGAGCCGGCCGCCGCGCGCGCGGCATCGTCGGTCCGCGTCGTTCGCGCACCCGGCCGGGTCAACCTCATCGGCGAGCACACCGACTACAACGAGGGCTACGTGCTGCCGGTCGCGATCGACCTCGAGATCCGGATCGCGATCGTGCCGACGGGCGACCGGCGAGTCGAGCTGACCCTGCTCGAGGGCGACGAGCGGGACGGCTTCGACCTCGACGCGATCCCGCCGAAGTCGGGCGGCTGGATCGACTATGTCGCGGCCACGGCCTGGTCGCTCGCCGACGACGGGCTGCGGCTGCGCGGTTTCCGCGGCGTCCTCGGCAGCAACCTTCCGATGTCGTCCGGCCTGTCGTCGTCCGCGGCGCTCGAGCTCGCCTCCGCCTGGGCGTTGCTCGACCCGCCGAACCCTGCCGCCCAGGGCATCGACCGGATGACGCTCGCCCGACTCGCCCAGCGGGGCGAGAACGAGTACGTCGGCGTGAAGTCGGGGCTCATGGACCAGGCCGCGTCGTCGCTGGGGCGGGCGCGGACGGCGATGCTGCTCGACTGCCGGTCGCTCGACCACCGCGCGATCGGGCTGCCACTCGCCCGCCACAGGTTCGTCGTGTGCGACTCGGGCTCGCCCCGGCGGCTCGAGGCGTCGGAGTACAACGCCCGGCGGGCGGAGTGCGAGGAGGCCGTCGGGATCATCGCCCAGCGCGATCCGTCCGTCCGCTCGCTGCGCGACGTGGACGTCGACAAGTTGATCACCGCCCGCTTTGCGCTGAGCGAGCGAATCTTCCGGCGGGCGGAGCACGTGGTTCGCGAGAACGAGCGCGTCCTCGAAGCGGTGGATGCCCTCGAGGCGGGAGACCTCGACGCCGTCGGCCGGCTGTTCGCCCAGAGCCACGCCTCGCTCCGCGACCTGTATGAGGTGAGCTCGCCGGAGCTCGACGCGCTCGTCGAGATCGCCACCTCGGTACCCGGGGTCGTCGCGGCCCGGATGACCGGCGCCGGGTTCGGCGGCTGCACGGTGAACCTCGTCGCCCGCGACGCCATCGGCGGGCTGCGGGAGGCGATCGAGCGGGAGTACCCGGCGCGAACCGGGCACCGGGCGCGCGTGCTCGCGGTCGAGCCAGCGGACGGGGCAGGCCCGGTCGACTGAGCCGGGCGGCGGGGCCGGTGCACGGGCGCGGCTAGAATGCCGCGGTGACGGATCAGCGGATCGCGATCGGTGTCGACGTCGGCGGCAGCGGAATCAAGGTGGGCGCGGTCGACACTGCGACCGGCCAGCTCGTGGCGCCGCGGCTGCGGGTCGTGACGCCCAAACCGTCCACTCCGGAGGCAATCGTCCGGTCGATCGCCCGGCTCGTCAAGAGGGCCGGCGCGGGCCTCGACCCGAGCACCCCGGTCGGGGTCGGTGTGCCGTGTGTCGTCATCGACGGCGTGACGAAGACAGCCGCGAACATCGATCCGGGCTGGATCGGGTTCGACGCCGGGTCGGCCCTCGCCAAGGCGCTCAAGCGGCCGGTCCACGTCCTCAACGACGCCGACGCCGCGGGCCTCGCCGAGATGCGATTCGGGGCGGGCCGGGGCAAGGACGGGGTCGTTCTCGTGCTGACACTCGGGACCGGCGTCGGCTCGGCTCTGTTCAACGACGGCCGGCTTGTCCCGAACACGGAGCTGGGGCACATGGAGATCCGCGGCCGCGACGCGGAGCGTCGGTCGGCCGCGGCGGCCCGGACGCGACGGGGTCTCTCGTGGAAGGCCTGGACGGCCGACCTCGACGAGCACCTCCACGCGATCGACCGGATCCTGTGGCCCGGCCTGTTCATCCTCGGTGGCGGCGTCAGCAAGCGCGCCGACCGGTTCATCCCCCGCCTTACGGTGCGGCCGCCGGTCGTGCCCGCGACCCTCGAGAACGACGCCGGGATCGTGGGCGCTGCGCTGGCGGCCGTGGAGAGGGTCACCCCGACCCGATAATGGGCCGGCCGTGCCGGACCTGTCTGCCCTGTTCGAACTCGAGTTGAGCGAGCAGCTTCGATTCATTCTCGACCTGGGAGCCGCGATAGGGGCCGCCCTGCTCGGCGGCGCCATCGCCGTCCGGCTTCGCCAGCCGGCGATCGTCGGCTATCTCCTGGCGGGGATCGTCATCGGGCCGTTCACGCCGGGCTTCGTCGGCGACGTCGATCGGATCTCCGTCCTGGCCGACGTCGGCATCATCCTTCTCCTGTTCGCGCTCGGCGTCCAGTTCTCGATTCGGGAGCTCGTCCGGGTCCAGCGTGTCGCGCTTCCGGGCGGCGTGCTCCAGATCGCCGCGATCCTCGCGCTCGGCACGCTCGCATCGCTCGTCCTCGGGCTCGACCTGCGGGCAGCGCTCGTCGTGGGGGCGTGCGTTTCGATCTCGTCGACGCTGGTCGTGGTGAAGTCCCTCCTCGATCGCGGCGAGGTCGAGAGCGTCCACGGGCGGACGGCCATCGGCTGGGCGATCGTCCAGGACATCGCGACGATCGTGTTCATCGTCGCCCTGCCGCCGCTCGCCGGGGAGGATGTCGCAGGCCCCATCGCCTTGGCGCTCGCCAAGGCCGCCGTCTTCCTTGCCCTCGCCTACGTCGTCGGAACCCGATTCCTGCCGTGGGCCTTCAGGGTCGTCGCCCGGCTCGGGTCGTCCGAGCTGTTCCTGCTCACCGTCGTAGCCACGGCACTACTCACCGCGTTCGTGTCGAGCGCCGTGTTCGGGCTCTCGCTCGCCCTCGGCGCATTCGTGGCGGGCATCCTCGTGTCGGAGTCGGACCTGTCCCACCAGGCCGCCGCCGAGGTGATCCCCTTCCGGGACCTGTTCGCCGTGCTCTTCTTCGTGTCGGTGGGCATGCTCGTCGACCCAGGCGCGCTCCTCGCAGCACTGCCCGCCGTCATCGTCATGGTCGTGCTCGCCGTCGTCGTCAAGGGCGGCGTGACGGCCGCGCTGGCACGACTGCGCGGCCTGCCGACGCGCTCGGCGGTCCTGCTCGGCGCGGGCCTCGCGCAGGTCGGCGAGTTCAGCTTCATCCTGGCCGAGGACGGGCTCGAGCTCGGGATCATCGACCCTGCCGCCTACAACCTCGTCCTTGGCACCGCCGTCGCGACGATCCTCATCAACCCGCTGGTGTGGCAGATCGCGGAACGGGTAATCGCCTGGGTCGAGCGGCGACACGACGAGAACGCCGTGCGTGCGGGCCCGGAGCCGCCGGTCCCCGGCGCGGCGCCGACGTCCCGCACCGAGCTGGCGTTCGAGCCCGGCGATGCTGAACGTCGCCCGGGTGTCGTGGTGCTCGGCGCCGGCCGCGTCGGCCGGGTCGTCGTCCAGGCGGTCCGCAACCGCGGCTTCCGGTGCGTCGTCGTCGACCGGGACGACCGCCGGCTGAGCGACGTTGCGCGGATGGGCGCGGCGACGATCTACGGCGACGCGGCGAACAACGAGATTCTCGCGCGCTGCGGCCTCGACCGCGCCCGGGTGCTGATCATCGCAATCGGCGATCCGCTGACCGTCCGGCTGGCGGCCGAGCGCGCCCGGCGGATCAACCCGAACCTGACGATCAACGCACGTGTCCGCGGTCGGCGGGCCGCGGACGAGCTTCGCGCCATCGGCGCGAGCCGAGTGGCCGATCCGGAGGTGGAGGCGGCCCTCGAGCTCGCCCGGCACGCGCTCCAGCGGATGGGGGTCTCCGGGCAGGAACTCGGCGCGATCATCAACGGGTTGCGGCGCGACGCCTACGGCCGCGACCGGGCCTGACGGGCTTCGCCCGGGCCCGGCGTATCATCGATCCCCAGCCCGCGGCCGCCTGCCACTCCCGGAGGACCCGACGATGACCACCCAGCAGACCGCCAAGGATGCCGACCGCGCCGCCGGCAGCGATGTCATCCACGCCAGGATGGTCATCGGCGGCGAGGGGGTCGACGCCGCGGACGGGCAGACGTTCGACGTCGTCAACCCCGCGACCGGCAAGGTCATCGCGACCGCGCCGCTCGGTGGCCGCGAGGACGTCGATCGCGCGGTCGCGGCCGCGAAGAAGGCATTCGAGGACCGCAAGGGCTGGGCGACGTGGGCGGCCGGCAAGCGCGGCCGGACGCTGTCGAAGTTCGCGTCGCTGATCAAGGCGAACTCGGAGGAGCTGGCGCGACTCGAGAGCCGGAACGTGGGCAAGCCGATCACCGGCGCCCGGGGCGAGGTCATCGGGGCGAGCCTGGTGTTCGAGTACTACGCCGGCGCCGCGAACAAGATCTTCGGCGAGACGATCCCGGTCTCGAAGCCCGGCCTGGACTTCACGCTGCGCGAGCCGATCGGCGTCGTGGGCCTGATCGTGCCCTGGAACTTCCCCATCCTCATGGCCTCGTGGAAGCTGGGCCCCGCCCTCGCCGCCGGGAACGCGGCGATCCTCAAGCCCGCCAGCTACTCGCCCCTGACCGCGATCCGGCTCGGTGAGCTCGCCCTCGAGGCGGGCATCCCGGCCGGGATCGTGAACGTCGTCACGGGGCCGGGCGGGACGGCCGGCGCGTCGATCGCGGCCCACCCGGGGATCGGCAAGGTCGCGTTCACCGGGGAGACCGCGACGGGCCAGGAGATCATGCGGCTCGCGTCGGGCAACGTGAAGAAGATCAGCCTCGAGCTGGGCGGCAAGAGCGCGAACATCGTGTTCGCCGACGCGGACCTCGAGAAGTTCGCGAAGGAATCGCCGTATGCCGTGTTCGACAACAGCGGCCAGGACTGCTGTGCGCGGAGCCGGATCCTCGTCGAGCGGCCGGTCCACGACCAGGTCGTCGCGCTGTTCGCCGCCGCGACGCGCAACGTCAAGGTCGGCGACCCGGAGGACGACGCCACCGAGATGGGAACGCTCGTCAGCCTTCGCCAGCGGGAGCGGGTGATGGACTACATCGCCGTCGGCCGCGAAGAGGGCGCCGAGCTCGTCGCCGGCGGCACGCCGCCCGACGACGCGGCGCTGAAGGACGGCGCGTACCTCATGCCCACGGTCTTCGACAACGTGAGCAACGACATGCGGATCGCCCGCGAGGAGATCTTCGGGCCGGTCGTGGGGATCATCCCGTTCGACTCGGAGGAGGAAGGCCTCCGGCTCGCCAACGAGTCGCCGTACGGGCTGTCGGGATCGATCTGGAGCCGCGACGTCGGCCGGGCGCTGCGGGCCGCGAAGACGCTCCAGGCGGGCGTCATCAGCGTCAACTCGAACAGCTCCGTCCACACTGAGGCGCCGTTCGGCGGCTACAAGATGTCGGGCATCGGGCGCGAGCTCGGGATGCACGCGCTCGACCTCTACACCGAAGTCAAGAACGTCTTCGTCGACCTGAGCTGACGGGTGGACGACGGCCTCGAGGTCGCGGTCACCCGGGTAGGGCGGTCAGGCCGGCGCGGCCGCTGGGCGGCGATTCTGTGGGCCGCGGTGGTGCTCGCCCCGGTGGCGGTGGCGATCGGCGGGCGGGTGACGGAACCGCGATCGGCCCCCGCGGTCGCAGGAACCGGCCCGCACGCAGACCCCGGGCCGCTGGCGTCGGTGAGTCCTCGCCCCGGCCGGGTCTTCCGCATCGCCGCTCCGCGCGAGCGGACCACGGGGGAGGACGGACTGATGGGCTCGCTCGTGTTCGACTTCGAGCCGGAGTATCCGTTCGTGCTCTGGTGGCCGGTCGGGAACCTCCCCGGTTGACGAACCCGACTCAGTCCTGAAGAACCGCTCCCTCGCCCGGCGAGAGGTCCGGGTGCCGCCGGTGGAGCCAGTCGCGGATCGCCCAGTGCGTCGTCTTGAATGCGATCCCGCTCCACGGGATGTCGGCCGGGTCGAACTCGAGGATCTCGAGTGCCTCGGGGTTCGGAGTGAACGTCCCCCCGGTGACCCGCGCCTCGAACGCGATGACGACGACGGCCGCCTCGAGGCGGGTGTAGAGCCCGACGATCTCGCCGAGCACGACGGTGAGTCCGGTCTCCTCGAAGGTCTCGCGGATCGCCGCCTCGGTGACGGTTTCGTCGACCTCGAGGAACCCGCCTGGCTGGGCCCACGAGCCGCGGCCGGGCTCGATGCCCCGTCGGAGGAGGACGACCTTCCCGTCGTCGGTCACCGGGATCGTCGTCACGACGAGCCGGGGGTTGACGTAGGCGACGTGGCCGCAGACCGAGCACGCGAGGCGATCGCGGTCCTCCCCCTCGACCGACCCGAACCGGAGCTCCGCCCCGCACCGCGAGCAGTAGTTGAGCGAGGCCGCGAGCCAGGCGGGCACGCCTCGCCCCGAGTCGATGTCGGTCGAGCGGGCGTCGGGACCCCGGTCGAAGGCGGCGTCGATCGCGTCGTCGCCGGTCACGCGGTTAGAACCGCGGCCGCGAACGCGAGGATCGCCACGACGAACGCCCCCGCCGCGACGAGCCAGGTGAGCCGGAACAGGCCGCGTCCGCGGTCGACGGGCATCCAGGCCCACGCCGAGCGCCAGATCCGGACCGCGGCGTCGCCCGTCGTCAGCAGGAGGATCGGGGCCGCGACGAGCACGCACAGCTTGACCAGCGGATGACCCAGCGGCGCGCCGAGCTCAAGCGCCGTGATCGCGATCGCACCCGCGAGGAGGGCCACGACCGACAGGTGGACGAACTGGCGCTGGAGGGGGGTGGGCCTGGTCTCCGGGACGGACCGCGGACGCTGAGCGGCGAGGCTGGGCGGCAGGGGGCGTGCGGCCTGTCTATCGAGGGCCGGCATGCCAGGCTCCCAGCGCTCGTCTTCCATCGACCCGAGTGTACGGCTCGCGGCGCTGACGGCCCGCGGCGCTGACGGCCCGCGGCGCCTACGGCCCGGCTAGAGTGTCGGCGTGGAGCGCCTGCTGCGGATCTACCGGTCGAGCTCGTCGCCGGTCGCGATCGCGCTGCTCCTGATCGTCAACCTCATCCCGCTGGTCGGCGCCCTCTTCTGGGGCTGGAACGTCTTCACGCTGCTCATCCTGTACTGGCTCGAGAACGGCATCGTCGGCGCCTTCAACGTGCTGAAGATGGCCCTCGCCCAGGGGCCGCTCGACACCCGAGCCGGTCCGCCCGAGGTCGTGAACGCCGCGTCGCGACTCACGCTCATCCCGTTCTTCATCGTCCACTACGGGATCTTCTGGGTGGTCCACGGTGTGTTCGTGATAAACCTGCCGACGTTCGTCGGGATCGGCGGGCTCGGCGCAGAGAGCCCGCCGCCGCAGGTCGACCTCGTCGCGCTGGGCGCGGTCGGCCTCGCGATCAGCCACGGGGTCTCGTTCCTCTTCAACTACCTGGGCCGCGGCGAGTACCGGACCGCGCGGCTCGGCTTGCTGATGTTCGCCCCGTACGTCAGGCTCGTCGCCCTCCACCTGACGATCATCGTCGGCGGGATCCTGAGCATCTCGTTGGGCAGCCCGATCGGGTCGATGATCGTGCTCGTCGCGTTCAAGATCGCGATCGACCTCGCGTTCCACATCCGCGAGCACCGGCGAGCCAGTGCCGGCGCCGCGGAGCCCTCGCCGGTCGCCCCTGCCTGACCCGATCAGTTCTCCCTGGGGACCGACGGGTCGGTGACGCGCCCCATGAACAGGATTGCGCCCGTCTCGACATCGCGCAGGAAGAACAGAAACGGCTTGTCGAGACGCATCGTGATCTCCTTCAGGGGACGGTACCCGGGCCCGCCGACATCCACACCCACCGCCGTCGCGGCGGCGGCCTCCGTGCCCTTCTCGTCGACGTCGATGTTCGCCTGATGGACGACGAAGGCGATGTGCAAGCGCTCCTGTGCGGTGATCCCGCTGAAGTCGGCGCGGGCCACGTCGAACGCGAGCGGCATCCCGAGGGCCTCGAGCATCTCGTTCATCTCGGCCCGCGTCCCGATGCTGAACCGCGGCATGAAGAGATCGAGGCTGTAGGAGTAGCACCCGCGCTGGCCGCGCGGCGCTCCCGGGCAGTCGACGTACTCCAGCAGCGGCTCCTGTTCCGCGGTGACGGCCGCCGTGATCGTTCCGAGCTTCTGGGCGGTGAGCCCGGCTTCGAATGTCAGAAGGTCGTCGGGCAGCACGAGCAGCATCGCCAGCGGAGGTGAGGCGAGGCGGGGCCCTTGAGAATCGGGTTGACACGGCAACCTGTTCTCGCAAAGCAGGGGCCCGAGGTAGCGCAGCTCGGTCGCCTGCCAACCGTCGCCGCGCACATAGGGAAGCCCCTGACCGCCCCGCCTCATCATCATCGGGACAGTGACGCGGGAGCCGTCGAGTCGCGTGAAGGCGGCCGGTTTGGTGAGGTCCTCCAGGAACGGTGTCGCCCACTCCGCCTTCATGTAGATCGCGTTTACGAGCGTGAGACGGCTGTGAACGCTGAGCTGGGCCGGTGAGAGCAGCTCGGGGATCCGGCCAGCCGTTCGATCGCTCACCCACTTGTTGATCGTCGCCCGGGCGGCATCCACATCCCCGATGTAGTCGACGAGGCGCAGTCCGGCCCCGAACGCCGAGGCCATTGCCTCGAGGTAGGACGGCTCGATCGCCCACCCGCGCTGGGCGAACGGCGCGTTCGCCATGCGCAGCGTCAGCTGATGCTCCGGGGCACCTTCGTAGTCGGTCCACGTCGCGTCCCGTGAGGACAGCGCCTGGTCGAGCGCGTTGAGACCGGCGGAAAGCTCGTCCCAGCCAGCGCTGTGGAGAACCTTGTCCATCTCGCTCGCCGTCTCCCCTCTCGCCCCGGCCCGAGCCATCGCCAGGGCGATCTCGATGCTCGTCGGCGAGAAGACGGCGTTCTTGTTGCGGAGATCGAGGGCGCTGTCGGCAAGAAGCCCTCGAAGAACGTCGACACCGAAGGCGTTGATCGAGGCGGCGGCGCGCTTTGCATCGGCGGGATCGGCGGCGGCGCGTGGAGCGGCGGCCATGGCCACTGCGAGGTCCGCCGTTGGTCCGGTCGCCGCTGCGATCCACTTCTCGCCGTCCTTGCCGGCGCTCGCGACCCAACCGGAACCGGGGCCGCTCAGCGCGGCGAACGACACCGGCGAGATCTTGTACCACGCGTAACCGGAGCCGCTGACCGGGCCGTCGAGCACGACCAGCTCGGTGCCGAGCGGCAGCAGCGGGTCGTACATGATCGAGTCGTCGCTGACCCGCGGCTCGGAGCGAACCCGGAGGCCATCGGAGACGGTGACGACCACGGCTCCCGGTTGCCAGGCCTCGGCCGAGGCAAGTGGGGTCGCCGGCGCGGTCGATCCGGCGGGCGACGGAGTGGGCGTTGCCCCGCTCGACGGCGACGCGGGCGTCGAGCTGCAGCCTGCGAGCACGACGACCAGGAGCGTGACGAGCCTCCGACGTGCGTGCATGGTGCGCATCCGAGTCGCCTCCTTGGGCGGATCGACGAGTAGCCCCCGGCTTGCTGTAACTGCTGTGGGACGCCAAGTCTGCGCCCTTGTGACGCCGCCTCCTCGCGGCTCAGACCACGCGCGTCTCCGGTGCCTCGCTGTCGGAGACCGCCTGGCTGCATGTCGGGCAGTACCAGCGCGCCTCGAGCGGCGTGCCGCAGAGCGCGTGGCGGAGCGGATCGCCGTGATCGGATCGGCGGCCGCCCCAGTCGGCCAGGAGCCGGAGCGCTCCGGCGAGGTCGTGGCCGGCAGCGGTGAGCGTGTACTCCATCCGGGGCGGCCGCTGCTGGTAGGGCCGGGCAACCAGGACTCCCTCGCGCTCGAGCCGGCGAAGCCGGTCGGTGAGGATGTTCGGGGCAATGCCGGGCAGGAGCTCCTGGATCTCCCCGAACCGGCGGGACCCGTCGAGGAGGGCCTCGACGAGGAGCAGGCTCCAGCGGTCGCCGACGCGATCGAGCGCGGCCTCGAGCGGCCGGGTCGGGCTGGTTTCGGTCGTTTCGGGCATCGGGTCCATCGTAGGCGACGGTCGGGCTTGCAAGGTCTCCTCAGTTAGTAGTAAGTTGCAACTTACAAGTCTATCCCCCCTCGATCAAAGCGACGGAGTTCCGAACCCCCATGAGCGCCATCGACGAGCTTCAGTCCGCCATCTCGAGCGTTGCCGCGAAGGTCGGCCCCACCGTGGTCGGGATCGGGTCCCACCAGCGTGGCTCCGGCGTGATCTTCGCCAAGGGCAAGGTGCTAACTAACGCCCACAACATCCGGGGCGACGAGGTCACGGTCAGGTTCGCCGACGGCCGCTCGACGAAGGGCCGGCTCGCCGGCATCGACGTCGACGGGGACCTCGCGGTCGTGGACGTCGACACCGCCGCCGCGAAGCCTCTCGGGTGGGGCGACGGCGGGGCAGCGGAGCCGGGAGCGGTCGTGTTCGGGGCGTCCGCCACCCAGGGCGGCAGTGCCCGGGTGACATTCGGAACCGTGTCCGCGGTGGCGCGAGCCTTCCGGGGCCCCGGTGGGCGCCGGATCGCCGGGAGCATGGAGCACACCGCGCCGATGGCTCCCGGCTCGTCCGGTGGGCCGATCGTCGACGCGAAGGGCCGGCTGCTGGGGATCAACACGAACCGGCTCGGCGAGGGCTTCTACCTGGCGCTGCCGGCGGACGCCGCCCTCCGCGAGCGCATCGACGCCCTGGGGCGTGGCGAGTCCGTCAGCCGTCCGCGGCTCGGCGTCGCCGTGGCGCCGTCCCAGGTCGCCCGCCGGCTTCGGTCGTCGGTCGGCCTGCCGGAGCGGGATGGCCTGCTCGTCCGCGGAGTCGAGGACGGCAGCCTCGCCGCGAAAGCCGGCATCCGCGAGGGCGACCTGATCGTCGAGGCGGCGGGGAAGCCCGTGACCGATGCGGACGAGCTCTTCGAGGCGCTCGCCGCCGCGGGCGACTCCTACGAGGTAAAGATCGTGCGGGGCACCGAGGATCGGACGATCGCGGTCGGTGGAACCGCGGTGGCCGGCGAGGCCTGACGATGGTTGCGGAGCCAATCGAGGTTCGTCCAGACCCCCTGGCCGCCGCGGCCGGCCCCGATGAGGACGACTCGGCGGTGCTCGACGCGTACTCGGCGGCCGTGAGTGCCGTCGCCGAGTCGCTCATTCCCTCGGTCGCCAGCCTGCGCGTCTCGCGCCAGATGGGCTCGTGGTCGGCGGGCGGCGCCGGCTCGGGCGTGGCGTTCACGCCTGATGGCTTCATCGCCACGTCGGCCCACGTCGTTGCGGGCACGGACCGCGGGACCGCCGCGTTCACCGACGGAACAGAGCACGAGTTCCGGGTCGTCGGCCGCGATCCACTCACGGATCTCGCGGTGCTCCGCTCGACGGACGGCGACCTCGTCCCGGCCAAGCTCGGCGACGCGGCCAGGCTCAAGGTCGGGCAGCTCGTCGTGGCGATCGGCAACCCGCTCGGGTTCGCGGGCACGGTTACGGCGGGGGTCGTGAGCGCGCTCGGGCGGTCGCTCACGACGCGCGACGGCCAGACGAGCCGGCTCGTCGAGAACGTCATCCAGACCGACGCTGCTCTGAACCCCGGCAACTCCGGCGGGGCGCTAGCCGATTCGCGCGGCCGGGTCGTCGGGATCAACACGGCCGTCGCCGGCGTCGGCCTGGGGCTCGCGGTGCCGATCGACTCGAACGCGCGGCGGATCCTCGGGTCCTTGATCCGCGACGGTCGGGTGAAGCGAGCGTTCCTCGGCGTCGTTGGCGGGTCGCGGCCGCTCCCCCCACGGCTCGCCTCAGATCTCGGCCGGCGCCAGGCGCTCGAGGTCGTCCAGCTCCTCGAGGGCAGCCCGGCGGCCGCGGCGGGCGTCCGGCCGGGCGACCTGATCGTCGAGCTCGACGGCGCACCGGTCGAGGGGGTCGGCGACCTCCAGCGGCTCCTCGACGGCGAGGCAGTCGGGAGGCGGGTCGGCCTCCGGGTGGGCCGCGAGGGCCGGATGGTCGACCTGGACCTGACGCCGGTGGAGCTGGCCTAGGGCGCTCGCCCGAACCCGTGTAGTCCTATTGGGGGGCGTCACCCCGAGCGCAAGGCCCCCTACGCTTCCGGAGTGACGTCTCGCCGGCTCTTCTTCGTTGCTGCGCTGATCGAGCTCATCGCGCCGGTGGCGGCAGCCGTCGTCGTGCTGTTCGGCGGCGCCACCATCGGCAATTGCCATCCCACGGTAGGCGACGGGATGTCCCTTCGCCCGGCCTGCCCCGTCGAGGTGGTGATCTGGCCGCCTCTTCGGACGGCCGACGGCATCGCTCTCAGCCTGGCCATCTGCGCGCTCTCCTGGCTGGCAGCCACCTATGTGCTCGTCGCCCACGTCGACCGGCGGCGCCTCTTCCGACTAGCCGTGGGGATCGGTGTCGTGGCCTTCGTCATGGCGACCATTGGTTTCGCCCAGGGCCTCAGCATCAGGCTCCTCTACGCCGCGCAGGGCGCCGTGACCTGGGGCCTCGTAGGACTGGTGCTGGGCTTGATCGTCGGCCTGGCTTGGGTGGGACTACGCGCGGTCCGCGTCCCTACCCCGCGTTTGTCGGGTCGTCCATGACCGCCTGGGTCTGCTGCGCCCGGTAGTCAGCCAGGCGCTTCGCCAGCGACTTGTCGGATAGGGCCAGGATCTCGGCAGCGAGGAGCGCGGCGTTCTCGGCATTGCCGATCGCAACCGTCGCGACCGGGATCCCGCGCGGCATCTGGACGATGCTCAGAAGCGAGTCGAGGCCCCCGAGGTGTTGCGTCGGGATCGGGACGCCGATGACCGGCAGGAGCGTCTTCGCGGCGAGCATGCCGGGCAGATGGGCGGCGCCGCCCGCTCCGGCAATCAGCACCCGGAGGCCTCGCCCCGCCGCCTCCTCCGCGTAGCGGAACAGGTGATCGGGCGTCCGGTGGGCCGACACGACCCGCATCTCGTTCGGTACCTCGAGCATGTTGAGCAGCGCGCAGGCTTTCTCGAGGACCGGGAAGTCCGACCGGCTGCCTCCCACGATCCCGACGACCGGCCGCGCTGCCGTCACGTCTCCCACTGGATCTCCTTCGCCGCCGCGTGCGCTCGCTCGAGCGCACGTTCGACCGTCGCTCCCAGCGCAGTGACGTGGCCCATCTTGCGACGCTCGAAGACGCGCCGCTTGTCGTAGAGGTGCAAGTGGACGCCGGGACGGGCGAGCGCTCGGTCGACGCCGGTGGCGCGCGCCTCGCGGTCCGGGCCGCTGCCGAGCAGGTTGACCGTCGCCACACCTCCGGCTCGCATCTCCACCGCCCCGAGCGGCAAACCGCAGATCGCCCTGACGTGCTGCTCGAACTGGGACGTCGTCGCTCCCTCGATCGACCAGTGGCCGCTGTTGTGAACCCGCGGCGCGAGCTCGTTGACGACCAGCGACCCATCGGGCATGAGGAACAGCTCGACGGTCAGCGTCCCGACGAGGTCGAGGCCCTCCGCGAGCCGCATCGCGAGCTCGGACGCCTTGGTGGCCACCGCCGTCGGGATCGCCGCCGGCGCGACGGATTCGACGAGGATCCCCTCGTCGTGGCGGTTGCGCGCCACCGGAAGCGTGACTGCGCGGCCATCCACGCCCCGCGCGCAGACGACCGACAGCTCGGCCTCGAACGCGAGCTCGCGCTCGGCGACCGCCGGCCGATCCGGCCCTGCGCCGATCCGACCGAGAGCTCGAGCGAGCTCGCTCGCGGTCGCGAGCCCGACCTGAGCGCGGCCGTCGTACCCACCGCGCGCGGCCTTGAGACGGAGCGGGAGCCCCAGCTCGGCCGTTGCCCGAACCAGCTCCACCTGGTCGCGCACCTCCCGCCATGGGGCGACGGCCGCCCCTTCCGCCTCGAGGAACCGCCGCTCCGCGATCCGGTCCTGCGTCGCAGCGACGGTCCACACGCCTGGGCGCACCGGCCACTCGTGGTCGAGGCGGGACACGACGTCGAGCGCGACGTGCTCGAGCTCCACGGTGACGACGTCGGCGCTCGACCCCAGCGCCAGCGCGGCGGGCGTGTCGTCGTAGGCGCCGGTCACGACCCGGTCGGCAATAGCCGCGGCTGGGCATAACGGGTCGGGATCGAGCACGACGAACCGATAGCCGAGCTGGCGAGCGGCGAGGCCGAGCATCCGCCCGAGCTGCCCGCCGCCGACGACGCCGATCGTGGCCGGCGGGAGGATCGGCGGGTCAGCGAGGCCCAGCCGCCCGAGCGTGCCCCGGATCCACTCGGTCTTGGCCAGCGAGTAGCGGTACGAGTCGACCACCGACCCATCCACGATCGCCCGTTTTCGCGCCGCGTATTCCTCACGAAGCGCGGCATCGGCGCGCAGGGCGTCGCGGAAGCCGAGGTCGCGAGCGTGTTCCCGCCCCCACACGCGGTGGCCGCGGGGATGGACGTGGGCGTGGATCCGGTAGGGCCGGCCGCCGTGCTCGATTGAACCCATCATCAGCGGACGCGTCGGCGGGAACGAGCGAGAGCCGGTCTGGCGCTGGAACCCGAGGTCCTCGAGCAGCTGGGCGACCGCCGCGACGTCCGACTGATCCGCTTCGATCCCGAGATCGACGACGTTCTTGCCTGGCAGGCCCGGGACCGCGCTGCTTCCGATGTGCTCGACGACGAGGTCAGGTCGGGATTCGGCAACGAGGGCGGCGATCCGGCTCGCGACCTCGACAGTGCCCGGATCCCACTCCTCGACCGTGGCGGGACCGCCCTTGTACGGGAGGATCGGGAGGGTCGCGCGGATCGTGGTGGTCACCCGGGGAGTGTAGGTCGACCGAGCTGGCCGCGACCGCGTCCCCTTGGGCGAAGCGCCTCCGCGCGGGTGGGTCGGACCGGGACGCCTGGCGGCTCGTCCTCCGGCGCCATTCCCGCTGGCCGAACGTGCATGAGCACGAGGACCCGGGATCAACGCTGGGCAGCTGGCGGAGCCACCGAGCTGGTTCGTTATTGCGGCGCCAAGCCGGCTAGCGGATCGGCCATGGTTCACGCGTGCCGGCGAATGGCGGCCATGAAGTCAGCGTAGTCACGGTACGGCGCCGCGGTCCGACGGCCATCGACCCGACTGCGTATCAGCCAATCGCGCCGGCGGCTGCTCGGGTCGATCAGGGCAATTGCTCGCCGAGGCGGAGGAGTGATGTCGTCGTGCGCCAGCCACCCGAGCAGGTCGGAGGCTCTGGACGGGAACGCGGAGGCCACGGCATCGCGATTGCCTCGAATCCGATCGTCGCAAGCCGTGGTAGCTAACGATAGAACCCAGCCAACGGCCTGGGCGGTCGCCATCCGAGGCGGCGGGCGGCTGCCCATGCTTCTCGCTCATACCAGGCGAGCGTGCGCTCGATCTGCCCGAGGTCGTCGAGTTGCGTCTTGATCTCGATCACCGCGAGCGTGCGAGTCCGCGGATCAAATGCCATCAGATCGATCCACCCGTGGGACCGGCCGTGAACGACCTCGATCTCACGACGGACGAGCCAGCCAAGGCCCTCGAGACGGCGCTGAACGTAGGCTGAAGACCGTGCATGTGCCGGATCGCGCTGGGCGCGCCGGTCGGTAAGGAATGGGAGGCGAACGACAAGTTCCGCCTGCACCCCGAGCGCACCAAACAGCCGGGCCGTGACCTCGAACGAAGGGGACACCCCAGCGGCCTCGACCAACCCGACCATCTGTCGCGACACCTTCGCGCGCCTCCCGAGCTCCTGTTGGGTCCAGCCGGTGGTCCGCCGGACGTCGCCCACGGTTCGGGCGACCGTGATTCGGAGGTTCTGAGCGAGGAGCGAGCGGGCCTTCATCGACAAAGTGAAGCAGCGAAGGCTTCGCTGGCGATCACCAGGCCACCAGGACTGGCGCGGAGTAGACGGGTGTCCACGCAAGGAGGCGAGATGAACCCCTCCGCGCGGTCTGCGCGCTGATCCGTACCCGGCCGGCCAGCGGCTATGGCAGACATAGTCCGAGTGCAGCCACAGCGGCTACGATCAGGCGATGTCCGATCGCCAGCCGCTCATCCTCGACGTCGATACCGGTATCGACGATGCGATGGCGCTGCTCTACGCCCTCGGGTCTCCCGATGCTGAGATCGTGGCCGTTACCTGCGTCTCCGGCAATGTCGACGCGCGGCAGGTCGCGGAAAACACCCGAGCGGTCCTCGAGCTCACCGGCCGGCCGGACATCGAGGTGGCGCTCGGGCGAGAGGTGCCGCTCGTCCGGCCGCTCGAGACGACGCCCGAGACCCACGGCGCACGCGGCCTCGGCTACGCGGAGCTGCCCCATGCGACGAGCGCCCTGAGCCGGCGGCACGCGAGCGACCTCATCGTCGAGGAGGCGCGCCGGCGGCCGGGCGAGCTGATGCTCGTCACGCTCGGGCCGCTCACGAACCTGGCAGTGGCGCTACAGCGCGAGCCAGAGCTGCCGGGCCTCCTCAAGGCGTGGGTCCTCATGGGGGGCTCGTACCGGTCGCCCGGCAACACCGCGCCGACGACCGAGTGGAACATCCACGTCGATCCCGAAGCCGCGAAGGCCGCGTTCGACGCGTGGGAGGCGGCGGCGCCGGGCGGCACCCCGCGTCCGCTCGCGATGGGTCTCGACGTCACGGAGCGGGCAAAGATCACGCCGGAGCACGTCGTCGCGCTCGCCCGCCGCGCCGGCTCGACCCCCGACGACTCGATCGCCCTCGCCCTGGGCGAAGAGCCGATGCACGCGACGCGCTCTGTTGCCGGCAACCCGGTCGTCCGCTTCATCGCCGATGCGCTCCGGTTCTACATGGAGTTCCACAGCCGGAACGACGGCTTCTACGGCGCATTCATCCACGATCCCTTCGCTGTTGCCGCGGCCCTCGATCGGAGCCTCGTCAGGACCGAGGCACTCACCGTCGACGTCGAGCTGCATGGCACCCTCACGAGCGGCGAGACCGTCACCGACTGGCGGCGCTCCTGGAAGCGGCCACCGAACCTCGACATCGCGGTCGAGGGGGACGCCGCGAGGTTCCTCGCTCGGTTCGTCGAACGCGTCGGCGACCTCGCCCGGGTCGTCAGCCCCGCGACGTCAACGCGCTGACGAGGGCTTCGTCGGTCGGGGTCGAACCCAGCCCGAGTCGGTCGCCCAGCAACGCCGGCAAGGGCGGCTCCACAAACGTCGACCTCAGTGTCTCCCACTGGGCTTGACCAAAGACCTCCGCCGGCGATCCATCGAGAACCACCTGGCCCTCGCGCATGACGACGACGCGCTCGAACTGCTCGGCGACGAACCGCATGTCGTGGCTGATGGCGATGACCGTCCGCCCCGCGGCACTGACGGCGGCGACCACCCGCTCGATGATCGCCATCCCGGGCATGTCCTGACCGGTCGTCGGCTCGTCGAGGACGAGGACCGGCGTGCCCATCGCCAGGACGGATGCAAGCGCGAGGAGCTTCCGCCGCGACGTCCCGAGGTCGCCTGGGTTCAGGTCTGCCGCCTCCCTCAGGCCAGTCGCCTCCAACGCCTCGTCAACCGCGGATCGGAGTGCCGCACCCCGCAGGCCGAGGTTCCGCGGGCCGAACTCGACCTCGCCGCGCACCGTCGACGCGAAGATCTGTCGATCGGGATCCTGGAACACCAGGCCCACCTCGCGGGCGAGCTGCGCGACCGTCCGCCCGGCAGCATCGACGCCGCCGACGAGCACGCGCCCGGACGTCGGCCGGAGCAGGCCATCGAAATGGCGGACGAGCGTCGTCTTGCCCGACCCGTTCTGGCCGATCAGCGCGACGCGCTCGCCGGCGGTGATCGCGAGGTCGACGCCGTCGAGCGCCCGCACGCCGCCCTCGTAGACGTGGACGAGGCCCTCGACCCAGACGTTGGTCATGGGCGAGTCCCCTGGAGGCGGGCCGGGTCGAGGCCGGCCGCGACGAGCGCACGGCGCAGCCGGACGTTGCTCGGTGGCGCGACGCCGAGGTCGACGAGTGCCGAGTCCGCGAGGACCTCCCGGGCGGCCCCCTCGAGCACGACCTGCCCGCCATCCAGCGCCACGACCCGGTTCGCGACCCGGGCGAGCAGATCGGTCTTGTGTTCGACGACGAGGATCGAAACGCCCTGCCCGGCAAGTCGCTCGAGAGCGTCGCCGACGAGCGCCGTTCCGGACGGGTCGAGCTGGGCGGTCGGTTCATCGAGGACGACGTGGCGCGGCCGCAGCGCGAGGATCGAAGCGATCGCCACGAGCTGCTGCTGCCCGCCGGACAGCCTGGCCGGATCTCGCTCGGCCAGATGGCCGATCGCCAGGGCCTCCAGCGCGCCCGCCGTCCGCTCGATCAGCTCGTCGCGCGGCACCCCCAGGTTGGCCGGCCCGAAGGCGACCTCCTCGAACACGGTCGCCGCCACACCCGAGAGCTGCGTCGAAGGATCGTCGAAGCCGATCCCCACGAGCGCCGGCAGGTCGTGCATCGCGAGCGAGGCGGCGTCGACGCCATCGATCGACAGCCGGCCGGTCAGTGTCCCGCCGACGATCCGTGGCGCGAGCCCGGCGAGGACGAGGCAGAGCGTCGTCTTGCCCGAGTCGTTGGCCCCGACGACCCCGACGACCTCACCGTCGCCGAGCACGAGATCGACGTCCCGGAGCGATGGCCGCAGAGCCCCGGCGTGGCGATAGGACAGCCCCTCGACGGTCAGCATCCGGCCACCTCAGCCGAGCCAGCCGGCGGCCCGGGCGATCACGAACGCGGGGATCGCGAGCACCATCAGCCAGCGGGCGAGGCGCTGTACCGACGAATCGGCCGGGTGCCACAGGAGCGTCCGGCGCCCCGGCCGGCTGAAGCCGCGCGCCTCGAGAGCCATCGTCCGCTTCTCGACCTCACCGATCGCACCGAGGATCACCGGCCCGACGATCGGGACGATGCCGCGGAGTCGGGCGGCGAAGCTGCCCTGGGTATCGAGGCCGCGGGCACGCTGGGCGGCCGTGATCGTGGCAGCCCGGTCGACCATCGCCGGGACCGTTTGGACTGACGCGCTCGCAACGAATGCCAGGCGCGGCGGGACGCCCCGCCGCTCGAGATCAATCGTCAGGTCGCCCGTCTTTGTCGTCAGGTAGAAGAGGCTGATTGCGCCGGAGATCGCGACGATTCGGGCGACGACCTCGAGAGCGAACACGAGGCCCTCCACGGTCGCCGTGACCGGCCCGATCCGGAAGAGAACCTGCTGGCCGGCCGGGAAGAACAGCACGTTGATGACGACGACGCTGATCGCGATCGGGAGCGCCAGCAGCAGCACGGCGCGGAGAAGCGATCCGACGACGCCCGCGATGGCAGCCGGCACGAGAATCGCGACTGCCACGAGGACGAGCGGGCCGACGAATCCACCCACCACGAACGCGGCGACGCTCGTCGCTATCGCCGCGGTCAGCTTCGTGAGCGGGTTGAGCCGGTGATACGCGCTGGGTCCCGGCCGGCCGATCGAGGCCGGGACCCGGGGGTCGGCGGCGATCGTCAGGCGTACGCCTCCTGGACGTCGCCTTCGAGCAGCCGCTCGCCCTGCGGGAAGCGCGCCTTCGTCCGGCGGGCCATGGCGTTGAGGATGAGGTAGACGACGAAGAACGTCGTCACCTTGTCGATCGGGTCGCTGATCAGGCCCTGCCCGAGCGTCGCGGCCTGGACGTCCGCGCCGGCCTGTCGGAAGGCCGCGACGAGGAAGTCCGAGCCGGCCCCCGTCACACCGCCGAACACGCCGGCGGCGATCGGGGCGCTGATCAGAGCGGCGACAATGCCCGTGACGACACCCGCGACGACGACGTAGGTCGCCGTGAGATCGCGACGCACGACCAGCAGTGCGAGAAGACCGACAACCGTGAGCGCAACGAGCCCGAGGGCCACCCAGCCGAGGATCACGAAGATCTGGTTATCGCTGGCGGGAGCCAGGGCAGCCTTGCCGATGATCGCCTCGTAGCCGAGGTACGCGAGGTACGACAGCCCCAGGATGAGCCCGACGGTCACGACCCCGCCGATCGCGAGCTCGCGCGTCGGCCGATTTGGCCGCGGCCGGAGGATGCCTGCACGGCCCGCGAGCCCGGCCAGCACGCCGATCGCCACCGCGGTGATGGCAAACGCGGCCGCGGGGCCGTACTGGAACGGGGGCGGGATGACGTACGACCACAGGATGTTTCCGAGCGCCCCGGTCAGCGCCCCGGCAACCGGGCCGCACAGCACGCCGACGAGGATCGTTCCGATCGAGTCGAGGTAGATCGGGACCTTCACTGCGTTCGCGACCGCGGCGCCGAGGACGATGTTCAGGGCGATCCCGATCGGCATCAGCACGAACGTCCGGGTCGTGAACTGGCCCGTGAGTGAGCCGAGGCGACCGGTCTGGAAGTACTCGAGGCCGAACCAGGTCAGGGCCGCGAGGACCATGGCGATCGTGAGGATCAGCGCCCAGGAGTCCGCGGTCACCTGGTTGATGAACGTCACGGGATCCGGTGCGGTCTCGAACCGGCCGAAGGCCAGCACACCCACCGCTGTGGCGATCCCGAACACGATCAGAGCGGCGATGAAGCGCAGCCACCGACCATCCATCGGAGGGTCCTCCAGTGCGAAACGGCCCTCCGTATCGTACCGCCGCTCAGGGGGTTCTCAGCCGCCGCGGGCGCGGACGACATGCAGTGGCGGGGGCCCGGGCAACGATCCACAGGAAGCGGGCGTCGTGGCGGTCCTCAGGCTCGATGCGAATCCGGGCCTCACGTCGTGACCCGCAGCTCCACTTCGAACTCCTCGCCGTCGACGATCCGCCAGGCCCGGACGCTCGGCAGCGCGGTCGAGGGATCCGCCTCGTCAGGGGAGAGCGACACGAGGACGTACAGCGCTTCGGGATAGAACGCCAGGCCGGTGTCGGTCGGCGACGGGCGGGCCGGCGTGTGGGTGTGGGAGTGGACGATCCCCCAGAACGCCTCGCCGGCGTCATCGGTCGCGACCGTCAGCCGGAGCAGGTCGTCCGGGTGGATCTCGTAGCGATACGGGGAAGCCGACACGTTCCTCGTCGGCTCGAACCGGAGGGGGACTCCCCCGTCGGGCGCCGGCCGGTCGCCAATGATCAGACCGCAGGCCTCGTTCGGGTATTCCGCCCGGGCGTGGTCGATGAGCTGCTGGACGATCTTCGCCGGAATCGGTGCGAAGTCCGGGCCGGGATGAGCGGGGTGACTGGCGATGGCCTGCCCGCCCTCGCCTACCACCAGTTGACTCCGCCCTCGAGATCCGCCTCCATCTCGTCGAGGTTCCGGCTGTACGTGCCGGCGGACAGGTACTTCCACCCGCCGTCGGGCAGCAAGGCGACGATCGAGCCGGCGGTCATCTGCTTCGCCTCGCGCGCCGCTGCGACGAGCACCGCCCCGGACGAGGGCCCGGCGAAGATCCCCTCGCGGAACACGAGGTCGCGCAGGGCTGCGATTGCATCCCTGTTGGACACGAGGTACTTCGCGTCGAGGAGGGACGGATCGAGGATCTCGGGGACGAACCCCTCGTCGAGCGAACGGAGACCCTGGACGCCTTCCCCGGGCAGCGGCTCGGCCGCGACGATCCGCACCCCCGGCTTCGCCTCACGCATGTAGCGGGCAACGCCCATCAAGGTCCCGGACGTCCCGAGCCCGGCGACGAAGACGTCGATCTCCGGGCAATCGGCGAGGACCTCCGGTCCGGTGGTCTCGTAGTGCGCCTGGATGTTGGCCGGGTTGCCGTACTGGTAGGGCATGACGAACCGCTCGTCCTTGGCCACGAGGTGCTTGGCCAGGGCGATCGCCCCGTTCGACCCAAGTGCGCCCGGCGAGTCGATGACCTCAGCTCCGAAGAGCGCGGCCATCTGGCGCCGCTCGTTCGTGACGTTGTCCGGCATGACCAGCGCAACGCGATAGCCCTTCCGGCGCCCGATCATCGCGAGGGCGATGCCCGTGTTGCCGGATGTCGGCTCGAGGATGATCGAGTCCGGCCCGAGCAGGCCGCGTCGCTCGAGGTCGTCGACGAGGTACTTCGCGACGCGGTCCTTGACCGAGCCGGTCGGGTTGACCATCTCGAGCTTCCCGAAGAGCCGGACCGCCGGGTTCGGGGACATCCGCGGGATCTCGACAATCGGGGTGTGGCCGATCGCGTCAAGGATGTCCTCGTACCGCCCGCCATGCGGAGCGAGGCTCTCGTGCGCACGGGCGTGATCGTGCTGGGGCGTCCGGCCGAGGCCGTCCGGCGGGACCACCGCCGGCTTCGGCAACGCCATCGTCAACCGCCCGCCATCGCGGGCAGGAGCCGGACCTCGTCCCGCGCCTCGACTGGCGTCGCGAGCCCCTGGAGGTAGCGGACGTCCTGGCCGTTGACGTAGACGTTGATGAACCTGTTCAGGTCGCCGCTCTCGGTGAGGAGCTGCGAGCGGAGCGCGGGAAACCGCTCGACGAGCGATTCGACGAGCTGGGCGACCGTTCCGCCCTCGAGCTCGAGCTGCTTCTCGCCCCCGACCTGCGGCCGGAGGACGGTCGGAATCCGGACGACGCTCATGCCCGCGCTCCCGGAGGGCCACCGAGCACGAAGGGCTCGTCCGCCCCCACCGCGACGACGGGGAGTGGCTTGCCGGCCTTCCGAGCCGCGACCGCCTTGTCGGAGCAGACGGGGCACTCCGGGTCACGCTTGAGGCGCAGCTCGGTGAACGACGCGTCGAGCGCATCGAACAGCAGCAGCCGCCCGACGAGCGTCTCGCCGATCCCGAGGAGGACCTTGAGGACCTCGTTTGCCTGGAGGAGGCCCATGATCCCGGGCACGACGCCCAGGACGCCGGCCACTGAGCAACCCGGGGCGAGCTCGGGCGGCGGCGGGGTCGGGTAGAGGCAGCGGTAGCACGGCCCCTCGAATGGAACGAATGTCGTCAGCTGGCCCTCGAACCGGAAGACACTGGCGTGGACGACCGGGATGTTCGCGACGACGGCCGCATCGTTGAGCAGGTAGCGCGTCTCGAATGTGTCGGTGCCGTCGAGGATCACGTCGTAGCCGGCGATGAGCCGGTCGACGTTGTCCGCGACGAGCATCTCCTCGTGGGCGACAACCTTCACGTCCGGGTTGAGGCCGGTGATCGTCCGGCGGGCCGACTCGACCTTCTTCTCGCCGATCCGGTCGTTGGCGTGGATGACCTGGCGCTGGAGGTTCGACAGGTCGACGACGTCGAAGTCGACAATCCCGATCGTCCCCACGCCGGCCGCGGCCAGGTAGAGGGCCGCCGGGCTCCCGAGCCCGCCAGCGCCGATCAGCAGGACCTTCGAGTCGAGCAGCTTCGCCTGGCCGTCGATCCCGACCTCCGGGATCAGCAGGTGGCGGCTGTAGCGCTGCTTCTGCTCCGCGCTCAGGGTCGCCGGCATCTTCCAGGGCAGGCCCTCGGTCTTCCACTTCTGGAAGCCACCGCTCATCGAGGCGACGTCCGAGTAGCCCATCTCCTGGAGCGTCTTCGCGGCGAAGAGCGACCGGACGCCGCCGGCGCAGTAGAGGACGACCGGCGCCGCCCGGTCGGGCGCCGCGGATTCGATCTGCTGCTCGATGTAGCTCTTCGAGATGTGCTGGGCGCCCGGGACGTGGCCCTGCTCCCACTCGGACGCCTCGCGGACGTCGACGACCACCGGCGGGTGGTCGGACTCGCGGAGGACCTGGACCTCGGCGGGCGTGACCTCGCGCACGTCGGCGCGGGCCTCGCGGAGTAGTTCGGGATAGGTCTTTGGCATCGGACTCTGGGCTCCGGTGATCGACGGGCTGTCGGTGGCGACAGGGCGAAGGGTCAGGGGGCGGGTCGACGGAGGGGCGCCATCAACGGCGCGCCGGCGGTCAGGCCGGCCAGCAACACTCGCAGCGGCGCAGTGTCATGCCTCGGCCTCCGCCGGGACGCCGGGCGTCTCGCTTTCCCCCAGATCCTCGAGGGCGTGCTGCAGGGTATCGAGCGAGAGGATCGCGCACTTCAGCCGGGCCGGGCTGATGTCGATCCCGAGGAGCTCGAGAACGTCGTCGTTGCTCATCGCGGCAACCTGGGCGACCGGCTTGCCCTTGACCTCATCGGTGAGGAGCGACGCGCTCGCCTGGCTGATCGCGCAGCCGCGCCCGGTGAAGCCGACCCGCTCCACGACCCCGCCGCGGACCCCCAGCATCATCGTGATCCGGTCGCCGCACAGGGGGTTTGCCCCCTCGTATGACGCGCTGGGATCCTCGATGACCCCGAAGTTGTGGGGCCGCCGGTAGTGCTCGAGTATGTAGTCGCGGTACAGGTCGTCCATGCGTGCGTGAGTGTACCGCCACCCCGCAATTCCGACCAGCGGGGTCGGGATTGGCGAAGCCCCTAGCTGCCGAAGACCCGCTCGACCTCCTTGAGGCCCGCGACGAGGGCGTCGACGTCCTCCCGGGTCGTGTAGACGTTGAAGCTCGCCCGGGCGGTCGCGGCCAGGTCGAGCCGCTCGTGAAGCGGCATCGTGCAGTGGTGGCCGGCCCGGACGGCGATCCCGAAGCGGTCGAGGACCTGGGCGACGTCGTGCGGGTGGACGCCCGGGAGGTTGAACGGGATCACGCCGCCACGAACATTCGCGTCGAGCGGCCCGTAGAGCTGGATCGACGGCAGCTCACGCGGGAGCACGTCCAATGCGTACTCGAGCAGCTCGCGCTCGTGCTCCCGCACCCGACCCATGCCGAGGGTCATCAGGTACTCGGCCGCCGCCCCAAGGCCGATGGCCGCGGCAATGTCTGGCGTCCCGGCCTCGAACTTCCAGGGCACGTCGTTCCACTCCGAGCGCCGGAGGTGGACCTCGCGGATCATCTCGCCGCCGGCCATGAAGGGCGGCATCGCCTCGAGCAGCTCGCGCCGGGCCCACAGGGCCCCGGATCCGGTGGGGGCGAGCATCTTGTGGCCGCTGAAGACGTAGAAATCGGCCCCGAGTGCCTGGACGTCGACCGGCACGTGGGGCACGGCCTGGGCGCCATCGACGAGGACGAGGGCGCCGGCCTCGTGGGCCATCGCGACCATCTCGGCGACCGGGTTGATCGTGCCGAGCGTGTTCGAGACGTGGGTGAACGCGACGAGCTTCGGCTTGAGGCGGAGGAGGACCTCGAAAACGTCGAGGCGGAGGATGCCGTCGTCGGTGATCGGGATGAACTCTAGGTCGCCGTCCTTCTCCTGGACGAGGAGCTGCCACGGGACGAGGTTGGCGTGGTGCTCCATCTCGGTCAGGACGATCGCGTCGCCCCGCCCGATGTGCTTGCGGCCCCACGAGTAGGCCACGAGGTTGATCGCCTCGGTCGCGTTCCTTGTGAACACGATCTCGTGGCTGTCGGGCGCATTGATGAACCGGGCGGTACTCGCCCGGGCTCGCTCGTACGCGGCCGTCGAGCGCTCGCCGATCGTGTAGATGCCGCGGTGGACGTTCGCGTTGTACTCGCCGTAAAACTCGTCGACGGCGTCGATGACCGCCTGGGGCTTCTGGCTCGTCGAGGCCGAGTCGAGATAGACGAGCGGGTGACCGTTGACCTCCGTTCGGAGGATCGGGAACTCGGCCCGGATCGCCTGCGGGTCGAGGCGGCCGTCGCGGATCCGAGGGTCGGTCGCTGTCTTTGGTGCGGACGTCACCGTCATCGATCGGGAGCCCGCCTCAGCGGGCGACCTCGGCCGGCTCGGGCGCCAGGGGGACCTTGAGCGCGTCGTCGGGGACGCCGGTCGCGAGGCCGGCCGCCCGGAGGATCGGGCCGTAGCCCTCGTCCTCGAGCTGGAGCGCCAGCTCCTTGCCACCGCTCTTGACGATCCGGCCCTCGGCGAGGACGTGGACGTGATCCGGCGTGATGTAGTTGAGCAGGCGCTGGTAGTGGGTGATGAGGAGGACCCCGAGGTCCGGGTTGAGCATCGCATTGACGCCCTCGGCGACGACCCGCAGGGCGTCGATGTCGAGCCCCGAGTCCGTCTCGTCGAGGATCGCCATCTCCGGCTCGATAACGGCCATCTGGAGCATCTCGAGCCGCTTCTTCTCCCCGCCGCTGAAGCCCTCGTTGACGTAGCGCGTGGCGAAGCTCTCGTCCATCCGGAGCATGGCCATCTTCTCCCGCATCTTGTTGCGGAAGTCGCGCATCGAGATGCCGCCCTTCATCGGGTCGGTCGGGTCGACGTCAGCGTTCTTGTCGATCCCCTGGAGCTTCGCGTTGAGGGCGCTCCGGATGAAGCTCGCGACGCTCAGGCCGGGGATCGCGGTGGGGTACTGGAAGGCGAGGAAGAGGCCCAGCCGGGAGCGCTTGTCCGGCGAGAGCTTGAGCAGGTCGCGGCCCTTCCAGAGGACCTGGCCGCCCTTGACGATGTAGGCCGGGTGGCCCATCAGCGCATAGGCGAGGGTCGTCTTGCCGGAGCCGTTGGGGCCCATGATCGCGTGGACCTCGCCCTTGCCCACTTCGAGGTCGATCCCCTGGAGGATCTCCGTCTCGGGATGGGCGATCGGGGCGACGCGGAGGCCGCGGATCACGAGGTGGTCGGCGGCGGCTGGCTTGGCGCCGGCCTTCTTCGCGCCCGGCTTGGTCCCGTTGACTTCGCTCACGATGGGGTCACTGCTCCATGGATGGTGGTAACGGGCTTGATCGGCCCGCTCGGCTGCGCATTGACGATCCGTGGCGGGACGAGGTCGGCGACGGTCATCCCGTCGAGGGCTCCCGCGATCGCGTCGCGGACGCGGACCCACAGGAGGTTGACCGTGCAGCGCGACGAGCGGTCGCAGATGACCGCGTGCTCGGGGTCGTCCGTGGCGCAGATCATCGGGGCGATCGGCCCCTCGAGCGCCCGGAGGACCTCGCTCATCCGGATCTCGCCCGGCTCCCTGGCGAGCTCGTACCCGCCGTGGGCGCCGCGGGTCGAGACCACGAGACCGGCATCACGGAGGCTCATCACGAGCTGCTCGAGGTACGCCCGGGGAAGGTCCTCCTCGGCGGCGATCTCGGCGAGGCTGGCCGGGCCCTGGCCGTAGTGCCGCCCGAGCTGAACCATCAGCCGGACGCCGTATTCGCCCTTCGTCGAGAAGGCTACAGCGCCGCTGCCATGGAACGAGGGTCGGACGGCCTGGGTCAGGGTGGTTGCCTCAATCCCGAGTGATTTCGTCGGGATTGAGTGTATGGCGGGGGCCCGGCAGGCGTCAATCGGCGGAGATGGCCTGCGCCGGCGCAATGTCGAGTCGGACTGGTGCGCCGATGCACCGCGGCGCTCCGACCATTGCCCGCCCGCGGCGGGACGAATTGGGGCCTGTTGCTCGTCCCCCACCGGGCGGAAGCTTTGCCGGCTCAACATCCGAGGGGAAGGAGCGGATATGACTCGCGCACGGTTCACACGGTTCGGGGGGTTCCTGGCCCTGCTCGGCGGCACGCTGTGGGTCGTGGCGTTCGGGGTCGTCCAGGCGATCGCCCCGCACCTGTCGGGGGTCCTCGTCGGCCCGGTGGTCTTCCTCATGGTCGGGCTCATCGCTCTCCGGGTACGACGGGCCACCGGTGGGCCACTCGGGACGATCGGCTTCGCCGTCACGCTCGTCGGGCTGGTCATGCTCGCTTACGGCAGCATCGGACGGCTCGTCCTGACCGGCGACATCCTCGGCCTCCCGTACGGTCCTATCGGCTTCACCGGGCTGGCTCCCGGCGCGTTCGTGGCCGGCGCGGGAGCCACGCTCACCGCGCTCTCCGTGATCGTGGCCAACGTCATGCCGCGGCTCAGCCCGATCCCGCTCCTCATCGGGGCGGCCGGCGTCGCGGCGGCCGGTGGGTCGGCGCTCGCCCACCAGATGCTCGAGGGCTCGCGGACCGACATCTTCCCGCTCCAGGTGGGCCCGATCGCGGGGCTCTGGGTGTTGTTCGGGCTCGGCTGGCTGTGGCTCGGCTACCTCCTGTGGTCGGAAGGCGCGAAGGTCAGGTCGGGGCCCGCCTGAGGTCGCGGCGTCACGGTTGACCCGCTGGGCGGGTCAACCGTCGAAGGAAAGGGCGAAAACTTCGCGGCGCGGGCGCCTTCGGCCGCGCTCCAGCGATGCTCGACCCGCCCCGCGGCTCGGTCGTCGGTCGCGGCATCAGGTGACCCGGGAGGCGGGTCGAGAGCCGGCCGCGCGGAGTGCGCGAACCGCCTAGCATGGCGGCATGTACGACCTTGCGACCGCGGCCGTGGAGGCCGCCCTCAATGCCGGCGCCCGCTACGCCGATGCCCGGGCCATGGAGATGCGATCCGAGGCGATGACCGCCCGGAACGGCGTCGTCGAATCCCTCGACCGGGAGCAACGCGCGGGGATCGGCGTCCGCGCGCTGATCGGCTCGAGCTGGGGCTTCTTCGCCGCCCCGGAGGCGAGCCCCGCGACCGCGAGACAGGCCGGCGAGCAGGCCGCGGCCGTCGCCCGGGCCTCGACCCTCGTGCCCGGCAAGCCGCTCGAGCTGGCCCCCGTCCAACCCGCGACGGGCTCATGGTCGAGCGAGTGTCGCGAGGATCCCTGGTCGGTCACTCTCGCCGAGAAGGGCGATCTCCTCGAGGGCGTCACCCGGACGATGACCGAGCACGGCGCGAACGTCGCCGAGGCGGACTACAACGCCTGGGAGACCCGGAAGTGGCTCGTCAGCAGCGAGGGCCACCGCGTCGACCAGCACATCGTCGAGTGCGGCGCCTCGATGTCCGCGACCGCGGTCGGTGAGAGCGAGACGCAGGTCCGCTCGTATCCCGGGATCCGCGGCCAGTACGGCACCCGTGGCTGGGAGCTGATCCGCGAGCTGGACCTGTCCGCCCACGCGGCCCGGATCGCGGACGAGGCGAAGGCTCTCCTCGCGGCCGACCCGTGCCCGTCGCTCGACGCGACGGACCTCATCCTCGGCAGCGAGCAGATGGCCCTCCAGATCCACGAGTCCGTGGGGCACGCGGTCGAGCTCGACCGGATCCTCGGCTGGGAGGCCGCGTTCGCCGGCACGAGCTGGCTCGAGCTCGCGAAGATGGGCAGTCTCCGCTTCGGATCGGACCTGATGAACATCACGGCCGACGCGACGCTCCCCGGCGCCCTCGGCAGCTTCGGCTTCGACGACGAGGGGACGCCCGCCCATCCCGTCGACATCGTGAAGAACGGGACGTGGGTCGGGGTACTGAGCGGCCGCGACTCGGCGGCGCTGGCCGGGATCCCGAGCGGGGGTGCCGTGCGGGCCGACGGCTACAACCGGATCCCGATGGTCCGGATGACGAACGTCGGGCTCCTGCCCGGCAACGACTCGCTCGAAGGGATGATCGCCGCGACCGACGACGGCATCCACATGGACACGAACCGCTCGTGGTCGATCGACGACAAGCGGCTGAACTTCCAGTTCGGCTGCGAGATGGGCTGGGAGATCAGGGGCGGCAAGCGGGGCCGCCTCCTGAAGAACCCGACGTACACGGCGATCAGCCCGAAGTTCTGGGGGTCGATGGACATGCTCGGCAACCGCGATGAGTGGACGTTCTGGGGCACCCCGAATTGCGGCAAGGGCCAGCCGGTCCAGATCGGCCACACCGGCCATCCGTCAGTGCCGGCGCGATTCCGGGGGATTCGAGTGGGGGTCCGCGGGTGACCGGGACAACGATGACCACCACCCGAACGGCTGCCGATACCCAGGCCGTCGCCGACCGGGTGGTCGAGCTGGTCCGCTCGAAGGCGCCCGACGCGGAGACCGAGGTCACCGTCCGGGGCGGCACGGCTGCCCTCACCCGATTCGCCAATAGCTTCATCCACCAGAACGTGTCCGAGGCCGTCAGCCACGTCCTTCTCCGGGTCGCGGTCGACGGGCGGACGGCCGCGACCAGCCTCGACGGCCCCACTGACGACGAGACGCTTGGCCGGCTCATCGACGGCGTCCTCGAGGCGGCCCGAGTCCGGCCGGAGGACCCCGAGTGGCCGGGCCTCGCACCGGTTGCCGAAGCGCCTCGGGTGGACCACTGGGACGAGGCGACTGGCGCGGCGTCGCCCGACGAGCGGGCCCGGCGGGTCCGCGACTTCGTGGAGGCTGCGGGAGGGCTCGAGACGGCGGGCGCGTGCTCGACGGATGCCGGGATCATCGCCTTCGCGAACAGCGCCGGCCAGCGGCTGGCCGGTCGGGCCACGGTGGCCGACCTCGACGGGATCGCCCGAACGCCCACCTCCGACGGGAGCGGCCGGATGTCCTCCGTCGGCATCGGCGCGATCGACGGGCGCCTCCAGGGCGAGCGCGCCGCGACGAAGGCGCGCGGGGCGGCCGATCCCATGGACCTCGAGCCGGGCCGGTACGAGGTGGTCCTCGAGCCGTATTGCGTCGCGAATCTCGTCCAGTTCCTGTTCTTCTACGGCTTCAACGGCCGGGCTCTCGAGGAGGGTCGCTCGTTCGTGAAGTTCGGCGAACAGCAGTTCGACAAGACGGTCGACATCCGCGACGACGTCACCGACCCGGGCCACGTGGGGATCGCGTTCGACGTCGAGGGCACTCCCCGCCGCCGGATCGATTGCGTCGAGGGCGGCATCACGAAGGCGGTCCTCCACACCCGGCGGACCGCGGCACGAGCCGGGGTCGACAGTACCGGGCACGCCCTCGAAGGCGCCGAGCAGTACGGCGCGCTTCCGACGAACTCCATCCTCGCCGCCGGCGACCGGTCCCCGAATGAGCTCCTCGCCCGCGTCGAACGCGGCTTGCTCGTGACCGACCTGTGGTACACGCGCGTCCTCGACCCGCGAACGCTCGTCGTGACGGGCCTCACCCGCAACGGGGTCTGGCTCGTGGAGGGTGGCCGGATCGTCCGGCCAGTGAAAAACCTCCGGTTCACCCAGTCGTACGTCGAGGCCCTCGCCCCGGGCGCGGTCCGCGGGATCGGTTCGGATGCGTCGCTCATCGCCGGCGGCTTCGATGGCTCGGCGCTCGTCCCCAGCCTCCATCTCGCGTCGTGGAACTTCACCGGCGGGGCGCAGGGTTGACGACAGCCGTGGAGCGGGGGGAACTGCTCGCGGCGGCCTCCGCCACCCTTGCCGAGATCGTCGCGGTCCGTCGCCGGCTTCACGCCCAGCCGGAGATCGGCCTCCAGTTGCCGGCGACGCAGGCGGTCGTCGTCGACGAGCTGCGCGCGCTCGGGCTCGAGCCCGTCCTCGGCCAATCGGTCTCCTCGGTGACTGCGGTGATCGAAGGTGGCCAACCCGGACCGACCGTCCTGCTCCGGGCGGACATGGATGCCCTGCCGCTCCAGGAGGACACGGGTCTCGACTTCGCCTCACAGGTACCGGGCGTCATGCACGCCTGCGGGCATGACACCCACGTCGCGATGCTCCTGGGCGCGGCCAGGCTGCTCGTCGAGCGGCGGGAAGGGCTCGCCGGCAACGTCCTGCTGATGTTCCAGCCCGGGGAGGAGGGCTTCCACGGGGCGCGATTCATGCTCGAGGAGGGGCTCCTCGAGCGTGCTCCGAGCAAGGTCGTCTCCGCGTTCGGGCTCCACATCACGACCCGCTACGAGACAGGCACCATCGCCCTCCGCCCTGGTTCGCTCCTCGCCGCGGGCGACACGATCCGGATCACCGTCCGCGGTCGGGGCGGGCACGCCTCAGCGCCCCACCTAGCGGCGGACCCGATCACCGTTGCCGCGGAGATCGTCATCGCGCTCCAGGTCGCGGTCACGAGAGAGATCCATGCGTTCGATCCGGTCGTGATTACGATCGCCAACGTCGTGGCGGGAACGACCACGAACATCATCCCGGAGACCGCGTACATCGGCGGCACGATGCGGACCGTGTCCGACGAGGCGCGCGAGGCGGGGCGGACGCTGGTCCGGCGCGTCGCACCGGCGATCGCCGCCGCGCACGGCCTCACTGCCGATGTCGAGATCGAGCCCGGGTACCCGGTCACGTACAACGATCCCGCCGCGACCGAGTTCGTCCGCGACACGGTTCGCGAGCTGGCCGGCGAGGGAGCGCTCGTGGCGATGGACCATCCGATTATGGGCGCGGAGGACTTCTCGTACGTTCTCCAGCGCGTCAGCGGGGCGTTCGCGTTCCTGGGTGCTCGTCCGGCCCACGAGGTTCTCCAGGCCACGCCCCAGAACCACTCGAACCGGGTGGTCTTCGACGAAGAGCCGATGGCCCTGGGCACGGCCCTCTACGCGGCGCTTGCTGTTCGAAGTCTCGGGAGCTGACGGGCGGCCGGCTCAGCTCCGGACTGGTTCGCGCCGGCGGCGGCGGAGTCCGACTCCCGCCAGGTGGCGCCGGATCATCGGCAGCCAGATGACGCCAATCGCGGCCTGCGCGAGGAGTGCCACGATCAGGAGCAGCCCGGGCACGGCCAGCACGAGCGCCGGGACGGCCCATACGAACGCGCCGAATGCGTCGAACCCGCCGAGCAGCTCGTCGAACGGGTCGATTCGGACCGACGGAAGCGCGAACGGATCGGTTGCGGGACCGGGCGGGCCGCCGGGCGAGCCGGGTCCGGCTGCGATCGGCACTGAGGACGACGGTCGCGCGTCGCTCGGGACCGGGCTCGAGCTCGGGGTGGGGGTCGGGGTCGGGCGAACGGTCGGCGTCGGTGTCGGCCGCGTCCCCGGGGTGGGCGTGGGCAGCGGAAGCGGCGGGAGGGTGGGGGTCGGGATCGGGAGCGGCGGGAGGGTGGGGGTAGGAACCGGTGTCGGAGGCCGCGTGGGGAGCGGCGGGAGCGAGACGGTCAACACGACCGCCGCCGGGAGCGACCACGCGACGCCATCCGAAACGCGGTATGTGAAGGAGTCGGCCCCCGCGAAGCCGGCGGCCGCTGTGTAGGTGAACGCGCCGTTCGCCGAGAGGATGAGCGTTCCTTGAGCCACCCCGGTGACGACCTGCGCTGTCAGGGCATCACCGTCCGCATCGACGTCGTTCTTCAGGACGCCGGGCGCAGGGACCACGAGAGGCACACCACCCGTCGCGGAATACGCGTCGGCGACCGCAACCGGAACCCCGTTCGTGACCGTGATAGTCACCGGCGTCGAGAGCGAGTTCAGCAGCAGGCTGGTCGCGTGGTAGCGGAACAGGTCCGTGCCGACGTAGCCCGCGTGGGGCGTGTACGTGTAGCCGCCGTCCGACCGCAGGTTCACGGTCCCATGGGTCGGCGGTGAGTCGAGGACAGCCGTCGCGCCGCCGTCGAGGTCGAGGTCGTTGCCGAGAACGCCCGGCGGTGGCACGACTGCTACCCGGTCGTGGACCATCGTGAGCGTGTCCGCGACCCCGACCGGCGGCAGGAGGTCGATCGGCAGCGCCCCGCGTGCCACCGGTGCGAGCGAGCTCGCCTGGAGCGGCAGGAACACGATCACCGCCATGAAACCGGTGATGAGCCGGCGACCGCGCCCCGCCGTCACGCGACCCTCCGCCCCGGCAGCCACAGCAGGCCAGCGCCCGCGTCCCCGGGGAGTGGCGGGTTCGGGGCCGTCTCCAGGCCCTCGACGAACGCCTTGACGAGCCGCTCCTCGAGCTGTGTCCCCGCCGCGTCCTCGAGCCTCTTGAGCGCCTCCCGCACGTCGAGTGCCTTGCGGTACGGTCGCGTCGTGGTCATCGCCGAGAACACGTCGCCGACTGCGATGATCCGGGCCACGAGCGGGATGAGCTCGCCCTCGAGCCGGTCGAGGTAGCCGGCTCCGTCCCAGCGCTCGTGGTGGAAGCGGATGCCCGCCCTCACGACGTCGATGTCCGGCAGGTCGCGAACGATCATGTCGCCGAGCGCGACGTGCTGCTGGACGATGGCCTGTTCCTCGGCCGTCAGGCGCCCGGGCTTGCGGAGGATCGGGTCCGGGATCCCGATCTTGCCCACGTCGTGGAGCAGCCCGGCGGTCCTGATCGAGCGGATGATCTCCGGATCGAGCTCCAGGCGCTCGGCGAGGAAGACGGCGTAGCGGGCGACGTCCTCCGAGTGGCGCTTCGTGTAGCGGTCTTTCGTGTCCACCGCGAGCACGAGTCCCTGGAGGAGGTCGAAGCCGGTGCGGTCGGCCCGCGCCTCGGCGGTCCCGGCCACGCGAACCGCGTCGCCGCCGCTCGCCTTGGCCTCTTCGAGCGCCAGCGCAGCGGTCGACAGGATCGCGGTGACCGATGCACCGTGCTCCGGGTACGTGCTCAGGCCGGCGCTGATCGTCACCGGCAGCCGCTCTGTGGCCTCGAACTGGAGGCTCACTTCGGCCAGCGCCTTGCGGACCCGCTCGACCAGCGGCCCAAGCTCCGCGACGAGCTCCGGCGGGGCAATGAGGAGGAACTCGTCCGGGCCGTACCGGCCCCGTACGATCGATGCGGGGAGCTCCGCGGCGAGCAGGTCGACGAGTGCCAGGAGCGTGTCGTCGCCCGCCTGGTGCCCGTGGTTGTCGTTGAGCAGGCGGAAGTTGTCGACGTCGAGCAGGGCGATCCCGAGCGACCGATCGGCGGCCCTCGACTTCTCGATCTCGACGGCGAGGTGGCCCACGAGTGCGCCATGGTTGAGCGTGCCCGTCAGCGGATCGTGCCGGATCGCTTCGACGAGCGCGGCGGTCTGCCGGGTGAGCCGGGCCTGCGCGGCCCGGAACACGAGGAACAGGAGCGCCGCCGCGACGACGGCCGCGGACAGCGTGATGAGTACGACGTCCCCGCGGACCTGGGCGATCCGGGCGAGGATGGGGGCCGCGTCGCGCCATGCCGCGACGACCCCACGAACACGGCCCTCGGCGATGAGCGGCATGTACTCGCGAAGGAGCGTCGGCGCCTCGAACGCACCGGACCCGGCCGCGGCCGACTCCGCGGCGACGATCTCCACGTGGGGCTCGCCACCGGCTGCGAGGGTGAACTCGGCGCTGGGCGACACGGATGCCCCGGCCAGCCCCGGAACGCTCGCGGCGAGGATGGTGCCGTCCAGGCGGCGGAGCTCGATTCGCAGGATCTCGCCCGGGCGGACGAGCGTCGACAGCTGGGCCTCCAGCCGGCTCCGCTCCACGGGACTCAGAACCACCCCGGGATCGAACCAGCGCGGCTGGACATACGAGTTGACGAACGCCCGGGTCGTCGCCGCGTCGCTCCCGACCACGCCGTTCAGCGTGGCCGCGGTCAGGTGGGCGGAGACGATCCCGGCCTGGGTCGTCGCGGTGATCCCGGCGAGGGCGAGGAACGCGCCGAATACGATGATGAAGAGGATCGGGCGCCGGATCCGCGGCTCGGAGCCAAACACGGCCTGGCAAGCCTCACGTGGGGCGTGTGACCTCGCGAGCGTAGGCGCGCTCCCAGCGTTGGCCCAATGGGACGATCGTCCCCGAACACCACTCCCCCGACCTTCCGGCGCGGCGGCGCACCGCTTTCAGGCTGGTTGCCGCGCCAGCAGCGATTCCAGGTAGCGGCGCCGCCAGGCGTCGGTGGTCTCGACCTGGTTGAACGTGTAGAGGTGGACCCACCGGACGTCCGCGACCGGGTCGCCGAACAGCGGCGCCAGCTGGTCGAGAAGGCCGTCCGGCCGGTAGAAGCCGCCGGACCGGAGCAGCCGCCCGACGAATCCGATGTTCTTCATGAGGAACCGGCCGGTGTCGCGGACGCCGATCTTCGCGCTGACCGCGATGAGCCGGTGCGGCTCGACGGCCCCGGCGACGCCGATCTGGACCGGCAGCAGCAGTCCGTCGGCACGGCGGGCGGCGATCCACGACCTGATCGCGCCTGGATCGAAGCACAGCTGGGTAGTCATGTAGTGGGCGAACGGCTCCTTGTCGACGAGCGCCTTGAGGAGCCGGTCATCGGGGATGAACGAGTGGCCCTCCGGGTAGCACGGGATCCCCACGTTCGAGAGGACCACGCCGAGGTCGGCGATGGCGCGGAGGAGCGACAGGCCGTCGGGGTAGTCGCCGGTCTCGGGCGAGTCGCCGCCCACGACGAACGCCCTGTCGACGCCGCCGTCGATCAGCCGGCCAAGGAGCTCGCGCAGGTGCGTCCTGTCCCGGATCATCCGGGCGGACAGGTGAGGGATCGCCCGGTAGCCGCGGGCCTCGAGGGCGATCGCCAGCTCGATCGTGGCTGCGAGACCCTTCGACGGCGAGGCCGTCACGGACACCCAGGTGCCGTGCGGGATGAACTCCGATTGGGCCTGCGCGCTCTTCAGCGGCAGGAGCTCGAACGTCGCCTCGGAGAGCGCGCGGGCGAGTCCGTCGCGGCCGACGGGGTCAATTGCACGACGGCGGCGGAACGGGATCACTCGCCCCCCGGCGCCTAGACGTCCGAGTCCGGGAACGACGCCTTCCGCTTCGCGATGAACTCGAGCAGCGCCTCGTCGATTCCGGGATCGATCGGCGGCGGCTCGTACGCGGCGAGCATCCGCTTCCAGATCTTGTTCGCTCGCTGCGCCGCGTCGAGGGCGCCGTCCTCCTGCCACTGCTCGAAGCTGTTGTTGTCGGCGGAGTCGGAGCGGTAGAACGCGGTCTCGAAGTTGGCCAGCGTGTGGGCGGAGCCAAGGAAGTGCTGCCCCGGCCCGTTCTCGCGGATCGCGTCGAGGGCCTGCCCGTTCTCGGACAGGTCCATGCCCTGCACGAACACCGCCATCATTCCGCACTGGTCCGCGTCGAGGATGAACTTCTCGTAGCCGACGGCGAGCCCACCCTCGAGCCAGCCGGCCGCGTGGAGCACGAAGTTCACGCCGGCGAGGACGGTCGGCCAGAGCGTCGCCGCCGATTCGTAGGCCGCCTGGGCGTCGGGGATCTTCGAGGCGCACAGGCTGCCGCCGGACCGGAACGGGACCCCGAGCCGGCGGGCGAGCTGGGCCATCGCGAAGAGGACGATCGCCGGCTCCGGGGTCCCGAATGTCGGGGCGCCGGACTGCATCGACATCGAGCTGGCGAAGCTGCCGAGGACGACCGGCGCACCGGGCCGGACGAGCTGGGCGAGCGCCATCCCACCGAGCGACTCCGCGAGCGTCTGGGCGCACACGGCGGCCGCGGTGACCGGGGCCATCGCCCCGGCGAGGATGAACGGTGTCACAACCGTAGCCTGGTTCGCCTCCGCGTAGGCGCGAAGCGAGCCGAGCATCGTCGAGTCCCAGACGAGCGGCGAGTTCGCGTTGATCAGGCTCAGGACCACCGCCTTCTGGTCGACGAACTCCGCGCCGAACACGAGCTTCGCGAGCTCGACGGTGTCGCGGGCCCGCTCCGGAGCGGTGACCGAGCCCATGAACGGCTTGTCGCTGAACCGCAGGTGGGCATAGACCATGTCGAGGTGGCGCTTGTTCACCGGCACGTCGACCGGCTCGCACACGGTCCCGCCGCTGTGGTGGAGGTGCGGGCTGAGGTACGCCAGCTTGACGAGGTTGCGGAAGTCCTCGAGCGTCCCGTAGCGCCGGCCGTTGTCGAGGTCGCGGACAAACGGCGAGCCGTAGTTCGGGGCAAAGACCGTTGCGGACCCGCCGATCTGGACGCTGTTCGCTGGGTTCCTCGCGTACTGGGTGAAGACCTTGGGCGCGGTCGCCTGGACGATCTGGCGGCACATGCCCCGGGGGAACCGCACGCGCTCGCCCTGGACGTCCGCGCCGGCGTCCTTGAGCAGCCGGATCGCCTCGGGGTCGCCGCGGAACTCGAGGCCCACCTCCTCGAGGATCGTGTCCGCGTTCTGCTCGATGAGCGACAGGCCCTCTTCGTTGAGGACCTCGAACGGCGCCAGCGTCCGGTTGAGGAACGGCACGCGTTCCACCTGGTGGCTGAGGCGGAGCGCCTGGCGGCCGGCCCGGCCGCCGCTCCGCTGGCGCGGGGTCGTGTCGGTCATCCGGGCTCCCTCGATGCCGCGGCGACGTCCCGCCGGCGTCGTCGTTCGGCACGTCCTCCGGCGGTCCGGTCGGCGACGGGCGGCCGCGGCGGCAGCTCGACCGCGCGCGACAGGTTCGGATAGTCGGCGGTCCGGTGGGGAAACGCCAGCGCATCGACGAAGTGCTCCTGGAACCGCGGCTCCATCGCCGTCTCGATCTTCTCCACCCGCCTCACGACCTCCTCGATCTCGCGCCGCGCCGACCCGGACAGTAGCGCGATCAGCGCCCCGGTCCCGGCCGCGTTCCCGGCAGACGAAACGCGCGAGAGATCGCAGTCGGGGATGAGCCCGAGGACCATCGCATGGAACACGTCGATCTGGCTTCCGAACGCGCCCGCCAGGCGAATCTCGTCGACCTGGTCCGCTCCGGCCTTGTCCATGAGCAGGCGGACGCCCGCGTACAGCGCCGCCTTCGCGAGCTGGATCGCCCGGACGTCGTTCTGGGTGATCGCCAGGCGGGGCAGGCCGTCAAGGCCTTCGCGCAGGATGTACGAGAACGTTCGGCCATCGGGGACGACGCGGGATGTGCGCGCGGCGAGTGCCCCGTCGACGATCCCGTCGGTCGTGATGACGCCGGCGAGGAACAGCTCGGCGATGACCTCAACGATCCCCGAGCCGCAGATCCCGTTGATCCCCGTCTGCGCGGTCGCCTCGGCGAAGCCCGGCTCATCGGACCAGAGGTCGCCGCCGATGACCTTGAACCGCGGCTCAAGGGTCGTCCGGTCGATTCGGACGCGATCGATCGCGCCGGGGGCGGCGCGCTGGCCGGACGAGATCTGAGCGCCCTCGAACGCCGGCCCGGTCGGGCTCGACGCGGCGAGGAGGCGCAGCCCGCTGCCGAGGACGATCTCCGCGTTCGTCCCGACGTCGACGACGACACGGACGCCATCGGTCTTCTGGTGAGGTGCCTCGGCGAGGATGACTCCGGCCGCGTCCGCCCCAACGTGACCGGCGATGCACGGCAGGACGTAGACCCGCGCCCCTCGGTGGGCGATGAGCTCCAGCTCGCGGGCCGTCGTGCGGACGGCCCGGTCGGTCGCGAGGGCGAACGGCGCCGTGCCGAGCGGAACCGGGTCGATCCCGAGGAGGAGGTGGTGCATGATCGGATTGCCGACGACCGCGAGCTCGAGGATCGCCTCACGTTTGATCCCGGCCGCGTTCGCGAGGCCGGCGATCACCCCGTTGAGCGCCTTGCGGATGGCCGCGGTCATCTCCCCCGCTCCCTCCGGGTGGAGCATCGCGTACGAGACACGGCTCATGAGGTCTTCGCCGAACCGGATCTGCGGGTTCATCACGCCGTTGCTCGCAAGGACCGAGCCGTCGGCGAGGTCGGCCAGGTGGCCGGCGATCGTCGTGGATCCGACGTCGATCGCGACCCCGTATGCCTTCTCCCGGAGCCCGGGCCAGACGGCGGTCACGGTGGTCCCGTCGTGGACCGCGACGGTCACCCCGAACTTCCCCTCCTCGAGGGCGGGCTGGAGGGCGCGGACGACCTCGAGGTCGGCGGTCAATTCTGTGAGCTGCCACTCGCGCTCGAGTGACTCGAACAGGCGGACGAGGGCGCCCGACGGCGACGCGAGCGCGGGCGGCTCGACCTCGACGTAGTGGAGCCGTACGACCGGATCGATCTCGAAGGCGCGGATGTCGAGGGCCTTGCGGACGACCTGGCGGTGGACCTGGCTCTCCGGCGGGACGTCGATGACGGCGTCCCCCAGCAGTTTCGCCGTGCAGCTCAGGCGGCGCCCGGGCGCGAGGCCCTCCTCTGCCGCGTAGCGCTGTTCGAGCTCGCCGGCTGGCTCGAGATGGTCCTCGCGGGACTCGATGCCGTGCTTCGCGAAACTCCCGATGCCCTGCTCGACCTGGCACCGACCGCACAGGCCGCGGCCGCCACAGACCGAGTCGATGTCGACGCCGAGCGAGCGGGCCGCATCGAGGACGGTCGTCCCGGCCGCGAACCGGCCGCGCCGGCCCGACGGCGTGAAGATAACGAGTGGCTGGCTGTCGGGCACGCGATCAGGCCGGCGTGCTGGCCGCCCGCCGCCGATTGACCCGACGCCCCTGCTCCCCCTCCGCCGGTACCGCACGGAAGGCGCGGATCCAGCGGCCACACTCCGGGTCGTTGCCGAGCAGGACGTCGGCCGCCATCACCGAGTGCTTCACCTCGGCCGACAGCGGGTTCGTGATCGCGGATGTCAACCCGCTGGCCGCCGCCATCGCGAGGAACGCCCCGTTGATCCCGTCGCGGTTCGGCAGCCCGAAGCTGACGTTCGATCCACCGCACGTGGAGTTGACCTGGAGCTCGTCGCGCAGCCGGGCGAGGATCCGGAAGACCTGGCGGCCGGCCGTCGCCATCGCGCCGATCGGCATGAGCAGGGGGTCGACGATGATGTCCTCACGGGCGATGCCGTGGTCGGCAGCTCGCTCGACGATCCGCTTCGCGACGGCGAACCGGACGTCCGGGTCCTCGGATATTCCGGTCTCGTCGTTCGAGATCGCAACAACCGCGGCGCCGTACTTCTTCACCAGCGGCAGCACTCGCTCGAGACGCTCCTCCTCGCCGGTCACGGAGTTGACGAGCGGCTTGCCCTGGTAGACGGCGAGGCCTGCCTCGAGCGCCTCGACGATCGAGGAGTCGATCGAGAGCGGCACGTCCGTGAGCGACTGGACGAGCTGGATGGCCTTGGCGAGGATCGCCGGCTCGTCGGCGAGCGGGATCCCGGCGTTCACGTCGAGCATGTGGGCGCCGGCCTCGACCTGGGCGATCGCGTCTCGCTCGACCCGGCTGAAGTCACCGGCCTTCATCTCCTCGGCGAGGAGCTTGCGGCCGGTCGGGTTGATTCGTTCGCCGATGATCACGAACGGGCGGTCGGAGCCGATCACGACCTCTCGCGTGGCGGACGAGATGACGGTGCGGGTCACGTGGCCGTCTGCCTGCTGGTCTCCGCGACACCGCCCGATGCGATGAGGCGCTCGAGGACCTGCTTCGGGTGCTCCGCCTCGAGCTTCGTCGCCTCGGCGTTCGCGGCTGCCTCGAGGTCGTCGCCGCAGTCGCGCTGGACCTTGCGCCACTCGCCGATGTAGTCATCCATCGACTTCTTGCCGGACTTCTCGGCCGCCTTGTCGATCGCGACCTGGAAGCGCGGGTGGAGGACGACCTTGCTCGCCCGGCGGCGATCCTTGGCGATCACCTGGGCGGGGATGTCGCGCCACCAGATGACGGTGAGGGTGGCGGCCACGTCAGCGAGCCCCGGCCGTTGGCCGTGCTGACTGGGAGTCAGCAAATTGGGTGGTTAGGGGGACCGAGTGACGTCGTTCGATGCGCTTCCGGTCAGATCGATGACTGGTGCGCACGGATGAGACCGCTACCGGGTCCCACCCCTTACCAGAGGGGGGATTTGTTGTCTGTGAGACACGGGCCAGGGATGTGGCGAGCTCGCCGTAGCCGGTCCGACGGAGCTCGAAGGCGAGCCCGAGGCGGGCGGCCGCGCGGCGGGCGGCGTTGACGAGGTCGGGGTCGTCGGTCTGGGCGAGGTACACGAGCCGACGGTAGTTGCCGAAGTACTGGGTCAGTAGCTCGGGGTGGCGGTCGAGCCCGAGGCCCTTGACCACGAGTCGGTCGAAGTTGCGGGCGAGGAAGTCGGTCAGGAAGAACGTCGCCGGCTCCTCCTCGGTCAGTCGGGCGAACTCCGGCCGGCCGGCGAAGAACTCGTAGCAGTGCGCGCCGGGCAGCCGCTCGACGCCTTCGTCCTCGAGCACGCGATCGAGCATGCCGCCCGTGCCGCAGTCGGCGTACGCGACGAACACCCGGTCGTAGCCGGCGCGCCGCCGTCGGATCCGCTCGCGGACGGCCGCGGGGATCCCGCCAGGGCGGTTGTGGAGCGTCGCCGGAAGGCAGGTCACGTCGACGTTCGGCAGGTCGCGGGTCAGCGCGACGATCTCGCGGGCAAGCGCGCCGCAGCCGACGATCAGGACGCGAGGAGCACTAGGCAACCGAGGCCCGCCTCTCGTCGATCAGGCGGCGCGCCATATCGGCCGCCACACCCGCGTCCCGGCAGTACGCGTCGGCGCCGATCGCCGCCCCGAACTCCTCGTTCAGCGGCGCGCCTCCGACGAGGACGATGTAGTCGTCGCGGATCCCGCGCTCCTTGAGGGCGTTGATCACGACCTTCATGTACGGCATCGTCGTCGTCAGCAGGGCCGACATCCCGAGGATGTCGGGCTTGTGCTGCTCGAGGGCCGCGATGAACTTGTCGGCGTCGGTGTTGATCCCGAGGTCGACGACTTCGAAACCTGCCCCCTCGAGCATCATCCCGACGAGGTTCTTGCCGATGTCATGGATATCGCCCTTGACGGTGCCGATGACCACCTTGCCGACCGGCTCGGCTCCGGTCTCCGCGAGGAGCGGGCGGAGGATCTCCATCCCGGCCTTCATCGCGTTCGCGGCGAGGAGGACCTCGGGGACGAACAAGATGCCATCGCGGAAGTCGATGCCGACGATCTTCATCCCGGCGACCAGCGCGTCGTCGAGGACTTTCGTTGCCGTGAAGCCGCGGCCGAGCAGGAGCTTCGTGCCTTCGACGATCTCGTCCTTCATCCCGTCGTAGAGATCGTTGTGCATCTGCTCGACGAGCTCATCGTCGGACAGGGCGCTGAGGTCGATGTCCTGACTCTGGTCGTCCGCCATTCCGCCGGTGCTCCCCTGGGCGTTCCCGCTTCCCGGGGGGTTCCACATCGTGGAACCGTACCGTATGATGGAACGCCAGCGGCAGCGTAGACCACGAGGAGCCGGGTGTCCAGAGTCCAGTCGATCGAGCGGGCCTTCGCCGTGCTCGGCGCGCTCGCCGACGGCCCGGTCGGGGTGACCGAGGTCGCCGATCGAGTCGCCCTCCCCAAAAGCACAGTCGCCCGGCTGCTCGGCTCGCTCCAGCGTGAAGGCGTCGTCGAACAGGTGCCTGGAGGCACCAGATATCGACTCGGGGCCCGGATTGCCTCGCTCGCGGCGGGCGTCGCCGGCACCGGGAGCCTCGTGGCCGTCGCTCGACCACACCTCGTCGAGCTCTCCTCGGCCGTGGGCGAGACGGCCGGGCTATCCGTGCCGGACGGCTTCGAGGTCCACTACGTCGACCAGGTCGACACGGCGCACCAGGTCCAGATCCGCGACTGGACGGGCACCCGGGTGCCCATGCACGCGGTGTCGTCCGGGCTCGTGATGCTGGCTTCCTGGCCCGAAGCCGAGCTGGAGCGCTTCCTCGACCGGCCGCTCGAGCGCTTCACACCGCGGACGATGACCGATCCCTCAGCCCTCCGCGAGCGGCTGGGCCAAGTGAAGCTCGACGGCTACGCCTGGGTCCACGAGGAGTTCGCCGAGGGCCTGAATTCCGTCGCGGCGCCGATCGTCGACGCGACAGAGTCCGTCGTTGCCGCTCTTCACGTCCACGGACCGTCCTATCGGTTCCCGTCGTCGGGCTCACCGAGGGAGTTGGCACGTCGGGTGGTCTTGACCGCTGACCGGATAGCCGCGCGCGCGCTCAACTAGTTTGATCGGCCGTCCGAGGCGCTAGCGCAGTGCGTCGATCGACGCGGTCGTCACGATCCCCTGGACGCTGCGTGCCAGCTTCGCGTCCAGGGTGATGAACGCGTCTGCCTGGAGCTGAGTCAGCGCCACGTACTCGGCGTCGTACGTCGAAGGCCAGCCCAGCCTGTCCGCCACCTCCCAGGCGCGTCGCCGTAGCACCGCATCGCCGAGGAGCCTGATCGGCATCCGGTTGATCCGACCGAGGCGCTCACGGGCGACGTCCGCCGGGAAGTCGCCGCGCTGGACCGCCTCGTGCAGCGCAGACAGCACCTGGGAGCGCAGGAGCGTCGGCGCGAGGAGCTCGTGCTCGCTTGCTACCTCGATTCCCTCGCTCGCCAGGTGGATGACGGCGCCGGCATCGACGATGTACCTGGTCATCGAGTGGCGAGGACCTCGCGGAGCTTGGCCGCAAAGGCGTCTGGGTCGCCCGTCTGGCCGTATTCGCCGCCGAGGAAGCCGGCGTGCCCGCTCGGGAAGAGAACAGGATCCTTGCCGAGCTTTTCGGCCACGGCCTTCGTCGCGCGGCCGGGCAAGATCTGCTGGGACTCGACGCCGAGCGCCATCACGATGTTGGTCGACGCCTTCCGCAGCGCGTCGAAGTCGAGCTCGTAGTGCGTACCCGTGACGATGTTCTGCGCCATCAGCACGTCGTCCCGCTTGCCGTCGTCTTCGGTCGGCATGCCGAACATCGCGGGATCCGGCGCCGGCTGCTGGGCGAAACCGTCGGGGAACTCGCCCTCGTGGCTGACGACGGCGATGAAGTGCGCCATGCCGGCATTGAACCCGCTTCGCTTGTACGTCTCGCTGACGGCTCGGGCGGCAGCCTTCGCGTTCTTGCTGTCGGGGAGGACCGTTGCGACCGGCGGCTCGTGGGCGACGAGCGTCCGAACGTCCTCCGGATGCTTGGCCACGAGGGCGAGTGCGTTTGTCGCCCCGCCGCTGCTGGCGAAGAGGTCGACCGGTCCGGCGCCGATGGCCTGGATGACCCGGTGGAGGTCGTCCGCGTGCTGCTCGGGCGTCGACTCGCTTGACGCATCGGCCTTCGTGCTGCGCTCGGAGCCGCGCGGGTCGTACGTGACGATCGTGCGATCCGGGAAGCGTGCGATCAACGAGCCGAAGCCGGCCGCGGCCATCGGCGACCCGATGAGGAACAGCGGCGGCTCGGTGCTCGCGTCGTTGCGCCGGACGTCGTACCTCAACGTTGCGCCCGGCACCTCGAGGGTCCGGGTCGTCGGCTCGGCGGTCGTGGTGCTCATTCGGTCTCCTCCTTCGCCTGTGTGCCTTTCAGACTGGTTGAGGGCGTGGATCTCATCGGTTCGGGACGGCACTCTCCGCAAGGATCGCGTCGATCTGGCCGACGGCTTCGATCATGCCCTGCTCCTGGCCCATCGCGAGGAGCTGCTCCATCGTCGAGACGTCCGGGAAGGTGCTCTCGATCGTCATCCTCGTCCGACCACCGTCGATCGGGAGGATGGTCACGTTCATTCCGCCGGGACCGGGCAGGTCGTTCGGGGTCCCGTCGTTCGCGAAGCCGTCCTCGATCTTGATGCTGCGCGGCGGGTCGAGGTCGAGGATTTCCCAGTAGCCGCCAAAGGGCGTCGGCCCCTCCGGCCCGGTCATGTAGTACTCGGAGCGGCCACCGACGCGAAAGTCGTGCGCGGTGAAGGTTGCCGGGTAGGTCGGCGGCCCCCACCAGCGCTCGAGCTGGCGCGGGTCGGCCCAGAGCTGCCAGACGCGCTCGGGCGAGGCGTCGAACTCGGCGGTCAGGGTCATCGTCAGGGCGGCGGGGTCCTTGCGGACGGCGGTCACGGTCATCGGTCTGTCTCCTTCGCGGTCTGGGTGACGAGCTCGGTCATGCGGTCGATCCGCCCGCGCCACAGCTCCTCGTACTGGTCGAGGAGGCGGCGCGCCACGCGCAGCCCCTCGAGGTTCGCGCGGACGACCTTGCGCCGCCCGATGCGCTGCTTCGTGACCAGCCCCGCCCGCTCGAGGATGGCGACGTGCTTCTGCACCGCCGCGAAGCTCATCGGGTAGTGGCCGGCCAGCTCTGCCACGCCCTCCTCGCCGTCGATCGCGCGGCGCACGATGTCGCGCCTGGTGTGGTCCGCCAGGGCGCCGAACATCCGGTCGAAGTCGGGAGGAATGACTTGCACCATACAACCATACGGTTGTACGATTGCCCTGTCAAGAGGGTGCGGGCGACCGATGAATGCGGCGCCATGTCGCAGACTGAATAGGCAAAGAGAGCCCGGAGGAGCGTCGGAGCATGGATCAGCGGACGAGCGAGAACACCGTGCCGGGGCGGGCGACCCGCCGGGAGTGGATCGGCCTCGCCGTGCTCACCCTGGCCGCGCTCGTCTACGCCATGGACCTGACCGTCCTCAACCTCGCTATTCCGCGGATCAGCGCGGAGCTGCGGCCGACGAGCGCGCAGCTGCTCTGGATCATCGACATTTACGGCTTCCTCGTCGCCGGCCTGCTCATCACGATGGGCACGCTCGGGGATCGCATCGGCCGGCGCAAGCTCCTGCTCGGCGGCGCCGCGGGTTTCGCCCTCGCGTCGTTGCTCGCGGCCCTCTCGACGAGTGCCGAGATGCTCATCGCGAGCCGGGCGGTCATGGGCATCGCCGGTGCGACCGTGGCCCCATCCACCCTCTCGCTGATCTTCACGATGTTCCTCGATCCGAAGCAGCGCACCACGGCGATCGGGTTCTGGATCGCCGCGTATTCCGCCGGCAGCGCGATCGGACCGGTCCTCGGCGGCGTGCTCCTCGAGTTCTTCTGGTGGGGCTCGGTGTTCCTGATCGGTGTCCCCGTCATGGGCCTCCTGCTGATCCTCGGCCCGCGCACGCTGCCCGAGTACCGGGACCCCGACGCCCACCGCCTGGATCTCGCCAGCGCCGCGATGTCCCTCGTCGGCATCCTGGCTGTCGTCTACGGGTTGAAGGAGATCGCGCAGGATGGAATCGCGCCACTGCCGGTCCTCGCCATCATCGGGGGCCTGCTGCTCGGCATCGCGTTCGTGTGGCGCCAGCTGCACCTCGCCTCACCGATCATCGACGTGCGCCTCTTCCGGATCCGCGCGTTCAGCGCCTCGCTCGGGACGTACCTCCTCGGCATCTTCGTCGTCGTCGGATACTTCCTCTTCATCGCCCAGTACCTGCAGCTGGTCCTCGGGCTGTCTCCGCTCGAGGCCGCGCTGTGGTCACTCCCTTCGGCGGTCGGCTTCATCGTCGGGTCCGTCACCGCGCCCAAGATCATCCATCGCTTCCGCCCGTCGGTGATCATGGGCGTGGGGATGGCCATCGCGGCGGTCGGAGCGGCGCTGCTGCTGGGCCTGGGGCTCGACCGCGGCACCGGCATCCTCATCATCGTGGCGGCCTCGATCGTGATCTCGCTCGGGCTGGCGCCCGTCATCACGCTCGCGACGGAACTCATCGTGGGAAGCGCCCCGCCAGAGCAGGCCGGCGCCGCGACTGGAATGTCCGAGACGAGCGGCGAGCTGGGCGGGGCCCTGGGGATCGCGATCCTGGGCAGCGTCGGCACGGCCGTGTACCGGGCCGATGTCGCAGATTCGCTGCCGGCCGGGATCCCCGCTGAGGCGGTCGACGCCGCGCGGGACACGCTCGGCGGCGCAGTCGCGATCGCCCAGACGCTGCCCGACGCGCTGGGGACGGCGCTCGTGGCGGCGGCCCAGGCCGCCTTCGTCGACGCGATCCACGTTGTCGCCGTCGTCTCGGTGGTCGGCGCGGTGGCTACTGCCATCGGCGCGGCCGTTGCGCTTCGCAGCGTGCCCGCCCGCTCAGAGCCGGCCCCCGAGGGAACCGCGCCGCAACCCCTCGCTGCCGCGGACTGAGCCAACGCCGCGGACTACCCTCGGGCCGAGGCTCCGCGTTCGTACCGGAGGAGGGTCACGCCTGACTCGAAGACCCGGGTCTTCGCCAGGTGGAGGTCGATCGGGGCGTCGAGCTGCGGGAAGAACGGCGTGCCGGCACCCAGCACGACCGGGTGGACCAGCAGCCGGTACTCGTCGACCAGCCCACGCCTGACGAACTGGGAGGCCAGGTTCGGGCCACCGACTTCGAGGTTGCCCTGGAACTCGGTCCGGAGTCGGGCGAGCTCTTCGCCGACGTCGCCCCGAACGAGCCGGCTGTTGAAGTCGACCGAAGGAAGGGTCGTCGAGAACACGATCCTCGGCGTCTCGAGCCAGAGCCGGCCGAACTCGCGCTCCACCTCCGTCGCCTCCGGGTCGGAGCCCGCTGTCGGCCAGTAAGCGGCCATGAGCTCGTACAACCGCCGGCCGTAGAGCGACGCGTCAACCTCGCGCATGTGGTCGTTGAACCAGGTATGCAGCTCGTCGTCCACTTTCGTCCAGGCGAGGCTCTTGTCCGGCGTCTCGATGAAGCCATCGAGCGAGACGTTCAGGCAGTAGATCAGCTTGCCCATGGGAGACCTCGTGGCGGGGGGAATGACGACATTAGCCGACGGATACCCCGCGTTTGCGCAGCTCCGCGGTGATCGCCGGGACGACCTGATGGAGGTCGCCGATCACCGCGTAATCGGCCACGTCCATGATCGGCGCGTCGGGGTCCGTGTTGATCGCCAGGATCCGCTTGGCCGCCTTGCACCCGACGATGTGCTGGATCGCGCCGCTGATGCCGCACGCGATGTAGAGGTCCGGCGCGATCCGGAGCCCGGTCTGGCCGATCTGGTCCGAATGGGGCCGCCAGCCGGCGCTCGTGACGACACGCGAGCCGCCGACGGCGGCGCCCAGGAGCGTGGCGAGATCCTCCAGCTCCGAGAACGCCTCGGTGCTGCCGACTCCGCGGCCGCCACCGACGACGACGCGGGCGTCCGAGAGCGAGATACCGCTCGTGGCCGCCGCCTCCACCGGCCGAACCCGAACGTGGAAGGCGTGCTCGTTCAGGGCCGGCTCGAATGCGGTCACGGCCGTGGCGCTCGCCTTCGCCGCGGGCTCGGCCGCGACCGCGTGCGGCGCCACGGTTAGCAGCTTCGGCGAGCCATCGAGCCAGGCGTCCTCGAGCAGGCTCCCGCCCCAGCGCTGGCGCACCAGCCGCAGTCGCCCACCGTCAGGAGACGCCGACACGACGTTCGCCGCCATCGGCTGGCCGAGCCGGGCCGCGACGTGAGCCAGGAGCTCGTTGCCGCGCTCGCTGCCTGCCGCCACGACCGCCGACGGCGAGACCTGCTTGACCAGCTGGACGATCGCGACTGCCCGCGGCTCAGGGGCCGGACCGGAGAGCCGCTCGTCTCCGACAACGTAGGTCGTCGAGACACCGAAGGCCGCGAGCTTGTCCGGGGCCTGGCCGAAAACGACCGCCTCGAGCGACCCGCCGAGCCCGTGCGCCAGGGTGAGCGCCTCGAGCGAGAGTCTGTCCGGCTCGCCGCCGGGCGCATCCACCACGACGAGGACCCCGGCGCTCATTTGCGAACCACGCCAATGCGCTCCAGCAGGTCGACGATCGCTCCGGCCGCCTCGGGCCCCTGGCCGATCACCTCTGCGCGCGTCCGATCCTCCTGCGGCAACCGAAGGCCGATCTTCTCGAGGCCGCCGTTCCGCCACTCCGGCGACACCTTGGCGACCTCCTTGCGCTTCGCCCGGAGCCGGCCCGGCACCGACGGGTAGCGCGGCAGGTTGATCCCCTCCTTCACTGCGATCACGGCGGGGAGGTCGAGCTCGAACGACTCCCAGGCGCCGCCGCCGGCGTCACGGCGCGCGACCACTGAGGCCTCCCCCACCTCGAGGCCCTTGATCCCGGTGACGATCGGCCGGTCGAGGGCGACCGCGACCCGGACCCCGACTTGATAGCCGCCCGTGTCGGCGGACTCGTTGCCGAACAGGATCAGGTCGAACGGCCCGTTCGTCGCCTCTTCCGACTTGATCGTCGCGACGATCGCCTCGGCGGTCGCGACCGGATCCCACTCGCGCCCGTCGGTCTCGAGGAGGATCGCCCGCTCGATCCCGATCGCCATCGCGTCCCGGAGCTGGTCCTCTGCGGCGGGCGGCCCCAGCGTCAGGACTGTTGTCGAGCCGCCGCGCTTCTCTACGATTCGGACCGCCTCCTCGACCGCACACTCCTCGTGCGGGCTCACGGTGAAGCCAAGGAAGCGCGCGTCGATCTCCTGGCCGTCCGGCGTCAGCACGATCCGGCCGCCGGTCTGGGGCACGCGCTTGACGCAGACGAGGATGTTCATCAGATCCTCATCCACCAGTTACGCATGAGGTGCGTGGTAGGTGCGGTTGAGCGGGTCCGCGGAGACGTTGCCCTGCGCGGCCGCGTACCAGCGCGCCGTCCGTCCGCTCTGAAAGGCGCCTTGCACGCACCGGGTGCGTAGGTGAATGGACACGAGGCGCAGAGCGAGCACTCACGCCCGGATTCGAGCGTTCTCGGGATCGAACAGCGGCGTGCTGCCGGCGACCGCGACCGTCACGGGATACCGCTCGCCGAAATACTCGACCGCGAGCTTCGTCCCGACCTTCGCTTGCTCTGGCGGCAGGTAGCTCATCAGCAGATGCTTCCCGACCGACGGCCCCGAGCCGGCGCTCGTCACGTACGACCGGCGGCCCTTCGCGTCGACGAGCGGCTTGCCTGCCGGCGTGAGCACCGGCTCGCGCCCGAGCATGTACCGCGCGACCCCGCTCGACGACTTCGGGTCATCGACGGTCAGCGTGGAGAGGATCGCCGCCGGTGGCTTCGAACGCTGCTCGAGGTACGCCTTCCGACCGACGAAGTCGGCGTCCTTCACCTTCGGCCGCGCCATGCCGGCCTCGACGAGGTCGAAGTCGAGCTCGAGCTCGTTGCCGTGAGCTCGGTAGCCCTTCTCGAGCCGCCCCGTCGTCGCGTACACCCCGATTCCGGCCGCGACAACGCCATGAGCCTGACCCGCCTCCCAGAGGGTGTCCCACAGCCGGAGGCCCTCCTCCATCGGCGCGTAGATCTCCCAGCCCAGCTCCCCGACGTAGGAGATCCTGGACATCAGCGTCCGGACGGCCCCCAGGTCGACCGAGCACGCCGTCCCGAACGGGAAGGCCTCGTTCGACAGGTTCCCCCTGGCCACCGACTGGACGAGGTCACGCGCCCGCGGCCCCCACACGCCGACGGTGTAGAGAGCCGACGTGAGATCGACGAGCTGGGCCGAGCCGTCATCCGGGAGGTGGTCGGTGAACCACTTCTTGTCGCGCATCCCCATGCCGCCGCCGGTCACGACCCGGTACCGGTCGCGGGCGAGGCGGATGATCGTCAGGTCCGCGACGATCCCGCCCCGCTCGTTGAGGAGCGGCGTGTAGATCACCCGGCCAACCGGCACGTCTACCTGCCCGACCACGAGCCCCTGGAGATACGAGCACGCGCCGGGACCGATGACGTCGAAGATCGCGAACGCCGCGAGGTCCACCAGCGCGACGCGGTCGCGCATCGCGAGGTGCTCGGCGTTGATGATCGGCGACCACCAGCGCGATTCCCACTCAGCGCGGGGCATGACCCGGTCGCCGTACTCGGACAGCAGCTTCTCGTTCGCCCCGTACCAGAACGGTCGCTCCCAGCCGGCCGCCTCGAAGAACTCGGCCTTGAGCTCCTTCTGGCGCGGATTTGCCGGTGACAGCCGCACCTCGCGGTTCGAGGCCCACTGCTCCATCGGGTGGACGATCCCGTAGGTCTTGTTGAACCCCTCGGCGCTGCGGGCCTGGATGTGGGCCCGCGTCCTGTGGTGGTCGTAGAACCGCGCGATGTCGGACGAATGCGGGTCGATCTCCGGAGTGCCGTCGGTCATCCACTCGGCGATCGCCTTCGCGATACCCGGCGCCTCCTTGATCCAGATCGCCGCCGCCGACCAGAGGCCGCGGACTTCCGGCGTCTCGCCGAGGATCGGCATCCCGTCCGGGGTGAGCGACAGCAGTCCGTTGATCGCGAGCTGCACGCCGATCTTCTCGTCGCCGACGATGTCGGGGAACAGCTCCAAGGCGTCCTCGAGCTGAGGGTCGAAGTCCTCCTTCGTGAACGGGAGCTGGGTCGGCGACAGGGCAGACGCGGCGATCGAGGGGATGTCGTCGGGGTCCATGAGGATCGGCCGATGGGCGTACGAGCCGATCTCGAAGCCGCCGCCGTTCTGGCGCTCGTACATGTTCGTGTCGACGTCCCGGACGATCGGGAACGTGATCTCACCGGCGGTCTTCTCGAACATGGGAACCGGCCCGATGTCGATCATCTGGTGGATCGCCGGCGTCAGGGGGATGGACGCACCGGCCATCGCCGCGACCCGCGGGCTCCAGACGCCGCAGGCGACGACCACGGTCTCCGTCTCGACGTCCCCATGGTCCGTCCGGACCCGCCGGACGCGGCCATCCTCGACGTCGATGCCGGTGACCTCCGTGCCGGCGGCGACCGTCAGCGCACCGAGTGACTGAGCCTTCTCGCGCATCAGCGTCCCCGCCCGGAGCGAGTCGACCACCCCGACCCCCGGCGTGTAGAAGCCGCCGAGGATGACCGACTCGTCGATGAACGGGACCATCTCCTTCACCTGGGCCGGCGTCACAAGGTCAGAATCGATGCCCCAGCTCTTCGACGACGCGATCCGCCGCTTGAGCTCCTCCATTCGCTCCTGTGTCCGGGCGACCTCGATCCCGCCGCTCTTCGTGAAGACGCCCAGCTCCTTGTACTGCTCGACGCTGTCGAGCGTGAACGCGGTCATCTCCTTGTTGTGGTCGGTCAGGAAGATGAAGTTCGAGGCGTGGCCCGTCGAGCCGCCCGGGTTGGGGAACGTCCCCTTCTCGATCTGGACGATGTCCCGCCAGCCGAGGCGCGCAAGGTGATGGACGAGGCTGTTGCCGACGATCCCGCCGCCGATGACGACGACCTTCGCCCGAGCCGGAAGCGCCCCCATTGATCGATCACCCTCCTCCCGAGCCGCGCAGCCGCCGGGCTCACGTCGGGCCGCCGTCAAGCCAGGTTGACGACGACCGTCTTGTGCTCCGTGAACCGCTCCATCGCGAAGCGGCCCCCTACGCGGCCGACGCCGCTCTGCGAGCCGGCACGACCGCCGAACGGCAGGTGCGACTCCCAGTAGTTCGTTCCTTCGTTGATGTTGACCCATCCGGCCCGAACAGACTCGGCGAAGCGTATGCCGGTCCGGAGATCTGCGGTGAAGATCGCGGCCAGGAGCCCGTACGGCGAGGCGTCGACGATGCGGATTGCGTCGTCGACCCTGGCGATCGTCGTGATCGGCACGACCGGGCCGAACGTCTCCTCGCGGGCGATCTCCATCTCGTCGGTCACCGCGTCGAGGACCGTCGCCTCGTAGAACAGGTCGCTGCCGTGGCGCCGGTCCAGGCCTCCGCCGGTGACGATCGATGCACCGCGATCGACGGCGTCGCCCACGTGCCGTTCGGTCTTCGCCCGGGCCGCCTCGTTGTTCAGCGGCCCCATCGTCGTGTCCGGGTCGAACGGGTCGCCGAGCCGGATCTCCCGGCCGATCGCGTCCCGCAGCCGCGCGAGGTAAGCGTCGTGGACGGACTCCTGGACGAGCAGCCGTTCCCCCGCCGTGCAGCTCTGGCCGGCGTTGAGGAAGCAGGCGGTGAGCGTCGCCGCGACGGCGGCGTCGAGATCGGCGTCGTCGAGGACCACCAGCGGGCCGTTGCCGCCCATCTCGAGGAGCAGCTCCTTGCCCGCGGCCCGCTCGGCGATCCGGCGACCGGTCGCGGTCGAGCCGATGAACCCGACACCGGCGGTCAGCGGGTGGGCGACGATCGCGTCGCCGACGACCGCACCGGGACCGGTGACGAGGTTGAAGACGCCCTGCGGCAGGTCCGCGTCGGCCAGGCACTCCGCCAGGCGCACGGCGCAGACCGAGGTGTTCGTCGCCGCGTTCCAGACCACCGTGTTCCCGGCACCGAGGGCGGGCGCGATGAGCTCGCCGGGCATCGTGTACGGCCAGTTCCAGGGCGACACGACCCCCACGACGCCGAGCGGGACGCGGTAGACGAGAACGCGCTTCGAGGCGTCGATCGATGGCGGCATGAGGCCCTCGAGCCGGGTCGCGTCTGCCGCGGCCATCCGGAAGTAGGCCGCCAGCTCGTCGACCTCGTCGTAGGCCTCGGCGTGGAGCGGCTTGCCCTGGTCGAGGCTGAGCGTCCGGGCGAGGTCGTCCCGCCGCGCCTCGATCGCACCGACGACCCGCTCGAGAATCGCCGCCCGCTCGAACGGCGACCGGCGTGCCCAGCCGGGGAATGCGTTGCTTGCGGCTGCGACGGCGCGCTCTGCGTCCGCGCGGGTGCCGCTTGGTACCGTCGCGATCGTCTCTCCCGTCGACGGGCTCGTCGCCCCGAACCGCTCGCCGCCGGAGGAGGACACCCACGCCCCGTCGACGAACATCGACAGGGTCTCCGTGATCGCCTCCACGGTCATCGCCTCACCGACATCCGGTTCGAGCAAGGCCGGAACCCGGGCGCCGAAGTCCGGCGCCCGGGCGGATCGGCCGTTACTCGGCCGGGATCTCCGCGTGGATCGCGTCGAGGTTCACGCCGGTGGCCCGCCGGTAGAGGCGAGCGGCGACGTAGACGACGACCGCGAGGCCGTAGAGGATCCCGAGGAAGATGATCGACTGGGTGTTCCCGACCCCAATCCCATAGAGCGAATTCGTCAGCCACTGCCACAGGGTCCATACGAGAAACACCGTGGTGATGGCGCCTGCCAGGCTGATCAGAGGGATCGGTCCCACGTTGTAGCGGGCCACCGGCGAGCTCCGGTATACGCCCGGTTTCCACCACGGCAGGATCGTGGCGGCGATCGTACTGCCGAGGAAGGTCACCGCGATGACGAGGGATGCGTCGAGTGTCAGCCCGACGAAGTCCGCGTTGTACGCGTAGAACCAGCTCAGCACGACGGACGGAATCATGATCAGGAGGAGCGCCACCCAGGGCACGCCCCGATCCGAAACGCGAGCCGCGGCCTCCGGGAGGATCCGGTCGAAGGCAGCCGCGAAGATCATCCGGGTCGACGAGAGGAAGAGCGTTCCGGCCCAACCGAGGAACCAGGCGCCGGCCAGCACAACGAGGATGATCTGGAAGATCCGGCTGTCGACGAGGAACGACGCCAGCAGGAACGGATAACCCCAGATCGGAATCACCGGTGCAGGGGCGCCCTCGACGCCGTAATACGCGTCGAGGAAGTTGACGTTCGTGCTCTGGAAGAACACCCACCCGAAGGTCTTCGCGGCCAGGAGGATGAAGATAACGGCGAGGATCGTCACGATCCAGATCCCACCGAGCATGCCGTTGAGGACCTTGCGGAAGTCGCCGGATCCGCGGACCTCTCCGTACAGGGTGGCCCCCCAGTTCGGGTAGAGGATCCAGAACATCATGAACGGGATCAGCAGGAAGGTGCCCGGACCGAATCCCAGCGGGTTGAGGTCTTCGAACGCATAACCGAAGCCAGATTCGGCGGCGATGGTGGCCTCGTAAGCGCCGCTGACGCCGAACAGGGTCGACGCCTCCCGATCGAACGCAGCCTGGAAGTTGGCCTGCGACGACACCAGCATCAGGACCAACAGAACGGCCAGCGCGGCCAGACCCACGTACAGGCTCAGCCGCTGGATCCGCGCATAGCCGGCCATCCCGAGCGACACGAGTACCGTCACCAGGGCGATCACGATGATCGACACCGCGAATGTTCCGTCGGGGGTGCCGAAGAACGATGCGACGTCCGGGAGACCGGCCAGCGCCGCGAGCGGCTGGACGAACTCGATGTTGAGAATCGCGCCGTAGATCGGCGCCCACAGGGCCAGGATGAACCACCACCCGGTGGCGGCCAGCACGAAGCCGATTCCACCGCGCCGGAGGCCGAGCAGGACCCCCGCGACAGCGCCGCCGGCGCCGAGCGCGAGGGCGCCAACGTCGCCGAGGCCGAGGGCCCCTGCGACGAGGAACGCCCCGACGCCGAGGACGACCGCGCCGACGACCGCGCCCGGAATCCCGTCGAGGACGCGGCTCTGCCAGATGTAGTCGCCGCCGGCCCGCGGCATGACCGCGATGAGCCCAGCGTAGGCGATCGCCAGGAATGTCACCGCAATGGCCGACAGCACGATCGCGGCGATCGGCGAGCCATCGGCTTGCCATCCGAACACCGGGAAGCTGTAGAACATCCCCAGGGTGACGAGGTTCACGGACATGAACGAGTAGACAAACGCGTCGAACCCGGACCACCCTTTGACCAGGCCTGTCGCGTTGCGCAGGAAGAGCGACGGCGCGGCCCTCGCCCCAGTCGGCGCGTCGGGCACCGATGCCATGGTTCCCTCCTCTTTCTCCCTACTCCCTCCGAAGCGGGTCAGCCGTTGATCAGCAGGTAGCGCTTCACCTCGCCTTTCTTCGAGTCGAGATCGACGATGGCGGCCTGGAGCACGCCGTCCTCGTAGGTGCTGCCGGGGTTGACGGCCAGCGTCCGCCCCAGCTTCACGGCTCCCCGACCCTCGTGGATGTGACCGTGGAGCGACAGGACCGGTCCGTACTCGGCGATCGCGTCGCGAACCGCGTGAGAACCGACCGGGATGAGCGCCTGGCCGCCTGCCACGTACTTCATGTCGGCGTCGATCTGGGGGGCCGAGTCGAGGTTGGAGCCGTACGGCGGAGCGTGGAAGTTGAAGATCGCCCGGTGGGCGTCGGGGACGCTGCCCAGGAGGCCGTCGATCCGCGTCTTGAGCTCGTCCTCGGGCAGCTCGCGGAACGTCTTCCACGGGGTCGGGTTCGCCCAACCAGTCGAGACGACGGTGAAGCCGTCGAGGGCGATCGTGTTGCCCTCGCCCAGGTCGACCCGCTCCGCGCGCTCGATGAGCGGATCGATCTCGAACATGTCGTCGTTGGCAGGCGAGACGATGCACCGGATCTTCGAGCCCTTGAGGCGCTCGTCGGCGAGGGCCATCCAGCGCTCGACCGCGCCGAGCATCTCCTGCTTGAACCGCGCATCGACCAGGGCGGGATCGGCGGACCAGGCGTCGACCTCGTCCCGCGAGAGCCGGACCGGGTAGTAGCCCCGATCGAGGACCCGCTTCTCCATGGTCTTCAGCTCGTCCTCGCCGGTCAGCGTGTGGCGCTGCTCCTGGAGCGTGACCTCCCAGGTCCCGCCTCCGTTCCCGACGATGGGCACCATCGCCTTGCCGGTCATGTCCCCACCCATGATCAGCACGTCCGCCTGGTGGTACGCACCAGCGTTGAGGAACTTGCGCCAGCAGACCTCCGACCCGTGGATGTCCGTGGCGAAGAAGATCCTCATGGCCTCACTGTGGCCCGTGCGCGACTTCTTCGGGGTCGGCGTACCACGGGACGCGCTCGCCGATCCGCGCCCGGAGCCGCCACTTCGTCGACTTGGGACCGTCGTCGATCGCCTTCCGGAGCGCGGCAACCTGGGCGGCCGGGTCGAACCTGAGCGCGCGTCCGACGTCCAGGTCGCCCTCCTCCATGTCCGTCGCGAGGTACTGGCCGAGCTTGTCGAGGTTGCCGGTCACCGTGCGCCACCAGCCCCAATCGGTCGAGGTGAAGGCGAGGATCCGGGGGACGTTGATCCGGCCCTCGCCGTGGGTCGCGTCGACCGAGCCGTCGTCCTGGCCGAGGGGATGCTCGGCCAGGAGGGCGAGCGCGTCGAGGACGTCCTTGCGGTTGATCTTCATGACCTGGAGCTTCGACAGGAGGAGCTCCGCCACGGGGAGCGTCGGTGTGGAGACCCCGAGGCGGTCGGCGAAGTCGAACCGATGGCACATCTCGAGGCGGTCGACGAGGACATCGACGGGGCGCTGGCGAGGCGCATCGACGAAGTAGGCCTGCTTCTGGCCGAACAGCGCGTTGTGCTGTCTGTCCGGCGTGTAGCCCTCGTCCTCGAGGAGCGCGAAGAACGCCACCCGGTCGCGCGACCGCGTGGCGAAGTCGAGATCGACCTCCTTGCGTCGGGTCCGGGCGAGCCAGTCCGGGGCATGGGCCCTGATGGCCATGCCGCCCATCAGCCGGACGAGCAGCCCGCGTCCGTCCGCCACCCCCACGATGCGCAGCGCTTCCGCGAGCGGGTCCTCGAGGGTCCGGGCGTCGTTGACGCCGTTGACGCCAGCCCCAGCGGTCATCGACCGTTCCTCCCCCGCGCGGCCGGGGCGCAACCGTTCGGCGCGCGGATCGTGGGAGTATAGGCCGGGCGCAGTCCAAACTTGACGCCCCGCCGCGCGCGGGGTCAAATGCACCCGGAGGAGGCCGACGACCGCGGAGGGTTTCGGTGCGGCCCCGTCGGCAGGGCCCGGCAAGAGCGCCCGGAGGAGGCGCGTCGTCGGGACCGGGCCCGTTCATCTCGTGAAGAGGAGAAGCGAACTTGACTGGTCATCGAACACTGTTCCGTCCGCTGAGCCTGGTGGCCACTCTGGCCCTCATCGTCGGCGCGTGCGGTGGCGCCGCCACGTCTCCGTCGGCTTCGACCCCGGCCGCCTCGCAGCCACCCGCAGCCGGCGGGTACGACGAATTCGTTCCCGATCCGACCCTCCTCGCCGCTGCGAAGGCCGAGGAAACCGTGACGACGATCGCCCTGCCCCATGACTGGTGCAACTACGGAGAGTCGATCGAAACGTTCAAGACGCGCACTGGGCTCGCAGTGAACGAGCTCGACCCGAACGCCGGATCGGGCGACGAGGTCGAGGCGATCCGCGCCAACAAGGACAATCCCGGTCCCACGGCGCCCGACGTCATCGACGTGGGCCTGTCGTTCGGCCCGCTCGCAAAGGGCGAGAGCCTCCTGGCCCCCTACAAGGTTGCGACGTGGGAGTCGATCCCCGGCGACGCCAAGGATCAGGACGGCTACTGGTGGGGCGACTACTACGGCGTCCTCTCGTTCGAGGTGAACACGGACGAGGTGGACAACGTCCCCCAGGACTGGTCCGACCTGCTCAAGCCCGAGTACGAGGGTCAGGTCGCCCTCGCCGGTGACCCGCGGACCTCGAACCAGGCGATCCAGACTGTCTACGCCGCGGGCCTCGCCAACGGTGGGTCGCTGGACAACGCCCAGCCGGGTCTCGACTTCTTCAAGCAGCTCAACGACGCCGGCAACCTGAATCCGACGATTGCCACCGCGGCCACGGTTGCCGCCGGCGAGACGCCGATCACGATCCGGTGGACCTACAACGCTCTGTCCAGCCGTGACGCGTCAGCCGCCAGCGGCGGCCCGGTGATCGAGGTCGTCGTCCCGACATCGGGTCGGTTCGCCGGCGTCTACGTCCAGGGGATCAGCGCCTACGCACCGCATCCAAATGCGGCCAAGCTGTGGCAGGAGTTCCTGTACTCGGACGAGGGGCAGAACATCTGGCTGAAGGGCTACTGCCATCCGATCCGCTACGAGGATCTCGTCGCGAACGACAAGGTCCCGTCCGATCAGCTCGCCAAGCTGCCGGACGTTGCGGGCGCTGTCTTCCCCAGCCTCGACCAGCTCAACGCGGCAACCAAGCTCATCACCGAAAACTGGGATTCAGCCGTCGGGGCGCCCATCGGGTAGCCACGGACGAGCCGCGGCACTCCAGCCGTGACGGGAGCAGTATCGGCGGCTGAGCAGGGCGCGCCCCGTGCGCGCCCTGCCGGTCGCCGGCTTGCCTGGTCCTGGCTGGGGCTCGTCCCGTTCTTTCTGTTCTGCACGGCGTTCATGTTCCTGCCGGTCGTGTTCCTCGTGGTCGGCAGCGTCCAGAACAACCAGGGCGCGCTGACCCTCGATAACTACAGAGACCTGTCGACCGGGGTCATCCCAACCGCGTTCGCCAACAGCATCGAGGTCAGCCTCGTCACGGCGATCGTCGGCGGGCTCTTTGGTCTGCTCCTGGCGTGGTCTGTGATCCTCGGCGGCTTGCCCCGGATCCTGCGATCAGCGCTCATGACGTTCTCCGGGGTGGCCTCGAACTTCGCCGGCGTGCCACTTGCCCTCGCGTTCATCTTCACGCTCGGTGCCTCCGGGTTCGTGACCTCCCTCCTGGAGGAGGTAGGGATCGAGATCTACCCGGGCTTCAGGCTGACCGGCAAGCTCGGCCTGGAGATCGTCTACCTCTACTTTCAGTTCCCGCTCATGGTGCTGATCATCGCCCCGGCCCTCGAGGGCCTGCGCCGGGAGTGGCGCGAGGCGGCCGAGAACATGGGCGCGTCAACCCAGCAGTACTGGCGCTACGTCGCCCTGCCGATCCTCACGCCGTCGATCCTCGGGACGATGATCCTGCTGTTCGGCAACGCGTTCGGTGCCCAGGCGACCGCCTACCAGCTGACCGGCGGGACGCTCAACATCGTCACCCTCGTCATCAGCTCCCAGATCCGCGGCGACGTCCTCCACAATCCAGGGCTGGGCTACGCCGTGGCGATGGGGATGGTCGGGATCATGGCGATCTCGATTGCTCTTTATGCCATCCTCCAGCGACGGGCCGAGCGGTGGCTGCGCGCATGACCGGCGGGCCGGTCTCGGGGAGTCGCGCGCGTCGCCGGCTCTCGCTGGGCAACCCGCTGGCGTGGCTGGTGTTCATCGTCGGCGGGCTCTATTTCGTCCTGCCGCTGATCGGCACCTATCTCCACTCGACACGGACCCGACCGGACAGCTTCCTCGCCTACCGTCAGGTCCTTGCCGACCCGGGCTTCATCGGCGGCCTCCTCTATTCGTTCGCCGCCGGCATCGTCACCATCATCATCAGCCTGTTGATCATCGTGCCGACGGCCTACTGGGTCCGACTCAAGGTCCCTCGCCTCCGGCCCGTGGTCGAGTTCGTGACACTCATGCCGTTCGTCGTCCCGCCGATCGTCCTCGCCTTCGGGCTCATCAGGATCTACGGTGGCGGCAGCCCGATCATCGTTCTCGCCGCGACCGACCTCGGGCTCAACATCCTGCTCGTCGCCGCATACGTGATCCTGTCGTTCCCGTACATGTACAGGGCGGTCGACACGGGCCTGGCGGCCATCGACGTTCGAACGCTGACCGAGGCGGCCCAGAGCCTCGGCTCCGGCTGGACCCGGATCCTGTGGCGGGTGATCTTCCCGAACCTTCGGACGGCGCTTCTCTCCGGGGCCTTCCTGACGTTGGCGATCGTCATCGGCGAGTACACGATCGCCCAGGTCCTCGCGAGGTCCCAAGCGTTCGGCCCGTACCTGTCTCTCCTCGGACGGAGCAGCCAGCCATTCCAGGGGGCGGCCGTTTCGCTCATCAGCTTCGGGCTCACCTGGATCGCCATGGTGGCGATTGCCCTCCTCGGCCGTGGCTCGCGCCAGCGGGTCCAGGTCGCGGGTGCACGGTAGAGGGGACGAACATGGGCTTTCTCGACCTGACCGGCGTCCAGAAGCGGTTCGGCGAAATCGTCGCGGTCGAGGACTTCAACCTGTCTGCGGCTCGCGGTGAGTTCGTCTCGTTCCTGGGCCCCAGCGGCTGCGGCAAGACCACGACGCTCCGGATGATCGCCGGCTTCGAGCAGCCTACGGCCGGCTCGATCGTCGTCGACGGAATGGAGATCACCCGCCAGCCGCCGAACCAGCGCAACGTCGGAATGGTCTTCCAGTCGTATGCCCTCTTCCCGAACATGAGCGTCGCCGACAACATCGGTTTCGGCCTCAAGGTCCGCAAGCGCCCCGCCTCCGCGATCCGGCAGCGCGTCGGCGAGCTGCTCGATCTCATCGCGCTGCCGGGGCGAGGCGACCGCTATCCGTGGCAGCTGTCCGGCGGTCAGCAGCAGCGCGTCGCGCTCGCCCGCGCTCTCGCGATCGAGCCACAAGTGCTCCTCCTCGACGAGCCGTTGTCGGCGCTCGACGCGAAGATCCGGGTCGCGCTGCGACAACAGATCCGGGCGATCCAGCGCCAGCTCGGGATCACGACGGTGTACGTCACCCACGACCAGGAGGAGGCGCTCTCGCTGTCCGACCGGGTGGTCGTGATGAGCGAGGGCCGGATCGAACAGATCGGGACACCGGCGGAGATCTACAACTTCCCGTCCACCTCGTTCGTCGCCTCGTTCGTGGGCACGCTCAACCTCCTGCCGGTGCAGGTCATCGACGCCGCGACCGGGCGGCTCTCGGTCTACGGCCAGGAGATCCGTGCCGCCAAATCGCTGACCGGCGGGGGGACGAACGGGGTCGTGTCGATCGCCCTGCGGCCGGAGAGCATGGCGCTCGGCGAGGGCGGCGGCGAGAACCGGCTGCGCGGACCACTCGAGGACGTCGGCTTCCTCGGCTCGATCGTCCGCATGCGGGTGGGCCTGGGCGATGGGGCGAGCGTCTCGCTCGACACGTTCAACGACCCGCATCTCACGCTGCCGGCAGTCGGTGAGGTCGTCACGATCTCCTTTCCGCGTGAGGCGACGCTCGTGCTCGAGGGCACCGCGACCGCGTCGCCGGCGGACCCAATGGCGGTGTGACCAAGGGCGCCGGGCGGCTCGACGGCATCGACCTCGTGATCTTCGACAAGGACGGCACCCTCATCGACTTCGACGCGATGTGGGGCCCTTGGGTCGTCGCGCTCGCCGGACGGCTCGAATCACTGACCGGCCGGATCCTCGCGCCGGGACTCTTTGACGCCCTGGGGTTCGACGCGTCCACGGGCCGGACGATCGCCGGTGGGCCGCTGGGCGCGACCCCGATGGCCCGGCTCCACGAGGTGACCGTGGAGCTGCTGATCGACGCCGGCGTAGACGAGGGACAGTCGCGGGCTGCCGTGTCTCGCGCCTGGGAGCCGCCCGACCCCGTGGCCCTCGCCCGACCGCTGGCGGACCTGCGGCCGCTCTTCGCAGCGCTCCGGACGGCAGGGCGGCGGATTGCCGTGGCCACCTCCGACGACCGGCGGCCGACGGAGCTGACCCTCGCCGGCCTGGGAGTCGCGGACCTCGTCGATGCGCTTGCGTGCGCCGACGACGGCGTTCCGGTGAAACCCGCCCCGGAGATGGTCTGGACGGTCTGTCGTGCGCTGGGCGTCGAACCGGGGCGCACCGCGATCGTGGGCGACTCGCCGGCCGATCTGGCGATGGGTCGCGCGGCAGGGGCAGGCCTCGTGGTCGGCGTGCTCTCCGGCGTGGGGAGGCGCGCCGACCTGGAGCCCTACGCCGACGTGGTGCTCGGCTCGGTGGCCGAGCTCGTCTAGTTCCGGCTGCCGAACAGGCGGAGCAGGAACAGGAAGATGTTGACGAAGTTGATGTACAGGTGGAGCGCGCCAAGCACGGACGCCTTCTCGATCGAGCCGGTGGTCGCGAGGTAGTCGCCGTACTTGATCCGCTGGACGTCGTATGCCGTGATCACCGTGAAGATGATGACGCCGATGAGGGCGATCACCCAGCCGATCGGGTTGCTGCCGAGGAACACGTTGACGATCGAGGCGACGATCAGGCCGATCACGCCCATGAACAGGAAGCCGCCAAGGCCGGTCAGCGACCGCTTGGTCGTGTAGCCGTAGAGCGCAGCGGCCCCGAACATCGCCGAGGCGCCGAAGAACGACGAGACGACCGAGGGGACCGTGTAGAACGACACGATCACGCCGACCGTGAAGCCCATCGTGGCCGCGAACACGAAGAACAGCCCAAGGGCGAGCGTCGCGCTGATGCGCCCGATCAGCCCCTGGATCCCGATCGCGAGTCCGAGCTGGCCGAAGAAGATAAGGAACCAGAACCCGCCGACGGTCTCGATGATCCGCTCGTTGCCCCAGACAAACGCGGCGATCGCGGCCGTCAGCAGCAGACCGGCGAACATCCAGCCGAACGACTGGGACAGCAGGCTGGCGGACTGCTCCGGCGCCGGCCGGGCGCCGGCCCCCACCTGGGACGGGGTCTGAGGACTGATCATTCCTTGTTCGCTCCTGTTCGGCTCTTCGGCGCAGCGCGCGCGGTTCGTGACGGTGTCGGTGCTCGGGCCTCCGCCTGCTCGGCGGCCCTGGCCAGGACCCACAGCAGATCGGCCAGGCGGTTCAGATACGGTAGCAAATAGGGACCGGGAAGCAATCCGTCGCGTCCAAGGCTCACTGCGCGCCGCTCGGCACGTCGGAGAATCGTCCTCCCGAGCTCCAGCGCGGCGCTCGTCGGGGTCTCTCCCGGGACGACGAACTCCTTGGGCATCTCGACCCGGGATTCCAGCTCGGACAGCACGTCCTCCACGCCGCGGACCATGTCCGCCGATACGCGGGTTCGTCCGTCCTCGAGGCGGTCCCACGCGTCCGGGTTCGTGGCCAGCTCCGCCGCGGCCACGAAGAGCTCGCGCTGGAAGCGCAGGACGAGGTCGCGGAGCGGCCGGAGGCCGGGCGAAAGGACGCCGTATTCCTCCTTGAGCCCCAGGCGAGCCCGGGCAAGGCCCAGCGCGGCGACGGCCTCGTCGATCGTCCCGTAGGCTTCCGTGCGGGCGTCGTCCTTGGAGATCCGCGGGCCGCCGTAGAGGAGCCCGGTCGAGCCGTCGTCGCCTCGCCCCGTCGCGACTGCGGATTCGCGCAACCGGTCGCCGGTCACCCAGCGCTCACCACATCAGGCCGGCGTCACGCGGATCCCAGCGCTCGGCCAGCAGGGTCACCTTGACGGAATGCTCGACGACGGACTCCGCCTGCTCCTTGACCTGCTGGATCATCGATCCGGCGTACGGGCAGAACGGGGTCGTGAGGATCATCTTGATCTCGGACTCGGTCGGGCCGATGATGATCTGCTTGATCAACGCGAGCTCGACGACGTTCATCCCGATCTCCGGGTCGACGACGGCCCTGAGCGCGTCGAGGACCGCCAGCTCGGTCGCCCGGCGCTCGGCGTCGAACGCCGGCGCCGCGGGCGCGTCGGCCCCGGCCGCGCCGGGCTCGGAGGTCGGTTTCGTGGTCGCGTCGGTCATGCGGGGGTCTCCGGGTGTGTGTTCCCAGAGAGCGTACCATCAGCCTCTCGATGAGCCAGGCCAGCTCCCCGCCTCCTGCCGCCCGGTCCTCCGCCGGCATGCCCTCGACGTTCACGTTGGTGCGACGGAACATGCTTCTGCTGTTCGGCGCCATCCTCCTGATCGTCGGGCTTGTCATGCTCGTGGTCGGCATCGGGCTCGCATGGTCGGAGAGCCGGTTCGCCTCCGACGGGCGCGCGGCGACGGGCACGGTCATCGGAAAGTTCATCGACCGTGCCACCGCCGGCTCGGACCGCGGGACGCGATACATCGTCCGCTACCGGTTCATCGACGTCGACGGACGCCAGACGGACGGGAGCGACACGATCGGCTTCGACGCCTGGGATGCTCTCACCGAGGGCGGCCCGGTCGAGGTGACGTACCTGGCCGGTGACCCAGGCACCAACCGGGTGGCCGGCGGGGAAGGGTTGGTGGTGGTCGCGGTCATCCTCGTCGTCGGCGTCGTGTTGACCGGCATCGGCGCCCCGCTGACGATTCGCGGCTGGCGCGGCGTGAGCCGGGCCCGTCGACTGTGGCGCGAGGGCAGCCCGGCGACCGGGACTGTCACCGGAGTCGAGCAGACGAATGTCCGGTACAACCGGCAGACCATGTGGCGCATCCGCTACCGGTACGCCGACGCGGCCGGCGCGACCCACGACGGCGAGAGCGGGTACGTGTCCTACGAGGAGGCGGCGCAGTGGCAGACGGGCAATACTGCGATGGTGCGGTACGACCCTCGGAAGCCCGGCGAGAGCGTATGGATCGGGGCGGAAGCGAATTGAGGCGCCTTGGGGCCGTGGCCGCCACGCTTTTCCTGGTCCTGGCAGCATGCGGTCCGAGTGCCGCCAGCCCCGACGCCACATTGACTCCGGTGGCGAGCGCGGAGACGACACCGGAGGCCACCGCATCTCCCGAACCGACGGCCAGCCCCGCCGACACCCCGGCGCCGACCCAGACCGCCGCTGGCGAGTGCACGCCCACGCCGCCGACCGCTCTGTCGGCCGACTGGATAGAGCAGGCGAGCCTGTCCGGCGATTACCGCTTTGCGCGCCCCGCCGACTGGGCGGACCTCAGCGCGGAGGTCAGGCTCCCGACGAGCACCTCGGTCAGCCCAGGAACATTCGCCGAGACGGGCCTCCCGGACGACGCCGAGCACCAGGTCGATGCCGTGCGCTCGTTCGACGGGAACATCCTCGTCACGGCGTGGGTCATCGGCGGCGTCACCACCCGAACTGATGCCTTGTTCGAGCGCGAGCTTGCCTGGCTCAAGACGCAGCCGCAAATCAAGTCCGTCAACAGCGACGATCTCGAGACCTGCATCGGCGGTTCCAGGGCCCGCGGCTTCAGCTCGGTGTGGACCTCCGGTTCGAGCGAGACGAACTTCGTCATTTTCGTCGTCCAGCGGAACGGGAAGATGTACGAGGTCCAGCTGACGGCTCCGGACCCGGCCGCGGAAGTGCCCTACGCGGAGCTCCTCAACAGCTGGGAGTTCACCGAGCCGCTCGACGGACCCACCGACCTCGACGACCAGTTCGCGGCGACCGATTTCAAGGTCGTCGGGATGGCCGCCACGCTGGACGACACGGGCGATAGCCCGAACCCGGCGGACTTCCAGGACGTCTTCCCGGCGAGGTCGGACCGGATCTACGTGATCTACGAGCTCGACGACGAAACGGCCGACACGGTCAACTTCAGCTGGGCGCGAGACGGCCGGGAGCTCTTCACGAGCGCGTTCGACTACAAGGACACGACGACGTTCGCCTGGGGCTGGATCGAGCCGCCGGCGAGCGGCCTGTTCACCACCGGCAACTACACGGTGTCGCTGACGCTCCAGGACTCGGGCGACACGATCACGGTGCCGTTCAGGGTCGAGTAGGCCGCCGCCCGGTGGGCTGCCCCGCCACGACGACGCCCGGCAGGCGGTACTGGTCCGGAAGGCCGGCCGCCTCCTCCGGCGTGTAGCCGGGCCCGGCGAGCGACCCGTCAGGCTCGAAGAACTCGGCGTATCGGTCGCGGTTGCCGGCCGCGTACGTGTAGGCCGCGGCAATGCCGACCGTCCGGAGCTCCGGATGGTCCTTGAGCAGCTCGGTGAGACCGTAGCCGTTCCGGCGGAGCTCGAGCAGCTGACGCACGGTCAGCCGGGATCCGTAGCAGAAGGGCTCGCCATTCATCACGAGCGGGTCGACCTTGACCCACTTGACCGTCATCACGCGCCCTTGTAGATCGCGGCGAGAAGGCGGTTCCGCTTGCGGGCGTCCCCGGCGATCCGACGATGCCAGCGGAACACGCGGACGGCCTCGTCGAGGGCGGCCTCGGCGATGCCGCGCTCGTCCGGCGCGAGCACAGCCGGAATCGCGACGCGGAGCCCATCGCACAGCTGGATGAGGTCGTCCATCGGCACCCGGCGGCGGCGGTAGATCGGGACGACCCACTCCGCCCAGGCGGCGACGGCGAGCGGGTCGTTCGAGCCGATCGCGATCCCGAGGCGATCGACAAGGGTCTCCGTGTCGCGGAGCAGCTTGCGGAGGCCCAGCACGCCGTGCCGTTCGCGCATCGAAGGGTCGCGATCGAGGGCGACCTCGAGGGCGCGCGCGCCCAGCCGGGCGTGAGCGCGCCGGAGCCGCTCGGTGGCGGCCGGGAAGCCGCTTGCCATGTCGCGCGGAGGAAGGCCCAGGCTGGGATGGCTCACGAGGCCGAAGTCTAGCGTGGCCCCTGGACGATCGCCATGCCCCGCCGAGCCCCCGCTACGATGGCCCGGTGAGCACACCGCCGGAGCCTGAGCCAGGGGATCGCCGGCCGGCCGCCGCCGGACCGCGCCGGCTGGAACGGCCGCCCGGCGAGCGGTATGCGGTGCCGAGCCCCGGCGAGGACGACGCCGCGCCCCGGAGCCGAGCCCAGGGACCGATCCGCGGGATCCTTCTCGCGTCTGTTGCCGGAACGATCGGGTCGGTCGCATCGATCGCCCTGTTCGCGGTCGCCTCGGTCAGCGCCGGGCTCCTCGTGGTCGCCGCGCTGACCGGCCTGTTCGTGGCAGAGGCCCTTCGGGCCGGCGCGGGCGCCACGATCCCGGCCAGGCTCCGACGGAGCCTGGCCGTCGCGACGGTGATCGAATCGGTGGTGATCGCCCAGCTCGGGATCTGGCTCTTCGCCCGGGCAGAGGGAGGCGCCCTCGGGCTCATCGACTACCTCGGTCAAACGTTCGGGCCGCTCGTTCCGCTCCAGTTTGCGATCGCCGCGCTCGTCGCCTGGTGGAGCACGCGTTGAGCGAGGCGGACAGCGGCTCCCTCCGCTTCCGCCACCCCGTCGAGGCCGATCACCGGCTGATCGTCGATCTCGTCGACGAGTGGTGGGGCGGCCAGCGGATCCACCACCTCCTGCCGCGCCTGTGGTTCCAGCACTTCACCGGGACCTCCTGGATCGCCGAGACCGCCGACGGCCGGCTGGCGGGCTTCCTCGTCGGGTTCCTCAGCCCGGACCGGGCGGGCGAGGCGTACGTCGCCCTCGTGGCGGCGAACCCGAACCTCCGCCGTCAGGGCGTCGGCCGAGCGCTGTACGAGCGGTTCTTCGAGGACGCCCGATCCCGTGGCATCGGGCGCGTGTCGGCGGTCGCCTGGCCGGACAACCGGGCCGCAGTCGCGTTCCACCGGGCGGTCGGGTTCACCGTGGACGCCGGGCCCGGGACCCGACCGATCCACGGGCTGCCGGCCCATCCCGACTACGACGGCGACCGCGACGACCGGGTACTGCTCACCCGGGACCTCTGACGGGTCGACGGGTGGGGCCGGACCCCTGACGATGCCCGCGACCCGGACCGTCACCGGGTCACCGTCCGCGCGCAGGCGCGTATCTCGAGGGAAGCTTCATGAGCCGGCTCGTCGGGAACATCGGCATCCGTATCGCGTTTGTCGGGGTCTTCCTCGTGGGCGGGTTCCTGTTCCGCGACCTGCTTCCCGGCGCCGCAGACGACCTGGCTCTCGGGGACTGCTTCGAGGAGCCGACAGCACTCGAGACGATCGACGAGGTCCAGCACCGGCCGTGCACGGACCAGCACGACAACGAGGTGATCTTCGCCGGCAACCATCCTGCTCGCGAGGGATCGGCCCCGCTCACCGACACAGAGTACGAGGACTGGGTCGGCGCGAACTGCCTGCCGGCGTTCCGCGCCTACACCGGCGTCGACCTCATCGGCCAGGAAGCGCTCGGCCTCGGCTACTTCGTGCCGGTCGACGAGGCCTGGCAGAAGGGCAACCGGAAGGTCATCTGCTACGCCTACCGGATGGACGGCACCCGGCTGAGCCAGTCGGTCAAGACGTCCGGCTAGCCGTGCGCTGAGGCTCAGCGCTCCATCCGCTCCGGACGGGGCGCCCTCGGCACGTCGTGGTCGCGGTGCTCGGCCGCTCGCCGGCGCGCGTCCGCCAGCCTCTCGGCCAGGCCGGCCTCCGAGGGCAGGCCGGAACGGTCCGGCGGCCGGTCAACCGGGCGGGGACCCGCGGCTTCCGCGGGGTAACCGCGGCTCCCCGGACCGACGCCACCGGTCTCGCCGAGGAACGGCATGTTCTGGCGCTCGACGGCGTGGAGGCTCATCCGCAGAGCCGCCGTCTTCTGCTCGGCTACCTCGCGGACGTAATCGGCCTCCTCGGCGGCGGACATCGCCCGTCCGCGGACCACGCCCTTCGGCTTGCCGACCATCAGCCAGGCGAGGTGGTACCGGTCCATGCTCCCCCAGGCGGTCGAGAGGAGGTCGTCCGACAGCTGGAGCCAGAGCTGGAGCGCGGACAGCGACGGGCTGCCGGCCAGCCGCTCGCCTTCTTCGACGAGCTGCCGGGTCCGCAGGATGAGTTCGTCGCGCGTCATGTGCCCTCCCCCCGGATGAAACTCTCCCGATCCGCCCGGGCGCGGATCGTCCAGGGTCCTGGTTTGCCCGTCCCGATCGGGTGGCCGGCGAACCGGGTCACCGGCAGGATTCCGGCAACGCTGCTCGACACGAACGCCTCGTCGGCCGCGGCCAGGTCCGGCGGCGCCAGGCGCGCCTCGAGGGTCGTGAGGCCAACCCTGCCGGCCCAGCCGAGAATCCAGTCGCGGGTCGTCCCGGGCAGGATCGCGCAATCGAGCGACGGGGTTGCCAGCTCCGCGCCACGGACGAGGAAGACGTTTGCGGTCGTCGCCTCGGACAGGTGGCCCTCGATCGTGAGGAACAGCGCATCGTCCGCGCCGGCGGCCCGTGCCTCGAGTCGGGCGAAGACGTAGTCGGCCCGACTCGTGGTCTTGAGCGCGGCCAGCGGGCTCGACGGGTCGCGCCGCACGGCACTCGGCACGAGATGGAGGCCGCGCTCGAGGTGGCCGGGCGGCGGAGGGACCACCGGCCAGGCCTGGACCACGATCGTCGGGCTGACCTCCTCGTCCGGGGGAAGCAGGCCGCGGCCGGTGAGCCGGCCGCGGCTCACGGTGATCCGGATCGCCGCGTCGCCGTCGGGCCCGGCGAGCCGCTCCGCGGTGAGCACTTCCGCGATGGCCGCCGTGAGGGCGGCGTCGGTCCCTTCCGGCAGCGCGATCCCCAGCCCGGTCGCGGACCGCTCGAGCCGGGCGAGGTGGGCGTCGAGCTCGGCCGTCCGTCCGCCACGGGCGCGGAGCGTCTCGAACACCCCGTCCCCGAGCTGGAACCCCCGGTCGAAGGCCGACAGGTGCGGCTCGTCGGCGCGCAGGAGCCGGCCGTCCACCCAGGCGTGGCGCGGACTCGTCACCGTGGGACCTCGCGGCCGCCGATCGCGATGAGGGGCCCGCGGGCCTTGGCGACTGTCTCGTCCCACTCGGCCGCCGGGTCGCTCCGCCACGTGATCCCGCCGCCGACGTGGAGCGTTAGCCGGGAGCCGTCGGCGACGAGGGTCCGGATCGCGATGCTCGTCTCCATCGCCCCATCCGGCCCGAGCCATCCGATCGCCCCGGTGTACGGCCCGCGGCGGACCGGCTCGAGGCCTTCGAGGATCTCCATCGCCCGGATCTTCGGGGCACCGGTGATCGAACCCCCGGGAAAGCTCGCCGCGAGCAGGTCGAAGGCGTCCCGGCCCGGAGCGAGCCGTCCGGTGACGGTTGACACGAGGTGCTGGACAGCGGCGGTCCGCTCCAGGCGGCACAGCCGCGGCACCCGGACGCTGCCCGGCCGGCAGACCCGCCCGAGATCGTTCCGCAGAACGTCGACGATCATCACGTTCTCCGCCCGATCCTTGTCGCTCGCGAGCAGCTCGCAGGCGAGCGAGCGATCCTCGACCCGTGTCCGGCCCCGCGGCCGGGTGCCCTTGATCGGGTCGGTTGCGACGTTGCCCCGCGGGTCGACCCGGAGGAAGGGCTCCGGCGAGGCCGAGACGATCGCCCGTGACCCGATCGACGACGGCCCCAGGTCGATGTAGGCGGCGAACAGCGCCGGGTCGCCGGTCCGGAGCCGGCGATAGAGCGGCCACGGGTCGCCGGCGAACGACGTCGCGAGCCGGCGGGTGAGGTTCGCCTGGTACAGATCGCCCTGGGCGATCCGCTCGCGGATCGCCTCGACGCCGGCTTCGTATGCCGGTCGGTCGAGGCCGGAGACGAACTGCAGCTCGTCGGGCGGCGCGTCGGCGCCTCGAACCGCGGGCGCCTGGCCCGCCAGCCGCTCGCGGACCTCAGCGAGTCGCCGCTCGAGCCGCGCCGTGTCCCCATCGACGGCGCGGCCGCCGAGCCAGGCCGTGCCGGCGCGGCGGTCCCAGGCGACGACCCAGTCATGAACGGCGAGGCGGAGGAGCGGCAGCGGCTGCTCGTCGGCGGCGAGCGACGGCAGCCGTTCGAACCGCCGGCCGAGGTCGTACGAAAGGTAGCCGGCGAGACCACCGAGGAACGGCGGGAGGGGGCCCTTGGTCGGCTCGTTCCCGTCGACCGTCACCTGCCCACCGGCGACGCGCTGGATGGTCGTCCGCGCCTCGGCGAACGGATCGGGCCCGTCTGATGGGCGGTCGAGGACCGCCAGCGGATCGGCGGTGAGGAACGACCAGCGGGCGTTGCGACCGGGCCGCGCGCTCTCGAGCAGGACGAGGCCGGGCAGGTCACGGAGACGCTCGGCCGCGTCCGCCGGCGGAATACCAGCCATCTCGGGAAGCCGCTGAAGTCGAAGCCGAGGCTGGGCGGCGCCGCCGCGGCTAGTCCGCCAGGTTCGCTCAGCGGATCGCGGTCGCGGAGATCCGATCACCGGGCGATGATAGGGCCGGTCGCTAGCGGCGCCGTGTCGTGCGTCCGGAGGTGCGGCGGCCTGGTTATGCCCGCTCGTCCAGTATTCCGGAGGTGCACGTGCGAGCCCGCGACCTCGGCATCGTCATCGGCCTCGGCACGCCCGGGCCACTCAACGCGATCACGGATGTCGCCGGCGTGAGAGTCGGGCACACGACGCTCGTGAGCGGTGACGGGCCGCTGGTCGTTGGCCGCGGCCCGGTCCGCACGGGCGTGACCGTCGTCGTCCCGCGTTCGGGCGAGGCCGCAGGCGAACCGGTTTTCGCCGGCTGTCACACGCTCAACGGCAACGGCGAGCTCACCGGGCTCGAGTGGGTTCGCGAGTCGGGCTTCCTGACGTCGCCCGTAGCGATCACCAACACCCACAGCGTCGGCGTGGTCCGCGACGCGCTCGTGGCGATCGAGGTTGAGGTCTACGGACCGCTCTGGTCGCTGCCGGTCGTCGGCGAGACGTGGGACGGGCTGCTCAACGACATCAACGGCTTCCACGTCAAGCCGGACCACGTCCGCCAGGCGCTCGACGCCGCGACGGGCGGGCCCGTCGCCGAGGGCGGGGTCGGCGGGGGAACGGGAATGATCTGCCACGAGTTCAAGGGTGGGATCGGGACATCGTCGCGGACGCTGCCCGCGGAGTCTGGCGGCTTCACGGTCGGCGTTCTCGTCCAGGCCAACCATGGCAAACGCGACTGGCTGCGTGTCGACGGGGTGCCGGTTGGTCGCGAGATCGGGCTCGATGAGCTGCCCAGCCCGTACGGGACCACTCGATCGTCCACGACGTCAGCCACTCCGAGAACGGGCTCGATCATCGTCGTCGTCGCGACAGACGCGCCTCTTCTGCCGCATCAATGCGAGCGGCTTGCGCAGCGAGCCGGCCTCGGGATCGCCCGCGCGGGCGGGACAGGCGGGCACACGAGCGGCGACCTGTTCATCGCGTTCGCGACCGGCAACCGATTCCCGAACGGGGCCGGTGAGCGCGAGGGCCAGCTCGGCTACGACGTTCGCGCCACCGGCGACGGGATCATCGACCGGCTCTTCGATGCGACGATCGAGGCGACCGAGGAGGCGATCGTCAACGCCCTCGTCGCTGCGAGGACGATGGTCGGGCGCGACGGCATCACGGCTCACGCGCTACCCCACGACCGGCTCCTCGAGGTGATGAAGCGACACGGCCGAGGTCACCTACGCGCCTGATACGTGTTGGATGCCATCCGGGCCAGCGAGGGCGCCGCGCGATGGCGGAGTCGTGCTCGACCCTGACCTCCGCACACGCCTCCGGGCGATCGGGCTCCGCCTACCACGCGTACCGTGCGTAACTGAAACGAACATCAGGCCGGACATCCCGCCCGACGGGTCTCGGAGCCATCCGCGCACGTTCCCGCCCCGGGCGATGTAGGCCCGACGCAGGACAGCGTCGTGACGCTGGACACGACGACGCGAAGTCGCATTGTTCGGCAGGACGAGCAGGCGAGCTACAGTCCGGGGCTGCCACCCCAGTTGATCCCGCGCGACACCGGCGGCCAGGCGCACCTTGGCGTCATGACGGCGCAGCGTCTCCTCGACCGACGTCAGTTCCGTCTTCACCTCGATGACGAGTGCCGCCCGTGTCGCCTCGTGCCATGCGAACAGATCGATCGATCCGCGCTCTCCCCAGATCGAGAACGTGACCTCCGGCCGACCCTCCCATCCCACTCGTTCCAGCAACTCCGTGACCCGACCGACCAAGGCCGCGTGCCCCTCGTCGAGGAGCCTGTCGAGCTCGCCACCTCGCCAGCGGATCGCAACGACGAGCTCCGCGTCGAGGGCGCGGACGATCGCGTCCAGGCGTTCGAGCGGCATCCCCTCGATGCGCCCGCGCTCCGCGCGCGACACGGCGTCCTGGCTGACGCCGGCTACGTGGCCGACGTCTTCCTGCCGCCAGGAGCGGTTGTGCCGCAGAGCCCTTATCACCCTCCCGATCCGCTGGGTGTCCATGCCGAGCAGAGTGCCAGCGCGCCCTCTACCGGCGGTTTGGACCGCATGCACTGCGGATCATCCACGCGCTAGGAGCGTGGTAGAAGAGAGCGCCTCTCGCGCCTCCGGCCACTGAGCCCGCTTGTGGAGTCGCCTACGCGGGGCGCGCGTGGTTGAGGCGCATCCAGGCGGTCCGCGAGTGCGGCTACATTGACGCCGCGTCTACCACGCACCGGGTGCGTCATTGAGTTCGGTATGGGGCGTCAGCCGGCCGCGACCGGCACCGGCCGCTCGATTGGCACCCCGACCATGCTCCCCCACTCCGTCCAGCTGCCGTCGTAGTTGCGGACCCGCTTGTAGCCGAGAAGCTCGTGCAGGACGAACCAGGAGTGCGACGAGCGCTCGCCGATCCGGCAGTAGGCGATCACGTCCTTGTCAGGCGTGATCCCCTCGCCCTCGTACAGCGTTTCGAGCTCCTCGCGGCTCTTGAACGTCCCATCCTCGCGGACCGTCTGGGCCCACGGAATGGAGGCCGCGCCGGGGATGTGGCCGGCCCGCTGGGCCGTCTCGGACATGCCGGGCGGGGCGATGACCTCGCCGTTGAACTCGGCCGGGCTGCGGACGTCGACGAGGGCGAGTGTCGGATCGCCGACCCGCGGCAGGATGTCGTCCCGGAACGCCCGCAGCGCGAAGTCCGGCTCGGGCAGCTTGTAGCCGGTCGAGGGGTAGGTCGGCACGTCAGTCGTCAGCGGCAGGCCGTTGTCGAGCCAGAACTTTCGCCCGCCGTTGAGGATCCGAACGTCCTTGTGGCCGAACAGCTTGAGCTGCCAGTACGCCCACGCGGCGAACCAGTTGTTGTTGTCGCCGTAGAGGACGATCGTCGTCTGGGGGCCGATCCCGCACTTGTCGAGGAGCTCGCTGAACTCATCGCGGGTGGCGATGTCACGGCGAATCCCGTCGGCCAGCTGGCTCGTCCAGTTCCAGCCCACGGCGCCGGGGATGTGGCTCTGCTCGTAGGACGTCGTGTCGACGTCGACCTCGACAAAGCGGGCGTCGGGATTGTCGAGGTGCGCACGCGCCCAGTCCGAGTCGACGAGCACCTCCTTGGCATATCCGGGAACGGACATCACTACCCTCCTTGCAAGTGCGATTGATGACGACGAGGCTCAGTCATCCGACGACGCCCGATCACGGCGGCTGAAGCGGGCGAGCCGGTCGCGGCAGGCGGCGGCCTCGCGCTGGGCCTGGCGAACGATCCACGGGTCGACGCGGCTCGAGTCCTCGATCGCGACCGTCGCGCCGTACGGCCCATCGTCGACGACGATGCCCGACGAGTTCCGGTAGTCGCTCATCCAGTTGGCCTGGAGCTGTAGCGCGACGTTCGCGACGACCGACGGCGAGAAGATCCAGTCGAGGTGGGTCGCGTTCAGCCGGTCAACGATGTCGGCGATGCGGACCGGCCGGCCGCGCTCGATCCGGGCGAGGAGCACGATGACTCGCAGCCCGCTGAACGGGTCGCCGATCTCGGCCACCGCAGGCGGCTGGATGTCCGGTTCGGGAAGGCCCGGCGGGGCCGGACGCAGCGGTGCGAGGCCGGGCGCCGCGGCTCGGACGTCGGTCACGGAGATCTCCGACTGGATCACTCGGATATGGAAGCCGAAGCCTACCACCGGGCGTCCGGGACGCCAACCCCTCGGGCCTTTCGCGTCCCGGCAGCGTGGGCCTAGAATCCGCCGATGAGCCCGGACCCGGCCGTCCTCCGTGCCGCCAATCGCGGCCATTTCGCGCGTATCGTCGCCCGGCCGGACGGCGAGATCGATCTCGCGGCGGGCGCCCTGTGCATCGCGGCCGATGGGCGGCCGGGCCTCGATCCGTCGCCTACCCTCGCCGCCCTCGACGAGCTGGCCGGTCGCGTCCGACTGCGCGTCGACCGGGGAGACGATGACACCGTCGCGATCGAGCGCCTGCACGACGTGCTCTACCGCGAGGTGGGCCTCCGGGCGCCGACCGCGGCCGAGTTCCACGACCCCCGGAACAGCGATCTCGATCGCGTCGTCGCGCGCCGGATCGGCCTGCCCATCAGCCTCGCCATCGTGGAGCTCGAGGTCGCCTGGCGGATCGGCCTCGCGATGCACGGGATTGGCCTGCCCGGTCACTTCATCGTCGGCGGCCCGGACGGGACGCTCATCGACCCCGCGGGCGGAGGCCGCGCGTTGACGCCGGATGACTGCCAGGCGCTCATCCGCCGGTCGCTCGGCGAGAGCGTCCTGTTCCACGTGGGGCTCCTCCGGCGGGCCGGACGGCGCGACATCCTTGCCCGCGTCCTGCGAAACCTCCGGTCGGTCCACCTCGCCCGGCGCGACTGGCCCGCCGCCCTCGGGGTCGTCGATCTCCTGCTTGTCGTCGAGCCGACCGATCCGGACCACGGGCGCGATCGGGGCCTGCTGCTGGGCCGGATGGGCCGCTTCAGCGAGGCGATCGCCTGCCTCGCGCGCTACCTCGAGGAGCGTCCGGACGGGCACGATGTCCAGGACGTCCAGCAGGTCGTCGCGATCTTCGCCGGCCGGAGGAACTGACCCGGCTCGTAAGGTACGCGGCCGCATCGGCCGATCGCTTTGAGGTAGCCCGGCCCAGCGAATTGGGTCGCTGCCCGATGGATCCGACCTTCCGCGGACCTAGCTTCATCACCGACAGACCGGTGCGGAAGCCGGGCAGCAAACCCGAAAGGATGGACCGATGCGATGCATCCCTGGATGACCCACGAGCTCGCGAAGATCAAGATCAACGAGGCGCTCGAGGACGCGCAGCGCGAACGGCTCGCCAGCGCTGCACGGAGCGCCCGCGCCGGAACCATCGACGCGGTCCCGTTCCGCGATCGGGTTGCGCGGCTCTTCGGCGGCCTGCCGACCCTGATCGACCGATCCCGGCCCGCGGGGGCATAGACCCGAACGCCCGAGGCCTCCAGGCCCCGGGCGTTTGGCTGTCCGGGCCTGTTCCCTGCGCGCCGGTCGGAGCGTAAGATGGCCGCCTTCCGAGGAGGGACGAGGATGCATCAGCAGATCCGGACAGCGCCGAGCACGTCGGCCGCCGACGTGGAGAAGCTCCTGGGGCGGCTCGCCGAGAAGAAGGTCAACATCGCGGCCGCGGGAGGCGGCGACCTCGAGTTCGGGGGCGAGTTTGCGTTCGCCGTCGATCACGGCTTGGAGGACGCCGCGATCAGGGTCCTCGAGCATTTCGAGTACCCGTACCGCCTCATCAAGGAGGGCGACCCGCGGCTGACGACCTGCTACCTGGAGAACAAGCCCGGCGAGCTCCACAGGTGCATTCGGGAAGTCGCGGACGCGAATCTCAAGAGCGGCCGGATCATCCGCGACCTGATCATCGGGGTGCCTGACGAAACCCGGAAAGTGCCCGTGCAGATCTTCTCGGAAGAGGTCCGGACGCCGCAGACGCTCGGGGGAGACACCGCGAGCCAGTCGCGGAAGCGCGCGCGCTAGTCCTCATCCGCCACCAGGCCGAGGCGCGCCGCGACCATCGCGGCCTCGACGCGATTCGAGACCCCCAGCTTGGTGAGGATGTGGGTCACGTGAACGGACGCGGTCTTGCGGGTGATGAACAGCCGCTCGGCGATCTCGCCGTTCGTCCGACCCGCCGCGACGAGGGCGAGCACTTCGACCTCCCGCTCTGACAGGCCGTGGGGACGCGCGGCCCTGACGGCGGGCGGCGCGGCGGACTCCCCGGTCGCCGGAGTGCCGTCGACGCGCAGGTCGATCCGCGCCCGGCTCGCCAGGGTCTCGATCTCATCCCGCAGCGGCGCCGCGCCGAGCATCGCAGCGGCGGCGTGGGCGGCACGTAGCAGCGTTGCGGCATCGGCCCGCACACCCTCCGCGCGCAGGGCGGACTCGGCGGCCCGGAACCGCGCATAGGCCGCCAGCCACGGATCGGGAACCGCCTCCCATGCGTCGGCCGCCTCGATCCAGGTCGCCGGCCGAGCGGTGCCTCCGGCACGCAGCTCCTCCGCCCGGGCCGTGGCCAGCCAGGCGCGGGAGCTGCGGGTGACGGCACGGGCCTCGAGATCCGGGATCCGGATCGCCAGGTCAGAGACCGCTGGGTCGGTCTCGCTCGGCGCGGCGTGGTCGCGCCCGGCGCGGGCCACCTCGGCCGACTCCGCGGCCGCCCGAAGACCCATCCCCACGAGCGGCGCGCTCCAGACGACGTCGTCGAGTCCGGCGACACCCGCCAGTCCCTCTGTTGCGGCCGCGACCGCGTCTGCCGGCCGGCCGGCGACGAGCGCCGCCTCGGCCCGGGCAAGCCCCACGAACGCGGCGACGTCCGGGTCGAGGGCCGATCGGTCGATCGTCGCCAGCGCCTCCTCTGCGGCGCCGACCTCCCCGCGTGCCGCCAGCAGCCGGGCGCGAACGGCCGCGAGATACGTCGTGCCCACGGCCCGCTGATCGAGCGCAAGGCCCTCGTCGATCGTGGCGCCCGCTTCGCCCCACCGCCCGAGCCGGAAGAGCACGTCCGCGACGAGCGCCGCGAGGTCCATCCCGAACCGCCGCTCGAGGCCGGCGTCGCGGGCGGCCACGCGCCCCGCCGAGGCTTCGGCGAGCGCCTCGTCCAGCTCGTCGGCCGCGGCGAGGTTGAGGGCGAGGTTGTGGTGGCCGACGATCAGCAGCTCCGGCGGCCCGCTCTCCGCGGCCAGCCGCCGCGCGTCGCGGAGCTCCCGGAGGCCGGCGTCGATCTCGCCGAGGGCCACCAGGTCGGATCCGAGCATGTTCCGGGCCCGGCTCTCCTCCGACGGCGACCCGGCCGCGGCGGCACAGGCAATCGCCGCCTCGCACACGGTCCGAGAGTCGGCCCACCGGCCGGCGCCCATCAACGCGCCGCCGAGGCCGGCGAGGACGCGGGCGCGTTCCGGAGTCGCGGGCACAGGGGGCACGAGCTCGACCGCGAGCTTGTGGGCTGCCAGCGCGGCCTCCCCGTGCCCGGTGATCCAGGCCAGGTAGCCGAGCCGGCTGTGGATCAGCCCGGCGGTCGTCGGGTCCGCCTCGGTGTCGACGAGCTGGAGCGCCTCCCCGAGCAACGCCGCGGCTCGATCGAAGTCACCGGCAAGGTCCGCTGCGTCCGCTGTCCGTCGCCGCTGGGCAAATCGTTCCTGCGGTGACGGCAGCTCGGACTCGGGCAGCTCGCGCTCGAGGCCGAGCGCCTGCTCGAGGTAGCGGTGAGCCTCGCTGAACGCGTGGACGGCTTCGCTCGCCGTCGCGGCCGCCAGGGCCGCCCGGTACGCATCGGCCCGATGTCCCGCCGCGGCCCAGTGCGTGGCGAGCTCCCCCGCGGCACCGGCCGGACTCGGGTCCGCGAGGTCCGGACGCTCGGCGAGCGTCGTCCCAAATCGCTCGTGAAGGATGAGGCGTTGACCTGCCAGGAGGTCTCGCTCGACCACCTCTCGGAGGAGCTCGTGGCGGAATCGATGACGCCCGTCGACCTCATCCGCGACAAGGACACCCCGGGCAATGGCCTCGCGGACAGACGTCGCCACGGCGTCTGCGTCGAGGCCGAGGACTGGCGCGAGCAGTCGCTCGTCGACCGGGCGGCCGGCAACTGCCACCGCGCCGAGCACGCGGCGGGCGACAGGGTCGAGGGATGCCACGCGACCCAGGAGGATCTCGATCAGCGAGACCGGCGTGGACCGCGCCGCGTCGCCGTCGTCCAGCGCGACAAGCTCCTCGACGAACAGCGGGTTGCCCTCCGATCGTCCCCAGATCCGGCCGATCGCGTCGCGATCGACGGCGCTGCCCGCGATCGCCTGGACCTGTCGCGTCACGGACTCGCGGTCGAGCCGGTCGAGGCCGAGCCGCAATGCGCCCGGCGCCCGCCCGAGCTCGGCGAGCCACGCGAGAACGGGGCTGCCCGACGGAAGGTCATCCGTGCGGCAGGTCAGGATCGCGACCAGGGGTTCATTCGTCACGTTCCGAACGAGGAATGTGATGAGGTCCTGCGTCGAACGGTCGATCCATTGGACGTCCTCGATGACGGCCATGACGGGCCGTTCCTGGCCGAGGCGCCCGAGAAAGCCGATGAACCGCTCGAACAGGCGGGCCCGGTCGATCGTCGTCGGCTCGTGGCGGGCGCCGTTCCGCTCGGGCTTGTCGCCGGCCGTCGGTTTAACAGCCAACTCCGGCACGAGTGCGGAGAGGTCCTCGCGGGCGGACCCGAGGGCCCGATCTAGGCGGGCCGGGTCTATTGTCCGGGCAAGCCCACGCAGGGCCTCCGCGACGGGCAGGTACGGAAGCCCGCCCTCGCCGATGTCGAGACAGGCACCGAGCATGAGGGGCGATCCGGACGCGCGCGCCCGCGCCGCCGCCTCGTAGACGAGACGGGTCTTGCCGATCCCCGCTTCCCCCCGGACAACGATCAGCCGTGGGCGTCCCGCCGCCGCCTCCGTGAGGGCGGTGTCGATCCGCTCGAGCTCGCGGTCGCGGCCGACGATGATCGGGCTCCTCGCCTCGACGGCCATGCCCGGATGGTACGGCGGCGGTGCGAATCCACCTCGGGCATCGGGGCGGCCGGCCGGCCGCGGGACGGCGGCCGATCAGCGACGCGCCGGTTGGCGCGCTCCGCGGAGGAGTTCGAGCCAGCCGCCACGCGCGGATTGCCGGGTGACGGGCGTCGTTTCGACGACCGCGCGACGAGATGGCGCCTCGATGCGCGTCGGGAGGCCCGTTCGTGGGGTGATGACGGGCGCGCGTTCGGCGGCAGCGTCACGACTGGCCCAGGCGCGCCATGCCGCGGCGCGTTCCGGCGTCCAGAAGGGACCCGCGTCGGCGGGCTCGGGGATCCGGCGCCCCGGACGCTCCGAGGCCCGGAGAGCGAGATCGGCGAGATAGAACGACATGGCGCGCATCGGAGGCCTCCTCTGGCGGGCCCGCCGTCCTCGGCGAGCTCTCGTCGACCAGCCTCGTGGCTCCGCGCCGCCCTGCCATCGGGCAGGCGCCGCATCGCGCGGCCTGCGCCTACCTCAAAATGCGGACGGCGGAGCGGCCGCGGACTCGATGGCGGAGGCGGGCATCGGCGGGCCGGCCGAGCGGCGCGCGAGCCGGCGCCGCAGCCGTTCGATCCCGAGACCGGCGACAAGGAGGATGACGCCCTCGACGAGCAGCCCGATCTCCGTCGACGTGGCCCTCGCGAGGTAGCTCGCGTTGAGGTCGGTCAGCGCGACGATCACGGCAAGACCCGCGGGGTAGACGAACGCGCTTGCGTCGCGGCGGAAGGCCCGCTCGAGCAGGATCCCGCCCACGACGAGGATCGCGAGATCTCCGACGAGGGGCTCGAGGACGCGATGGGTCTCGAACGTCGAGGGATCGTGCGTGGAGATGAGGACCGCGGCCGTCACCCCAAGCACAGCGACGAAGCCGGCCCAGACGCGGGACAGTGCCGCTCGCCGATCGGCCGCGACGGTCCCACGTGACGCCTCGCGGCGGCCGACGAGCCCCACGATCAACGCGACGAGAAGCCACAAGCCCGCCGTCAGTGCGACCTTGACGATCGGGGCCGGGCTACCGGCGGCGATCTCGCCGAACGCATCGCCGGGCGGAAAGACCGCTCGTTCGACCCATTGCTGCATGGCGAAGGCCAGTGTCGCGATGCCCGCGAGCAGGCCGAACTGGGTGAGCAGCGCGGGATGGAGCCGGCGGAAGACGGCCGCGGCCGCGAGTCCGCCGGCAGCACCTATGACCATCAGAGACTCCGGCGCCAACGTGGTGAGCGCGTCGGCGGTGGAGCTAAGCGAACCCATCGTCGCCCCTGAGGCGACGACGAAGGCGACACCGGCCGCGCGCCGCGCGCGAGCTGAACCACGCAGGAGGCGTGCCCCGATGATCACCAGCACGACCGCCACGAGGCCGTGTCCCAGTGCCCACGCGAGATTCATGTCGCCGAAGAGGCCGGGGCGACTGAGCAGCGTGTACCACGCCGCAATGACGAATCCCGTCCCGAGATAGCCGAACATCTCGGCGATCGTGACTGCCGGCCCGAACAGCGCCGCCGCAGCGGCCATCGGGTTGCCGCGACCGGGGTCAGCCGACCGGTCCGCTTCGGCCGCACGGAGGCGGGCGGCAACCTCCGCGTCGATGAGTCCCGCGGCTTCCCACGCCGCGATCCGCTCGATGACCTGTGGGTCGCCCATGACACCTCTCCTCGGCTCCGCAACGCCCAATGGACGTTCCCGGGGCGCCGCTGTTACGCGACGGTCGCGGCGAAGCCGCTCATCGAGAGCCTCGACAGCTGGCAGAACTGGCGTCGGGCGGCTCCTCGTCGGTCGGCGGCGCCTCATCCGCGGCGGCTTCCGTCGGCCACTCGATGGCGAGGTCCGAGCCATCCTGCCCACTGAGCCCGCGGACGGCCTGGCCCTTCCGGACGAGCTCGTGAGGCGGCGGCGTCGAGCGAAAGATCTGCCCGTCGATGCCGGACAGGATCCCGCCGATCGCCTGGCCGACCGACGGCCCCTTCCGCTTCCCCACTCTCAGCGAGGCTCGAGCCGGACCGTGGTTGGGAGCGTTTTGGGCAGGAGCATCGCCTTCAGCGACGACCCGTGTCGGGCGTACTTCTTCTCGAGCGCGCGAGTGCAGGCGGCGACTGACTCCGCGTCCGGGGCGTGGATCCCGCGGACCGCTACCGGCGGGAGCTTCGGCTTGCCGCGGATATGGATCGTGGCCTCAGGGTCGGCGAGGAGATCCTGGTACCAGCGGCCGCTCTCTCCCCGGACCGAGCGGACGAAGACATGAGGGCCGTGGGCGACGATCCAGATGATCGTTCGGCGTCCGCCCGTTTCGATCTCGACTTCCTCGCGCTCGGCGAGGGCCGCAAGGATGTCCGGAGGAAACTTCGCCACGACGAGAGTCTAGAGGAGCTCACCGTGGGCGGAGCCGGTCGGCTCGCCGTCGCGCGGTCGGGGCTCCTCGCCAGGCTTGTACGCCGGCGGCGCGGGCGCCTTGGCGGCCTCCGAGCTGCCCTCGATCACCCGCAGCGGGCGACCCGCCTGCCCCTCGATCGCCCCGACCCCGAACGGCACCCACTTCGACGGGTCCTGGAGGCGGTGCTGCTCGGTGTTGCCGCGCGAGTGGACCTCTTCGAAGCCCTTCGGCTCGATCCACATCCGCTCGCCCTCGAGCAGCCCCAGGACGCCGGACTGGCCCGGCTCCGGCCGCTCGGTCTGGCAATACGTGCACGCCGCGCTGTCGTGGCGCTGGTACGACTCGGGCTCCTCGTAGGTCGTGATGTAGCCCTCGTAGTTGCGGAGCACGACCTTGTGGTCGGAGTAGCTGATGAGGTAGTTCGGCATCACCGGGATCTTGCCGCCACCACCGGGGGCATCGATCACGAACGTCGGGATCGCGTAGCCGGACGTGTGGCCGCGCAGGCCCTCCATGATCTCGAGCCCCTTGCCGACCGGCGTCCGGAAGTGCCCCGAGCCCTCGACGAGGTCGCACTGGTAGAGGTAGTACGGCCGGATCCGGTTCTCGACGAGCCGGTGGACGAGCGCCCGCTGGATGTGGACGCAGTCGTTGACGCCGGCGAGCAGCACGCTCTGGTTGCCGACCGGGATGCCGGCCCGGGTGAGGCGGTCGACCGCCCGGCTGACCTCGGGCGTGATCTCGTTCGGGTGGTTGAAGTGGAGGTTGATCCACATCGGGTGGTACTTCGCGAGCATCTCGCATAGCTCGTCGTCGATCCGCTGGGGCAGGAACACCGGCACCCGCGAGCCGATCCGGATGATCTCGATGTGGGGGATCTCGCGGAGACCGCGGATGATCGACTCGAAGAGCTTCGGGGCGAGCGTCAGGCCGTCGCCGCCGGAGATGAGCACGTCGCGAACCTGCGGGGTCCGGCGCAGGTAGTCGAGCTGGGCCTCGTGGTCCTTGCGGTTGAAGTTCTGGGTCGGGTCGCCGACGATCCGCGACCGGGTGCAGTAGCGGCAGTAGCTCGCGCACTGGGTCGTGACGAGCATGAGGACGCGGTCCGGGTAGCGGTGGACGAGGCCGGGCACCGGCGAGTGGCGGTCCTCTGCCAGCGAGTCCTCCATCATCGCGGTGAACGCCTGGTGCTCGCGGGCGGTCGGGATGACCTGGCGGCGGATCGGGTCCTTGGGGTCGTCCGGGTCGATCAGGCTGATGAAGTACGGGGTGATGTCGACCCGGAACTTCTCCGGCGCCGAGAGGCCTTCGCGCTCGTCCTCGGTCAGGTTGAGGACCGCTCCGATCTCGTCGACCTCGTTGACCCGGTTCGAGAGCTGCCAGCGCCAGTCGTTCCACTTCTCGTCGGGCACGTCCGCCCACAGCGGCGCTCGCCGGCTGACCGCCGGGCGGCCGTCCGGCCCGAGGGCCTGGGCGGGATCGCGGCGGTTGACGAACGGCTCCGCGGCCGCGGCTGCCGCCGAGGCCTGGTGCGCGACCGCTGCCTTGATCTCCTGGACGTCCACGCTGCCAGCTTCTCCGATCGAGCGCCTGCTGTCGAGTGCATAAGAAGTATGCACTCTGCAAGTTCCTGGATGATAGCGCGGGCGCCGCGAACCGGTCCACCGGCCGGAGGTACCGATCAGGGTGCTGGCGTCAGTCCCCGATGACCGCCCAGAGGAACCCCATCATGATGAAGAAGCCCGTGAACAGGGCGATGAGCCCGAGGCCGCCGTACGGCGAGTTCGCGCCCTCGTGGGGCACAAACTGGAGCCCAATCCCGAACAGCAGCGCCCAGCCGACGAACAGCAGGCCGAAGAGCCACTTCCCGTTCGGGCCAGTGATCCGGCGAGGCCAGGATGCCGTTCCCTCTGCCACCATCGCCGACCGAAGGAATGCATAGATCATCACGACAGTGACGATGGTCGCGATCCCGAACGGGATGGGCTGCTGGAACGCGATCGTGAACAGCTGCACAGCGCCACGATGCTAGCAGGAAGCGCGAGCCGGGTGCCCGGCGTCAGGCCGCTGGCAGCTCGCCGACTGGCGATGAGTCCGCTGCGGCTGCGGCGCGGAGCTCGAGGCGCTCGAGATCCGCGATTCCGAACTCGCCCACTCGGGGGCTCTCGACGTTGATGACACCGATCGGCCGGCCCGCGACGAGGATCGGGGCGGCTAGCTCGCTCCGCGTCGCGGAGCCCGGGTAGGCGAGGTAGTCGGCATGGCTGGTCACGTCGGCGACGAGCGCCGGCCGGCCCGTCCGGAAGACCCAGCCGCAGACCGACCCGATCAGCGGCACGACCCACGACGGCCGGGCGACCGCGGCGCCCTCGTCCGGGCCTCGCCACAGCGCGGCCAGCCGCAGTCCGGCGGCCGCAGGGTCGTGGACGAGCACGGACGCGGAGTGGAACCGGTCCTCCCGGCGGAGTGCCCCGACGATCGCCTCGGCCCAGGCGACCACGCCCGGAGCCAGTGAATCCAGTTCGGCGGCAGTGTCGGCGATGGTGAGCCCCTGTCGCGACGAACCCCCCGGGCGCTCGTGACGGAGAGCGCCGGGGCGGAGGAGTCGCCGCCGCTATCCAACCACGGACCCCGAGGCGGCGCATCCCCCGGACACCGTAGATCGCGCCCGGAAAGGAGTCCCGCTGCTCCCCGGGCTAGGATGGCCCGGATGTCCCCCCGCCCGGTTCCGTGACGAACTTCGACCGCCTCGGCCGGTTCGTCGTCCACCGCCGGCGGGCGGTGATCGGCGCCTGGGCAATCCTCCTGCTGACCGCCGTCCCGTTCGCGCCCCGCGTCGGCGATGCCTTGCGGGCCGGCGGGTTCAGCCTCGACGACCTGGAGTCGAGCCGTGCCCGGGAGGTCCTCCGAACGGAGCTGAACGCCCCGCCATCGGCGGTCGTCCTCGTCGTCCACAGCGAGCGCTGGCTGGCCGGCAGCCCGGAATTCGAAACGGCCGCGGCCGAGACGATCCGCGACGTCCCGGGCACCCGCCACGTCGCCGGCCTCGTGTCCCATCTCGTCGCCCCCGGCCAGGTCTCGGCCGATCGGCGGACGGTATACGACATCGTCCTCCTCGACCTGCCACCCGACGACTCGCCCGAGGCGCTGCCGGGGCTCGAGGCAAGCCTTCGGCCCGTCGCCGGCCTCGAGGTGGGCCTTGCCGGCGGGCCCGCGTTCTACGGCGACGTCCAGGCCGTTTCCGAGGCGGACCTCCAGCGGAGCGAGATCATCTCGCTGCCCCTTGCCGCGCTGGCCCTGCTCTTCGTGTTCGGATCGGTCGTGGCGGCGGCCGTGCCGCTCGCCGTCGGTGGGGCGGCCGTGTTCGTCGCCCTCGGGATCATCTATCTCGTCGCCGGCGCGACGCCGATGAGCATCTTCGTCCTCAACCTCGCGACGCTGCTGGGCCTCGGGTTGGGAGTCGACTACTCGCTGTTGATGACGAGTCGCTTCCGCGAGGAGCTCGCGGCTCGGACCGGGCCGGACAGGGTCGCCGACGCTGTGCGGGTGACGGTGGCGACTGCGGGCCGGGCCGTGTTCTTCAGCGGCCTGACGGTCCTGCTCGGACTCATCGGCCTGATCCTCTTCGAATTCATGATCCTGCGCTCGGTCGGGATCGCCGGGGCGGTCGTCGTCGCGCTCGCGGTACTTGCGGCTCTGACGCTCCAGCCGGCGTTGCTGGCTGTCGTCGGTACGCGGATCGATGCGCTGCGCATACGGTCCGTCGCTGTCCGGAGCGACGGGGACGGCCCGTGGGCGCGCGTCGCGCGCGCGGTCATGCGGCGTCCGGTTGCGGTCCTCATCCCGACGCTCGCCTTCCTGCTCGTCCTGGGAGCGCCGTTCCTCCACGCCCGGTTCAACGCCCCGGACTCCTCGATCCTCCCGGCCTCGGTGCCGTCACGGCAAGCCTTCGACCGGCTGATCACGAACTTCGGCGAGGGCTCGTTCGCACCGCTCTCACTCGCGATCCGGACGACCGGTGAGGCGACGACGCCCGAGAACCTGGCGCGCCTGTTCGAGTACTCGAGGCGGCTCGGCGGGGACCCGCGGATCACGCGGATCGAGTCGCTCGTCGATATCGACCCCCGGCTCCGCCTCGAGCAGTACCAGCTCCTCTACGGCGCGCCCGGCGGTCCGCCGGATCGATTCGTCCAGCAGGCAGCCGGCGCGACGACTCGCGGCGACCTCACGGCGTTCACGATCTACACGCCGTACGGCCCGAACCGGGACGAGGCTCGCGGCCTCGTGGCGGACCTTCGCGATGCCGAGGGCGCCCTCGCACCGCCGGCCGGTACGACGGTCCTCGTCGGCGGCGGTGCGGCGGACGTGTCCGACGTGGTCGGCCGGATTGCCGCCGACTTCCCGCGGACCGGGCTGTTCATCGTCGTCTCGACGTACCTCGTGCTGTTCGTCCTCCTCCGATCGGTCGTCCTGCCGGCAAAGGCGCTCGTGATGAACACCCTGTCGATCGTCGCGAGCTTCGGCGCGCTCGTCTGGATCTTCCAGGACGGCAACCTGTCCGCACTCCTCGGGTTCCAACCGGTTGGCTTCGTCGAGACCAGCCAGCCCGTCATCCTGTTCTGCGTGCTGTTCGGCCTGTCGATGGATTACGAGGTCTTCCTGCTCACGCGGATGAAAGAGGTCTGGGACAGGACCGGCGACAACCGCGAGGCGGTCGCCCGCGGCCTCGAGCGAAGCGGCCGGATCGTGACCTCCGCGGCGCTCATCGTCGTCGTGGTCGCGGGCTCGTTCGCGTTCGCCGACATCGTCCTGATCAAGGCGCTCGGGATCGGGATGGCGATCGCGGTCGCCCTCGATGCGACGGTCGTCCGGGCGCTGCTCGTCCCGGCGACGATGCGACTGCTGGGCCGGTGGAACTGGTGGATCCCCGCCCGGCTCGAGAGATTCGTCGCGAGCCGGCTGCCGGCGACCGAGGCGGAGATCGAGGCGGCGGCCCGATGAAGCGGATCGCCGTGTTCGCGATCGCTGCCCTCCTCGCCGGTTGCGGCGGCGGCCCGATCCTCGCCAACCCGCCCGCTCAGCGGCCGCTTCCCACCCCACCGCCGAAGCCGTCGCCGGTGATAGTCGCGGATCCGCAGCCGGTCGAGTTCCCGCGCGACGACGCGCCTCACCAGCGGATGACCGAGTGGTGGTATTACACGGGCCACCTGAGGGCCGAAGTCGGCGGTGAGTGGGGCTTCGAGTACGTGATCTTCCGGGCCGAGCGCGGTCGGTTTCCGGTCACCTGGGCGTCGCACCTCGCCATCACCGACGAAACCGGCGGTCGTTTCACGTATGCGCAACGAAACGAGATCGGGCCTCAGGTCGACCGGTCGCCCGCGGACGGCTTCGACTTCAGCCTCGCCGGCGGCGGGGCGAGTCCGTGGACGATGACGCGTCGCGACGGCATCGATCACCTGACCGCCGGGGCTGACACATCCGAGACACGCGGTGACCCGGCCTCGATCTCGCTCGACCTCGGGCTACGGAGCGACGCCGAGCCCGTTCTCCACGACGGGGACGGCTGGATTGACTTTGGGCCGGCCGGTGGCTCGTACTACTACTCCCGCACGCGAATGTCCGGGGCCGGCACTATCGAGGTCGACGGGACGGCGCTCAACGTGAAGGGCACGGCCTGGTTCGACCACCAGTGGGGCGACTTCATCGCGGTCGGCGGGGGCGGCTGGGACTGGTTCGCGGTCAACCTCGACGACGGCACGGACCTGACGCTGTCGCTCGTTCGCGACCAGGATGGGACCTATCCGCTCGTCTACGGCACGCTGGTCGAGCCGGATGCCACCGTCCAGCACCTCACGCGGGAGGCCTTCTCGGTCAACGTCACCGCGCGCTGGCGGAGCCCGGAGACCGGGGCCGAGTACCCGGCCGGCTGGCGGATCGAGCTGCCCGGCGAAGGCCTGGTGATCGAGCTGACCCCAACCGTCGCTCACCAGGAGCTCGACACGCGGCCGACGACCGGGGTCGTCTACTGGGAGGGGTCGCAGGTCGTCCAGGCGACGCGGGGCGGACGGCCGCTCGGCGGCGAGGCCTACGTCGAGCTGACGGGCTACGCAGCGGGCGATTCCTCGACAGGGTCGAGCGGCGGGAGCACGACATCGGCTTCGAGCGCCAGCACCCGTGCCTGGGCGTCGAGGCCCGGGAGCTGGGCGAGGACGGACAGCATGTCCTCCGCGGAGGCGCGGTAGGCCGGCTCATTCGTGAGCGAGGCGGCAAGCCCGGAGCGGGCGGTGTCCCGGAGTTCCCCGTAGAACGATGAGAGCTGCACGGACAATGACGCCGCATCGTCCCAGACGACGAGCCGACCCGCGACCTCGGACCCGGTCGATGCGGTCGAGGCGATCGTCCGGAAGTTCCGCGCGACCTCGGTCGTGTCGAGGTGTCGTGCCTTCAGGGCCGCTTCCAGCGAGTCGGCGGCGCTCGCCAGCCTGACGTGGAGGGACCCCGCCTGGGCGAGCGCCGAACGGGCGACCGGCGGGACCTCGGGGGAAGGCTCGGGTGTGGTGGCCACGGGCGAGCTCGACGGGGTGACTGAGCTTGATGGGGTCGGAGTCGCCGGAGGAGTGACCATCCCGGCCCGGACGAGCACGCTGCCGAGCGCGACGACCGCCACGAGCAGCCCGCCGGCCATCGCCCCGGCGACGCCTCCGGCGGCCATGAACAGGCCGGCCCGCTTGGCCGGGACTCCCATGATCAGCCGGGTCCCGCATTTCGGGCAGCGCGTTGCACCCGTCGCCAGCGGCCTGGCGCAGACGGGGCAGTTGAAGATCGTGCGCTCCTCATCCCCGATCGGGAGCGCTTCGGGCAGCGGCTCCGGGATCGCGCGGCGGGTGCGCGGCTTGCTCTTTGCGCGGGTGGCGGTGGCCATGCTGATCTCGAACGCGGCGGGGCAGCCCACGGGTGCAGGCGACTGGCCGAAGGCGAGTCTGGGCTAATCCGGAGGGGCAAGGCAGGGGGACGATGGTCCGGTTTGTGCTGGTACCGGCCGCGAGTTGAGACTGGGTCTCGACAATTGCGTTGAGACTCGGTATCATCCCCCGAAATTGTGAACGCCTTCGACGAGACTGCCCCAGCAATCGCCGCGTTCGACCGTGCGGGCTACAGGCTGACCGGCCCCCGCCGGGCGGTGGCGGACCTCATCGCGGGTCGCGAGGGGCACTTCACGGCCGCCGACCTCGTCGCCGAGGCCCGAGCCAGGCGGCTCGGCATCGGGCGGGCGACGATCTTCCGGGCGCTCGACCTCCTTCTCGAGCTCGGGGTCCTCGAGAGGCTCGACCTCCCGTCCGGGGAGCACGCATATGTCGGGTGCGAGCCGATCCACCACCACCACGTCGTCTGTTCCGGCTGCGGCCGGGCGACGGAGATCGACGACGCCGGACTGCGGGCGGTGGTCGACGCGATCGCCGACCGGACCGGCTACGCCATCGAGAACCACCGGCTCGAGCTGTTCGGCCGTTGCCCGGATTGCCGCGCGGCAGGACCGGCCCCGTGACTCGAACGTTCCTCGCCGTGGTGCTCGCGGCGACCCTTCTCGCATGCAGCAGACCGGCATCGCCTTCGCCGACCACCGGGCCACTCCCGGTCGTGGCCACGACGACCGTCCTCGCCGACATCGTCGGTCGGGTCGGGCAGGAGCACATCGCGGTCACGAGCCTCGTCCCGAAGGGCGGCGAGGTCCACACGTTCGATCCGAGCCCGCATGACATCGCGCGCGTCGAGGCAGCTCGGCTGATCGTCGCCAACGGCCTCGGTCTCGACGACTGGCTCGCGCAGCTCGCCCGTGACGCGGGCACGAACGCGCCGGTTGTCTCACTTGGCGATGCACTCCCGGCCGGGGAGCTCATCCTCGAGGGCGGGCGCCCGAACCCGCATGCCTGGCTCGACCCGAACCTTGCCGCCGCCTACGGCCGGACGGCCGCCGAGGCTTTCGCCCGGATCGATCCCCCGAACGCGGCGGCATACTCGGACAACGCCGAGGGATTCGCGACCGACATGGCGGCGCTCGCCGACGAGCTCTTCGCCCGCGTCGAGGCACTCCCGCAGGCCAACCGGAAGATCGTCTCGTTCCACGACGCCATGCCTTACTTCGGGCGCGCGCTCGGCCTCGAGATCGTCGGCAACATCGTGTCCGCGCCCGGCCAGGACCCGTCGGCCGGTGAGCTGGCCGCCCTGATCGACGCGATTCGCGCAAGCGGGGCACGGGCGATCCTGAGCGAGGTCCAGTTCAGCGACGAGCTCGCGCAGACGCTCGCGGCGGAGACCGGCGCAACGGTCGTGAGCGACCTCTACACGGACACGCTGGGCGAGCCGCCGGTCGACACGTACGCGGGGATCCTCCGCTGGGACGTCGACAAGATCGTCGAGGCCCTCCAGTGACGCGTACGATGCGGCGGACGATGGAGCCGACGCCCGAGTCGTTCGACCCGCACGAACACCCGCACGCGCACCCGGACGAGCGCCGGTTGGCGACGGTCGAGCCCGGGCTCGACGCGGGCCACGCCCGCGCCCACGCGGACGTCTGGCTCTCCGACGTCTCGGCCGGATACGACGACAAGCTTGCGCTCGAGGGCATCAACCTCGCGGTCGAGGCGGGCTCGCTGCTCGCCGTCGTCGGCCCGAACGGCGCCGGCAAGAGCACGCTCCTCAAGCTCATGGCCGGCCTCATCCGGCCCTGGACGGGCCGGGTCGAGGTCCTCGGTCATCCCGCCGGGCAGCAGGCTCGCCGGGTTGCCTACGTCCCCCAGGCAGAGCTCGTCGACTGGACGTTTCCGGTCACGGTCGAAGACGTCGTGATGATGGGCCGCTACCCGGCGCTCGGCCGGCTGCGGCGGCCTGGCGCCGCCGATCGGCGAGCGGCGCGCGATGCGCTCGTTCGGGTCTCGATGGCGGACCACATGACGACCCAGATCGGGGCGCTGTCCGGCGGCCAGCGGCGGCGGGTCTTCCTCGCCCGGGCGCTCGCCGCGGAGCCGGACCTGTTCCTCCTTGACGAACCGGTCACGGGGGTCGACGCGACGACCCAGGAGGACCTGATGGACCTGCTCGAGGCGGAGGCGCGACGGGGCAAGACCGTCATCGCCACGACCCACGACCTGGCCTGCGCGGCGCAGCGGTTCCAGCGGGTCGCTGCGATGAATCGGACGCTCATCGCCCACGGCCCGTCGTCGCTCGTGCTCGACCCCGGCGTCCTCGCCCGGACGTACGGCGGCCATCTGCTCGTCCTCGGCGGCAAGGCGGTCGTCCTCGACGACGCCCACCACCACGACGAGCCGGCCGGCCGCGAGACCCACTTCCACGAGGGCGGTTCGCAGGATCACGGATCGTCGCTTCCGCCGCCGCGCCGGTCGCCCTGACGGTGGACCTCGTGCTCGGGCCGCTCGAGCATGCGTTCTTCGTGCGCGCCCTCGCCGCGGCGGCGATCGTGGGGACGGTCTGCGCGGTGGTCGGGACGTACGTCGTCCTCCGCGGCCTTGCATTCATCGGGGACGCGATCAGCCACGCGGCGTTCCCGGGCGTCGTCGGGGCGTTCCTCCTCAAGGTTCCGTTCCTGCTGGGCGCGGGCATCGCGGCGATCGGGACGGCGCTCGCGATCGGCTACGTAAGCCGGCGGACGCGGCTGCGGACGGACACGACGATCGGGGTGCTGTTCGCGGGCACGTTCGCTCTTGGCGTATTCCTGTTCAGCACGATCGAGGGCTACGTCGCGGACCTGTTCAGCTTCCTGTTCGGCTACCTCCTGTCGACGACGAACGAGGACCTCGTCGCCCTCGTGCTCCTCGGCGGTTTCGTCCTGGCGACCGTCGCGATTCTCTGGAAGGAGCTCCTCTACGCGACGTTTGACCCGCTCGGGGCCGCGGCAGCCGGGGTCCGGGTCGACTGGCTCGAGTCGCTCTTCCTCGCCCTCGTGGCAGTGACGATCGTCATCAGCCTCCAGGCGGTCGGGATCATCCTCGTCGTCGCGATGCTCGTGACGCCGGCGGCGACGGCCCAGCTTCTCGCGGTCCGATTCGGGCGGATGATGGCGATCGCCGTTGCAATCGGGATCGGGTCGGCGGTCGCGGGGCTCTATCTCTCGTTCTGGCTCGACGCGGCAAGCGGTGCGACCATCGTGCTCGTGATGACCGCGCTCTTCCTCGCCGCACTCGCTCTCGGGCCACGGACGGGTCTGCTGTCGCGGCCGCGGTCCCAACCGGCCTAGTTGCCTGCCCGAAAGAGGTCGTTGTCTCAGATATCAGCCCGGGCGATGGTAGCGGCCAATCTCGCTGTTCGGGGAGCCGAATCGCGTCTTGGTGAGCACGATCCGGCCACCGGACGGGCTCCCATCCCTCGCTACCATCGCGCCGGTTGATAAATGCGCCAAACCTCAACCGCCGGCGAGGAAGCGCTCGAGCTCGTCCCGCGTCGGCAGCCCGCCGCGGGCACCGGGCTTCGTCACGGAGAGTGACGCGGCGACCACGGCCCGACTGGCGGCCTCCTCGAGCGAGGCGCCCCCTGCGAGCCCGGCCGCGAGCGCGCCGCTGAGCGCATCGCCCGCCCCGACCGTGTCGACCGCCCGAACCGCGGGCGCGGGGATCTCCACGGGCTCGGCGTCGAGGCGGACGAGGACCGCGCCGGCCAGACCCAAGGTGACGAGGACGGCGCCCGCACCGTCGCCCTCGGCATTCCGCTCGAGTAGCGTCCGGGCAGCCGCGACCGGGTCTGGCGGCACCGGCCCGCGGCGGCCGATGCGACGGCCCTCCGCCTCGACGAGCGCCGCCAGCTCCTGGCGATTCGGCGTGATGACGTCGGCCAGCCCGAACACAGAGCGATCGATGCCGTCGGCCGGAGCCGGGTTGAGGATCGTCGTCGCCCCGGCTGCGCGGGCCAGCCGCAACGCCTCACGCGCCGCGGCGGTCGGGATCTCGTGGCCGACCAGCACGACATCGCCAGCGGTGGGGGCGAGGCGTTCGAACGCGGCCCGAACGTGGGCCGGCGTCACGGCCGTGTTGGCACCCGGCGCGACCGAGATCACGTTCTCGCCGGCGGCATCGACCAGCACCAGCGCCACGCCGGTTGGCTCGACGGCTTCGACGACGATCTCCCCGATCGCGACACCATCCGCCTCGAGGGCGGCTCGGGCGCGCTCGCCGAATGCATCGGCGCCGATCGCCGCGACGATCGTGGTCGGCGCGCCGAGTCGCGCCGCAGCGACGGCCTGGTTGCCACCCTTGCCGCCGTCGTACTCGGCAAATCGCCCGTCGGTGACCGTCTCGCCGAGCTGCGGCAGTCTCGGAGAGGAGACGACGAGATCGACGTTGACCGAGCCCACGACGATGACTCGGCCGCTCACTTCAGCCCGTGACGTATTCGGCCCCGTCCACTCCGATTACGTTGCCACTGATCCAGTCGGAGTCGCCGGACGAGAGCCGGACGATCGCCTCGGCCACGTCTTCGGTCGTCGTCAGCCGCCCGTGCGGGTTGCGGGCGAGCGTCACCTCGACCATCCGGGCCGCCTCCGGGATCTTGCGCAGCGCGGGCGTGTCCGTCACGCCGGCCCGTATCGCGTTGACCGACACCCCGGTCCCGAGCCGGGCGAATTCCATCGCGAGCTGCCGGCAATGCGCCTCCAGAGCCGCCTTCGCCGCGGACACGACGCCGTACGACGGGATGACCCGGGTCGAGCCCTCGGACGTCATCGCGTAGATCTTCGAGCCCTTGTCGAAGAAGCCGCCCCGCTGGAGATCCTGGACCCAGTAGACGAGGCTGTTGGCCATGACGTCGAGCGTCATCTCCATCTTCTTGCGATCGACCGCGTCCTTCGGGTCCTCGGAGAGGAACGGCACGAGCGATCCGAACGCGAGCGAGTGCATGACGACGCGGACGTAGGGCTCGCGCCCGGCCTTGCGTGACTCGTCAAACCGAGCCTTGAGCGCGTCGAGCGCACCCTTCCGCTTCTCGTCGTCGGCCGCGTTCATGTTCATGAACAGCGCCTCGCTGCCGGCGGCGGCGATTCGCTTCTTCACGTCTTCGACGTGCTCGAGCGCCGCGCGGAAGTCGAGGTGGATGCCGGCGATCTTGTAGCCGGCCTTCGCGAGAGCCAGCGAGGTCGCCTCGCCCATGCCGCTCGAGGCGCCGAGGATCAGCGCCCAGCGCTCGCGGTCGTCTTTCACGGACGGGAGTCTACAGCGCGGCAGGGCCGGCGCGGTCGACGAGGCGCGCCGGACGATCAAGCCTGCAATCCCCCGGATCGGCGCCCACGGGATCCCACTGCGCGACGAGCTCGAGCTCGTCCTCCTGCCGCCCTGATCTCGCGCGTCGACGGTCAGATCACTCCGGCCGCGCGAAACCGCTCGATCTCGTCCGGGGCGTACCCGAGCTCGTCGAGGATCTCGTTGGCCTGCTCTCCGAGGAGGGGAGGCGGCGTCCGGATCAATGCCGGGGTAGCCGAGAGAGCGAAGGGAATCCCGACCTGGTCGACCCGGCCCAGGCGCGGATGCTCCAGCGGCACACGCATGCTGCGCGCCCTGGCCTGGGGCGAGGCGAACGCCGCCGCGACGTCGTTGATCGGCCCGCACGGGACCTCGGCCGCGTCCAGCCTCTGAAGCCAGTCAGATGCAGGGCGTGCGGCAAATCGCTCGGCGAGGAGCGGCCGCAGCTCGGCGCGGTGCTCGACCCGGGCGCCGTTCGTCGCGAACCGCGGGTCGTCGGCCAGCAACGCGAGATCGAGTGCCTCGCACAACCGCTGCCACTGGCGCTCGCTGGCCGCGGCGACGGCGATCTCCGAGTCCGCGGTTGCGAAGGTCTCGTACGGGACGATGTTCGGATGGGCGTTGCCGCGACGCTCGGGAGCTCGCCCCGTGATGAACGCGTTCTGCGCCTGGTTGACGAGGATCGCGAGCGTCGATTCGAGAATTGACACGTCGATTCGCTGCCCGCGTCCCCTCCCGACGAGGGCGCCGAGAACCGCCACCGCGCCGAACAGTCCCGCGGCGACGTCGCTGATCGCGACGCCGACCTTCGTCGGGCCGCCGCCGTCGGCGCCGGACGGGCCGGTGATCGACATCAGGCCCCCGGCGGCCTGGGCTACGAAGTCGTAGCCCGGCTTCGCCGCGTCGGGGCCGTCGGGGCCGTAGCCGCTGATCGCAAGATGGACGAGGTCGGGATTCAGCCGGTGCATTGCCTCGTCATCAAAGCCCAGGCGGGCCATGGCCCCCGGACGGGCGTTTTCGACGAAGGCGTCGGCGTCGGCGAGCAACCGGCGCAGGATGTCCGCCCCGGCCTCCCGCCGCAGGTCGAGGCGAATGGAGCGCTTGTTGCGGTTGACCGCGAGGTAATAGGCAGCCGTGCGCGTGCCGGCCGCTTCGTCGCCCACCCACGGTGGCCCCCAGCCACGCGTCCCATCGCCCTCGGGCGGCTCGACCTTGATGACGTCGGCCCCGAGGTCCGCGAGGAGCATCGTCGCATACGGTCCGGCGAGCACGGTCGAGGCATCCACGATCCGCAGGCCCGTCAGGGGGCCGGTGAGGAGAGGCTCAAGGTCGGCCATCGCGGCGATGGTAGCGCCGCCGTGGCGCCGCGACCCATGTGCTACGGATCGGTGGGGCCGCTGGTGATCCTGCCGGTGAAGTCCCGCACCGGCGGCGCCTTTGCCTCCAGCGGCAGGTCGGGCATCTCGACCTCGTCCTCCAGGGCGGGGACGATCCAGTCGATCTGCTC
>CAZVGO010000049.1:0-121954 GCA_964626755.1 uncultured Anaerolineaceae bacterium | reverse complement strand
GTCGCGTTCGGGGATGGCATCGCCTGCATCCTTCCAGCCCTGGTTGTAGTAACCGTGGGAGGAGCGCGTCCGGTACTCCTGGAAGCCGTCGCCGTCGAGATCGCCGTAGCGGTCGACCCAGGCCATCGCGGCCTCGACGTTGGGCAGGTATCGCCGCAGGATCTCGACATCTCCGAGCCATTGGTAGAGATACGACACGACGATGACGAACAGGCTCGTCGCATCGTGCGTCCCGTAGTACGGGGCGTACGGCAGGAGCCCGAGCTGGGTCAGCTCGCCGTGGCGGATCTCGTGCGGGATCTTGCCCGGCTCCATGTCACGCTCCGGATCGTCGCTCGTGGCCTGGAGGCTGGCGAGGCGGCGGAGCGCGCCGGCCGCGAGCTCCGGGTAGCCGGAGATTCCCATCATCGAGACGATCAACGCATCCCGCCCGAAGAGCGTCACGAACCAGGGGACCCCGGCGGCCGGGATGAACACGCCACGCTCGAACATCGGGTCCTCGAGCCGGAGTGCCTCCATGTCGAGGACGGCCTGGTCCCACGCCCGGCGCACGGTCTCGTTCGACGTCCCGACCCGGACCTTCGGAAGGTGCGGGCCCGGGGTCGGCCCGGTCGGCCCCAGGGCGTTGCACGGCAGGGTCGCCGGCCTGCGGCGTGACCCGGTCACTTGCAACCACTTCACGCAGGTGTGCCACACGCCCTTCGGCGCGATCTGCGCAACGAAGATGAGCCGTCCGTTCGCGAACTGTGGGGGAGTGTCCGCCCGCTCGACGGCGATGACGAGCTCGCGCCGGAAGTCACGGTTGACGTACGTGGTCCGCAGCTCGCGCCGCGACCGGAACCACTGGCTGTTGATGGAACCGCGCCGGACGACCGCGCCCAGCTTCACGTCGAAGATGTCGGCGAAGTCCGAAACGATCTCGATCTCGATCGTCAGGCGGACCTCGCGGCCGCCGTAGTTGACGATGTCGAGGTCCTCGTGGACGCCGCCGCCGATCGTCCGATCGACCCGGATGGACAGCGTGCTCCCCGGGATCGCTCCGCCGATGTCGAGGAGGGCGTCATTCGTCATCTCGAAGCGCGACGAGTAGTGCTCGATCGGCGACGAGTTCAGGAGCACCGGGCGCCGCCCGTTGACCCGCAGGTCGTAGCCGGAGATGAAGCGCGTGTCGCGCGCGAAGAAGCCGTCGTTCGCCGACGCGTCGATCCGCGCGTCCGGCTGGCAGACGACGACGCGGTCGTCGCGGTTGATCGTTACGGTCGAGGGCCCGACCTGGACGGCTAGTGGCACGTGCCGCCGATGATACGGGAGCGCGCCCTATCCGCTTCGGGCCCGCGTCCTGCGCGGATCGGACGGGGGCCCGAAGATGTCCCCATGACGAAGCGCAGTAGCTCACCGCCCGCTGCCTCGACCGGGCGCCGGGTCGCCGACAAGCTCGAAGACGTCGCCGGAAAGGTCGAATCGGTCGTCGAGGGCGTCGTCGAGGGTGCCACCGACGCGGTCGGGGGCGCGGTCCAGGCGGTCCAGGCGGCGGCCCGCCGCTGGGACGAGCGGCCGGGCGCCCGGGTTCGCCGGCTCCGAAGGCTGTCCCGGACGCCGCTGCCCTACCTCTACGGCCGCCATCCCGAGGCGCGCCAGGCCGTACCCCGCGAGCTCGGCGTGCGTTCACTCGACACGGATGCGATCGGCGGGACGGCCGTCGGCGGGGCCACCCAGCGCGGCTCCGACTTCCTCCCGCTCAAGCCGTTCCGCTCGCGGAACTGGGTGCAGCGGTGGCAGCGGATCCGCCACGCGATGAGCACGCTGCACGTCCTGCCGCCGATCGACGTCCTGCGCTACGGCGACGAATACTGGGTCCTCGACGGACACAATCGCGTCGCCGCGGCGAAGTACGGCGGACAGGTGGCGATCGACGCCAACGTCGTCGAGCTCGTCCCGCCCGGCGGTCGCGCCTCCGAGCGGCCGGACTCGCTGGCCCATGTCCTCACGGGGACGCGTGCGCTCCGCGCCGCGGGACGGGGTGGGCGCGCGAGCCCGGAGCTCGAGGAGCACCTCCACGCGCCCGACGAGGACGCCCCGGCCAGGCGATGATCCGCCGCCTCCGGCTTGTCTGGCCGGATCGCCGTCCCTTCGTCGGACGTGACGGGCGGCCGATCCGGTTCCTCGCCGCATCCGACGAGCCGGATCCGGCCCTCGAGCACGAGGTCAACAGGACGGCGCTCGGACCGATCGATGCGGTCATCGGCTGCGGCGACCTCGAGCCGCACTGGCTGTCTTTCCTCGCCGACGCGTTCCACGCGCCCCTCGTATACGTCCGGGGCAACCATGACCGCGGCGGCGCCTGGGATGCTCGCCATGGCGTGCCCGTGCCTCTCGACGCCGGCCGCGCCACGCGGCTGGCCGGGATCGTGATCGCCGGCCTCGAGTGGCCCGGCGTGCACGACCGGAGCAACCAGCGGCATGACGGGCTCGCCTGGCTCCACGTCCTGCGTGTCGCCGCGGGCAGAATCGGGGCGATGCTGCGCGGCCGAACCGAGCCCGTCCTCGTGATCAGTCACGTGCCACCCGCAGGCGCAGGCGACGCCCCGGGCGACGCCTACCATCTCGGCTTCCGCGCTTATCGATGGCTGATGGATCGCCTCCGGCCGCCGCTCTGGCTGCACGGCCACACGGCGATCGCATCTGTCGCGTCGCTGGAGGCCGTCGTCGGCCCGACGACGCTCGTCAACGTGACCGGCGCCGTCCTCGTCGAGCTGGTCCCGTTGGACGACGTCGCCGCGTAGCCCTCAGCGAGTCTCAGAACGGCGGCCAGGGGACGGCCGGCCAGCCAGGCGACGGCCACGGGAAGCGCCGAGCCGCGAGCAGCCGGTCGGTCCGCCGGACTGTGGCCGCGACCTCGATCGGCTGGAGAAGGCCGCGCAGCTCCTCACCGAGTTCGCCGTCGAGGTCCCCGCGCAGGCGCGCGAGTACTGCGAGCTCGTCCCCGTCGAGCGGCTCGCCCCGCCAGCCCCACAGCACGGTGCGGAGCTTCGGCACCGGCGAGAAGCAGACCCCGTGGTCGACCCCGAACACGTGGCCGCCCGGAACCGGGAGCAGGTGCCCGCCCTTGCGGTCGGTGTTGTTGACGACCGCGTCGAACAGCGCGATCCGGCGCAGCCGCGGATCGTCCTCGATGACCATCGCGACGACGTCGACCGACTCGTCGACGTCGATCCACAGCTGGACCATGCCCTCACCGAAGGGCCCGTCGCGCATGACCGTCGGGGGCACGATCGCCCAGCCGGTCGCCTGCGAAACGGCGTGCGCGGCGACCTCGCGCCGGGCGAGCGTCCCGTCGGGGAAGTCGTCGAGCGGTCGCTCGCCGCGGACCGGCTTGTAGACGGCGTCGAGCACGACCGGTGGCTCGGGATCCGGGCAGATCCGCGTCACCCGGCTGTACATCGCGTGGTTCGTCGAGGCGACGAGCCGGCCGAGGACCTCCAGCTCGCCATCGCGGAGGACCTCGAGCGCGGCGCTGGAGTCGAACGGGTTCATCACCCGCGGTTCAGTTGACGTAGTGGCCGTTGCCGCGCGGGCAGATGTGGCCCTGCGGGTCCAGCGGCTCGCCGCACAACGGGCAGGGTGGGCGACCCGACGCGATGACGCGGACGGCGCGTTCGACGAATGCCCGTGCGGCCGGGGCGGTGAGCCGGACGCGGAACAGGTCCGGGCCGTCCTCGGAGTCGTCGTCCTCGAGCTCCTCGACCTGTGCTTCCTCGTCCTCGTCCTCGTCGGTCAGGGCGCGAGCCTCGACCAGCACGCGGTCCGTCGTGCCGTCCCAGCCGAGCGTCAGCGTTCCGGCCCGGAAGGCTTCGACGATCGGTTCGTCGAGCGGCTCGGCATCGCCCGGCGGCGGCGGCTCAGGGTCCGTGATCCCGCGCCGCTCGAGCTCGTCGAGCAGCTGGTTCAGGCGATCGGCGAGGACGGCGACCTGGACTTTCTCGAGCAGGACGCTGACGACGCGCTCGCCTTCGCGAGCCTGGAGGAAGAACGTCCGCGAGCCCGGGTCACCGGTCGTGCCCGCGACGAAGCGCTCCGGCGGGTCGAAGATGAAACGTCGACGACTCATCCTCCGACTCTACGCGGAAACGTCGCGGCTAGCCGACGTCGACACGAATCGTGTGGTGGCCCCTTGCGCCGTCCGGGGCGGGCGGCGTGCGCCGGTCCGTCTGGACGTCGCCGCCGCCGTCGGTCGCCCGGACCGCCAGCGTGTGTTCGCCCGCGGTCGCGTCCCAGTCGAGCCGCCACTGGACCCACGTCGCGGCGGAGATCGGCTGCGAGATCGTCGCCGCCTGCCACGTTCCGTCGACCGACACTTCGACCGCGCTCACGCCGCGATCCGGGGCCCAGGCGACGCCGGCGATCGCGTTCCGGCCGGCTACCAGCCTCGCCCCGCTGCGTGGGACGTCGATCCGCGACTGGGTGAGGATCGGCCCTTCCTTCGCCCAGCCGAGCGGGACCCAATAGGCGTCGAACGCCTCCCACGTCGTGAGCTGGAGCTCGGTGAGCCACTTCGTCGCCGAGACGTACCCGAACAACCCGGGGACGATCAGCCGGGCCGGGAAGCCATGGGCGAGCGGAAGGGGCTCGTCGTTCATCTGGACGGCGACGAGCGGCTCGCGCGACTCGTCCATCACCCAGGCGGTCGGCATCCCGGCGGTCCAGCCATCGACGGCGCGACCGACCAGCTGCGTCGCCTCGGGCCGAACGCCCGCGAGCCCGAGGACGTCACGGAGCCGGACGCCCGTCCACTTGGCGTTTCCGACGAGGTCGCCACCCACCTCGTTGGAGACGCACGCGATCGTGACGTACTGCTCGATCGTGCCGAGGGCCACGAGGGCGCCGAACGTGAGCGTCGTGTCGCGCTCGACGAGGCCGTGGATTCGGAGTCGCCACGACGAGAGGTCGACGCTCGGGACGATGAGCGCGGTGTCGATCCGATAAAACTGGTCGTTCGGGACGACGAGCGGGGTGAGGCCGGGCACGGGCAGCTCCGCGCCGGGTGGCAGCGTCACGACTTCGCCGGGCAGCGGCAACTGGGCGTCCGCCTGGGCAGGGGACTGCCGTTGCCGCTCCAGGAGCGTCCGGCCGGCGACGCCGGCGATGCCGGCCCCGGCGGCCAGTCCCGCGCTGCTGAGCAGGAATGAGCGCCGCCGCCAGTTGACCGTTACGGGGGATCCGCGTTCATCGCTCACTCCGCGCGGCAGCATCGCGAGGAGCCGCTGGAGCACCTGGACCCCGACGATCGCGGCCACCCCGGCGACGACCGCGGCGATCGCCGGGCTGACGGTCGGGTCGCCGAGCGTGGCGACAAAACCGAGCGCCGCGAAAGCGACGAACGCCGCGGAGGCGATCGCCGGCCAGCGCGGCCCGAGAACCCCGAGGCCGCCTCCGATCACGAGCGATGCAACGACGACCGCTATCTCGAGAGCGAGCTTGTCATTTGTTCCGAACAGCGCGACCGCGAAGTCCTTGGCGCCCGGCGGCTGGAGGTCGATGACCGCAGCCCCGACAGAAAGCACGAGCGATGGGGCGCCGGGCAGGAGCCCAGCGACGAGCTCCGACGCGCCGAGCGCGCCGGCTGCCGCCGCGACCCCGGCCAATGCGGCGAGCCACGGGTGGCGGCGCTCACGGGCGATCGCATCGCGCATGACTGGAGCTTCGCACACCCGGGCCGAGTGGTTTGCCGCCCAGGCGGGCTACGCGCTGGACCTGCTCCTTCGCAGGGGTTCGCCTCGGTTGGCCGGGGGCCGGCCCTTGATCGTCAGCGCCCTCGTCGCCCGGCTCTTGAGGCCCACGGCCACGCGCATGAGCCGGTCGAGCTCGGCCTCGCTCGCCCGCATGACGGCGGGGGTTTCGGACCGCGACCCGGCGACGAGCCCGAGGTGCCGATCGAGCGCCTCTCGCGTCGCGGTCGCCGCCCCGTCGCGCTCCGCGACGATGAACCCCATCCCGTCCACCGCGGCGTATGTCACGACGGGGTTCGCCCGGAGGATGACGCCGATTGCGTGGGCCGGCTCCGGCAGGACGGTTGCCAGCGAGGCGAGCTCGTCGCGCGCCGGGTGATCCGGCGTCAACCGGTAGAGCGGCGGGTCGACCTCCTCGCGATAGACGAGGTGGTTGGCGACGAGCACCCGGAGCGCCGTCTGGACCGAGCTCACCGGTGAGCCCATGACGTGGGCGAGATCGGCGAGGCGCAACCCGTCCGGCGTCTGGCTGAGGGACAGCACGATGTCGAACCCGATCGGAGATAGGTTCAGGCGCCGGCCTGAGGACGTCACGACCGGATCAGGCCCCCGGATCAGCGGGCTTCGAGGGCGCGCCGGGCGAGGGCATACGCCTCGTCGTGCCGTCCAACGGCCGCGAGGCTGTCCGCCCAGGCGCTGAGGATCTGCCGCCGGCGGGAGGCAGGGGCGGATTCCTCGGCGAGCGCGGCCGCCTTCTCGAAGCTCATTGCGGCCTCCTCGGCGCGCCCGAGCGCCGAGAGGGCTCGCGCACGGGTCACGAGGCTGTCGAGCAGGGCCTTGCGATGCTCACTCCGCTCGGCCAATCCGATCGCCTCGTCCGCCAACTCGAGGGCCCGCTCCGCTTTGCCATCCTCGAGTTCGATCACCGCCTCGGTGTCGGCGAAGCCGGCCATAAGCCGCTCGTCGCTGGCGGCTCCCGCGCGTGCATGTCGAACGATGTCCCGCGCCCGCTTGATGCTGCCGTTGGCAACATACGCGAGCGCGAGCTGATTCTCGACCAGCCCGGCCTCGAGGTCGGATTCCGCTGCGCGCAGGAGGGCGAGCGCCTGGGTCCCGCTCCGGATCGCCGCCTCGAGATCGCCTGCGGTTCGGTAGGCCGACGCCAGGGCGGCGAGAAACGTTCCCCGGCGCCGCAGGTCGAGCTCGGCAACCACAGACCGTGCCTCTTCGAGGTAGGCGAGCGCCGCCGAATGCTGGCCCTGGAGCGACTCCACCATCGCAAGTCCGATGAGAAGCCGCGTTGTGGTGTCGGCTCCAAGATCGAGGCCGGCCCGGGTCCGATCGAGAATCGATCGTAGGATCCCACGCGCCTCGTCGGGGTTGTCCTGCTGGTGATGCGCCGAGGCGAGCCAGTACTCCGCGCGAGCCCGGTCCCCGTCCCGAGACAGGTCGTCGAATAATCGCGCTGCTTCGGTCGCGGGACGGATCGCCTCCGCGGGCCGGTCCAGCCGGCAGAGGGCTTCCGCGATTCCGGTCAGTAGGTCCGCGCGGGCGCCTCGCTCTTCGGCACGCTCCAGGAAGGCGGTATAGCCATCGAGCGCGTCGGCCCAACGGCCGGAGGCGAGGGCGATGTCCGCCTCAAGGCGGGCCCAGGCCGCACTCGGGTCCGACAGGATCTCCGATGACGTCTTGCCGAGCCGCGGCGCGAGGTAGTTGAGGGCCGCCATGGACGGCTTGGCGATCCCGTTCTCGAGGGCGCTGATGTAGGCCTTCGTGTAGCGGTCGCCGGCGAGTTGCTGCTGCGTCAGGCCGGCCGCCAACCGGGCCTGGCGGAGCCGCTGGCCGATCGCGTGGGCCAGCGGACGATCATCGACGACGACGCGACGTCGGGTCCGGGTCGTGGTGCTCATGGGCTGCAGTGTACACCCTTGTCATCTGCTCGTTGACCCCCCGAAAAAACTCGTCGAGGCCGGTCCCGAGCCGATCGGTGAGCAAGGCCAGCGCAGCGATCGACGGGACGGTATGACCGCGCTCGACGGCCGACACGAATCCGCGCGTCAGCGGCTCGCCCAAGAACGCCTGGGTGAGCCCGCGGGCCGTCCGCCGGCGATGGAGCTCGCGCCCGATTGCCAGAGCGAGGGGAGTACCCGTTCCTGCACGCCATTGTTTAGCAATACTTGACTTCCGCACGGCCGAACTCTAGCATGCCCGCCATGCGCGCGTGCCTCCCCGGCACGGCGCGGGAGTTGGTGGAGGTCCGAGATGCGCGTCCGTTCGTTCCGTGTTGTCCTGTCCGCAGGCTCGATTGCGCTGTTGTGGTCGCTCGTCAGCGTCATCAGCGCACTTGCCGGCGACGTGCCCGGGCCGCTTCCGAAGTAGGCGGGGACCGGCGACCGGATCTGGGGGAATCGAAACGGCCGGCGCCTCGGGCGCCGGCCGTTCTCTGTTGAGCCGCGGTCAGGGAGCGGCTGCGCCCGACGGCACGGCAGCAGGTGGGGACGCTTCGACCGGTGGGGACGGGGGAGGTGTGATCTCAAGGGTCGGAAGTGGCGGCGTCTCGACCGGAGGTGGCGTCTCGATCACGGGTGGCGGTGTCTCGGGGGGCGTGGGCGTCGGCGATTCGGTCGGGACCGGGGTCGGACAGGGCTCAGCCGCCGGCACCCCGGACTCGAGCGGCGTCGGAAGCTCGAACGACGGTACGAGGCCGCTCTCGTCCGGCGTCGGGACCGGGAAGCAGGTCGGCGACGGGATGGGTGTTCCGCACCCGGCGCCCTGCAGAAGGGGGCCCCACGAGCGGCCGTATGGATTGAACCCGTTGTTGTAGAAGTAGCTCGTCCGTGTGCCGTCCGGGCCGCCCCGGACGCCGGGTCCACGCTGTGCCCGCCTGATCCAGTCGCGATTCGCCGCGAGCCAGTTGTCGAACCGGGTCTCCCACTCCGTCGCCTGGAGGAGCTGCTCTCCACAGAGCCCATTCGCAGTTCCGACCCTTCTCGTCGGCTCGGTGCCCGGGATGAAGAGCTCCCCCACGGCCGGCTGGCCCGCGGCGGGCAGGAAGCCGGTCCACGGATCGACCTCCACCGTCGCCAGGCCCCCCGAGCGCGGCAGCGGGTTGATCGCCCATTCGGCCGTCGCCTCGTTGAGAAAGCCCTGCCAGACGAACGTCGACACGTCGATCGAGAACACTGGCTTGTCCGGCGTCGATACGGGCGTGTTGTCCGAGTTGCCGTTCCACACCCCGACCGCCAACGCATACTCCCCGGCCGCCCGACCCTCCGCCGTGGGCGGCGCGATCAGGCCGTAGGCGTTGAGGTCCTTCAGGTCGGTGTTCGTGCCTGTCTTGAGCGCGGCGGGCCGGCGACCGCCGGGCCCGGTGATCCGGAAATCGCCCCAAAACGGGTTGACTCTCGGGTCCGTGTTGCCGCCGAGGATGTCGAGGACGATCGAGGCCGCCTCGGGGCTGGCGGCCTGCTCACCCTCCGGGCGGGGCGGGACCTTCTCCTCGCCCCGCGGGTCGACGACGCTGATGAGCGTCGTGTGGGGCTGGTACCGACCGAGGTTGCCGATCGTGCCGTACGCCGTCACGAGATCGATCGGCCGGACTTCCTGGACGCCGAGCCCGAGGGCGAGACCAGCCAGCGAGGTCTCCGTCCGGAAGCGCATCCCGAAGTCGATCGAGCGGCTGAATACGTACTCCGGGCGGTTGACGGCGGTTGCCTTGACGCTCGGGATGTTCAGCGAGAACTGAAGGGCGCTCCTGACCCGGACCGGGCCGCGCTCGAGGCGGTCGGCGTCATTCGGCGTGTAGCCTCCGCCGAAGTCCGTGCCGACGTCCATGAACATCGACGCCGCTGTGAGCTTGCGGTCGTCGATCCCCGTGAGGTAGTTGAACGGCTTGAACGCCGAGCCCGGCTGCCGCCAGCCGTCGCCGACGACGTCGAACTTCGGCTGGAACTTGGGCGTTCCCGCTTCGGCGTTGTAGTCAGCCGAGCCGACGTAAGCGACGAGCTCACCGGTCTCGTAGTCGAGCGCGACGAGGGCGCCGTTGTTGAGGTCCTTGTCGCGCAGGCGGGTCATCCACCGCTCGACGCCCTCGAAGCCGAGCGCGATCGCCGCCGCCTCCGGGTCTTCCGCCTTCGGGACGATCGCCGACGCCTTGACCCACTTCTCGGCGACCGCCTGGAGGTCGAGATCGATCGTGGTCGTGATCCGGAAGCCGCCCTCCTCGACGGCGTTGCACGTTTCGGTCTCGGGGCACAGCAGCGTGGTCAACTCGTCACGCACCGCCCACACGAAGTGGGGCGCGATCCAGGGCTCGTCCTCCTGCGGGGCGAGCTCGACCGGCTCGCGCTTTGCGCGCTCGAATTCGGCCGGGGACGGCGTGTCGCGCGCCTCGTCCATCAGCGGAGTGCGGCCGCTGGCCATGAGATCGAGCACCTGGTTGCGGCGCTGGACGATGTCCGTGTCGGGCGGCACGACAAGCTCACCGTCAGGGCCGGTCACGGCGTTCCGGACGAGGTCGTACGAGGACGGTGACTGGGGGAGGGCCGCCAGAATTGCCGCCTGGGCGAGCGTCAGTTCTTTCGGATCGACGCCGAAGTAGCTCAGCGCCGCGGCCTTCACGCCGTAGCTGTTGTTACCGTAGAAGTTCTGGTTGAGATAGGCCGCGATGATCCGCTGCTTGCCCTCCTCGCCGCGGTAGAACTTCGTGAGTCGGATCGACTGGATGATCTCCTTGAGCTTCCGCTCGGCCGTCCGGCCGCGGGACTGAACAAGGTCGTCATCCAGCAGCCGCTGGCGGACGAGCTGCTGGGTGATTGTCGACGCGCCGCGGGGGTTGCCTCGGAGCGCGTCGAGTCCGGCGGCGACGATCGCCGCCGGGTCGAACCCGGTGTTCGTCCAGAAGGTCCCGTCCTCGACCGCCGTCGTGGCGTCGACGAGGACCGGCGGTAAATCCTGGAACGTGACGATCTCGCGCTTGAACTCGCCAAAGCGGGCAAGCTCCGTCTGGCCTGTCCGGTCGAAGACGATCGACTCCTGGGCGAGCGCGAAGTCCTCGAGCTCGGTCACCGGGGCGAGGCCGCTCGCGACGGTGAGGTAGCCGCCGACCACTGCGACGGCTCCGAGGGCGCCGATCGCCGCGAGCAGGGCGAACAGGATCATCCCCAGCCAGCCGGCGGTCGCCTGGCGCCGTCGGGTGGGACCCGAGGGTTCGGTCAGGCGCCGGTAGTCGCGGCTGTACTCGGGGTCGCGGTCGGGGACGGGCTGCATTCGGACTCCGCTTCGGGAGACGGTTCGGCTCCGCGGGGATGATGCCCGATATCGGCAGAAGGAGCGCTCATCCGCCCCCGTCGCCCGATTACGGGAGCGTTGCATCGTCCGCACGATGCGCGCCGAATAGCGCACACTCATCCGCCATGAACGAGCTCGCGGCGCAATTCGACCTGACGCTTCGCATCCTCCTCGCGGCCGCGCTCGGGGCGCTCATCGGGGTCGAGCGGGAAATCCACGGCCACCCGGCGGGGATGCGGACACATCTCCTCGTCTCGCTCGGCGCCGCGATCTTCACCGTGCTGTCGATCTACGGGTTCGGCCCGCCGGGGCAGGCGGGCCTGGATCCGTCGCGAATCGCGGCCCAGATCGTGTCGGGGATCGGCTTCCTCGGCGCTGGCGCGATCCTCAAGGAGGGCGCAACCATCCGTGGGCTGACGACCGCTGCGAGCCTGTGGGCGACTGCCGCGGTGGGCCTGGCCGCCGGCACCGCCCAGTACCCGGTCGCGTGGGCGGGGACGATCATCATCATCTTCTCCCTCTGGCCGCTCAACCGGATCGCCGAACGGCTCCACCAGGCCGATCGTGAGTCGGCCCGCCTGCAGGTGACGGTCGACCGGCTCGAGGCGATCGGCGAGATGTCCAAGATCCTCGCGGCCCACCGGCTCGAGATCACGGGCGTCCAGACCGAGCGGCTCGAGAAGCGGCGCTTCGCGGTCGCGTTCGACGTCCGGCGCCGGGGCGGGGCGAGCATCGTCGGCGCCGTGGAGGAGATCGGGAGGATCGAGGGCGTGGAGGTCGCGGGCACCGACGCCCCGGACTAGCGCCGGGCGAGATCCGGGGTCAGCCGCCTCGACCCTCGTCGACGAGGTCCGGTGACGGCCGGATCCGGCGCCGCGTCGTCACGTCGACCCGGGCTCCGTCGCCCTCGGACGCGGGATGCTCGACGAGCGCGATCAACCGGCTGGCGATGAACCGGCCGGTTCGAACCGGCGTTGTGCGACCCGATCACGGCGATCGTCCGCGGGCGACCCCGGGCGGGTCGGTCGGGTTCGTCACGCCCGAGATCGTAGCCGCCGGAAGACCGCTGTCGCCTACACTCCCGAGCCTGATGTCGGGGCTGGTCGGCTCTCTTGGGGCGCGCGCTGCCGCGCTCGGACGCGGCTTGGACAGGTCGCTTGCGCTCCTGGCCACGATCGCGTTCATCACCCAGATCGGAGTCGCGGTGATGCTGCCGCTGTTGCCGCTGTACGCGATGGAGCTCGGCGCGTCGCCGCGCGTTCTTGGCTTGCTGACGAGCTCGTTCGCACTGACGAATGCCGCGGGCCAGCTGGCCGCGGGATTCATCGCCCAACGGGTCGGGCCGCGCCGCCTCGTGCCGGTCGGCATGGGTCTGTATGCCGGCGCGAATGCGCTCATCGCGACCGCGACCGCCGCGTTGCCGCTCATCGCGTGGCGATCGATCGCCGGACTCGGAGGCGGCCTCGCGCTCGTCAGCGAGCGTCTCTACCTGTCGCAGGTCATCGACCGCGCCAGGCTGTCGTTCGGCAACGGGCTCCTGTCCGCGGCCGGTTCGGCCGGCACGGTAGCCGGGCCGACACTCGGCGGGATCCTCGCCACCGCGGATCTCCGGCTGCCCTTCATCCTCGTCGCGCTGACCAGCACGCTCGCTGCCGGCGCGGCGCTGTTCCTGCCCAGGCCGAAGGCTGACGCGGCCGCAGCCGAAACCCGGGCCGCGGAGCCCGACGTCCGTCTCGACCGCCGCGTGCTGGGCATCCTGCTCGCGGCCAACGTCGCGCTGCTCGCGGGGTTCGGGGCGTTCGTCACGACCTATGCGCCGTTCGCCACGGATGTCCTGGCCTGGTCGAGGACGGAAATTGGCATCGTGTTCGCACTGTTCGGGGTCGGGAGCATCGTCGTGGGCCCGTGGCTCGGCCACCTCGCCGACCAGCGCGGCCGCCGGCCGATCGCGATCCTCGCCTGCGTCCCGATCGTCATCTTCGCGCTCGTCCTCGTCGCCGGCGCACCGCTGCCCGTCATCTATGCGGCGGCGATCGCCGGCGGGGGCGGCGTCGCCGGCTTCGAGGCAGCCTGGTACGCGCTCCTCGTCAACGCGACCGGCGGCGTCCGGGGCGGCCGGGTGTTCGGAACGATCAGCGCGCTGTCGACGCTCGGGATCGTCATTGGCGCGAACGCCGCGGCGAACCTGTGGGAAGAGGTCGATATCCACGCCGGAGTGCTCGTCATCGCCGTTGCGGCCGTCTGCGCCGGCCTCGCCATGTTCGTGTTTCCGGGCGAGCGCCGCCCGGCCGCCACGTGACGCTTCAAGCCCCGCGACCGCGTCGAGGTCCGCTGGTCATGGCGATCGACGTCGGGAGCTCGTCGATCCGGGCGGGCCTGTTCGATCGGTTGGGCCGGCCGCGTCGGGGCTCGTTCGCCCAGGTCGCGTGCCCGATGACGCTCGATGGCGATGGCGGTGCGTCGGTCGAGGTCGATCGACTCGTCGAGGTCCTGACCGCCACCCTCGACGAGCTGGTCGAGCGCGCCGGGACGGCGCTCGCCGACGTCGCCGCGGTCGGGATCTCGTGCTTTCTCCACTCGGTCGCCGGCCTCGACGGGGCCGGCCGGCCCATCACCCCGCTCCTGACCTGGGCTGACACGACAAGCGCGCGCCAGGCTGCCGAGCTGCGGGCGCGTCTCGACCAGGCGGCGGTGTGGCAGGAGACCGGCGGCCCGCTCCACGCCAGCTATTGGCCGGCGAAGATCCTCCGGTTCCGGGCGTCGAGCGGGGGGCACGCCCGAACCTTCGCCGGCGCTCCGGATCTCCTGTTCGCCGAGCTGACCGGGCGCCGCGCAATGGACATCTCGCACGCCTCCGGGACCGGCCTTCTCGACCGACGGACTGGGACGTGGCACGTCGGGTTGCTCGGCGAGCTCGCCCTCGAGGCGTCCGCGCTGCCGGAGATCGCCCCGGCCGGCATGTCGGCCCTTCTCGACGGCTGGGCCGCCGATCGCTGGCCGGCGCTCAGCGGCGTGCCGTGGTTCGTGCCCTGGTCGGACGCTTCCTGCGGCAACATCGGGCTCGGCTGCACCGCCGGCCACGGCGCGGCCCTCCAGGTAGGAACGTCCGGCGCGATCCGGGTTATCGTCGCGGACGCGGTGCCGCCGGTTCCGGCGGGCCTGTTCGCGCACCGCCTGGCCGACGGGAGCGCGCTCGTTGGCGGCCAGCTGAGCGAGGGCGGCGCGGTCGCCGCGGCTGTGGCGGCGCTCGTCGGCCGCACGCCCCGCGCCCTCGAGTCCGCGGCCCGCGACCTCGCGCCCGACGCTCACGGCCTCACGATCCTGCCGTATCTCGCCGGCGAGCGGGGCCCCGGCTACGATGCCGACGCGCGCGGGGTCGTCGCGGGGCTCACCCTGCGGACGTCGCGGCCGGAGCTGTACCTTGCGGCTCTCGAGTCGATCGCGCTTCGATTTGCCGCGCTCGACGCCCGGCTCCAGGACCTCGTCGGCGAACCGCCGGAGATCGTGGCGTCAGGCGGGGCGCTGGCGCGCTCGACCCTGTGGGTCGAGATCATCGCCGCGGCAGTGGGACGGACGATCAAGGCCTCGAGCGAGGGGGAGGCCTCAATCCGCGGAGCGGCGCTCCAGGCGCTGGCCGCGACCGCGGTCATCGGTTCCCCGGCGGAGGTGCCGCCACCACCGGCCCGGCCGGTCGTCCCGGAGCCGGAGAGGGTCGCCCGATACCGCGAAGCGCGCGATCGCCAGGAGCACCTGTACTCCCGGATGCGGCCGTGAGCGACCTCGACTTCGGTCGCTTCGACGTGCTCACGTTCGACTGCTACGGGACGCTCATCGACTGGGAAGCGGGCATCCTCGCCGGGCTCCGGCGGGTCCTCGGCCCGCACGGCGTCGCGGCCACGGACGACGAGTTGCTCGAAGCGTATGCGCGGGCCGAGGCAGAACTCGAGGCGGGGCCGTACCGGCGCTATCGCGAGGTGCTCGGCGAGGGGCTGCGTCGCGTCTCGGGCGAGCACGGGGTGAAGCCGACGGCGGCCGAGATCGTCGCGTTCGGTGGATCGGTCGGGGAGTGGCCGGCATTCTCCGACTCCGCGGCCGCACTCGCCCGGCTCGCGAAGCGCTTCCGGCTCGGCGTCATCACGAACTGCGACGACGACCTGTTCGCGCTCTCGAACCCGCGGCTGGGGGTCCAGTTCGACTGGGTCGTCACGGCCGAACAGGTCGGGGCGTACAAGCCGGATCCCCGAAACTTCGAGGGTGCGCTCGAGCGCATCGGCCGCCCCCGGGAGCGCGTCCTCCACGTCGCCCAGAGCCTGTACCACGACCACGTGCCGGCGAGGCGGCTCGGCCTCGCCACGGCCTGGATCGATCGACGGCGCGGCCGGCCGGGGTTCGGGGCGACGCCGCCGGCCGAGGCGACGCCCGATCTCTCGGTCCCGGACATGACGACGTTCGCGGAGCGCGCCCTGGCCTGATCCCGTGCCGGCGTAGGATCAGGCGGATGTGCAGGCTCCGATCCGTGCTCCCCCGCCTCGTCCGCGCCGCTGTGATCACGACGACTGCGGTAGCCGCCGCCACGGTAGCCGTGGCCGTGCTCGAGGACCGCTTCGGCGTCCCGAACGCGTCGAGCGTCTACCTCGTCGCCGTCGTCATCGCCGCGGTCGGCGCCGGGGTGCCGGGCGCGGTCCTCGCGTCGGTCGCGTCGGTCCTCGTCTATAACTACCTGTTCACCGAGCCGCGCCACACGCTGAACGTCGCCGATCCCGGCGACTGGCTGACGCTCGTGCTGCTGCTGTTCGTCGGGGTGACGGTCGGCCAGCTCGCCGCGCTCCAGCGCGGAAGGACGGAGCTGGCCATCGCCCGGGAGCGCGAGGCGCGGGCGCTCTTCCGCGTCAGCCGCGCCCTCGCGACGCGCGAGATGGTTGATGCCGTGCTGCCCGCGATCGCGGCCTCTGTTCGGGAGGAAGCCGGCCTGGAGCGGGTTTGGTTCGCGCTCGGTCCGGACGATGCGCTGGAGCGCGTCGCCGCCGACACGGGCGACGGCCGCCCGCCCTCGCCGGGGGGAAGCTACGCGGTTCTCCGCCGGATGCCGGGCGACGTTCCCGCTCGCTGGGTTCGCGTCCACGAGGCGGCAGCACGGCCCTGGCCCGGCCGAAGCGATGCCCGCTTCCGCGTCCGGATCGAGGCCGGCGGGGCGACACTCGGATCGATCTGGGCGATGCGTCGCCGCGGCCCCGGTGAGCCGGACCAGACCGCGACGCGACTGCTCGCGGCCGCCGCCGACCAGGTCGGCCAGGCCCTGGCCCACGACCGGCTGGCCGCGGAGTCCCGCGAGGTGGAGGTCGCCCGGCGGAGCGACTCGCTGAAGACTGCATTGATCGAATCGGTCTCCCACGCGCTGCGCACGCCCCTTGCATCGATCCGGGCGGCGGCGGGGACGCTGATGGACCCGGACGTCGCCCTCAGCACGGCCGACTCGCGAGCGAGCGCGGTCTCGATCGACCGCGAGGCGGAACGGCTCAACCGCCTGGTGTCCAACCTGCTCGACCTCGGGCGGATCGAAGGCGGAGCGCTCCGCGCGGCCGTCGAGGTCCTCGAGCTGGAGGACTTCGCGACACGGGCCGTCGCCCGAATCGCGCCGCCGGCACGTGAAGGGCTGATCGAGCTGGACCTCGCCGCCGCGCCCGCCGTTCGCGCGGATCCGGTACTCCTCGACGAGGCACTTGCGAACATCGTCGACAACGCCGTCCATCACACGCCGCCGGGCACCCAGATCCGGGTGGCTGCGGCGGAGCTGCCCGACGAGCCGTTCGTCCGGCTCACCGTCGAAGACTCCGGACCCGGCGTCCCCGACGACGCGCTCGTACGGCTGTTCGACAAGTTCTACCGGGTCGTCGAGCCAGGGCGGCCGTCGCGAAGCGGGACGGGTATCGGCCTCGCCGTCGTCCGGGGTCTGGCCGAGGCGATGGGCGGGCGGGTGACCGCCCGGCGGAGCGCGCGGGGCGGCCTCGCGATCGACCTCGACCTGCCGATCGCACCGGTCCCGGCGGGAGTCGTCGGGTGATGCGATGACGGTGCGAGCCGACGCGGGCCCGAGCCTCCTGCTCGTCGAGGATGACGACGCGACGCGCGCTGCCGTCCGGCGCGATCTCGTGGCCCGCGGCTACCGCGTCGACGATGTGCCTGACGGATCGACCGCGCTCGCCCGGTGGGACGCCCGCCGGCCGGACGTCGTTCTGCTCGACCTCGGCCTGCCGGACCTCGACGGCCTCACGATCATCCGACGGATCCGCCGCGAGGCGACGACGCCGATCCTCGTGCTCTCGGCCCGCGGCGGGGAGGCGACGAAGGTCGAGGCGCTCGAGCTCGGCGCGGACGACTACGTCACGAAGCCGTTCGGGATCGCCGAGCTCCATGCCCGTCTCCGGGCCGCGCTGCGGCGAGCGGCCGGTCCAGCTGCGGATCCATCCGGCCGCCTCGTTGCGGGCCCGCTTGTGCTGGACGCCGCTACCCACCAGGCTGCGGTCGACGGTCGTCCGCTCGAGCTTACGCCCCGCGAATTCGAGATCCTCCGCGTCCTTCTCGCCCACGCCGGGCGTCTCGTGACCCGCGGGCGCCTGCTCCGAGCCGTATGGGGCGAGGCGTACAGCGGCGAGGACCACTACGTTCATGTGTTCGTGAGCCAGCTCCGGCGAAAGCTCGCTACGGCCGACCCGGACGGCGCGCTTCGCGACCTGATCGTGACGGAGCCGGGGGTGGGCTACCGGGTCCGGGGCGGCTAACGGCCGCGAATTCCTGAGCCATTCCTGAGGGCTCCCGAGGCCAGTCGGCCCGTCCGGTCTTGGATCCGCGGCGTACGTTCGAGGCGTGGATGAATCACGCCTGATCCGCCTGCCAATCGCCGACTTCGACCGAGAGCTCGCCGACGTTGCTGTCGCGATCCAGCTCGTCGCCACCGGCAGGGCCCGGCGGGTCACCCTCACCGGGCTCCTGCGGTCAGAGAAGATCGCCGCCCAGGCGCTCGCACTCGCGCAGGCTGCCGGCGTCCGTTTCACCCTCCAGCGCGAGCGGAGGAACGGTCCCCCGACGATCGTCGTCGGCCCAATCGACGCGTGATCGGGGGCCGCCGGCCGCTCCAGGGCCGCAAGGTCGGGGACCGCAGGGTCCGGGTCGAGCGCCCGTATGCCGCGCTGTTTCGGTACGCCGGCCCGGGCCAGCTCGTCGCGCGCGAGGCCGCAAGCAAGCCGAGGACGCGGCTTGGCCGCGCACTCGCGCGGGCCCGCGCGGTCCTCTTCGGACGTCCCCTCTCGATCCACGAGGAGATCGAGGAGCGGCTTCCGAAGAAGAAGGCGCTCGCGATCTTCAGCTCGGATCCGATCAGCTCGTCTGCGTACGCCACCGAGGAGATCCTCCGCGTCCTCGTGCTGGCCGGCGCCGGGTTCCTCTTCCTCAGCCTGCCAATCGCCGCGGCGATCGCCCTCCTCCTGTTCATCGTCTCGACGAGCTACCGGCAGATCGGCTACGCATACCCGTCCGGTGGCGGCGCGTACGCCGTCGCGCGAGCGAACCTGCCCGCGATTGCCTCGCTCATCGCGGCCGGTGCCCTGCTCGTCGACTACGTCATGACGGTGGCGGTCTCGACCGCTTCCGCGGTCGAGCAGATCATCTCGGCGGTTCCCGAGGCAGCGGGCGGCAGGATCGCCATCGGCGTCGCGGCGATCCTCCTGATCACGGTCGGCAACCTCCGCGGCATCCGCGAGTCCGGCAACATCTTCGCCATCCCGACGTACCTGTTCGTCGGATCGGCGCTGCTGATGATCGCGATCGGGCTGTTCCGGATCGTCGTGAACGGCGAGGGTGCACCGCCGCCCGACCCGCTCCCGGGCGCCCCCGACCCCCTCGAGGCGCTCAGCGTGCTCCTCATCATCAGGGCATTTGCGTCCGGATCCGTCGCCCTGACGGGAACCGAGGCGATCGCCAACGGCGTGCCGGCGTTCAAGCCGCCCGAGGCAAAGAACGCGGCGACAACGCTGACCATCGTCGCGGTCCTCCTTGCGGTCCTTTTCCTCGGCATCACGTTCGTGGCCTACAACTTCGGCATCGTCGCGATCGATGAACCAGCGCCGAAAACCGTCATCAGCCAGGTCGCAGCGCTTGCCTTCGGCGCCGGCTCGGTCGGCTTCTATCTCTTCCAGGCGTTCACCGCGCTGATCCTCTTCCTCGCTGCGAACACGAGCTACAACGCGTTCCCTCGCCTGGCTGCCATCCTCGCCCGCGACGGCTACATGCCCCGCCAGTTCAGCTTCCGCGGCGACCGGCTGGCGTTCACCTCGGGCATCGTGATGCTGAGTCTTGTCGCGGTGGTGCTGCTCGTCGTCTTTGAGGGCAACACTACGGCCCTCATCCCGCTGTATTCCGTGGGGGTGTTCGTCTCGTTCACCGTCAGCCAGGGCGGGATGGTTCGCCACTGGCTCCGCGAACGAACGCAGGGCTGGCGATGGAAGCTCGTCCTCAACGGATTCGGTTGCTTGCTGACCGGCTTCGTGGCGATCGTTGTGACGATCGCCAAGGCGCCCACATCTCTCCTGGTTGCGGTGGTTATCCCCGCGCTCGTCCTGGTCATGGTCTTCATCCAGCGCCAGTACCGGGCATCGGCGGAGAAGCTCGCCGTCCGGCCCGACGTCGTCATCCGGCCGCCGCACCGCGAGGAGCGTGCGATCGTTCCGGTGCCGGGCATCAACCGGGCGGTTGTCCAGGCCGTCAACGTGGCCCGCTCGATCTCCGAGGACGTGATTGCCGTGCTCGTCTCCGACGAGCCCGAGGAGGCTGCCGCTGTCCGCGAGCGCTGGGAGCGGCAGCTGCCCGACGTCCCGCTGGTGATCGTCGAGTCACCGTACCGCGCCCTGGTGGGTCCGCTCATCGCCTACCTTGATGTCCTCGATATGGCGTGGTCACCCGACCGCGAGGCACCAATCACGTTCGTGGTCATCCCCGAGTACGTCGCCCGCTCGTGGTGGGAGCGCCTGCTCTACAACCAGTCGGCCAAGCGCCTCAAGGCGGCGCTTCTGGGACGGCCTCATACCGTCATCGTCGACGTGCCGTACCGGCGCGACGACCTCGATCCGCTCCCGCCGCCGGTTCGGACTGAACCGCCGGCCGCGCCAACGCCGTCCGAGGACTGACGACCGTCTCGGGTCGCTCTCATGTCGCGCCGTCAGCATCCGGAACCGGACGATCGATCCGCGACGCCAGCTTGCGACTGGGACCCCTAGCTCGCAGCCGGCAGTCAGCTTCCGCTTCTCCATCCGTGCCCCGAGGTCCTCGAGCTCGGTCAGGAGCTTCTTCACCTTGTCGTGGTCGGCCTTGAGCAGCTTGGTCGCGTCCATTGGTTCCTCCTCCGGGCGCATCGGTGAAAGGTCTCGCGTCCGCTTCCGCCGTCGTTGATCGTTCGCGGGGGGACGCGAGCCTTGCGTCCTGTCCCCCGAGGTTGCGAGCGCGTCGCAATGTCGTCGGCGCACCGGGTGTGTCGGGCGGGGGTCGGGGACGCTAGCATGGGCCAACTCGCTCTGGGAGTGGCTGATGACTGAAGCCGGACATCGCTTCTGCCCCCGCTGTGGAAGTGCCCTCCAGCCGGAGATGCGCTTCTGCGCCAGCTGCGGGCTCAAGGTCGGCGACAGCGCCGGTGGCGACAGGCCCGACGATGAACCGCGACCGGCAGGCCGCGGGTCGATCAAGGCTCGCCTCGTCGTGGCGGCGGTGCTCGTCGCAATCGGCGCGATCGGCGCGCTGTGGTTCACCCGGCCGGCCGCTGCCCCGCAGGATGGCGGTGGCACGCCCGGTCAGAGCAACGTGGTGCCGCCGGGCTCGACACCGGCCGTCCCGGCACTGATCACCGAGCTGACGATCACGAGTCCCACCGACGGCCAGGCCGTCGGGACGAAGGAGGTCACGGTCATCGGGCTGGCGCCGCCGGGCCTGACGATCACCCAGGACATCAGCTTCGGCCCGGACCAGCACACGACGGTCGACGGCACGGGCCATTGGGCGATCAAGGTTGGGCTCAACGACGGCGAGAACCGTCTGACGTTCCGGATCGGTGACGACCAGTCGACGAAGAAGACGATCCGGGTGATCTACACGCCGCCAGCGCCGGCGCCCTGAGGCTCCGATGGCGGCCGGCAGGCGGTCGTACTTCCCGGAGACGACGGTCCGGGCATCGTCGTTCTCAGGATCGTCCGGCGTGATCACTCGGCCGCGCACCGCGTCCGCTACTGACCCTGCGGCGCCCGAAAACTCATCGCCGATTGCTTGCGGCTGGGCTCCTCCACGAGGTGTACCGCGGCGGCCAGTCGTCGGCCGTCGATCGCGCGCCAACCGGGGCAGAGTCGATCGAGAACTCAAAGAGCCGGTACGTGTCGTCGACCTCGAACGGCCAGTCGGCCGCGACCGCCGACCGGATCGCCTCGTCGGCGACGAGGCGGGCACGGCCGCGCAGCGCGAACTCGCTCGGTGCGGCGGGGTCGTGGTGGGAGTGGAGCGCGTAACGCCCGTCCCGCTCCAGGTCCACGAGCTTCGGCGAGTGAAGGATGAAGGCGTGCAACCGACCGTCGACGATCCCCGCCGTGATCGGATTCATCCGGGGCGCCTCATCGCTGCCGCGCACGGTCGCGAGCATCGCCTGGCCCTGGCCCTCGCGGTACAGCAGTCGCCGTCCCTCCGCTGCCAGCTCGGGAGCGGCGGCTTCGAACTCAGCCCAGGTCACCATGGGTGGTCCTCCGAGCAGAAGCGCCCAGCGAGCGATGAGTTCTGGAGCGTACCGCCGTCCAGGTAGTTGGCGCCGGGGAGATCACTTCCCGGCGCCTCCGCATTTCAGCTCAGTCGGTCCGGCGCAGGCGGGCGACCCCGATCCGCGAGTCGGCCATACCGTAGAACACGTATGCCTCGGCGTCGTTCACGGGCTCGAGAGCCGTCGGAAACACGACATTCGGAACGATCCCCTCGCGCTCCTCCACCAGCTCCGGCTCGAGGAGTGGTCGCGCCGATCGCGCAATGACGACCGCGACGTCGGTGGGGTCGAGGATGAGCGCGCCGGCCGCGTAGCGCACCTTGGGCTGGAGAACGCTGTCGCGGACCAGCTCGCCAGTCACGCCATGGAAGAGCGTGAGCCAGCCCTCTGTTACCCGGACCGGCGCCGTCCCGCCACCGATCTTGAGGGATTCCCACGGCTGTTCGGGCAGGGCAACGAGACGGTGGTCCCCGAGTCGCGCCAGGGCACGGATGTCCGCCTCGACCGCGGCGACGGGCGCGTATGACACCCAGATCCCCGGTCGCGATTCGGTCAGCCCGATCGGCAGGGGCTCGCCAGCTCCCTCCGTGATCCAGGCGAGATCCCACATCGGGCGGTGGATCATCGCGTAGCTCGGCTGACCATCCGGTCCGGCGACAGGTTCCGGGAAGAACATCGCATCCTTGTTCGGGTAGAGCTGGAAGTCAGCGCCGAGCCGGGACTCGTAGGCGAACGACGCCGGCCCGAGGCGCTCCCAGGTCACCAGATCGCGCGACACCGCGATCGCCACCCGCGGACCGAGGGGGCCGTACGCCGCGTACGCCATGACGTACTGGTCGAGGCTCGGCACGAAGGTGATTCGAGGATCCTCGACGCCGCCGCCGAGGCCGTGCTTCTCCCAGGACTCCTCGGGTTCGAGAACGACGCCGAGCCGTTCGACCGAGCGGGGCACCCCCGCGCTGTCGCAGATCACCCGGGCTCGCCCGACGCGCGACACGTTTCCCTTCGCGACGAGCCGGGGAAAGAGATACAGGTCGCCGTCCCGTCCTCGTGCGCTGGCGGGGTTCAGCACGCCCCATGCCTCGATCGGATCGGCCGGATCCGCCGTCATCAGCACCCCGATGCGCTCCATCACGAACGCGGGCTGCGTCATCGTGGCGCCGGAGTTCGGGGATTGACGGGGAAGCACGGAAGTGCTGTACTCCCTAAAAGCATTTAGTCAGCGCAACGATAGCAGGCGCGACAAGCACCCAGGAGGAGCGCACGTGCGCTTGGTGCCTTGACTCTGACTCGGCGCCGTCGTCGCACGACGATACAGGACGTCGCGCGGTTGGCGGGCGTCTCGAACGGTGCCGTGTCACTTGCCCTCAGCGGTCAGGCCGGCGTGGCGGAGAGCACGCGCGAGCGAATCATCGCCGCCGCCGACGAGCTCCGTTGGCGACCGAGCATCGGCGCCCGGGCGCTCTTGAGCTCGAGGGCATTCGCCGTGGGCCTGGTGCTGGCCCGGGATCCTGAGCTGCTCGGCGCGGACCCGTTCTTCACGAGCTTCATCGCCGGCGTCGAGTCGGAGCTCGTGCATCGCCGCAATGCGCTCGTCCTCCAGGTCGTGCGGGAGGAGCCGCGCGCCGAGGCCGAGGCCTACCGTCGGCTCGCCCAGGAGGGCCGGGTCGACGGGGTGTTCCTCACCGACCTTCGCCGGGACGATCGGCGAATCGGGCTGGTGCAGCAGCTCGAGCTCCCGGCCATCGCAATCGGCAGCCCGAGCCCGGCCGCACCGATCCCGTCGGTCGGCGTCGACGATCGAGTCGGGGTCCGCGAGGCCGTCCGGCATCTGCTTTCGCTGGGCCACCAACGAATCGCGTTCGTCGGAGGGACTCCCGGTTACGTGCATTCGGCTTCGCGGCTGGCCGCCTGGCGGCAGGCGCACCGGCAAGCCGGCGTCACTCCCGGCCGCGTCGAGACCGGGGACTTCACCGTCGCCGGCGGAGCGGTCGCCACGGCCCGTCTGCTCGATGGTCCGGGCCGGCCGACGGCAATCGTCTACGCGAACGACCTCATGGCGATTGCCGGCATGAGCATTGCCGCCCAGCGCGGGGTCGACGTCCCGGGTGAGCTTTCGATCGTCGGCTTCGACGACATCGCCCTTGCCGCCCACATGAACCCGCCGCTGACGACGGTCCGCCAGGACGTTCTGACCTGGGGCCGGGCGGCCGCCGCCGCCCTGCTCGCACTCATCGACGACAGGGAGGTCGCTGCCACCCGACTCCCGCCGTCCCAACTCGTGCTTCGTGCGACGACTGCGCCGCCGAAGCGCGACCGGAGGCCCGCATGACGAATACAACAGGAATCCGCGCACCAGGCCACCGCGCGTCGCCAAGGGGCCACAGCCGAGGAGGAACCATGCATACACGATTCGGGCGACTCGCCGCCCTCACTGCGGCACTGGCGCTCATAGCCGCCGCCTGCGGCGGTGCGCAAACCTCGAGCCCGCCCGGGGGATCTGCTCCCGCGAGCGGGGGAACCAGCCAGCCGCCCGGCGAGAAGGTCACGTTCCGCATGACCAGCTGGGCGGGCGAGGGCGAGGCCAAGGAGCTCCAGGAGCTCGTCCTCGACAAGATCAACGCCAGCCAGACCGAGTACGAGATCGTCTATGAGGCCGCGCCGGCCGACTACTACACGAAGATCCAGACGGCCCTCGCGGGCGGCACCGGCGCCGACTTCCTGTGGCTGTCGCAGGAGTACGTCGCGGGCTACGCATCGCGCGGCGCCCTGCTCGACCTGACCGAAGTGCTGAAGACGATCGATGCCCCGACCGCAAAGGTCGATGGGTACTTCCCGGACGTCATGAGCACCGCTCTGTACCAGGACAAGGTCTACGGACTTCCGTGGATCAGCCAGCCGGTGGTTCTCTACTACAACCCCGCGCTGTTCGACGCGGCCGACATCGACTACCCGGATGACACGTGGGACTGGGCGAAGTTCTCCGAGACCGCCAAGGCGCTGACGAAGGACGATCAGTTCGGCTTCACCGCCAACAGCTGGCCGCCGGTCCACATGTTCATCTGGCAAGCGGGAGGCGACACCGTCTCGGCGGACCGGCAGTCGTCCCCGATCGACTCGCCCGAGGCGATCGCGGGCGCAGAGTTCTACAAGAGCCTCATCTATAACCCGGCCTGTTGCCCGACCGAGGACACGATGGCCGAGCAGGGCTTCAGCGAGATGTTCAAGGCCGGCAAGGTCGCGATGTTCATGGGCGGCGCCTCGGACACGTTCGAGACCGTCGACGGAGTGGCTCTCGACATTCGGGCGGCGGTTCCGCCCATGGGACCGGAGTCGCGGACGACGTTCGCGTGGACCGCTTCCACGGTCGTCAACGCGAAAGTGGCCAACCCGGAGCTCGCTGCCAAGGCTCTCGTCGCCCTGACGGACGGCATCCACCACTGGAAGATCGTTTCGCCACTCACGAGCCTCGCGAGCAAGGACGTGATCACGGCGAGCTTCCCCGAGAAATGGAAGGCGCAGAAGGGTCAGCAGGTCGACGCGATCCTCGCGGCGGCGCAGGACATGCGCTCGTTCAACGTCATCCCGCGCCAGCAGGAGTGGGACGACCTGTTCTGGCGCGAGTTCCAGGATCTCCTCTATCACGACAAGGGCACGGCGGCTGACCTCGCGGCGGCGGCGCGCCCGAAGCTCGAGGCACTCCTGCCCTGACGACCTGAGCGGACAGCGGGGGCGCCGGACCCGATCCGGCCGGCGCCCCCACAAATGCTGAGCGAGGGATGCCATGTTCTCGTGGTACGCCGAGACCCTCGTGCGCTACGCCATCGTGGCGGTTGCGATCGTCGCGGTCATGCTGCTCGCCTATCGCGGCCTGCGCGCAGCGGGGGTTCGGCGCGAGCCCGCGACCGGCTTCGCCCTCATCCTCCCATGGTTCCTCGGGTTCTTCATCTGGAACCTGTTCCCGGTCGTCGCCTCGTTGTACCTGAGCCTCACGGACTACAACGTTCTTCAGGCTCCCAACATGGTGGGGCTGGCGAACTATCAGCAGCTGGCAGGTGACGAGAGGTTCTGGGCCTCACTTCGGTTGACGATGGCCTACGCCGCGTTGACGGTTCCTCTTGGCCTGGCCCTCGCCCTGGTCGCGGCGACGCTCCTCAACCAGGGGGTCCGCGGCGTCGGACTGTGGCGAACCCTGTACTACCTCCCGGCCATCCTGCCGGCCTTCGTCGCGGCGCTGCTCTGGCGGCTCTTGCTGCTCCCGACCCGATCCGGGCTGGTGAACAGCGCTACGGAGCCCATCTGGTCGTTCTTCGGGGACTCCCCACCGCGTTGGTTCCTCGAACCCGACACCGTCCTCTGGGGCTTCGTGATCATGAGCTTCTGGGGGGTCTTCGGGGCGAACACCGTGATCATGCTCGCGGGCCTGAAGAACATCCCGAAGGACCTCTACGAGGCGGCCGACGTCGACGGTGCGGGCCTAGTCGCGAAGTTCCGCCACATCACGATCCCGCAGCTGACGCCGACCCTGTTCTACCTCCTGGTCCTGGGCATCATCGCCGGCATCCAGGTCTTCGACCAGGGCCTGTTCGTCGGGACCCTGCGCGATAACTTCCTGAACGTGTACCTCTACCAGCAGGGCTTCACGTTCTTCCACATGGGCTACGCCTCGGCGATCGCGTGGGTGATGCTCGTGATCATCCTCGTGCTCACCCTCGCGGTGTTCCGCTCGAGCTCGGCCTGGGTCTACTACGAGGGTGAGGTGAAGCGATGACCGCCCCGTCGATCCCGGTCGAGGCAGAGCGGCGCAGGCTGCAACCGGCGCCCGATCCGCCTCGGCGATGGCTCGCCAAGTTGCCCATCTACCTGTTTCTCGCGATCGGCGCGATGTTCGCGCTCGTGCCGTTCATCTGGATGGTGTCGACGGCGCTCAAGACTCCGGGCCAGCTGTTCACGTTTCCGCCCGAATGGATCCCGAATCCCGTTGCCTGGGGCAACTTCGCGGAGGCGTGGAACGCGCTCCCGTTCGGGGCGATGGTCCTCAACTCCGTCTTTGTCACGACCCTGGCGATGGTCGGCGAGCTTGCCAGCGCGGCTCTCGTCGCCTACGGCTTCGCGCGCTTCCAGTTTCGCTTTCGGAATGCGCTCTTCCTCCTCATGTTGAGCTCGATGATGCTGCCCTGGGTCGTGACGCTCATTCCCGGCTTCCTCATCTGGAAGCAGTTCGGGCTGATCAACACGTTTGACCCGCTGACGGTCGGGGCGCTGTTCGCGTGGGGTCCCTTCTACGTCTTCCTCCTTCGCCAGTTCTTCATGGGCGTGAGCCGGGACATCGAGGAGGCCGCGATCGTCGACGGCGCGAACGCGCTCCAGGTGCTTTGGTTCGTGATGCTGCCGCTGGTGAGACCGGTGCTCCTGGCGGTCGCGGTTCTGAGCTTCCAGGGCAACTGGAACAACTTCAAGGGCGCCCTGATCTACATCCAGGAACCCTTGACCCGGTTCACCCTGCCGCTCGGTCTCCAGTTCTTCCAGGCGAGCATCTCCAACGAAGCGCCCCGCTGGCACCTGATGATGGCGATGTCCCTGCTGATGGTGATCCCGGTCGTCATCCTGTTCTTCCTCGCCCAGCGCCAGTTCATCGAGGGGATCCAGCTCGGGGGCGTGAAAGGCTGAAGAGATCGTCGCGCCTGCCGAGGTGGCGTCTGGTGATCCCCGCGGTCATCGCCTCCGCCGCCATCCTGGGGGCGCTGCTGTACGTCCGTGGACTCAATCAGAAGCTCCCCCCGACCGAGCGGCAGGGCCTGATCAACGCGGCGCACCTCGACTTCCTCACGGAGCCGATCGAGGTGGCCGGACGCCCGATGGCGATCGTCCACATCTACTCCGAGGCACCGGCCTACCGCTGGGTCGACGCCTCGGGGGAGGGGATCAGCGCCGTCGACGATATCGCGCGCGCAGTGCTCGTCTACCTCGATCTGGGCAGTCGCGACGCGGGCGGCCCGGCGCTGGAGCGGGCGCGCCTGCTGCTCGAGACGGTCATGTACCTCCAGACACCGGACGGGCAGTACTACAACTTCCTGCGCGACCGGGCCGGGACGATCAACACGGACGGGCCGACGAGCTACGCGGACTGGGGCTGGTGGGCCGCTCGCGGCCAGCGTGCCCTCGCCGGCGGCTACGCGGCCTTTCGAACGGTCGATCCCGCTTTTGCGGCCCGGCTGCGCGGCGCCTACGAGATGGGCGAGGCCGCTCTCGAGCGAGCGCTCACGGAGAGTGCCGCGACGGAGAGCAGGCTCCACGGTGTCAGGCAGCCGGCCGGGCTGATCAAGGGCGGGACGGATGTCAGCAGCCTGGCGCTCCTGGGGCTCGCCGAGTGGTACGCGGTCGAGCCGAACGACACGACACGACGGGTCGCCTTCCGGCTTGGGCAGGCCGTGTCGGAGTCGAGCGCGGGCGACGGGCTGACATACCCCTTCGGCCTCCGGCCGAGCACCACGAGCTCGACGGCGTTCTGGCATGCATGGGGCGGCCACAGCGTCGAGGCGCTCGCCCGGGCCGGCCAGGCATTCAGGCGGGACGACTGGGTCGCCGCGGCAGCGGCGGAGGCCGAGACCTGGTACGGCCGGCTGCTGACCGGCGGCATGATCCGCGAGATCGGGGTCCTGCCGCGTCGCTACGACCAGATTGCTTACGGCCAGGCGCCCATCGTGCTCGGTTACGTGGCTCTCGCCGAGGCAACCGGCGAAGACCGATATCGCCGGTTGGCAGGCCTTGCAGCCGCCTGGTTCTTCGGCGACAACCCGGCCGGAACGCCGATTTACGACCCGGCCACCGGCCGCGGTTTCGACGGTGTCTCGGGCGCCACCGAGCTGCGGGTGAACCGGAATGCGGGCGCCGAGAGCACGATCGAGGCCCTGCTCGCGCTCCAGGCCGTCGCGGATGACCCCATCTCGTCACCGTTCCTTGCCGCCCGCGCCGTGGAACCGACGAACGGGGGCGTGATCGTCGAGGCAGAGCGCGGCCGAACGGTGAGCGGAGCGCCACGGTACGGGCTGCAGGACTGGACCGGCGAGGCGTTCTACTCCGGCGGCCGCTACGAGGCGCTGGGCAGCGGGGACAGCCTGGCAGTGCCCGTGACGATCGTCGCTCCCGGTCGCTACGACCTCTACCTTGCCCACCTCCGCCAGGCCGCGAGCGCACGACGGCTCGATCTCGAGGCCGTCCGCGTGCCTGTCGCGCCGACAATCGACGGCGACCCCGCCGACTGGCCGGAGGTACCGCCCATCGTGATTGCCTCGGCGGAGCAGGTCCTGCGCGGCGCATCGAGCTGGCCGGGACCGGACCGGGCCGGCATGGAGCTTCGCCTCGGCTGGGACGATGAGAACCTCTACGCCTTCGTCGACGTGCGCGACCCGGAGCACAACCAGGCCGGAACCGGCCCCGACGTGTTTCGCGGCGATGCGGTGTGGCTGTACCTGGACAGCACCGGGCAGCGAACCCGTGTCGACAAGAAGCTCACCCTCGCCCAGACCCCGAGCGGTCCGCAGGTCTGGGACTGGGTCGGTCAGGCCTTCCTGGCCGGTGCCGCGCTCGCTTGGCAGGAGGTGCCGGAAGGCTATCGCTACGAGGCGGCGCTCCCGTGGTCCAGCCTCAATCGACACGACCCGGCAACCGGAGCGCGACTCGGATTCGAGGCCGGCCTCGGCTTCGCCGGCGGCTTCATCGACTGGACGGGGACGGATCCGGACACCGCCTCGAATCTCGCTCCCCTCACGCTCGTCGAAACACTCGCGGAGGCGCCCCCGACCATCGCGCGCGATCCCCGACCGGAGGCTGTGGCGGTCCGGGTCGAGCTGGACGGGCGAATCGTTGCGACCGTCCCGGAGCGGGTCTCCCCGGACCGGGACTACCTCTGGCTCGACCGGCTCGGCGAGCCGCTCGACCTCACCGTGGGGGAGCACGAGATCGTGCTCTCGTTCGCAGGCCTCGACCCGGCCGCCGAGAGCGTGGTCGACGGGCTCTGGCTGATCCCTCGACCACTCGAGCGAGCCTGGATCCTCGACGGTGGCTCGCAGGTGAGCCTCACGTACGATCCGTCGAGCGGACTCCTCGAGTGGTCGCCGTGAGGTGGCGCGAGCCGCGCGCCGCGGTCCATGTGGTCCGCCGCTCCCTCGGTGATGCATGGGACGCGCTGGTCGCCGTCGCGCCGATCAATCTTGCGTGGGCGGGCCTCAGTCTGACGATCGTCCTCTTGCCGCCGGCGACGGCCGCGCTCTTCGAGTCGATGCACGAGCTTGCCTCCGGGCGAAGTCCGGGCATCCGTGACTTCGTCGGTGCGGTGCGCCACCGGCTCGTCGACGGTTGGGCCTGGGGGCTGTGGGGTGCTGCCGGGCTGACGATCGTGGGAGTGAACGTCCGGATCTATCCCGACCCGACGGACCCGCGTGCATGGCTCTCGGCCGGCTTCGCCGTGCTGGGGATCCTGTTCGGGATGAGCGTCCTGTACGTCTGGCCGCTCCTCCTCCTGCAGCCGGACGGTGGGCTGTTTCGCGCGATCCGGAACTCGATCTTCGTCACGCTCGGGGCCCCGCTGTTCTCGATTGTCCTTGCCATCCTGCTGGCCCTGATCGTCGCTGTCGGGGCGGTGCTGATCCTGCCCCTCGTGCTCGTCGTCCCGGGCCTCATCTGCCTCGTGGCGTCGCATGCGGTGACGGACCGCCTCCGCGCGTGGGGGAAGCTTCCTCCTCGACCGTCGGCGGAGGCAGTGGACTGAAGACTCCGCCCGCGCGCCCCGGGACCGACGCCGTCGAGCTGGCGAGCGATCGGCTGCGGGTGCGCTTCGTGCGGGACCCGGACGGCCGCCATCGCTTCGTCACCGAGATCGACGAGGCCGGCAAGCGGTGGCCCGGTGCATCGATCGCGAATGTGCCGGTGGGCGGTGGTCTCGATCTCGCGGCCGAGACAGTGGAGGAGGCTGCCGGTGGCTTCAGTCTGTCCGGCGCGGGTCAGGGTCGGGATCCCGAGGGAGCGCCGGTTGGCTACACCTGGACCGCCACCGTCCTGCCGTGCGCCGGTGGAGGCCTGGCCTTCGAGGCCACCGTCGATCTCGCCGGCTCCCTCGCCGAGGCGCCGGCGATCGTGGTCTGGCTCGGGCCGCTCGCCACGATGGCGGACCGCCAGCACCTCACCTGGCGAAGGTCCTTCGTGGCGGGACCGGTTCGGAACACGCAGGGACTGGCCGGCAACTCCGTTCCAGCCGGGTACCTGTTCGACCCGCGGGCGGGCGTCGAGACGGTGTTCCACGTCGATGCGGGCTCCATGGCCTGGGCGCCGGGTCGCCTGCTCGCGATGGAGCTGCGGGAGATCTTCGAGTACCGCCCGCCGGGCCGGTACGGGATCGGCCTCGTTCCGAGCACACGCTTCAGCCTGCCCGCGGGGCGACACGCCTTTCGCTGGCGACTCTGGCAGCGTCGCGCCGAGAGCGCACCGGACGGGTGGGCGGCCAGCGCCCGGCTCGTCGACACCCTGGCCGATACCCTCGACGGCGTCGGCCGGTGGCCGAGCGGTCCGGTCACCTGGGAGAGCGTGGCCGCGGGAACCGTCTCGAACCTCCTCGACGCGGACCAGGTGCAGGTCACGGCCCGATCCGCCGGCGAGGACGATGCCCTGGGGCTCCGTGCGTACGTCCGCGACGCGATCCACATCTATGACGATCCCGGCCACTTCGAGCTGATGACGGTCGCCGATGTCGTCGGGCCGCTCCTGCTGTACCTGCGGCTCCATCCCGGCGACGATGCCCAGCGACTCGCCACCCGACTCCGCGCGGCGCTCCATCGTTTCGGTCACCCGGAGGCCGGCTACATCTCGAACCGCTATCCGACAGAAGGCGTGGAGGCGGTGACGGACACGTGGTATTTCCTCCTCAATGGCCTGATCAAGGTGCCGTGGGTCGCACTCGTCGAGACCGATGGCGCCCTCGGCCGCATGGCCGTCGCCGGCCTCCGCGGCGCCGAGCGACTGGCCGAGACGACCAGTGATCGCCTGCCGCTGTTCGCAAACTTCTCGCCGGAGCACGGTCCGCAGGCCGTTGGCGCGGCACCGAACGCGAGCGTTTCCGGACTCCTTGCCTACGCCGCGCTTCTCGCCGGCGCGCTCGGGGACGAGGGCGGATCCGTCGTCGCGCGGCGGCTCCTCCTCGCACTGCGACGAGAGCCAATCGAGCTCGCCTTCCACGAACCCCTCCAGTTGGGATTCGCGGCGGCCGCGGCCGCGCGCCTCGCCGACGCCGGCGACGCCCTGATGGGTCCGTTGGCCGACGAGTTCGTCCGCGCCCAGCTGCGGATGGTGTACTGGGACGAGGATCCCGAAGCGGAGCGGAACGGATATGCGGTGCGGGGCATGTTCGAGGCCTGCGCATCGCTGCTCTATCCGGCGTTCAAGGAGAACGTCGAGGCGATCCTTCCCTGGACCGAGCTCCTCCACTCGGGCCGCGGTCCCACGGAGCTGATGCTCAAGGTGATGAATCTCATCCGGGTGCACAGCCTTGCGTTCTTCGATCCACTCCTGCCCCGCTCGCAGGGCTCCGCGGCGCCGTGGATCCCCTACGAGAACCTCGGGACCACCGAGTTGCCGGGAACCGGCTCGATCGGGAAGGAGGTGTACGGCGCGGGGGAGGGGATCTGGGCGTACCTGCTGTTCGAGGCGCTCGGACGGTCGGACGACCCCGAGATCCTCGTCGTCTACGTCGACCTGCTGCAGCCCGGGTCCCTCCGCGGCTTCCCGGCACCCAATCGTCGCTTCATCGCCTACAACCCGACGTCGGAGATGAGAACGTTTCGGTTCACGGCCCGCGCGCTCCCGGCCGCTCGGTATCGGGTGTCCACCCAGGACGGCATCGTCGACCGGGAGGCGATCGAGGCCGGGCTCCCGATCGAGATGCCTGCACGATACTGGAGGACGATCGTCCTCGAGAAGGTCGCCGAATGAGCCGTCCGCTCGGCATCGGGATCGTTGGCGCGGGTCGGTTCGCGGTGTTCTGCGTCGCGGCCTTCGAGGGCCTGCCGGACGCGCGGGTTGTCGCGGTGATGGATGCAGACCGAAGCCGCGCGGAGGCGATCGCCGGCCCGGCCGGGGCGAAGACCTACGCGGAGCTCGAGGCGCTCCTCGACGACCCGGCTGTGGACATCGTGCACGTCGCGACGCCGCCGTACCTCCACGGTCGGATCACGGAACAGGCTGCCGAACGCGGGAAGCATGTCTTCGTCGAGAAGCCGCTGGCAACGTCGCTCGAAGGCGCACGTGCGGCGCTGGCCGCCGCCGAGCGTGCTGGCGTCCGCGTATCGATCGATTACGTCCTGCGTCATCACCCGCTGCACAGGCTCGCGATCGAGCTGACGCGCTCCGGGGCGCTCGGAGGCCTGCAGCAGTTTGCCCTGGAGAACTTCGCATCGTCGGTGAACCTGCCCCCGGAGCATTGGTTCTGGGACTCCACTCTGAGCGGCGGGATCCACGTCGAACATGGCGTCCATTTCATCGACCTGTGCCTCGCCTTCAGCGGGCGCGAGCCGGACCAGGTTTCGGGCGCCACGCAGGTCCGCCCTGACGGGCGGGCCGACCGCGTCAGCGCCCTGCTTCGCTTCGGCGACGCGATGGCGGCGACCTTCTACCACAGCTTCAACCGGACGGCGGCGACCGAGCGGACCACGATCAGGCTCGGGTTCGAGCACGGCCACGCGACGATCGAGGGCTGGATCCCGACCCGCCTCGAGGTCGAGGGGACGGCGGAACCGGAACGACTCGAGAGACTTCGAACGCTGCTCGGCGACGGCCTTGTAGCGGAAAGGCCGCACCGCCAGGACGACTATCGCCTAGCCGTTCGGGCCGGGATGGCCAACCTTGTCGGGGCAATCGTGCGCAACGAGCCTTTGGAGGTCACCGCGAAGGACGGCCTGCGCAGCCTCGAGATCGCGTTGCGCGCGAGCTCATAGGCCGGGGTTTCCTGCCGCGTCAGCCGGCGGCGCCGATCCTCGGCACGGGTGAGCCGGCGAGCTTCGCCTCGAACCTTCGCGCGGCGCCATCGAGCTGCTCGAGGTGCTCGGCAAGCCGGCGGCGGGCTTGCTCGGCCGCGCCGTCCAGCCCGGTCAGCTCGAAGATCCGCCAGTGCTGGATGAGCGGCACCAGGACATCCTCGCGATGAATGCGCAAATCGTAGATGCCGGCCTTGGCGATCGTGGCGGCCTTGCGCAGGAATCCCGGGATGCCGGCACCCGGCATCTGGAAGGCAAGCACCTCGTCGACGATCGCGCGGACTGCGCGCGACGGCTGGATCTTCAGGGCGGCACCGAGGATGTCGCGGTAGAAGACCATGTGGAGGTTCTCGTCGGCCGCGATCCTGGTCATGATCCGGTCGGCGACCGGGTCGTCCGAGTAGCGGCCCGTGTTTCGATGCGAGATCCGGGTCGCGAGCTCCTGGAACGCGACGTACGCGAGGCCGCGCAGGGTGTCGATGCTGTCGCGGTCGTAGCCCTGCTGGAGCTGGGTCATCCGGCCCCGCTCGAGTGCGATCGGGTCGAGGTTCCGGGTCACCGTCAGGTAGTCGCGGAGGACGATCGCGTGGCGACCCTCCTCGGCCGTCCATCGCCCGATCCAGTTGATCCACGCACCGTCGCCCCGCCCGAACATCCCGTGGATGAGCCGGTGGTACGAGGGGAGGTTGTCCTCCGTCAGGAGGTTGACCTCGAACGCCGTCTGGGCGACACCGGTGAGCCGCGGCTGGTCTGGCGTCCAGGGCTCCTTGTCGAAGTCGCGACCGAGCCGGTAGGGGATGTAGTCGTGGGGGAACCACTCCTGGGCGACTCGCGCATGGCGGTCGTAGAGCCGGGCCGCTTCGGGCTCCAGCTCGGTCAGGAGGGCGAGATCGTCGGCGTCTCCGGGCATCCGGGTCTCCGTGCTTGGGGCCAGCCGGTGACGCACGTCGCCACTGGGTCTTCAGCGTAGGGCGAATCGTAGCGCCACGCTCCAGTCGGTTGCGCCCCTGCACGCATCTGGCTCCGGGCGGAATCTTTGTCCACGCTCTTGACAAACATCCGACGATGGCTCACCTTCGCGTTTGTCCAGTCGATTGGCAAAGTCGATGACCGCCACGCGACGCGGGCATCTTCGAGGGCCAGATGCCACTCCCGGCGAAGGCGACACACGCCCAGACCCGCCAGCACAATCATCGGCTCGTCCTGCGGACCGTCTACGACTTCGGGCCGATCAGTCGAGCCGAGGTTGCCCGCAGCACCGGCCTGACGCGGACCACGGTCTCGGACGTCGTCGCCGACCTCCTCGCTGACGGCATGGTCGAAGAGGTGGGTCGCGGGCCGTCGAGCGGCGGCAAGGCGCCGATCCTCCTCAGCTTCGTCGGCGACGCGCGCCAGGTCATCGGCCTGGACCTCGGGGAAGGCAGGTTTGCGGGCGCCCTCGTGAACCTGCGCGGCGAGATCAGGCGCGTGGTCGAGCTGCCGGTCGAGGGCCGCAACGGCGACGACGCGCTCGCCCTCGTCTTCGGTCTCGTCGACGAGCTGATGGGCGAGGCCGACGCGGCGCCGCTCGGCATCGGGGTCGGGACGCCCGGCCTCGTCGATACACGCACGGGAACCATCCGCTGGGCCGTCAATCTCGACTGGCAGGACCTGCCGCTCGGTAACCTCCTCACCGAGCGGTACGGCCTGCCGGCCAACGTTGCCAATGACAGCCAGGCGGCGGCCCTCGCCGAGTACACGTTCGGGGCGGACGGCCGGCGCCGGCCGAACCTGATCACGGTCAAGCTGGGCCGCGGAATCGGCGCGGGCCTCGTTCTGAATGGATCGCTCTTCCAGGGCGACGGGTTCGGGGCGGGGGAGATCGGCCATGTCGCCGTCGTCGACGACGGCGCCGCCTGCCGGTGCGGCCGATTCGGCTGCCTCGAGACCGTGGCCAGCAGCCGGGCGATCGCCGCTCGAGCCACGAGCCTCGCGGTCCAGCTCGGGACGCCGCTCGCCGGCGTGGCGGCCGAACGCGAGCTCACGATCGACGATGTCGTGCGCTCCTTCGCCGACGGCGACGCGGCCGCACGGACGGCCGCTCTGGAGGCCGCGCGCTTCCTGGGCCGGGCGATCGCCGGTCTCATCGGCGCCCTCAACATCCACCGGATCGTGCTCGACGGTCCCGTCACCGCGTTCGGTGATGAGTGGCTCGAGGCCGTCGCCGACGAGGCGCGCCGCAGGTCGCTTGGCCTGTTGAGCGGCGAGACCGAGATCGAGTTCGGCCGGCTCGCGCCGAACGTCGTGATCCTCGGTGCATCGGCCCTCCTGATCACCCGCGAGCTGGGCCTGAGCCACACGCGATGACCCACGAGAATGCCGACCTGCTCGTCGGCGTCGACGTCGGTGGCAGCAAGATCGCGGTACTCGTCGCCGACGCGGCCCTGAATGTCTGCGGCCGATTCACCCTGCCGACCGCCGTCGGCTCGCCGGACCGCGCCGCCGAGGTCGTCGTCGGTGCGGTCGCCGCCGCGCTCGGCGATGCCGGCGTCGGCCTCGACCGGGTGGGGGCCGTCGGCATCGGTGTCCCCGGCAGGGTCGACCCCGTCTCCGGCACGGTCTCTCTCGCGGTCAACCTCGGCTGGAACGAGCTGCCGCTCGGGCCGCAGGTCGAGGCTCGACTCGGCGCGCCGGTCCGCCTCGAGAACGACGTCCGCGCGGCGGCCGCCGGCCTGTACGAGCGGCGCGTGCTCGGAGATGTCGCCGACCTCGCGTACCTGAGCATCGGGACCGGGATCGCCGCGGGACTCGTCCTTGACGGCCGGCTCCACCGTGGGGCACGTGGCCTCGCGGGCGAGGTGGGCCACATCGTCGTTGACCCGGCCGGACCCGCCTGCCCGTGCGGCCTGCGCGGGTGCCTCGAGGTTCTCGCCGCCGGACCCGCTGTCGCCCGGCGTGCCGCCTCGGTGCTGCGCGCGGGCCGGCCATCGAAGCTGCCGGCAGGGGGCGACGTCACGGCCGCCGAGGTCTACGAGGCCGCCGCGGCGGGTGACCCCGTCGCGACCGAGATCGCCGCGGACGTCGGGGCCCACATCGCGCGCGCCGTTCATCTGCTGGTCATGGCCTATGACGTGGAGGTCGTGGCCATCGGCGGCGGTGTCGCCGGGGCCGGCGACGCCTTTCTCGACCCGATCCTCCGAGCCCTCGACCGCCTGCGCGAGGCATCCGCCCTCGCCCGGGAGGTCCTGCGGCCCGGCGTTGTCCACCTGCTGCCCGCGGGATCGGAGGCCGGGGTCTGGGGCGCAGTAGCCCTGGCCCGATCCGCGGCTTCCGGCGACCGGCCTTCGCCGGTCGCGGGAAGGGAGGTGGGCGACGCGTAGAGAAGAAGGGCGGGGGAGTGCCGTCAACCGGGTCCACGAGGAGGAGGAACAGGCGAATGCGGATGCATCCCGGCAGGTCAATCGTCCCATCGACAAGGAGGGATCCAAGGTGAGAGTCAAGCAACTGACAGGGCTACTGGTCGCGTTGGTGCTCGCGATCGGTGCGTGCACGCCGGCGGCGAGCCCGTCCTCGAGCGCCACCACCCCAGCGGGCTCGCTGCCCGCGCCGTCGTCCCCGACGGCGGCCCACCCGGAGGCGGTCATCGCCGGGGTCGAGGCGGGCGCGGAGATCGGCTTCTGGACGTTCTTCCTGTCGCCGACCTTCGACCAGTACATCAAGGACACGATCGCCCGATTCAACGAGGCGTACCCCGGCGTCACGGTCGACTGGGAGGACCACCAGGCGACGTTCCAGGAAGATCTCGACAACTCGTTCGCAGCGAACAGCGCGCCGGACGTCATCAACCTGTCCGTCAGCGAAGGCTGGGTGAGCGACTACGCGACCCGCGGCCTCCTGCTGGGGCTGAACGACAAGGTCGACCAGTCGATCAAGGACGTCTACTTCGAGGGGCTGTGGAACCAGCAGCTCGTCGACGGCCAGAACTTCCAGTTCCCGTGGTACCAGGGGCTGTCCGTCGCCCTGATCAACACCCAGATCTACACCGGCACACCGGTTGCCGGATCCGATCCGCCTGCGTTCGAGGGCGGCGCCGGGCTGAAGGTCGAGGACTTCCCGAAGACGACCGATGGCCTGCCGGCGCTGTGCCAGACGATCAAGGACACGACCGGCAAGCTGTGTGACATCCGCCTGACGGTCAACGACCTCCTGGCCCAGATGGTCTACGAGGGCGACGTCGACATCATCGGCGACGACGGGAAGTTCACGTTCGACTCACCCGCGGCCGTGACCTGGCTGAAGATGTACGTCGACATGGTCAAGGCCGGCACGGTCGACCGGAGCGCGCTGCTCGGCGACGACCGGGTCGGGCTCGACCTGTTCACATCCGGCGAGGCGCCCTTCTACATGACGGGACCGAACCTCATCCGCGAGGTCCGCGCCAACAACCCTGGCCTGTACGGGTACCTCGGCGCGGTCCAGGCGCCGGTCGGCAAGTCCGGCGTCGTCGGCAAGGGCCTGATGAGCATCTCGGTGAAGAAGGACACCCAGTACCCGAACGCCTCGATCGCGCTCGCCCAGTTCTTCACGAACCCGCAGAGCATGCTCGAGTTCTCGAAGATCGTGGCGATCTATCCGTCGACTCCGGCGTCGTACGACGATCCGTTCTTCGCCGCGGCGCCGGTCGCGATCGAGGACAGCGCGAAGCCGATTGCCCGCGACATCGTGTCGAAGCTGGCGGACATCGTTCCCACGGTTCCGAACAAGGCGGACGTCAATGAGATCGTCCGCAAGGCCGTCGAATCGGCGATCTTCAACAACGTCGATCCGCAGAAGGCGTTGTCCGATGCCGTCGCTGAGGCAAACGCGCTCTAGCGCAAACCTTGATGCTGGCCCTCCCCATCCGGGAGGGCCACATCGGGGTAATCGGGGAGACCGATGACCAGAAAGCTCACGGCGGCCCCGTACCTCTTCCTCGCGCCGGCGCTGATCCTGATCGGGATCTTCGTTCTCTATCCGATCCTCAGCGTCGTCTACTACAGCTTCACCGACTACGACATCGTCCGGCCCCCGGTCTGGGTCGGGCTCGAGAACTACGAGCGCCTCGTCGCCGACCCGACGTTCTGGAAGGCGCTCGGCAACTCGGTCATCTACCTGGTCGCGACGCCGACGCTGATCATCCTGTCGATCGCGCTGGCGATCATCGTCAACCGCGAGCTGCGCGGCATCCACGTCTTCCGGGCCCTGTACTACATCCCGGCGGTCAGCGGCAGCATCGCGATCGGGATCTCGTGGCGCTGGCTGTTCGACCGGAACGGGTTCCTCAACGGCGTCCTGCTGTGGGGTGGCGTAATCGACGAGCCCATCCAATGGCTCACTGAGCCGTCGCTCATCCTGCCGATCGCGATCATGCTGACGATCTGGGCGGGAGTCGGCTACTACGCCGTGATCTTCCTGGCCGGTCTGCAGAACATCTCCGAGGAGCTCTACGACGCGGCCCGGATCGACGGCTGTAACGACTTCCAGAAGCACTGGCACGTCAGCCTGCCCGGCCTGCGTCCCCAGATCGTGTTCGTGGCGGTCATCTCCAGCCTCGCGGCCCTCAAGGTCTTCGACGAGATCTACGTGTTGACGAACCGCACGGGCGGGGTCCTCGACAGCGGCGTGACGGTCGTGTTCTACCTGTGGAAGCAGGCGTTCGTGCTGTCGCATGCCGGCTACGCGTCGGCGATCGCGATCGTCCTGCTCGTCCTGACCCTCGCCTTCTCTGTCGTGAACGTCCGGCTGCTCGAGCGCGGTCGGGGGGCCGACTGATGGCCGCGCGGGTGGAGGCGCTGCCGATCCAAGCTTCGCGCGGCCGGCGATTCACGATGCGCGCCGCGTTCTGGTATGCGCTCCTCCTGTCGATGAGCGTGGTGACGGTGTTCCCGTTCCTGTGGATCCTGCTCACCTCGCTGAAGGGGCCGAACGACGCGATCTTCTCCGTGCCGCCCCAGTTCCTCCCGAACGACCCGACGCTCGCCAACTACGCCAGGGTCGCCGATACCCTGCCGGTGGCACGGTTCTTCCTCAACAGCATCATCGTGACCGTGTCCGTGACCGTGCTCAACACGCTGATCGCGGCGCTGGCCGCCTATCCGCTGGCGAAGATGCGGTTCCCCGGCCGCGAGGCGCTGTTCTACCTGCTGCTCGGGACGCTGATCGTGCCGATCCAGCTGACCTACATCCCCAGCTACGTCCTGGCGGTCCGGGTCTTCGACTACCACGATTCGCTGCCCGCGGTGATCCTCCCGAGCCTCGTCAGCGCCTTCAACGTCTTCCTCCTCCGCCAGGCGTTCCGGAGCGTCCCGAACGACCTGCTCGACGCGGCCCGGATCGACGGCGCGAGCGAGTGGCGGATCTGGAGGAACGTCATGCTGCCGATCGTCCGGCCGTCGCTCGCCGCGGTCGCGATCTTCACATTCGTCACCGCGTGGAACGACTTCCTCTGGCCGTCGCTCATGCTCCCGACGATGGACAACAAGACGCTGCCCGTGGGCCTCGCCGCGCTCCAGGGATTCTTCAGCTCCGACTTCCGGGCAATCGCCGCCGGCGTCACGATGACGGTCGTGCCGATCCTCATCTTCTTCCTCGCCGTGCAACGCTACTTCGTCAAGGGCCTCGCCGGCGCGGTCAAGGGATGAGCGGGCAGCCCGCGCCCGCGGCGATGGCCGCGCCCGCCGACCTGGCGCTCGGCGCGCTCATGCTCGCGTTCGATGGACTGGAGCTGCCGCCGGAGATGGCCCGGCGCCTCGCGACCGCGCCCGCCGCGGGGGTCACCCTGTTTCGATTCAGCAACGTCGAGTCGGCCGGCCAGATTCGATCGCTGACCGACGCGATCCAGGCGGCGGGCCGGGCGCGGCGGCCCGACCAGCCGTCCACATCGCCGTTCCTCGTCGCCGCCGACCAGGAGGCCGGCCAGCTCCTCGCCCTCGGCGACGGCGCGACGCCGTTTGCCGGCAACATGGCCCTCGGTGCGGTGGGCGACCTGCGGCTGACGGAGCGGATAGCCCGTGCGATCGGGATCGAGCTCCGGGCAGTCGGCGTGAATGTCGACTACGCACCTGTCTGCGACCTCGCCACGAACCCGCTCAACCCGGCCGTCGGGATCCGCTCCTTCGGCGACGACGCCGGGCGCGTCGGTGAGCAGGTGGGCGCCTTCGTTACGGGCCTCCAGTCGGCTGGCGTGGCCGCCGGGCTCAAGCACTTTCCCGGCCTCGGCGAGGCGCCCGACGACACTCATCACCGGCTGGCGGTCGTGGCCGGTGATCGCGAGACACTCGGAGCGCGCGAGCTGGTCCCGTTCCGGGCCGGCATTGCCGCCGGCGCGCGGGTCGTGATGTCGGCCCACCTGGCCGTACCGGGCGTGACCGGCGATCCGGACCTGCCTTCGACGCTCGCTCCGCAGGTCATGCAGCAGCTCCTCCGCGACGAGCTGGGCTTCGACGGCATCTCGATCACCGATGCGCTCGACATGCGGGCTCTCGCCCAGGGGCCCAACCAGATTCTCGACGTGATCGCGGCCCTCCGTGCGGGCGTCGACCTCCTCCTCGCGACGCCGGATCCGGAGGCGCGGGAACGGATCGAGGGCGGCCTCCGGCACGCAGTCGCTCGGGGCCTGCTCGAACCGCGACACGCCGCCGCGACGGCGGCGCGCCTGGCGGACCTGCGCGCCTGGCTGCGGGGCTTCGACCAGCCACCGGTCGACGTCGTGGGCTGCGCCGAGCACGTCGCCCTTGCCGCGGAGCTGGCCGCGCGCGCATTGACGCTCGTGCGCGACGACCCCGGGCTGCTGCCGTTGCGGCCCGACCCCGGGGCACGGGTGGCCGCGATCATGCCCGTCCCCACGGACCAGACCCCGGCCGACACTTCGTCGATCGTGGCCCCCGGCCTCGCGACTGCGCTCCGGGACCGCCTCGGGGCAGTCGACGAGATCATCGTCGCGCACGCGCCCCAGGCCGATGAGATCGCCGCGGTGCGCGACGCCGTTCGGAGTCACGATCTCGTCGTGGTCGGGACGACCGCCGCCCTCGTCGAGCCGGCACAGGCTGCCCTCGTCGACGCGATCCTGGGGCTGGGCGTGCCGACCGTGACCGTCGCCCTGCGGACCCCCTTCGACCTGGCCGCGTATCCGAGATCGCGGTCCCACGTGTCGACGTACGGAATCCTCCGGCCGTCAATGGAGGCGCTCGCCGCGGCGCTCGTCGGAGGGACCCGATTCGAGGGTCACCTGCCGGCCGCCATCCCGGGGCTCTACCCTGCGGGCCACCGAATTGCGTGAGCGCGCGATGAGCGGGCCGGGGGATCCAGCCACCCTCATCCGCGGCGCCCGACTCGTCGACCGGCCCGACGCCGGGCCGACCTCGCTGCTCCTCGCCGCTGGGCGCATCGCGGCGATCGGGGCAGACGCGGACGCCACCGCGGACGCGGGGTCCCGCCGGATCGACGCCGGTGGGCTCATGGCCGCGGCCGGTTTCGTCGATCTCCAGATCAACGGCGGCTACGGCCACGACTTCACCGCCGACCCGACATCGATCTGGGCCGTCGGCGCGCGTCTCGCGGAATCCGGTGTCACCTCGTTCCTGCCGACCATTGTCAGCTCACCGTCGGAGACGATCGCGGCTGCGCGCGCCACCCTCGCAGGCGGACCCGTGCCGGGCTACGCCGGCGCGATGCCGCTCGGCCTTCACGTGGAGGGCCCTTTCCTCAGCCCGGAGAAGGCCGGCGCTCACAACCCGGCCTACCTCTGCCCGCCGGATCGAGGAGCGGCAGCGGACTGGTCGCGGGCCAATGGCATCCTCATGGCGACCCTCGCCCCGGAGCTGCCGGGAGCGCTGGACCTCGTCGCCGACCTCGTGTCGCGCGGCGTCGTCGTTGCGGCCGGCCATTCGCAGGCGGATCACGAGCGGGGGGCGGCCGCGATCGATGCGGGCGTTCGGTACGCGACCCACCTCTTCAATGCGATGCCGTCGATCGGCCACCGGGAGCCGGGGCTCGCGGCGGCCCTGCTGCTGGATCCGCGCGTCACCGTCGGGCTGATCCCCGACGGCGTTCACGTCGCGCCCGCGATGGTCGAGCTCGTCTGGCGGCTCGCCGGTCCGGGCCGCGTCTCGATCGTCACCGACGCGATGGCAGCGCTCGGGATGCCGCCCGGGAGCTACCCCCTGGCCGACCGGGAGATCGCAGTGGACGTGACTGCCGCCCGAACGTTCGACGGGCGACTCGCCGGCAGCGTCATCAGCATCGCCGAGGGTCTCGCCAACCTCGTCGCCTTCACCGGCTGCCCGATGGCCGAGGCGATCGCCACGGTGACCTCGACCCCGGCGCGGTTGCTCGGGCTGCCGGACCGGGGGGCGCTCGTCGAGGGCGCGATTGCGGACGTCGTGCTGCTGTCCGCGGACCTGACGGTCGAGGCCACGTTCGTCGCGGGACGGGGCGACCGCGGGTGACACTGAGGGACGAGATCGGGGAACAGCCGGCAGTCGCCGAGCGGCTCCTGACGGGCGGGCGCCCCCACATCGAGGCGATCGCCGATGCGATCGCCGAGCGGATTCGCAGCCGGGACGTCGACCAGGTCGTGATTGCCGCACGCGGGACGAGCGACCACGCGGCGATCTACGCGCAGTACCTGTTCGGTGCGCACCTCCGGCTGCCGGTCGCGCTCGCAGCACCATCGCTCATTACGCTCTACGGCGCCGAGGTGCGGCTCGACCGGGCGCTCGTGGTAGGGATCTCGCAGTCCGGCCGATCGCCCGACATCGTCGCCACCGTCGCCGCTGGCCGTCGCCAGGGTGCGCCGACCATCGCGATCACCAACGACCTCGGCTCTGAGCTCGCGGGGGCCGCCGCGCATGTGATCGATCTCGGGGCCGGGCCGGAGCGGGCGGTCGCTGCCACCAAGACCTACACGGCCCAGCTCCTGGCGGTCGCGCTCCTCGTGACGGCTCTCGAATCGCGGCTCGCCCCGATCGACGGAAGGGATGCCGCCCTCTCCGGCGTGCCCGCCGCGCTCGCGGCGGCGCTCGAAACGGAGACCCAGGCCGAGGCCGTGGCCCGGCACCTGAAGGGAGCGAATCGGCTGATCGTCGTCGGCCGCGGCTTCGAGTACGCGACTGCCCGTGAGCTCGCCCTCAAGCTCAAGGAGCTGGCCCGCCTGCCGGCCGATCCGTACTCGGCCGCCGACTTCCTCCACGGTCCGCTGGCCCTCGTCGAGCCCGGCCATCCGGTGATCGCGATCGCGACGTCCGGCGCGGCGGCGAGCGACCTCGACGCGCTCCTCGCCCGCCTCGGCGACCTCGGCGTCGAGCGGATCGTGATCTCGGACAGGCCGGCGGCCATCGCGGGGGTGCTCGGAATCCTCTTGCCGCAGGGGCTGCCGGAGTGGCTCATGCCGATCGCGGCGATCGTGCCCGGCCAGCTCCTGGCCCTGCACCTCGCGATCGCGAAGGGGATCGATCCGGAGAATCCGCGCTGGATCCAGAAGGTGACGCTAACGAACTGACTGCGAGCTCAGACAGGCGTCACGGGCAGGAAGGCACGACTCGTTGGCTCGGAGCTCGGCAGGGGGCCGGCGTTGAGCGACGCGGGATCGACGGCTCGATCAAGCGAGCGATTCCGGGCGTCGCGGATCGTCATCGCCCTGAAGGCCAGGACGAGTGCGAGACCGATACCGGCAATGATTGGCAGGTTCTGCACGTTGCTTCTCCATCTCGCGGCAGCAGGCTGCTCGGTCGCCGGCGCGAGACGGCAAGGGCAGGGGTGCGTTCTGTCCTGACGATGGGGCTGCGGCGGGCAGCTGCCTACGGCCCGTTCGTCATTCCCCGACCGCGAAACGGCTCTTCGGGAGGCTGGTCGGGGCCGAGAGGAGGGGAGCGGGGTGGTTGCGGCCGGGTCGCGGCGACTGGTTCGTGGTGCGCGGGCACAAAGAGCCTGGCTCCTCTCGCCCGGCTGCGCTGACGGCCCGCTTGACGACCGCGTACAACGCGGGAGTCACCGCGGGCCTCGTAGAGGGCGGCCAGGTCGTCCCGCTCGCCGACAACGACGCCGGCCGTACCGGGTAACCTCCGGTGATGATCCGCCTGGGCATCCTCGGTTTCTGGCACGTCCACGCCGACGACTACGCGCGCGAGGCCCGGGAGCATCCGCGAACCGAGATCGTCGCTGCGTGGGACGACGATCCGAAACGCGGTCGGGCGAAGGCGAAGAGCCTTGGCGTCACGTTCCACGCGGAACTCGGAGAGCTGCTTGCGAGGCCGGACGTCGACGGCGTCATCGTCACAACGGCGACCCGGGCCCACCGCGAGGTCATCGTCGCCGCGGCGCGCGCAGGCAAGCACATCTTCACGGAGAAGGTGCTTGCCCTCACGCCCGCGGAGTGCCGTGCGATCCTGGCGGCCGTCGAGCGCGCCGGCGTGAAGCTCACAGTGTCCCTGCCCCGGCTCGCGGACGGCTACACGCAGGCCACGCGCAAGGTCCTCGCCGAGCGACGACTCGGCGACGTGACCCTGGTCAGGGTGCGGTTGTCGCACGACGGCGCCGTCGGACGGCCGTGGCTGCCCGGCCAGTTCTTCGATCCCGACGAGGCCGGCGGCGGGGCCCTCATCGACCTCGGATGCCACCCGATGTACCTGACCCGCCTGTTCCTGGGAGGCATGCCGGATCGACTCACGGCCTCGTACGGCCACGTGACCGGCCGTGCGGTCGAGGACAACGCCGTGGCGGTGCTGAGCAGCGGGAGTGGCGCGCTCGGCGTCGTCGAGGCCGGCTTCGTCAACCCCCACTCTCCGTTCACGATCGAGGTCCACGGCACGAAGGGAAGCCTCCTGTACGGCACGCCCGAGGCACGGCTGCTCGTGCGCAGCAAACCCGCCGGGCGTGACGACCCGTGGACGGAGCTGCCGCTCCCCGGTCGCGCGCCCGGCCCGTTCGACCAGTGGGTAAGCCACATCGAGAAGGGCACGGTCGCAACCGAGAACATCGCCCTGGCGGTCGATCTCACGACGCTGATGGACGCGGCCAACCGATCGGCCCGAACGGGTAAGACGGTCCAGGTTGGCGGGCCGGGTGGCTGACGGCATCCGGATCAGGGTAGGCATCATCGGCGGCGGGTCGATCGCCCAGGCCCACCTCGACGGTTACCTGCTGGCGGGGGATTCGGCCCGCATCACGGCGATCGCGGATATCGACCCGAAGAACGCCGCGCGCTCGGCCAGGCGGGCCGGTGGCGCGCGGATGTTCAGCGACTACCGCGAGATGATCGCGTCGGGACTCGTCGACGCGGTGGACATCTGCCTGCCGCACCATCTCCACAAGGACGCCATCGTCGCCGCGGCTGCAGCAGGCAAGCACGTCCTCTGCGAGAAGCCACTCTGCCTCACCGTCGGCGAGGCGGATGCGGTCAGCAAGGCGGTCGTCGACAGCGGCATCACCCTGATGTGCGCGCACAATCAACTCTTCCTGCCGGCGGTCGCGAAGGCTCGCGAGATGATCCAGGGCGGCGTCCTCGGCAAGATCTACGAAGCCCGGACGACCGACAGCTTCTTCAACCCGCTGGACCCGAAGACGATCGGCTGGCGCGGCCCGCGTGCGACGAGCGGTGGGGGAGAGCTGATCGACACCGGCTACCACCCCACCTACTTGCTGCTCCACCTGGTCGGCACGGAACCGGTCGAAGTGGCCGCGATGCTGAGCCGGCATCGACTCGACTTTCTCGAGGGCGAGGACTCCGCCCAGGTGATGATCCGGTTCGCCGACGGCTCGGTCGGCACGATCGCGACGAGCTGGGCGGCCGACCCGCCGACGACGACCGAGAAGTTCTCCGTCGTCGGCGAGGCCGGGACCCTGTGGAGCGACGGCCGGACGCTCCGCCACAAGCCGCGTGGCGGCCGGGCGAAAATCGTCGCGAAGTACCCACCTCCGAAGCCGCACACGATCGCCCTGGAAGTGGTCGACTTCATCGCCTGCCTGCGCGAGGGTCGCCGGCCGATCAACACGGAGAAAGAGGGCACCAGCGTTCTGAAGGTGATTCTCGCCGCCTACGCCTCCGCCGAGCGGAAAGCGTTCGTCGCCCTCAGCGACCTCTCTTAAGCAGCGCGTCCAGGCGGGCCCAGCCGCCGATCGCGCCCTTCTCGGCGCCGTAGGCGACGATCCCGTCCCGCTCCTCCGTCGTGTCGAACCGGGACGTGATCGCCAGGCGCGTGCCCTTGCCGACCCGCTCGAACTCGATCGTCTGGGTGTGGGGCTTGCCGTACGGACCTTCCATCCCGAACGTCTGGACGAGGCGGTCGGGCGGGCTGACCTCGAGAAAGTCGCCACTCAGCGCGCTCTCGCTGTCGGTGCCCGGATTCACGACGAACCGCCAGCTGCCGCCCGTCCGGACGTCGAGGCGGTCGACCGTCGTGCCCTGGCCCCACCACTCGGGGATCAGCGCGGGATCGGTATAGGCGGCCCACACCCGTTCGATCGGATGATCGAAGGTCCGCTCCACCCGGAACTCGAGATCGTTCGGCTTCGTGAAGCTGACGGCGTGGGGGCTCTTCTGGTCGACGGTCATTGTCGGGCTCCTTTCGTGCGGTCGAGGACGTCCCCGAACCGATCGAGCTGTTCGTTCACCATCTGCCGGTACGTCTCGACCCACAGCTGGATGTCGTTGAGCCGCCGCGGGCCGAGATAGCACAGCCGCGTCCGACCCACCTTCACGGTGGCGACCAGCTGGGCCTCCTCGAGGATCCGGACGTGCTTCTTCATCCCCGTCAGCGACATGCCGAACGGCTGGGCGAGCTCGCTGATCGTGGCGCTGCCGCTGCCGAGGCGCTCGAGGACCACCCGTCGGGTGGGATCGGCGAGGGCGGCGAACGTGCGATCGACTGGCAGATACTGAACCATCGGGTTCAGTATTGTCGCGACCGCGGGCGCTGTCAAGCCCGGGAGTGATTCGAGAGGCGATGGACCTGGCGATCGGCCGCGAACCCCGGGGGCCGTTATGCAGGCTTGGTCGCAAGCGGCGCGCCGGCAGCGGTCAGCCGCTGGACCGCCAGCAGGTTTGGACTCGATCCCGGGGAGCCCGTCGACGAGACGAGCACGACTGCGGCGCCCGCCGGCAGCAGTCGGGACCCGCGGAGCAGGGAGTCCAACTCGGCGAGCCGATCCGTCGATTCACCCAGGGGGCGGCACGTACGCGCGACGACGCCGTAGGCGAGGGCCAGTCGCCCGGCGACGTGGGGGTCCGGCGAGAAGGCGATGATCGGCACGCCGGCTCGGAGCGCGGATAGGAACCGCGCGGTCTGGCCCGTGCGTGTATAGCAGACGATCGCTTTGACGTCCGGGCCCGCCGCAAGCGCCGTCGCCGCACCGGCGAGTGCCGCCACGTCGGTGTCGGGTGTCGGTGACACGCCTGCCGCCATGCGCGTTCGGCCGCCGACCTCGCACGTCAGGGCGATCCTCGCGGCGGCCTCCGTCGCAAGCACCGGAAAGGCACCGATTGCCGTCTCGCCGCTCAGCATGATCGCGTCGGCGCCGTCGAAGACCGCGTTCGCGACGTCGCTTGCCTCCGCCCGTGTGGGGCGCGGCGAGCTTGTCATCGACTCGAGCATCTGGGTTGCGACGATCGATGGGACGCCCCGATCGAGCGCCCGTCGCACAAGCTGCTTCTGTATCAGCGGCACCTCCTCGTACGGCACGTCGACGCCGAGGTCGCCGCGGGCGATCATCACGGCGTCCACGAGGTCGACGATGGCATCAAATGACTCGACGGCTGGACGCGTCTCAATCTTGGCGACGATCGGTGGCCCGCCCTTCCCGAGGAGTTTCCGCAGGGCCCGAATGTCGTCCGGACCGCGGACGAAAGACTGGGCGACCAGATCGGCGCCGAGCTGGATCGCGAGTGGCAGGTCAGCCCGGTCCTTCGCGGTGAGTGGCGGCGATGACAACCGGTCGGCGGGGATGGCGACGCCGGCTCGAGAGCGGACCGTTCCTCCCCGCATAACCTCGGTCGCGACCGAGTCGCCGACGTTGATCACGCGGAGCTCGGCGGCCCCGTCCGCGAGGAACAGCCGATCGCCTACGTGGACGTCGGCGGCCAGCCTCGAGTACGAGACACAGGCTCCGGTGACGTCGCCTGCGCGCTCCGACTCTCGGGAGGCCCGAAGCACGAACGGCTGCCCCGCAACGAGCTCGACGGATCCTCCCACGAGGTCGCCCAAGCGGATCTTGGGACCGGCAAGATCGGCCATGAGGCCGATCTTTTCGCCCCGCGTCGCCTCGACCTGGTGAACGGCGAGGGCAGCCTTGTGCCGCGTGGCCGGCGTGCCGTGGGAGAAATTGATGCGCGCGACGTCCATGCCGGCAATCACCAGCTCGTCTGTTTTGCCGTCGGTTGCCGGCCCCAGCGTGCAGACGACCTTCGTCCTCCGCCGGCCAGAAACCCAGGCGGCGTTGTGTGTCATCGAACGACTGTAACGCCGCCCCACGGGATACGTGTTTGGCGGAATAACGCGTGTCCCGGGAGCGCTTGAGGGATCACAGGGACACGGGCCGCCAGAGTGTCAGCGGCCCGCCGACCGTCATCAGATCCTCAGGATCGACTCCAGGTCGGTAATGAACACGGTCGCGCCGCCGTGACGCACGATCCTCGGCTGGTGCTCCTTCAGGCGGCCGAGCAGTACAAGCGGAAGCTCAATCTCCCGGGTGGAGCACTCGCGCTCGAAAACGGCCAGCACCGCCATCATCGAATCGTCCTCGACGCCGAGAAGGAGCGTCGAATTATCGATGCGCAGGTACCCGCCCGACGACCGGATCCGCGTCACCCGATGACCCTCCTCGGCAAGCGCCGCGATCACCTGATCCGCATCCAGGTCGTGAACGAAAGCCACGAGCAGCTTGCTCACCGGTCACTCCTCTCTCCGACTCACTGAACCCTCGGCTGCCATTGTGGGACGATGTGAATCGTACTGACACGGAGCCAGGTGCCCCGCCCCGCGATTAGAGGGCGGGATGATCTTGTTTCAGGGGGCAGATCTTCAACGGGGTCGAGACGAGGACGTACGAGGTTCCCGGCTTACCGCCAGGCGATCACTATTTCCAATGCGATGTCCCCCGATCATGAATGGCACGGTGCACGCCAGGTGAACCCGACGGCCGCGCGGGCTCAGCCGCCGATCGATTCGGCGATCCGTTCGCCCTCGGGCTCGCGATGACAGCCGCCGCGGTCAGGCCCCCGCCCAGGGCCTCTCTCCTGCCCTTGGACGGGTAGCGCCATGGGTAGGGCAGTCGGACTCGGCCAACGACGCGGCGCCCTCATCGGGACACTCGGCGTGGCGATCGCGGTGCACGCGGGTCTGGCCACCGCGCTGCTGGTGACGGCCTGGCTCACGGCGAGCGTCGGAATCACCGCCAGTGCTTTCCACGTCGTCGTCGGGACCGCCGCACATGCCGTCGCCCTGGGCGGCACATGGCTCGCGACACGCCCGCCCGACAGCCGCCATCCCTATGGCTACGACCGCTACGAGGCGGTGGCGTCGTTGCTGATCGGGATGCTGCTTCTTGCAGCCGTTGTGCTCATCCTCGCGACGGCTGTTCCCCGTCTGTTCCAGCCGGAGTCGCTCTCGGCATCAGGGATCGGGCTGGCGGTCATGGGAACGTCGGCGGTGGCTAACGCCTTGCTCGCGAGATACCTGGGGCGCCAAGCAAACCGTCACGGCAGCCGCGTGCTGCGCGCCGAGGCTCTCCATGCTTTCGCGGACTCCGCCACCGCTCTCGCCGTTGGGGCGGGGGTGGGTCTATCGGCCGCCGGCCTGCTGGTCGTCGACCCACTGGTGGCGCTGGCCGTCGGCGTGATCGTTGCCTGGCGCGGCATGCGCGTCGCATGGAGCGCGGCCGAGATGCTCGCCGACGCGGCACCACTCGACCTGGAATCCATCCAGACCCTGGCGCGGACCGTGCCGGGGGTGCGAGACGTCCACGCCGTTCGCTCCCGGGGCGAAGCCGGCCATGCGCTCGTCGACCTGCACATCCACGTCGCGCCCGAGCTGACGGTCGCTGAGGCGCACGTCATCGCGCGTCGGGTGGTCGAGGTCATCGAGGCCAGCGTTACGGAAGTGGCCGAGGTGCTGGTCCATGTTGGTCCGCACGTGGCCGCTCACGGCTGATCGGGCAGGGTCCGCTGGAGACGATTCACCACCGGGTGTGCGTCGACAGCGCCAGTCCCGGGGGGACCGTCCTAGCGCCGTGGGGCGACGGCGGTTCGTCGCAGCTTGTGCGCGACCTGCGACGCCCACGCTTCGATCTCGCCCCAGTCACGGAAGTCGCCCTCCGGGATGAATCGCGAGGCGATGAACGACGAGGCCCGGCCGAGACCGGCCCCATCGACGTTCGCCCGGTTGAATGCCCCGGCGAAAATACGATGGTCCCGCGGCTGGATGAGCTTGCGGATTCGGTGGACGTCTTTCGGCTCGACGGGCTCGTATTTGACCGCGGAATCCCCGACGGGTCCGCTGCTGAACAGCCAGACCGGGTGCTCCGCGAGGCGATCCCGGTTTCGCTCGACGAATTCGACAGCGTCCGGATGCCAGTGACCGGCGTACACGCCGGCACCGATGACGTATGCGTCCCACGCCGACGCATCGGGCTGCTCCGCAGCGGCGATGGCGACGGCGTCGTGGCCACTCGCCCGGAGCTGACCGGCGATCCGCTCGGCGATCTCGCCTGTCGAGCCCATCCGGCTGCCGTGGACAACAAGAACTCGCATCTCGTTCACCTCATTTCTTGCGACGATGACCGGCAGCCAGGGGGCCCGCCCGAAGGTTGCTTCGGATGTGAAGGAGAACCCCCAACACGACGAGCGGGATCGACCACTGCGGAATCGTTCGTGCGATCGCGTCGGGAAGCCAGATGTCCGATACGGAGCCCTGCGCCGCGCCATAGCGTTCGGCGAGCGGAGTCAACGGGCAGACCCGGGCATTGGCGAGCCATACCGCTCCCTCGGCCGCCACGAGACCCGCGGCAATACCCACCGTTCGATCGCGGCGGCCGACGAGCCCCGTGTAGACGAGCCAGCAGATCGCCCCGAGCTCGACGAGGAAGACGGCAGAGTGGACCGCCTGGATCGCGGTGACGATGGGTCTCGCGGGTTCTCGCTCGGTCATTGGACAGAGTCCATAGGCGACACGGCGGCCTCCCCGGGGCCGACTTCATCCATCGAGTGGATCGTCGTCCCGGATCCGGTCGCGAGTGAATCGGCTCGTGCTCGCTATGTGTTAGCGGCTCGTGACCTCGAACGCGATGCGCATCCCCAGCTTGTAGTGCGCTTCGTTCTCCGACTCGGAGTAGATGTTGCACAGCAGCACGTACTTGCCTGCCTGAAGCGTGACGTTCAGCGTCTGTGTCTGGCCGACCGGGATGTCCTCGATCTCATCTACGACCGCGATCCCCGCGCCTTCCTCGGTGACGGCACCGTTCGAGTCGATGGGCAACGCACCGGGATCGAGATCCGTCTTCAGGACGACGAACTCATGGATGTCCTCCGGACCGGTGTTCGTCACCTGGAAGATGACCTCACCGGCCGGGGCGGAGGTCGGAGCCGGCACTATGGACCACTCCTGCAGCGTGACCTGCACCGTCGTACCGCCAGCGGCTGGAGTCGGACTGGAAGTTGGCTGGCCCGTCGTACAGGCAGCGATAGCCAGCGATATGAGCGAGACCGCCGCGACAGCGCGAACTGATAACGACCTCATGTCTGTTCCTCCTGCTCAGCTTCAGAATGGATGGGGACCGTCGCTGACTGGTTCCCCGGCAATGCGGTCTGGATCGCCTCGTGGAGCCGCGCGCCGGTAGGCTGGCCGACGAGCGCGGTGACGGCGTGGGGACCGGTCGCCTCCTCCCAGTTCAGCTGGGGCCCCGGCGATGTGAGGACGACGGGCGTGTCCGGATGGACCTCGCGGATGTTCTCGATCAGCGTTCGGGCACCATCGGCGTCGCCGCTCGCCCAGACGTCATAAACGAGGACGTCGGCCCGCTCGGCGAGGTCGCACGGCCGGCCGGCCAGAACCGGGCAGCGGTTCCGCGTTGGACCGCCGCACTCGACCACGTCATAGCCGAAGCGCCGGAGGGAATCAACTTCCTGGCCTGCCATATCGAGGTCGTGGTGAACGACCAGGACTCGAGTCATGTCACACCTCGACGAGGCGTTCGATCCGCCCGGTCGGGCGGTATCGCGGAAGTCTGGGCGCGCGGCGAGGGCCGACCGAGGAGCGAATGTCACGATCCGGGGTGCCGTCCGGCCCGTTTCCCGCGGACTGGTGGCGGCCGTGCGACACCTGTCAGGCGGCGCTTGCGGACGCGGGCCGTGGGCCACGTGAGTCGGTGCGTGCCGCGGGACCTGTGATGGCGACTTCGCCGTTGCGCTCCAGGCCGACAGCGTCGCGGAGGACGTATGCGTGGTGGATCTCGGCGACGCCCGAGGCGAGATTGCCCGTGACGGTGCAGTACTTCGTCGCCGACAGCTCGATGGCGCGGTGGAGCGCCTCGACGTCGATCGTGCCCTCGACCACGTGGACAATCCGGACCTGCTCGAAGACGTGCGGCGGCGGATCGTCGCGCTGTTCGCCGATCACCTGGACCTCGTAACGGGTGACCACCTGGCGCTTCTTCCGCAGGATCGAGACGACGTCCATGGCCGTGCACCCGGCCTGCGCAACGAGGAGGAGCTCCGCGGGCCGTGGTCCGCTGTCGCCCTCGGCGTTGTCCATCACGATCGAGTGGCCGCTCCCGGTCAGGGCCACGAACCGCAGTCCGTCCCCGTGGAGCTTCGCCGCAACGGTCTTGGTGGTCATCGCGCTTCAGACCCGGCCCTTGGGGACCGTGTGCCAGTACGTCTTGTTGAAGACGATCTTGCCGAGATGCCACATCCTGTTCGGCTTCGGCGGCTTCGGCGGGTGCTCGTAGTCGAACTGGAGGAGCGTCCCCTTTCCGTCGCCGATCTCGAAGAAGCACATGACCCTGCCGAGATACGTGCCGGCTTTCGCGTCCGGTTCGCGGTGCTCGACCGCCGCGACGATCCGCTCGGTCACGACCGGCGCCTCGAAGTGAGCGGTCGAGCCGGCCTTCGACAACGGCAGGTCTGTGGCGTCGCCGAGGGCGAAGACGCGTGCGCGCCCGCCGACCTGGAGCGTCTCCCGGTCGGTCGGCAGCCAGCCGCCCGGGGCCGGTGCGAGGCCGGAATCGATGAGGAACCGGGCCCCTTTGTGCGGCGGGACGAGGATCAGGAGGTCGTACGGCAGCTCCTCGCCCTCGAGGCTCAGGACGACCTTCCGCTCCGGATCGATCGCCTCGACATTGAAGAACGTGTGGAGCTCGATCCCCTTGGCAGCGAGAATCGGGGTCGCCATGTCACTGACCGATTCGATCGTGAACGCACGGCCGATGGGCGAGCAGAAGTCGATGGCGGTAACTGGTCGGAGTCCGCGCTCGCGGATCTCCGATTCGATGAGGAATGCGACCTCGAGCGGGGCCGGCGGGCACTTGTAGGGCATCCCGGCGATCCCGATGACGATCTTCCCGCCCTGGAATGTGTCCAGCGCCCGGCGCAGCCGGAGGGCGGCCTCGGCGCTGTAGAAGTGATGGGCTTCGGTCGCGAAGTGGGGGATCTCCTCGGGGACGATCCGCGAGCCGGTGGCGAGGACGAGGTAGTCCCACGGCAGCGTCCGGCCGTCGGCAAGAGTCACGATCCGTCGACGATCGTCGACGCCGGCAACCTCGCCGACGACGAGGTTCACCCGGCGGTGGAGGAGCGAGCGCTCGGGCCGCTCGAGGCGTTCTGCGCGTTCGCCGCCCATCGCGATGTACATGAATCCGGGCTGGTAGGTGTGGCGGCCGGTCTGGTCGACGACCGTCACCGTCACGGCGCGAGCATCGATCTGCTTCCGCAGCCGCTTCACCAGGAGATTCGCCGTCAGCGTTCCACCAACGCCCCCGCCGAGGATGAGGATCCTGTCCACGGCCGGCCTACCGGAGCTTCTCGACGACGATCTCGTCGTAGCCGTCGACGGAGTCGATCCGGATCAGCCGGTGACTCGCCTTCTCCACCCACTTCGGGATATCCGTCCGGGAGCCCTTGTCCGTGGACCGTACGGCGATCACCGTCCCGACGGGGCTCTCGCGAATCGCCCGGATGAGCTCCATCAGCGGACCAGGGCAGTAGCTTCCCCGGGCGTCGACCAGGCGTGTGACAGGCGGGCTCTGCATCTCGATCATCGCGGGGCTTCCTCTCAGATGAACAGCGAGGCGTTTGCCTCGGTCATAATCTCGATCGCCGTGGCCGCGCCGGCCGGCTCAGCCATTCCGTCGATCAGGTCTTCCTTCGTGATTCCGAACATGTCCATCGACATCTGGCACGGGATGAACTCGACGCCGAGCGCCTGGCAGGCCTCGAGCAATTCGCGCGGGCTGGCGATCCCGTATTGCTTGCGCAGCCGGCCGATCATCCACGGCCCCATGCCCAGGAAGTTCATCTTCGACAGCTTCAGGTGATCGATCCCTGGGCGCTGCATGAACGACAGCATCCGCTGCATCCAGCTCTCGCCCGTGATGCGGACGCCGTCGCGGACGAACGGCAGGAGGCCCCAGAAGGTGACGAAGACCCTGCAGCGCACGCCGCTGGCGGCCGCGGTTGACGCGAGGATCAGCGTCGGCCACATCCGGTCGAGCTCCCCCGACCAGTTCACGATGACGAGATCCTTCGTCTTTGCCGCGGCCTCGATCGGCGCCTCGGTGACGGGCTCGGGCCAGCCGTCGATATCGGCAAGCGCGTGGGCGAGCGGGTCGACCGGGAGCGCGACGGTCGGGCGATCAATCAGTTCGGTGGTCATGGCGGGCCTCACTTCCGGCGGATGACGAAGCGGTAGACCGCCGCGTCCGAAGAGGATTCCAGGAGCTCGTGGCCCGTCGACCGGCACCAGGCCGCGAAGTCCTTGACGGATCCCGGATCCGTCGCGAGCACTTCGACGACCGATCCGGACGGGAGTTGCTTCATGGCCTGGGCGGTTCGGACAATCGGCATCGGGCATGACAGGCCACGAGCGTCGACCAGCTGGGCGGTCTCGATTAGCGTCACGGCAGGGCTCCTTTCGCGTCAGATGAAGACGATCTGGCCGTCGCCGGCGGACAAGTGGAACGCGGTCACGCCCTCGACACCGTCGACAAGCGGGTCGAGGTCCTCTTGTTCGAGGCCCAGCAAGTCCATCGATAGCGAGCAGGCCTGAACGTCGACGCCACCGAGGGTCTTGGCCTGGCGCAACGTGTCCGCCCAGCTCGCCTGGCCGGCGGCTGCGAGCGCCCTGACGGCCGCGAGTCCCTCCGGTCCTGCTTCCGGAGCGAGCCCGTGGTCGTGGTCGATCCTGTCCGCCCGGAACGCGTCGAGCGCCCAGTACTGGAGGAAGACGTTGACCGGCTTGCCGAGGGCGGCGGCACCGGCGGCGAGAACCGCGGCCGCCTGGAGCTTGTCGTCGGTCCCGGAGAAGAGGACGAGATTGAGCGGAGATTCCATCGGGCTACCTCACAGCGTGGCCAGGCAGCCGGTGAGTCGGGCGGGGAGGCCTCGCGGCGCCGGAAGCCAGCTCGGCCAGGCGATCGAGGCGCCGCGCGAGGACCCGGCGCATTTGTGTGCAAGCGACCGTCACGTCGGGATCGACGAGCCGATAGCGGACCTCGCGCCCCACGCGTTCGGCCTCGACGAGCCCCGCAGCGCGCAGGACGCCGAGGTGCTGGGAGGCGTTCGGCTGGCTGATGCCGAGGTCCGCGGCGAGTCGGGCCACCTCTCGAGGCTCCTGAGCCAGGAGGTGGATGATCCGGAGGCGGCGCGGGTGAGCGATGCTCCTGAGCGTGGCTGCCAGCAGGTCGTCGATCTGGTCCATGCCGCGAGCATGTATCCATGCGCATCTGCGCAGTAGTGCTATGCGGCCCGGGATGGCCGGCCCGTTTGGCACTAACGGGCCCGATCGCGGCCTCGGGCGACACGGCGGTCAAGCCGTGCCGTCCGGCCCGATCCGGCCCCTTCGACACCCGAGGAGGGGCCGATCGGCAGTGTCACCGAACGGAATCAGCCCATACCCTTCGCTCGAGGAGGCATCTGACATGGCAGCTCTCCAGACAGTCCAGTCCAATGCCCGGACAGACGTCCGTCCCAGCGCCGTCGCGTGGATCGACGGGCGCCAGGCGATCGTCGCGCGCATCGACTACGAGGGCATCGTTTCGACGTGCGAGATCGATCGCGGCGCCGAACCGGAGCCTGCCTACCTCGCAACGGTCGTCCGGTCGATAGGCAATCGTGAACGCGTGCTCATCATGGGTCCAGGCTCCATGCGCCTGCGCCTGGAGCGCGAATACGTAGCCATGTACCGGCGCCCAGATCGGCTGGTGGACGTCGAGTCGGCGGGCCTGATGGACCGCGACGGCGTCATCGAGCGGCTGCGCCAGCTGGCGGCCTGACGGCAGCGCGGGCGGGCTCGCGCCGAGCACCGGCGACTGAGCCCGTCCGCAGGTCGTGGTCCTAGCTCACCTCGGGCTCAGGCCCGACCAGCGGCCAGGTTCGAACGGTCCCGTCCGGCGAGAGGTATGAGCCATCGGACAGCAGGCTCCAGTCGTCCGCGGGATCGACGTACTCCGATACCTCCCAGCCGCCCTGGGTGAGCGTGTACGTCGAGCCAGGCTCCTGGGCTTCGACCTCGTCCTCGGCTCGAGACTCGTCAACACCCGTGTACTTGTCCATCCCACGTCCCCGCCCGTAAGCCGGGCTCAGTCCTGCCCCTCCGGTCGGAGGGACGATGGCCCGATTCTCGGTTGCCCTGATCGCGATGCGTAGGGTCTTGCGATGGTACCCGGCCGGGCCGAGCGGCACCATGTGCGTGGCCGTGTAGAAGGGTCTTCAGCCCGGGACGAACGGCAGGTATTCGGGCCGCCACATCGCCCGGTCGACGGCCGGCTCGATCTCTTCGTCCCGATACTAGCGGCCGCATCCGCTGTCTCGCAGGTGCCTGACGACACCGATCGCGATCGCTCTGGCCACCCGGCGGGCGCGTCGTCGCCGCTTGCCGACATCAGGCGTGAGCGACGAGGACGGAGCAGGGGGCCGCCTTGCTGACCGCCCGGGAGACGCTTCCAAGCACCAGTGCCTCGAAGCCCCCCAGGCCGCGGGCGCCCATGACGATGAGGTCGGACCCGTGCTCCCCGGCAGCTTCGAGGATCGCCTGCTTCGGGACTCCCGAGCGGATCTCCCGGCGCACGTCCAGCCGTCCCGAGCGAAGCTCTGATTCGGCTTCGTCGAGGGCCCGGTTGGCGGCTGCCTGCAGCTCCGCTTCGACGCTCGGCCAGGCCTCACCCGACCATGCCCGCCCGTAGGGTCCACCACCGTCCGGCACGACAGTCGTGCAGAACACGGTCGTCCCCGCCGGCAGCGGGAGCTTCGCGAGCAGGCGCGCGGCGGCGCGGCTGTGAGCCGACCCATCGACCGCGAGGATGGCCGAGCGGAGGTCGTGCCGGATGGCGCGGGCGACGAGTACGGACGTCTGCGGCGCGTGAAGGAGACCCTGCGAGACGCTGCCCACGAGGGCGGACTCCAGCCGTCCCCGACCGTGCGGCCCCACGACGACCAGGTCCACCGCGCGCTCCCGGGCAAGGACCTGGAGCACTTCGAGCGCATGGCCCTCCACGACCACCGAGGTGACCCGTCCGTGGCCGGCCAGGCTGTGCACCGCGTCGTCCACGATGGCTTTGCACTCCGTCGTCACCGCAGTGCGGACGTGGTCGTACCAGACGACCATGGTCTGCGGACCGGTCAGGGCCAGCAGACCGCTCGGAACCTCAACGACCGCGGCCACGATGACCTCGTCGGCCGGCGACAGGGTCAGCCGGCGCACGAAGTCGATCCCGCCGGCTGCCTCCGAAGAACCATCCAGGCCGATGAGGATCCGCATTGTCTCTGCCTCCGCTGCCCTTCCGGGCACCCGTTCGACCGAACCGGCAAACGAGCCCGCACCCGCGACCCCGCGAAAACCAGCGTGATCTTCTCCCCCGTGGGCGGGCAGGGGCCGTCCGTCCGGAACATCAGGGCCGAACGTCCGGACTGCTCCGGTGGCGGGAACGTGCCCCGGACAGGCCCGCGAGAGCAGGCGACCGGCATCGGGCATGAAATTGGCGGAGGGCCCCGCCCGCGGTGCCCTCCGCCTCGACCGCGGCGGTCGGTGACGTCCGCGATCTGCTGTGGGTCAGGCGACTTCCACCTTGAGGTGCTTCGGCTGGGCCGCCTCGGTCTTCGGCAGCGTCAGGATCAACAGTCCGTCCTTGAAGGACGCCTTGGCGGCCTCCGCCTTGACCGGGGTTGGGACCATGAAGCTGCGGTGGAACGCTCCGCGGCTCAGCTCCTTGTGGATGTAGCCGGGCTCGGTCTTCTCCTTCTCCTCCTTGAACGTGCCGGTGACGGTGACGAGGTCGTCGGCCACGGTGACGTCCACATCCTCCGGCTTGACGCCCGGCAGCGCGATCGTGGCGATCACGGACTCCGGCGTGGTGTACAGGTCAAGCGCCGGGGTGACCTCCCGGTCGGCATTGAATGGCCAGATGGGCCGCATGAACCGGTCGTCGAAGAGCCGATCGACGGCGTCACGGAGGGTTACGACCTCGGCCAACGGTGAGGGACGACGGATGAGGGTCATCGAGGACCTCCTGTCCTGCTCGCGTGTGATGGGTTGTCGCCGGGGTTGCGGATCCCGAACCCACACCCTGTTTCAGTCTCGGCCCGCTCGCCACGAGGGGCCAGAGCCGACCGGCACCTCCTGCCAGGACCGACGGCCCGGAGCGCGCGCCGCGGCGGCGGCGACACCGTTACGGGCCGTTCGGCACCCAACGCACCGTCGAATGGCCGATGCGATCCGACCGTGTCTCCGGCACGCTCGCGGGCAAGACCGATTCACGGAAGGCAGGACGCCATGAACGCATCAGCAACCGTCGATCGACCGTATCCGGGCCTCCTCGACTGGCTCGCCGCGCACGGTGTGGAGCACGACGTGCACATGCACGACGAGACGTTCACGGCACAGAGCACCGCGCGAGCGGAACGCGTCGACCCACGCACGTTCGCGAAGGTCGTCGGCGTCGCCACCGACGACGGGCGATCCGCCCTGCTTGTCCTCGACGCACCCGACCACCTCAATCTGGGCAAGGCACGCGAGGTGCTGGGCGCCCGTGAGGTCCGGCTGCTGAGCGAAGTCGAGATGACCGCCCTCGCGCCGGGCTGCGCGTTGGGAGCCATGCCGGCTGTCGGCTCCCTGTTCGGACTGCCGATGCACGCCGACTACGCCGTGCGTGACGACGCGGCCATCAGCTTCAACGCCGGCAGCCACCGTTTCAGTGTCCGCGTCGATCGAGCCGGGTGGGAGCGGGCCTCGGGAGTCCACTACGCGGACCTGGCGGCAGAGAGCGACACGCGACCTCTGTGGGCAAGATCATGAACAGACCCGGCGGGCCCGTCGGAGTCGGTGGTCCAATGGCCGCGTCACGCGTAACGCTCGTGTGGATAGATTCGCGCGAGGCGATCGTCGCCCGCCCCGACGACGGGTCGCCGCGGATCAAGCGGATCGAGTCCGAGATTCCTGCCCATCATCGTTCGACCGGGCACGTCCGGCACGACCCGGGCATCCGCCACGGTGGGGGTGGTGGCGTGTCCCAGTCCGCAGGCGAGCCGCACCGCCTCGAGCACCGCGAGAGGTTCCTCGATCGGGTTGCGCTGTGCCTGCCGGTCGACCACGACCTCGTCCTGATCGGCCCAGGCACCATGCGGGAGCATCTCGAGCGACGTATCCGGGAGACGGACGAGCGTCAGCGCCGGACCCGGCTGGTCTCAACAGAATCGTCCACCCGCCTCACGGACCGCCAGCTCCTCGCCCGGCTCCGTCGTCTCGGCGGAGCCGAGCCTCGCCGGTGCACGGTCGGTGCGTATCGCTGGAGCGTCAAGCCCACGAAACGGCCCTCGGGCGCGCCCGCAACCCTGCCGCGCCGGGTCCTCGAGAAGCCGCCGCGCGACGTTGATCCTGGCGAGGGATGAGGACCTGGGAGGACGTCGTGACGACCGAGCCGATGCGCGTGCTCGTGGCGATCGACGGGTCTGTCGCGGCCGAGGTGGCCATCGAGCTTGTCGCACACGTCGCCTGGCCGAGTGGCACGGAGATTCTCGTCGCCGAGGCGGTCGAAACGGGTCCGGGACTGTTCGGAGGACCGTGGCCGGCCCTTGCGATGGTCCAGGCGGACAGTCTCGAGGCCGAGCTCCGGGCCGAGGCGCAACGGACTGTCCGGGAAGCCGGCGGCCGGCTCGCCCGCCCGGGCTTGACGGTCGAGAGCGCGGTCCTTCGCGGCCGGCCCGCGACGGCGATCGTCGAGCGTGCACGGCGCATGGGAGCCGGCCTGATCGTCGTCGGCAGTCGCGGCCACGGGACGATCGAGTCCATGCTCCTCGGGTCGGTCTCGGCGGAGGTGATCGATCGTGCACCGTCGCCGGTGCTGGTCGCGCGGGGTTCCAGTATCGATCGCGTCGTGCTCGGCTGGGATGGTTCCTCGTCCGCCGCCGGAGCCGCGGAGCTCCTCCGGCGCTGGCCGATCTTCGCGGCTTCGTCGATCCGCGTGGTGAGCGTCGCGGACGTCCAGGTCCCCTGGTGGACCGGCTTTCCCGAATCTGACTCGTCTCAGCTGATCCCCGCCTATCTCGACGCCGCGGATGCGTCACGGAAGCAGAGCGAGCACCTTGCCGGGGAGATGACGGCGCGGCTTCGGGCCGCAGGCCTCGAGGCCGAGTCAGATCGCCGTGAGGGCGACGCGGCTGCCGGGATCCTCGCGGCGGCGCATGGCTCGAACGCCAATATCATCGTCCTCGGGACCCACGGGCGGACCGGGCTGGGCCGTCTCGTCCTGGGCAGCGTCGCCCGCAACGTTCTGCACCACGCGCCGTGCTCCGTCCTCGTCGTCAGGGAGCCTCGTTCGCACCAGGCGACAACGGTGCCCACCGCGGCCTGATCCGCCGCTGCACCGGGCGGTGGCAGGCGCCCGGATCAGCGGAACGGTCCGGCTGCAATCTCCAGGAGGGCCGGAAGGACGATCGTGATGGCCAAGATCGCGATCGCGACGAGGACGATCGCCCGGGCGAGCTCGAGCGGAGGCGGGATCGCACGCCCGTCGCCCGATCGAAGGTTCCGCGGCCAGGTGCGGGTCCGCGTGGAGCGCGGCTGTGTCGTGCGCCTGCTCCGGGAGCTCGCGCCCCGGCCGGCCAGGCGGGCAGCCGGCCGGCGATCGTCCGCTCCAACCCGGCCCCGCCGAGCGCGGGGAGTCGTGGCCGTGGACATCGTGGTGCCTCCAGGCCGCCGACGGGCGGCAGTCCCGAGCATCCCACGGCTCGCGGCCGCGCGCATGTGCCGACACTCCCGATCCACCGGGCCGTTGGCCTCCTCGGCAGGGTCGACCCATCTCGCAATGGGCCGAAGGCCGTGCCGCGACCGCCAGCCATCGCAGATCGACGCCCTCCGGCAGGCGGGCAACGGGCCGAAGGGCACTGGCGGCCGGGACCTCCCGGGGCGACGTTGACGGCCGAAGCCAGGAGGGCCCTCAAATGGATCGCCGACGAATCGTCATCATGGGCGCCGCCGGGCGCGACTTCCACGACTTCAACGTGGTGTACCGGAACGACCCGACTGTCGAGGTCGTCGCCTTCACGGCGACGCAGATTCCCGGGATCGCCAGCCGGCAGTACCCGGCCGAGCTCGCGGGCGCCCTGTACGAGAGCGGCATCCCGATCGTCCCCGAGCACGATCTCGAGCGGTTAATTCGCGAGCGGAACGTGGATACCGTGGTGTTCGCCTACAGCGACGTCGGCCACGAGACCGTCATGCACGCGGCTTCGAGGGCGCTGGCCGCAGGCGCCGACTTCACGCTCCTCGGCCCCGACCGGACGATGCTCAAGAGTCGTCGTCCCGTGCTTGCCGTGGGCGCAACCCGGACTGGTGCGGGCAAGAGCCAGACCGCCCGCTGCCTGGCCGCGCTGCTCGCCGATCAAGGCCTCAACCCCGTGGTCGTTCGCCATCCCATGCCCTACGGCAACCTTGCTGCGCAGAGGGTGCAGCGGTACGCGACGTACGACGATCTCGACCGTTACGAGACGACGATCGAAGAGCGGGAGGAGTACGAGCCGCACCTCGACGCCGGGCGGATCGTGTACGCCGGAGTCGACTACGAGGCGATTCTCCACCAGGCCGAGCAGGAGGCCGACGTCATCCTGTGGGACGGCGGCAACAACGACTTCCCGTTCTACCGGCCCGATCTGTTCGTCGTCGTCGCCGACCCGCTCCGGCCGGGCGACGAGCGCCGCTACCACCCTGGCGAGACCAACGTCCGGATGGCGGACGTCGTCATCATCAACAAGGTCGACTCCGCTGAGCCGGCCGCCGTCGACGCGGTCCGTGCGGCGATTCACGAGCTGAACGCCAGGGCGGAGATCCTGACCGCCCGGTCAGACCTCAGCCTCGTCGGTCCATCGATCGAGGGGAAGCGGGTCGTCGTCGTCGAGGACGGCCCCACTCTCACCCACGGCGGCATGCAGTACGGGGCAGGGATCGTCGCGGCTCGCCGTTTCCGTGCTGGCCTCGTGGTTGACCCACGGCCCGTTGCCGTGGGCTCGATCCGGGAGGTGCTCGAGCGCTACCCCGCGCTCGAGCCACTGGTCCCGGCCATGGGTTATGGCCCCGACCAGGTCGCCGACCTCGACGCGACGCTCAATGCCGTCGACGCCGACCTCGTCCTGTCCGCCACGCCGATCGACCTGACCCGGGTGCTCGAGCTGAACAAGCCCATCACCCGCGTCCGCTACGAGCTCGTCCAGGTGGGCGGCACTCCATTGACCAACGTCATCGCCCCGATCGTTCGGCTCGCCCGGCTGCCGATCGCCTTGCCCGTCTGATCGCCGCGCCACGGGTGCGCGTCCGCGGAGCCCTGCCGCTGTCGACGAACGGGCCAGTTGGCCCGTGAACCTTGGGTCCATTTGGCGCTCGCTCGGGTCGCCGCGAGCAGAGAGAGTGGTTGCATCGCCGCGGATCGCGGGGCGCATTGGAGAAGGATGATGTCGATCTACCGGTTGTGCGTCGCCGATGTCATGTCCTTCGACCCGATCGTCGTCCGCGCCGACGCCCCGATCGAGGACGCCGAGGAGTTGCTCGAGACGAATCGCATCAGTGGCCTGCCAGTGGTCGATGCAGGTGGCTCTCTCGTCGGCGTCATCAGCCAGACGGACCTGCTGCGGCTCGCCCATCACTCGATCGGCGACATCATTCGGGCGCGACCAGACGGCCTCCGGGTCGGAGAGGTGATGACCTCGCCGCCCCTGACCGTGCCCATGACCGCGTCGCTCGTGGAAGCTGCCCGCATGATGCGCGACGCCCACGTCCATCGCCTTGTCGCGCTCGACGACGAGGACGATCCGGTCGGCGTGCTCAGCGCGAGCGATTACGTGACGCTCGTCGCGGAGGGCTGATCGCCCGCGACATCCGTGTGACGGTCCGATCGGCGCGAAGGAGAACCCGAGATGAAGCGAATCCTCCTCGCCTACGACGGCACCGAACACGCCCGGCGGGCGCTCGAGATGGCGGCCGACCTGGCGAAGCGCTACGAGGCGCCGCTCAGCGTCGTGAGCGTCATCCCGATCCATGCCGGTCGGGCGCCGATCGATCCGTGGGACGATCCTGACTCGCACGCGGCCCAGCTCCGTGAGGCGCAGCAGCTTCTCGCCCCGTTGGGGATCGAGGCGGAGCTCCTCGAGCCCGCCGGCGACCCCGCCGCCGCCATCGAGCGCACCGCCGAGGCCGGCGGATTCGACACGATCGTCGTCGGCTCTCGCGGCCTGGGAGTGGTCGGGCGCTTCCTCCAGGGGAGCGTCTCGGAGCACGTCGCGACGCACGCCCGGGCAACGGTCGTCATCGCCCGCTGATCGGCCGACGGGCGGACCGCCCGCCGGCCCTCGTGTCGTGGCGGACCGCCCGTCGAATCGGGCTCAATGGCCCTCGCGATCAACGCCACGGGGCCGGCACGCTAACAGTGCCAAGAGACCGGGTGCACGGACCGGAGGCGCCGCTCGAAAGCGGCGCGCGCGGGACGCTGGAACCCGGCCCGCCCAACAATCCTGGAGGTCAATTCGATGAAGCGGGTATTGCCGCTGCTGCTCTTCTTGCTTGTTATTTCGGTCGTCGCTGGGGTGACGATGACCGGTCAGCGTGGGACGCAGGTCCGCGCCGAGCTCGCCCGCCGCGGCTGGCGCGGCTTCGACTGCGCCGAGCCTGCCGAGTCGGCCTGAGGAGGAACGCCATGAAGCGCTTGCTTGTCGCGGGAGCCTCGCTCCTGCTCGTTCTCCTGTTCCTCGTTCCAGCCGCGCTCGCGGCCGGGCCGGAGCTCCCGCATAACGGTCGCGTCCTCATCTCGACCGAAGGTGACATCACGGTTCCGGCCGGGGATCACGTTGATGCTGTCATCGTCGTGAACGGCACGGCCACCGTCGCCGGCGAAGTCAACGCGATCGTCGTCGTCGACGGCTCGATCGTCCTGTCGGGCACGACCGAGACCATCGTCGCCGTTCGAAGCCCGGTATCCCTTGGCCCGGACAGCGTCGTCACCCAGGACGTCATGAAGGTCGACTCGCTCGTCACGAAGACGGGCAACGCCCAGATTCAGGGCGCGATCCGTGACATCGGCACGGAGATGACCGGTGTCGGGTTCTTCCTGGGCCCGGTGCTGATCCTGCTCTGGGTGGGGTTCGCGCTCGCCGCCATCGCCGCGGCCCTTCTGCTCGCAGGCCTCGCCGCCAGGCAGGTCCGAGCGGCCGAGGAGATCATCAGCCGCGAGCCGATCCAGGCGTTCGCGACCGGGTTCATCGGCGCGATCGCGCCGGCGTTCCTCACCTTCGCTCTGCTCGTCACGGTCGTCGGGGCACCCCTGGCCTTCGGAATCCTCTTCGGCCTCTGGCCGGCGGTCGCCTTCGTTGGCTACCTCGTCGCCGGCATCTGGGTCGGCGACTGGATCCTTCGGCGGACGTCGCCAGAAGTGACCCGCGAGCGTCCATACCTCGCCGCCGTCATCGGCCTCGTCGTCCTCCAGATCCTCGGAATCTGGCCGTTCGTGACGATGATCGCGTCGATCTTCGGCTACGGCGCCATCCTCATTCTGGCCTGGCGGACCTTCCGCGGGCCTGGACGCCGAGTCCAGGATGCGCCGCGGACCACCACGCTGGCGCCCCAGCCGAGCTGAGCGCCGGATTCAAGCGGACCGGTCGATCGCGACCGGTCCGCTCTGGCATTTCCGGGGACCTTGGGCCCCGAAATGTCCTACCGGTCGGCCCTGTCGGCGGAGGGGCCGAGATGCGGATGATCGAGCGGAACAGATGCCAGGAGGCCATCACATGATCACCCGTCTCGCCATCGCCGCATTCCTGCTCGCGCATGGCGCCATCCACGCCGGGTTCGTCTCGGCCCGGCCCCCGGTCACGGCGGGTGGGCCGGCATGGCCGTTCACCCTTGACCGCTCGTGGCTGCTTGCGCCGCTCGGTGTCCGGCCCGAGGTCGCCCGGCTCGTCGGACTGGCGCTCTTCGCCGCGACGATGGGCGGATTCGCGATTGCGGCGATCGCCGCTCTCGGCCTGCTCCCGGCGGCGCTCTGGCCGGCGGGCGTGTCGGTGGGCGCGGTCGCGTCGCTGGCGCTCCTGCTCCTCTTCTTCCATCCATGGCTGCTGCTGGGCATCGCCATCGACCTTGTGTTGCTGTGGGCCGTGCTCATCGCCGACTGGGCCCCCGAGGGCGTCGGCGTCTAGGCTCGGTTCACCGCTGAAAGGGATGGTCACATGCGCGTTCTCGTTACCGCCGCCTCGAGGTATGGCTCCACCGCGGAGATCGCCAGGGTGATCGGCGAGGTCCTCGCAGGTTCCGGGCTCGATGTCGTCGTGCGCGAGCCGGACCACGTCCGGGGCCTCGAGGAGTTCGACGCCGTCGTCCTCGGCAGCGCCGTCTACGCCGGTCGCTGGCTGGAGCCGGCCCGGGCACTCGTCGATCGATCGACCGCCGTGCTGGCAGCCCGCGAGGTCTGGTTGTTCTCGAGCGGGCCCATCGGCGACCCGCCGAAGCCGGATGCGGAGTCTCCGGAAGCGGCGGTCCTCATGGGCCGGACCACGGCTCGCGAGCACCGCGTCTTCCCCGGGCGCCTCGCGAAATCAGAGCTCAGCCTGCCGGAGAGGCTCCTCGTGACGGCGCTCCGCGCCCCGGAGGGGGATTACCGGCCCTGGGACGAGGTTCGGGCGTGGGCGGCCGGGATTGCGGCGATCCTGACGGCACGGCAGCCGGCCCCGGCCGCGACCTGAGGCACCCGGCACCCGAGCTAGAGCTCAACGATGCGCCGCGCCTCGGACCGCAGCTGATCGCGGAAGTCCGGGTGAGCGATCCCGATCAGTGCGGCGGCCCTCTCCCGGAGGCTTCGCCCGAACAGCTCAGCCACGCCGTATTCGGTGACGACCGTCCGCACGTGGGCGCGGGTCGTCACCACGCCCGCGCCCTCGCGGAGCGTGGTCGCGATACGGGACGCCTTCCCTCCTGCCGCCGTCGAGGGCAGGGCGATGATCGCCCGGCCTTCGGTCGCCAGCGCCGCGCCCCGGATGAAGTCCATCTGGCCCCCGACGCCGGAGTAAGGCCGGGAACCGATCGAGTCGGCGACGACCTGCCCCGTCAGGTCTACCTCGATGGCCGAGTTGATCGCGAACATCCGGCTGAACGAGCGGATCACCTGGGTGTCGTTGGTGAAGTCGACCGATCGCATCTCGACCATCGGGTTGTCGGCGATGAAGTCGTACAGCCGCCGGGACCCCAGGACGAAGGCGGTCACGATCTTGCCGCGGTTGCGCTCCTTGCGCGAGCCGTTGATCACGCCGCTCTCGACGAGGTCGACGACCGAGTCGGTGAACATCTCCGTGTGGATCCCGAGGTCGCGCTTGTCGCCGAGGGCGAGCGCCGTGGCGACAGGGATCGCCCCGATCCCCAGCTGGAGGGTCGCCCCATCGGTGACGAGCTCAGCGACGTACTCGCCGACTCGCCGCTCGACCGGCCCGATCTCGCCGACCGGATACTCGTACGGCGGGACATCTACCTCGACCGCGAGGTCGATGTCGTCGACGTGGATGAAGCTCTCGCCGAGGGTCCTCGGCATCGCCTTGTTGAACTGGACGATGACGGTCGTGGCCGCCCGGATGGCGGCGTGAATTGCCTCGACGGACGTCCCCAGCGAGCAGAAGCCGTGGGCGTCCGGCGGAGTGGCGTTGACGAGAACCGCATCGAGGGGCAGCTCCCCCGAAAGGAAGAGCTGCGGGACGTCGGACAGGAACACCGGGACGTAGTCGGCCCGGCCCTCGTTGACGGCCCGGCGGGCATTCGGGCCGATGAACAGTGCGCGGTGGCGGATGTGCGCCGCCATATCCGGGGCGAGGTGGGGCCCGGGCCCTTCGATGTGGAGGTGGATGGCTCCCACGTCACGAAGGTCCTCGGCTCTCGCCCGGGCGACGAGGGCGTCGAGGAGGACCGATGGCGCAGCCGCGGCGCAATGGACATAGACCTGGTGGCCGGAGTCGATCCCGGCGACCGCCTCCTCGGCGCTAACGGTTCGCATCGATGCTCAGCGCCGCGAGTCGCCTTGTGACAGGGTCAGCCACGTTGCTCCCCGAACGAATCCGGAGAGGTGGGGGTCAGCTCTCGCGGCGCAACCCAGGAGCGAAGCGTCTGCATGTAGTTGGCGCGCTCGAATGCAGACGGGTTCTCGGCGGTGGCCTGGCTGGCGCTTCCCCGGAGCTGTTCGACCGAGTCGTACTCGTGATCGGTCATCCACGCTCGCAGCTCAGCCTCCACCGTGCCGACATGTTCGGGGCCGTGGCGCAGGAGGGCCGACGTCATCATCACGACGTCGGCGCCGACCATGAGGCCCTTGACCACGTCGGACCCGGTGTGGGCGCCGGAACTTGCCGCGAGGGACACGTCGGGCCCCAGCTGGGGTCGGAGGATTGCGATCCATCGCACCGGCACGCGCATCTCCCAAGGCTGACTCAACTCGAGCCGCGGCACGACCTCGAGCGTGTCGAGATCGAGATCCGGCTGGTAGAAGCGATTGAACATGACGAAACCGTCGGCGCCGGCGCCCCTGGCTGCGGCCGCGAAGTTCGCCAGGGCGGAGTAGTACGGGCTCAGCTTGATCGCGAGTGGGATCGTGACCGACGCGCGGACGGCCGCGATGAGCTCCAGGTCGGCCGCCTCCATCTCGGCGGCCGCCCGGCGCGGGTCGGCAGCCACACGGTACAGGTTCAGCTCGAGCGCGTCCGCACCCGCGTCCTGCATGAGCCGGGCGTAGCGTACCCATCCCCCGGCGGTGGTCGCATTCAGGCTCGCGATGACCGGCACCGTGGATTGGGCCTTGATGAGTTCGAGCACGGCGACGTAACGGTCGGCCGGGCCCACGAAGGCATCGAGGGCCGGGAAGTAGTCGAGCGCCTCGGCGAAGTGTTCGGTGCCCTGCTCAAGCGAGCGGTTCAGCTCGATCTCTTCGTGGAGGATCTCCTCCTCGAACAGCGACGGCAGGACGATCGCCGCCGCACCCGCGCGCTCCACGAGCGCGGCAGTGACCGGCTCGCCGTTCAGCGGAGAGGCAGAAGCGACGATCGGCGAGCGGAGCTCGAGGCCCAGGTAGCGGGTGCGCAGGTCGACGGTCATGCCCCGTCCCCTTCGCTCTCGTCGCGGGAGCCCACATCGCTCTCGACCTCGTGTCCGCTGTCGGAATCGGGCCGATCGACATGCGGAACCGTGCGCTCGATGCCCGCGAGCTGCTGGTAGTAACGCCAGCGCTCGTCGGCGTCCGCCTGGGCGAGTGCCGCGAGCTCGGCAGCCCGCTCAGGATGCGTCCGCTTCAGGACGGCGAAGCGCGTCTCGGTCGCCACGAAGTCGGCGATCGGGATCGATGGGGTGGAGGAGTCGAGCTTGAAGGGCTTGCCACCTTCGATCTCGGACGGGTGGAAGCGGTACAGCGGCCAGTATCCGCTCTTGACCGCGTCCTTCTGGTGGGTCATTGACTTGCTCATATCGATCCCGTGAGCGATGCAGGTGCTGTAGGCGATGACGAGCGATGGACCCGGCCATGCATCGGCCTCGAGCAGCGCCTTCGTCGTCTGTTGGTCATTCGCGCCCATCGAGACCTGGGCCACGAAGACATTGCCATATGCGCGCGCGATCGCGCCGAGGTCCTTCTTGGCGGTCCCCTTGCCGGCGGCCGCGAACTTCGCCACGGCGCCGCGCGGCGTCGCCTTGGAGGCCTGGCCGCCGGTGTTCGAGTAGACCTCCGTGTCGAGGACGAGGATGTTGACGTTGCGACCGGACGAGAGGACCTGGTCGACGCCGCCGAAGCCGATGTCGTACGCCCAGCCGTCGCCGCCGATGATCCAGACGCCCTTGCGGACGAGATCGCCGGCGAGCGCAAGCAAGTGCCGGGCGTCCGAGCGCAGCGGGCCCTTGACCCGACCCAGCGCCTCGCGCAGGACGCCGACCCGCTCGCGCTGGAGCGCGATCTCCGCCTCCGTGTCCTGGGCGGCTCCGAGGAGCCCGCCGACAATGTCCTTGCCGAGCTTCGGGGCAAGGCGTTCGATCAAACGGCGGGCGTGATCCGTCTGCGCGTCGAGCGCGAGCCGCATCCCGAGTCCGAACTCCGCGTTGTCCTCGAAGAGTGAGTTGTTCCAGGCTGGGCCGCGGCCGGCGGCATTGACCGTCCACGGCGTCGTCGGCAGGTTGGCGCCGTAGATCGACGAGCAGCCCGTCGCGTTGGCCACGATCATCCGGTCGCCGAAGAGCTGGCTGACCAATCGGATGTAGGGCGTCTCGCCGCAACCGCCGCACGCGCCCGAGAACTCGAAGAGCGGCTCGAGCACCTGGCTGCCCTTGACCGTGTCATGCGGGATGAGGCTGCGATCGAGCGGCGCGATGGATTGGAAGAAATCCCAGCGAGGTCGCTCGACGTCGCGGTGGGCGGCGACCGGCTCCATGTTGATCGCCTTGTGGCTCGTGTCGGTCTTGCTCTTCGCGGGGCAGACGTCGACGCAGACGCCGCAGCCGGTGCAATCGTCCGGCGCGACCTGGATCGTGAGCCGGTGGTCGGGAAGATCGCGGCTGCGAAACTCCTTGTGGAGGAAGCCGGCGGGCGCCGCCTTGACCGCCGCGGTCGGGAACACCTTCATCCGGATCGTGGCGTGCGGGCAGACCATCGCGCACTTGCCGCAGTCGATGCAGATCGCCGGGTCCCAGATCGGGATCATCTGGGCGATTGCCCGCTTTTCGTACTTCGTGGTCCCGGTCGGGAACGTGCCGTCGACCGGGAGCGCGCTCACGGGCAGCTGGTCGCCGTCGCCGGCCATCAGCCGCGACGTGATCCGGGCGACGAAGTCGGGCACATCGTCGGGCACGGGCGGGGTCGTCGCAAGCTTGTTGGTCACGCCGCCAACCGGGACGTGGCCGAGGCGCTCCAGCGAGCGGTCGATCGCGGCGAAGTTGCGGGCGATCATCGCCTCGCCGCGCTTCGCATAAGTCTTCTCGACGAAGCCCTTGATCCGGGTGATCGCCTCGGCCGCCGGCAGGATGCCCGCGAGCTGGAAGAAGCACGGCTGCATCACGGTGTTGATCCGGCTGCCCATGCCGGCCTCGTCGGCCACCGCGAGTGCGTCGATCACCCAGAAGTCGATTTCCTTGTCGAGGAGCAACTGCTGGACGCCGCCCGGCAGGTGATCCCAGACCTCGTCCGGGCCGTACGGCGCGTTGAGCAGGAACGTCGCCCCGGGCTTCGCGTGCTCGAGGACCTTCGTCTTGCCGAGCAGCCCGAACTGGTGACAGGCGACGAAGTCGGCTTCCTCGACGAGATAGGTGGACCGGATGGGCTCCGGGCCAAAGCGCAGGTGCGACACGGTGACCGAGCCCGACTTCTTCGAGTCGTAGACGAAGTAGCCCTGGGCGAACAGGTCGGTGCTCTCGCCGATGATCTTGATCGATGCCTTGTTCGCGCCGACCGTGCCGTCCGAGCCGAGCCCGAAGAACACGGCCTGGACCTCGCCCGCCGGACGCGGGTGCCGGAAGTCGGTGTCGATCGGCAGGCTGAGGTGCGTCACGTCGTCGTAGATCCCGACCGTGAAATGCCGCTTGGGCCGCGTCGCGGCGAGCTCCTCGAAGATCGGCTTGATCATCGAGGGCGTCATCTCCTTCGATGAGAGGCCGTAGCGCCCGCCGCTCACCCGGGGCGCGGTCGCGAATGGCGGAGCGTCGGCGTCCATCGCCTCGGCAAGGGCCGCGACGACCGCGAGATAGAGCGGCTCGCCGACGGCGCCCGGCTCCTTCGTCCGATCGAGGACCGCGATCGCGCGCACCGTCGACGGAAGGGAGGCGAGGATCTGGTCGGCCGGGAAGGGCTGGAAGAGGCGGATCCGCAGCATCCCGACCCGCTCGCCCGCGGCGACGAGCGTGTCGACGGTCTCCTCCACGGCGCCGTTGGCGGAGCCCATCGCGATCACGACGCGATCCGCGTTCGGTGCGCCGTGGTAGTCCACTACCCCGTAGTGCCGGCCGGTCCGTGCGGCGAGCTCGTCCATGACCTCCTGGACGATCCCGGGCACAGCCAGGTGGAACGGGTTCGACGCCTCGCGCGCCTGGAAGAAGACGTCCGGGTTCTGCGCGGTGCCCCGCACGACCGGAGCGTCGGGCGTCATGCCCCGGCCGCGGAAGTCGAGGACATCGTCGTCGCGGACGAGCGCGCGGATGTCGTCCTCGTCCAGCACCACGATCTTGTTGATCTCGTGCGACGTGCGGAAACCGTCAAAGAAGTGCAGGAATGGCACCCGGGCCCGCAGCGTCGCGGCATGTGCCACCAGGGCGAAGTCGTGCGCTTCCTGGACCGACCCTGCGGCGAGCATTGCCCAACCGGTCGTGCGCGCGTGCATCACATCGCTGTGGTCGCCGAAGATCGACAGTGCGTGTGTCGCCACAGTGCGGGCTGCGACATGGATGACCGTCGGCGTCAGCTCGCCACAGATCTTGAACATGTTGGGGACCATCAGAAGGAGGCCCTGGGATGCCGTGAACGTCGTCCCGAGCGCGCCCTTCTGGAGGGCACCGTGCAGTGCGCCGGCCGCGCCCGCCTCCGACTGCATCTCGACGACGTCCGGGACCTTCCCCCAGAGGTTTGGGCGGTTGGTCGCCGCCCAGTCGTCGCAATGTTCCGCCATCGGGGTCGCCGGGGTGATCGGGTAGATCGGGATCACTTCGCTGACGGCGTAGGCGACGCGGGCGGCCGCCTCGTTGCCGTCGAGGCACTCGTACATCGGGTCCACGTGCGGAGCCTCCCTCGCGCATCGCCGGGAGCGGCGCTATCCGCCGGATCGTACTCTTCCGGGCGACCAAGTGGCTCTTTGCCGTCAGCTCCTCGTCTGCGTTCGCCGTGGCCGACCCGAGTCCGGCCGAAGACCGGCCTTCAGTCGTGCTCGCCGAGCCAGGCGCCAACCTTTGGCCACAGATTCTGGCTGGCCGAGCGGCCGACGACGATCCCGACGTGCCCGCCCTCGATGAGGATCTCTGACGCATCCTTGCTGCCGACGCGTTCCGTGACGGTGCTGGTCGTGGGGCGCGGCGCGATCTGATCCCGACTGGCGGCGATATTGAGGACCGGGCAGCGGATGTCCGCGAGGCGGACTACTCGGCCGTCCATCTCGAGCACGTCCCGAGCCAGCCGGTTCTCCTGGTAGAACTCGACGATCCACTGGCGGAAGGCCGCGCTGGCGAATGGAACGCTCTCGTTCACCCAGCGGTACATCGCCTGCCAGCCCCCGACGTCGAAGGCCGGATCGCCCAGCTTCTGCCAGAGCTGCCGATAGGTGCCCACGTAGCTGGCGATCGGGTTGAGCAGCTTTGTTCCGATGTCCGGCAGCTGTGCCGGCACCGTCGGGAACGTGTCGGTCAGACGGTCGACGGGGAAGATGCCGCGCGCCGTCATCCGGCCGAACTGGCCGGCGTCCGAGAAATCGATCGGCGCCGTCAGCAGGACCAGATTGCGGGTGACCTCGGGATGGAGGGCTGCGAAGCATGCCGCCAGCGTGCCGCCGATGCAGTAGCCCACGACCGTCATCTGGTCAGTGCCGGTGGCTCTCTGGATCGCTTTCGCGGCACGCGGCAGGTAGCGGGTCACGAGGGTCGTCACGTCCAGTCCCCGATCCTCGTCGCCCGGCGTGCCCCAGTCGATGAGGAAGACATCGAAGCCCTGGCTCAGCAGGAACTCGACGAAGCTCGCCCCCGGGCGGAGGTCAAGGATGTACGCCCGGTTGATGAGTGGGAGGACGAGGAAGATCGGCGTCCGGTGAGTGGCCGGCTCAGAGCGAACATACCGATAGAGACGGGCCTTGTTCTTGCGCCAGACCAGCTCCTTCGGGGTCAGGCCCACCGGAGCGTCGACCGAGCCGAGGACGGCTCGCGCCATCTCGAGTGCTCGATCGTTCGACGACCAGAGGCTCTCGGCTTCCTGCCACGTCGGCTGCGCGCTCGTCGTCATCGAGTGCCCTTTGCGGGCTTGACGCCCTTGGCTGGCCTCGAACGCGTCGTGCGCCTGGCGGGCTTGGCCGGCGCGGCACGCTTTGCCGGCGTGGCGGACCCAGCAGGACCAGCAGGCCCGGCGTGTCCTGTGGGCCCAGCAGGCCCAGCTGGCCCAGCGGGCACGGCGCGAATGGCCTTCTCGATCGCATCGAGTCGATCGGTGGCCTGATCGATCTTCTCCTCGAGCCCGATGACGAGCTCACCAAGCCGGGCGATGTCCTCGCGCGTCGGCACATTCATCGTCTCGAGATAGGTTCGCATATTGTCGCGAACCAACTTCTGGGCGGCGAGCATTGTCTCGAGCAGCCTCCCACTCGACTCACCGAACTCGGGGCTGGCCATCGTCTGCTCGAGGGCCGCGCTCCAGGTTCGTTCGTTGGTGTCGTACAGCTGGCGCCAGACCTCGAACGGATCGGTGGTCGGGCCCGCTTCCTTGGTCTTCGTCATGTGCGTGTCTCCTTCTCGTTCGTCAGCGCCTCGGGCTGGTCGTGCGTCGCGCCCGGGCCAGCGTGGTACAGGCCGAAAAACCGATCGATCGTCTCGCGATAGGTGCTGAGCATCGCCGCCGAGGAGTCCAGCCAGGTGTGGCCGGCGTCGGTGATCGTGTACACCCGCCGGGCAGGCCCGGTCGGCCCGGGCTCCCAGGTCGACTCGAGGAAGCCATCCTTCTCCATCTGGCGGAGCGTCCGGTACAGCGTGCTCATGGTGATCCCGAACAGGCCGAGTGCCCGCAGGTAGTCCTCGATCACATAGCCGTGTGCCCGTTGGAGCGAGACCGCCAGCAGGACGAACGGAGGCAGGATGTCGCGAGGAGGCCAGCCCGGAAACGGCTCGCGCTCGTCGCTCGGCCCCGGGCGGCCGGTTTCCTGGTTCCGGCCATCGGGGGCGGTCCCCTTGGGCGCGGTTCCCGGCTCCGTATCCCCGGTTCGCGTCGGGCGCGCGCCGTTGGCCCGATGGGGCGCGGAGCTCCTTGCTGTGGCGGTTTCGCGGTCAGGCATGGTTCGGTGTGGGGCTCTCTGGTTCGGTTTGCGGCGGTTGCTTGACAATCCTACCACACTATGTGCATAATGCACCTAGAGTTGTCGAGCAAATAGAGGCAGCTGGATCATAGTCGAAGGAGGACCTCGATGTCCACCACCACCACCCACGAGATGCCCGCGTCGGCAGCCGCTGCCGTCACGGAAGCCACCCGCATCGCCGCACAGGCGGCCCGCAACGGCACCGAGACCGCGAAGGCCTCGATCGAAGCCGCGCGATCCTACGTCGACGACAGCAACGCGCTCGGCCGGGAGCTCCTCGGCACCTGGTCCGCCCAGAGCGAGGCGGCCCTCAAGACCGCGTTCGAGGCACAGAATGCCGCGATGGACGCGGGCCTGGGCCTGTTCGACTTGGGCGTGAAGGGCAATCGACAGGCAGTCGAGCAGTTCTCCGAGATCGTCAAGCGAACCCAGAAGGCGACGCTCGAGAGCTGGCAGTCCACCGTCAAGATGGCCACGAAGGCGACTGAAATGGCCACGAAGGCGACCGAAGCCGCACGGCGCTGACAATCGGCTGATGACTACCGAAGTGGCCGGCGATCCGCCGGCCACTTCGTGATCTCGGCCGAATCGAGGAGGTTCTGCGATGGCTGAGTTGACAGGCAAGGCCTGCCTCGTCACCGGCGGATCGCGCGGCATCGGCCGGGCGATCGCCCTGGAGCTTGGGCGGCACGGCGCGTCCGTGGCGGTCGGCTACGCCAACAACAAGGAGGCTGCCGAGGCGGTCGCCGCGGAGATCACGACGTCCGGGGGGGATTCGTTCGCGTTGGGCTTCGACGTCGGGGACCCAGCGGCAATAGAGCCGGCCGTCGCCAGCGTCGTCGAACGCTTCGGGAAGATCGACGTGCTGGTCAACAACGCCGGGATCACCCGCGACCGCTCGCTGGCGAAGATGTCGCCCGAGGAATGGGACGCCGTACTCCAGACGAACCTGACCAGCGTCTTCCACCTGACCGCACGGGTGCTCCCGCACATGGTCAAGGCCGGCTACGGCCGGATCGTCAACATCAGCTCCGTGATCGGCATCCACGGCAACTTCGGCCAGGCCAACTACGCGGCGGCGAAGGCCGGGATCATCGGCTTCACGAAGTCTGCGGCGCTGGAGCTCGCCCGCAAGGGCGTCACGGTCAACGCGATCGCGCCCGGCTTCATCGAGACGGAAATGATCGCGGCGATGCCGGACGAGGTCCGCACTGCGATCCTGGCGAAGATCCCGATGGGCCGGTTTGGCCGTCCGGAGGAGATCGCCCAACTGGTCGCGTTCCTCGTCACGAGTGGCGACTACATCACCGGCCAGGCGATCGAGATCAACGGCGGCATGTACACGTAAAGCCGGCGCCCCGGCCGGCCTTGCCGCCTGGATCGGAAACAGAGAACATTCATCGAGCGAGGAGGCCCACGATGGACGATACGACTCAGACCGGCCGCAACGGCGGCGTCTATCTCGTCAGCGCTGCACGGACGCCGATCGGCAAGTTCGGTGGTGCGATGGCCGGCGTGCCTGCGGTCGAGCTCGGCGGGGTCGCCATCCGGGCGGCGATCGAGCGCAGCGGCCTACCGGCCGACACCCCGGTCGATGAGGTCCTCATGGGCCAGGTGATCCAGGCGGGTGCCGGCCAGGCCCCTGCCCGCCAGGCGGCCCTCCTCGGCGGGCTGCCGCCGACCACGAGCGCCACGACAATCAACAAGGTCTGCGGCTCGGGCCTGAAGGCGATCATGCTCGGTTCGGCCATGATCCGGGCGGGTGACGCCGACATGGTCGTCGCCGGCGGTATGGAGAGCATGAACGTCGCGCCGTATCTGCTTCCACGGGCGCGCTTCGGCTATCGCCTGGGCGACGGGGCGGTCGTGGACGCGACGGTGCATGACGCGCTGTGGTGCGCCATCGAGCAGTGCCATGTGGGCACCCACGCCGAGCGTGTCGCGATCAGCAACAAGGTCAGCCGCCAGGACCAGGACGAGTTGGCCCTGCGAAGCCACCGGAACGCGATCGCGGCGATGGACGCCGGTCGCTACGACGCCGAGCTCGCCCCGGTGACCGTCCGTGACGCGAAGGGGCGCGAGACGATCGTCAACGTCGACGAAGGTCCCCGCCGCGACTCGACGATCGAGGCCCTTGCCAAACTCAAGCCGGCCTTCGACCTGCCCGAAGGCGACGACCGCGGCGACGCAACGAACGGCACCGCCACGGCCGGCAATGCGCCCGGCATCACGGACGGTGCCGCGGCCACGGTCGTGGCCAGCGAGCGGATAGTCGAGCGATACGGCCTCAAGCCGCTCGCCAGGATCGTCGGCTATGCCCAGGCGGACATCGAGGCGAAGTGGCTGTTCCTCGCTCCCGTCGTGGGCGTACGCCGGCTGCTGGATCGGATCGAGATGCCGATCGAAGCGTTCGATCTCATCGAGATCAACGAGGCGTTCGCCGCCCAGACGGTCGCCGACGGCCGTGAGCTCGGCTTCGACTGGGACAAGGTGAACGTCAACGGTGGCGCGATCGCCCTCGGCCACCCGGTTGGCGCGTCCGGGGCCCGGATCGTCGCGACGCTCCTCCACGAGCTCCGGCGGCGCGAGGGCCGCTACGGCCTGGCAACCCTCTGCCTCGGTGGCGGCGGGTCCGTGGCGATGGCCTTCGAGCGAGTCTGAACCAGCAGCCCGTCCGTCGGCAGTCGACGAGCGGGGAGGTCAAAGCGGGCGGTCCGGCCGGTGCTTCGCGACGAACGCGGCCGCCTGGGCGCGGCGCTCGAGGTTGAGCTTCGACAGGATCGAGCTGACGTAGTTCTTGACCGTCTTGTCGGACAGGAAGATCTCGCCGGCGATCTCCTTGTTCGTCTTGCCGTCGGCGACGAGCATGAGGATCCGCCGCTCCTGGGCGGTCAGCTGGGCGAGCTCGTCGGTCACCCCTCCCGTCGCGATGCGCCGGACCCGCTCCAGGACCTTTTCCGTGACCGCCGGATCGAGCAGCGACTCACCCCGCCCGACCGTCTCCAGGGCGGCCAAGAGGTCGCGGGCCCGGATCTGTTTGAGGAGGTAGCCGCTGGCACCCGCGACGATCGCCGACAGGACCGCTTCCTCGTCGGGGTAGGAGGTGAGCATGATGACCCGCGTCGCCGGGAGCTCCGCCCGGATCTCGCGGCACGCCTCGATCCCGGACCCGTCGGGCAGGCGGACGTCCATCACGACAATGTCCGGCTTGTAGCGCCGGGCGGCCTCGATCGCCTCGGCCACCGTCCCCGCTTCGGCGACGACCTGGAATTCCTCGCGCCTGTCGAGGAGGGCGGCGAGACCCCGCCGGACGACCTCGTGGTCGTCGACCACGAGGAGGCGCAGCGCCCTGGCTGGTGACGGCTTCGTGGCTGGCTCCGTTGTGTCGGTCATGCCTCTGGCCTCATGGGAGCTTGTCACGGGTCGAGTATCCGGTGGCCGGGATGCGGACGATGATACGGGTGCCGCTTCCCGGGACACTAACGAGCTCGATGCTCCCGCCGAGGGCGACGGCCCGATCGCGCATGTTGCCAAGTCCAAACTGCTCGTTCGCTCCCGGGGCCGCCGTGTCGAAGCCGCGGCCGTTGTCCACCACTTCGAGGACGATCTCATCGGTGGCCGCGGTCAGCTCCAACTTCGCACGGGTGCCCTCCGAGTGGCGGGCAACGTTGGACAGGGCCTCACGGGCGATCTGGAGGAGTTCTGCCCGGGCGTGGGCAGGCAGATCGATCGGCGTGTCGGGCAGCCGGATGTCGACATCGATCATCGCGTTCTGGCGAAGCTGGTCGGCGAGGGCCGCGAGAAGGCCGGTGAGGTCGGTGCGGTCGACGAGCTCCGGGCGGAGCCCGAAGATGAAGTTGCGGAGATCGCGGATCGTGTCATGGAGGGCGTCGATCGCCCGGTCCACTCTGGCCATCGCCTCGGCCGGCTCGCTCGCACTGAGCTCCTGAACGTCTTCCAGCGACAGGGTTACCCCGTAGATGCCCTGGATGATGCCGTCGTGGAGATCCTTGCCGATCCTGTCGCGCTCCTCGATCACGGCAAGCTTCTGGACCGCCTCGTACAGGCGGGCGTTCTCGAAGGCGATTCCGGCGTGGAGCGCGAACAGCTCGACGAGTCGCTCATCCTGCTCGCTGAACTCCGGCGCGGACTCCTTGTCGGTGAGGTAGAGATTGCCCAGCGTCCGGCCCTTCACCCGGACCGGCACGCCCAGCAGGGAGTGCATCGGCGGGTGGTGCGGCGGGAAGCCGTAGCTCGCGGGGTGGGCGGAGATCTCCGGGATCCGGATCGAACGGCCCTCGGTGATGATCAGCCCCAGGAGGCCGTGCCCCTCGGGCGGCCGCCCGAGGCGGGCTCGCTCCTCCGGCGTGATCCCGCTCGTGACGAAGCGCTCTATGGTGCCCCGGTCGACGATGCCGAGGGCCGCGTAGCGTGCCCCGACGAGGACCCGCACCCGGTCGACGATCAGCTGGAGGACCGGCTCAACGTCGAGGACGCCGGCAATCGCGCCGACGGCCTCGCTGAGCGCCTCGATGGCCGCTCCCTCCCGCCCGCCGGGGGGGGCCTTGTCACGCCGGGCCGCGACTTCCGCCATGGGAACAGGCTACCAAGCCGGGGGGGCGGCCCGGGACAGGCGGCCCCGACGGAGGGGCCAAAGGGCCCTTCCGGCCCCACCGGGGTGCCCGGAGACTGCCCCGCATGTATGACACCTCCCTCCGCCCCGAGCCGACCGAGCCGGACGGGCCGGCGGGGCCGTCCCGGCGCGGGTTCCTCCGCATCGCCGCCATGTCCGGAACCGGCTTGGTCGCGGCCGGCCTGGCGGCCTGTGCGCCGGCGGCGGTCCCTGGCTGGACCTACCAGCCCGCGCTGACCCCCAATCCGGCGGCGCCGCCAAGCCCCATTCCTTCGCCGACGGCCGGTTCGGCCCACCCGACGCACTCCGTGGCGCCATCAGTGTCGCCCACGAGCTCCGACCACGATGCTATTGCCAAGGCCGCCGTTGAGCGGTTCCTCGGTGGAGAAGGGGCGACCCTCCCGACCGTCAACCAGCCGCTCGAGTCCAGGGTCGACGGTGGCGCCCGGGTGTTCGAGCTGACGATCGACGAGATCAGCCACCGGATCGACGCACAGAAGGACCCGATCGCCGCTCTGGGCTTCAACGGCGCGTGGCCGGGACCGCTGCTCCGGGCGACCGAGGGCGAGACGGTCCGAGCCATCTTCACGAACAACCTGGCCGAATCGACGGGGATTCACTTCCACGGCCAATCGCTGCCGAACGCCATGGACGGGGTGCCGCACGTCACCCAGGAGCCAATCGAGCCCGGCCAGCGCTGGACGTACGAGTTCGTCGCGAAGCCGGCCGGTTCGCACATGTACCACTCCCACCACAACGCCACCGACCAGGTGGGACGCGGTCTCCTCGGCGCCTTCATCGTCGAACCGCAGGACCCGGCGGAGCGCGCCGGACGGCGGTACGGCGTCACGCAGGACATCGTCTGGATCAGCAACGACGTGCTCGGCGGGTTCACGATCAACGGCCGTGGCTTCCCGGCCACGAGCCCCATCGTGGCCAGGCTCGGCGAGAGGATCCTCATCCGGTTCATGAACGAGGGCGTGATGATGCATCCCTGGCACCTCCACGGAACGCCGATGCGGGTTGTCGCCCGGGATGGCTACGACCTTGGCACGGCGGCGTTCACGTGCGACACGCTCGGTGTGAATCCCGGCGAGCGGTGGGACGTCGTCATCGATTGCGACAACCCGGGCGCCTGGGCCTTCCACTGCCATATCCTTCCCCACGCCGAGGGCCGGGATGGGATGTTCGGGATGGTCACGGCGCTGGTCGTCCAGCCATGACGCCCACGACCACCCCGGGCGACGGACGCGTCCCTTCGACGACGATCCGCAAGATCCTCCTCGCGACGGACCTGTCCCACGCCTCCGATGTCGCGACCGACTGGGGTTTCGACCTGGCCCGCCGGCTCGGTGCATCCCTTCTCGTCGTCAGCGTCATCGATCCGGGCGAGCTGCGCCTGCCCGGCGGGCGGTTCCGGGCCCGGGTCGACCAGGTCCGGGAGCGACGCGTGACGGCAGCCCAGCAGCTGGTCCGGCGAGGGCGCGGAGCCGGGGTCCCCGTGACCTTCCTCGTGTGGGATGGCGACCCGGCCGAGTCGATCGTCGCCGCGGCCCAAGCCGAGCAGGCTGACCTCCTCCTCGTCGGCAGCCATGGCCGCGGGCCGCTCGGACGGCTTCTCCTGGGCAGCGTGTCCGAGTACGTCGTCCGGAACGCGCTCTGCCCCGTCCTCGTCGCCCGCGCGGCCGGGCACGGCGACGCCCGGGCGGATGGGCAGCTGGGCTACCCCGCGGAGCGGAGCGACGGCCGCCACGTCGAGGACGTGGCCGGAAGCACGAGGGCGGCGCTCGGCGAGATCGGCTGAAGCACCGCCGCGATCGACGATCGCCGCCGGTCGCCGCTCCTCAGCTCGCCGCCAGGCGGGTCAGCTCGGCCCCGAGCGCTCGCCTGAAGCGGCCGAGCCCCGACCGGACCGGGCGTGACAACGGCCGGCCGAATGCGAACGAGCGGCCACCAATACCGACGAAGCTGCCCGCCGGGACGTTCCCGCGCAAGTCGGCCGCAAGCCGGATCGCGACGTCCGCCGGCAGCGCGTGGGATGAGTGCGGGGCCGGCCCGCTCCGCTGGCGGGCGACGCGGTCGAGCGGCAGGACGATGACCTGCCCGGGAGCGATGCCGACGGCTGCGTCGACGAGCACGGTGGCCATGCCGGACGGGACAGCGACGAGGTCCTCGACCGCGAGCTGGTTGCAGCGGCGAACCTCGACACGATCGAGGACGGCCCGCGGGAGAGTTGGCAGGAGTCCCGCGACGGCGACGAGCGCCGCTCCGTCGTCGCCACGGTCGGCGCTGCCACAAACGAACAGGCGGATCGATGGGGGTAGGAGCCGGCCGGCTGTGGGCGGGCCGGGGGCGAGCGTCAAGGTCGGCTCACTTCCATCCAGGGACTCGCCAGCGCGGCGTGTCCTCGATCTTCCGGCGGAGCGACACCGGCGCATCCTCCAGGGCAACGTCGAGCTCGATCGCGAGCATGTCGAGAGCTGCCTCGACGGCGAGGTGGAGCGGACGGGCAAGAGCCTCGCGCAGCCAGGTCCGCTCGTCCACGCTGGAGACTTCGTGGAGCGCCGGATGCAGCGCGTCCATCGCCGCGTCATAGGCCGCCTCCGTCAGCCTGGTCCGGGCGAACTCCGAGCGGACGCGGCGGTGCAGCGGAATGCCGGTGACCAGCAGCATGTCTCGACCTCCTCGTCCGCGACCAGTTCGGGCTCATCGTCGCCGCGCGCGGACTCGCCGCCGCGTGCCGTTCGGCACCTATCAGACCGGCTGCAGGTCCCGTCGCGTCTCAGCGAGCAGCCGCCCACCGGCCTGCCAGATCGCTGGTCGCTCATTCCGCACTCGTAGCTCCTCGCCACGCAGAAGCGCCGACAGTTCCGGGTCGATTCGGCGCAGCACGTCGCTCTCCCGATGGCGCCTCGCGGTATCAATGAGGAATGCCGCATAGATCGCGTCGGGCGACGCTGCAGCTGCCAGGGATTCGAAGCCGGGGACGACGTCGACGGCCAGGAGAAACCGGCCGAAGAATGCGGCGACCTCCTCCGCGCCCCGGTCCCAGCGCTGGCTGTGTCCGCCGCGACGGAGGATCGGTGCTGGCGACTCGAACACGACGATCGCGTCGCCATCGACCTCCTCGGCCAGAACGCGGCCGCCGAATCCCACGTACTCGTTCGTGACGCCGAGGCGATCCACGATCGTGATCCGGCCCCACGAGAACGCCTCATCGAGCGGCAGCCGAACATGTCGATCGACGACCCTCAGTACGCCTCGGTCATCGACCGAGGTCCAGTAGCGGATCGACTCCGGGTCGTAGTGGCGGAGTGTGGGACGCTCGCGCATCGCGACGAGGAGCAGCGCTGGACCCGCCCGGTCCGGGAGGTCCGGTCGGGCGAGGAAGCCCCAATGTTCGAGGAGCGCGGCGGCGTTGCGTGGCTCGACGACTCGCTCACGCGTGGCAATCGATCGATCGTTCATCGGGCTCAGCGTCGCCCCGCACGCCACGGGCTGAACAGGGCCGAACGTCCCGACGATTGCCCGAACCGCGCTGCGGGAGCGGGAACAGCGGCCCGGTCGATCCGGGCGCTCCGGCACTCGCCGCGGGGACCCCGGAAGCCGATGCTGGCGAAGTCAGAGGCGTCGGGGGCGTGCCGGCCGATCGGAGGTGCACGGTGGTGATGGAGGCGAGGTGGGAGATCGCACCCGAGCTCGGCTATCTCGTTCACGAGCATCGCGAGCTGCGGCATGCGCTCGAAGGGCTGCCCCAGGTGGCCCACGGCGCGGGCGGGCACGTCCGCCATGACCTCGGCCCGCAGCTGGCGAGGATCGGGGAGTGGCTCGAGCAGGACGTGCTGCCGCACCTACGCTGGGAGGAGCGGGTGTTCCATCCGGAGGTGGAGCGGCTCGCCGGGCTGGATCCGATGCTCGTCCAGGATCGGGCTGAGCACGATCGGGCAGCCGCCCTGGTCGGGCGCCTGACGGCCCTCCGCCACGCGATCGAGCGTGAGGCCACGCCCGGCCAGGGCATCGAGGCTCGATCGATCGTCGAGGCCGTCCACAGGTTGCTGCACGCCCATGTCGACCGCGAGGATCGATTGATCCGCTCCCTCCTGGCGCAGGGACGGTCTCGGGCCGATGGGTCCATTCGGACTCTCGAAGCGGGGTCGCTCGACCCTCGTGTCGCCGCGGCCGCAGACGCACGCTCTGTGCATGACGACACCGCCGACCCGCCCTAGCCGAGCCCTCCGACCGGCGCCCGAGGCGCGCCTGGTCCGGTGGCAAGCGCCGGTCCCGGTCGTCCGGATCCGGCCGATTCGGCCGGCTGACGGCGAGGCGCTCGAGCGCTTCTACCAGGACCTCTCACCGGAGAGCCGCTGGGCGCGCTTCTTCGGTGGGACCTCAGGAATCAGCCCCAGGCAGTCAGCGTCCTTCTGTACTCCGGATCATCATCACCGGGAGGGGTTCGTGGCCGAGGTCCAGGTCGCGGGCCGGGAATTCCCGCGCCTCGTCGGTCACCTCTGCCTCGAGCCCGATGGCGCCGGCAGGGCTGAGGTCGCCATCGCCGTCGCGGACGCATTCCAGGGGCGCGGGATCGGACGGCGGTTGATGAACGCCGGCCTCGCGTGGGCGGCTGCCGCAGGTGTCGCGACGTTGACGGCGACCACTCTCGAGAGCAATCTCGGGATTCGCCGCCTCCTCGCCGGCCTCGGGCTGCCGATGTCGCTGCGACCCATCGGCAGCAACGTCCTCGAGGTGACCATCGACGTGTGGCGCCGGAGCGCGGCAGCCTGAGCCCGTGTCCGTCCCGCGGACCGGGCAATCTTCGGCCGTGACTGATCCTTCCCCTGGGCGGGCCGACACGCTGCCGGCCCATGCTCTGCCGGGCGCCGTCGTCCTGACGCGTCTCGACGTCAACCCGGCGTCGGGCCTTCCGACGAGCGAGGCGGCGCGGCGGCTCGCGTTGAACGGGCCGAACGAGCTGGAGCGCGCCCGGCCCCCGTCGCTCGTCGCGTCGCTCATCCATGCCGCGACCGAGCCGTTCGTCATCCTCCTTGTGGTTGCGGGCCTCCTCGCCGTGGCCCTCGGGGAGGTTCGCGACGGGCTGCTCATTCTGCTCGGGCTCATCCCGATCGTCGGCGCCGATGTCGTGACCGCGTACCGGGGCGAGCGGGCCCTCCAGGCCCTTCGCAACGCGGCCGCCCCCCGCGCCCATGCGCGACGCGACGGAGCCGTTCGCGAGATCCCTGCTCGCGACCTCGTCGCCGGCGACGTCGTGCTCATCCGCGTCGGCGACGTCGTACCGGCAGACCTGCGGCTGATCCGCTCCGACGCGCTCACGCTCGACTCGAGCGTACTGACCGGCGAGTCGCTGCCGGAGGAGGCGACGACCGAGCCGGACGATCGGCAGACGACGCTTGCGGATCGCCGTTCGATGGCATTCGCGGGGACCGCCGTCGTCATCGGGCGGGGGGAAGGAGTCGTCGTCGGGACCGGGATGGCGACCGAGGTTGGGCGGATCGCCGCGACGCTCGGCACGCCAAGCCGAAGCCGATCGCCCCTCCAGCGCGAGCTCGATCGGCTCGTTCGGATCCTCCTCGTCGTCGCGGCGGGCCTGATTGCGCTGACGGTCGGCCTCGGCCTGGCCCGTGGCGCGACCCTTGGCGAGGCAGTGCTGGCCGGGATCTCCGCGGCGATCGCCGCCATCCCCGAGGAGCCCCCAGTGCTGCTGGCGGTCGTCCTCGGGCTGGGTGCCTACCGGCTGCTCAAGCGAGGCGTCCTCGTTCGCCGGCTCAATGCCCAGGAGACACTCGGCGCGATCGATCTCATCATCACCGACAAGACGGGCACGCTGACCGAGAACCGGCTGGCCCTGGGGGCGGTCCTCGTGCCGGGCGGCGTCGTCGACGACGCCGCCACGCGGCGAGCACTGCTCGTCGACGCGCTGCGCGCCGAGAGCGACGCCTGGACGGTAGACCTTGGAGCGGGCCGTGGATCGTTCACTAGCGCCATCGCCGCGGCGCTGGGTGGCGATTTGCCATCGCTCGACCCGGCAGACTGCATCGCGAGCCGCCCGCCGCGCGATGGCCAGCCGTACTCGTCGACGGTTGCTCGGCGAGACGGCGCCGTCGAAGAGCTCGCCGTCGGCGCCCCCGAGGCCGTGCTCGGGCTCGGGGGGGACGACACCATCGCCGCCTGGCGGCGGCTCGTGGAAGCGCCCGCGGAAGCCGGCCAGCGACTCCTGCTCCTGGCCGGCCGCCGCGACAGGGCCGCATGGGCGCCGCGGGCGGTGCTGGCGTTCTCGGACTCCCTCCGGCCGGGCGTGCAGGACGCGCTCCGGACGGCCGCCGAAGCCGGGATCCAGACGCTGGTCGTGACGGGCGACCATCCCACGACGGCTGCGGCGATCGCCCGGTCGGCAGGCTTGGGAGGGGAGCGGATCGCCACCGGAGCGGACCTCGAGGCGATGTCCGACGACGCGCTGCGCGACGCGCTACGGGACCTGGACGTCGTCGCCCGAGCGACACCCGACCAGAAGCTTCGCCTCGTCGATGCCGCCGTGGCCGGCGGGCGAACCGTCGCCGTGACGGGTGACGGGGTGAACGACGCCCCGGCCCTTCAGCGCGCCGACGTCGGCGTCGCCATGGGCAGTGGCACCGCCGTCGCCCGGGAGGCCGCCGACCTCGTCCTCGGCGACGACTCATTCGCCACGCTGATGGCCGGGCTCGGCGAAGGCAGGCGCATCGTGGCCAACGTCCAGAAGGGCCTCGTGTTCCTGACGTCGACCCATGTCGCGCTCCTGGGCTTCATCCTCATTGCGACGCTCGCCGGGTACGGCCAACCGCTCCTGCCGATCCAGATCCTGTGGCTGGAGCTGTTCATCGATCTCGCGGCCTCGGTCGCCTTCGAGCGGGAACCTGCGGAGCCCGACGCGATGCGCCGGCCACCGCGGCCGCGGGGCGTCCCGTTGCTGACTCGCTCGCTCCTTGTCCGGATCTCCCTGGCGGGAGGCGCGACCGCGCTGGCGACCCTGGGCCTCGTGATGTGGCAGGGCGGAGGCGACGACCACGCGCGCTGGCTCGCCTTCAACGCGCTCGTCCTGGGCCAGCTCGTCCGCGCCTATTCGAATCGCAGCCTGGTCCATCCGGTGACGAAGCTCGCGCCGAACCGCTTCCTGGCCGTCGCCTGCATCGGGGCGGCGCTTGTGCAACTTGCCATCCCGCTCGTCCCGCCCCTGGCGGAGGCCTTCCGCGCAACCCCGCTCGACACGTTCGAGATCGTTGCAATCGCCCTGATCGCTCTCGCCCCGGCCCTCGCCGCCGACCTGATCCGGCGGCGTCGCGCCTCGACCTGGGTGGCGTAAGGAGCGCGGAGTTTTCGCCCGGAGCGCGTACGCTGATGGATGAACGCGCGCAACACGCGGGAGGACGGCGTGATGACCAGGACGATTGACGCGGGCACCAGGGCCGCCCGGAGCGCCGAGGCCGATCTGGCTCGGATCGACGCGTGGTGGCGAGCCGCGAACTACCTGTCGGTCGGTCAGATCTACCTTCTCGACAACCCACTTCTTCGCGAGAAGCTCAAGCCGGAGCACACCAAGCCACGCCTGCTTGGCCACTGGGGCACGACCCCGGGCCTCAACCTCATCTACGTCCACGCCAACCGCGTGATCAAGGCGCGCGACCTCGACGCGATCTGGATCGTCGGGCCCGGCCACGGTGGTCCTGCCGCCGTTGCCAACGCCTGGCTCGAAGGGACCGCCGGCGAGGTCAATCCGGATCTTCGCCGCGACGAGGAGGGGATGCGCCGGCTCTTCCGCCAGTTCTCGTTCCCAGGCGGCATCGGCAGCCACGTCACGCCGGAGACACCCGGCTCGATCCATGAAGGCGGGGAGCTCGGCTACGCGCTCGTCCACGCATACGGGGCCGCGTTCGACAACCCCGATCTCGTGGTGTTCTGCGTCGTCGGCGACGGCGAAGCCGAGACCGGCCCGCTGGCCGCGAGCTGGCATTCGAACAAGTTCGTCAACCCGAAGGTCGATGGCACCGTCGTCCCGATCCTCCACCTCAACGGATACAAGATCGCCAACCCGACCGTCCTCGACCGGATCGGCGACGACGAGCTGCGCTCCCTGTTCGTGGGCTACGGATACGAGCCACATGTCGTCGCCGGGGACGACCCGATGGCCGTCCACGCGGAGATGGCCGCGATGCTGGATCTCGTGGTCGACGAGATCGAGCGGATCAAGGCAGCGGCTCGGGCCGGCGAGGTCCGGCGCCCGCGCTGGCCGATGATCATCCTCCGCACGCCCAAGGGGTGGACCGGTCCGAAGGAGGTCGACGGCAAGCAGACCGAGGGCACGTGGCGGTCGCACCAGGTGCCGATGGCCGACGTCCGCCACAACTCCGCCCATCTGGCGCTCCTCGAGAAGTGGCTGCGTTCCTACCGGCCGGAGGACCTCTTCGACGAGGATGGCACCCCACGTCCGGAGCTCCTCTCTCTCGCACCGGAAGGCCCACGCCGGATGAGCGCGAACCCGCACGCGAACGGTGGCCTCCTGCTGAAGAACCTCCGGCTACCGGACTTCCGCGACTATGGAGTCGACGCCGCGAAGCCGGGCACCCAGCGCAGCGAGGCAACCCGCGTGCTGGGGCAGTTCCTGCGCGACATCATCCGGGACAACCCGACGACATTCCGCCTGTTCGGGCCGGATGAGACGACGTCGAACCGCCTCGATGCCGTCTTCGAAGAGACCGATCGCGTCTGGATGGCGGACACCCGTCCGGGCGACGATCACCTCGCTCCCGAGGGCCGGGTGATGGAGATCCTGTCCGAACACCTCTGCCAGGGCTGGCTGGAGGGCTACCTCCTGACCGGCCGGCACGGCCTGTTCAGCTGCTACGAGGCCTTCATCCACGTCATCGACTCAATGTTCAACCAGCACGCGAAATGGCTGAAGATGACGCGCGAGATCCCGTGGCGGCGCCCGATCGCCTCGCTGAACTACCTGCTCACGAGCCACGTCTGGCGGCAGGACCACAACGGCTTCAGCCACCAGGACCCTGGCTTCATCGACCACGTCCTGAACAAGAAGGCCGAGGTCATCCGTGTCTACCTTCCGCCCGACACGAACTGCCTGCTGTCGGTGGCGGATCACTGCCTTCGCAGCCGCAACTACGTCAACGTCATCGTCGCGGGCAAGCAGCCCGCGCTCACCTACCTGTCGATGGAAGACGCGATCCTTCATTGCACCCGCGGGATCGGCATCTGGGACTGGGCGAGCAACGACGGCGGCGACCCGGATGTGGTGATGGCCTGCTGCGGCGACGTCCCAACGCTCGAGACCCTGGCGGCGGTCGATCTCATCCGCCAGCACCTGCCGGACCTCAAGGTGCGCGTCGTGAACGTCGTCGACCTCATGCGGATCCAGGATTCAAAGGAGCATCCGCACGGGCTCACGGATCCCGAGTTCGACGCGCTGTTCACGACGGATCGGCCGGTCATCTTCGCCTACCACGGCTATCCGTGGCTCATCCACCGGCTCGGGTACCGACGGACGAACCACGACAACATCCATGTCCGTGGCTACAAGGAGGAAGGGACGGTCACGACCCCCTTCGACATGGTCGTCCGCAACGACCTCGATCGGTTTCATCTCGTGATCGACGTCATCGATCGGGTGCCCGGACTCGGATCGCGGGCCGCGGAGTTCCGCCAGCACCTCGTGGACGAGCGGCTTCAGGCAACGGCGTTCGCCCGCGAGCACGGGGAGGACCCGCCGGAGATTGCCGGCTGGACGTGGCCGTATTGACCGGCCGTCCGGCGTAGAGGATGCGCGTCCTCGTCCTCAACCCGGGCTCGGCCACCCTGAAGGCGACGGTCGTCGACACGCCGGACCGGCACCCACGTTTCGAGGAGACGGCCGACTGGGAGGCCGACGCGCCGAGCGACGCCCAGGAGGATGCGGTGCGGGCAGTCCTCGGTGCGATCGACGCGGCAGGTGTCCCGGCCCCTTCGCTCCGGGCGGTCGGTTATCGCGTCGTGCACGGCGGCACCCGCTTCACCGTGCCGACGGTCGTCGACGACCGGACCGTGGCGGAGATCGACGAGCTCGCGGACCTGGCGCCGCTCCACAACCCGCTCGCCGCGGCGACCATTCGAGCCGCCCGACGGGCGCTTCCAGACATCCCTCATGTCGCGACATTCGACACGGCGTTCCATGCCTCGCTGCCGGAGACCGCTCGTCGCTACCCGGTGCCGGACCGCTGGCTCGAGGAATGGGGCGTGCGGAGGTACGGATTCCACGGGCTGTCGGTCGCCTGGTCCACGCGACGGGCGGGGGAGCTGCTTGACCGGCCGGCAGCCGAGCTCCGGCTCGTCGTCGCTCACCTCGGCGGCGGTTGCTCCGTGACCGCAGTCGATCAGGGACGGTCGGTGGACACCTCCATGGGGTTGACGCCGCTGGAAGGCCTGATGATGGGAACGCGGGCCGGGTCGATCGACCCGGGGGCGATCATTCACGTGCTCCGCCGAGGAGTCCCCTTCGAAGACATCGCGGCGGACCTGGAGCACCGTTCGGGCTTGCTCGGTGCCTCCGGGCGGACGGCCGACATGCGGCAGCTCCTGGAGCTCGAGGCGGCGGGAGATGCAAGGGCGCACGTTGCGATCGGGATGTTCGTCAGCCGGGCCGCCGCCGGAATCGGCGCCGCGGCGACGGCCCTGCCGGCCCTCGACGCCCTCGTCTTCACCGGCGGAATCGGCGAGAATGCCGCACCGATCAGGACCCGGATCGCCGAACGCATTGCTGTCCTGGGCGTGACCGTGCATCTGAGCGATTCGGTCACGGACGATGGCGTGCTCCAGCCCGGCCCCCCGGCGGTATTGCGGATCAGGGCCCGCGAAGACATCGTCATCGCCGAGGCGGCCGCCGCTGCGGTCGCCGGCTAGAGACGGATCAGACTCGAACCGCGAGAGCCACCGCGATTCCCACCGCGGCCGCGGCGAGGACCGTGACGCCGATCACGAGTGCCGCTTCCCGGGTGAAGGCCCGGTGCTGCAGGCGGTATCCCGTACCGACGAGCCCACCGAGCACCACCAGCCCCAGCAGCTCCCACGAGGCCTGGCCCTCCACGAAGCTGCGGTAGGCCACGACAACCAGCAATCCATAAGACAGCGCGAGGTAGGCCAATCGATCGCCCGAGCGGTCGACGGCCAGCTCGCGTTCATCGCGAGCGCGCAGTTGCTTCATTTGCCTTCTCCTTCCAGCCAGAAGAGGTCCTCGAACCGCTGGCCGAGCACGTGCGCGAGCCGCAGCGCCAGCACGCTCGAAGGGCAGTACTGCCCGGTCTCGATCGAGCTGATCGTCTGGCGGCTCACACCCACGGCGCCGGCGAGCTGTTCCTGGGACATGTTCCGCTCCGCCCGTGCGACGCGAAGGCGAGTGCGGAGGCGGGGTTCGGAGCGCGTCGTCATGGATCGACTCTCGCATCGGGTCCCTTCGGGCGACAGGTCCACTTGTCACCTTGCCAAGTGACCTTGGCAACGACGCCACTGATCCCGACGGGGTCCGCAGGAGGGCCAAACGGCGCGCCGCATCGCATCGTTCGGCTCTGGCGATCCCGTGGGCGCAGGACGAGGCTTGCAGGAGAGACCGAGCACTGGTCCGTGCCGGTCGAAGAGGAGGCGACCAGATGACTGCGAACCCGACCATGACCACCGACACTCCCTCCGCACCACCGCGCGAAGAGATCCGCCGGCTCCACCGGTCGACGACGAACCGCGTCCTCGCGGGCGTGTGCGGCGGGATCGCAGAGACCTACGGCTCGGACCCGACCGCCGTCCGGCTGGCCACCCTGGTGATCGGCCTCTTCACCGGCATCGTCCCAATGGTGGTGTTGTACGTCGTTGCGGCGCTGGTCATTCCGGATCAGGGCACAGCGGCTGTGGGCGACGTGGCGCCCGTTGCGATTCCGGGCCGGGCCGCCCTCGTGTTCGGCGCGCTCCTTGTTCTGATCGGCATCGCGAGTCTTGCCAACGTCTGGTTCCGGATCGACTGGAACCAGATCTGGCCCGTCGTCCTGATCGGGCTCGGCGGGGTGATCCTGTTGGCTGGCGCGCGGCGATGACGGGTTCCGGGCTGGGCTCTGGCAAGCGGCAGCCATGAACACCCGGCGCCTGATCTCAAGCCTTGTCGCGGCCCTGCTCGTTGTCGGGACGCTGGCCGCGGCCGTCGGACCCGCGCGGGCGGCACTCTTGCAGGCGCGGCTCGAGGCGGGCCCGCAGACCGGTTACAAGTTCAGCTCGACCGGCGCGATCATCGCGTCCAGGGCGGTCACGCTGGCCGGCCCCGTCGACGCCACGGCCGACGATCGGCGCTGGATCGGCACTCGGGGCGTGTTCCTGCGAATGGCCGCCGGCAGCCTGGCCGGCTACTACGTTCGCGAGTCGATCGTCGCCTACGTGAAGGGGCTCGTCGTCACTGCGACGTACCCAGGCCCGACCAGGGTCGCCTTTCCCGCCGGCCGGTACCTCGGCTACAAGTTCGACGCCGCCTGGGGCCTCCTCTCGACGAAGCCGTATCTGCTGTCACGTGCGTCCGGGGCCTCCGCCGCACGTCGAGTCATGATCGATGGCCGGCCGTACGCCCAGATCGTCAATGGCATCTGGGCGGGCTACTGGATCCCAATCGTCTCGCCGAGCGTCCTGACCGCCAAGCCCATCTCGTGCACCGTGCCGGCGAAGGTGCCGGCCGGCGGGCAGCAGCTCTTCCGGCGATTGCCCGGCGCCGTGAACCAGATCGCCCTCACGTTCGACATGGGTGGGCGGCTGGTGCCGGCGATGGACATCCTCGAGCGGCTCGTGATCGACCGCGTCTGCGCGACGGTCTTCCCGACGGGCGCGACGTCGCAGACCACCGAGGGCCGGCGGGTGATGGCCTTCATCGCCGCCTATCCGCATCTGTTCGAGGTCGGGAACCACACGTACCACCACTGCAACCTCCGCGACGGCGGTGGGGGAGCGGCCTGCCCGGTGAACCCGCCGAGCGCGAGCTTCATCGCCTCCGAGCTGACGACCGCTGCGACGGTCATCCGCTCACTCACGGGCCGTGAGCCGACACCGTACTGGCGCCCGCCGTATGGCGCCTACGACACGCGGGTCCGGAACGCGGCCGCGGCGGCAGGCTACACGAAGACGTTCATGTGGGACATCGACACGATCGATTGGCGGCCGGTGAGCAACAAACCCACCCCGGGACCGACGGCAGCACAGATTGCTGCCAAGGTCGTCGCCAACGGCCTCAACGGGTCGATGGTCCTTATGCACCTGGGCGGGTACAACACCCTCGACGCCCTGCCGTCGATGGTCCTCCGCCTCCGGGCGCGCGGCCTCAGCCCGACGACGGTTTCCCAGATCCTCCGTTGACCCCGGATGCGCGGCGGGACGCGCGGCAGGGCCATCCGCACGTCGGGCGGCCCCCCCGCGGCATGACCTTCGACTCTGCCCCCAGCTTCGCCGCCACACGATGCTGACCGGGAAGGAGCGTGAGCCAAATGATGAACGTACGCGATGTCATGACGAGGTCGGTGATCTCGGTTGGTCCGACAACCCCGCTGAAGGAGGCTGCCCGACTGCTCGTCGACCATCAAATCTCTGGCCTGCCGGTGGTTGGCAGGGGAGGCGAGGTGGTCGGCATTCTGTCCGAGGCCGACTTCCTCGTGAAGGCGCAAGGCGAAGGTGCCATTGCACACCGGCCGTTGGTGCGGATCTTCGGGGACTCGCGCGAGTCCACGGCGCAGCTGGCGAAGCTGGCGGCCGTGACCGCCGGCGGGGCAATGACCTCCCCGGCCCTCACGATCGGACCGGACGCACGGATCGCCGATGCGGCGGCGCTCATGACGAGTCGTCATGTCAATCGATTGCCGGTCGTGGACGATGGTCACCTCGTAGGGATCGTCACGCGTGCAGATCTGGTGCGCGCATACATCCGCTCGGACGATGAGCTCGCTCGGACAATTCGCGAGGACGTCCTCCTTCGGATCCTCTGGCTCGATCCCGCAAGGTTCGAGGTCCAGGTCAAGGACGGCGTAGCGTCAGTCCGGGGCCAGGCCGACCGGCGATCGACCGCTGAGATGGTCGGGCGGGTGGTAGCGATGGTTCCCGGGATTGTCGACGTCGTCGACTTTGTGACGTGGGCGCTGGACGACAGCGAGCTCAAGCCCTCCACGCCGGACATGGTCTTCCCGTTCGGGCCGCACTAGACGCACGACGAACAGCGACACGGCACGGCCCGAATCGGTACGGCGGCATGGTGGACTCAGCGCGCAGGGCCAGACCGTAGTCGCCGGCCGTTTCTGTGACAGGTCCATTCGGCAGATTGTCAAGCCACCTTGGCAAGCCGCCCGGAATGACCTACCACAGAGGCCTGAGTTGTGGCACGCTGCGCGGCGTGGGGGTCACACGGAGGTGGAAACGATGAGTCTGCGAAGTCTCGGCGTCGTTCTTGGCGTCGCTGTGGCTGTACTGCTGTTCTGGCTTGTCAATCCGTGGAGTCCCGTGCCGGACTCCCTCAATGCTGTCGTGACGATCGCCTTCTGGGTCGCCGCGATCGCGCTTGTCATCGTCCTGTACCTCGATGCGCGGCGCGATCCGGATTCCGACAGGGTGGAGGTCGAGGGTCCGGCCTTCGCGCGCTTCCTGTTCGGCAATACCCGCGCGGGCCTGTTCTGGCTGCCGATTCGGCTGTTCGTGGGGATCGCCTGGCTCGACGCCGGCTGGCACAAGATCACGGATCCGGAGTGGACCCAGGGTGGGGCAGCACTCCGCTCCTACTGGGAGCGCGCGGCTTCCATCCCCGAGGGGGGGCGGCCGCCGATCACCTACGAGTGGTACCGCGACTTCCTCAACCTGCTGCTCGCGAACAACGCGGAGACCTGGTTCTCCTGGGTGGTCATTTTCGGTGAGCTGGCCGTTGGGGTCGCCCTGATCCTCGGCGCCCTCACCGGAGTGGCCGCATTCTTCGGGGCCTTTATGAACATGTCGTTCCTGCTGGCAGGCTCTGCCTCTACGAACCCGATCATGTTCACCCTCGCGGTCGGTCTCATCCTCGCCTGGAAGGTCGCCGGCTGGTACGGCCTTGATCGGTACCTGCTGCCGCGCCTGGGCACGCCATGGAGCCCAGGCACCGCGTTCGAACGGGGAACACGCCCGACCCAGACCTGAGGGGCCGGCTGACCCAGCACGGACCGAGGAGCCTGACCCGAAAGGGGCGGGCTCCTCGGCGTTGAGCGGGCGCCGCCAGAGAACCAGGAGAGGAACCATGTCTGGAGCCAAGCCCGCCCAGACGAGACGCGAGCGCCGGTTGGCGCAGCGAGCGGCCCGCCGTGGCGAAGGCCGCCGTCAACCACCTGGCCGCCGGCTGGGCATCGGCACCCTGTCGCTCCTCGGGCTCGTCGGCGGACTTGCCGTCGTGGCACTCGCAGTCGCCTTCGGGGCCCGACCAGCCCCGCCGCCGGGGGACACCGCTGACGTCACGATCGCCCACGTGCCCGCGGGGATTGTGTCGGACGGCTTCATGCTCGGACGGGCGGATGCCCCGGTGACGATCGACCTGTACGAGGACTTCCAATGCCCGGCTTGCGAGGTCTGGGGTCGGACCGTCTTTCCGAGCCTGGCTTCGAACGAGCTGGCCACCGGCCGCGCAAGGATCGTCTTCCATGACATGGCCTTCCTCGGGCGGGAGTCGGTCGATGCGGGCGAGGCAGCCCACGCCGCGGCCCAGCAGGGCAGGTTCTGGGACATGTGGGCGACCCTCTACGCAAACCAGGGCCGCGAGAACTCGGGCGCCTTCGGCCGCGAGCGCCTGATCGCGATGGCCGATCGACTCGGACTCGAGGTGGCCCGCTTCGAGGCGGACATGGACTCGACGGCCGCTGGAGCCGCGATCGAACGCTCACGTGCCGATGCCGCCCGGGCCGGCGTCTCCTCGACGCCGACGTTGATCATCGGGGGTAAGGCACTCGTGGGCGTCCAACCGTATGCCGACATCGCCGCCGCGATCGCCGCGGCCGCGCCGTGAGCTCAGCGCGAGCGGTCGTCGGCCGGCTTCGGCGGATTCATCCCGGCTTTATCCTCGCGACGCTCGACCTCGTCGGGCTGGCGATCGCCGGCTATCTCAGCGTCGTCGCGTTGCGGGGTGACCTGCCGGCCTGCGGTCCGCTCAAGGGGTGCGAGGAGGTGGCGATGTCCGAGTACGCCAGGGTCGGCGGTATCCCGGTCGCGGTCTACGGGGTGGTCCTGTCGCTCGCGCTGCTCGTGCTCGCCATCGCCTGGATCAGATCGGCCCGGATCGAGATCCTCGCGGCTCACTACGGCCTCTCGCTCCTCGGCGTGGTCTTCGAGGTCTACTTCACCTACCTGGAGCTCTTCGTCATCGGTGCAGTCTGTGTCTGGTGTGCGACCTACGGGCTGAGTCTCGTGGCACGGTTCGCAGTCGCGCTTTTCGTGTGGCGCCGGCGGGCAGCGTACGTGCCTGCCTGATATCCCTCCTGGAGAGCCGAACGACACTCGAGGTCTGGTCGGGATGGCACTTGGTGCAGAGCAGGCCGCGAGGTCTACTCCTTGATGGATGCGAGTCGGCGGCGCGGCGCCGACGAGCGCACATTCGAAGGGAGAGGACCAATGAACACCACACATGTCAGGCGCGGAACCTCACCAGCCGCGCTGGGCCTCATTCTGATCCTCGCAGGAGGCGCGGCCCTGGCGGTGCGCGCGGCAGGTATCGACCTGGCCGAAGTCTTTGCTGAAGGTGGCTGGCCGTTCTTCGTGATCGTGCCGGGCCTCGCGCTCCTCGCAATGGCATTCGTAGTTGCGGCGCCGGACGGTGTCGGTTTCGCGATCGCCGGGTCGATCGTGACGACGGTGGGGCTCATCCTGCTCTACCAGAATGCGACCGGCGATTGGGTGAGCTGGCCGTATGCATGGGCGCTGATCCCTGCCGCGAGCGGTGCAGGGATGACGCTTTACGGCCTTGTCGTGCGGCGTGCCGACTTCGTCGCGCGCGGCCTCCGAATCGCGCTGATCTTTGCTGGCGTGTTCCTCGTCGCGTTCTGGTACTTCGGTGCGCTCTTCGCGACCGGCCAACCGCCGGTGGACACGGGCGCATGGTGGCCCCTGATCGTCATCGCGGTCGGTCTCGCCATCACGATCAGCGGGCTCGTCGAGCGTAGAGCCACGAAGTCGGTCGAGGCCACGGAGATGCCGTCCGAGTCCAAAGGCACGAACGCCTCATAACCGAGCGCGAGTTCGGGCGGCGGCCGCTCCAGGCCTCAAATCTCACCACCCGGTGGGACACCACTTGCGGGCGGAGGCGGAGCGGGCTGGCCCGTCGTTTCGAGCCTCCTCCCCGACGAGCTCGTCGCGGGTAGCCCCGACCGTGGAACGGAGGGTCCGGGTGAGAAACGCTCCGTACGGGAGGTCGACGGGACCATCGCTCATTCGGTGATCCCGTTCAGTGCCGCTTCCATGCCTGCCGGGTCGAGGCTGCCGATTCTCAGCAGGCGAAGCACGCCGGAGCTGTCGATGAAGTAGTGCGACGGGATGCCCATGATCCGGTAGTCGGAGGCGATCCGGGTGTCGGGGTCGGCGACCTTGCGGTAGGTCAGCCCAACGCGGTCCGCGTAGTCCCTGACGGCCGACGCGTCCTCCGAGATGAAGATGGCAAGGACGACCAGGTCGCGATCCGTGAACTCCTCGAACACGGCCTGGATGTCCGGGTTCTCCGCCCGGCAGGCCTGACACCAGCTCGCCCCGAAGGTCAGCCAGACCGGATTGCCCTTGAAGTCGCTGAGCCGGACCGTCTTCCCGTCCACGGTCGTGGCGAGGAGGTCCGGCGCCGCCTTGCCGACCGTCGGGGGGTCCCCTCTCGCCCCGCCGGACAGGGTGACGGACGTGAAGCCGTCGGCGTTGGCGGTCGGCTGATTCGCCATGAAGGCGACGGCGGCAATGATTGCTCCGGTCACGCCCACAATGGCGAGCGTGGCGGACCGGCTCTGGCGTGCCCTCGCCGTTGGGCCGCCCGTCTCGGTCTCTGTCTGTGCTTCCATCCCGGACCTCCCTGCGCCAACGACTAGTTCAGGCCGCTGTAGCTGTGGAGGCCGCCGAAGTAGAGGTTCCCGAAATAGGTGAACAAGGTGGCCCCGAAGCCGAGGACCAGGAGCCAGGCGGCGCGCCTGCCACGCCAGCCGCGGACCACCCGGGCGTGGAGATAGGAGCCGTAGATGAGCCAGGTCACGAGCGAGGCCGTTTCCTTCGGGTCCCAGCTCCAGTACGAGCCCCAGGCGACGTCCGCCCACACGGCGCCGAGGACGATCGTGAGCGTCAGGAAGGGGAACCCGATAACGACGGCCTTGTACGAGATCTCGTCGAGGATCTCGTGGTTCGGGAGGCCGCGTCGGCCGTGCTCGCCCTGGATGAGGTGGAGGACCGCCGCGGCGAACGAGATCGAGAACGTCCCGTAGGCGACGATCGCGACGGCGACATGGACCGACAGCAGGAGGTTGTTCTGGAGGGCCGGCACGAGCGGGTCGATGGCCGACGGGATCGTCATCGCGTAGAGCAGCAACGCGAGCGCGATCGGCAGGGCGACGAGGCCGAGTGCCCGCTCCTGGTAGCGCCGCTCGAAGTAGGCGTACATCGCCAGGATGCCCCAGGCGAACGCGACCGAGAACTCGTACATGTTGGCGAAGGGCCCGCGGCCGCTGGAAATCGTCCGGAACAGGAGTGACGCACTGATGAAGGCGAGGCCGAGGTAGGCGAGGAGCGTGCCGTACGCCGCCAGGTTGCTCGCGCCGCGCTGGCCGACCAGGATCGTGCCGCCGCCCGCGCCCGCGCCCGCGCCCGCCATGACGGTCCGCCGCCGCGCGACGCGGGCCGCGATGGCGAGCACGTAGCAGCCCAGCGCCAGACCAACCGAGATGACCCCGGCGATCAGGCCGTACTCCGACATCTTGAACACGGCGGCTGCCCCCTCCTTCAGGCTGCGCTCGGCCCGGTCAGGGCGAGCTTCATCTCATCGACGAGGCGCGTGAAATCGGACTGGAACGTGACGTCATGGCGGCTGATCGCCGCCACGTGGATCAAGCTGCCGCCGGTCCGCGGACGGATGAGCGCCCAGGCCCGGCGCCTCGGGAAGAAGAAGACGACGCAGATACCGAACAGGAGAAGGCCTGCGCCGATCCAGACGAAGACGGCCCCCGGGTCCCGGGCGACGATCAGGCCGGTGAACTGGCGCTCGCGGACGAACGTGATCTCCAGCCCGGCGATCTTCGCCGGCCGGCCCTGGGAGATGACCTCGGTGGCGATCGGGCTGCTCTCGCTGCCGGACGTGTAGACCTCGATCTTCATCTGGCCCGCTTTGATCTGCGGATCCACCTCACCTGAGGCGGCCCCGGTGACATAGGCCGTCAGCCCGGCGTCCGGCAGGAGGATCTGGCCGACGCGGTGCCTGCCGTCCTTCGTGGTCCACACGAGTGGGACGCCCTGGTCGAAGACGACCTTGCCGGTCTGGTCAGCCACCTGCATCACGGCCGCAGCGCCGTAGAAGGACTGGTAGACGGTCACGTCGCCCGCGCGCAGCGGCTCGTTGACCCGGATGGTCTGGGCAGCCACCTGCGCCCCATCCCCGTACAGGACGAGGTCGCTCGTGAAGTCGCTCGGGCTGCCGTTCGTGTAGTAGGAGTCGGTGAAGCTCTTCGCCTCGATCGACAGGCCCGTGCCGTACCCGACGTCGACCCGTGACCCGACCGGCACCGCGAGGCCGTCGTTCCGGAAGCCCCAGGCGGTGCCGATGAGGGCGCCGGCAAGGATGAGGACGAGGCTGAGATGGGCGATGACCGTACCGAACGGCCCCCAGCGGAACCGGTCGGCGTAGAAGTGGATCGTGTCAGCGTCGCGTTGGACGAGTGTCCGGAAGTGGCGGGCCCGGAACGCCGCCCGGACCTCGGCGAGAGCGCCGTCCGGCCCGGTCGGCGCCGCGATGCTCGCGCCGAGCGGTGCATGGGCGAAGAACGACTCGCGCAACTTCGTCCGGGGGTGGACGGCCTGCCTCCACAGACGTGGCGCCCGGTTCACCGAGCAGGCAAGGATGCTCGTCGTCAGGAGCACGATGATTCCCCGGAACCAGATCGAGCTGAAGATCGAGAAGAGACCGAGGGCATTGAGGACTCCTGTCCAGCCGCCGTACCTGGGGCGGACGGATTCGAGCCAGGCTGCGTACGCCTGCCGGTCGCCCTGGATGGCGGGGTCGGCCTGGACGAGCAGCGAGCCGAAGAGGCCCAGGACGGCGAGTGCGAGCATGAGGGCAAGCCCGGTCCGCATCGAGATGAAGAAGTGCCATAGCCGCTCGCGGATGTCCGCGGGCGAAACCGTGAGGCCTTCGTCGAGGTCGTCGGTCGGCTCGCGATCGGCCCGCGCGATCGCCGGGGTGCGAACCGTCTGGGCCATTCGCGTCCTCCCTCAGGACCCGAACGGGGCGACGAGGCTCGACAGGCGAGCGAACGTGTTCGAGATCATCAGGAAGCCGACCAGGACGAGCATCGCCCCGGTCACCACCGAGACGGCCGTGTGGTGGTGGCGCAACCAGCCGAGTCGATCGCTGACCGAGGTCGCCCCGACGGCGACGAGGATGAACGGGATAGCCAGGCCGGTCGCATAGGCGACGAGGAGCATGGTCCCCTCCGCAACGCTCCCGCTGACCGAGGCGAGGCCGATGATCCCGCCGAGGATCGGGCCGATGCAGGGCGTCCAGCCGGCCGCGAGGACGACCCCGAGGAGCGCAGAACGTCCGTGGCTCGAGGTCCCTCCGATGGGACCGACCGGCAGGTGGACGTCGCGGTAGAGGGCAGTGACGTTGATCACGCCGGCCACGTGGAGGCCCATGAAGACGAGGATCGCGCCGCCGACCTGGCGGAGCAGCCCGGCGTAGTCGCGGAGCACGTAGCCGATGAGGCCTACCGACGCCCACAGCGCGATGAACACGGCCGAGAAGCCGAGCACGAACGCGAGCGCCTGGCTGAACGCGGCCCTTCGCCGGACCGTACCGTCGTCCGGCTGGCTCCCGATCATGTACCCGACGTACGCCGGGACGAGTGGCAGGCAGCACGGTGAGGCGAACGAAACCATGCCGCCGAGGAATGCGACGAGGATGCCGATGCTGAGGCCGGTATCCATGACCTCAGCTCCGGCCCGCCGGACCCGCGGGAACCGCGGGGTCCGTCGGATCCGCCGGAAACACGTAGCCGACGCTCCGCTCGTTGAGGATGTAGCGAGGGTCGCGAGGGTCGCGCTCGAGCTTGCGACGCAGGTGCCAGACGTAGCGCCGGATGTAGCCGGTTTCCTCGGCGTACTCCGCGCCCCAGACGGCGCTCACGATCTGGCGGGCCGAGATCACGTGCCCCGGCTGGCGGAGGAGCGTGACGAGGATTCTGAACTCGGTGGGTGTCAGGTCCACTGGCTCACCGCCGCGGAGCACCCGATGCCGGTCGACGTCGACCACGAGGTCTGCCCCACGCAGGACATCCGCCTCCTCGTGGCGGTCGAGCGACACGCGGTCGAGGACCGCCTTGATCCTGGCCGCCAGCTGGGCGAAGCTGAACGGCTTCGTCACGTAGTCATCGGCACCACCGGCGAACCCGCGGAGCACTTCCGGTTCGTCACCGCGCGCCGTGAGCATGATCACCGGGACCTGCGAGGCGGCGCGGATCCGGGCAAGGACCTGCCAGCCGTCGAGGCCCGGCATCGTGACGTCGAGCAGGACGAGCTCGGGAGGGGGGTCGTCGAGGCCGGCCAGCGCCTGCTGCCCGTCCGGCACGCCGCGGATCTCGTGGCCGAGCCGACCGAGGTAGTCGGTCAGCAGCTCGAGCAGCGATCGATCGTCGTCGACGATGAGGATCCGCGACATCAGGCCACCCCCGGTTCGCGCTCGCCCGGCTCGGGCTCGCCCGGGTCGGCCTCGTTCGTGTCGTCGGGTTCGGCGCCGGCGATCGGCACGGTGAAGACGAATCGCGTGCCCGGAGCGCTCCCGTCGTCCCACACGGGGCTCTCGACACGGATCGTGCCGTGCTGCACGCGCACCAGCTTGTCCGCGAAGTAGAGGCCCAGGCCGTAGCCCTTGACCGTCGTCTCGTCGTCGCCGACCCGGTGGAACGAGCGGAAGATCTTGTCCTGCTCCTCGGGCGGTACGCCTGGTCCGTGATCGAGCACCTCGATCGCGATCATGCCGTCGCGCGCCCTTGCGGAGACCCGGATGGGGCTGCCCGGCGGCGAGTAGTGGATGGCGTTCTCGAGCAGGTTCCGAACGACCTCCTCGAGCAGCAGCTCGTCGGCCCAGGCGGGGGGCAGGGCGGGCGGCAAGGAGATGGTCAACGGCCGGCCGGGTTCCACCTCGCGCGCGGACGCGCACGTCCGGGCAAGGAGTGGCTCGATCGCGACCGGCCCGAGCCGCATCGTGAGCCGCCCGGACTCGAGGCGCGAGACATCGAGGATCGTCTGGATCAGGCGGGAGAGCCGTTGGCTCTCGACGGCCAGGATCTGGAGCGTGCGCTGGCTTGCCGGCGGCAGGAGGCTCGCGTCCTCGGCCACGATCTCAAGGGCACCGGTGATGTTCGTCAGGGGGGCGCGCAACTGGTGCGAGACGAGTGACACGAACTCCGACTTGAGGCGATCGAGCTGGCGGAGCGTGGCGTTGGCACGGGCCAGCTCGTCGTTCGCGGCAGCGAGCTCATCGGTGGCGGCCCGGAGATGGCTGGTGCGTTCGGCGACGCTCGCCTCGAGACCGCGGTTTGTCGACTCGAGGGCCGCCGAGGTCGCCTGGAACGCGGCGACAAGGCGTGTCACCCAGTGGAGCGTGAGTGCCACGGCGACCGGACCGGCGATCGCGAACAGCGCGATCTCGCCGAGGAATGCCGGCGTGAGGGTCTCGTTGCGCTCCACGAAGTGTTCGTTCCACTCGAAGGAGAGGGCGATCGCCATCAGGCCCAGCGGCAACACCCAGCGCACCACCCGAAGCAGGCGCGTCGCCGCCGGCGTCGGCGGGAGCGGCTTCCTCAAGGTCACGTTCCGGACGATCTCCACCATGCACCGACGCCGTGGCGTCCTGGCAAAAGGCACGGAGCAGGCGCTCCGGTTCAGGTCTAACACACGGGTTCGCCCGGCGCATCGCCCCCTCCCGGGTATTGACGCAAACCGGACACGTCGCGGACCGGGCCGCGACGGTCCGCTGGCTAGGCTCAGCGGGAGGGTGACGGTGCCCGCGACCACGGTGCCGACCGTGAACCGGGTCCTGCTTCCCCCGCGCATTCCGTGTGAGGCATCGCGGCATGGACGAGCACAACGGCGAAACGCCTGGGGAGAGAGCCGAACTCTCGCGCCGGAACTTCGTCGTCCGCGGACTGATGTTGATCGGGGGCGCGATCGCCGCCGTCCTGGGCATCCCTGTCGTCGGGTTCGGCTCGGCGCCGGGCTGGCAGGCCAGGACGCCGGTGCGGCTCCTCTCCACCTCGATCGTGCCGACGCTCCGCTCGAGTGCCCTGACGTCGGTCGGCAAGCTGGCCGACTTCAAGGTCGGCGTCCCGCAGTACGTGAAGGTCGATCGACCCGTCGTCGACGGCTGGGTCGCCGAGAACGCGCCGATCGGGGTCCACGTTGTGCGCGAGAGCGATACCGACGTCGCGGTTTTCGACCCCCACTGCACGCACCTCGGCTGTCCGCTTGCCTGGTCGACGGGCTCGAAGAGCTTCGCCTGCCCGTGCCACGGCGGGTCGTTCAACAGCAGCGGCGACGTGATCGCCGGTCCGCCGCCACAGCCGATGATCCGCTACGAGACCCGGATCCAGGACGGCGAGGTGTTCATCGGCGCGCTCCAGGAAGAGGCCTGAGCAATGGGCCGGATCGTGCGCTGGATCGACGAGCGGCTCGATATCTCGCCGCTTGTCCGTGGCTTCCTCGACCGGCGCATGCCCGGCAACATTGGTTGGTTCCACACCCTGGGCAGCGCGACGCTCTTCCTGCTCGTCGTCCAGATCGTGACCGGGATCGCCCTCACGCTCTCGTACGTGCCGAGCCCGGACCACGCGTACCAAAGCGTGCTGTACATCGACCAGGCGCCGTTCGGGGCGCTCGTGCGCGGCATCCATCACTGGGCCGCCGGCCTGATCGTGCTCCTCATCGGGCTGCACATCCTGCGCGTCTTCATCTGGGGCGCCCACCGCTATCCGCGCGAGCTCACGTGGCTGATCGGGGCCGGCCTGTTCTTCGTCGTGCTCGGCTTCGCCTTCACCGGCTACCTCCTGCCATGGGACCAGAAGGCCTACTGGGCCACCGTCGTGGGCACGAACATCGCCGGCTCGGCGCCGTTCATCGGCGGGGCGATGCTCGAGGTGCTGCGCGGGGGCGAACAGCTGGGTGCCGTGACCCTCGCCCGCTTCTACGGCATTCACGTCTGGGTGCTGCCTGCCGCGCTCCTCCTGCTCGTCGGCATCCACCTCTTCGCAATCGTCCGCCAGGGGATCGCCGCCTCGCCGCGCCGCCGGCCGCTCGTGGAACCTGAGCCGGGCCTGTCACGGCAGGAGACCTACAAGCGCGAGTACGCCGCCGAGAAGCGGGCCGGCAAGCCGTTCTGGGAGGCTGTCCTCAAGGACGCGATCGTCGCCGCCATCCTGACCGTCGTGCTCGTGGCCCTCGCGCTCGGTCCCGGGGCGCCGCTCGAGGCGCAGGCCGACCCGAACATCACGAACTACGTCCCCCGCCCGGAGTGGTACTTCCTCGACCTCTTCCAGCTCCTCTGGTACTTCACCGGCAGCCTCGAGCCGCTGTTGATCTTCCTGGTCTTCACGTTCGCCTCGCTCGTCTTCATCTTCGTGCCGTTCCTCGACCGAGGTCGCCACCGGCACCCGCGCCAGCGGCCGGTCGCGATGGCCCTGACCGCGGCGGTCGTGGCCGGCGTCCTCGGGCTCACGTACCTCGGGGCGGCCGGGAGCCAGCCCGGAGCCGTCCGGGTTCCGCCGACCGAGGGGATGTCGGCCCCCGAGCTCGCCGGCCTCCAGGTCTACAACGAGCAGGGCTGCACCGCCTGCCATCAGATCAATGGCCTCGGCGGCCAGGCGGGTCCCGAACTGTCGCGGGCCGGTCGTCTGGATGAAGCGGACATCCGCAGGCAGATCGTCACCGGCGAGGGCGAGGAGATGCCGGCCTATGACGGCCTCTCGCCGCAGCAGCTCGACGACCTGGTGGCGTTCCTGAAGAGCCTGAGGTAGCCGTGCTCAGCCGGACGCGTAACACGGAGGCGCTGCTCGCACGTGGCGACAAGACAGAGATCAAGCAGCGGGTCGGCGACCACGCCGGCCCCTGGACATCGAGAAGGAGACGGACCATGTTGAGATCACGCTGGTTGGGCGCCTTTGCCGTTCTGGCGCTGGTGGTCGGCGCCTGCGGGGCCGCGACGACGACCTCGCCCGCAACGAGCGGGCCGGCGGCAAGCGGGCCGGCCCTGCGCTCGATCAGTGCTCCGGCGGCGGCGATCACGGTCGACGGCAACCCGGCCGACTGGGCCGCTATCACCGGTCTCGACCTCACCCTCGCGGGGATCGACGGGGTCGAGACCCCGGTCGAGTCGAAGCAGGCAACGATCCGGGTGGCCCACGATGATCAGTTCGTCTACACCCTGTTCGAGGTGCAGGACGACTACAACTGGACCGACGCCGACGCGCATCTGACCGCCTCCCCGGCGGTGATGTGGGCCGTCGCCTCGGCGGCCGGTCCGCACATGGGCCCTGAGGACAGGGAGGGCTCTGGCCCGAGCCTGGGGATGGTCGACATCTGGCATTGGGAGCTCGAGTGCGCAGCCGGCACGAAGACCGGCGGTGATGTCTCGGATCCCGGCGAGGGCGACCCCGGCAACGACGCCGGCTGCAACTTCGACGACGAGTGGGCGACGGACCCTGAAACCCGCGAGGACGACAACGGAACGGGCGCCGAGAATAGCCTGCTCGGCGTCTGGAGCCATACCAACCCCACCGACAATGGGGCGGGCGCGTGGGTCTTCGAGATCCGGCGGCCGCTGCAGACCGGCGATGAAGGCGACGCGCAGTTCGCGGTGGGCAGCCCCTCGATGATGGCCCTCGCGTACTGGGATGCCGACCAGACCGCAGCGGGCTGGAAGGATGACGGCCACGCCCAGAGTTCGAACGAGGGCTGGATCGAGGTGACCCTCGAGTAGCACCCGTTTCGGCGGTTCGCTGGACGTACACGCGGCTGGCCGGGGCTCGGGCCCCGAGCCGGCCGCTTGCGATCTCCCGGTGACGAATCGAGCCTGCCGTTCGCGCCATTGGCCCTGCGGTCAAGCGATCGATCTCGTGACATCGTTGCCCGCCGGCACCACTTCGGGCGGCATTCGGGACCATTGCCGTGAGAAATACGTTGGACTGCCGACTCGCGCGGGGCTGCCCGGGGTCTAGGGTCGAGGACATGGATCTCTTGATACGCCGCTCCGGCCGGACCGAACTCGACCGCCAGCTCGACGGCGACCTTCGTTCCGTGGCTCGACTCGCACGAGCGGCTCTGGCGCAGGGACCATCACGTTCCTGGATGAGCGAGACGCCTCGCTGCGGACGCGGGGTCGCCGATCGCCTCCCAGCACCCCTGAACGAGATCTAGTCCTCCTCCCGACGCATCGCGGTTCAGCCGGAAGTTCGAGCAAGGTCGGTTCTCGGGGGATTGCGTTCGCCGCGCACGGGTCCACCTTGGAGCCACGGGTCAGACTACCTTGCCGGCGGTCTTGGTTGACAGGGCGATCGGGCTCCTGCTCAACGCCTCACCCGAGGACGTGCTCCGCATGACCGATCGACCTTCGTCTACCCTCCGCCGGGTCGCGGATCTGAGCCTTGTCGTTGTGATGGTCCTGGCGTCAGCAAGCGTCGGCTTGATCGCGGCCTGGCTCGTCGCGGGTGGGGCCGGCCAGGACACCCAGAGCGCCGTCACGGGCTTCGCCGCACCGGTCATCGACCTTGTCGCCGTGCTCTTGATTGCGACCGCCGCGCGCTCGGCTCGGGAAATGAGGATCCGCCTGGCGTGGGGGCTTATCGCCTTCGGGATGCTCGTGTACGCGGCCGGCGATGGCATCTGGGCGTGGATCGCGATCGTTGAGCGAGGCGAGCCTTTCCCGTCCGTCGCAGATGTGGCGTACGTGGCCTTCTACCCGATCCTGGTCGGCGCGCTTCTGATCTTTCCGACGCCGTCGCGCGCGGAGCGGGAGGCGGTCCGACTCACGATCGACTCGGCCATCGTGGTCGTGGGCGGCGGCATGCTCGTCTGGCACAGCCTGTTCCTGCCGGCGCTGGCGGCGGCCGAGCCGGACGCCATCAGGACGGCGTTGACCCTCGGATACCCGATCGGGGATCTCGTGCTCCTTTTCGGCGTGGCGACCATCGCGCTGCGCCGCCCGGCCGGCATCGCGCCGCGCGCCCTCGTCGCTCTCGTTGGCGGGCTGGGCCTCATGTTCATCGCCGATGTCGCCTATGGCGAGATGATCCTCGCCGATGGGCCGGCCACCAACTGGATCGATCTCGCCTATCTCGCGGCGAGCCTCGCGATGGCGGCTGCCGGCTTCCTCCAGACCCGAGCAGCCGGCTCCACGCCGGTGGACGAGCAGGTCGGCCTCAGTCGCTGGCAGATGGCGCTCCCTTACGCCGGTCTCCTCGGCGGTTTCGGTATCCTGCTCGCGTCCGCGGACGGCAACGTCAGCGGGTCCGTCAGCGACCTCCTCAAGGGTGCAGTCGGCCTCACGGTTCTCGTGCTGATCCGCCAGGAGCTCACCAACCGCGAGAACACCCGGCTGACTGCGGATGGGATTCGGCGCGAGAGCGAAGAGCGCTATCGATCGCTCGAGGGTCAGGCATCGGATGTCATCCTGCTGATCGATCCCGACGGGGTGATCGCCTACTCGTCGCCATCGCTCGAGCGCGTGCTCGGGCTCGACGGCGCAGCCGTGCTCGGCAAGCAGGTCACCGGTCTCGCTCACGCGGACGACAAGGTCCAGTTGGAGGAGTTCATCGCCGACACGGCCGCGGGTCGTCCGGTGAAGCCGCTGGAGTGGCGGCTGTGGGCTCGCGACGGCGTGTGGCGTCAGGTCGAAACCGTCTCGGCGAACCTGCTCGACGACCCGTCGATCGCCAAGATCGTCCTCACCACCCGGGACGTTCGCGAGCGGAAGGCGCTCCGACAGCAGCTGACACACACGGCACTCCACGACCTGCTGACCGGCCTCGCCAACCGCGCCTTGTTCGTCGACCGGGTTGGTCAGGCCCTCACGAGCGCGCAGCGGGATGCGACCCCGACGGCGATCCTGAAACTCGATATCGACGGCTTCACCCGCCTCAACACCAGCCTCGGCCAGGCGACCGGCGACCTCATCCTTCTTGAGGTCGCCCGGCGGCTGATTGGCTCGATCCGCGCGGCCGACACCGCAGCGCGACTGGGCGGTGACGAGTTCGCCGTCCTTCTCGATGGCAGCGGGACGGCAAGCGACGCGCTCGAGGTCGCCGAGCGGGTCCGTGCGGCGCTACGCGAGCCGATGACTCTCGGCGGCACGACGTTCGGGCTCACTGCCGGCATCGGGATTGCGACAAGCGACCAGACCGGCGACAGCCTCGACCCGATCGTGCTGACCCGCGATGCCCATGTCGCGATGTCGCTGGCGCGCGAGCGCGGGCTGGACCAGATCGTCGTCTTCGCCCCGTCGATGCAGCAGGAGCTCGAAGCCCGTTTCGAGCTCGAAGCCGATCTCCGAGGGGCGATCGCCCGTCACGAGCTCGTCCTCAATTATCAGCCGATCATCGATCTCGCCACGCGCGAGCTCGTGGGAGCCGAGGCGCTTGTCCGGTGGGATCATCCGACGCGCGGCCGGCTCGGACCTGACCTGTTCATCCCACTCGCCGAGGAAACCGGGCTCATCGGGGACATCGGGACGTGGGTCCTCCGGACCGCCTGCGTAGAAGTCGCCCGCTGGGCCGCCCGAGCGCCGAACCGCGTCCCGCGGGTGTCGGTCAACCTCGCGTCGTCGCAGGTGGCCGATCCGAGCCTTCCATGGATCGTCCAATCCGCGCTTGCGCAAGCCGGTGCAGCCCCCGGCTGGCTCACCCTCGAGCTCACGGAGAGCCAGCTCGTCCAGGACACCGCCGAGGTGCTCGAGCGCCTGCACGCGATCCGCGCCCTCGGGGTCCAGATCTCGGTCGACGACTTCGGAACCGGCTACTCGTCGCTCGCCTATCTCCAGCAGTTTCCCGTCAGCCACATAAAGATCGACCGCTCGTTCGTGACACCGCTCGATGACCCGGACCGGAGTCCCGGAGTGGCAGCGGCGATCGTCGAGATCGGCAGGGCGCTCGGGATGCCCACGATCGCCGAGGGGATCGAGACCGAGCTCCAGCTCGAGCGCCTGCGCTCCATGGGTTGCCCGTTCGGCCAGGGCTACCTCTTCGGCCGACCTCTTGAGTCCGGGGCGATGCTCCAGCTCGTCACCGACTCGAGGATCTCATCCGTCAGGAGCGCCGCGTGATGCCGCCGGCCGTGCATGGCGGACCACCTTACGTCGAGCTCCACGGCCGCGCCGGCCGTATTCATCCGAGGGCGCTCTACAGCCGCTCGAAGCGGGCCTGGAAGAAGCGAAGGTACTTCGGCTCAAAGGTCATGCGCAGCCCGCGCGTGGACTCGCGCGCGTCAAAGACCCGCTTGACCGACTCGGCGACAACGTCCATGTGGGCCTGCGTGTAGACCCGCCGCGGGATCGTCAGCCGGGTCAGCTCGAGCTTTGGACGGTTGTGATCTCCGGTCTTCGGGTCCCGGCCAGCGCTGGCGATGCCGCGCTCCATCGAGCGGATCCCGGAGTCGAGATAGAGCTCCGCCGCGACCGTCTGGGCAGGGAACCCGTCCTGGGGGATGTGAGGGTAGATGCGCCGCGCGTCGAGGAAGACTGCGTGGCCGCCGACGGGCTGGACGATCGGGATGCCCCAGTCGGTCAACAGCTCGCCGAGGTAGCGGACTTGGCCAATCCGGCTTCTGACGTGATCGTCCTGGACGCACTCTTCGATTCCAATCGCAATTGCCTCCATGTCTCGCCCGGCCAGGCCGCCGTACGTATGGAGGCCTTCGTAGACGACGACGAGGTTGCGCAGTTCCTCGAACAGCTCGTCCTCGTTGACAGCCAGCCAGCCGCCGATATTGACGAGGTTGTCCTTCTTCGCGCTCATCCAGGCGCCGTCGGCGTGCGAGCAGAACTCGAGGAGGATTTCCGCGATCGACCGCTGGGCGAAGCCCGGCTCACGCTCCTGGATGAAGAACGCGTTCTCCACGAGGCGGGTGGCATCGAGGAAGAGCCGAATCCCGTGCCGGGTGCACAGCTCGCGGACGGCCTGGATGTTGGCCATGCTGACCGGTTGGCCGCCGGCCATGTTCACGGTCCCGGCCAGGCTGACGTAGGCGATCTGTGCGGCTCCCTCGCGCTCGACGAGCGCCTCGAGCTTGGCGAGGTCCACGTTGCCCTTGAACGGGTGGAGGTCCTCCGGGTCGTGAGCCTCATCGATGATCACGTCAACGAACTGGCCGCCGGCCAGCTCCTGGTGAAGGCGGGTCGTCGTGAAGTACATGTTGCCGGGCACGAACTGGCCGGGCTTGATCGCGACCTTGCTGATGAGGTTCTCGGCGCCGCGGCCCTGGTGGGTCGGCACGACATGCCGGAAGCCGTAGCGGCTCCGGATCGCCTCCTCGAGGCGGTAGAAGTTGCGGCTGCCCGCGTAAGCCTCATCGCCGAGCATCATCCCGGCCCACTGGCGGTCGCTCATCGCGTTGGTGCCGCTGTCCGTGAGGAGGTCGATGTAGACGTCGTCCGAGCGGAGCAGGAACGTGTTGTAACCGGCATCGATGAGGGCGTGCTCGCGCTCCTGCGCGCTGATCATCCGGAGCGGCTCCACCATCTTGATCTTCCATGGCTCCGCCCAGGAGCGCCGGCCGAACTGCTGACCCATGGTCAGGGGCGTCGGGCTCGTCATCGTTACTCTCCTTCGCGCCGTCGAGCACGACAGCGCACACTCATCGTCAACCTCGATCAAGATCGGGATCGGGTCTCCCATGTTGACGGTTGTCGGGGCCGTACGGCGCCCCGCGCCAGCCCTCGATGTTCGGTCCACAAGGAGGGTTTGTCCATGTCATCACTTGTCCTTGTGGACATTCGTGATTCGGTCGCGCGGCTCACGCTCGCCGCCCCGCCAGTCCCGGAATTACCCTGTCGCCAGCGTGGCACGAGGGGGCCGCGCATACCGTTTTCGGACGGAGCCATCTGACTCATTTCGGGATGGGCACCCTGACTCAACAGGATCCACGGCCACCATCATGCGCACGATGAAGCGATCGGGCCGGCTATCACAACTGATCTCGTCCAGAGCCGAACAAGGAGGCGGTAATGAGCACACACGAGGACGTGCACGCGCCGATGTTGAGCGGGCCGCTCACGCGCCGAGCGCTACTGAAGAGCGGCGCTGGTCTTGCGGCGGGTGGTGCCGGCGCCCTCTTGGTGGCTGGCTGTGCGCCCGCCGCCACGCCAGGGTGGACCTATGGTCCGACACTGGCTCCGCCGCCTGGCGCTCTGGCTGGCACGAGTGCAGCGCCGACGACGGATCCGTCGCCCACGGCCTCGGCGTCCCCAACCGAGTCCGCCCGACCGGTCACCATCGACGAGATCTCGCTCCACCCGAGCGAGATGCCGGCTTCCGCCGACTACGCACTGTACGCAGACGGGCGCTACGAACGACTTACTCGCCGCGCAGCCGGAGAGGCCCTCGTCCACGAGGTCTACTTCACGACCCGGGAGGTCATCGCCGAGGTGGTGCCCGGTACGACCATGGAGTACTGGACATTCGACGGCCGCATCCCCGGTCCCATGGTTCGAGCCCGTGTCGGGGACAGCCTCGACTTCTACCTGAAGAACGACGCCGCCAGCCTGATGCCCCACAACGTCGACTTCCACGCAGTGAACGGACCCGGCGGCGGGGCCGCCAGGCTCGACACGCTGCCGGGTAACGAGAGCAGGCTCAAGGTCAAGCTGCTCAATCCCGGGATCTACATCTACCACTGCGCGTTCCCGGACGTGCCGATGCACATCGCTCACGGCATGTATGGGCTGATCGTCGTCGAGCCATCCGAGGGGCTGCCGGCCGTCGACCGCGAGTACTACCTCATGCAGTCTGAGTTCTACACGGACCGCGGAGCCAAGCTCGGCTACGCGCAGCTCAAGGATGCCGGTCACCTCGCCTTCTCGAACGACTTCGCCAACGAGGAGCGCCCAACCTTCGTCGTCTGGAACGGACGTCCCGAGTCGATCGTCGGCGACCGCGCGCTCGGGACATTGGACGATCCGATCTCCACCGGGCAGACCGTCCGCCTGTTCGTCGGCAACATTGGGCCGAACCTCGTGTCGAGCTTTCACGTCATCGGTGAGATCTTCGACACCGTCTACGTCGATGGGTCGTTCGATCTCCGCAACCGGAATGTCCAGTCAACCCTGATCCCCGCCGGTGGTGCCACTGGCGTCGAGTTCAAGATCGAGGTGCCAGGCACCTACCTACTCGTCGACCACTCCATCTTCCGGCTGCACAAGGGCATCGGCGGCCAATTGGTCGCGACCGGGGACGAAGTGCCGGAGATCTTTGAGTCGATCAAATTCGACGACCTCGGCGGCACCGGCCATTGACGTGGCACCGCCTTTGCCCGCGCCATGCTGAGCGAGTAGCCGGAGGCGGGCGGCGGCGAATCGCGCCGAGCGCCGTCAACTCGGGCCTGGAAGGAGGAGGGAACGACCCGAATGAATGGAGGGGAGCGACCGGTCAAATCGAAAAGACACCGCCTCGGTGGTCATGGGCTTTGGTCCGGCGAAGCGGGTCGTTGTATCCGGGAGACACCGATCCGGGTGGGCCGCGGCCACGCGCGCGAGCCGCTAGACCAGACCGAATGTCAGGCGGATGTTGTCCCAATTCAGCACCATGTCGCCGACGCCGACACCGATGAGCAGGGTCCCACCGACGATCTCGATCACGCGATGGTGGCGGGTCACGAAGCGGACGATCCGCTCACGCCGCGCCCCCGCCAGCAATGACAGCAGGACGAGTGGCAGCCCGAAGCCCAGGCCGTAGGCGAGGAACGTGACGATCCGCGGCAGCGTTTCGGCCAATCCCACGGAATAGGCGATGAGCGACAGGGCGAAGGCGCCGGCACACGGAAGCGCCAGGGGTCCGAGCATGAGACCGTACAGGTAGGCTTGGCCGAACGGGTTGGCCACGATCGGAACCTGTGTACCGGGAAGGCGTTCGAATGGATTCCGCCCCGCCAGGAGCAGGACACCGAGGACGATCAGCAGGAGGTCGACGGCCGGGATGAGGTACCCGAGCACGACTCCGATCGGGATCGCCACGAGGACGAGCACGACCGCAACTGCGAGCATCGTCGTGAGGACACCGCCCAGGATGATCAGACCCAGGAGCCCGGTCCCGCGTCGGCCCGACAATGCCACCGTGTTGGCAGACAAGTACGCGAGGAAGCTCGGGTAGAGCGGCAGCAGGCAGGGGCTGGCCGCGCTTCCGAGTCCCAGGGTGAAGGCCAGCCAGAGCCCTTCCAGGGTCAGGCCCCGTGGGCCGTTGCGTGTACTCGCGGTAGGCGTTGTCTCCTCGGGCGGCCCGAGGCAGCCAGCCCGAGCGTTCGTAGAAGCGGACCGTATCGGTCGAGACGCCGACCTCGCGGGCCATTTCGCCGATCTTCATTGATGCGGCAAACCCTGGAGTGGCTCCGATGTCAAGGTGGCTCACATGACCTCGGTCAGCTCGTAGGTGTTGCCCTCGCCGTCCTTGAACCAGGCGGCCTTGGCCTCCCCGAAGTCGGCGAGGCCATCGGTCATCCGAACTTCACCGAGGTCGTACTCCTCGAAGACGATGCCACGCTCGCGCGGACCGTCAGCGTGCCCTCGGAGCTCGCAGCCGCTGACTCCGGTGATTCGACGATCGAGACGACGATCGTCCCTCGGGCACGAGCGGTGGCGACACGAGCGATCGCCTCGCGGGTCCTGGCGAGCGGGAAGGTGCCGTCGATGACGGGCGTGACCTTGCCGGCCTCGACGAGCTCCTTCAAGGCGACGAGGTCGTCGTGGTTCTGTGTCTTGACCGTCGGGGCCGCCTGCTGGCGCACGAACATCGAGACGAGCATCGTGCGGATCGTCCGGCCGAGCTTGCCGGCGGCGTGCCCACCGCCATTCGAGATGAGGGTCCCGGTCGGGCTCAGCGCACGGCGGGTCCGGGCCATCGAGTGGTTGCCCACGTTGTCGAGGATCAGGTCGTAGCGCCGCTCACCCTTGGTGAAGTCCTCGCTGGTGTAGTCGACGACATGGTCGGCGCCGATGGCGCGGACCACGTCCACGTTCCTCGTGCTCGTGACCCCGGTCACCTCCGCGCCGAATGCCTTCGCGATCTGCACGGCGAAGGTGCCGACCCCGCCCGATGCGCCGTTGATGAGGATCTTCTGGCCCGGCTGCACCTTGCCGTTGTCGCGAAGGAGCTGGAGGGCGGTCGTGGCGGACACGCCGACGGCGGCGGCCTGCTCGAACGTGAGGTTGGCCGGCTTCGCGATGAACTGGTCCTCGGGCCCTGACGCGTACTCGGCGAACGCACCGGCGCACCACCCGAACACCTCGTCGCCCGGTCGATGATGGGTGACGTCCACGCCGACTGCTTCGACAGTCCCCGCCACGTCCGTCCCTGGTACGGCGTTCTTGGGCTTCCGCAGCCCGGTGGCGAAGCGCATCACAAACGGCGATCCGGTCATCAGGACCCAGTCACCGATGTGAACCGACGCCGCGTGGACGCGGACCAGCACCTCGTTCGGACCGATGGTTGGTCGGTCGACGTCCCGGAACTCGAGGGTGTCCGGCCCACCATAGCTGCGCTGCACGATCGCCTTCATCTCATCCCTCCTGATTTGCCGAGCAGCGATCGGTTCTGGTTGGACCGTCGGCTCGCGTCACAGCGCGACCGTAGGGCGGCGCCGTGTGTCGGCCAACGGAGCCAGCCCAGCCCCGCGCGCGGTGTTTGCTCGGGGCGATGGGGAGGGTCTGCACGGTCTCGGCGGGCGCAGGACGGGCACGGCACGACCCCACGCGCTACAGGACCGCGACCGCGTTTCGCAGCGCGTCGGCCACCGCGTGGGCAATGCCGGGCGCCGCGAGGTTCCCGGTGCGGCGCCACGCGCTCACCAGGACATAGCCAAGAGCGGTGTGTATGGCCACGAGATACGGGATCGTCAGAAGCCCGAGGTCGACGGACATGACCGGAAGGTGCCACAGTCCCCAGAGGGCGGATCCGTACAGGGCCGCGGCGCGATCACGTCCGGGCGAGCCGCGCAGGTAGGGGTCGAGGAGCCCCCGGAAGAGGACCTCCTCCATGACGAAGACGACGGGCAGGTAGGTGGCGACCGAGATGACGGCCGTGGCGACCGCCCCGCCGGGGTTCCCGTGGAACCCACCGGAGAGGAGCCGGAAGACGACCATCACGGCCACGAGGAGGGCTCCGTTGATCAGCGACGCCCGGAAGGCCGCCCGGACAGCTTCCCGGTCCATGGCTCGAAGGGCGTAAACGGCCCCCAAGGCGCCGAACATGGCGACGAGCCCGTATGCGGCCAGGACTGGGTCGCCGTGCTGGGGGCCTCGGATGGCGACCGCGGCCGGTGCGATCGCGACGACGACGACCGCAAGCATCGATCGTCGCGTGAACGCTACGGGTGGGGCAGCTCGCAACCACAGGGCCCGCAGCGGCCGGCGGACCACCAGCGCCTGGAAGGCGATCGTGATCGGGATCCCAAGGAGCAGGTAGGCCTCCGCGCTGAGCCCGAACGCGAAGCCGAGCGCCATGTAGCCGCCGATCACCAGCGTCGCCACGACCGCGCGAGCCAGGCGGCGATCGACCGCGGTGGCCGGGATCGACCGGTCCACCGGGGCGAGCAGGCTGTCGGACGGGACGTTCATCGAGGCGCCGTCCCGGTCCGGATCGACGCCAGGACGTCGAGGATCGCCTGGGTCGACGCCGGCGCGTCAACCCCCGAGATGAGCGAGTTGTGGGTGGCGGTGGCAACGACCCGATGGACGCTCGTCGATGACAGGCCGGTCATCGAGTCCTGGGCTGCCAGCCAGCCGGCCTGCTGCCCGGATCCGGCAGTCACGACGATGAGTGGTCGATCTCCCAGACTCGTCAGCGCCTGAGCCTCCTGCAGGGCGGAAGGCAGCGCGGCGAGTTCGTCGCGTGCGCCACGAGCAGCCGCCGGAGTCGACTGGTCGGCGGGCAATCCGAAGGCGATCCCCAGCAGGCCGAGGCGAGCCAACGACGGCCCGAGCCCGTAGGCCATCCGTAAGCCCTGGTAGGTGCCCGGGTAATTGGGCAACGCAGTGAACGCGTCGGCCGGTTGGGCGTCGAGCAAGACCATCCCCGCGACCTCGTCCGGGTAGCGCTCGGCGAAGACGCGAACGTAGGGACCGCCGGATGAGTGACCGACGAGGACATACGGTCCCTCGACACCCGCGCGTCCGAGGAGGGTATGGAGATCGGCGGCGACGGCGATGCCATCCTGCGGCTTCGCGGCCTCGTCGCTCCGGCCATGGCCCGCGCGGTCATACCGGCAGACCGTCGTCGAGGACGCGATCGTCGAGGCGATGCCACCCCAGTACGCCGACGATTCGCCGAGACCGGCCTGAAGGACCACGACTGGGGCGCCGCTGCCGGCGCACTCGATGTAGAGCCGGTGCCCGCCGACGTCGATCAGCTCGCCGGACGGCGTTGCGTCGCTCCGACCGATGGCTCCCGAGACCGTCGCGAGACCGCCCCCGATCGCGAGGACACCGAGAGCGCCGATCGTCGCGGCGACGAGCCACCGGCCGCGGCCTCGAAGGCTGGCTCGAACCTGCACGATCATCCAGATCGCAAGCACCGCGATCGCCGGCGGCCAGAGCCAGCCCAGGAGGTCCATGACGACCGGGCCCGGCTGGAGGACCACGAGGCCGAGCCCCATCGCGGCGAGGACCGCTCCAGGCACCCGAGTCCAGGCCTGCGGCTGGCTGCTGAAGCGCGTCGTCAGGAGTGTCATGAGCCCCCAGCCGATCCCGAGCGCGAGGAGCACCGAGCCGGTGATCGACGCCTCCGAGGCGCTCGCCGCCTGCACAAGGACGAGCACGATCGCGAGCACGAGTCCGGCAAGCACCGACCCGAGGATCGCCGGAACAGGCGACCGACCCTGCGCGACGATGCCGCTCACGCCGCCGCCGCCTTGGATCGCTGCGTTCATCTGGTCCCTCCCTTGGCCGTCGAGCACCGGTGGGGTCCACCCTGGACGACCGGCTCGTGTCACCTCGGCCAACCTAGGCGGGTGCCGATCGACCGCCAATGGAGCCAGCACGACGGCGGCGGACGGTGTTTGCCCCGTGCGGCGGGGGAGGGTTGGCACCGATACCCGCGTCGTACGATGGCCGCTCGATGACGCCGCGTACCGCGCTCCCGCTCGCCTGGGTCCTGACCCTCGTCCTCGTCGTGGCCGGCGCGCTCGGCCTGTGGATGCTGATCGGCAGCGCACAGTCCGGCCCGCTCGGCATCGGCACGATCCTCGCCGTGCTGGTCGGCTGGTCGTTTGTCGCCTCCGGCACCTTCCTCTGGGCGCGGCGTCGCAGCAGTCGCCCCGGCCCCTTGATGGTGGCCTTCGGGGGGCTGTGGCTGCTCGGACGGTCGCTCCTGCTCGTCCAGCAGCCGATCTTGTTCACGGCCGGCCTCTGGATCTCCGATCTCTCCGCCGCGGCCTTCGCCCTGTTCCTCCTGTCCTTCCCGGGTGGCCGCATCGCATCTCGCGTCGACCGTGCGATCGCCGGGATTTTCCTGTTCGTATCGGTCCCGCTCGAGTTCCTGTGGCTGCTGTTCTACGAGCTCGAAGGTGGCATGAATGTCCTCGCCATCGCGCCAAATGAGACCGCCGCGCGGGTGATCGACGCGGTGCAGCGCAGTTCGCTCGCCCTCGCGGCAGTCCTGCTCATCGGGTCCGTGGGCCACCGCTGGCTCCGGTCGAGCGGCCCGGTCCGTAGACAGATGACGCCGGTCCTCGTCGGCGCCGTCGCCATCCTCCTCGCGTCGGCGTCCTGGATCCTCCAGCCACTCGGCATCACACTGCCGGAGCTGAACAACCTGGTGCTCGCGGCACAGTTCGCGATCCCCTTAGCGATCCTGGCGGTGCTGCTCCGGGCGCGGATGGCCCGGGCGGCCGTCGCGGACCTCGTCGTCGAGCTCGGGCAGACGCCGACCCCGGCTCGCCTTCGCGAGGCGCTCGCCCAGGCCCTCGGCGACCCGTCGCTCCAGGTGGCGTACTGGTCGCAGGCGCGCGAGCGATTCGAGGACGCCGCCGGCGAGCCGGTCGAACTACCCGAGCTGGGCACTCGCCAAGCCGTCACGATGCTGGAGCGCAACGGCGTCAGGGAGGCCGCCATCATCCACGACGCCATCCTGCTGGATGATCCCGGCCTCATCGCCTCGGTGGCCGGCGCCCTCCGCCTGGCCGTCGCGAACGACCGGCTGACTGCCGAGGTCAAGACGCAGCTCGAGGAGGTTCGGGCCTCGCGCGCGCGCATCGTCGAGGCGGGCGACCTCGAGCGGCGGCGAGTGGAGCGGGACCTGCATGACGGCGCCCAGCAGCGGCTCATCTCGCTCAGCCTGGAGCTGCGCGTCGCGCGCAACGCCCTCGGTGAGAACGCGGACCCGGCAGTCCGGCGAAGCCTCGAGCGTGCCGCGGACGAGGCCGCCGCGGCCCTCGGCGAGCTGCGCGACCTGGCCCTCGGGATCCACCCGCTGATCCTCACGGAATCCGGTCTCGGGGCGGCGGTGGAATCCCTGGCCGATCGATCGTCGGTCGACGTCTCGGTCGACATCGGCAGCGAGCGCTACCCAGCGGCCGTCGAGGGCGCGGCGTACTTCGTCATCTCGGAGGCCCTGGCGAACGTCGCCAAATACGCCAACGCGACGATGGCTCGCGTTCGGGTCAGGCCCTTCGAGGACCACATGACGATCGAGGTCGACGACGATGGGGTCGGCGGCGCCGATCCTCGCACCGGCAGCGGCCTGCGTGGCCTGACCGACCGCCTCGCGGCGCTCGACGGGACGCTAGCCATCGACAGCCCGGCCGGTGGCGGGACGCGGCTCTCCGCCCGGATTCCGACCAATCAACCGACCTCGGCTTAGGTGCCAACCCTGTAGGCGCCGGACCACGCTGATGACACGATGGGCGCGTGAGGACCATCCTGATCGTCGATGACGACGCCCGTTTCCGCGCACAGGCCCGTGACCTCCTCGTCGATGACCGGTTCGTCGTGGTAGGGGAGGCCGTCGACGGCGCATCGGCGATCATGTTGACTCGTTCACTCCGCCCCGATGTCGTGCTCCTGGACATCGGTCTCCCCGACGTCGACGGGTTCGTCGTGGCCGAGTCTCTCGCGCTCGAAGCCTCGCCGCCGATGGTCGTGCTGACGTCGAGCCGCGATGCGCGCGCCTACGGACGGCGTTTGAAGAACGGCGGCGCCGTCGGGTTCATCCCCAAGGAGCAGATCTCGGCTGCCGCGATGCACGCCCTGGTCGACCGAGAATGACCTTGCGGCTCGTCCTCGCGGACGATTCGGTCCTCGTGCGCGAGGGCGTCGCCCGCCTCCTCGGAGAGGCCGGATTCGACGTCGTCGCGCAGGTCGGCGACCCCGAGGCCCTGGTGCAGGCGGCCCGGGTCCATCGTCCAGACGTGGCGATCGTGGACATCCGGATGCCACCGACCCACACGGACGAGGGTCTCCGGGCGGCAGAGGCGATCCGCGCGGAGCACGGGACGGCCGTCGGCATCCTCGTCCTGTCGCAACACGTTGAGCCCTCGTTCGCGCTGCGATTGGTGAGCGATGGTGCGGGCGGGGTAGGGTATCTGCTCAAGGACCGGGTCACGGATCTTGACGATTTCGCCGACGCCATTCGCCGGATCGCAAGGGGTGGCTCGGCGATCGATCCAGCTGTCGTCGCCGTGCTCGTCGGACGACGCGCGCGCGTCCCGCTCGACGACCTGACGGAACGGGAGCGCGCGGTCCTGGCGCTGATGGCGGAGGGTCGATCGAACCAGGCCATCGGGGATCGGCTATCAATGGCTCGAAAGACGGTCGAGGCCCACATCGCGAACATCTTCTCGAAGCTCGAGTTGCAGCCCGCCTCCGACGATCACCGGCGGGTGCTCGCTGTCCTTGCGCACCTACGCGGACCGAGTTCGTCAAAGCCCTGACGCCGGGTCAGAGGACACGGCTCGTCGCGCCTGCGACGGGGCCAAGCGAGGTATCGGCGACCCAAGGCGGTGGGGCTTCACTCTGATTGGGATCGGTGTCCTTGTGTTGATCGCCCAGCGGGTCCGGATCCTTATCGTCATGTCGGCCCTCCTTCCGCGACCGGCGGACATTCCGCGGTGGCTTTATGGTAATGCCGTGTGTCAATCACGCATAGACTTGACGTTGACAGTTTTAAGGACGTAGCGGTCTAGCAACGAGGAGAGCTGATGCGCAGCGCAGCGGCACTGCTCCTTTTCGTAGGTCTGAGCCTGTCGGCATGCAGCGCGCTCACGGACGATTCCAGCGCCCGTGTGTGCGCGGCCGAGGCCGAGGATTTCGGACCGGAGTTTCGGGTGGCGGGGTCATTCACGACGACGGTTGGACGGCTACGCTCGCTTGAGCCCCGCGTATCGTCCCCTGAGCGCTGGCCAGATCTCGCGGCGGCACATGCGGCCGTCGTCTGCTTTCTTGACGGTCCGGTGGCGTTTTCCCCACCCGGCGGACAGCAATACGACCGCGCAGTGGTAGGCGTTGCTGACAGTCGCGCGGAAATGCTGATGGCCGGGTACAAGACCAACATCCCGGTAAGGGCGCCATAGGCCACCTTCGGTTCGGCCCGGGCGGCACAGATCAGGTCGGCGGCCGCGCCGGGACCCGAGCGGAATCGGGCCGAAAGTGTCAAGCGCAATGCGTGAATCGGCCACAGAGTCAGGCTCCACCAGATGTGGTGGTTTCCGGCCCAAAGGCGCACCGACCAGCCGATCCGTCGGTCGACGCGGTCCGATGACGGGCCACGAGGTCGGCCTCGGACAGACTCACGTCGAGGCCGCCGCGCAAGCGGCCGTCCACAGGTCAGGGCATCGAGGGTGTCTTCAGGGTCACGGTCGAGGTGGGTGGAGCGACTGTTACGGTCAAAGGCATGGTGATCGACGGTATCGCGCGCGTTGGCTCGGCTTTCATCCCGTAGCCCCGTTCTCGAGATTTGAGTAGTGGATAGAGACCAAGGAAAACCGACCGCTGTGTGCCGGGTCCGGGATCCGGCTCGTAGAGCCCAGTCCTGGACGCTGGCAGAGTCAGGCGCACAAGTCAGGAAGAGTCAGGCGCACAAACGCCTGTTTCACGCTCAGAACGAGAGCGCCTGACTTTCGGGGGTCGCCGTTCTGGGCCATGCATCGCGGGTGCAAGCGGGCGCTGACACACGATGCTGCGGTGCTACCAGGTTAGGGCCCAACATCTGGTGGTGTTGGCTGGCGAGGAAGGATTCGAACCTTCGATCTCCTGATCCAGAGTCAGGCGCCTTACCGCTTGGCCACTCGCCAGTG
>CAZVGO010000048.1:0-2435 GCA_964626755.1 uncultured Anaerolineaceae bacterium | reverse complement strand
GTGTGGGTTCCGGAAATTCTGTGCGGTGATTTCCGGAAATTCTGGTAGGTCCCGAGGATGATGCCGCCGGCGTCTGGGTCAGGTCAAGTTTCGCATGTCGGGTGCGGTAGGAGGGGCCGCGCAGCTCAAGGTGACGTCCCCGTTCAAGCACCCGGTCGAGGATGGCCTGGGCGAGGTCGGGGTCGTGGAGGACCCGGCCCCAGGCGCTCAGCGGTTTGTTGGTCGTGAAGAGCATCGGGCGGTGATGCAGGTAGCGCTCGTTGACGACGTGGAAGAGGACGTTGGCGGCGTCGGGCCCGTAGCTGAGATACCCGACCTCGTCGATGACGAGGACGTGAGGATGGGTGTAGGCCGGCAGGACGTGGCGGAGCCGGCCCTTGCGGGTGGCGGTGGACAGCTCGTCGATGAGGGCCGTCGCCGTCGTGAAGCGCGCCTCGAAGCCGTTCTGGATGGCGCGATAGGCGATGGCGACCGCGAGATGGGTCTTGCCGGTGCCACTGGGCCCGCTGGCGATGAGGCAGAGGCCCTGCGTGACGAGCTCAGGGCTGAGGACGCTGCCGAGCAGAGCCAGCCGGACACTGGCCTGGAAGGTGAAGTCGAACTCGTCGACGGTCTTCAGGAACGGGAAGCGGGCGCGGCGCACGCACCGCTGGATCCGGGTCTGGGCGCGATGCGCGACTTCCTCCGCGATCAGCAGCGCCAGGAACTCACGGTAGGCGAGCCCCTCGTCCTCGGCCCGGTGCGCCAGCTCCGGATAGAGCCGGCGCACGGTCGGCAAGTGGAGGCGGCGCAGCAGGGCGTCGAGGTCGATCCCCGGCGCCGTCATCGCGCGCCCTCACTGTCGCTCGCGAGGGGGATACCGAGATCGCGGCCCCCCTCGTCCGCGTCGATCCTAGAGGCTCTGGGCGGCCTGTTCCGAGCGCCCTCAAGCCCGCGAAGCCGCGCCGCGAGGTATTCGGCGCCGATCGTGTGCTGTCGCACGCCGGCGGTGAAGGCGGCCAGGAGCCGCTCCGGCCCATGCGCCTGCAGGAGCGTGAAGCCGCGCTCGACGTCCAGCCGCCATTGGGTGGGCCGCCGATGAATCAGCGCGGTCAGCCAGGCCTCCGCCGCGGGGCCGAGTTCCCACAGGCTCTGGCGCTGGTAGTACAGACGCGCGCGGCCGCCGCGGACGGCCTCCAGCATCGCCGCGCGGTGCGCCGGGAGGAGGCTGGTCTGGCCGGGGGCGAGGCGGCCGGGATGTCGGATCGCCTGGCCCGCCTTGGTGAGAATCTCGACATGGTCGCGGTAGAGGTGCAGGGTGGCCGGTTGGCCGATGGTCTCGGGCGGCATGGAGTACTCGCGGGTGTCGTAGGCCACGCGCGCCCGGGCCGTGACCACCACGGGGATCTTCACCGCGTAGGCGGCGGGGGCGATGGGCAGCGGGCGCAGGCGGTGACGCTCCTGCTCGAGGCGGACGGCGGGAATCACCCCCGTCGCCCGGCTGGGGCGGCGGGTGTTGCCCTCGGTGAGCCACTGGCCCAGTTGGGCCTCGAGGTCGGCGCGGTCGTGGAAGCGCCGGCACTTGAAGAAGCTGCCCTTGACCCAGCCGACGAGATTCTCGACGGCGCCCTTCTGATTGCCCGCCCGCGGCCAGCACAGCTCGGGGGCGAAGCGGTAGTCCAGCGCCACCTGGCCGAAGATCGGGTTCCAGACGATCAGGTCCCCTTTGCGAGAGATCACGACGGTCTTGGGATTGTCCCAGACCGTGACGAGGGGGACGCCGCCGAACACGTCGAAGGCGGCCAGCAGGCCCCGGATCAGCGTCTCCTCCCGCTCGTCGGGCACCAGCACGACGTCGACGAGCCGGCTCCACTTGAGCCGACTGGCGAAGAACCGCACGCGCTCGACCTTGCCCGTGGTGTAGCGGACATCGACCTGGCCAAAGTCGTGCTGGCTGAATTCACCGGGCACGCCCTCGAAGCGCACCATCGGCGCGACGGAGGGCACCCGCAGCCGCCGGATCAGCTCGTACAGAGCGCTCTTGCCGCCGCCGTAGCCGACCTCCCGCGCGCGGCGCAGCAACTCCACGCCGGGCAGGTCTCGGTCCTCGGCCAACCACGTCTCCAGCCGGCCGACCCACGGGGCCGCGCGCGAGGGGCGGCCGACGCCACACGCTGCCGTCAGCGCCTTCGTGTCGCTCGTCGTCACCGGTCCCTCCCGCTCGATTCGGCGCACGCTCTGCGCCGAGACGCCGGTCTTCGCGGCCACGGCCGCCTGGGCCATCCCCACTGCTCGCAGGATCTGCATCTCATGCCGTGTCATGGCTCCGATCACTCCTCCCCCTTCCCGTGGTGGCGCTGCGCGACCGCCGGCCTCGAGAAGAACGTGACCCAGGAGCCTTCATCGACCTACCAGAATTTCCGGAAAGGAAGCTATCAGAATTTCCGGAACCCGCA
>CAZVGO010000047.1:0-2388 GCA_964626755.1 uncultured Anaerolineaceae bacterium | reverse complement strand
GCGGAGGATATAGTCGAAGAATTCGTGGCCGCCGTAATAGATCGTAAAGGCGATTTTCCAGGTAATCATCGGTTCGGAAAAAAAGAAAAAAATGGGGGAGGGGAGCCGCCCCATCGGTTGGTGAGAGCGGCTCCTTCCCGGCGCTTCAGCGCGGCGCGGCCTTAGCAGGACCCTTCCCAGACGGATCTTGGACAGTTGCGGGACTTGGGCGGGTTGTAAGCTGTTGATGTTGTTGAGGCGGGAGTCGGGGAATGCCGATTTCGTAGTGCCAAGATTCGACATGGCATCAGCGTTTTTCCGTTGAATTTCCGAGCGCGCTTCGTACGCTCTCGGCATGTACGTTCGTGCCAAGACCGTGCGCCACGGCGACAAGGCCTACGAATACCTGCAGCTGGTCGAAGCGCGCCGCGAGGCGGGGCGCAACCGCCAGCGGGTGATCGCAACGCTGGGCCGGCTCGACCAGGTCTCTGCCTCCGGCCAGCTCGACCGGCTGATCGCCGGCCTGGCGCGGTTCTCGGAGCACCTGCGGGTGGTCGCGGTGGACCGCGGCGACGCGCTCGCGGCGCGCACCGCGAAGAGCTGGGGGCCGGCGCTGATCTTCGGCCGGCTGTGGGAGCGTCAGGGGCTTCCCGGCATCCTCGGGCGGCTGTCCGCGCACCGCAAGTTCGGCTTCGACGTCGAGCGCGTCACGTTCGCGCTGGCCCTGCAGCGGCTCGTGGCGCCGGGATCGGACCGCCAGGGCGCGGGCTGGCTGGAGACCATCGAAGCACCGGGCTTCGAGACCATCCGCCTGCACCAGATGTACCGCACGGTGGCGGCGCTCGCCGAGCTGCGCGGTGAGCTGGAGCGGGAGCTGTTTCTCGCCGACCGCGACCTGTTCTCGGGCGGCCTCGACCTGGTCTGCATCGACACCACCTCGAGCTACGTCTACCGCGAGCATGAGCACGACGGCACGCTGCGGCGGCGCGGGTATTCCCGCGACAAGCGCCCGGATCTGCTGCAGGTCGTCGTCTGCCTCGCCGTCGACCGCCGCGGCTGGCCGGTGGCTTGGGAGGTCTTCCCCGGCAACACTGCCGACCGTCCCGCCTTCGAGGCGATGGTCGCCAAGCTGCGCGAGCGCTTTTGCATCGGCCGGATATGCGTCGTCGCCGACCGCGGGATGATCGCCCGCGCCACGCTCGCGTATCTCACCGGCCACGATACATCCTGGGACTACATTCTCGGTTGCCGGCTGCGCACCGACAAGACGGTGCGCGACATCGTCCTTGCCGATCCCGGGCCGTTTCGGAGCCTGGCCGACGGCCTGCAGGTCAAGGACGTGCGCCTCGGGGAACGGCGCTATGTCGTCTGCCGCAATCCGGCCGAAGCCGAGCGCGACGCCCGCCTGCGCGATGGTATCCTCGATCGCCTGCGCGCGACGCTGCGCCACGGCCCGAAGGCGGTGGTCGGCAACCGCGGCTTCGCCCGCTTCCTGACCATGGACAAGGGGGCGGTCGCCATCGACGCCGCGGCGATCGAGGCCGACGCCCGCTTCGACGGCATCTTTGTGCTGCGCACCAACACCGAACACCCGGCGGACGAGGTCGCCCGCCTGTACAAGGGCCTGTGGCGGGTCGAGCGCGCCTTCCGCGAGGTCAAGTCAACCCTGGAGATCCGCCCGATCTACCACCAGAACGACGAAGCCTGCGTCGGCCACCTGGTCGCTGGCTTCCTGGCGCTGCGTCTGGAAGTCGACCTGCAGCGGCGTCTCGATGCTGCCGGCGTCACCACGCCCTGGCCCGACCTGATGCGCGACCTCGCTCAGGTCCATGCCGTCGTCGTCGATCTCGACGGCCAGCGTTACCGCCTGCGCACCGAGCTCGCCGGCAGCGCCCACGCCGGGTTCGCCGCCGCCGGCATCCGCCCACCCAACAGCGTCACCCGCCTCGGCCCAACCCCCGCCACCGACACTCCGGATTCGTAGTGCCAAAGATCGATCTGCGCCTGATATCCCACTAATAAAGAAGGATTCTTGAAAACGTACTGTCCAAGATGAGCTTGAGTTCAGGCGTGGTCATGCCAAGCAGCGCTGCCAGTTGCCCTAACGCACTGTCAATGCTTGGTCTTCGGTTGCGGTGCTCTCACTGCTTTCGGCCTGTTGTCTTAGACTTTTTTGCTGAGCCTGTGGAACATCAAATGCAAGTCGATACTATAGGCAACTCGCTCCTAACAGAACCTGCACCGATGAGCCCATGAAACGAAAACGATGGTTACAACTGGTGGCCCTACTGCTGCTCGCTGCGATCGTGGCGGGCGGGGCATGGACAGTGCTCCTGAAGCCTGTGGAGGTGCAAGTCGTAAAGACCGAACACGACGTGCCCATCCAGGTTTTCGGCCTCGGGACCGTCG
>CAZVGO010000046.1:0-3018 GCA_964626755.1 uncultured Anaerolineaceae bacterium | reverse complement strand
CATCGGACCTCCGAGCCGAAGGACGGATCCTAGCGATTCCCTCAAGGCTCGCCCACCTCTCACCGGCGCGCATCTTCCCTACGTCCGCCATCTCGACCCCAGAGTCGCTTCTGCATCCACCGTCACCGTTTCAAACGGTGCGTGAAACGGTGACCCCTGTGATCCAGCCGCACTGCCGTTTGGCAATTGGCGCGGACCAGACCGGCTTGAATCGCCTGTTCTAGATCATGGATTCCAACACCGGCGTGCCCGTTAAACGGTTCCAAACGGTCAGAACTGCGCCGTTTGCCAAACGCACGCGTTTCGCGATCGCGCTGCGTCCAATGTCCGGACCCATTCTTCGTGTGTCCAGCCCTTGTAACTTCCGGCATCTTCCCTAGTATCTCCCTAAACAATTCCGTTCCGGACTTCCGTCCAGACTCCGTCCAAGCGGGCCTTCGCCCCATCCTTCCAAGCCACCTCCCGAGCGTCCGGAGCATCCTCGTTCAGGAGCTGGCTCATGTCGTCGACTTGCTCTTCGTCCCTCGCCTCCCCGCGCACGCCCGCGGACGTCCCGTGGATCCACCCCGAACTCGCGGCATCCGCTCTCGCCGCGAACGACCGCGGCGGGCTTCGGCTCTTCCCCATCGACACGCTCAACCTCGACGCCGCCAACCTGCGCCGACACGGACAGAAGAACCACGAGGCCACCCGCGGCTCGCTGCGCAAGTTCGGACAGCGATCGCCCATCGTCGTCCAGAAACAGGGCATGGTCGTTCGCGCTGGCAACGACCGCCTCGCGATCTTCCGCGAGGAGGGATGGACTCACATCGTCGCGCTCGTCGTCGACGAGAACGATGTCGAGGCAACCGCCTATGCGATCGCGGACAATCGCTCCGGCGAACTCGCCGAGTGGGATTCCGAAGCGCTCGGTCGACAGCTCGATGCGCTGCAACGGCAGGGGATCGACCTCGGCGACCTTGGCTTCGACGAACGCGACCTCGACGCGCTCACCGTCGACCCGGTCCTGTCCGTAGGCGATCTCGACGACGCCGGACCCGACGCGCCGCCGGTCACGCCCACGTCGCGCACGGGCGACCTCTGGATCCTTGGCGAGCACCGGTTGCTCTGCGGCGACGCGACGAAGAGCGAGGACATCGCCCGGGTGCTCGCCGGCGACAAGGCCACGCTCCTCTCGACCGATCCGCCCTACTGTGTCAACTACACCGGCAACGACCGCCCCGTCCACGACGGCAAACCGTCGGGCAAGGACTGGTCCCACGTCTATCGCGAGGTCGACATCAAGGATCTCGGCGCTTTCCTCGACGGCGTGCTGAACGCGTGCCTCCCGCACGTCGCCGACGACGCCGCGCTCTACATGTGGCACGCGCACGTGCAGCAGCCCACGATCGCCGCTACCTTCGAGCGCCACGGCCTGCTGCTGCACCAGATCCTGGTCTGGGTGAAGCCCAGCGCGACCTTCGGGCACAGCTACTACCGCTGGCGCCACGAGCCCTGCGCGTTCGGCTGGAAGAAAGGCAACAAGCCCACGCACGGCTTCGGCCAGATGGACACGGTGTGGGTGGTCGACTGGGAGGGAAAGGCCCGGGTCGTCGGGAACGAGCACCCCATGCAGAAGCCATTGCGTCTCTTCCAGATCCCGATGGAACAGCACACGGCGCCAGGCGCCATCGTGCTCGAGCCCTTCTCCGGCAGCGGAAGCCAGTTGCTCGCCGCGGAGACGCTCCGCCGACGGTGCCGCGCCCTCGAGATCAGCCCCGCCTTCGTCGACGTCGCCATCGGCCGCTGGCAGAAGGCCACGGGGAAGGCCGTGGTCCTCGACGGCGACGGACGCACGTTCGCGGCGATCACGGTTGAGCGCGTGACGATCCGTGCCGCGGAGTCGAATGATGGAACCGAGTCGCGATGATCGACCGTCGGCGGACTCCGAGCGTGACGCTCGCGGCCGCTTTCTCCCGGGGAACTCGGGCGGCCCGGGCAACCCACGGATCCGCCGCCAGGCCGAGTACCAACAGGCCATCCGCGATGCGGTGAAGCCCGAGCATCTCCGTCTGCTCATGCAGAAGATGATCCAGCTCGCGGTGAAGGACGGCGATGTGAACGCCGCGCGTCTGGTCGCCGAGCGATGCCTCGGTCGCGTCAACCTCGATCCCGTGGGCGACGGCATTCCGATCGAGCTGCCCGAGATCCGGAGTTTCGAGAGCCTGCTCGCGGCGACGGATGTCCTGCTCCGCGCCGCGGTCGACGGGACGGCTGCGCCCGAAGTGATCGAGCGGCTCGCGAGATTGGTCGAGGGGGTACGCCGCGTGTACGAAACCCAGGAGCTCGCCCGCCGGCTCGAGCAGGCCGAGGCCCTGCTGCGTTCGACACGTGACCAGCCCGGGTTCGGCGTCCTGTTCCAGTGAAATCCGCGATCTTCCAGCGACGTCGACAATCCCGAGAAACGTCCTTCCTGTCCTTGCGTGGTCGAGGCTCAGTGTCGTCGCAATCGAACCCGATCCATTGGAGATCACAATGGCGACGACACGACGCACCAAGAAGATCGACGAGACCGCGAGCACGAACGGAACGGCGACGCCCGAGACGCCGAAGGCCTCGCGCCGCCGCAAGGCGCCCACCGCGAGCGCGGGCGCGGTCCCCGAGGCGCCGAAGCCGAAGGCGGAACCCGAACCCGCCCCGGCCCCGAACGCCGCCGCCAGCGCGACCGACGCGCCGAAGACGGCGACGAAGCGGAAGCGACGCCGCACCGCGAAGCCGACCGAGCCGGCGCTGACGATGTCGCGCCTGCGCGACCTCTACCTCGACGAGTTGGAGCGCGCCGGCAAGAGCCTCGGCACGCGGTTCAGCTACGGCGTCGACCTCGCGGTCGCGTGCGGGTCCTTGGGGCCCGACACGAAGGTCGCCGACCTCACCGTCGACGACGTCCGCCGGTTCTTCGACAGCGACGTCGTGACGAAGACGCGCACGGGGAAGACGAAGAGCCCGCTCACGATCGACAAGACCCGCCGCGTGCTCCGG
>CAZVGO010000045.1:0-69546 GCA_964626755.1 uncultured Anaerolineaceae bacterium | reverse complement strand
CCCACCGATCCGGACTTCAGCGCGATCGATGCGGCCTGGCTGGACCCGCCGAGCTCGACGAAGCAGATCCTCGACATCACTGCGTGGCGCCAGCGGGAGGAGCCAGTCGCGGTCGAGGTGCCCGACCTCGCGGCAGCCATGGGCTCGGACTGGGAGGAGGTCGAGACCAACAGCATGGGCCAGGCCTTCACCGGCATGATGCTCGAGCACTTCGGCCTGGATCGCGCCGAGGCTCGCGTGGCCACCGACGGCTGGATGGGCGACCGGATGGTCATCGCGTCCGGCCCGAACGACGCCTTCGCGGTGGTGTGGCTCTCGGAGTGGGAGACCGACGCCGACGCGGACGAGTTCCTCGCCGCCTACGACTCCATCATCCCGTCCATCGGCTTTCCGGCGGTGGTGCAGGAGCTGGACGGTCGGATCCTGGTGGCGCATGGCTCGGACGTCGACGCGCTGCGTCGCGCGGTGGCGGCCGCCGGGGGCTGAGTGGGTCGGGATGCGTAACTGTCACCAGGTGACGCTTACGACGGCTTCGACCCGCTCCGACCTGCCAGGCGACGTGTATCTGTCACCAGGTGACAGATAGCGGCTCAATCGCGCCGTTCTGGCATCCACTCCCGTGGTAAGCGTCACGTGGTGAGAGTTACCTGCCGAGGAGGGTCGGCGGCGGGATGCGTCCGCTGCGAGCCGTGCTAACTCCCACCAGGTGGGGCTTACGACGGGAAATTCGGCGTGCGGGGTTCGGTTTGGACGTTAACGCCCACGTTCGTACTGGTTAGCGCGGTTCTGCGGACCCGAGCCGTCGTAACGCCCACCTGGTGGGAATTACGACGTCCCTCGAGCCCAGCGCCCCTACATCGACTCCGGCGCGGAGATCCCCAGCAGCTCCAGCGAGCGGGCGAGCGCGGCGCGCGTGGCATCCACCAGCGCCAGGCGCGCGCCCGACATCGGCGCGTCCGAGACGTCCAGCACCTTGCAGTCGCGGTAGAAGGTGGAGAAGGCGCTCGCCAGCTCGTAGGCGTAGCGCGGCACCTCGTGCGTCTCGCGCCGCTCGGCGGCGACGGCGAGCGCATCGGGGTAGTCGAGCAGGTGGCGCAGCAGCTCCTGCTCGGCGGCATGGCGGAGCAGCTCGCCGGTCCGCGATTCGTCGGGGGCGATTCCCGCGTCGGCGCCGTGGCGCAGGATCGACGACGCGCGGGCGTGCGCGTACTGCACGTAGTACACCGGGTTCTCGTTGGTCTGCTTCTTGGCCAGCTCGAGGTCGAAGTCGATGCCGGTCGTGTAGGCGCGCGAGCTGAAGAACCAGCGTGCGGCGTCGACGCCGACCTCGTCGAGCACCTCGTCGAGGGTGATGAACTCGCCGGAGCGCTTGCTCATCGAGATCTCGACGCCGTCGCGGACGAAGCGGACCCAGGCGATGAGCAGCATGCGCACCGCCTCGCGGTTGTAGCCCATCGCCTCGGCGGCATTGCGGACGCGGGCGACCGTGCCGTGATGATCGACGCCCCAGACGTAGATGAGCTCGTCGAAGCCGCGACTGAACTTCTCGGTCACGTAGCCGATATCGGAGGCGAAGTAGGTCGGCAAGCCGTTGGACCGATAGATCACCCGGTCCTTGTCGTCGCCGAAGTCAGTCGACCGAAACCAGGTCGCCCCGTCCGCCTCGTAGACGTGGCCGCTGAGCCGCAGCCGCTCGACCGCTCGCTCGACCCAGCCGCCGTCGTGGAGGGAGCTCTCCTCCTTCCACACCTCGAAGTGAACCCCGAGCCGCTCGAGACTGGCCTCGATGCCGGCCCGCACGCGCTCGGTGGCCCACGCCCCGACGATGCGACCCGCCTCGTCGGGGTTGACGGTCGCCGCCGCAGCAACGTCGTCGGGCAGCGACGCCGCGAGGTCCTCGACGTAGGCGCCGAGATAGCCGTCGTCCGGGATCTCGGTGCCGTTGCGCCGCGCGAGCACGGACAGCCCCAGGTTGAGCACCTGCGCCCCGAAGTCGTTGAAGTAGTACTCGCGCGTCACTTCGTGGCCCACCGCGGCGAGGACACGTGACAGGACGTCGCCGACAAACGCTCCGCGAGCGTTGCCCACGTGCAGCGGCCCGGTCGGGTTGGCGCTGACGAACTCGACGTTGAAGCGCCGCGGAGCCGCCACGCTGTCGCGACCGTAGGACAGGCCCGCGTTGCGGATCGGTCCGGCCTGGGCAGCGACCCAGGCGGGGTCCAGGCGGAGGTTGACGAAGCCGGGGGCGGCGATGGCGACCTCAGCGACGGACGGGGGCCGCTCGAGGTTGGCCACGATCACATCCGCGATCCGCATCGGCGCCGCGCGTGCCACCGGCGCCAGCTGCATGGCGACATTGCTGGCCCAGTCTCCGTGCTCCTGGTTCGCGGGCCGCTCCAGGCCGATCTCCGGCAGGGAGCGGCCCGGCGGAATGGCGAGGTCGCCGGCGGCTATCGCGCGATCGCGCGCGTCCGCCAGGGCGCGGCTGAGGTCGGCTCGCAGGCTCATGGGGCGACGAGTCTAGCGTCTCGATGCCGCCCCGCAGTCTGGAGGGCCTACTGCTGGGTGGCGGTCGAGATCGTCGAAGTGCCTGGTCGATCGGTGCCGGGCTGCGCGTTCATCATGCCGCCGATGGCGAGCGAGGCGATCAACCAGGCGGCGGCGAGTGCCACCTGGAGCCTGCCGGAACGGCGACGAGCAGCGGCGCGAATGGTGGTCTGAACCATAGTGCCTGTGACTGTCTGCGAGCGAGTTTTGTTTCCCCTCGCGGCCTCGCTATGCAATTCGGCTGCCAACCTCGCGGATCGATCGGTGCCCGGCCCGACCGCGTGGCTAGCGGTCTCGCGCCAGTCGAAGCTCGAGGGCCTGGTCGGCGTTGAAGTCGACGAGGCCCAGCGTGTCCGCCGCCACTTCCAGCAGGGCGCCCGTCGGAGCAAGACCGATGAGCTCGCAGTGGTCGATGTCGGTGCCCGCCTCCCGGGCCAAGCGGCGCACCTCACGCACGACCGCCGCGATGCCGGTCTGCTCCCAGTCGACGAGGTTGGTGCTGACCTGGGCCATGGGCGGCATGCCGGGGTTCTCGAGCAGGACGCCCATGGCCTGGACGGCGGGCATGCCGCCGGACGACTCCCTGATCAGGGTCGCGATCTTGATCGCCACGGCCAGCTCGTCGGATCGCAGGTTGATGTTGAAGGCGATGAGCGGCTTGCGCGCGCCGACCGCCACCGCTCCGCCGCGCGGATGGAGGCGCGTCGGCCCGAAGTCCGGCGCGCGGCGTGGGTTGGTGCCGATCTCCTCGCGCAGCGCCTCGTACTGGCCGCGCCGCACCTCGGCCAGCCGGCGCCGTTCGGGCCGCAGCGCGGCCTCCCCGTAGAGGTAGACCGGCAGCTCGAAGCGTTGCGCGATCTGCTCCCCGAACCGCCGAGCAAGGTCCACGCACTCCTCGAGGCGGGTGGTGCCGAGCGGCACGAAGGGGATGACGTCGACGGCGCCGATGCGCGGGTGCGCACCGGTGTGCTGCTCCATGTCGATCAGCTCCAGTGCGCGGCCGACCGCCGCCGTGGCGGCGCGCACGACCGGCTCCGCGCTGCCGGCGAAGGTCACCACGCTGCGGTTGTGCGTCTCGTCGCGGGTGTGGTCGAGGACCGTCACGCCTTCGATCTGGCCGACGGCGCGCACGATCTCCTCGACGACCTCGGATCGCCGGCCCTCGCTGAAGTTCGGGACGCACTCGATCAAGCCAGGCACGCCGCTGATCCTAGCGACCCGCCGTGCGCCCGGATCGGTCGCGGATGCGGTGCTAGGCTCCGGTCGATGTCCCCGTGCACCCCGAACCCGCTGTTCGACGCGAGACCGTGAGCGGCACGCTGTTCCTGGTCGCCGTGCCGATCGGCAACCCGGGCGACCTCACCCTTCGGGCACGGGACACGCTCCGCGAGGTGGCCGTCGTGGCGGCCGAGGACACCCGGCACTTCGCGACGCTGGCGCGCCACCATGGCATCGACACCCGGGCGGTCAGCTACCACGACAACAACGAGGAGGCCCGGACGCGCGAGCTGCTGGCGCGGCTGGCCGCCGGCGATGACGTCGCATTGGTCAGCGACGCCGGAACGCCTCTGATCAGCGACCCCGGCTACCGCCTGGTGCGCGGGGCGATCGAGGCGGGCATTGCCGTCACCAGCCTGCCGGGTGCCTCGGCGGTGACGACGGCCCTGGCTGCCTCCGGCCTGCCGCCGCACCCGTTCCGGTTCGTCGGCTTCCTGCCACGGACGGCGGCGGCGCGCCGGGCCGCGTTCGAGGCGGCTGCGTCCGACGAGGCGACGCTCATCGCGTTCGAGGCGCCTCGCCGCCTGGCCGATGCGCTGCGCGATGCGCTCGACGTGCTCGGGGATCGGCCGGCGTGCGTGGCCCGCAGCCTCACGAAGCCGCACGAGGTCTACCAGCGCGGCTCCCTGTCGGCGCTGGTGGAGGCCCTGGCGGCCGAGGGCGAGGTGCGCGGCGAGTGCACGCTCCTCATCGGCGGCGCCTCGGGACGCGGGGACGCATCAGCCGACGCGGAGGCCGATGCCCGCCTGCTGCTGGACCGCGGGGCACCCGCCCGCGCCGTGCAGGACCTGCTCGTGGCGCGACACGACATGGCGCGTCGCGATGCGTACGCGCTCGTCCTCCGGCTTCGCGACCGATGACGGTCGAGATCGTGGAGCGCGTCCTCCGCTCGGCTCGCTACCGCGACGTCGACTCCGTCCTCCTCCATCGCCTGGCGAGCGAGGAGCTGCCGCGAGCACGCAATGCCGCCGATGCGGTGAAGCGCGTGAAGCGGCGGCTGCACCAGGCGGTCGGTGCGTATCGCGGTGCCCACGACGCCGAGCGTGTCCTGGCTCTGATTCGCGCCGCGTGGCGCGAGGACCTCGGCGACGAGGCCTTCCGCGCCGCATGCCGGTCGGCCCTCGGCCAGCACGCCTCGACCGCCGAGCGGCTGCCGCACCTCGAACGCTTCCACGCCGGGATCTGGGCGTTGACCGGCGGGCCGCCGCGGACGCTGCTCGACCTGGGCTGCGGCATCGGTCCGCTCGGCCTGCCGTGGATGGGCCTGGCCGCCGACGCCACGTACCGGGCCTGCGACGCCGACCGGCGCAGCCTCGCAGTGGTCGAAGGCTTCCTTTCGCTGGTCGGCCAACCGGCGACGGTCGACGCCTGCGACCTCGTGGCCTCCGGTCCGCCGCCGGGGCACGTCGACGTGGCGTTGCTCCTGAAGCTCATCCCCCTGCTCGACCGGCAGGACAGGTCCGCGGCGGCTCGCTGCGTGGGCGCGCTCGACGCGTCGCACGCGGTCGTCTCGTTCCCGGCACGCTCGCTCGGCGGGCGAACGCGGGGGATGGAGGCAACCTATCGCCGGCGGCTCGCCGATCTCGTCGCCGAGCTCGGCATCCGCGACGTGCGGGAGGCATCGGTCCCCGGCGAGCTCGTCTTCGTGCTGACCTTGGATGGCTGATCCGCTCGTCACCCGTCGCGGCACGCTGCCGGTGCCGACCTTCCTGCCGGACGCCACGCGGGCCGGCGTGCGCGGGGTGAGCAGCGAGGATCTGCGCGCCGTCGGCATCGAGGCGGTGGTGGTCAACGCCTTCCACCTGCTGCGGCGTCCCGGCGCGCGGGTGGTGCAGGCGGCCGGAGGGATCCATCGGTTCATGGACTGGTCGGGCCCGGTGCTGAGCGACTCGGGCGGGTTCCAGGTCTGGAGCCTCATCCGGCAGGACCCGTCACGCGGCGTCATCCGCGACAACGAGGTCATCTTCCGCGAGCCGTCGACCGGCGAACGCTGGAACCTGACGCCTGAGCGGGTGGTCAGCTTCCAGCTCCAGCTCGGATCCGATGTGGTCGTGTGCCTCGACGACCCGACCGACGTCGAGGTGCCCGAGGCCGAGCAGGAACGCTCGGTCGAGCGCACGGTCCGCTGGGCCCGCCGATCGCGCGAGGAGTTCGACCGCCAGGTCGCCCAGCGCCGCGACGCCGATCCGCCGCGGATCCTGGCAGTGGTGCAGGGCGGCGGCGTCGAGCTCCTCCGTCGCCAGTGCGCGGAGGCCCTGGTCGAGATCGGCTTCGACGCTTACGGGTTCGGAGGCTGGCCGCTCGACGCCGATGGCGGCCTCGTGGTCGACCCGATGCGCTGGGTGGTCGACGCGCTCCCGGCCGAGGCGCCAAAGCACGCGCTGGGCGTCGGTCGCCCCGACCACGTGGTCACGGCATTCGGGCTGGGGTACTCGATGTTCGACTGCGCACTCCCCACCCGCGACGCCCGCCACGGCCGCCTGTATGCCTTCAAGCCCGAGTGGGAGCGGCGGCGGCCGTCGGCTGGAGACGCGTTCTACCGCGCGGTGCGCATCCACGACCCCGAGTACCGGGTCGACCACGCGCCGGTCGAGGAGGGTTGCCGATGCCCGCTCTGCGCGCGCCACTCGGCGGCGTACCTGCATCACCTGTTCAAGGTCGGCGACACCTCCGCGGAGCGCCTGGCGACGCTCCACAACCTGCACTTCTACGTACGGCTGTTCGCCCTGCTGCGGGGCTAGGCGTGGGCCGCCGCATGGGCGGCGTTCTCGCGGCCGAGGGTGTCGGGGTCCACGCCACGGGCTCGCGCCATGCGTTCGGCGAGGAGCTGGAGCGCGACCGCCGAGCCGAGCAGCGAGCCGGCGGCGCCGCCCACCCGCCCCGTCCGGGGGGTCACGATCCGGCCGGCCGGCGTATCGTCGGGCGCGATGGCCGCGGCGTGTGGCTCGGCCAGGATGGCGGCTGCCGGCACCGCGAGCGCCCTGACGGCGCCAAGCAGGCGGATGGCGCGCTCGCGGACGACTGCCGTGCCCGGGCCGGGATCGGCGTCGGTGAGCACCACGATGAGCGCCGTCCAGCGGGTGGCGGCGGCCAGGTGACCATGGAGGACGTTCTCGAGCTCGTAGGCTGCCGCCGGCTGCCGCGCGCCCTCCGCGATCTTGAGCGCCAGCTCCCGCGCCGAGACATGGTCCGGCCCCGATCCGGCCACCATCAGCCGGTCGGCACCCACCAGGGTCGCGGCGACCGAGGCTGCCGCGTGGGGGTCGTCGGTGACATCGAGCACGGCCCTGATGGCCAGCGCGTCGGGGCGCTTCCCGGCGAGACGCGCGGCGAGGGCGACGCCCACCAGCAACGGTGACAGGTAGCCGACGGTGTGGCACCAGCTCTGGTCCTGCTCGTCGGTGGTGACCACGAGCTCCGCGATCTCGGCGCCCGGCGAGCCGTTGCCGACGGTGACGAGCGCCGTCCGCGCGCCGGCCGTCCGCGCCGCCCGCATGGCCTGGTTGGTGATCTCGGTGCCGCCCTCGTGCGAGATGGCCAGCAGCAGCCCGTCCGCAGGCGGCCGTCGCAGGAGCTCCAGCGCAGGGATGGATCTCACCTCCCCACCGGTCGCCAGCCCGAGCGCCTCGTTGAGCAGCGCGGCCACGCCCATTGCCGCGTGCTCCGACGTACCGCATCCGGTCGTCAGCACCGGCCGGCCCGCGCTCACGGCGGCGCGCACGGCGGCCGCGAGATCCTCGAGTGCGGCATCGCCGGCGAGCCGGTGGATGAGGCGCTCGGCGAGGGCCGGCTCGGCCGCGATCATCTCGGTCATCAGGTACGGGGGCTTCGCGCGGAAGGGCGGCATCTGCGACGGAGCCCACGGGTCGGGGGGCCCTGGCAGGGGCTGCTTCAGGTCGCGTCGCACGGTCGCATCGTACGGCACGCGTCGGTCAGAACGGCTTGAGCACCATGAGCGCGACGATGAGCCCGGTGCCCACCAGCTCGTATTGGCGTGCGAACGCGACCGCCGGATCAGCCCAGGCGCGGCGGAGGCCATCGGTAATCTCGCCGGCCTGGCGGGCGGCCGCCATCTCCGACTCGAAGACGCGGCCGCGAGGGACGAAGACGGCCGGGACGAGCACGATCATGGGCACCATGAGCAGCACCGAGAGCAGCATCCACAGTGTCGTGAGGCCGAGCCACTCGTACCCCTGGGCTGATGCGGTCGCAAGGCCGAGGACGATTACGGCCACGCTGCTCACGCGGACTGCTGCCTCGAACGGTGATGCTGCATCTGCCAACAGGTGCTGCTGCTCGACATCGGCGGCGCGGCTCGCGCGACTCAGCAGCGTCCCGCGCCCGACGAAGCCGGTGACGAGGGCGAACGCGGCCACTACGTGGGCGAGCTTCAGCAGCAGCGTCAGCCAGTCCATCGGTCAATCCTCCGTGGGCATCGGGATGCGCACGCCTCGCTCCCGGGCGACCTCGAGCGCGCGCTCGTAGCCTGCATCGGCGTGGCGGATGACGCCCATGCCGGGGTCCGAGGTCAGGACCCGCTCGAGCCTCGCCGCCGCCTCCGGCGTGCCATCGGCCACGACGACCATGCCGGCGTGCAGCGAGTAGCCGATCCCGACGCCGCCGCCGTGATGGAAGCTGACCCAGGTGGCGCCGGCGGCGGTGTTGACGAGCGCGTTGAGGATCGGCCAGTCGGCAATGGCGTCGCTGCCGTCCCGCATGGCCTCAGTCTCGCGATACGGGCTGGCCACCGATCCAGCGTCGAGGTGGTCTCGGCCGATGACGATCGGCGCGGCGACCTCGCGGTTCGCCACGAGGTCGTTGATGGCCGCACCGGCCCGTGCGCGTTCGCCGTAACCGAGCCAGCAGATGCGCGCCGGCAGCCCCTGGACCGGCACCTTCTCGGCGGCCAACCGCAGCCAGCGCTGGAGGCCTAGGTCGCCGGGGAAAAGCTCGGACAGTGCCCGGTCGATGCGCGCGATGTCGGCCGGATCGCCCGACAGTGCCGCCACCCGGAACGGCCCCCTCCCCTCGCAGAAGAGTGGTCGGATGAAGGCAGGCACGAAGCCCGGGATGTCGAACGCGTTCTCCACGCCGGCATCCCGGGCATGCGCGCGGATGTTGTTGCCGTAGTCGAAAGTGACCGATCCCGCCGCCTGGAAGGCGAGCATGGCACGGACATGATCGGCCATGGCCGCCGTCGATCGACGGACGTACTCGTCGGGGTCCGATGTTCGGAGTGCCCGCGCGTCATCAAGCGTTATATCGTTTGTGATATATCCGTTGAGCGGATCGTGGGCCGAGGTCTGGTCGGTCACGACGTCCGGCCGCCAGCGTCGCCGGACCAGCTCCGGCTCGATATCTGCCGCATTGCCGATGAGGGCCATCGAGCGCGCGTCGCCAGCCGCACGCCATCGGTCGACCGTTGCGACCGCGTGATCGAGGTCGTGGGTCATCTCGTCGACGAAGCCGGCGTCGAGACGTCGTTTGGCGCGGGCCTCGTCGACCTCGATCACCAACGCGACCCCCTCGTTCATGGTCACCGCCAGCGGCTGCGCTCCGCCCATTCCGCCCAGGCCGGCGGTGAGGGTGACGGTCCCGCGCAGCGAGCCGCCGAAATGCTGCCGCGCGACCTCGCCGAACGTCTCATACGTGCCCTGGATGATCCCCTGCGTGGCGATGTAGATCCACGAGCCGGCGGTCATCTGGCCGTACATCGTCAGGCCGGCCTTCTCGAGCTCGCGGAACTTCTCCCAGGTCGCCCACTTCCCGACGAGGTTCGAGTTCGCGATCAGCACCCGGGGCGCCCACGGATGCGTCCGAAACACGCCGACCGGCTTGCCGGATTGGACGAGAAGCGTCTCGTCGTCGCCGAGCCGGCGCAGCTCGCGGACGATCGCGTCGAAGGCCGCCCAGCTCCGCGCTGCCCGCCCGGTGCCGCCATAGACGACGAGGTCGTCCGGCCGCTCGGCAACCTCCGGGTCGAGGTTGTTCATGAGCATCCGGAGCGCGGCCTCCTGCGGCCAGCCCCGGCAGGTCAGCTCGCTTCCGCGCGGGGCGCGAACAGGACGCGCTCCGGGCGTGGGCATGTCCGGATCAGGCGCGCCGGAACGCGGCCTTCACCGCGGGCGTGTTGAGGTAGTAGATGATGACGGCGCTGATGGCAATACCGAAGATGGTGCTGATCAGCTGGTTCGAATCGTTGAGGAAGTTCACGATTGCGGACACGATTCCTAACCCGGCCCCGATCATGCCGAGCAGCCACGCCCATGGCTTGAGGGTCCAGGCACCATACGCGAACGCAAGGTAGACGGCGCCGGTCGCCAGGGCAATCAGGCCGGCCAGGACGACCAGGCCACCGAGAACAGCGTTGCCCGTCGCTCCGGCGGCAACACCGCCGAGACCGACCGCCGCCAGCCCCAGGAACAAGCTCAAGGCGCCGAAGATCGCAGCCACGACGGCGAGGATTGTCACTCCCGTCGGTCGCGCCGATGTGGGTCGCTGTTCCATGGTCATGTGCACACTCCTTGAAGCGGCCGCAATGCGTGGGCCGGTCACGCACGAGGCGCTGCGCGCCCGCCGCGCACGCAATCTACGCCGATGTGGAGGCGCGCGGGCGGCCCTCGTGCGTTTCGCCTACGTTCCGCGTCCTCTGCCGTTCAGTCCTCGAGGCTTTTGACGAGCAGCTCGCCGAGTCTCCGCTCTCCGGCCGCCGAGACGGAGACGAGCACCCGGCTGTTCCCGAGCCAGACGTGATACGTCCGAACGCCGCCTTCGCACGAGCCGATGTGGACCTCACGCCCAGAGATCTCCGTGACCGCTACCCGGACGACACCGCCGGCCTGCGAGCAGGCTCCTTCATTGAAGGTGTCGCGCCAGCTCCGATAGAGGTCCTCGGTGAAGGCGTCCGGGCGCAGCCGGACGAGAGTCGCGTAGGCAAAGTCCCCGGACGCCGGATCGACGGCCAGGCCCGTAACCACGCCCTGCCCGAACTCGGTCACGACGGGATCGGCTGCCGCCGCCAGGTCCGACTCGGCGCTGCGCATCACGTCGAGGCCATCGACCTGGGCCGGGAGGTGGTCGAGCAGCGACGGATCGATCGCGACCGGACCGGACGGTGCCGTGGGCGTGGGAGTCGGCGCGGGTGTCGCACAGCCGGCGAGCGCCAGCGCGATGCCCGCGACCGCGAGCCTGGCCCGCACTACCCGGAGATCCGCTCCGGGTCCGCGTCCGGCCGGACGTAGGCGGACTCGTAGTACTGGAGCGGGTTGCCCTCGGGATCCCAGAAGAACACGAACTGGCCCCACGCGGTCCGGACCTCGTCCTCGTGCCGGACGCCCGCCCCGTCGAGTCGGCGGACCGCCAGCTCGAGGTTGTCGACGATGATCTCGGGGACGACGCCGCCCTGCCGGAAGTCCTTCGGCTCGGCGCTCGCGTGGCCGCCGGCGATGAGCGACAGGCTCGTCCCCTGGGTCGCGTCGAAGCGGACGAACTTCTGGGTCCGGTAGAGGAGTCGAAGGCCGAGGACGTCGCGGTAGAACCTCAATTCCGCCTCGATATCCTCGACGAAGATCAGGGCGCCGCGGACCTTCGTGACGCTGCCGAGCGCCTGGGTCATCGCCATGCCGACACGGTACCTCCCTACAGCTCCCGTCGCATGACCGGAAAACGGTCGTCCTCGACGGCCATTGCGAACTCGGCGGCGAGCCAGAATTCCGGGGTCGCCGCGCTCGTCGCGTCCTCCGGGGCGCCCCGTTCCGGGTAGGCCTCGACCGCCGCAAAGCCTCGGCCCGCAAGGTCGTCGCACACGGCCGCCACGAGGGTGAGGGCGCGGCCCTGGCGCCGCGCTTCGCGGGTCGTCGCGATGCAGGTGATCACCGCGGGCAGCGGCGCCTCCGGGAGCTGCGGGTAGAGGTCGCGCAGGCGTCCCGCCCGCGGGTAGGCGGACAGCGGCCCGAACTGGGCGTAAGCGGCCGGCGCGTCGTCGACAAGCAGGACCTTCGCGTAGCTTCCGAACACGCCGAGGCCGCGACCGAGGAGCCCGAGCTTGCGGGGTGCGCCCGGGGCCACTCGCGGTCGCGGCGCACGCGACGGCGCGAATGGGTTGTCCGCGAGTGCGTCTGCGTCGGGCGCGAACGGATTGACGGCCGGGCCGCGAGACGCCGGCGCGAACGGGTTGACGGCCGGCTCCACGGCATCGTCGAGGAACGGGTTGCCCGTCTGCGGCCGTTCCGGGGGCCGTGGAGGGGCAGGCTCGAGCCACGCCGGGCGGGCGGCCTTCGAGCCCCGATCGGCGTCCTCCCAGTAGTCGCACGTTCGGTGATCGAACGCGGGATCGGCGCACGGCGGGAGCAGCGCGAAGCTCGCTTCGTCGGTCACGTCGACGATCCGGATACCGGCCATGGCCGGAGTCTACGACCCGGCCAGATCGGCCAGCGCGCCTCCGCGGACGAGCTCCGCCGCGGCCGCGAGGTCCGGCCCCGGCTCGCGGTCCTCGTCGAGGTGAGGCACCCGCCCGCGGACGCGCATGAGCGCCTCGGCCACGCCGGCTCCGGGCGCCGCCCCGTCGAGGAGGCCCATCCGCAGGTCGAGCGCCTGGGCCGCCACCACCAGCTCGATCGCAAGGATCTGCTCGACGTGCTCGAGGACTCGCCGCGCGTGGCGGGCCGAGATCGAGCCCATCGACACGTGGTCCTCCTGGTTCGCGCTCGTCGGGATCGAGTCGACCGACGCCGGGTGGGCGAGGACCTTGTTCTCCGAGGCGAGGGCGGCCGCCGTGTACTGGTAGATCATCATTCCCGACTCGAGGCCGGAGCTCGCAGCGAGGAACGGCGGCAGCCCGCCGTTCAGGCGCGGGTCGACGAGCAGCGCCGTCCGCCGCTCGCTGATCGAGCCGAGCTCGGCGATCGCGAGCTTGGCGAAGTCGAGGGCGAGCGCGATCGGCTCGCCGTGGAAGTTCCCGCCGCTGATCACTCGCCCGCCGCCGGTCGCGACCGTGTCGGCGTCGGCGACGCCACCGCCCGGGAATACGAGCGGGTTGTCCGTTGCCGAGTTGAGCTCGATGTCGAGGACGCGCCGGAGGTGGTCGAGAGCGTCGCGAACCGCGCCGTGGACCTGGGGCACGCAGCGCAGCGAGTACGGGTCCTGGACCTTGTGGGCGTGGCCGTGATGGCTCCGCTGGATCGCCGAATCGCGGAGCAGCCGGCGGAGCTCCGCCGCCACGGCGACCTGGCCCGGGTGGGGCCGCGCCAGCTGGTATTCGGCCGCGAACGCGACGTCCGTGCCGAGCAGCGCCTCGACACTCATCGCCGCCGCGACACTCGCCGTCCGCGACAGTCGTTCCGCGTCGGCCACGAGCAGGGCCCCGATCGCGCTCATCATCTGGGTCCCGTTGAGGAGCGCGAGGCCCTCCTTCGGGCCGAGCCGGAGCGGCTCGAGGCCGACCTCCTTGAGGGCGATCCGTGCCGGCACGGCCTGGCCGTTGCGCTCCACCTGCCCGCGGCCGATGAGCGGCAGCGCGAGGTGGGCGAGCGGCGCGAGATCACCAGACGCCCCGACGCTCCCCTGCTCGGGGACCACCGGGTGGACGCCCAGCTCGAGGAACGCCAGGAGGCGGTCCACGACCAGTGGCCGGCAGCCGCTGTGCCCCAGGGCGAGCGTGTTCGCCCGGAGCAGGAGCATTGCCCTGACGACTTCGCGCGGAAACGAGGGCCCGACGCCCGCGGCGTGGCTCATCAGGAGGTTCTCCTGGAGCCGCTCGGCATCCTCGCCCGGCACGAACGTCGACGCGAGATCACCGAACCCGGTCGTCACCCCGTACACGACCTCGCCACTCGCGACGAGGCCTTCGATGACGGCCCGTGCCTCCTGCATCCGCTCCCGGGCGTGGACGTCGAGCGCCACGCGCGCGCCCCGCCGGGCAACCGCCTCGACGTCCTCGACGGTCAGGTCCGCGCCGGTCAGGACGACCGTGTCCTCGGGTCCCGCAGGCGCCTTCCGGACGGGCGTGAAGTGCGGGTCGTCGGGCGTCGGCCGATCGGGCGGCTGGGTCACCCGCCGAGGATAGTCGGCTATGCTGGCCGTCGTGTTCGACTTCCTGAACGGGCCCGTCCGCGCGCTCGTGACGGACGTCTACAACGCGGTCGGGTACCTCGGAGTCGCCCTCTGGGTGGCGATCGAGAGCGTCATCATCCCGATCCCATCGGAGCTCGTCCTGCCGTTCGCCGGCTTCCTCGTCGGGGAGGGGACCAGCATTGAGCCGCTGACGGGCCAGCCGTGGAACCTCGTGCTGGTCACGCTCGCCGGGACGCTCGGAGCGACGGTCGGCGCGCTCGTCGCGTACGCGATCGGCTACTACGGTGGCCGGCCGATCATCGAGCGCTGGGGCCGCTACCTGGGGATCGCCCCCGCGGACCTCGACCGGACCGACGCGTTCTTCGCCCGGCACGGAACGAAGGCCGCGTTCTTCGGCCGGATGGTGCCGGTCATCCGCTCGCTCGTGTCGTTCGCGGCCGGTGTCGCCCGGATGCGGTTGGGGCCGTTCATCGTCTGGACGGCCCTCGGGTCGCTGCCGTGGACGTTCATGCTCGTGTTCGCGGGGCAGCAGCTCGGGGCAAACTGGGAAACGATCGGCGGGATCATCAAGCAGTTCGAGTACGCGGTGATCGCGATCCTGTTGGTCATCGTCGTCGCCTGGATCTGGCTGCGCATCATTCGCCCGCGTCGGCGGCGCACCGCCTGAACCGGGGCGGCCATGGAGCCACGCCTCATCCTGGCCATCGCAGGGGTGATGTACTTCGTCGGGGTGCTGGGCCTGCGTCGGCCTGCGTGCGTAGATGTCCTTAGGCGGCGTGCCCTTTGTCAGCTCAAGGGAAAGACCAGGTAACGGATGATAGGCCAGGGGTCGTCGCCGCTCGGGCTGACCGACACTTCGATGACGGAGCCGTCTCGGTTCAGTTCGATCCTCGGTCCGCGGTCTCCCCCGATAACCGCGTGACCAGTCGCGGCGAGACTCTCCATCGCCGCTCGGTACTGCTCCAAGTCACTCGAGGTCAGCACCGTCTGAATGACACCCGAGAAGGGGGCAGCATCAATCTCGATCCTCGCGTTCCGCCATGCGCGCTCGGTCGCGATGATGGCTTTAGGCGCTGTCGGGCCCGTCAGCCGGACGGTCAGTGACTGACCGGGCGTTCCGAGAGCGATCAAGACGACGTCGTCGGGGACGGCCGAACTATCGCCGCGATCCATGTCCTCACGGTACAACGCTGTGATCACCGAGCGTTCGGCAATGTCACCCGAATACGCGAACTCCGCAGTGGTCCATGCGGTGCCGCCGAAGGATGGCCAAGGCGGCAGACGACACCACCAACTTGGCATGCTCGGTCAGGCCGAAGTCATCGATCCCAGGCGCACCGCTCACCCTAAGCCACTCCACTGATGGGGGCCGCCAGCCGGGTTCGAGATCCAACAGCTGCTCGTCGGAGGTCACGTCTAGATCGGCGGTCAGGATGAAGCCCGACAGACCGGAGTTGCGAAGCGCCGACGCGAGCGCAGTCGTGACCAGGTAGACGGGGTGAGTCGTAATCAAGTCGTCTCCGAGCCATCCGGCGAACTCGAAATGAAGGTGCTTCACCACTGGATATCCGTTCGCGCGTGGCTCTAGGTCGGTTCGTTGACCAAGCCCGCCGGGCACCTCCGGGTCAAGGAGGTAGGAAGTCGCCACTCGCCAAGGGTAGTCGCCGGGAACTCACTCAGCGTGCGTGAATGTCCCCGACTCGTCATCGCCAGTCCTGCGACTCCAGCCGTCGGAAATCGCCCTCGGCAAGAGCGCCAAATAGCTCGCGCAGCACGGTCCGCTCGACGACCATTTCACGCCGTGGAGTGTTGTCATCCTCGGCGTTCTCGTAGATCAGTCGGCCGCTGGCAAAGGCGGAGAGCGTCCATCCAGTCTGGTGGGACACGGCCACGTCGGGCTGTTCGCGGTCTGCGCCGTCAAGCTCCGCGACGAGCGCGTCGAGGGCACTCGAGCGCGGGTCGGCTTCCATCGATCCATTTCGGTGGGTGATCGAATAGGTCACGGCTGTTGGCTTGATCGTACCCGCACCGTCCCGACGACGAGTCCGCGCGGTCCCTAATGGGGAGACGACGCCGGGTCATCAATGAGCGTCGCGAGCTATCTCCTCGGGCGCCGGCCGGGCCTTGAACGCGACCCAGAGCAGCAGGTCGTAGACGATCTTCAGCCCGCCGCCGATGAAGAACGGCAGCGCGGCCAGGGCCGGTGTGGCAACGAGCGGGCCGGCCAGGTTCGCGCTCAGCGCCGCACCGATCGACCGGGCGATCCCGGTCACCCCGGCGGCGGCCGACCGCTCGTCCGGCGCGACCACCGCGATCGTGTAGCTCTGCCGGGTCGGGACGTCCATCTGGCTGATGCTGAACCGCGCCAGCAGGACGGCGATCGCCAGCGGCAGGCTCGGCATCAGCGGGACGAGGATCAGCAGGACGTTCGACGGCAGGTGGGTGAAGACCATCGTGTTGATGAGGCCGATCCGGGCCGCGATCCGGGCCGCCGCAAGGGCAGAGGCGGCGGCCAGCAGGTTGGCCGCGAAGAAGATCCCCCCGAGGAGAGCCTCGGACACGCCGTACGTCTGGTGGAACCAGAAGGCCAGGATGCTCTGCATGACCAGGCCACCGGCGAAGGCATCGATCGCGAAGAGGCCGGAGAGACCGAGGACCGTGTTCCGCGACCGGTGGAGCCCGAGCCGGCGGGCGACCGTCGTGTCGGCCGGGGCGGACACCTCGACCGCCGCCGAGACGCGGCTGAACAGCGCGGCGATGGCGACGCCGATGGCCGCGTAGACGAGCATCACGAACCGGTACCCGGCGAGGTCGTCGAATCCAGCGGCCTCGGCCGCGGTCACGATCAGCCCCGCCGCGAGTGCCCCGACCGCCGCGGCGACCGAGCCGGCGAGGTTGTACCAGGCGAACACGTGCGTCCGGCGCCGGTCCACGATCGTCTGGCTGAGCGATGCCTGCTCGACCGCGAGGAACGGGCCCACCTCGTGACCGGATGGGCTGATGACCCCGATCGTCGCGGCGACGAGGAGCAGGGCAAAGGCGTCCGTGGCCGCGAAGACGACACCCGCGATCGCCATGAGGACCGCGCCGATGAGGAGGATCCGGCGCCGCCCGAGCCGGTCGGCGTGGGTCGTGAGCCACAGGCTGATCAGCGTGTCGCCGGCGAGCGTCAGGCTCAGGACCAGCCCGATCGCCACGCCGTCGAGACCGAGCCGGGCCAGGTAGAGCACGAGGATGACGGCGATCGAGCCGTAGCCGAACATCCGCGCGATGCGGGCGGCGAACAGCAGCCGGCCGTCGCGGCTCAGTCCGAGACTCACCCGCAGAATCTACGCGGGGCCCCGGCCGGCGTGGGAGAATCCGCGCGGAGGTAGCAGCCCGCATGACCGACCCTCATCACCCCGCGGCGGAAGAAGCCGTGGTCATCGAGCACGATCCGCACGCGACGCTGAGGCCGGGACCGGTCGACACCCGCGCCTGGACTGCCGCCGCGGTGGGGATCCTCCTCGGGCTCCTCGTCGCTGCGTGCTTCGTCGTCGCGGCGGCCGCCGCGCGCGCCTGACCGGCTCCTGACCTCCGGGCCGGACCTCCTGCGGTCGGGCATCCGACGCGCGGCGCCGGGTGGCGACGTCGAGCCTCAGCGCACCGCTTTCTTCACGAGCGCGCCGATCCTTGCCTCGTCGGCGGCGGTCAACTTCGTCAGCGCGAAGGAGGTCGGCCACATGGTGCCTTCGTCGAGGTTCGCGTCGTCGCTGAAGCCGAACGTCGCGTACCTCGACTTGAACTTGTCCGCGCTCGTAAAGAAGCAGACGACCTTGCCGTCCTTGGCATACGCGGGCATCCCGTACCAGGTTCTCGGCGACAGGGCTGGGGCGCTGGCCTTGATGAGGGCATGGAGCCGCTTGGCGATGACGCGATCCGGTTCAGGCATCTCGGCGATCTTCGCGAGAACGGCCTTTTCCGCGTCCGCGCTGCCCGTGGCCGCCTTCAGCTCCTTGGCGCGCTCCTTCATCGCGTCTCGTTCCTCGTCCGAGAATCTCCTGGACGTCTTGCCGGTTGCGGTGGTGCTCCTGGGGGACTTCTTTGTGTCCTTCATGGCAGGTTTCCTCGTGTCCGAGATCTGACCCTGGATTAGAACAGGCCGACGATATTCCCCTCGGCGTCGACGTCGATGTTTTCGCCGCCCGGCTTCGACGGCAGCCCCGGCATCGTCCGCATCTCGCCGACGAGCGGGGTGACGAAGCCCGCCCCGGCCGACAGGTGGACCTCGCGGATCGGGATCCGGAAGCCCGTTGGGCGGCCCTTGAGGGCCGGATCGTGGCTGAGCGAGTACTGGGTCTTCGCCATGCAGATTGGCAGGTGTCCGAACCCCATCGCCTCGTATTGCTTGAGTGCCTTCGTCGCGGCCGGCAGGACGTCGACGCCGTTCGCGCCGTAGATCCGGATGGCGATCGCCTCGATCTTCGCCAGGAGCGTCGCGTCGTCCGGGTAGAGCAGCGCGAAGTCCGGGGCGCCCTCGCTCGTCGCGTCCCACACGGCACGGGCGAGGTCCTCAGCGCCGGCGCCGCCGTCGGTGAAGTGGCGCGAGACGACCGCGGCGCGCGCACCGGCGGCGAGCGACACCTCCTGGACCGCGGCGATCTCGGCGGGCGTGTCGGTCGGGTACATGTTGATCGCGACGACCACGGGGACGTGGAACGCGAGGACGTTCTCGATCTGCTTCGCGAGGTTCGCGCCGCCGGCACGGACCGCATCGACGTTCTCGGCGAGGAGCGCGGGGTCGAGCGGCTTGCCGGCGACGATTTTCCCGACGCCGCCGTGCATCTTCAGCGCCCGGATCGTCGCGACGACGACCGCGCCGTCCGGACGAAGCCCGGACGCGCGGCACTTGATGTCGAAGAACTTCTCCGCCCCCATGTCGGCTCCGAAGCCCGCCTCCGTGCAGACGATCTCGTTCGTCGCGAGCGCCAACCGATCCGCGAGGACGGAGTTGTTGCCGTGGGCGATGTTCGCGAACGGGCCGCAATGGACGAACGCGGGTCCGCCCTCGAGTGTCTGGAGGAGGTTCGGCTTGAGGGCATCCTTGAGCAGCGCCGTCATCGCGCCGGCCACCTTCAGGTCCTCCGCCGTCACGGGCTGTCCAGCCGTCGTCGTGGCCATGACGATCCGCCCGAGGCGAGCCCGCAGGTCGGCGAGGTCGCTGGCGAGGGCGAGGACCGCCATGACCTCCGACGCGACCGTGATCTGCCACTCCGTCTCGCGCGGGACACCGTTCTCGCGGCCGCCCAAGCCGATCACGGCCCGACGGATTGCCCGGTCGCTGATGTCGACAACCCGCGGCCAGAGGACGGCCAGCGGGTCGATCCCCAACGCATTGCCGTGATGAAGATGGTTGTCGAGGAATGCAGCCGCCAGGTTGTGCGCGGCCCCGATCGCGTGGACGTCGCCGGTCAGGTGGAGGTTGAAGTCCTCCATCGGAATCACCTGGCTGTAGCCACCGCCGGCCGCGCCGCCCTTGATCCCGAACACGGGACCAAGGCTCGGCTGGCGGATCGCGACCGCGGCGCGCTTGCCGATCCGATTGAGCCCCTGGGCGAGGCCCACGGTCGTCGTCGACTTGCCCTCGCCGAGGGGAGTCGGGGTGATTGCCGTGACGACGACGTACCGGCCGCGCGGATTGAGCGCCTCGAGACGGCGGATCGCCGCGAGGCTGATCTTCGCCTTCGTCGGCCCGTACTGCTCGATCTCGTCGTCGCGCAGGCCCAGCTCGCCGGCGACCTCGAGGATGGGCCGCGGCTTGACCGAGCGGGCGATCTCGAGGTCTGAAGGGAACGGCTTCGTCGCGCTCATTGGGCGTTCACGCGCCGCTGCCCGCCGCGCGGAGCCCGTGAGACCGCCCGCCGCGCCGGGCCTTCTCGGCCTGCTCGTTCGCGGCCCGGAGGAGGTGGGTCAGAAGCAGCGCGTTCGTCACCGGCCCCACCCCACCGGGCACCGGCGTGATCGCCGAGGCGACCTGCCGGGCGCTCTCGAAATCGACGTCGCCGACGATCCGGTCGCCGACGACGTTGATGCCGACGTCCACGACGACCGCGTTACGCCTGAGCATCGAGCCATCGACCAGGCCGGGCTTGCCGGCGGCGACGACGACGATGTCCGCCAAGCGGACGACGGACGCCAGGTCCCTGGTCCGCGAGTGGCAGACCGTGACCGTGGCGTGCTCGCGCAGAAGGAGGATGCTCGCCGGCTTGCCGACGACGTTCGACCGCCCGATGACGACGGCGCGCTTGCCCTCGATCTTGATCCCGGACCGCTTGAGGATTTCGACCGCGGCATGGGCGGTCGTCGGCAGGAAGCCCTCGTAGCCGAGCGTCAACAGGCCGGCGTTCAACGGATGGAGGCCGTCGATGTCCTTGGCCGGGTCGAGGACGTCGAGGACCGTCGACAGCGGGATCCGCTTCGGGAGCGGCATCTGGACGATGATCCCGGACACGAGCGGGTCGTCGTTCAGCTCCTCGATCCGGGCCCGGAGCGCGGCGGCGGACGCGCGGCCCGGGACGTCGACGAGATGCCCGGCGATCCCGACGTTCCGGCAGCTCCGCAGGATCTGCTGGAGGTAGACCATCGACGGCGCGTCCCGTCCGACGATCACGACGGCGAGGCCCGGCGCGTAGCCGTTCCGGCGGCGGAAGGCGGCCACCTCGTCCTTGACGGTGGCGCGGATCTCGGTGGCGATCGGGCCTCCCTGGAGGATCCGAGCGCCGCTCCCTCGCACCACGGTGTCAGCCCGCTTCGGCGGCGGCGAGCTCGACCGGCGCCCGGGCCACGCCTGCCGCCACTGCCGCGCGGGTGGCGGCGGCGAGCCGGCCGATCTCGTGGAGCAGCTCGTCGACGCGAACGGTCGTCTCGCCCGCGAACGTGTCGTCGCCGATCGACGGCAGGTTGACGAGGACGTTCGCGGCCGCGCCGCGCGCCGCCGCCTCGCCCAGGAGCGCGGCGACGTTCAGGTCGCTCGATGCGTTCCGGTTGCTCCGGCCGGCCAGGGCCTCGGCCATACCGACGAGCTCGAGGCAGGCCTCGACGCAGTCAAGTGGGACCTCCGACGCGCGACGCGCCGCCGCCGCGAGGGCCTCCGTCCGGGCCTCTATCTCCGCCAGCGTTTCGCGGGGGAGCTTCAGCGCTGCGGCGAACGCGGAGTACGCGGCGGAGTCCTCGTCGGCAAGGAAGAGGAACCGGTCCGCCAGCCGCCGGCCGACTTCCTGGGCGGTTGCGTGGAGCTCGGCGTGCTCGGCGTACTTGGGACGGTCCTGCGACAGCGCCGCGACCATCGCCACGAGGCCCGCGCCGAGACTTGCCGCTACTCCCGACGCGCTCCCGCCCCCCGGAACGGGCTCGGCGGACGCGAGGCGATCGGCGAAGTCGGCAAGCGTGAGGTCGCGGAAGCGATCCGGGGCGCGCTGCATCCGGCGATTGTAGGCGGCGCGCCGGCGCCGGGAACGCGCCGGGAGCGCCCCGCGAGTCGGCACGGGGCGAGCGCGGTACCGGCGCGCTCGCCCCGCGAACCGACAGGAGTCGCCGCGGGACGCCGGAGGACGCTCCGCGGCGCGGATTCGTCGACCTCAGACCGGCCGGCGGTCTCCCTCGTCGAGTCCCTCGATCGTCCACCGGCGCGTGCGGTGGCGATAACTGAGGGTGAGCCGGGCCTCCGGCGTCTCGACCTCGAAGACCGTCCGCGGACCGACGACGACAGGGTAGGCGGACGACTCGTCCCGTACGGCCGCGAGAGCGGTCACCGGCAGCCGTCGATCGCCCCAGGCGACCTCACGGGGACGTCCGTCGAACCAGTCCGTGCGGACTTCGACGTGGACGGGAGCGACGCGGATCATCGCCATTCCTGGCTCCTTTCGAGGACAGCTCTGCGTCGCCGGGCACTCGAGCGACAGAACACTTGTTCGATTGCGACCCTACGCTAGACCGAACAGGTGTTCGATGTCAAGCGTCGTCGGGCGGAATCTCGTCGAGCTCCGTGTCAGCTTGTCTGTCACGCCCTTCGTCGGGGGTCGCGGCTGCGTGGCGTCGCGCCGGCCGCGCTGCGTCCGCCGCGTGGACGCCGCGGTGCTCGACCGCGCTGCCCATGTCTCGCTCGAACGGCGCGGGGAGCCCCGTCCCGATGAGCCGCGCCCGCGTGACGGCCCGCTCGCCGAACCGGCGCCGGAGCTCATCGGCGGCCTCAACGGTCCGGCGCACCCGATCGTCGCCCGCCTCGAACAGGGCGAGCTGGTCAGGCGACCCCAGGTTCGAGGCCGTCACCCCCAGGAGCCGGACGCGGATTCCCCGAACCTCCGGCCGTGCCAGCTCGAGGGCGGTCGTCCAGATCGGGTCGGTGAGGTCGGTCGGCGCGGGCAGCGTCCGCTGGCGGGTGATCGTGTGGAACGTGGAGTCGCGAATCTTCACGCTGATCGTGCCGGCCTTGACACCGCTCGCCCGGAGCCGGCCGGCCACGCCCTCGGCCATCGCGAGCAGCGTCCGCTCGATCGTTTCGCGGTCGGCCGTGTCTTTGTCGAACGTGTGCTCGTGGCCGATCGACTTCGCATCCCCGCGATCGGAGACTGGATCCGCGTCCTCACCCCGGGCCCGCGCGGCGAGCGAGGCGCCGTGCTTGCCGAACCGCCGCGTGAGGACCTGCGGATCGAGCGCCGCGAGCTCGCCGATCGTCCGGACCCCGTAGTCACGCAGCGCTACCGCGGTCCGCTCGCCGACCCCCCACAACCGCGAGATCGGCAGGGGAGCCAGGAATGCCGCCTCGTCGCCCGGCGGGACGACGACCAGCCCGTCCGGCTTCCGGAGGTCCGACGCGATCTTCGCGACGAGCTTCGTCGATGCGACGCCGACCGAAATCGTCAGCCGGACCTCGTCCCGAACCGCCTCCTTGATCTGGCGGCCGACAGATTCTCCGTCCCCGAACAGCAGGCGCGAGCCCGTGACATCGAGGAACGCCTCGTCGATCGAGATCGGCTCGACGAGCGGGGTGAACCGGCGGAGGACGGCCATGACGTCCCGGCTGGCGGCCTGGTACTTCGCTCCGTCGACCGGCAGGAAGATCCCGTCCGGGCAGAGGCGGCCGGCCTGGCGAAGCGGCATCGCGGAGTGGACGCCGAACTTGCGCGCCTCGTAGCTCGCGGCGCTGACCACGCCCCGGTCGTTCGGTCCGCCGCCGCCGACGATCACCGGCTTGCCACGGAGCTCCGGCCGGTCGCGCTGCTCGACGGCGGCGAAGAACGCGTCGAGGTCGACGTGGAGGATCGTCCGGGTCATGTCTGTATCATCGACCCCTGTGAATCCCCGAGGGAGCCCGCTGGTCGCCGCGGCGGACGCCCTGTCGCGGCTCACCCCCACTCAGCGGACCGCCCTCGGAGTTGGCCTGATCGGGTTCGGGGCCGTGGTCCTTGCCTGGGTCATCCCGCTGACCGCGATCGCGATCGCCTGGCCGTTCCTCTTCGCGGTCCCAGGCTGGTGGCTGGTCAGCCGGGTCGCCCCGAACCTCCCGCCACCCGGGCGGGTCGGCCTCGCGGTCGTCACGAGCGTCTTCGTCTCGGCCCACCTCGTGAACGTTGTCTCGGTCGTCGCCGGGTTCGGGCGGGTGAGCATCCTCGTCGCGGTCGTGCTCCTCGCGGCGGCCACGGCCGGCCTCGCCACGCTTCGGCTGCCGTGGCTCGCGCCGCCGCCGCCCCTGCCCTCGGGAGATCGCATCCGAGCCGCCCTGCGGGCCGACGCCCCGGCGTTCGCGGTCGCCGGCACGATCGGCCTGGTGATCCTGGCGGTCCTCGCCCTGAACGGCTGGCACCCGACTCCCCGGGGCTGGGTCTCGGGCGGCTGGAACTGGAGCGACCTGCTCGTCCACGTGTCGATCGGCTCGAGCATCAGCCACGGCAACTTCCCGCCGGAGGTGCCCTACTTCGCCGGCGCGCCGCTGACGTACCACTGGTTCGCCGACTTCCACGGCGCGATCGCCTCGAGCGTCGCCGGGGTCGACATCATCGGGGTCTACTTCCTTACGAGCGCCCTGTTCGCGGGGATGCTCGCGCTGCTCGTCTGGGAGCTCGCCCGGCAGCTCACCGGCAACGGCCTGGTCGCGACGATCGCGACGATCCTCGTCTGCTTCGGCGGCGGGATGGGCTGGCTTCGGCTGGGCGCCGACATCCTCGCCGGCTCGGGCGACGTCGTCGGCCTCGTCACCCGGAACCCATACGACAACAGCTGGGCGGAGGGCTGGCCGTACTTTCGAATCGCGTCGATCTTCGGGACCGGCCTCCTGCCGCACCGGGCGACGACCCTCGGCCTGCCGGGGCTGGTCGGGGTGATCCTCCTCGTCGTCGCCTGCCTCGGGCGGCGTCCGTCCGGCGTGCTGCTGGCCGGCGTCCTCGCCGCGCTCCTCGCGCCGTTCCAGTTCTACTTCTTTCCGGCGACCTACCTGGTCGTCCTCCTGTACGTCATCGCGAAGCGCGGCTGGGAGGCGCCCACGTTCCGCCGCGACGCCGCTCTGTTCCTCGCCCCGGTCGTGCTGGCGATGCCGTTCATCACCGGCGCCATCCTCCAGCAGGGCGAACGCGGGGCGTTCCACCTCGTCTCGATCTGGAGCGAGGCGCGCCGGGCCGACGGACCCCTGGGCGTGTTGTTCTTCTACGTGACGAACCTGGGCCTGCCGTTCCTCCTCGCACTGGGTGCCATCGGGGTCGCCGCGTGGCGTCGTTTGCTGACGCCGACGGTCCTGTTCCTCGCCGCCTGGCTCGGGGCGCTGTTCGTCATCCCGAACATCGTCGTCGTGAGCGCCGTCGAATTCGACATGAACAAGTACTTCCAGGTCATGTGGATCGCCGTGGCGATCCTCGCCGCCTGGCTCATCTGCAACTGGCAGCCGCGGGCGATCTACGCGGTGCTCGCCGTCGCGGCGATCTCTCCCGCGTTGATCGGCATCTGGCACGCGACGCACCCGGGGCTGGCGCTGACGCTGTCGCAGGAGGCGGCGGGCCGGTGGATCGAGAGGAACACGCCCGAGCGGGCGGTCTTCGTGACCGACGCGTTCATCAACAGCCCGGTCGACATCGCCGGCCGCCTGCGGCTCACCACGTTCGGACCGTATGTCGCGAACCTCGGCTACGACCCGACCGAGCGGGAGCGCGACACGATGCGGATCTACTGCGGCGGGTCGGAGCTTGCGGCGGAGCTCGTCGCCCGCCACGGGGCGACGTATGTGCTGTCCTTCGGCGGGCTCCTGATCTGCGAGGACGGCGAGGCGACGGACTTCAGGTTGAGCCCGCTGTTCGAGACGCTCTACGACCGGGACGGCACCGCGGTGTTCCGGCTCAGGTCGCCCTGACCGGGCCTAGCCCTTCGGCTCGACGACGATCGTGACCTCGGGGTTCAGGCCCGCGATCTTGATCGCGACCTTGTACGTGCCGAGCGACTTGAGCGGCTCCTCGAGGTCGATCTTGTGGCGGTCGATGTCGATCCCGCGCCGGGCCAGGGCATCGCCGATGTCCTTCGACGTGATCGAGCCGTAGAGCTTGCCGCCCTCGCCGACCTTCACGCCCATCGTGAGGGTCGTGCTCGCGATCCGGGTCGCGGCGATCTCGGCATCTTCGCGCTCACGCTGCCGCTTGTCCTCGCGGCTCGCGATGTCGTGCTGCCAGGCTCGGTAGGCGCCACCGGCGGCCGGCACGGCGAGCTTGCGCGGGATGAGGTAGTTCGTGGCGAAGCCGCTGGCCACGGTCTTCATCTCGCCGCTCTTGCCAAGCGTCGCGATGTCCTGGGTGAGGATGACCTTCACGCGAGTGATTCCTCCCTGTTCTCCCTGTTGATCCAGTGCCTGATGCGAGGCGCGACGCCGGACTGCTCCACGGCATTGGCGGCCGATGCAAGCGCACCGGGGATCCGCCGGATCGCCTTGCGGACCGGCTTCGGGGTCAGCCGCCGGATCTGCGCGACGTCTCGCTCGAACGCCACCTTGTCGATGCCGAGGTCGTCGAGCTTCTCGTCGAGCAGGTCGTCCGGGACGCCGTCGAGGAAGAGGTCGAGCGCGAGGGCGACGACGACGAGATCGTCGAGCCCGCCGAGGAGCGGCACGTCGTCCGGCACGAGGTCACGCCCCAGCACGAGGTAGCCGAGCGCGCCGCCGAGAAGCGCCTTGTGCGAGTTCGGCGTCCGCGAATCGAGGGCGAGCGCCCAGACGAGCCGCGCGTACGCCGGCACCCGACTGGCGACCGGCAGGAACGCGAGGAGGCCCATGGCCCGCCGCATGCCGCCGCCCATGCTCCGCTGCCGCTTCCCGCGCTTCTTCAGCTCCTGGTCCGTCGCCAGCGCCTCGTCCTTCGCCGGCCGATCCTTCTTCGCCATCCGCTCGGAGTCCTCGTGGGGGAGTGGCAGTCTACCAGCCACGCGAGCGACGGCCCTGCGTACCATCCGCCGCATGGTCAACGACTCCGGCGCCAGTTCGGCGGTCGTTGCCGAGATCCGCCGGCGCATGGCGGCTCGGCCCGGTCGGCCGGTGCTCGTAGCGATTGATGGTGGGAGCGGCTCGGGGAAGTCGACGCTGGCTGCCGCCGTCGCGGCCGAGCTCGACGCGGTCATCGTGCCGAGCGACGACTTCTTCGCCGCCGAGATCACGGACGCGGAGTGGGACGCATTCAGCCCCGATGAACGAGCGGCGGCCGCGATCGACTGGCGCCGGTTGCGCACGGAAGCACTGGAGCCCCTCCTGGCCGGCCGGACCGCGTCGTGGCACCCGTTCGATTTCGAGGCCGGAACCCGGCCCGACGGCACCTACCCGATGGCGACCGAGGCGGTGACCCGGACACCGGCGCCGGTGATCGTGCTGGAGGGCGCGTACTCGAGCCGGCCCGAGCTCGCCGACCTGATCGATCTCGCCGTTCTCATCGACATCCCCGTGACCGAGCGACACCGGCGGCTCGTCGAACGCGAGGAGGAGCCCTTTCGGGACGCGTGGCACGCTCGATGGGATGCCGCCGAGGACCACTACTTCACCCATGTTCGGACAGCGTCGTCGTTCGACCTCGTGGTCACGAACGAGGCGAAAGGCGCCCGCCCCGCTTGACATCGAACGTCCGTTCGGTATCATGAGGGCCCAAAGGAGGCGCGAGTGACGAAGCACGACGCCGAACGCAAGGTCCGGATCCTCGACTTCATCTCCGCCACGCTGCGCGCCCGGGGCTATCCGCCGTCGGTCCGCGAGATCGCCCGCGCGGTCGGGCTGGCCTCCACCTCCGCCGTCCACCACCACCTCCAGATCCTCGAGCGGGACGGCTACCTCGAGCGTGGCGCCGCCCAGTCCCGGGCGATCCGGCTGACACCAACGGCCGCGCTCCAGCTGGGCCTGTCAAGCGAGCTCGTCCCCCAGTCCGGGGTGTCGGAGGCGCACGTCCTGCCGATCATCGGCGAGGTCGCGGCCGGCGGACCGATCGAGGCATACCAGGACGCGTCGGAGACGATGGCGGTCCCGGACCTCCTCGCGCCGAGCGGCGACGCGTACGTGCTGAAGGTCCGCGGCGACTCGATGATCGAGGCCCACATCGCGGACGGGGATTTCGTCCTGATCCGGCCCCAGTCCACGGCCCGCAACGGCGACATCGTCGTCGCCCAGGTCGAGGACAACGCCGTGACGCTCAAGACCTTCTTCAAGGAGAAGGACCGGATCCGGCTCCAGCCGGCCAACCCGAACTATCCCGCCCAGTTCTACGACGATGTCCGAATCCAGGGCAAGCTCATCGGCGTCATCCGCCGCCTCGACTAGCCCGCGCCATTTCGGCCGAGCGCACCCGGGGTCTACCATGCGGCGGTGAACTGCCGCGCGTGTGGTCAGGCGCTGGAGGCCGGTAGCCGCTTCTGCCGCGCTTGCGGCACGCCCGTGGACCAGGCGTGCTCGAGTTGCGGCGCCAGCCTCGCAGCCGACGCGCGCTTCTGCCCGCGCTGCGGCACGGCGACCGGGGCGCCGGTGGCACCGGAGGCCGCCGACTCGGCGGAGACGGATCGCGAGCGCAAGGTCGCAACGATGGTCTTCGCGGACCTCGTCGGCTTCACCAGCCTCAACGAGTCGAGCGACCCGGAGCTCGTCCAGGCCCTCGTCACCCGGGCGTTCGACCGCCTGAGTGCCGAGGTCGTCCGGTACGAGGGGACGGTCGAGAAGTTCGCCGGGGACGCGATGCTCGCGGTTTTCGGCGTGCCGGCCACCCACGAGGACGACGCTGAACGCGCCGTGCGGGCTGCGCTCGAGATGCAGGCGGCGATGGGCGAGCTCGCCACCGAGCTGCGGGCCGAGGGCCGGCCGGAGCTTGCCCTCCGAATCGGGGTCGAGACGGGCGAGGTGCTCGTGGACCTCGGGCGCGCGCAGGGTGAGCGGGACCGGATCGTGACGGGCGATGCCGTCAACATCGCCGCGCGGCTTCAGCAGATCGCGCTGCCGGGCGCGATCGCCGTGGGCCCGTTCGCCTACGCCGCGACGCGGGAGGTCGTCGAATACGAGGAACTGGCGCCCGCAGCGCTCAAAGGCAAGGCGCTGCCGGTCGCCGCGTGGCGGGCGGTGGCGGTCAAGGCCCGGCGGGGCGGGGTCCGCCCGTCGCTGGGGATCGAGGCGCCGCTCATCGGGCGGGACGAAGAGATCGCGCTCATCAAGGAGACCGTGCGCCGGACGGTGGCCGATGGTCGGCCGCACCTCGTGACGGTCATCGGCAGCGCAGGAGTCGGGAAGTCGCGGCTGACGTGGGAGCTGGAGAAGTATCTCGACGGCCTCCCGGACACCTACTACTGGCGGAAGGGCCGTTGCCTCGCCTACGCGCAGGCGAGCTACTCCGCGCTCGCGGACGCGATCAAGGCCGACGCCAAGATCCTCGACGACGACGCCCCTGCGACGGCCGCCGCGAAGCTCGCGGCGCGGTTGGAGGAGCTGGGCGGCGCTGCCGATTCCGAGCTGATGCAGGCCATCGAAGCCCTGCTGGCACTGGGCCCGGCGACGGAGATGGGCCGAGACCAGCTCTTCGACGCCTGGCGCCGCTATCTCGAGCTCCTCGCCGGACAGAACCCGCTCGTCCTCGTCCAGGAGGACATCCACTGGGCAGACGTCGGCCTGCTCGACTTCATCGAGTACCTGGCTCGCTGGGCGGAAGGCCCCATCGTGATCCTCTGCCTCGCCCGCCACGAGCTGCTCGAGCTGCGCCCGGCCTGGGGCGGCGGCATGCCGAACGTGGCCTCGATCGTCCTGGAGCCGCTCGACGCTGCCGAGAGCGCCCAGCTGGTCGACGCGCTGCTCGCCGGGGGCCTCCCGTCGCCGCTGCGTGACCGCGTGGTCACGCTCGCCGACGGCAACCCGCTCTTCACCGAGGAGCTGGTCCGGATGTTCGTCGACCGTGGTGTCCTCCGCTTCGGCGATGGCCACTGGCAGCTCGCCCGGCCCGTGGATGAGGTCGAGATCCCGGGGTCGATCCACGCCGTGCTGGCGGCGCGCCTCGACGGATTGCCCGCCGCGGAGAAACGGGCTGCCCAGAACGCCGCGGTCGTGGGGCGGATCTTCTGGGACGCGCTCATCGGCCACCTCTCGCGGCAGGGCACGTCGGCCACGGGCGAGGTCCTGAGACGCCTGCGGGTCAAGGAGCTCGTCGTTCCAAGGCAGCCCTCGGCGCTCGCGGGGGCGTCCGAGTTCGGGTTCCGCCACGTCCTCATCCGCGACGTGGCCTACGACTCGCTGCCGAAGCGCGACCGCGCCGCGAAGCACCTCGACGTCGCGCGGTGGGCGGAGGAGACCCTGGCCGACCGCCAGGACGAGATGGTCGAGCTCCTGGCCGCTCACTACCTGGCCGCCCTGCGGTACGAGGAGGAGTTCGCCGCTCCCGACTCGGAGCGACTGCGCGACCTGCGCCACAAGACCTACACGTACGCGCGTCGGGCCGGTAGCCGAGCCGATGCGCTCGCGAACAAGGAGCAGGCTGCCCGCTGGTTTCGCACCGCTGTTGAGCAGGCCCGGCTGCTGAACCTGCCCGCCCGAGAGCGCGTTGCCCTGGCCATCGAGTACCAGGACGCATCCGAAGGCTACGAGCCGAACGACCTGCTGCGCGTCGTTCTCGAGGAGGCCCTGGCGCTCGGGGAGGCGGCCCCCGACCACAGCAAGGACGATGAGCAGCAGCTCGCCAAGGTGCGGACGGCGCTTGGATTCTTCCTGTATAACGCCGACGACATCGATGGCGCGCGTGCGCTGATTCGTGACGGCATCGCCCGCCTGGAGAATGGGCCACCCACGCCGGGGCGGGCCGGGCTACGCGCTCGGCTGGGCTGGACGTACTGGCGAGCCGGGCCCCTGGAGGAGGCGCCGCCGATCCTCCTGAAGGCGATCGAGGAAGCCCGTGCCTGTGGCGCTCACGATGTCGAGCGCGTGGCCCTCCACGACCTCGGCATCGCCAAGGGATTCCTCGGTGACGCGCACGGCGGCCTCGTCCTGGTCGAAGAGAGCATGGAGCTTGCTCGTGCCGCGAACGATCGCTTCGTGATGACCCGCTGCTACATCAACGTGCCCGCAATCATGCAGGGCAACGGCGAGACGACCGACCGGATCATGCCGATCTTCATGGAAGGCCTCGAGCGGGCCCGGCGGAGCATGGACCACTCCGCCACGTCGTGGCTCACCCAGAACGCTGCCGACATGCTCACCCTCCAGGGGCGCCTGCTCGAGGCCCTCCCGTACGTCGAAGAAGCCATCGCCTCCGCCCGCCTTCTCGGCGAAGCGGCGGGCCGGCTCGCGGGGAGTCTCGTGCAGCGCGCCTGGGTCCGCATGGCGATGGGCGACCGGGAGGGTGCTCGCGCCGACCTTGAACTGGCGAGACAGGCGACGAGCGTGATCGAGCCACAAGCGGCGGCCTACCACTCCGTCTTCGACGCCCTCCTCCTCTGGCCGGATGATCCTTCGGCCGCCTTCAGGTTGCTGGTCGCGGTCTTCGACTCACCCGACGTAGCACCCTTCTCATTCATCGACACGGCGCCGCTCGCGGGAAGGATGGCCGTGCGGATCGGCGACGTCTCCAGTCTCGCGCGGGCCGCGGAGATGTACCAGGACGTCGCGGCGCGCTGCACCGGGCCCGTCCGGGAGCTTCAGCGACGCTGGCTGCAGGCACTCACCGATGAGCCAAGTGCGGGCGGCGCGACCCTCCGTGCCGTGGCGGCCGAGTACGAGGCCATCGACTATCCACTCCCCGCAGCCGACGCCTACGCCGATGCCGCACTCCTCGCCCGACGAGCAGGGCTGGATCCGACTGGCGATGAGGCCGCGGCACGCCGCCTGTACACCGCGTGCAGCGCGGTGCCATGGCTCGGTGAGCTCCCAGAGACCCGCTGGGTGGGAGCGGCGGAGACGACGGCCCGCCCGGCCTGAGCGTGGGCGCGCTGGCCGGCTATCGGCGGATCCTCGACAACCGGCCGCTCAGCCGGCTGCTGGCCGGCGAGTTTGTGTCCTCGATCGGGGACTGGCTCTACCTGGTCGCGCTCCTGATCGTCGTCTACCGCGAGAGCCAGGACACCGTCCTGCTGGGGATCGTTGGTGCGGCGAGGGTCCTGCCGTACGTGTTCCTCTCGATCCCGGCGGGCATCGTGGCCGATCGGTTCGATCGGCGGCTCATCCTGCTCGTGACCGACGTCGCCCGCGGGGCACTCATGGTGGTCCTGGCCTGGCTCGTGGCTACGGACGCGCCGGTCGGCTGGGTCGTCGCCCTGTCCATCGCCGCGGCAAGCTTCTCGGCCTTCTTCAGCCCGGCGATCGGAGCCTATCTGCCATCGATCGTCAGGGACGAGTCGGAGCTGGGTCCAGCCAATAGCGCCTGGTCGACGCTCGACAACCTGGCGTTCATCATCGGCCCCGGAATCGCCGGGATCCTGATCGCAACGACCGGGCTGACGGCGGCGTTCCTTCTCAACGCGGCGTCCTTCGCAATCGTCGCAGTGGTCCTGTGGGGCCTGCCATCGATCCGACCGGCAGCCCAGGGGTCGACAGGCGACACTGAAGACGCCCCGGTGGGCGGCGATGACGCACCAAAGTCGCTCCGGGCGGTCGTCCGCCCGATCGCCGGCCTGACGCTCGCCGACCTCACGGCCGCGTTTGCCTTCGGCGGACTGGGCATCCTGACGGTCGTGCTGGCGGTCGAACAGCTCGGTGCCGGCGAGGAGGGCACGGGCTACCTCAATGCCGGAATGGGCCTGGGTGCCGTTCTTGGGGCGGTCGCCTCGGGCGCCCTTGTCATCAACGTGAGCCCGCGCACGATCCTGCTTGTCGGGACGCTCGTCTTCGCGGCCGGCCTCGCGGTGCTCGGGTGGGTGCCGTCGCTCGCATTCGCGTTCGTCGCGATGGCCGTCGCGTCGGCGGGCAGCCTCGTCGCGGAGGTGGTCAGCACGACCATCCTCCAGCGGCTCGTTCCGGACGCGGCACGAGGGCGGGCCATCGGTGTGGTCGAGACACTTACGATCCTCGCCTACGCCGCCGGGTCCCTCGTGCTGCCCGTGCTCGCCGGCCAGTTCGGGATCCCAATCGTGCTCGTCGTCTCAGCCCTCGTCGTCGTGGCGGGAGCCTTGGGTGGCGTCGTGCTGCTGGGCGACGCCCTGCCGCCCGGGCCCCCGGCCGCGATCGAGGCCGTCGCGCAGCGCCTCGCAAAGCTGACGCTGTTCACGGGCATTCCGGAGGGCCGCCTCGCGATCGCCCTCGCGCGTGCGAAGCCGCTCGAGGTTGGTGCCGGCGAGACCGTCGTCCGGCAGGGCGAGCCGGCCGACCGCTTCTACGTGATCCTCGACGGCGACTTCCGGGTCTCGCAGTCAGAGGCCGGCACGGCCCCCCGTCACCTCCGCACCCTCGGCCGTGATGACGTCTTCGGCGAGATCGGGCTCCTGGCGGGTGCGTCGCGAACGGCCACCGTGACGGCAACGACCGACGGCCGGCTCCTCGCCCTCGACGCCGACGACTTCCTCGAGCTCGTATCGTCCGCGCCGGACCTGAGGCCTCGCCTCCTCGCCCTCTATCGCGGGGCGCCGTCTGTCAGCGATTCGCGGTCGCGGCCAGCATCGACTTGACCTCGAAGGGCGTCGCGTTCGGGTGCTTGGAGCGGATGAGAGCCGCGAGACCGGCGATGTGCGGCGCCGCGAAGCTGTTGCCGGTGGCGACGATCCGCCCGCCATCCTGCCAGGCGACGTCGACGTCGAGGCCGTAGGCCCCGAACTCGACCGGCGGCTTGGGGTTGTAGTACCAGGTCCACGGATCGGCCACGTCGTGGGCTGCTACGGAGACGACCGACGAGAACAGCGAGGGGTAGCTTGGGCCGGGGACGTTGTTCGCGGCACTGACCAGCAGCACGTTTCCGAAGTAGGCCTCGTCGGTCAGCTCGTGGAACAGCGGAAAGAGCTCTTCGCTCCTCGACGACAGGCTCAGGTTCGCCACCGTGACGCCGTGCTCGATCGCCCAGATCAAGCCGGTGGCGAAGTATGCTCCCTTGCCCTTGTTGTCAGGTCCCAGGACGCGGATCGAGATGAGCTCGGCGGCGGGCGCCAGCGAGTGGATGATCCCGGCGCACGCCGTCCCATGGCCAACGACGTCGATCGCCTCCGGATCGTCGACGACAATCGGGTCCTCGTCCGTCGGCTCGACCCGGAGGCTCTGGACGAGCCGGCCACCGACCGCCGGGTGATCGCCTTCGATGCCCGAGTCGATGATCGCGACGCGGACGCCGCTGCCGTCGCTCCCCCCGAATGCCACGTCGCGGTCGAGCGGGTCGAAGGGGCCCAGGCGGGCAAGCTCGGCCCGGCGTTCCAGGGCGAACGGCTCACTCCAGGCCGGCAGGTCGAGCTCGGTCACCGCCGGCGCCGCCGCTTCTCGCGAGCCGCCTGGCGACCCAGCGCATCGAGGATCTCGGTCACGAGCTCGAGCTGCGCCGGATCGGCCGACCGGACGCGGGCCACGGCTTCGGCGAGCGCCCACAGCCGCGACTCATCGTCCCGCCCCAGGTCGGCGGTCGCGGCCGCGACGATCTGGTCGACCGTGCCCGGGTCCGGATCGTCGGGGCTCGCGAGAGCCACCAGGCCGGATGCGAGGAGCGTTGCAACGTCCTTCTCGACCCGGGCTGCGCTGATCGCGGTCGCCGCCTGCTGGGCGAAGATCGCAGCCAGCTCGATGTCACGGAGAGAGAACGTCGGGGCGCTGCGCTTGTCGAGCACCTCGAGGACGCCGATCGTCCGGTCCTCGCTGACGAGCGGCACGGCCACGATCGAACGCGGCAGATAGGCGGTCTGCTCGGCGACCGCCCGCCCGAAGCGGGCGTCGTGCTCCACATCCGACAGGGCGAGCGCCTGGCCCGTCCTGAATACGTAACCCGCGATCCCCTGGTCGGGCGCGATGGACAGGCCGATTACGCCCTGGCCCTGCTCGCCCGCCGCGACCTCGAACACGAGGCGGTCCGCGGTCGCGTCGTAGAGGGCGATCGAGGCAGCCTCGGCGTCGAACAGGGCCACGGTCGCCTCGACGATCGAGCGCAGCACGGCGCGGGCGCTGTCGCCGTGGATCCGACGCCCGACTTCGGCCCGCAGCGCGATCGCCTCGAGCAGGGAGACCGCATCGCGATCGAGCCGGCGGCGCCGGTCAGCGGCCACCCATCACCGCTCGACCGTCTGCGCCAGCCGCTCCACGTCCGGGATGACGAGAACGTCGCCCTCGATCCGGATGAGCCCGCGCGCCGAAAGGTCGACGAGCAAGCGATTCACCGATTGACGGGTGCCTCCGACCATCGCCGCCAGCTCGCTCTGGGTGAACGGCCAGTCGAGCCGGACGTCAGTCGGGCTGTCGGGATGCTGCTGTCGCGCGCGGCGGACGAGGCCGCTCGCGAGCCGCCCGGGCAGGTCGAGGAAGTAGAGATCCTCGACGTGGTCGGTGAGCCGTCGAAGCTCAGCGGCCAGGCCCGCGAATAACGCCCGGCGGAGCGCCGGCTGGGTCTCGATCAGCTGGTCGAACGTCTCCCGACTGAGCACCTGGGTCTGGGTCGGCTCGATCGCGACGGCGGTCGCAGAGTGCGGCGCGCCGTCGAGCAGTGCCAGCTCCCCGAAGAACTCGCCGCTCCCCAGGGTCGCGATGATCGCCCCCTCCTCGCCCTCCGGGGACGGGAGGACGATCTTCACCGAGCCCGACTCGACGATGTAGAGCGAGTCGCCAGGGTCGCCCTGGTGGAAGATCGTCTCGTTCTTGTGGTACCGCCGAACCCGGAGGCCGGCGGCGCACAGCGCGAGCGACTCGGCGTCGACGCGGGCAAAGAGCCGGCACCGACGCAGTGCCTCGGTCGCGAGCCCCATGGCGACCGTGTCGGTCATCGGAACCTCGACGCTCTCGGCGGGCCGCCGATCAGAGTGCCGAATTCTACCCCGCCAAACGAAGCGGTCAGCCAGGCAATAGGAAACGGGACGGGTCTCGCGACTCCGTCCCGTCTGAGGCCGTGGGAGCCCGTGACGATCAGCCGCGCTCCCGCTTGTTGTAGGGCCGCCGCGCCTCGTCGACCTTCTGGCGCTGCTTGAGGTTCCGCTGGATCTCCTGTTCGCGAATCGAGGCGAGCTGGCGATTGAGCAGCGGGTTCGAGAGCATCGACTGGCCCTCGGTGTCGTCGTCGCCGATCGCCTTGCCGACCTGGCGGCGGTGGCCCTCGGTGTCGTCGTCGCCGACTGCCTTGCCGACCTGGCGGCGGTGGCCCTCGGTGTCGTCGTCGCCGACGGCCTTGCCGACCTGGCGGCGGTGGCCCTCGGTGTCGTCGTCGCCGACGGCCTTGCCGACCTGGCGGCGGTGGCCCTCGGTGTCGTCGTCGCCGACTGCCTTGCCGATGATCTTTCTCATTCTCTGTGGCATCGCTCGGGCTCCTCTACGGGCGGAATGGAGAGCGGGTCCGCTGTCGGATAGGCCTCATCTTGACCGCTCACGAGCGTGAGTCAAGTACGGCGCACGACGGTTCGACTGTCCTCCAGCCGACTTGTCGCACGCATCAGGCCCCTGGCGGCGCGAGACCCGCCGAATGATCTCTTGACATGTGAACAGGTGTTCTATACTGTCCATGTCCACAGACTTGGTCCTCTTATCCACGGCCGGAGTCACTTCTCCCTAGGCCGTCCACGTATCGGTCCTGACAGTTCGTGGACAAGCCCCTTCTCGTCGCCGGGCCAGCCAGCGATGGTTGTGCGACCACAGACCGAGGAGTAGAGATGCAGAGTGCCGTGCGCCCGTGATCGATCGCCTGCCGCCCCAGAGCCTCGAGGCCGAGCAATCGGTGCTCGGTGCGATCCTCATCGACCGCGACGTCGTCGTCGAGATCGCCGAGTTCCTGAAGCCCGAGGACTTTTATCGGCAGTCGAACGGCACGATCTACCGGGCGATCCTCGATCTGTTCGAGCGCCGCGAGCCCATCGACATCCTCACGGTTGCCGAGGCACTCGAGCGGGGCAACGACCTCGAGCCGATTGGCGGGCGTGCCTACCTGTCGAGCCTGTCCGACCAGACACCAACCGCCGTCCACGCGGTCCAGTACGCGCGGATCGTCGAGCGCAAGGCGGTCCTGCGGAACCTGATCGGCGCGGCCGGCAAGATCGCCGGCATCGGCTACGAGGATCCGGCGGAGATCCAGGAGGCGATCGATCGGGCCGAGAGTGAACTCTTCCAGGTCAGCAACCGCCGGATCACAGTCGGGTTCAGCAAGCTCAAGGACCTCCTCCACGAGGCGTACGACCGGCTCGACTACCTGCACGCCCATCGGGGCGAGATCAGCGGGGTCCGGACGGGGTTCAACGACCTTGACGCGCTGACAACCGGCCTCCAGAAGAGCGACCTGATCATCGTCGCCGCGCGTCCGTCGGTCGGGAAGACAAGCCTCGCCCTGAACATCGCGGAGCACGCCGCGGTGAAGGAGAAGAAGAGCGTCGGGGTGTTCAGCCTCGAGATGAGCAAGGAGCAGCTCGTGCTGCGACTCCTCTCGAGCGTCTCGAACATCGACTCGCAGCGGCTCCGGACCGGCTTCCTCGAGGAGCTCGACTTCGCCCGGATCGCCCCGGCGATGAATGCCCTGTCGGAGGCGCCGATCTACATCGACGACACGCCGAACATCTCGGCGATGGAGCTCCGGACGAAGGCGCGCCGCCTCCAGGCGGAAGTCGGTCTCGACCTCGTGGTCGTCGACTACCTCCAGCTCATGCAGGCACAGGTCCAGTCGCGCGATGCAAACCGCGTCCAGGAAGTGTCGGAGATCTCCCGCGGGCTCAAGGCCCTCGCCCGCGAGCTGTCCGTGCCGGTGATCGCCCTGTCACAGCTCTCCCGCCAGCCGGAGATGCGGAACGAGAACGAGCCCCGGCTGTCGGACCTGCGCGAATCCGGAGCGATCGAGCAGGACGCGGACCTCGTGCTGTTCCTCTGGCGTGACAAGGACAAGGCCGACGATCAGGAGACCGACGGCGAGGTCATCCACCTCAAGCTCGCGAAGCACCGGAATGGCCCCACCGGCAAGATCGAGCTGTGGTTCAAGAAGCAGCAGACCCGCTTCGTGAGCTACGCCGGCGAACGCTACGCCGAGACGGCCTAGGCTGAACCCTGATCCGAGGATGACGGCCCGTCGCGCGAGAGCCTGGTCGGCACGCTCGACCGTGTTCTTGATCTCGGTTGTAATCGGGTGTCAGTCGCCCCAGGCTTCCCCTCCGATTGCCCCGACCGCGCCACCTGGATCGGCACTGGCGCGGACGTGGTCCTCCGTCCAGTGGGAGGGTCGACCGCTTCCTCGGTCGGATGGGAGCCTGAGCCTGTCTGGCGTCGCCGCGACACGGAAAGGCGTGGTCGCGATCGGCGTCGACGAGACGGGGCCCGGCGGCAACGGTGCAATCTGGTTTTCGGCGCAGGGCCGCGATTGGGTCCGTGTCGGGGAACCTGAGTTGCTCGCGCAAGTCCACCTCGTCGACGTGGCCGCCAATGACGATGGGTTCGCCATCGTTGGAACGTTTGGTCTCGGTCCGACGGTAGTTGTCCTCCAGTCATCGGATGGGGTCGAGTGGCAACGAGTCGCCGATGGACCGCAATTTGTCAACGCCCATGTCGCCTCGCTCGCGGGGAAGGGCGATGAATGGCTCGCGGTCGGCACCGACGACTCCGGGAAAGCCGTCAGCATCCGGTCGGTCGGTGGTGCCGTCTGGGAGCGGCTGTCGTCGGATGACATGGGCTTGAGCGACGGAGTCGTGTCTTCGATCACAGCCGCCCCCGACGGTTGGATCGGCACCGGGGCCACAGGACCGGATGGCCGAATCGCGGCCGCATTCCAGTCGGCCGACGGAGTGAAATGGCAGCAGATCATCCTGCCAGGGACCGCACCTGCAGGCGATCCATCAGCCACGGTCGGACGCTGGTCGACGCTCGTCCGGGGGATCGAGGCAACCAAGTGCGAGTTCCTTCGCGAGTGCGAGTACGGCGCCGTCGCCTGGTGGTCCGCCGACCGCAAGGTGTGGGCCCGGCTGCCGGCGAATGAAGACACCCCGCAGCAAGAGTCCGTGCTGGCAGCGGCCGGTGACGTCGGCTTTGTCGCGGTGTCCGCGGGCGGCTCGTGGGTCAGTGCCGACGGCTTGTCCTGGACGGCGTTCGACGGGATCGGTGGCATTGAGCGGCATGTACTCGACGTCGCGGTGATCGGGGACACCGTGGTCGCCGTCGGGGAGCGCACGGTTCCGGCAGGCGTGTATGGCAGCGCTGGCTGGATCGCAACCGGCCAAGGCCGCGAATAGAGGGGGTCGCGGCGTTGCCGGCGAGCGCCACGCCGAGGCGAGCATCGATCCGCGGCGCGACGGTGACGTCGGCGAGGTCAAGGGGGCAGCGACAGCCTGAAGATGAAGTACGACAGGAAGAACAGGGCGGCGCACGACCCGATTCCCCACAGCAGGCGGACCGCGACGTGCGTGCCGGACACCGTCCAGTAGGCCGGGAACAGCGCCGCGACGTAGCGATCCGACGATACGAGGCGCCCAAGCGCCAGGGTTGAAGTGAACCCCAGCGCTCCGTATGCGCCGTAGGCCACCATGGCCCGCCGCCGCAGAGGCGCGATCGCCGCCACCCCGTACGCAAGGAAGACGGCGAGCAGCGTCGGGCCGACGAAGGAACCGAGGCCGCCGTCGCCGGCAGCCGGCGTCCCGCCGGTCGGGGCGTTCACCGTCTCGTGGCCAGCCGACCACGCCGCCTGCCCGTTGACGAACGCCAGCGGGTCGCCGACGGAAAGCCCCTGGTACGCGGCGAATGCGAGAAGGGCGGCCGGTCCGCCGGCGAGCGCGAGGAGGGCGACCCCCCGGCCCCGCCTTTTGAGTGCGATGAGGAGCAGCGGCAGCCCGAGCAGGATCCCGACCGGCCTCGACAGCGTGGCCAGCGCGTACAGCACCCCCGCCCACCTGATCGACCCCCGCTCGACGGCCAGGAACGACCCGATCGACGCGACCAGGAAGAGGCTGTCGGCGTAGACCATGCTGAACGCGGTCCCGCCCGGGGCGAAACACAGCAGGACCGCTGCCAGCACCGCTCGTGGGCCAATGACGCGAGCCCCCAGACGGGCGAACACCACGACGGAGGCCGCAAACGCGACGTTCGAGAGGACCACGGCCGCCACGACCCAGTCGATGCCGGTCAGGTCATGGACGATCCGGATGAGAACGGGAAAGAGGGGGAAGAACACGGTGTTCGGATAGGGCCCGTTGACCGGGCCGGGGGCGTAACCGTGGCGGGCGATGTCGAGGTAGTAGAAGCCGTCCCACGAGCTCAGGCTGGCGAGCAGCGGGACGTCCACCACTCGAAGCTGTGCGCCGCTGGCGCTGGTGGCTCCCGCGACGGTGAGGTCCAGCGAAGCCTCGGCCAGGGCGGCGGCGGCAAGTACGATGACGCGGCTTGCGACCACGGCCACCAGCAGGATGAGCCAGCGTCGGTCGGTCTCCTGTCCGTCGGTAGCGGTCACGGAGGCGGTCAGCCCTCGTACTCGAAGCCGATCTTCAGGTCGACCCGGTACTCGACGATCTCGCCGCCGTCGACGACCGCGGTCGACTTCACGACCTCGACCATCTTGATGTTGCGGACCGTCCGCGAAGCGGTCGTGACCGCCTGGCGGGCCGCGTCGCTCCACGACTTCGGGCTCGTCCCGACCATCTCCCGGATGATGATGACCCCGGCCACGGCACTCCTCCTCGAGCGGTAAGTCAGCGCGAGTGTAGGAGCGCACACTGACCCCCGCATGACGACCGAGCTCGCAACCGCCGTCCTCCTGATCGCGGTCCCGATCGCGTTCAACCTGGCGTTCTTCGAGCTCGGCCGGACGTTCGACTACCCGAACATCCTCCGCAAGGAGCCCGACGAGATCCTTCGCCGGTTCGCCGCCGGCGGGTCCGGCCTGATCCTTCGGTGGCAGGCTCTGCTGCTGTGCGCGCTGGCGATGCTTCCTCTGGCAGTCCTCGTGGCCGTGACCCTCAACGCGCCGGACGCCCTGGACGTCGCGTCGGTCGCCGTCGGCGCGGGCGCAGCCTTGGTCCAGGCTCTCGGCCTCGTGCGCTGGCCATTTGCGGTACCCGAGCTGGCACGGCGCTACGTCGCTGCCCCCGAAGGCCCCGAGGGCGCAGCCACGCGCCAGACGATCGAGGTTGTCTTCGCGACGCTCCACCGTCTGCTGGGCGTCGGCATCGGCGAGCACCTCGGCTACCTGCTGACGGGCGTCTGGACGCTGCTCGTCGCAGGCTCCGTGATGTCGACCGCGGTGCTGCCCGGCTGGCTCGGGCTCGTCGGCATCCCGATCGGGATCGCGCTGCTCGTCGGGTCTCTCGAGTTCGTCGGCCCGAACGAGGAGCACGGCTGGCCGCTGGCGGGCAAAATCGTCCCGATCGCCTACATCGCCTGGTCGGCCTGGCTGATTGCGCTCGGGGTGGCACTCATCCTGTAAGCGCGACACACACGAAGAGGCCGGCCCTTCGGCCGGCCCCATCTCGAAGAGCGGATCCGGCGTCCTCCCAAACGCCGGACGAGGTCCGTCGATCAGACCGTGGCAGGTTCCGACAGCGTGCCGGCGCGGACCTTGTCGAAGCACGAGCTGCAGTAGACCGGCCGGTCGTTCCGCGGAGCGAACGGCACGATCGCCTGTCCCCCACAGGCGCCGCAGACCGCTGCATGGAACTCCCGGGGTCCGCCGACGGCTCGGGCCCGCTTCGCTGCCGCCCTGCATGACGGACAGCGCTGCGGGTCGTTCGTCAGACCCTTGCTGGCGAAAAATGTCTGCTCGCCGACCGAGAAGATGAACTCCTCCGAACAGTCGCGGCAGGTGAGCGTGCGATCCTGATACACCCCGGTTGCCTCCCTGGCCCTGGACGCTAGGCCATCATCGTCGCGGGCCGACTAGGGCGTCCGGCCCGGGACTCATAACGGCGAGAGTACGCGCGGAGTCAATACCTCGGCACACGCAATTTCGAACCCCGGCCCCCGATTCGCCGGCCAGTGACACGCCGCACCGCCACGCGACGGAACCCGTTGGCCGGGACGAACGTCTCGGGCCCCATGCCAAACCGACGCCTTCCCCTGCTCGCCGTTGCCCTCCTCGCGGTCGCCGCCTGCACCTCCGCCGCGGCACCGCCCTCAGGCTCGGGATCGCCCTCCCCGAGCCCCTCGAGCGCCCCGCCGGGCACGATCGAGCACCCGACCGGCGCGACGGACGTCGTCCTCCGCTACGACGAAGGCGGCGGGTTCGTCCCCGTCGAGTTCTTCATCACCAACCTGCCGATCTTCACCCTCTACGGCGACGGCTCGATCCTCTTCCGCAACCCCGACGACCAGGGGCCGGCCGACGAGCACTTCTTCCTCCGCTACAACCCGCTCAAGGCGGCGAAGCTGTCCGAGGAGCAGATCCAGGAGGTCCTCGATTTCGCGATCAACCAGGGCGGCCTCGGGGTTGCCCGGAACCAGTACGACAACCCCCTGATGGCCGACGTCGGGACCGCGACGTTCACGATCCGCGCCGGCGGGACCGAGAAGGTCGTCAACGTCGTCGGGCTGACCGAGGGTGGCGCCGAGGGACCCGATGCGATCGCCCGGCGGGCCTTCCTCACCCTCGCCCAGCGCCTCCGCAACTTCGACGACAACGGGGCGTACCCGACCGTCGCCTACGACCCGCCGGCCTACCGCGCCGTCCTCCAGGAAGTCACGGGCGTCGTCGCCCAAACCCACCCCTGGCCGTGGCCGGCCCTCACGATCGCCGACTTTCCCACGCCGGGGGACCCGAACGCCGGGCTCGTCTTCCCGCAGCGCGTCCTCACCCCGGCAGAGGTCGAGGCGATCGGCCTCGGCGACCTCCGCGGCGGCGCCCAGGGGATCTACCTCGCGGGGCCCGACGGCAAGCAGTACTCGCTCTCGCTCCGGCCGCTCCTCCCAGGCGATGGCGCCTGACTCTGGATCAGGAGATCGAAGGTTCGAATCCTTCCTCGCCAGCCAAACCACAACATCTGGCTCTGACCATCGGCTAGACCACCAGATATTGCGGTTCCGACCTCACTCGGCTCCTTGGCCGAGGAGGTTCGATCGTGCCTACTTCGCCTGACTACTCCCCGGTTTGTTCGCCTGATTATTCGGGCCCACCCGCCACTTCGCTTGATTCTTTGGGTCCGATTCCGATCGGGCTCGGCGCGGCCGCCGACCTGTTCTGCGCCGCCAAGGCGGCCGAGGGCGCGTCGCCGCGGACGCTCGAGTGGTACCGGATGATCCTGCTCCGGGCCGTCCGCCGGTTCGGCGAGGCGCGGCCGGTCGACGCCATTCCGGCGGCCGAGCTGCGGGCCTGGCTCCTCGAACTGCGGGCCTCGCTCGCGCCTGAGTCGATCGCCGGCTACGTACGGGGTCTCAAGGCCTTCGGCAACTGGTGCGCGGCCGAGGAGGTCGCCGCGGCGGGTGGCTTCCGAGGACTTCGTCGACCGAAGGTGCCGCACCGACTCATCGCCCCCTTCTCCGATCCGGAGCTGCGGAGCCTGCTCGCCCTCGCCGACGTGCGCGAGCGGGCCGTGGCGCTGGTCCTGCTCGACACGGGCCTCCGCCTGTCCGAGCTCGCCTCGCTGCGGGTCGGCGACGTTCGTCCCGACGGGACGCTTCATGTCATGGGCAAGGGCGCCAAGGAGCGGATCGTGCCGATCGGCGCCAGCGCCCGGCGAGCGCTCGTCCGCTATCTCGCGAGCCGGACGACCGTCGCCGCCGGCGACCCGCTCTTCTGCGGGCGCTGGGGGCCGGCCCTGTCGGCCCGCGGGATCCAGCTGGCGATCGCCCGCCTCGGGCGCCGGGCGGCCGTCGGAACCCGCTGCTCGCCACACACCTTCCGCCACACGTTCGCCCGCGGCTATCTCGTCAACGGTGGCGACGTGTTCAGCCTCCAGCAGATCCTGGGCCACGCGACGCTCGACATGGTCCGCCGCTACGTGAGCCTGTCCGAGGCCGACCTCGTGGCCCGGCATCGGACGGCGTCGCCGGCGGATCGGCTCGTCGGGGCCAGAGGGTAGGAGGTCCCGAGCCGAACCATTCAATCCGTCATTCAAGTCGCTTGACCCAAGCGGCAGCACTTAGCAATGAGTCAGCGGGACCGCCGGTCCCGCGACCTGCGGAGCGGCGATCACACCCTGTGGATCGCCGTCGTCACCGGCCTTCAACAACTGCCACGTAGCTCTCGTATTGGTTATCAGCGAAGCCAGGCTTCCGGACGAGAGTCCCGGACTCCCGCCGCAGCGGGCGCTTTGGATCTCCCTTGAATGAGAGCCAGTTGAAACTTGCGGTCACCACGGTGTGATCGAAGATCAAAACCTTCTCGTGCGTGATGCCACTATGCGACCGGGGAGTCAGTTTCGATCGGCCGGCGCGATGATCATGGCCGGGCTCCGCAACAAAATGCTCCAAGCAGAGGGACCGGGTAAGCGTGCCGGTCGCCGCCCCGTAGCGAATCGTACTCAAGCCCGTCATTGCGAGCGAGGTACTGTTGCGGGATGAACCGACGCAGTGTCATCGCCGCCCTGTTCGCGCTCACCTTGACAGCTTGCGGTGCGACACCGTCCTCGGTGCAACCGTTGATGATCGGCCCATCGGCTGACGCGCAGCCGACCAGGCTGCCCACGCCTAGTCCTGTCGCCGTCTCGACGGTCGCCACAACCGCTACACCCGCACCCACGACTCCGGCCACGCCCAAAGAGACCAAGCCGTTCCCCGCCCCGTTCGTCTCGCCCCGAGACGCAGGCAGCCACGTTGGCCAGGTAGTGATGGTATGCGGCGTTGTCGCGACTGCCGACTACGCCGAAGCCTCGAATGGCTCCCCGACCTTCATCAATCTCGACGAGCCCTATCCAGACCAAGTCTTCACGATAGTCATCTGGGAGGAGCAACGCGCCTCGTTCGGCGGTCCCCCCGAAGCGTTGTTCGCCGATGCCCGCATTTGCATCGAAGGGCTCGTCTCAACGTACAACGGCGTCGCGCAGATCATCTCAAGCGGCGCCGACATCGAAGTCTACGATTGAGCGCTCGGCGCGCAGCGGCCGCGATGATGGCGGTCTTGATCGTTGGCGCGTGCGCCGGGAGCACGCCAGGAGACGCGGAGGTCCTCACGCCCCCACCGACCGAGAGTCTGGCCAGCCCTGCCGCGAGTTCCTCCGATGGGGCGCACTCTCCGGAGGACGCCATCTGCGCCCTTATTGAGGCCGCCGACCCAATCGCCGACTCCGTACGCGCGCTACTTGAAGCTCTCATCGCCGATGACCGTTCGGCTGTCGAGCGGGCGACCGCCGACCTGATCGACGCAACCAACGCTTGGCAAGAGACGTATGCCTCGGTGGCCGCCGACATGGACCCAGGCGACCAGACCCACTTCGCCGTCGAAGCGCGGGAAGTGGACTACTACAGCCGCCTCATCGCCGAGTGGGTGGCCGACGGCGCAACCCCGGGTGACGAGGCAGCACGTGAGGCCCTGAGCGACTTCAATCGCCTCCGCGAGGACACCCGCGGAGCACTGCCTTTCGAGGCTACGTGTCCGTCTGGCGGCACCTGAGCCACACTCCTTAGGACAAACGAAGCGCGGTACGGCGCCACCGTTTGCGCCGCTGCGTCTGGCCCAAACTGCGGGCGCTATCCTCGGCTGGAGCAGTGTTGAGGAAACGCGCTTGAGCCGCTTCTGTTCGCAGTGTGGTGCCAGAGCCCGGTTGGATGCGCGGTACTGTGCATTCTGCGGCGTGGTGCTGGGCGAGGCAGCCGCTCCCTCTGACCCCGAATTCACGACGACCAAGCCGTCCGAACCAGACCCGAAGTCCGTCCGGGCGGGCAATCGCTTGATCGCCTGGGCCGACAGGTTTCAGTCCTCGTACGCGGCGTCGAAAGCAGCCGAGACCGAGCGCAACCACGACGGCATCAAGTGTGGGCTGTGCAAAAAGCGCGGGGCAGACCAGCGTGGACCCGCGAGGCGTCAGCGCAAGCCGTGGCCGTCCATGGGTGAGCAGTGGTGGGTGGCGACTTTCGTTTGCCGACACTGCGGAGCCCGCCAAACCCTCGAGGTCAAAGGATGATCGCGGTCCCAAGCCCTGGGTTGCTCACGGAGGGCCAGTGGCGACCCGCTCGTCGGGCAATTGCTGAGATGATCCGTGCGCCTCTGCACGCCGCCGCGCGCCCTCCACGCCGGAGTCGACGTCGCGCCCAGGTCTCAACGCGAAGGTTCCCCTGCCGCTGGCCTCGATCTCCGACAGATCCCATATCCATGACCAGCAATGACTCAGGGCGTCGATGAGTTCGAAGGGCCTCAGAAGCTGGCGACCACTCGCCTCGCGCTGCGTCCGCCATTACGAGATCGCGTAGCGACAACTGCTAGGCCTCACCCTGAGCGGGCGGAAGGATGGGCAGCTGAACGAGGGTAGCCGCCGCGAACTCGTCGGCCTCCGGCGTACCCCAAAGCTGCCAGGCTCCGGCGTCCTTCGTAACGACCCACCGGGATCCATGGACCAAGGTCGGCTTGTCGTAGATCTCCATGCGCCAGACCGGCATTGACCAGAACGCCCAGGCACCATCGGAAAGGACTCGGAGCGACGTCGAGGTTCCCATCGAGCGGCACTGATCGGTCGTGACGCCCATGGCCTCTCGGAGATGTCGGGCAAGACCATCCAGGCTGTATCCGTTGCGGAGTCGGGACATCTCAAAGAACACCCTGGAAGTGGCGGCGTCATCGTCGGCGGCGAGTGCACTCCAGAACGCCTCGACGGTTCGAAACGCTTCGATGGCCTCGTCAACGGGGAAGCCCGGTGGGGGCGTCAAGCCCGGTCCGGGTGAGTCATGAGGATCAGCCACGAGGGAACCGCCGGACTACCTCCTCCGCGTCCGAGGAACTCGGCACACAGGTGCTCACAGGACGGAATCGATCGAGACGACGGCCGCATACGGAGCCCAATCCCGCTTCGTCGCGTCGACCCCGCGGGCCGCGGAGATTACGAGTAGGCAGGCCATGTGCTGGGCGACGAACTGGTACCGCCACGCGAGGTCCGCCAGACTCCACTCGTCCGGGGCTGGTGGGTCGACCTGCTTGCCTCGACGGGCCCTCCCGGCGTTCAAGAGCCCCCTCCTCCATGCGTCAGCAGCCGCCGGGCCGACCACAGTCAGCGCAATCGTGCTCGCGTCGTTGCTCGCCCTGGCCATGACGTCGGCACCGGCCGGTGCTGACTCGATGTCGGGCGGCCAGGCCCTCTCGGCTTGATCGTTCGCAGCGACCAGGCGCTCCCACTCCGGGCGCGGCAGCTGGCTCAGGATGGTCAGTAGGCGTGCAACCGCCTCTCCGTCAGGCCCATATCGTGCCCGTGCCGCCCTTGCTCTGGGACTGATCGCCGAGACGATTCCACGCATCACCGGGCCATTGTGAGGCTGACCGCAGATCCGGCGGCGATGCCCGGACACTCGAAGTGGAGTGAGATCAGCGCCAGAAGGGCGCCCTGGGCCGACGGGAACGCGCGTCTGGCTGGGAGCCTATGCGTCGCGCACGCGCCGCGTCGCGTCTTCTGGCAGGGCGTGCCCATTGACGTCTCCGGATCAACCGCTCACCGCCGACAGCCCGCACATCGGCTACGCGACGCTGATGACCGTCGGTCACCTGCTGATCGTTGTGCTCGGAATGGACCAGGAGCTGGGCGACGAGTTCACCGCGGTTGGACTGCCCGGCGCCGCCTTTCGACCCGTATGGCCCCTCCCTCCGGAGCCTGTCCGCTGGCCGGAGGGCCTTGTCCTCAACGATCACGGTATCGTTACACTCTGGCCGCCGAGGGCTGGTGGGCTGGTCCCGTTGGGTGCCTGAGGTACGGCGGCCTGCTGGAACGGCGCCGAGAGCCACCCCTAACCGCGGAACTCTGGCTTCTCAGGCGTCGGCCTCTTCGGCGCTTGCAACTGGCCCGGGGGATCGGTCGCGCCGGGTTCATTCGTCGCCTTGCGTGTGGAGCGGTATTCGTACGCGTTCGGCGCGCTGCTGATCTTCGCCGAGGCGATGGCGGGGCAGACTCCCGAAGAGGCACTTGATTGGTGGGAGGCGAACGGTGCCACCCGCTTCTACGGAGACGCGACTCCTGGGCTCGATGACCGCCTCTCCGTCAAGAGGGTCGACCTTCCGATCGGTCCCGCGATCGTCCTCTCGGGACGTTCGGAGGACATCGGCACCGAACCGACCTTCCGGACGATGTACGTGATCCCGGTCGGCGGGACGGAGTACGTCCTGACCTTCCAGTTGTCGGGTTCATCGGACCTTCAACCCGCCGACACCCTGCGTTTGGTCGAATCCTTCCGGATGCGCGCTGGCTGAGGACATGCGGTGCGCGCGGTTCCCGGGCCAGCGAGAGTCGCGGGGGACGTCAGCGTGGCCCTGCCCGCGAAGTAGTGCCCTTGGGGATCCCTCGGCCATTCGCGTAGGCTTGCTCTGGTGAACACATGACGGGTGGCATCCCGCTCGATTGGCGTGCGCAGCTCGATCCGATCGTCGACTGGACGCAGTTCGAGGCGACGCAATCGCGCGTCCAGGCCGACCGCGAGGCCAACCCCGGTCGCGTGTATCCCCCAGCCCCCGAGGTGTTCCAGGCGCTGGAGATGACCTCGTTCTCGAGCGTTCGGGCGGTCATCCTCGGACAAGACCCGTACCTGCGCCGGGGCCAGGCTCACGGCCTGGCGTTTTCGCTCCGACCTGGCGCGTCGCCGTTCCCTGGGTCCCTCTCCAACATCCTCGTCGAGGTTGAGTCCGACTATGGTCCGGGCAATCGGAACGGATCGCTCATCTCCTGGGCACGTCAAGGCGTGCTCCTCCTGAACACCGCCTTCACGGTCATCGAGGGGCGCCCAGGAAGCCACCTGAAGGCATGGACACCGTTCACGGACGCGGTGATCAAGGCTGTCGCCCTTCGAGCGTCGCCCGTCGTGTTCATGCTTTGGGGTCGCCCGGCCGAGGCGAAGGGGGGCTTAGTCCGATCGAGTCGACATCGGATTCAGGTGCGATCGCACCCGTCCGGGCGATCGGCGTACCGCAACTTCAGGAGCACCTCGCCCTTCCGATCGGCTAACGAGGCGCTCGAGGCCGAAGGGTTGCCCGCGATCGACTGGTCGCTGCCACTCGGATAGTCCGCGTCTCCCGACTCGGGAGAACATCGCCGGGGCCGTCGCTGCCGCTCACCTGCCGGAAGTCCGCCCACCTGACGCGCGGCAATCTCGACAGCTGGGATCGGTAGCCGCTATCGACGAAACTCCGCTCCAACGAACGGCTCCGGAGGCGTGTCCACGCCAAACCCGAGTAGTAGGCATGTGTACCAGCACGACGCCAGTTGACCGGCCGCGGTTGGCGGTAGGACGACTAGCGCCGCTCCTCGGGTGGCGGTTCGCGCAGCGCGGCGGCCACCTTGTCCATGTCCGGTGGTGGCTGCCAGTCGTTCGGGTCGGGCTTGGCTACGGCCGCCGGCCACGCCCCCATGCGCCGCAGTACCCAGCGCGCCGCGACTCCGAGCCACAGCACGATCAGGACGAGCGTTATCAGGCCGCCAGCGGCCCGGGTAGACGGCGACGACTGCGACATGACGAGGATCAGGAAGATCAGGCCGGCCGACGCCTTACTGGCCGCATCCAGTACCCGGTCGAGCATCCTCACGTCTCCGAGGGTACGCCCGGCCGTCTAGCACGCCGGAACCGACCGGACACGGGAGCGCCAAGATCTGGAGACGGCACACGAGGTCGTCGCCGTCCCGACCGAGGAAGACTGCGGGCTGCTGTCGGACGTCGGCCCGCGGGACGCCGCGGCGGTCATTCACCTGACCTGCCAAGGGCCGACCGCGCTAACGACGAGTGCGCGCCCGAGCTCGCCCGTCGACGATAAGGGTTCAGATAAGGGGTTCAGCCGGGTCGCATCGGGACCAGGCTGAACGTAAACGAGCGAGTTTGGTACCGCATACCGGATTCCCGGCGAAGCGTCTCATGCGTCTCTTTCGAGTTCAGATACGCCCACCAAGAGACGCATGATACGCAAGAAACAGGATCCATAAGGGCTCCCATAAGGGCTCCCGGGTCGCGGGTAGTCATGGCCGAAGCAGGTCTCGGTATCCCAGGAATCCCTGGGCGCCGAGGATGTGAATGGTTGCCTCGGCCTCGGTGCGCGCCTCCGGATCTCGAGACGCGATCAGGTCCTCAAGCGCCCGTCGCAGCGGTTCCGCGGCCACGTGAGGCAGTGAGTGCCACTCATCGCCGTCCACGAGGAGACGCAGCGCGCGAGCCGCGGGCGCTGGGCGGCCCGCGGACATGCGCGCGACGAGTTCTGTCGAGCCCTGCTCGTTCTCGGTCCGGCCCCCGGTCTTCGTCAGTGCCGGCAGGATGATCCCCTCGAGTACGTCCTCGGGCCGATCCTCGGATGACGCGCACCAACTAACAGCCCTCAACTCAGCCAGGTCGCCGCCTACGTCGGCGTTGGCGACCCTCGCGCGCAGGAAGACGCGGGCTCTTTCGCGAACCTCACCGCTGGCGTCCTGTTCGGCGGCCTGTTCCGCGATCCACCGAGTGACCCTTGCGCGGACCCAGTCCGGGGCGCGTCGGTAGAACGTCATAAGCCAGCTTCCGTCTGCTTCGGCCGGGACTGCCAGGAGATGCGCCCACGCGACGTGGATGCCGAGTTGCTCGAGATCGTCTCGCGGATGCTGTCGCTCATCGGGCTCTCGGGCCTCGAAAGTGTTGACAGCCTCGAGATAGACACGATCGAGCAGGGCGACCGTTTCGGGGAAGAGCCGCGAGTAGAGCAGGTACGCCTGCCAACACGCGTCGCGGCCCTCCTCGTGGACGCCCGGGCCGAAGAGGAGCTCGATCCACTCGGCTTGGCGATCCGCGTCGTGACCAAGGACCCAAGGCAAGCGGATGCCGATGGCGGCTCGCATCGAAACGGCGCCATCGGGGTGCGAGAGGCCTTGCCGGAGGATCGCCGACGCTTTGTCGAGCTGACTGCGACGCTTGGTTCGCCCCGCTTCGAACAGGAGCTCGGCCAATGCGGTCGTGACTTCCCCGCGCACCGTGTTCAAGGCCACCATGGCCGCATCCCAGTTCTCGGACGGACCGCGCTCATGCCAGTCAGTCGCCGGCCCGCGAGCCAGCGCGTCCCGCAGAAAGGCAAGGGCACGGTCCATGGCCGCCTCCCCGAGGACCTCCTTGTGGGCTCCGACCTCGATGCACCCTGCCGCGTCGCGCAACAATTCCCGGTACCAGTCGACGCCGTGGTCCGCATCGATGCGCTCCACGACATCCAGCACGAATGCAACGCCCAAGCCAGGATCCTCGAGCTTGTCCGCCCGCAGTGCCCGTTCGATGCCGGAGGTGATCGCTCCGACGATCGCGGGCCGAAGGCCTGCGATCGTCGCCGTGTGCGGCGCGAACTCCGCGAGCCGCGAAGCGACCACCTCGCCCGCCGTGCCCGCCAGACCGGCCAAGGTGTCACCGCCGAATGTCGGCCGTTCACGCTCGGTCCAGGTCGCCAAGAACACCAGGCCCTCGTCGACCGGGAGAGTCGTCAGGCTATCCGCCTCGATTGGGCTCGCGTCCCCGCCCCATTCGGCGATCATCTCGGGCATCCGGTCGTCTTCCACGTCGGGCAGTGGTCCGTATCGCTTTAGCCACGCCCTTGGCAGGTCATGGGCAATCCGGTGCATTAGACGGCCCCGCCACATGCGTCTGATCTCGTCAGGGGACCTGTCCGAGCCTGCCGTCGCCGCCCGCTCCACGAACACTTCAGCCTCGACCGCATCCCCGGCGTATTTCAGCAGCGCAGCCCGAGCCGCCTTTGACGCTCGTGACCACATGGCACCGAGCGCTCGCCGGAACTCGTAGCGGGTACTGTCCTCGTCATCCCACTGGGCCGCATCGAGCAGGAGGGGATCGGGCTCGTCGAGGAGGTCAGCGCGATCGGCGATGGCCGCGAGGGCGATTCGTCGCGCAACCTCCTCCCGCTCGCCGAGGAGGGTGCCCGTGCAGGCGACGGCGGCCGATAGTGGGGCGGCGAGCAGAAACCGGTAGAGCGCGTTTGCGAGCATCCATTCCGCGCCAGCACCGTAGCGGGGCTTGCGGTCGACGTTCCGCAGCCACATCGTCGAGAACTTGCGAAGGCGACGCGCAGGAAGCGTCCGTTTGACAAGGCGGTAGAGGCCCGTCCCCAGGGGCACGCCAGCAGCGGCAACTGACTCGACCGATCCAAGCAGCTGCTCGAGGTCCCAGGAGCTGTGCCGATCGCGGACCGCGAGGGGCCGGGCCATCGCGACAAGCAGTCCGGCGCCTTCGCCCGGGTGGCCTTCCTCGCCCAGCTTCCGTACAAGCTTGCCGACATCGACCGCGACGAAGTCCAGCGCGGCCGTTCGGTCAAGTCGTCGCTTGAGCGACGGCAGCAATCTGACCGCGTTCTCGGCGGGGAGCGCTCGGGCGATGTCCACGATCACGTCTAACACGCGGTAGTTCGTGGAGGGTTGAACGCGCAATGCGATCGCGGCTACCGCGTCCGGCGCGGTGGCGGCGATGCGGGTGAGGAACTGTCCTTGCGGCCAACCGGGTGCCTGTACCCCGCCTTCCACCGCGACCAGCTCCGGCGGGCGCGTCATGCCCCGGTCAACCTTGGACATCCCATCGAGCCATCGGTCGTCAGCTCGGGAATAGAAGTAGTGAAGCTGTGACGGGGTCGCGAGGAGCTGGACCAGCGTGCGCGCGTCCGACTCTGTTGGTGCCTGCAACGCGAGCATTCGATCGACCTCGCCAATGGACACGAACCATGGCGCCAAGACGCCTAGTAACGCGGCTGTCAGCTCGTCGACGAGTCGTCGGATTTGGTCCGGCTGCGGCAGGTCGTGCCCCGCGGCCCGAACGCGGTGCGCATAGTCGGTCCCTTGAGTTGAGAGCCGGCGCCAGCGCCCCACCGACTCATCCGGAACATAGGCGGCGCGGCCCGCGTCACGGCGTCGAATGAATGCGTCGGGTCCCGCCGACGCGCGCCTCGACGCCCGTTCGTGTTCCTCCAACAAGGAGCGGACCTTGTCGACCGTTTCGCGAGGGATCGGTTTGTTGCGTGCGCCGTTCGGCCAGGACTCGGCGATTGTCTCGGCGTAGCTCTTGTAGTCCATGTGGCCAGGCTCGACGGGGACCCTGGCAGAGACTGGCAGGACGAAGAGCAGCTCCCGCACCAAGTGCGCTGCTAAGACGGCGTCGACCTCATCGGTTGACCGTGAGAGCTCGATCAGCCGGCGATAAGTCCGAGCCAGGCGCGGCTTCTCGGTGTCGAGCTCCTCGTGCTCCAAGCGCTCGAGCACGACATGCTCGGTCGCCGTCAAGCGAATGGGTTGCTCAGCGTTCGGCTCAGACTCGTTCATGGTCCTGGCGTCGGCGCACCGACCGCTATGGCAGCCCGAGGTAGCGCCGGACGGCCGCCTCGATGACGCCGACTGCGACGTCACGACCGGCGCTGGTAGCGGCCGCGGCGGCGCGTTGCATCCACTTGCGGGTCTTGGCACCGATCGTCTGGCCGTCGGCGCTAATCGCGTCCGGCAGTTGGCGAATGGTCGCCTCGGGGACCCCTGTCTGTCGAGCCCAGGCGACGAGCGTGTCGAGGTCGCCCGGTTGAATTACCACCTGCTGGATAGCGATCTGCGCCGCGGGAGCGACCATGATGCTGCCCGTGTAGATCACAGTCTGCACGATCCGGTCGAGTGTCTCGGCTGCGACCGGAGGCGAGCCGTCAATGGACTCGCCGGCGTCTGGGTTCGCGGCTTCGAGCTCGAGGAGGAGCGTGAGCGCGCGTGTACGGATCTGGTCCAGGAGCCCGACGACCGCGTGGGCCGAGAGTTCGCCCCATAGCTCGAGCGTGGTCGACATCTCCATGATCTCGAGCTGCGTGAAGACATCAGGCGGAACCGGTTGGGTGCGCAAGGTGCTCGACGCATTCCGCACCAGCCCCTCGAGCTCCGCGACCGGCGCCCGGAGGTGGACTCGCTGGGCGGACTCGTGGTACGTGGGAGGGATCGACCCGAGCGGCACGTCGATTCCTCGGTACCAGCGGGCGGGATTGACGATCGTCGCCTTGAGGCGTACTCCGGCCAGGACGCGATACGAGGGGAGCTCGGCATCGTCGGAAAACCCCGACAGCTCGAAGTTGACCCACTCCTTGAGCCCCTGGTGCTTGAGGCGGAAGGCGACCACCTGGCACGTTCGGAGCAGGTCGCTCGTGGCGACCGATCGGTCCCGCGCCTCGGCGATCGCGTCCTGAATGAGGCCCATGCCAACATGATGTCCGGCTCGAGGCGCGCCGTCGAGGGAGTCGGTCACCGGTCGCTAAGCCTGGTTCGGTCATGTGTGCCGGTGACGGGGGCCAACAGGCGGTCCCTAGCGTTCGACCGGTTACCGCTCTCGTGGCCCGGGCGCAGGCCGCGCGAGCAACAGCGTTCGTACCCGACGACGGCTTCCGCCCAGTCGGCAGCGTTGGTCGCCCCAATCCAGTCCTCGGGCAGTGTCAACCGATATGGCAGCGTGCCGAATGGGAACACGGGCGCAGCCAGGCTCGTGGAGGCGTGCTCGTGCCGGTACCAAGCCACGGAGCAGCCCGAGGTGTAGTTGCCGGTCTGCTCGAAAGCGGCTGTATCGCCGTTCCATGTCTCTCCGTCCCAGTGGTCGAACCCGACCAGCTGGAACTCCCCGAGAGCATCCGCGACCAGGTATGGCTGTTCGCCACACCATTGCCGTTGGGCGGCCGTCAAGCCGTCGGCGTAGTAGACGTCATACGGGACGTCTCCGCGGGCACCAGTCACCGGCACAGGCGTAAACGCCGGGCCAGACGCCTCGGGTGACAGGCTCGGGGCAATGGCGGCCCCGTTTTGGTGCCCAGGCGCCAACGCGACTGCAGTCAACGCGACACCCGCCAAGAACACCACGACAAGGAGCGTCACGACCTTCCCGGTGCCGAACGAGAACGTGGCCTTCGATGGCGAGCCGGGCCGTCCGAGTATCCGTCGGATCTGGTCGAGCGGCTCAGGCAACGGCGGGTTGCTCCGGAACCAGGGCCATCCAGCAGACGAGATGAATGTCGTCCACCTCGATGACGGGAAGGGGCTCCGGAACTGGCGCCGGACGAAGCCCGAGGTCGCGCACGAGCGTCAGGACCGCGCTGGCCCGCTCGAAATCGTTCTGTCCGTTTGTCATGGCCTCGCGGAACATTCGCAGGATGCGGGCCCCGTACGGAGCTTCGATCGCATCGATCGCCTCATCAATAGCGTCCTGGCTCATCCCGGCTGGGGGCGATGTACGGCGCAGAAGCGCTGCTGCGTCTCGCGCAGCCTTCGGAATCGGCGGCTGGAGGCTGCGCGGATCTTCTCCGCGCCGCCAGGACGCCAGGACGTCGTCGCGAGCGATAGCCCAAGCGCCGTAGGCGGCCTGGCGCATCTCTTCGGGCAGTGCACAGCTTCACCCGCAGATCGTCCGCGGGGTGGCTGGCGCGGTCTATTCGCCTGCGGTGCTAGGCCTCCGGGAGAGCCCCGGGGCGCAGTCAGATATGCCACTTGGCCTCGCGCGAAAGGCCGACGCTGCTCCATCCTTCACCGAGGCGGTGATTCATGCGCCGAGCAGCACGGGGGAACCTTTGGGCATCTGGATGATCGCAGCCATCGTTGCGGCGGTTATCCTCGGCGGAGTCGTCTGGTACGCGAGCCGCATGTCGCGGCTGCGAGATCGGGCGCGCTGGTTCGACCGCTACCAGGCGGCTCGTTCGCTCGTCCTCTCGGGCGACACGGATGTCGATGCCGCCGCGATCGACCACGAGGCCGGCATCATCATCGACAAGCTGGGCCCGATGTACGACCCCCGCGTCTCCGGATGGGAGCGCCTGCGGTTGCTCGAGCCGAAACTCCGGGAGTTCGCGTGCGGCAGCATCGACTCGAAGCGAGAAGAGCCTCTCGACCTCGAGTGTTTCGCCGAGACGCTGCTCTGGCTTGAGGTCGGCTCCTTCCGCGGCATCACCCCTCCGGAGTGGCTCGAAGCAGCCAAGGACTTCGTCAAGCAGGCGGCCGGATGGCGCACGCTCCCGCGGCCGACAGGTAAGGCGATGGACGCGGCTTGGGCGGTCGACGAGGCGACCGAGGTGGCACGCCGCCTCTATGCATTCGGAAACCTCGCTTGGGACCGCAAGCGGCAGATCGCAACGAGCGCCTGGTAGGGGCGGGATGCGGCGTGCCTTGGCTAATCCCGAGCGGGCCTGGCCCCAAGGTGAGTGCTCGCCTCGGGCGAGCTGAGAGCCCAAGGAGACGGTCGAACTGATGACTGACGCTGTTGACGCGCTTACGGCCGATCTGATGACTCGCTCCGAGCGAGAGTGGGAGTTGCTGATCATCGCGGACTGGCCGATCTACTCCGTATCCGGCTGGCCGAAGGACCGGCACGCTCCGTTTGCGCCAGCTCTGCCGCCCGAGTCCTGGTGCCGCGGCGTGCGAGAACAGCGCGAGTCAGTGTTTCAGGAGCTGCGCAAGCGCGGTCAGGGAGCGACGATCCAGGCCGCCGAAGAGCGCGCCAAAGAGGCGTCGACTGAGGCTGCTCTCGGCGCCGCGACCAAGTGGACCGACATGCTTGGCATGCCGATGCACGTCCAAGCCGCGAAGTCCGTGCTCTGGATCGCCGCGCTCTATCCGGACCTGACAAACCGGCAATTCCGAGCCCTGTGGGAGGCCTACGCGTCCGTGGCGGGTTACCTTGCCGACTTTGAACGCGAGCACCTCCCGCCTCGGCCGGAAGCCGAGGCCCCGGCAACGCCATCAAAGGGAGTTCTTGGCCGCCTGTTTGGCCGGCGTTAGGACCGGCCGCATCCCACGCAGGTAGGACGGACAAAGGAAGCAGGCTATGGGCGTCGCGTTCGGGCGCGTGGAGAAGGTCGAGGCTCTGGGGCGGGGTACGTCGTCCACTCGCGTCAAGCTCGATTCCGGGGCTCGGGTCGAGCTCAATCGCGACCTCGCTAACCGGTTGTTTGCCGACTACTCACCCGCGCACACGCTCTACTTCGTGGATCAAGGGTTCCTTGCCCGGGTGTTCTGGCTAGGCACGGCGAAGGAGCTCCGTCGTGCGGTCGCGGACGGAGTCGTGCTCGCCAAGTCGCTCGGGCGGTTCCCGTTACCGTCGGCGATCTCCGGCGTCCAGCCCGGCTGGGAGCTGGATATGGAGGATCCGTTCCGCCACCTCGATGTGGGCGGGAAGCTGCCAGAGATGCGTGCGTTGCTCGAGCGCCACGGGCGAACAGAGTTCGCCGGCTCGCTGACCCTCGACGTGTGGTTGACGCACATGAGGTCGCAGGACGCGTGCCTCGCTCAGCGGATCCACGGCGGTCATACCGAGGACGGAGTGTGGTGCATCGCTCCCGCCGGCCACGCAGACAGGCACGTCGCGGCGTGCCCGAGCTGCGAGATGGTCGCGATGGCGATGAAGGTGGTCGCCCAGGCCGCCGGTGAATGGGGGAGTCCGGATCTCCGCTAGATCCCCACCTAGGAAGGCACGCCCGCTTGCCTCACCGTGAAGCGAGGGGACGTTGGAGATGCAGGTTCTTGATGTCCGATCGACGAAGTGATCGCTGAACTCGATAGCGTGCTTGACAGGGTCGGCCCGCGCTACGACCTGACAGCATTCGGACGCGATCGTTCGGGCCTGGCGCCAACGTCGGTATTCGTAGCGAGCCAGACGCGCTTCGGAGGTTGACCCACAGGTCGCGGCGCTCGCGAGCGCGCGAGGTCCCCGGTCGCCGACCCTGCTCTGGCCGTCGCCACCGGGATCGAGCGAATCGCGCGGAGCCGGGGCACCGTTTTGCCTCGAGATCAACAGCGTCCGTCGGTTTCCGCGCTCGGACCTCGGCGACGTGTTCAGCCTGCAGCAGATCCTCGGGCACACGACGCTCGACGTGGTTCGCCGCTACGTGACCCTGTCCGAGGCCGACCTTGTCGCCCGGCTTCGGGCGGCGTCACCAGCGGATCGGCTGGTGGGCGCAGGGCGGAAGAGAGCGATCTCCCACATTTGCCGCCGGGGAGAGGCCGGCTAGGTGGTCCTAGGCGCGTTCAGCGGCTAGGCTCGCCCCGATTAGATCGGTGGAGCTCTGCTCCAGCTCGTCCGCCGCGGCGATTGCGCTCCAGGCGCGCTGCACCGAGGTGGCCATGGCAGATGTCACGGGAGGCACCAGGATGGCGGCCATGTCCTCCTCAAAAGTCGAGTCGACAACTGAGCCCGACGCCGCCGCCCTGATCTGCGCCTGGCCTTGGCGGCTCGCCACCCCGAGGTAGGCGGCGCCCCATGGCACTCCATCCCGAGCGACGAGCCGACCGACATGACCGCTGGCCAGCCATCCTGCACGGGCGCTCGTTACGACTGACGGCGTGCCGAGACCTTCCTCTGCCCGGCCGTCGGCCTGGTAGACGATCGACCCCGCGGTGAGCCGATATGGGGCAACGTCCCGGAAGGAGGTGGTGGCGACGTGCTTGAGGGCGATTGGGTGCCACTGGAGAATCTGACGCCCCGACAGCAAGGGCTCGCCGTACTGTGCCTCAACGTAACGCGGGGAGTACCGGCCGCGGGGCTTCACGACAACGGCCAGGTCGCCAATCGTCGGCGCACCGGCCGCCTGGAGGCGGTCACGAGCTTCCGATACGAACGGGTTGTGGAAAGCGGCGTCCACGCGACCGCGGAGGCTCGTCGAGGGCACGGTGTAGCCATCGCGGAGTGCCGGGTTCGGCGGCACCGGCACGAGTGCCTCCGCCTTGCTCTGCAAGGTTCGGAGGCGGCGGCGCGCCATCGACCGCAGCCGCCCTGCGCGGGCCACCTGGCGGGCAACGATGGTCGCGATGCCGCCCTCGACGTCGGGGATGCTGACAGCCGCAACCTGGCCAGGTGTCAGATGGTCGATGACCGAGCCCGCGCGATCGAGAGCGATGGCCCGCTTCCCGGGTTCTGTGCGCAGGTATGCGAGCGCCACCATTCGATCGGTCGTGTCCTCGATCTCGATACGCACCAGGTCGTGGCTGACTGCGAAGCCTGCCAGGTAGTCGTCGGCGAGCACCGCCGGGCCGAGGTTTCGACCCGAGCAGGTCTGCAAGATCGTCCCGGGCTTGACCATCAGGGTCTCAAGGTTGTCGGTCCTGGGCTTCGAGAGGAAGTCGGCCGGGCCGGGCAGGTAGTCGAAGATGTCGTATGGGCGGAGGTACGGGACGCGCTCCTCCTCGGCCGTGGCGTAAACGCGCTTGAACCGTGACGGCTGCCAGAGCTCGCCGAGCTCGCCCAGTCGGCGCGTAACGCCCCCCGTGACGGCGGGAGCCTGGTCGCGTGCGGCGAAGAGGTGCTTGGGGTCGAGGCGGCCTGTCGAGCGCGCGAGGGTGCTGTCGAGGATCGCGACCTTCAAGGCTGCTGGCCGCTCAGCCAGCGGCGATATGCCTCGGCCACGTCGGGCAGCTCGTCGTCAACGACGCGGTCGACGACCTCGATCTCCCGTACACCGTCCGGCGAAGGCGCGTACTCGATCCGCTTATGGAGCACGTCGTCGCCCTGAGGCGTCCGCCGATACTTCACAGCACCGCGCTTGTCGTGGCCCACCGACTCCGCGACCGCCATGAAGATGTCGTACTTGAGTCCCTGACCGGCGGCGACTGCCGCCTCGTCGGCAGGGAGCCGGCGGACGAGGACCATGCTGGTCTGGGTGTCGTTCTTCGGCTGGAACAGGTCACGGTGCATGTCGACGACGGCCAGCACCTGGGTGTTCCGCAGCAGCCACTGGCGGATGTAACCGAGAGCCGGGTTGTTCAGGATGCCGTTGGGAATGACGATCGCCATCCTTCCGATGCCTGGCTTCAAGAACTGGACGCAGCGCTCGACAAACAGGATTTCGGGCGGCACGGCCTTCTGCAGCTGGACTACGCCCTTCTTCTCCACGCGCTCCCAGATGGCGGTCGCCTTATCGAGACGCCAGCGGGCCGCCAAGTCGTATTGGCTCAGGGTTTCTTCGTCAGTGATGAGAATGTTGGCGCCGAACGGCGGATTCGTGAACAGCGCATCGAAGGCGCCGAGCCCCACGCGCTCCCGAGCCCCCTCGTCATCCCACGAGTGGGGGTTGGCTAGCGAGTTCGCCTGGTAGAGCTGGCCCGACCCGTCGTTGTTCATGACCATGTTCATCTTCGCGGCCCGCACGAGCGAGGGATTCAGATCGAGGCCATGAACATTCTGCGAGAGGAACCGGGTGCGCTTGCGGCGGAGTTCGTCCATCTCGGCCGCTGTGCCCGTGGTCTGATCCTTCCACTCCCTCCGCTCGGAGATGCCGAGGGTTTCGAGGGCGTGGTTCATGGCGGTGATCAGAAATCCGCCCGTGCCGCAGGCCGGGTCCAGGACCTTGTCGGTTGGTCGTGGGTCGAGCATGGCCACGGCCATGCGGCAGGCATTGCGTGGCGTAAAGAACTCGCCCCGATCACCGCGGAGATTAGACCCGACGACCTCCTCGTAGGCCACGCCTTTGACGTCCACCGACGACTCGAGCAGCGAATAGCCCTGGAGCTGGCCTACCACGAAGGCAATCGAGTTTGGTTTGAGGCCGAGGCGCTGCGCAGCCTCGCCAGGAAAGATGCCAGGGTAGTTCGGCAGGACCTTGTCGGCGAAGATGCGCTGGATGCGGGTCCTCGCCGATGCGGCGGCGGTCGCCGACGTCAGCTCGGTCGGTGTTACGTAGAAGTCAATCTGAGCGCTGCGCTCGTCCTCGATCTTGCAGAAGATCAGCTTGAGGAGCTCCCAGAACGCGTCGGGTTTCTGCAGCCCCTCGTTGCCGGCGATGAAGTTGTGGCAGCGCCGGAAGGCGAAGAGGAGGTTGTCCGCCGTGGCCGGGGTGAGGTCCTTCCGGCGGGGCCGCTGAGCCTCCTCCTCGGTCTGGCCCGCCCCTGGGACTTGGACGATCTCTTGGAACTGCAGGCCCGTCTTGGTAGCGCGCTTGGCGAAGGCGTATCGCTCGTCTCCGTTCGTCCAGAGGCCGTACCCGGCGTTGACGCAGGCCGCCATGTAGCTCTGGAGCTGTCCGATGCCTTCCTTCTTGTCCGATGGCGAGGTGCCGGCCTTCTTCGTCTCAACGAGGAACCAAGCGTTCTCTTGAATGGGCGGGTGGCCGGCGGCGAACACGACGATGTCGACGTACTTGCGCGATGAGCCGACCTTGATCCGGAATTCGGGCTGGCAGTCCGTGGGCGCATATTTGAACTGGCGGACGAGTGCCTTCTCGATGTTCTGACGGACATATTCCTCGGCCGTGTCGCGGACGAGTCGCCCCGTCAAGAAGTCGACGATGTAGCCCTCGGGTATAGACTCCGTCGGGGCCGGCTCCACCGGCGGCGCGAGCTGGGCAGCGTCAACCAACGGTCTCCTCCCTCTGACTGGTCAGTCTACGGCCCGGCGTCGACCGATTCCGGCTGCGAGGCAGCAGGCGACCCTGCGTCCCGGCCGTGACAGGTCGGCTGTCACGGCCCTGGCCGGCCGCGAGGCATTCTGCCTTGGCACCTGGACCCGAAGGGTCAGACCATAGGCTGAGAACCTCCGGTTAGGAGCGCGGTACTCCTCATCAAGACGGCCCGCAGGGTCGTCGGGAACCGGATCGACGAACCGCTAGTCCCAATCGGGACCGACGGTTAGCCGCGCTCAACTTGCGCGATCGCCCGCCTATGGCGTCGGTTAGCCCAACTTGGTCGGTGCGTTGAGTTCAAGTCTCAACACGTCTCGGGCCTCAAGCACGACGACCTCAACCGCGTGCTCGCGGGTCGGATCTCCACCGATCACGACCAGGATCTGGCGGGGGCAGCGGTAGTCGGGATCGGCAGCAAAGGCAGCCATCTGTGCGAGGTCACGATCACTGGGCTCCGCTGTGCCGAACGGGTGGAAGTGCCACTCGCCCAGGGTAGTGAAGTCGGTTCGACCCCCAGCGGTCGGCTAGCAGGTGTCGGAGTCCTTCGACTCCGCGCCAGAAAGCTAGGCGGTATCGCCTGGAGTCCCGCGGTGGCCTAGTGGCCTCCACGACGATCGCTCGGTCGCGCCATTCGCAACGTCGTGCAGGTGCCCGGCGGGCGGAAGTCCGCCCCCGCGCCCGAGCGCGTCGCCCACCCCCGCGTTCCCAAGCAGGAGCGCCTCGCCGCGTTCGTCGCGCCCGTGGAGTGACCCTGGTCCGCTGCCAACGGAGAGGGGCTCGTCCGACCAGGACGGACCCGTCGCGGCTATGTCCACGCTGCCGTAGTCGCTACCGATTTGATCACAAGTGCAATCGGGTTGACTTGCGGGAGTAACATGAGATTTGACGATCGGAACTCGCTAGACGGGGTGGTCAGGTGGTCTACTGGAGCGATCGCGCACATCACCGTTGGCGTGCTAGGGCCGGGAGTCGGAGAGCGCTAAGGACATGCCTTGTCATCCTTGCAGCGTGGCTCCTGCTCTCGCAGCCGACGCTCCTTCTCGCGACCGAGGTCCAGTCAGCCCAAGTCTTCCAAGAAAACTACACGCCGATGGGTGAGCCCAACACGGATTACTGTGGAAGGTCGGGGGTGTACCACACGGCTCTGCACTATGCACAGGTCCTTGCTTACGCCAACGGAGGAGGCCCCAACGACTGCATCGGTACCGTCAATCAGGTGCCGAGTGGCTGGATTGGTATGCGCGCTCAGGGCATTAGGGATGGGGCCTCGTGCGGATACTCCGGTTACTGGTACAACGATTACCCAGCTTCCAACTGGCAAGCCTGGGTCAACATCTGCAGCAACCCGGCTGGGAGCCAGAACTTCAGGACGGCAGTAACCATCAAGTACTACACAGGGCAGTACTACTTCATCGACTTCGGGCCTACCTCCCCAATCCACGCCTTCTGAGGAGGACGGTGAGATGAACTTAGCCCAGCCTCGACGTCGATTGGCTTCAAGTCGAGCGCGAAACCTAAGGCGCGCGTCGGTTGCACCCGTCCTTCTCTTCCTTCTAGGCTTTGGAGTCGCGGCACTGGGGATCGCGACGGCCGCAGATGCTGCTCCGACGAAGGGACGGATCCCTGACGAGGCGTTCTTATCGAACGGGGATATCGACAGCAATCGGGTGCCGTTGTTCGTCGCGGTATGGGGGCGCGACGAGACGATCGCCGGCTACGTTCCACGCGAGTACATTCTCGGACTTCCGGACGCCCCCAATTGGCCGGTGTACGGCGATGATCTGAAGACCATTGTCGGACACATGTTTCCCGACAGGGGTTTTGTTCCACTGGGGGTCGACCCGGAGAGTATCCCGCGAGCATCAGCTATCGTCGGAACTGAGGAATAGACAACCGAGCACGACGAACGGTGTTCCTGACCCGCGAGGGACGCGGCAGGGCGACGATCCCGACTGCACTGTTGGTGGCCGCGGCATTCATCGTGGGCGCTTGCTCCCCCGTGGCTCCCGTGGGTACGAAAGGCACGATGCCGCCGCCGGGCCCGGACGGAGCGGTCGACCCTGCTCAAGTTCCCGACTTCGTCGCCGTTGCCGGACGCGAGGGTGGGATCGCAGGCTATGTTCCGAAGGAGTTCGTGCTCGGCGGTAGCGACGAGACGCACTGGCACGTCTTTTCAGACGACCTGACGACGGTGGTCGGCCACATGTACCCCGAGAAGGGCTTCGTGCCTCTCGGGGTCGATCCCGACTCCATACCGCCGTTCCCAGTACAGCAGGGTCCGTCGTTCCAACCCTGACCTGGAGAGCGGACCGATAGGGCGAGCCACCGCGAACCCAGAATACCGACCGAACCGGCGCGTCCCCCGGAAAGACGGGACGCGCGAGGTCGGGAAGCTTATCGACCACCACCGCGACGCCCGACCGCGAAGCAACGAGCGCGACGCCACCTCGACGTCGGGCTCGTGGTCTGCTCGCTAGGTCGTCCGCGTGATGCGACCCACGGCATCACGGAGCTGATGCAGGTTGTCGCGAAGCGGTCACGAGGACGTGGAGGTGCTCGCCAGCGTCGAAGAGGACGCTCACATCGAGGTGATCACCGATGGGGCCGACGTCGTTGGCGAGGTCATTCATGGAGTCGCCCAACTCGTCGAGGTCGATCTGGTACTCGAGGAGTCGGCGAAGCGCGCGCGCTGTGGTCATGGGTCTCCTTTCGAGACTCCTGCTCGGTCACACGACCGAGCCCACAGGGACCTGCGCTCCTTCCTTCACGGCGAGGCCCGAAGCATATCGCGCCGCGGCTCGTAGTGGACAGCCATTCTCTCTGGTCGAGTTGGGTGTGACTACGCTGGCGGTCGCCCTCGCCTGATCACGACCTCGGCTGCCGCTGCCCCGGTCGGGGACAGGATGACCGTCTGAGTCTCGGAGTCGAAGTGAATTAGTGCCTTCTTGTGCAGTGGCCTGACAATGCGCTCCTTGAAGTGATCGAGCCGGCGGGCACCCACCCAATCAGCAAGGTCTTCGACGAGCACCGCCGTCTCGACGTCTTCGTACATTAGGACTAGCGCCTGGTCGGCTTGGCTCAGCGAAGGATCGAGAACACGCTTTCGTCCGCCGGGTACCGCCCAGACGAGCGGGATCTGGCGCTCGGCGATTGCGTCGAGGACCGCTTGAGCCTCCTCCAATGGGATGGCGAGTGTCACGCGGATCAATTCGGACAGGCACCAGTCCATCAGCCTGACGGCTGTCGCCGCGTCGATCTCGTTAGCGTTGACATCACCCCCAACGTGGCCGACGTCGCGTTTGTTCCGCAGCGTGTACGAGAAGTTCAACGCCCGGGGGATCAGCACCCGAAAGCTCTCGTGTCCGGCCGCTGCGGGCAGTCGCTCCAGCCTTAGGCACTCGTCGGTGAGGTTCTTGATCTTGTCGCCGAACGGGACGTAGCTGCCCGTGAGTTCATTCTGGAGGTACCGAAGAAGAACCTCGCCCAGCTTCCCGGCCCTAAGTCCGCATGTGTCGAACTGCCGGTCCGTGTACGCGGACTTGAGGCTTCGGTAGCGGTCAAGAATGCGCGTCCGAAACTGCGTTGGGACGTTTCCTAACGCGGCCTCCAACGCGCTAGGCGCGGTACTCATATTGCCCCGACTCAGTCTTTGACCGCTTCAGCTTTCCGTCGCGCAGGAGACGCGTCATCGCCGGCGAGAGATCGGTGGTCTTGAAGCGGAGGGCAAGCCGGTTCTCCAACTCCGTTCGTATGGCTCCAAGTGCACGTGGAGACGCAAACCAGCCGGCGTTGATCAGCGTCTCGACAGCAGCTTTGGGGCCCCGACCGGGCCGTCGTGCAGGTGCCTTCCTTGGCGCGGGAGCAGCGGTGGACTTCACGCTCGTCGGCGCGGCCTTGCTAGGCCGCGTCGACTTCCGTCGGCGTCGTGTCACAGATTGGCCGCCGCCGCCCGAGGCATCTTCGCCCGGCCGCTTGTCGGCCGGCAGGTCTAGCCACTGCTCGCCAGTCTCCATGATGCGGTACCGCGTGGTCCGCCCATCCTTCTGCCGATCCACTCGGTTTCCGGCGCGGTCCATCGCCTCGGCGACCGCCTGCCGGGTAACACGCCATCGGAACTTGTTGGTGAGGACCGTGGCAATTTGACTCGCGGTGAGGCCATCGATTTCAAGCTCGCGGCGAGCGACACGGAGCAGCGCAAGCCCCTTCGCGATCCCCCCTTGAGCACTGTCGACTTCGGGTGCCTTCTGCCGCTCCATTGCCGAGAGGGCCGCGACCGGGTCCGACGGCCCCTTCTCGGGTGACCTGGGCTCAGCGCGTGGCCCCTTGGAGGCCTTCCCGGCCTCGCCGGTCTCGACTTGCCTGACGCCCAAGACCGCGTCCAGAGCGCGGTTGAACGCGGCCTGATGCATGCTCTCCGGCACCACGGAGGCGATTTCCGCCGCGCGCTTGAACGCTCCTCGTAACCGATCGTCCGCCATGGTCCCCTCCTTGCTAGGCGTGATGCGCGGGTAAGGCGCCGCAGTAGCCGTGCAGGGATTATGAGAGGGGCAAGCAACTAGGGCTTGACGAATACGCCTAACTGGACGTTAGACCAACGATGGACTCGCGTGGTCCTCGAGCACGGGCCGAGCCCACACCGACTCTCCGGGTGTGAACAAGGACTCGTCAGCCGGCCTCCGGCGCAGCGGCTCTGGCGGTGCTGCTCGGGCTCGCGTCTTTCATCCCGAAGGTACCGCCATCCCGAAGGTACCGCCGTCGGCGCCGTCGGCGCCGTCGGCGATCGGCTACGCGGCCTTCCTCGAGCACGTAAACGCGACGCGAGCTGATCTCCGGCTGAAGCTCGCATATGTGAGGGGCAGTGAGCGCGACCCGACTCTCGAAGACGGGCAAGGTCATCGACAAGCTGGTGCCGGTCACCGCGGCTGACACGCTTGCCGAGGGCGAGTTCAACCGCTTCTACCTTCGAGGCCTGTGCCGCCACGCGCTCGCTGCGGACATGGCCTGGGTACGATGGGCGCGAGCCGGCACGGGCAACTGTGCGTTGAGTCAAAACCACGCTCCTATGAGGCCACGGCCGGCTCGCCGTCTCCGAGGTCGGGGGCATTTGGTCAGCCAACGCCAGAGCGCGGCGACGTATCAGCGAGCCACCCGACCCCGTCGACGACACCTTCGCAGCCCAACGAAGGCGGTGCTCACCGTACGCACAAGTATCAGCCGCCCACAGTCCGGGACGCCAGGACCCATCCCACGGAACCGGGCATGCTCGCTGGGCTGTTCCCTTCGATGAGGAGGCGTTCGCGTGGCCACGCTGCAGCCAGGAACCGCGATCGAACTAGAGCCGGCGGAGGCACAGAGGATCAGGTTCCAGCCGCCGCCAGGAGCCGCCTTGTACGTGGCCGTGCATCCGGGCGCGCTGAAGGCGGGCGCCCGCAATCTCCTTACTCTTGTTGTCGGCGTGGCAGCCGGAAGTCTGGTCTGGGTAGGCGCCGTGGACGAGCTGATGCTTCAACCCGTCGCTCGCCCTCCCGTCATGAGTCGAGTCGCCCTTAGGAGCCGACTTCTCATCGGAAGTGCGCTTTGGACGGTTGTCCGACCCGGACTTCTCACGAAACCTGGGGTACCTGCGCCGCTGCTGACTCTCTATGATCGGGATCGTCCGTGGGTTGTTCTTGGAGAGTTGGAAGACGGCGCCCTTCTCGCATCGCCGCTCAACGATGCGACCGGAAACCCGAAATGGTGGACGCCGGTGCTGACACCGCTGCAGCTTGGGTTCGCTGGCGCAAAGCTCTCGCAGATCGAGCTCGCCCATCTCTGGTCGCTCCCGGGCCCTGGGGTCGTCGTCGGAAAGCTGGCAGCCGGAGGGGACACAGCCGTGTCGTTGGCAGTTCAGCGCTACTTCTGACATCAGTCGAGGTCACACCGACCGTTTGGCGCCTGACAACGGGTCAGGCGCTTGCCGCACGGAGAGTGTACGGGCGCCGTTCGCGACCTCCTCGCACGGGATAGGTAGATTTACGTATTGACCTGTGTGGTCCGGGGTACCTATAGTCCAGCGTACTTGCTAGTACTTGGGTACTGGGAAGCAAAGTTGAGACGCTCGGACGCGCCGAAGCCCCACCTGAAATGGGCACTTAGGGTGGGGCCGAGCGAGTAGTGCAACCGACCGACCAAGAGTCAGGTCGGTTTTCGTGTCTCTAGGGGCATGGAGGCCGCCAGGAGGTACGAGCGTGCAGACAGAGCAAGCCATCAAGCCCTGGTAGGAACACAGCGGAAGCGAAGGATCGACCTATGAAGGCTCGGCTCATTCGCCTTCTGACCGTCCTGAGTACGGTGGCAGTCACCGCTTTGGCCGGGGGGGCATCGCTGAGAGGCTTCTAGTACGCGCGGGCCATTCCCGATTGGGACTCGGAGGGATTAGAGTCTCGCGGGATTGCCGCATGTACGGGGAACCATGTCCAGGTCCCTGAAGCTCTATGTCGCAGGGCTCGTGGGTATGAGTGCGGTTGCACTCCTGCTCACGAGCTTTGTGTTTTCCAATCGCCCAGGCTTTGTGCTGGGCATGCGACCCGCGATTGGCATACCCATCGCAGGTTCCGACGAGCTCAACGTATTCGCCGGCCTCACCTTTTGGACGCTGATTACCCTATTCGCCGGTGCGATGCCGGTTCGAATGCCAAGAGGGTCGCTAGTCAGCGTCGCCATCGCGCCGATCATTGCTGCGATGGCGCTCGGAGGACCTGTGGCGGCTGGGTGGGTCGCGGCACTGGGAACGACCGAGCTGAGGGAGGTCCGCGGACGAGTTCCCTGGTACGGGACGCTGGCGAACCACGCCGGAATTGCCTTGCCGGCGATCCTCGGAGCTCTCGTCAGTGAGTTCCTTCGAGGCACCGGCCCCCTCGTCCCAGTGACGAGCTTCCTCGCGACGGTCGCGGGCGCCGCGACGTTCTTTGTCGCCAACCTACTCACCAGTGCCTCCATCCTCGCTCTTCGGAGTCAGCAATCCTTGAAGGTGGTTGCCGTCGGAGATGCGAGAGGATTCGCTGCGAACCTGCTCGCTCTCGCACCCCTGGCCTGGTTGATGGCACAGATCTTCCAGCAGCGGGACGGATGGTGGGCCACGCTCCTGTTCGCGCTGCCCTTGTACACCACACGTGTGGCGCACTCGCGATTCGTCGAGATGCGCGACATGTTCACCCAGACGATCGGGGCCCTCGCCGAGGCGGTCGACAAGCGCGACCCGTACACGAGCAAGCACAGCGTCCGGGTGAAGGCGATCTCGGTCGACATCGGGCGGGAGATGCGGGTCAACGAGGCGGAGCTGGAGGCCCTGGAGTGGGGCGGCCTGCTCCACGACGTCGGCAAGATCGGCGTGCCGGATGCGGTGCTCCTGAAGCAGGACCGCCTGACGAAGGACGAGCGGATGGTGATGAACGCCCACCCGGTCCTCGGCGCCCAGATCATCTCGCCGGTCACGAAGCTCGCCCCGGAGCTGCCGATCATTCGCCATCACCACGAGTGGTACAACGGCTCCGGCTACCCGGACCGCCTGATCGGCGACGAGATCCCCAGGCTCGCCCGGATCCTCCACGTGGCCGACGCGTTCGAGGCGATGACGGCCGCCCGCCCCTACCGCATGACACCGCTGACCGCGGAACAGGCACTCGGCGAGCTGCGCAAGTTCGCCGGGGTCCAGTTCGACCCGGTGGTGGTCGACGCTTTCGTCAGGACGCACTACGTCGACGGCGTGCCGGACCCGGGTCGCCAGCCGGACCCGCAGCCGATCCCGCTCCTCGGGCAGGCCGCAGCCGCGCGACTGACAAGCGTCGGTTCACGATCGGACGCGGCCGCGACGACGGCCGACCGGGCCTGACCTGCCTCGCGCGCCGGCTCGGCGCGCCACACTCCTCGCGTGACACACTGACCCGCCTGTGAGCAGTCCGTGCTGACCTTCGGCGTCTTCTTCGGCCTCGTGCTCGGGCTGCTGGCCGGCGGCTCGATCAACAACCTCGCCGCGATCCGCCTGCGCTGGATCGGGCTGCTCGGCGCCGCCGTCATCCTGCGCTTCGGGACCGAGGCCGCGCTCAACGCCGGCATCGACGTCGCCGAGACGCTGCGCGTCCCGCTGCTGACCGGTGCGTTCACGCTGCTGCTCACCGGCCTGTGGGCGAACCGGCTCTACCCGGGCATGACCCTGGCGTTCGTCGGCATCCTGTCCAACGCGATCGTGATGCTCGCCAACGGCGGTTACATGCCGATCTGGGAGCGCAGCCTGGTGCTCGCCGGCTTCACCGAGGCAGACGTCCGATCGGCGATCCACGTGGTCATCGACTCCGAACTGAGCGGCGACTTCCTGCTCCGACTGGTACCGCTCGGTGACGTCATTCCGATCCCCTTCCCGCTCGTCCAGAACGTCGCCTCGGTCGGCGACCTGTTCCTTGCCGCCGGGCTTGCCTTCTTCCTGTTCGCCAGCACGATCCGCACACGCGCCGAGGTCGACGCCGACCACCTCACGATCGTCCACGAACGACTGAGCGGCCTTGCCGGCGCGACGCGCGTCCCGCTGCTGACCGGTGCGTTCACGCTGCTGCTCACCGGCCTGTGGGCGAACCGGCTCTACCCGGGCATGACC
>CAZVGO010000044.1:0-2836 GCA_964626755.1 uncultured Anaerolineaceae bacterium | reverse complement strand
CCCCGGACGAGCCGGCGGTGCGGAGGTCCGGCGAGCATGGCTGTGAGATGATTGTCCTGAAGTTGTGCCGGGTTGGAGGGGGGCTGCTCTCGGTTCGTGTTCGCGAGGAGGGCCGCGATCCTACGAGAGCGGCCAGAGGAGTCGAGCGAGGCGTCGTTCGGCGGCGAAGCGATCGCGGAAGGGGATGGCGAAGGTGGCGTGGACGCGTCGAGCGGCATCACGAAAGCGATCGCGTCGTTCTGGTTCGGGCTGAGCTCGGATGAAGTCGGCCGCGGCTTGAATCCAGAACTGTCGATCGAGAGTTCGGTCGGCGACGAGGGCGTGGTCGACGAAGGAGCGCAAGGCGGCGTCACGATCATCATCGAGGATGACGTCGCGCTCGCGCACGAGCGGCTCGAGGAGCGCGTCCCGAGCCTCGAGCCGTCCGCGGATCAGGGCGTCGGTGATGGCATCGGAGTCATGGACGTGATGGACGTTCTTCACGATTCCGAGCAGGTAGCGCGCGCATCGACGCCGTCGGGCACCGATTCTCGGTGGCGCTTCCCCTCGAAGATCGCGATGGAGTCGACGATGTCGTCGAGCGGATAGACAGCGATGGCATTGCGGATGTGTCGCTCGGGATCGAGGAGTTCGAGGCGCAGGAAGGCCCGATCCAAGATGCGCCGGACATCCGGATCGAGCCGAGCCTCGCGCGTGCGTCGAGCCCGCTCCTGCTTGCGCAGGCGTTCTTGGAGAGCGCGACGGGCTTCCTCCTTCTCCTCGTCGGTGACGGTCTGTTCCTCGTAAATTTCGGCGCGGCTCTTGCCGCGGCGGTCGGTACGAGGGCGGTGGTTGATCAGACGAGCGAAGAGCTCGGCGACGAGGGCGACGACCTGCCGTCCGAGCTCGCGTCGGTCACTGGTGCGAAGGAAGAGCGGCGGGGTGTGCTGGGCGAAGAGGCCGAAGCCACCCTCGACGTGCGCCTTGTTCTGCGGACGACCCTGCGTAGCCCGGATGCGCAGGGTGTCACCCAACGCGTCGTCGACCTCTTCGGTGTGATTGCTCGGTCGGTTGTCGAGCAGCAGGGCGATCGGCGCGTCGCCGGAGGTCTCGATCCCTCGCTCGAACGCTTCGACGACGGCTTTGGCGTCCTCTTCATCGCGGATCGAGATCCCGATGAAGGCGCCGCTGCAGGCGTCGACGAGCAGCTCGAAGTTGTAGGCGAACGGCTCGCCGTCGAGGGTGATGACGACGGTCTTGCCGTCGCCGACCCATTGAGCGCCCGGGAAGAAGGTCTCAAACGCGCCGCGCAGCGCGTCTTCGTCCGAGCAGCGGCGTCCGCGACGCGGCGGGGTGCGCTCGCCCTGCTCGAACAGGATCTGGGAGATCAGAGTGTTGCTCAGGTCGAGTCGATGGTGCTGGCGGACGTGGGCGCAGAAGCTCGAGAAGTTGCCTTGCCACTCGCGCCAGACATGCAGAACCGTCTCGATCATCGTGGTCTTCGCGTCGGCCTCGATGTCCGGCGAAGAGGTCGGTGCGGACGGGTCGCCGGAGGGCTCGGCCCGTCCGGCGCGGAGCCAGTCCTCGACGGTGCCGGCCGGCAACCCGACCGCATCCGCGAAGAGCGAAAGGTCGAGATCGGGATGCTGTGGACGACACTCGAGCACCCAGTGACGGAACGTATCGGCGTAGCGGCGCCGCTTTGGACCGCCGTAGACACAGCCGGGATGGTCCATCAGGAAGCGCAGGGTCTCGCGGGTGAGTCCCGCGGTGGGATCGGCGGATGGTGGCGTCGTCGGAGAGACCCGCGGCCGACCCGGACGCCGGACCAGACCATGGAGAAGCCCGTGGATCCGATCCCGAAGCTCGTAGGCCCGGCTGCGCTTCGCGCCCGTCGCATCGAGAATCTGCTCGACGTTGGGACAGGGCAAACCGAGCCGATCGAGCCCGGTCCGCGCCAACAGGAGCAAGCCCGCTTATGCGACGGGCGAGACATGGGAGGAGAATTCGGGTAGATCCAGGGCAGGTCCTCTCGGTGGCGTTTCGATGGGTGGTTTTTGCGATCTCCATCCAAGCGCCGGCCGCGGAGGACCTCTACGTTTTCGTCGGGAGTGTCGGGAGATGGAGCAGCCGCTGGCCCATGAGCCAGACCTCGGTGATCCCGCCGCGGCTCGTCACCTTGAACAACTCGAGACAGCGGTTGCGCAGGTCCAGTTCCTCGCCCGGCTCTTGCCCGGTCCCCGACTCGATCCGCGCCAGCACTTCGTCGGCTCGACCATAGAAGCGGTCCGCGGGAACCAGCAGGCCTCCGAGCGCGTGGTGCGTGCGGCCGTGGTTGTACCAATGGAGATGCGTCGCCAATCGCCTTTGCATCTCGGCGACGTCGAAGAAGCGGTACCGGTCGAACAGCTCCTTGTGCAGGTTACCGTTGAAGTTTTCGACCTTGCCGTTGTGCTCCTTCTTCTCGGCGACGATCTGGTCGACGCCAAGCTCGGTGAGCAGCGCGGTGAACTGGGAGATCCCGCGCCACGACCAGAACGCCGCGCCCCTGTCATGCATGACGGCCTCCGGCTTGCCGTGACGCAACACCGCCTGCTCGAAGGTGTCGATGACCATCGTCGCCCGCTCGGCATCGTCTGTGCCGTGACCGACCACGAAGCGCGAGTGGTCGTCGATCAGGATCAGCGTGAACGTCGATGCACGATTGATCTAGCGCTGGACGAAATCGAGGTGCCAAAGATGATTGGGCCGCACCGCCTCGTAGCGCTTGTCGTGTTTCTCGCGCTTCACCTTCGGGGGGCGGTATCCCGCATCCTCCATCACCCGACGCGCGGTCTGAACCGAGACCTTGATCCCG
>CAZVGO010000043.1:0-31190 GCA_964626755.1 uncultured Anaerolineaceae bacterium | reverse complement strand
GCGTGATCCTCGAATACGAGCTCCCACTCGCCGAGATCGTGCTCGACTTCTACGACCGGCTGAAGTCGGTCTCGAAGGGCTACGCCTCGATGGAGTACGAGCTGATCGAGATGCGCACCTCGGTGCTCGTCAAGCTCGACGTGCGGAGCAACGGCGACGTGGTCGACGCGCTCTCGCTGATCGTCCATCGCGACAAGGCGTACGCGCGCGGGCGTGACCTCGCGCTCAAGATGAAGGACGTGATCCCGCGGCAGATGTTCGAGGTCGCGATCCAGGCCTCGATCGGCACCAAGGTGATCGCCCGCGAGACGGTCAAGGCGATGCGAAAGAACGTGACCGCGAAGTGCTACGGGGGCGACATCACCCGCAAGCGGAAGCTGCTCGAGAAGCAGAAGGAAGGCAAGCAGCGGATGAAGCGGGTGGGGTCGGTTGAGATCCCCCAGGAGGCGTTCCTCGCGATGCTCCGGATGGACGAGTCGTGATCCCCGAGCCGTTCGGAAACCTCATCGTCGTCGGGCTCGTGCTCCTGCTGATCATGCTTCGGCTCGACGCAGAGCGATTCGGGGCCGCCGAGTACGACGAGGCGACCCGTGACGGCCAGCTGCCGTCGTTCCGGCGGCGGATGGCCTGGTACATCCTCGGCATCGGCCTGATCATCCTGATCCTCGTCATCCACCCTCGCCCGCGGGAGGAGCTGTTCCTCGGCACGGGCGATCGTGTCCGGGCGCTCGTCTACGGGTTCATGTTCGGTGTGATCGGCGCTGCCCAGGCGGTCGCGTTCGCCCGGCTCCGCTACCACCACTTCCGGCTCCCGGATGTCAGGTCGTACCCGGGGGCGCTCGTGAACTCCGTCACCACCGCGTTCATCGACGAGGCGACGTTCCGCGGCGCGCTCTTCGGGATCCTCCTCCTCGTGGGCATCGACCCAACAATCGCAAACGTTTCCCAGGCGGTCATCTACACGCTGGCAACCCGGCTCGGGGCTCCTGGGCGGGACCGCTACATGCTCGTCCTGACGCTCCTCATCGGGCTCGCCGGTGGCTGGCTCACCGTGGCAACCGGCGGGATCGCGGCGGCGTTCCTCGGCCACGCGGTGACCCGCTTCTCGGTGTTCCTGTGCACAGGGCACGCGGGCCAGGTCGCGTTGCGCGGCCGCGAGCGAGAGGACATCGAGCGCCGCCGCCGGACCCCGGAGGGCTGGCGGATCATCGGCCGTTGACGGGCACGGCGCAGGCGGCGGTCGCGCTATACGTCCACGTCCCGTTCTGCGTCTCGCTCTGCCCGTACTGCGACTTCGTCGTCTATGCCGGGGCCGCGGCCCGGGGAGAGCGGAACCGGGTCGCGGCGTTCCTTGCCGCCCTCCGCGCGGAGCTCCGCCTCCGGGCGGACACGCTCGACGGTCGGTTCGGGGCGCCGGGCGGCCCTGGCCGTCCGGCCCTCGGCTCCCTCTACCTCGGCGGTGGCACGCCGTCGCTCCTGCCCGCGGACGCGGTCGCGGAGCTGATCGTCCTCGTCGCCGAACGGTACGGGCTGGCCGAGGACGCGGAGGTGACCATCGAAGCAAACCCGGGACCGGACGAGCGGGGGGACGCAGGCGCGCTCGCAGGCGCAGGGGTCACGCGCCTCTCGATCGGCGCCCAGAGCCTCGATGTCGGGGAGCTGCGCCGGCTCGGCCGCCGGCACAGGCCGGGAGACGTCAGCGACACGGTCGCTGCCGCGCGCGAGGCGGGCCTCGAGTCGGTGAGCCTCGACCTCCTCTACGACGTGCCCGGCGGCAGCCTCGAAACGTGGGCCGACACGCTCGATGCGGCGCTCGACCTGCGCCCCGACCACCTCTCGCTCTACGCCCTGACCCTCGACGACCCCGGGGCGGAAGGCCTGACCGGACCGTCTGGCGACCACCTCCCGACGACCGCGGGCGCCCGACGCTGGCGCGCCGCCGCGCGCGCGGGCCAGGACGACGACCTGGCCGCCGCCCAGTACCGGCACGCGACGGACCGGCTCGCCGCCGCCGGCTGGCGGGGCTACGAGATCAGCAATTGGGCCCGGCCCGGCCACGAGAGTCGCCACAACCTCGCGTACTGGGAGCGGCGGCCGTACGAGGCCGTCGGGCCCGGCGGGCACGCGTTCGACGGCACGGTGAGGCGCTGGAACGCGGCCCGGCTGGACGCCTATCTCGCTGCGCTGGTGCCGCCCGACGCGGGCACTCCTCGGCTTCCCCCGGGTGGCGCGGAGGCGATCGATCAGTCAACCGCCCGTGCCGAGGCAGTGATCCTCGGCCTCCGGACCGACGAGGGGGTCCCACTTGGCAGCTCCTCGAGCCCACCGCTCGCGGACGCCTTCGGGTGGGCCCTGGCGGCCGAGCTGATCGAGGTCACAGGCGCGGAACGGGTCGTGCTCACGACCCGGGGCCGGCTCCTCTCGAACGAGCTGTTCGCCCGCCTCGTCTGAGCTCCCGGTCCGTTGACACTCCGCGTGGCCCGCTGCTACCATGCCGGCACGACTGTTAGCACTCTGGCATGGAGAGTGCTAACCTACCCACGAGGAGCACGGTTTGGCGCGACGAACGCGGCCCGCCGGTCCGCTGGACGCCCGCTCCCAGGCGATCCTCCGGGCCGTCATCGAGGAATACGTCGGCACCGCGACGCCGGTCGGCTCGCAGGCGCTCGTCGAGCGCTACGGCCTCGGCGTGTCGAGCGCGACCGTCCGCAGCATCCTGGCCGAGCTCGAGGCCGCCGGGCTCCTGACCCACCCCCACACGTCCGCCGGCCGGACCCCCACCGACGCCGGGTACCGCTACTACGTCGAGTCCATCGTGGAGACCACACCGCTGCCGGCGGTCGAGCAGCTGATGATCCGCCACCAGTTCGGCCAGGTCGAGTTCGCGAGCGAGCACTGGTTCCGCCTCGCGGCGACGACGCTCGCCTCGGTCACCCGCGCCGCGGGCCTCGCCACGCCGGCCAAGCCCCAGGCGGCCCACGTCCGCCGGCTCGACGTCGTCCTCATCAACGACCGCCTGGCAAGCCTCATCCTCGTCCTCCGTGAAGGGGCGATCAAGCAGGCCCTCGTCAACCTCGACGGTCCGAGCGACCAGGACGCCCTGAGCGCTGTGGCCGCCCTCCTCAACGAGCGGATCACCGGGCTGTCGGCGAGCGGCGTGGCGGCGGCAGTCGAACGGATCGACGAGGAGGCACCGCCGGGGCGGCTCGCCCGGCGGATCGGCGAGCTGATCGTCCGAACCCTCCGCGAGTACGACGCCGCGCTCATCGAGGAGGTATTCAGCGACGGCCTCCTGAACGTCATGGAGGCGCCCGAGTTCGCGCGGAGCGACAAGATCCGGCGAGTCTTCTCGGCGCTCGAGAACCGGGCCTACCTCGGCGAGCTGGTCGGCAGCGTCGCCGGGTCCGATCGTGTCCGGATCTTCATCGGCAACGAGAACCAGCCGGTCGAGATGCGCGAGGTCTCACTCGTCCTCGCGGCGTACGGGCGACCCAGCCGGGCGGTCGGCGTCGTCGGCGTGCTCGGTCCCACGCGGATGTCCTATCCCCAGGCGATCGGCACGGTGCGCTTCGTGTCCGGCCTGATGAACGAGCTGATCGACCACCTGTACGCCTGAACCCGATGACCGCCCCTTCCCCGCAAGCCCCGACCTGGAGACCCTCGAGATGACCCACCGCACCCGCGCCAAGGAGCGAGCCGACGCCGTCGACATCTCGCCGACGAAGCTGCTCGCCGACATCGAGCAGCTCAAGACCGAGGGCGAAGCCATCAAGGGCCAGGCCGACGAATACCTCGGGCTCCTCCAGCGCGAGCGCGCCGAGTTCGCGAACTACCGCCGGCGCACGGCCGAGGAGCGCGAGCGGGAGCTGGGGCTCGCCGGCGAGGATCTGATCCGCAAGGTCCTCGCGATCGCCGACGACTTCGATCTCGCGATCGACCATGTTCCGCCGGAGATCGCCTCGAATCCCTGGGTGAGCGGAGTCGTCGCGATCGATCGCAAGCTCCGGTCGCTCCTCGAGAGCGAGGGAGTGACCCAGATCGACGCGTCGCCGGGGCGTTCGTTCGATCCCCGCGAGCACGAGGCGATCGCCCACGTCCCGGTCCTCGGCCAGCGCGACGGCGAGATCGTCGAAGAGGTCCGCCGCGGCTACCGGCTGCGCGACCGGGTCATCCGGCCCGCGCTCGTCGCCGTCGCCCAGGGCAGTGCCCCGGGAGCCGGTCCGGACGGGGCCTCATCTCCAACCGAACAGACAACCCAACCATCCGACCAGCGCAACGACTGACAGGAGCCAGAAGCAACAATGGGCAAGATCATCGGCATTGACCTCGGGACGACGAACTCCGTCGTGGCCGTGATGGAGGGCGGCGAGCCGACCGTCATCGCCTCGGCCGAGGGCGGGCGCACGGTCCCGTCCGTCGTCGCGTTCACGAAGACCGGCGAGCGGCTCGTCGGCCAGCTGGCCAAGCGCCAGGCCGTCACGAATCCCACCAACACCGTCTACTCGATCAAGCGGTTCATGGGCCGTCGCTGGGACGACCCGGAGGTGAAGCGCTCGAAGGAGCTCGTGCCGTACACCGTCGACAAGGACCCGAAGAGCGACGGCGTCGTCGTGAAGGTCGGGGACGGCAAGTCGTACACGCCGCCCGAGATCAGCGCGATGATCCTCCAGAAGCTCAAGACGGATGCCGAGGCGTACCTCGGCGAGAAGGTGATCGACGCGGTCATCACGGTCCCGGCCTACTTCGACGACACCCAGCGCCAGGCCACGAAGGACGCGGGCCGGATCGCCGGCCTCGAGGTCAAGCGGATCATCAACGAGCCGACCGCGTCGGCCCTCGCCTACGGCCTCGACAAGAAGCACGACGAGAAGATCGCCGTCTACGACCTGGGCGGCGGCACGTTCGACATCTCGATCCTCGAGCTCGGCGAGGGGGTCTTCGAGGTCAAGGCGACCAACGGCGACACCCACCTCGGCGGCGACGACTTCGACCAGCGCGTCATCGAGTGGCTGCTGGCCGAGTTCAAGAAGGACCAGGGGATCGACCTCTCGAAGGACCAGCAGGCCCTCCAGCGGCTCAAGGAAGCGGCCGAAAAGGCGAAGATCGAGCTGTCCTCGACGACGTCGACGGAGATCAACCTGCCGTACATCACGGCCGGCGCGGCTGGCCCAAAGCACCTCGTGATGAGCCTGTCCCGGGCGAAGCTCGAGGACCTCGTCGGCGACCTCGTCGAGAAGACGAAGGCGCCGGTCGTGGCCGCGCTCAAGGACTCGGGCCTCAAGGCGTCCGACATCGACGAGGTCATCCTCGTCGGCGGCCAGACGCGGATGCCCGCGGTCGTCGAGGCGGTCAAGGCGATGTTCGGCGGCAAGGAGCCCCACAAGGGCGTGAACCCGGACGAGGTCGTCGCGATTGGCGCGGCGATCCAGGCCGGCGTCCTCGCCGGCGAGGTCAAGGACGTCCTCCTCCTCGACGTCACGCCGCTGTCGCTCGGGATCGAGACGCTCGGCGGAGTGATGACCAAGCTGATCGACCGGAACACGACCATCCCGACGTCGAAGTCGCAGGTCTTCTCGACCGCGTCGGACAGCCAGAACCAGGTGGAGATCCACGTCCTCCAGGGCGAGCGCGACTTTGCCGCGGACAACAAGACGCTCGGCCGGTTCATCCTCGACGGCATCCCGCCTGCACCGCGGGGGATCCCCCAGATCGAGGTTACGTTCGACATCGACGCGAACGGGATCCTCGACGTGCGGGCGAAGGACCGTGCAACAGCCAAGGAGCAGCAGGTCCGGATCACCGCCTCGTCGATGCTGTCGAAGGACGACGTCGACAAGATGGTCCGGGATGCCGAGACGCACGCCGACGAGGACAAGAAGCGGCGCGAGGAGGTCGAGACCCGGAACCAGGCCGAGGCCCTCACGTTCCAGGCGGAGCGGACGATCCGCGACCTGGGCGACAAGGTCTCGTTCGAGGACAAGCTCGAGGCCGAGAACAAGGTCTCGTCCCTGCGCGAGACGCTCAAGGGCTCGGACGTCGAGGCGATCCGGACCGGGATGACGTCCCTGGCCGAGACGCTGTCGCGGATCTCGACCGCGGCCTACCAGGCCGCCGCTTCGGCCGCCGGCCCGACGAACGGAGCCGCGGGCGGCGACGGAGCCGCGGACGGTTCATCCGCCGAGGGTGGGCCGGCCGACGGCGCCGCTCCTGCCGAAGAGGAGGCGGTCGAGGGCGAGTTCAAGGAAGTCTGAGCCGCGGCTCGTTTCCAGCGCCCAATCCGTCGCTTACTCACTCGACGGGTGGTAAGTGGGCCAGCCAGCCCACTCTCCGCCACTTACCCGTCGGGTGACTGACGGGGCGCGATTCGCGCCTCATTCGCTCGGACCCGTCGCCTAAGACCCGCACGGCGGGTAGGAGACAGACACCAGACACCGCCGATGGCAGCCGGATCGGGTGCTCGCAGCCACCGACGAACCGCCGGGCCATCCAGCGGCAGCATCGACTCGAACGTCCGGGCGTGCTCGGCAATGCGACGCCGCGCCGTGGAGGAGTCGGCTACAACCAGGACTCGCGCCGCGGGCCAGGGAGTCCAACCTCGTTCCCGGGCAATCACAGCCGCATTGCGGACCTTGCGGTCCAGGGCCCCAAGAGTGGCCTGGACGTCGCCGATCGCGGACTTGACCTCGATCACAAGTAGCCTCCGCCGCTCCGCGTGGCGAGCGAATACGTCGATCGAGCCGCGCTCGCCATAGATCGAGAACGAGACCTCCGTCATGGCCTCCCATCCTTGAGCAGTCAGGAACCGGACCACCTGCTCAAGGAGCGGGGCGTGTGCGGCGTCGATCAGCCGATCGATGCCCTCGCCCTGCCAATGCAGCCTCAGGTCGATGGCGCCACCCAACGCCTGTGCGACGGACAACAGCTTGAAGACGGGAAGCCTCTCGAGCTGGCCGAGCTCGATGCGCGAGACAACCGGCTGCGACACGCCGGCGGCGGCCGCGAGGTCTTCCTGGCGCCATCCTCGCCGCTGGCGGAGTGCGCGGATTCCGCGGCCGAAGCGGATCGAGTCCACTCCGGCAGCATGAATCGCGCGACTTACCCCGGGATTACCGACCCAGGAAGAGCGGCACCCCGGGCGCGACGGCCGCAACGACGAGCACGATCGCGTACGCCGTCAGCAGCGCCAGCCCGACGAACAGGTGGAGCTGGATGTTGACGCCCATGATCGCCATGAGGCCGTACGGGTTGTCGTAATTCGGCTCGATGCCGCGCCCGACCCGGAGCGCCAGCGGGATCGTCAGCAGGACGAGCAGGGCGGGGATCGGCAGGATGCCCGCGACGACGCCCACCACCACGACCCCGTACGCGGCCGCGACCGCGAGCCGGTATCCGGTCAGGATCGTCGAGGGCGAGTAGCGCACCGGCAGCGTCCGCTTCCCGGCGCGCGCGTCGCTCCGCCGGTCCGGGATCTCGTTGACGTACAGGATCAGGGCGACGAGCAGGGCGATCGGGATCGACACGACGAACGGCTCCCACGACAGCGCGCCGCGGGTCTGGACGACGTACGCGCCGAGGAGCATCAGCGGGCCGAACCCGATGGCCACGGCGATCTCGCCGAGGCCGCGGTAGACGAGCTTGAGCGGCGGCGCGGTATAGCCGAGCCCCACCACGAACCCGACGATCCCGATGATGAGCAGCGCCGTCGAGCCGCGGATGGCCAGCAGCATCAGCCCGATCGCGGCGGCGGCCACGTAGAACGCCGTCGCGAGACCTGCCATCTGGCGGAATGACACGAGGCCGTACTGGATGACCCGCGAGCCGCCGCTGAACTTCGTCGGGGTGACGTTCGCGTCGTCGGCGCCCTGGGCCGTGTCGAAGACATCGTTCGAGACATTGATCGCGAGCTGGACGAACGACGCGCCGATCACCGTCAGGACCGCGGACAGCAGGTCGAACGCGCCATCGGACGCGGCCACGAGAATGCCGAGCAGGACCGGGACGATGGTCGCGGTGAGGAACGGCAGGCGGGTCGTCCGGAGCGTGAGGGCCCCGAGGGAGAGCCGCGGCCTGACCGGCGTTCCCCGTTCCCGCGAGAGCGCGTCGAAGTACTTGCGCGACTGGCCGGTCGACCGCTCCGAGTACTCGAAGAACGGGACCTCGGCCTCGTCCCAGCCCCATGCCCGGTCCCCGGTGAGCCTGAGTTGACCGCCGCCGGCCGGCACGACACGGCCCCAGACCGTCGCGTGGCGGCGTTCGTCGTAGCCGTAACCTGGCTGCGGGCGGATGTGCGAGCCCGTCAGCGACACGTCACGATCCAGCGGCACGGTCAGGCCCGCCGGCTGGCCGAACAGGGCGTACCCGGCGACCGCCTCGATCGCCGCCTCGACGGCAACACTGACCGGGTAGCCCGCCTCGTCGACCCACGTGAGGATCGTGTACGGGTAGGTGGCGAGCTTGCCGAGCCCGGCGCGGGCGTCGAGCTCCGGTGTGCTCCGCATCACGCGGCCTCCTTCCCGACCTCGGTCACGACCGGCGCGGTCTCGGCTGAGCCGCTCGCCCAGTAGAGCGCTCGGCGGGGCGTCACCTCGATGAGCGCGCGCTCGAAGAACAGCGGCAACGCGATCCGCTCCTTGAGGAAGTAGACGATCGCCGGCTCCTTCTTCTCCCAGATCGGGAGGAGGCGCTCCCAGCCGCCGTGGGGATCCTCCTCGATCACCCGGGCATCGCCCTGGATGGTCGCCCGGTCGGTCCGCCCGCCGACCGCGATCGGGTCGGTGATCGAGACCGACACCTTCGGGTTGCCCTTGATGTGCTCGAGCTTCCGGCTGAACAGGGTCGACGAAGTCAGGTAGACCTTCTCGCCGTCGTACAGCGGGATGAGCGGGTAGGTGACCGGCCGGCCGGCGGGGTTGACGACGGTCAGCTCACCGACGAGGGCCGATTCGAGCAGGCGCTCGATGGGTTCCGGCAGGGTGCCCATTCGGGAGGCTCCTTGGCTGTTTACTGCTACCGGAGCATAGCACGTTTCCGATGGGGGTCGCGCAAGGGCCCTGTGCGCTACGATGCGCGCCCATGCCCGGAACACCTGAGACCTCGCTCATCCATGCCCGCGGGCTGACCAAGCGGTTCGCAAAGCTCACCGCGGTCGACCACATCGACTTCGACGTCGCCCCGGGCGAGGCCTTCGGTTTCCTCGGCCCGAACGGCGCCGGCAAGACGTCGGCGATGCGGATGATCGGGTGCGTCTCGCCGGTCACCGAGGGGCTGCTCCGGATCCTCAACCTCGACCCGGCCATTCACGGGCCGCAGATCCGCGCCCGAATCGGTGTCGTGCCCCAGTCGGACACGCTCGACACCGAGTTGACCGTGCGCGACAACCTCGTCATCTACGGCCGCTACTTCGGGCTGGCCCGGAGCGAGGCGGCCCGCCGGGCGGCCGAGCTCCTCGACTTCGTCCAGCTGTCCGACCGCGCCAACGACCGCGTCGAGCCGCTTTCCGGCGGGATGAAGCGGCGCCTGACGATCGCCCGGTCGCTGATCAACGAGCCGCAGCTCATGCTGCTCGACGAGCCGACCACCGGACTCGACCCGCAGGCCCGCCACCTGCTCTGGGACCGGCTCTACCGGCTGAAGCAGCGGGGCACGACGCTCGTCCTCACGACCCATTACATGGACGAGGCGGAGCAGCTGTGCGACCGGCTCGTGGTCATGGACAAGGCGAAGATCGTCGCCGAGGGCTCGCCCCGCCAGCTCATCGAGCAGTACGCGACCCGCGAGGTGACCGAGCTGCGCTTCCCTGTCGGCATCCAGGAGACGCTCGACGGAAAGCTCGAGGGTCTCGGCGAGCGCATCGAGAAGCTGCCCGACCGGGTGCTCGTCTACTCGAACGACGGCGAGTCGGTCGCCGCTGCGGCCCACGAGCGAGGGCTTCAGCCGGAGACGGTGCTCGTCCGGCGGAGCACGCTCGAGGATGTGTTCCTCCGGCTGACGGGCCGGACCCTGGTCGAGTAGCGATGCTCGCCCAGGCGGCTCGTTCCTACGAGCACATGTTCCTGCTCTACCGGCGGACGTGGCGCGGGTCGATCTTCAACTCGTTCCTCTCGCCGGTGCTGTTCATGCTCGCGATGGGCATCGGCCTGGGCACGTTCATCGACCGCGGTGGCACCGATGCGCTCGGTGTTCCCTACCTGCTGTTCCTCGCCCCCGGGCTCCTCGCCTCGACGGTCATGCAGACGGCCTCGTTCGAGTCGACCTTCCCGATCATGGCCGGGATGGTGTGGATCAAGCGCTACCACGCGATGCACGCCACGCCACTGACGCCCGGCGACATCGCACTCGGCCAGCTCGGCTGGATCGCGACCCGGATCACGCTCGTCGCGGCGATCTTCGTCCTCGTGATGGTCGCGTTCGGTGCCACGCGCTCGCCGCTCGTCGTCTTCGCGATCCCCGTGGCGGCACTGACGGGGATGGCGTTCTCGGCGCCGATCGCGGCGTTCGCGGCCACCCAGGACCGGATGGACAAGTTCAACGCGCTCTTCCGGTTCGGGATCACGCCGCTGTTCCTCTTCTCCGGGACGTTCTTCCCGGTCGAGCAGCTGCCGGCGTTCCTCCAGCCGCTGGCCTGGGTCACCCCGCTGTGGCACGGCGTCGAGCTGTGTCGCAGCCTCTCGCTCGGGACGATCGGCGCCGACCCGCTGCTGGATTTCGTCCATCTCGCCGTGCTCGTCCTGTTCGCCGGGGGAGGCCTCCTGGCCACGATGCTGACCTTCCGCCGCCGGCTCGTGAAGTAGGAGCGCCGGCATGACGTTCCTGACCCGGATCGCCCCGCCGATGATCTTCGGCAGCCGGCGCGCCGCGCTGCTCGTCGAGCGGAACATCTACGTCTACCGGCGGACGATGCTCGTGATCTTCTCGGGCTTCTTCGAGCCGCTGTTCTACCTGCTCAGCATCGGCCTCGGGATCGGCGCGCTGATCGGGACGATCCCCGGGCCGGATGGCCGCCCGATCCCGTACGAGCTGTTCGTCGCGCCGGCGCTCCTCGCCACGTCGGCGATGAACGGGGCGATCTACGACAGCACGTTCAACGTGTTCTTCAAGCTCAACTACGAGAAGACGTACGACGCGGTGCTCGCCACTCCGCTCGGGGTCGGCGACGTGGCGCTCGGCGAGATCGCCTGGGCGCTCATTCGGGGGACGCTCTACGCGATCGGGTTCCTCGCGGTCATGCTCGTCCTCGGGCTCGTCGTCTCTCCCTGGATGATCCTCGCGATCCCCGCCGCGATCCTCATCGGCTGGGCGTTCGCGGCGGTCGGCATGGCGGCGACGACGTTCATGCGGACGTGGCAGGACTTCGACCTGCTCCAGCTCGTGCTGCTGCCGCTCTTCCTGTTCTCGGCGACCTTCTACCCGATCAGCGTCTACCCGGAGCCGATCCAGGTCTTCGTCCAGCTCACTCCGCTCTACCACGGCGTCGACCTTCTCCGGTCGCTCGCGACCGGCACCGTTGGCCTGTCGTCGCTCGTCCATGTCGCGTACCTGCTGGTCATGGGGCTGATCGGCCTCGCGATCGTGTCGCGCCGGCTCGACAAGCTCCTCCTCAAGTAGGAGTTCGTGACTGACCGGGCGGCCCTGGCGGCCCTCAACGCCGAGGTCGTCGAGTGCCGGCGCTGTCCGAGGCTCGTCGCGTGGCGGGAACAGGTCGCCCGCGAGAAGGTCCTCCGGTTCAGGGACGGGCCGTACTGGGGGCGGCCGGTCCCGGGTTTCGGTGACCCGGAGGCGCGAATCCTTCTCATCGGGCTCGCTCCGGCGGCCCATGGCGGGAACCGCACAGGGCGGGTGTTCACCGGCGACGCGTCGGGCGACTTCCTGTGGAAGGCCCTCTTTGACGTCGGCCTGGCGAACAAGCCGTCGAGCCGGCGAGCGGACGACGGCCTGGCCCTCACCGACGTCTACATCACGGCCGCGGTGAAGTGCGCGCCGCCCCAGAACAAGCCGACGACCGACGAGCGCGACAACTGCTTCCCGTATCTCGTGCGGGAGCTTCGGCTCCTCGACCAGCTGCGCGTGATCGTCGCGCTCGGGCTGTTCGGCTGGGACGCCGCGTTCCGGTCGCTCGAGGCGCTGGGGCACGCGGCGCGGCCGCGGCCGAAGTTCGGGCACGGCGCTGAGGCGCGGGTGGGGCCGTACCAGGTCATCGCCTCGTTCCATCCGAGCCAGCAGAACACGTTCACCGGGCGTCTCACCTCGCCGATGCTCGTGGAGGTCCTCCGCCACGCGAAAGAGGGGGCGCAGGGCGCTTAAGCCGGGCCGGGCGACTCGCGCGCCCCCGAGTGATGCGACTTCGTACTACGAGTTCGCAGGAGGCTTGGTGGCGCGAGCTCCGGCGGGGCCCGCCCACCGGTCGAGGTACCGATCGAGCCGGTCGAGGACGACGCCGTCCAGATCACCAGCCTCGGCAATGAACCGCTCGACCAGGCGCATCCGCTGGCCGAAGTCGGGCACGGGCGGATGCTACCGGCGGCCGCCAGCCGGAGCGCCCTCCCGGTACCATCTGGCGGGAATGGCCTCCGAACGCGATTACTACTCGGTCCTGGGGGTCGCGCGCGGCGCGACCGACGCGGAGATCAAGCGCGCATACCGCCGCCTCGCCCAGCAGTGGCACCCGGACGTCAACACGGCCAAGGGAGCCCCGGAGCGGTTCAAGGAGATCAACGAGGCCTACCAGGTCCTGTCCGACCCTCAGCGCAAGCAGGCGTACGACATGTTCGGCCGGACAGGGGCCGGCACGGATCCCGACGCCGGCTTCGGCGGCGGGTTCGGGGCCTTCGGCGACATCTTCGACGCCTTCTTCGGAGGCGCCGCGACCGCGGCCCGGCGGGGCCGGCCGCAGGCCGGGGCAGACCTCCGATACGACCTCCGCATCGCGTTTGTCGAGGCCGTCCGGGGGACCGCGAAGGAGATCGAGTTCCCGGTCCTGGGCCGGTGCGAGACGTGCGGCGGATCGGGCGCCAAGCCGGATACCGCGCCGGTCACCTGCCCCCAATGCAACGGCCGGGGCGAGATCCGCAACGTGCGCCAGACGATGCTGGGGCAGATGGTCAACGCGACGATCTGCCCGCGCTGTCGGGGTGAGGGGCGGATCATCGAGACGCCGTGCGAGACGTGCAAGGGCGAGGGCCGGACCGAGCGCCGCCGGACGCTCCGGGTCACCATCCCGCCGGGCATCGACGAGGGCCACCAGATCCGACTCTCGAGCGAGGGCGAGGTGGGGCCGCGGGGCGGACCGTCCGGCAGCCTCTATGTCGCCATCCACGTGACGCCGCATCCCGCGCTCCGGCGCGAGGGGACCGAGCTCATCTACGAGGCCGACGTGTCGATCGCCCAGGCGGCACTCGGCACCCGGCTCACGGTGCCGACGGTGGACGGCGACGAGGACGTCGACGTCAAGCCCGGCACACAGCCGGGGACAGAGATCCGCCTTCGTGGCAAGGGCGTCCCCCACCTCCGCCGATCCAGCTCCCGTGGCGACCTCCACGTCTTCGTCCGCGTGGTCGTCCCGTCGAAGCTCTCGAAGAAGCAGCGGGAGCTGCTCGAGGAGCTGGCGCACGAGGGCAAGGAGCCGGTCTCGGAGAACGGCACGGGCATCCGCGAGAAGATCCGCGACGCGCTTGGCTGAGACCTCAGGCCGATGGCTCGCAGAGCGTCGCCTCGGCCTTCGGTGAGCGAGCAGCCAACCGACATCGAGGTTGCCCGATCGATGGGTTCTTGGCTGGAGTTGGCTGTCGAGGCGGACGTCGAGGCGGTCGAGGCCGTAAGCGAGATCCTCGGTCGGGTGGCCGGAGGAGGCACGAGCGTCGAGCCGGCATTCGACCTGGTCGACGAGGGCCTCGGCGCTCGCATCGACCCGAGCCGGCCGGCCACGGTCCGCGCGTATGTGCCGGCACGGGACGAGGCCGCGGCTGCCGGCGCGGTCACCAAGGCGACGGAGATGCTCGGCCACCTCCAGGCGTTCGGCCTCCGCCCGATCGGCGAGCTGCGAACCCGGGTCGTCCACGAGGAAGACTGGGCCGAGGCGTGGAAGGCCCACTTCCCGGTCCTCCGGGTCGGCACGCGGCTCGTCATCCGCCCGACCTGGCGGCGGCACCGGTCGAGGCCCGGCGATGTCGTCGTCGCGCTCGATCCGGGCATGGCGTTCGGGACGGGGCTCCACCCGACGACGCGGCTCTGCCTCGCGCTCGTCGAGGACCTCGCCGATCGGCGGTTGCTCGCCGGCGCACGCGTTCTCGACGTCGGTTGCGGCTCCGGGATCCTCGCGATCGCGGCGGCCAGGCTCGGGGCGGCGAGCGTCCTCGGCGTCGATCCGGACCCGATCGCGATCGAATCGACGACCGCGAATGCACGCCGGAACCGGCTCGTGCGTCGCGTCCGCGCCCGGCAGGGGAGCGTCCCGAGCGGGGACCGCCCGTTCGAGGTCGTCCTCGCGAACCTCATTGCGTCGCTCCTCGTCGAGCTGGCGCCGCGGCTCCGGGACGAGCTCGTGCCCGGGGGGACCATCGTCGCGTCGGGGATCTTCGTCGACCGCGAAGGCGAGGTCGCCCGCGCGCTCGAGAGCGCAGGGCTGAGCGTTGCCGGCCGCCGGGCCGAGGGCGATTGGGTCGCCCTCGAGGCGTGCCGAACCGTGCCGAGCTGAGCATCGCCCTACAATCGGGCATCGATGCCCGCCTCGATCCTCCCCGTCCTGCTCATGACCCACATCGTGCTCGCCGTGGGCCTGTTCCTGCCGTCGATCCTCCTCCCGTTTGCGCTCCGCGCCCGGCGCGCCGCCGTCGACTCACCCAACCCGGCGGTCCGGGGCCTCATCTGGATGCAGACGAACGGCACGTATGTGTTCGGGATCGGGCTGGCGGTCACCGGGCTCGGGCTGCTGTGGACGCTCGGTTTCGCGCTCCTCCAGCAGCCGTGGCTGCTCGTCGCCCTCGCGATCTACGCGCTGAACCTGGGGCTCGCCTTCTTCATCCAGCGCCCGAACCTGCGGCGGCTCATCGGCATCCGAGCGGCCGCGGACGACGCGACCTGGAAGGCGTGGGCACGGCGGCAGCGCTACGTTTCGTACGCGATGGCCGGTCTCGTCGGGACGATCGGCTTCCTCATGAGCAGGAAGCCGGAGCTGTGGTGATCGATGAACGCTGATTGCCTCTTTTGCAAGATCGTGGCCGGGTCGGTGCCCGCAAAGAAGCGCTACGAGGACGAGCTCGTCACGGCGATCGAGGACATCAACCCACAGGCGCCCACCCACATCCTCGTCATGCCCCGGGAGCACATCGCCTCCGCGGCGGAGCTGCGCGAAACGGACGGGCGGCTCCTAGGCGCGATGTTCGGAGCCCTGGCCGACCTGGCCGACCGCGAAGGCCTGCCGTCGCACGGCTACCGGATCGTGACGAACGTCGGGAAGTGGGGTGGCCAGAGCGTGGATCATCTCCACTTCCATCTCCTCGGCGGTCGCAAGTTCTCGTGGCCGCCCGGGTGAGGTCGCGCTACCGGTGGGCTGGCTGGGCGCTGGCTCTCGGGATCGTCGCGGCCGGCTGCGGCATTGGCGCCCCGAGCGTCACGCCCCCGACCGCCACCGGCTCCGACGTGGTGGCCGCCCGCGCTGAGCTGGAGGATGCACTGGGGGCGCTGAGCCTCCAGCTGGACGACCCGCAGGTGCCCCATCGACCCGGTGAATCGCCGACGTTCGCCGCCGCGCCCCGGGCAGTGTTTCAGGTCGTGCTCCCGGACGACCCGGGCCACGGGTTCGTGTCGGTCTACGAGTTCGCCGACGAGGCCAGGGCCGAGGCCGCAGGTAAAGACCAGGCGGCCTACATCGCGAGTGGCCCCGGCCGCGTCCAGTGGGTGCCGGATACCCGGTTCGTGATCCGCCAGGTCGGCCGAACGGTCGTCTTCTTCGCGTGGTCACCGCTGAACTCGCCGGATCCGCGCACCGCGGACATCCAGAAGGCGCTCGAATCGGTGGGAACCGGGATCCCGGTCCCGAGCTAGCGGCCTGCTCGTCCCGCCTCAGCCCAGGCCCGGATCGGGTCGCGCCGGACCTTGAGCGTGTGCGTCCGGGGGAAGTCGTCGTCCGGCCAGAGCCGCCAGCCGACGATGCGCTGTTGCGGCCCCAGCGTCGCATTCGCTGCCTTGACCGCGGCGTCGATTCGGGGCCGGAGGGCGTCCGCGTCCGTGACTTCGGCCCCTGGCTCTGCGACTCCCTTCGCGACGAGCACCGCCTCGATCCTGCCGGGCTCGGTCTCGACGACGACCGCGTCGCGGATCCCGGCGTTGCGGAGCGCGTTCTCGAGGTCCTCGGGGTAGACCTTCAGCCCGTTCGGCAGCACGATCCGGTCCTTCGTCCTGCCCGACAGCACGAGCCGGCCGTCCGGGTCGAGGTGGCCGATGTCGCCCGAGTGGTACCAGCCGTCCGCGTCGATCGCCCGGGCCGTCGCCTCGGGGTCCTGCCAGTAGCCCTTGAACAGCGTCGGGCCGCGGAACAGCACCTCGCCGTCCTCGGCGACCCGCATCTCGACCGGCGGGTGGGACCGCCCGACCGTGCCCGGGCCGTGGTCGTCGAGCCGGTTGATCGTGCCGAAGCCGTGCTCCGATGATCCGTAGCCCTGCAGGACAGTGACGCCGAGGTCCTCCCACGCCTGCTGGAGGGCCGGCGGCAGGAATGCGCCGGCCGACACGAAGAGACTGAGATCCCCGCCGAGCTGGCGGTGGACGCTCCGGAAGATCAGCCTGCGCAGGGAGTAGGGGAGCCGGCGGGCAATCCGACGTAGCCGCGCGAACAGCTTCCCGCGGCCGGACTTCTCGGCCTCGCGTTCGATCGCGCTCCAGAACAGGTCGAGCACCTGGGGCACGAGGAGCATCGTCGTCACCCGGTGTTCCCGGAGCGCCTCGAAGATCACCCGCGGGTTCCGGCTCCGCACGTAGAGAACGCTCGCTCCGACGTCGAGCGCGTACAGCAGGCCGATCCCCTGCTCCAGCAGGTGCGACAGCGGGAGCACCGACACGATGCGATGTTCGAGCCGGGGGATCACCTCGTGGATCGTCGAGATCGTCGCGAGGAAGCTCCTGTGGTCAACCATCACCCCCTTTGGCGTCCCGGTGGTCCCGGAGGTGAAGATGAGGTCCCAAATCTCGTCCGCTTGCGGACGCTCCCAGCCTTCGACCTGCGCCTCCCAGTCCGCCGGGAACGTCTCGTCAGGATCGGCGGCGAGGGCCTCCACGGTCGTCGTGGGGAAGTCGGCGAGACCAAAGTCCGCGGGATCCGGCGCGTCCCGGCCGGTCCCGAGGACCAGGTGACGGGGCTCCGCGCGACGGACGACTCCCTCGATCGCGTCGCGGCTCATCCGCAGGTCGAGCGGGACGAGCACGAGCCGGGCGCGCATCGCGCCGAAGTATGCGGCGGGCAGCTCCGGCGTCGACGGCGACCAGGTGAGGATCCGGTCACCGGGTTTCAGGCCGAGCGCCCGGAGCCGCCACGCGGCGATCCGGCTCCGCCGGTCGAGCTCGCGGTACGTCCACGTCATCGAGGAGCCGTCGTCCCGCCGGACACCGAGCGCGGGCCGATCGCCGTACTCGAGGAACGCTCGGTCGAGCAGGTCGAGGATCGTCTGGCTCATCTGCCTGTCGATGATCGCACGGCGTCCTGGAACTTCCACCGCTGCCGCGCGTGGGTCGAACTCGTACTACGAAGTCGCAACAGCTCCTACCGGCAGAGCCGAAGATCGTCGACGCATAAACGTGCTACTTGACAGGCGCGAGTTACTGGTCGATGCTTGGCACGTGGAACACGGCGCGACGATGGCGGTGACCGGCGCATTCGGGTTCACGGGTCGGGCGATCGCCGAGGTGCTCCTCGCGCGCGGCGATCGGGTGGTGACGCTCACGAGGCGGACCCCGGCGGACGACGCGTTGGCCTCACGGTTGACGGTGGCGCCACTCGCGTTCGATCGTCCGGCCGAGCTGGCCGCCACGCTGGCCGGCGTCGACACGCTGTTCAACACGTACTGGATCCGCTTCCCCCGTGGATCGACCACGTTCGAGCGGGCGGTCGTGGACTCGGCCGCCCTGTTCGCCGCGGCCCGCCGGGCCGGCGTCCGGCGGATCGTCCACCTCAGCGTCGTCGGCGCGAGCCCAGGCGCTCCAACCCCGTACACGCGGGCGAAGGGTCAGGTCGAGGGGATGCTGCGGTCTTCGGGCCTCGAGTGGGCGATCGTCCGGCCGACGCTGACCTACGGCCCGAACGACATCCTCGTGAACAACCTCGCCTGGGCGCTCCGGCGGCTGCCGGTCTATGGCATCCCCGGCAACGGGCGGTATACGATCCAGCCCGTCCACCTCGACGACGTCGCGGCGATCTGCCTCGAAGCCGCCGCCGGCAAGAGCGGCGCGGTCACCGATGCCGCCGGCCCGGAGAAGCTCGCCTTCCGCGAGATGGTTGGGATCGTCCGGGCGGCGGTCCGGAGCCGCTCGCTCGTCGTCGGGATGCCCCACTGGGCCGTCCTGGGAGCGGCAGGCGTGCTCGGCCGGGTCGTCCGGGATGTCGTGCTCACCCGGGACGAGATCCTCGAGCTGACCAGGGGCTGGCTGACCTCGACCGAGCCCCCGCGCGGCCGGATCCGCTTCTCGGACTGGGTGCCGGCGAACAGTCAGCTCCTCGGCCACCACTGGGCCAGTGAGCTCGCCCGGAACTACCAGGTCGAAGCGGCTGGCGGACCGGCCGTTCGCTGAAGGGCGTCCGCGTGGCCTCTCGCGGCCGTTGGTGCGAAAAGTGTCAACTGGAGGCGAACCCGATCCCTGCCGGGCCCCTGAATGTGCGGATTTGTGCGGTCACGGTGGACGAAGAGCCTCCGTTTGACCCGCCCCCGACCCTCGGCTATGCTCCCCCAGCCTTGACGGCCGGGCCCCTTCGGGGAGCCTGGGCGTGACGCAGCGCGCCGTTCGGGCTCACGAGCGCACGCGAGGTTCGAGACTCAGCCCGAGGAGGTGAACCCGGATTGGCCGAAGTTCGAGTGGGTGAGAACGAGACGTTCGAGAGCGCCCTTCGCCGCTTCAACAAGAAGATCCAGCAGAGCGGGATCCTCGCCGAGGCTCGCCGTCGCGAGCACTACGAGAAGCCCAGCGTGAAGCGGAAGCGCAAGGAAGCCAAGCGCAAGAAGAACGCTCGTACGCCGCAGGGCTGATCAGCCCACGGCTCGCGGAAATCACCCGACCGAGGTGCCATCTCCGGTGTCCCTTCGAGATCGGATCCAGACAGAAACGACGGCCGCGATGAGGTCGGGTGACGCGCTGCGCCGCGACGTCCTGAGAATGGTCGCCAATGCCGCCTACAACCTCGAGAAGAAGCAGCAGCGTCCGCTGTCCGAGGATGAATATCTGGGCGTCGTGACCCGCGAGGTCAAGACCCGGCGCGAGTCCATCGAGGCGTTTCGCAAGGGCGGCCGGGAGGACCTCGCGACGCGCGAGGAGGCGGAGGTCGCGATCCTCGGCGAGTTCCTCCCCCAGGCACTGTCCGAGGAGGAGTTGCGGGCCCTGATCGCCGAGGGCGTGACCGCGACCACCGCGACCTCTGCCCGCGACCTCGGCAAGGTCATGGGCTGGCTCTCCCAGCGCACCCGCGGCCGGGCCGACGGCAAGCGGGTCCACGAGCTGGTCGTCCAGTCCCTTGCCGCAGCCGACCTGGCGGGTCACGACGGAGCCCGGCACTGAGCAGCCGATGCTGACCCAGCGCGCCGAGGGGCTGCACCGCTTCACCCGTCGGGACGCCGGCCGCCTCGGGATCGCGGCCGCTGTCCTCGTGCTCCTGCTGACCGCGATCCTCGCGGTCGACTTCCTCGCGCCCGGGCTGCGGATCGAGGAGGGCCGGCCGGCGGACCGCGACATCGTTGCGCCAAGCGCGATCAGCTTCCAGAGCGACGTCCAGACGGCGGCCGAGCGCGAGCGCGCCCGGAATGCTGTCCAGCCGCAGTACGACTACTCGATCGACAAGGCCCTCGACGTGTCGGTCCAGCAGGTGGGTGAGCTGCGGCGCGCCCTCTTCCCGGTCGATCGCGCGTTCGACCCGCTGACACCGGTGAGCGAGCGCCGTTCCACGCTCGGCCAGGTCCTCCCCGAGCTGTCCGAGGGAGCCCGCACCGCGCTCGTCGCGCTCGACCCGGCCCGCTGGCCGGCGGTCAAGGGTGAGGCGATCCGGGTCCTCGAGACCGTCGAGCGGACACAGATTCGGGACTCTGCGCTCGCGGAGGTACGGGGCGACCTGTCCCGCCGGTTCGGACAGGTCCTCGACGCGACAGAGCGGATGCTCGCCGAGGAGATCATCGCCCCGTTCGTCGCCCCGAACTCGACCTATAGCGAGGCGCTCACCGAGGAGGCCCGCAACCAGCGCGCCGCGGCCGTCGAGCCGGTCCAGGTCCGGATCCAGCCCGGCCAGATCATCGTCCGCGCCGGCGACCCGATCACCGCGGCCGACATCGAGATCCTCGATCGGGCGAACCTCCTCGACGCCGCGCCGGACGTGGCCACGGTCGCGGGCTGGGCCCTGCTCGCCGCGCTGCTCGTCGGTCTCCTGCTCGCCTGGGTGTGGCGGTTCCGCCCCGAGGTCTGGCATCGCAACAACGTCCTCGTGCTCGTTGGCCTGCTCCTCGTCGTCACGACGTTTGCGCTGAAGCTGACCGCGGGCCGGGCGACGTTGCCGTTCCTCCTGCCGATCGCGGCGGTCGGGATGCTCATCGCGGTGCTGGTCGACGCCGGCGCGGCCACGGTCCTGATGGCCGTGATCGCGCTGATCGCGGGCGCGGTCAACGACAACTCCCTCGAGATGGCGGCCTACGTGTTCCTCGGCGGGTTCGCGGGGATCGTCGCCGTCCGGCGCGGTGACCGGCTCCAGGTATTCGTCCAGGCGGGGATCGCCATCTTCGTCGTCCAGGCGCTCGTCGTGTCCACGTTCTCGCTGTTTGGTGCCCGCGATCCCCGCGGCGTGCTCGAGCTGTGGGCGGCGTCCGCGGCGTCGGCCGGCGGCGCGGCCGTGGCGGCGGTCGGAACGTTCGCAGTCCTCGGAAGCCTCTTCGGGATCCTGACGGTCTTCCACCTGCTCGAGCTCGCCAACCCGTCGCAGCCGCTCCTCCGGCGGCTCCTCGTCGAGACCCCGGGCACGTACCACCACTCGATCATGGTCGGCAACCTGGCCGAGCGGGCCGCGGAAGTGATCGGCGCGGATCCCCTCATCAGCCGCGTGGCCGCCTACTACCACGACATCGGCAAGCTGGCCAACCCGTACGCGTTCATCGAGAACCAGGCGGGTGGCGACAACATCCACGACCAGCTCGAGCCGGACGTCTCCGCCCAGATCCTCAAGCAGCACGTCGTCGACGGGATCGACCTCGCCTACCGCTCGAAGCTGCCGAAGTCGCTGATCGCCTTCATCCCGCAGCACCACGGCACCGCGACCATGAGCTACTTCCTCGCCCGCGCAAGGGAGTCCGCTGCCGCGCCGTACGGCGGGACGGGGACAAACGAGGGGCGAAAGGCAGCCGAGGCGGTCGACGAGCGGAAGTTCCGCCACATCGGGCCGAAGCCCCAGTCCCGCGAGGCGGCGATCATCATGCTCGCCGACGGTGTCGAGGCCTCGGTCCGGTCGCTGGCCTCGCGCGACGAGGCGGCCATCCGGGCGATGGTCGCCCGGATCATCGAGGAGCGGCTGGCCGACGGGCAGTTCGACGAGTGCGAGCTGACGCTGCGCGACATCGAGCGGATCCGGGAGGCCTTCATCGGCCAGCTGCTCGGGATGTATCACACACGGGTCGCCTATCCCCAGAACAAGGTCGTCGAGATCGAGTCGCGCCGCGCAGCCGGAGGCGGCCCGGGCGCCCGCTGAGCGATGCGTTCGCTCTACCTTCCGCCGTGGCGAATCGACATCGATCGCCGGCAGGGCACTCCCGGAGTCGTCGCCGATGCCCGGCTCGCGCGAGCGATCGCGGGCGCTCTCTCTGCAGCGGGCGCGCCGCGGCCGGCGTCAGTCGGGCTGATCCTCACCGGCGATCGCGAGCTCGCCGCGCTCAACGCGGAGCACATGGGCGACACTGGCCCAACCGACGTCCTGTCCTTTCCGATGCTCCCTCCAGGGGCCTTCCCGCCGCGCGACGGCCGGCCGGCGGACCGGGGAGCGGCTCCATTCCCGCTCCCGCCGGCGACCCGCCAGCCCCTTGGGGACATCGTCGTCTCCGTCGCGCGGGCCATCGCCCAGGCGTCGGAAGGCCGCGGTGGCCAGACGGGTGACGTCCTCTGGTCGCCCGCCGACGAGCTGGTCCTCCTGGTGACCCACGGAGCGCTCCATCTGTGCGGATGGGATCACGCCGACCGGACCGAGGAAGCCGCGATGCGCACCTTCGAGCGGCGGCTCCTGGCTGGGAACGACACCTAGTCAAGCCGCGACCACCCGCGAGGCTCGTCGATGTCTGTCAGCGCGGACGCGAGCTCTGAGACGTCCGGCCAGGTGGGGGCAAACGGCCGATCCGCGATTCGGTGGTTCAGCTCCTTGAGGGCGGCATCGACGAGGAGCCCGACTCCTCGCCCCACGCTCGTCGGCGTGACGACTCGTGAGCGTCGGTCGCTTGCAAGTCGCCGGCGCCTCACGAAGCCACGCTCAACAAGCCGTCCGACCAGGCCGCTCATCGTAGACGGGGCAAGGCCGGTCGCCCGACGCAGGGCGGCGATCGTGACCCGCGGGTTGAGCACGAGGAGGCGGAGGACGAGTGCCTCTGACATCGACACTCCCGCTGACCCAAGCGTGCGTTGGAGGATTCGGTCGAGGGCGTGATAGGCGGCATGGATGTCGAGAAGGATCGAGGACACCCGGGGATCCTCCCGCGGCGCGCTCTACTGCGACTTCGAACTACGTCATCGCAGGATTACCTGGCCGCGCCGGCCCTCCCCAGGTTGGTGCGGACTCGTAGTACGTAGTCGTAGCAGGTTGAGCTGTTGCACGACCCGCCGCCGTCCGACTGGACCCGCGTGCGCTAACATCGAGGCAGGGCCCTCCCGGACGGGATCGGGCCCGTTCGGCGTCCGATGAGCGATCGCGGACGCCCCGTCGGCGTGCCCGGCAAGGAGTGGATTGAAGATCGTCATCGGCCTGGGAAACCCGGGCGACCGCTACGCGCAGACGCGCCACAACATCGGCTGGCGGGTGATCGACCGTCTTTCCGACCGAGTCGGCTGGGGCAGCAGCCGCGAGCGGGACGCGTCGCGAATCGCGTGGGGCCGGTACCAGGGACTCGATCTCACGCTCGCCAAGCCGTTGACGTACATGAACGACTCGGGCATCGCGATCCGCAAGATCCTTGCCCGCGAGCACGCGCAGCTCACCGAGATGCTCATCGTCGCCGACGACTTCGCGCTCCCGTTCGGACGGCTCCGGTTCCGGGAGGGCGGCGGCGCCGGCGGTCATAACGGGCTGCGCTCGATCATCGCGGAGCTCGGCACGGAGAAGTTCAGCCGCCTCCGGGTCGGGATCGGCGAGCCAGGCCAGGGCGCGACCGACCACGTCCTCAGCACGTTCGCACCGGACGAGAAGCAACGGCTCGACGAGCTGCTCAACGCCGCGGCCGACGCGGTCGAGGCGTGGGCGCGCGACGGTACGAGCAAGGCAGCCAACCGGTTCAACATGTTCGAGCTTCGACCGGCCGACGCAGACCGCCTCGCCCCACCGGGCGCCATCGACGGACCGCCCGGTGCCGACGGGATCCGCCGGACGAAGACCGGTTGGCGGAAGCCACGACCGGCCGAGCCGGAGGCCTGAGGGTGCCCGAGCGGCCATTGGTCCGCGGCAAGCGACAGCGCGAGCGCCTGGCCGGTGATCGCGCGGTGGCCAACGCTCTCGCCCGGCGCGCGGCGGTCGGGGAGCGGGCGGTCGACTTCGACATCGCGGAAGTCGATCGAGAGGTCGAGGACGCCCGGCGGCCCACACCGCCTGCTCGACCGGTCGCACCGCCCCAGCCGGGCGCGCCTCCCCGCGGAGCAGGCAGGCGCCTGCCGGACCTGGCCGTCCTGCCGCCGCTGCTGCACGGTACGGGCTCGTTCGCCGCGCTCCGCGAGCGGCTCGGACCGGCGGACGGAGACCGGCGGGTCGGGCGCCACGCGGGCCTGACGAGCGTGCCCCACGGCGCGAAGACGTACCTCGCCGCGGCACTCGCCCTCGGCGATACCGGGGAGCGGCTCGTCTGGGTCGCTCGCGACGCGGAGATCGGCGACCGCGTCGCCGAGGAGCTGGGGGCGTGGCTCGGCGACCCGGAGGCGGTATCGGTCCTCGAGCCCCGGACGTCGCTCGCCTATGAGCGGAGCGAGCTCGTCCCGGACGAGACCGCGGCCCGCGTCGCCGCCCTCGCGGAGTGGCGGAGCGGCCGGGCTCGGATCCTCGTGGCGAGCGTCCAGGCGCTCCTCCAGCACACGATCTCGCCGGACGACCTGCCCGCGGAGCCGCGCCGGCTGCGCGTCAGCGGCCGGGCGTCGCTCGATCGGCTCGCCCGGGACCTGCTCGACCTGGGGTATGTCCCGGTGCTCGAGGTCGCGGGCCGCGGCGAGTTCGCCCGGCGCGGCGGAATCCTCGACATCTTCGCGCCGTCGAGCCCGCTGCCGGTCCGACTCGAATTCTTCGGCGACGAGATCGATTCGCTCCGCGCATTCGATCCCGCCGACCAGCGGACCGTCCGGGCAGCCGATGAGGTCACGCTGCTGCCGGCGAGCGAGTTCCTCCTTCCGTCGGACGGCTCGGGTGCGATCCGCGCAAGGCTCGGCCGGCTGGCGGCACGGCTCCCCGAGCGGCTGACCGCGGATCTCGCCCGGTTCGAGGGCGACACCGACGCGGCCCAGCCGATGGAGCCGCAGGGACCGATCACCCGCGCACTCCGCGTCGGCGACGCCGCGGAGGTCTGGGCTGCCCACCTTTCCCCGGCGACCGGCCTCGACCACATCCCGCCGGGCACACTCCTCGTCCTCGACGAGCCGGGCGACCTCGCCGACGCCGCCGACTTCCTGTGGCGCCAGGCCGACGAACGGCGGTCCGACCTCATCGAGGCCGGCGACCTGCCGAAGGAATGGCCGTCGACGTACCTGCCGCCGCGCGAATGGAAGGGCCGGCTGACTGCGTCGCGGACGCTCGAGCTGACGTGGGAATCGGAGGCTCCCAGGGCGATGGCCGGGCGCGGGCTGTCGTCCGGTGACGTGTTCGGCTGGCGCGAGCCGGAGCTGCCGCCGGGACGGACAACCCGGCTCGCCGAGGCCGTCGAGCGCTGGCAGGAGGAAGGCGCGCGGATCGTCCTCGCCTCGGACCAGGCGCTGCGGTTGTCGGAGATCCTCGCCGAGGCCGGTCATCCGGCCGCGGTCGTCGCCACTCTCTCGGAAGCGCCGCCGCCCGGCGCGATCGCGCTCATCGAGCGGAGCCTGAACGACGGCTTCGCGGGCGGGCCGGACGGCCTCGTGCTCGTAACGGACCGGGAGCTGTTCGGGTCCGTCCGCGTCCGCCGCCCGAAGGCGATGCGCCGCGTCGTGCCCCGCGACATCCTCGAGCGCCTGAGTCCCGGCGACCTCGTCGTCCACATCGACCACGGGATCGCCCGCTACGAGCAGATGCTCCGGCGGGGCGGCGTCGGCGAGAAGCGCGACTACCTCGAGCTGAGCTTCGCCGGCGGCGACAAGATCTTCGTCCCGGTGGAGCAGATCGGGCGGATCAGCCGCTATTCGGGCGGCGAGCACCCGCAGCTCTCGAAGCTCGGCGGGACGGACTGGTTGCGAACAAAGGCCCGCGTCCGGAAGGCCGTGACGGACCTCGCCGAGGAGCTGCTCGCGCTGTACGCGGCACGGGCGAACGCGCCGGGCTTTGCCTACGCGGGCGACTCGCCGTGGCAGGGCGAGCTCGAGGCGTCGTTCCCGTACGAGGAGACGGTCGATCAGCTCCGGGCCGTCGGCGAGGTGAAGCTCGACATGGAGGCGGGCCGGCCGATGGACCGGCTCGTCGTGGGGGACGTGGGCTACGGCAAGACGGAGGTCGCGCTGCGGGCGGCGTTCAAGGCGATCCAGGACGGCAAGCAGGTGGCCGTCCTCGTCCCGACCACGATCCTCGCCGCCCAGCACTTCGACACGTTCAGCCAGCGGTTCGGGGCCTTCCCCGCCACCGTCCGCCTCCTCTCCCGGTTCGTGCCCGCCCGCGAGCAGGAAGAGACGATCCGCGGCCTCGCCGACGGCTCGGTCGACATCGTCATCGGGACCCACCGGCTGCTTTCGAAGGACGTGCTGTTCAAGGACCTCGGGTTCGTGGTCGTCGACGAGGAGCAGCGCTTCGGAGTTGCCGCCAAGGAGCGCCTGAAGCGGCTCCGGCGCGAGGTCGACGTCCTCACCCTGTCGGCGACGCCGATCCCCCGGACGCTCAACCTCGCGCTCGCCGGCGTTCGCGACATGAGCGTCATCGAGACGCCGCCGGAGGATCGGCTGCCGATCCAGACCCGGGTCGCCGAGGCGTCCGCCGGCCTCGTCCGCGACGCGGTCCTGCGCGAGCTCGACCGCGGCGGGCAGGTCTTCTACGTCCACAACCGGGTCGAGACGATCGAGGCCCAGGCGGAGCAGCTGCGCAAGCTCCTGCCCGGTGTCCGGATCGTCGTGGGCCACGGCCAGATGGCCGAGGGTGCGCTCGAGAAGGTCATGGTCCAGTTCGCCGGCGGCGGGGCGGACGTCCTCGTGTCGACGACGATCATCGAGTCCGGCCTCGACATCCCGAACGCGAACACGATCGTCATCGATCGCGCGGACGCGCTCGGGCTGGCGCAGCTGTACCAGCTCCGCGGCCGGGTCGGCCGGTCCTCGCGACGGGCCTACGCGTATCTCCTCTACCGGCGCCGCGAGCGGCTGTCGGACGAGGCTCGCAAGCGGCTCCAGGCGATCTTCAACGCGTCGGAGCTGGGGGCCGGGTTCCAGATCGCGCTCGCCGACCTCGAGATCCGGGGCGCCGGCAACATCCTCGGCGGGGAGCAGTCCGGCCACATGGCCGCGGTCGGGTTCGACCTCTATTCGCGGCTCCTCGCGGAGGCCGTCGAGGAGCAGAAGGCGCGGCGGGAGGATCGGCCGCCCGTCGTCGAGCCGGCCCAGGCCGTGGTGGATCTGCCCGTCGAGGCGCACCTGCCGGATACGTACGTTCCCGAGACGGCCCAGAAGCTCGAGCTCTACCGGCGGCTCGCGCGGGCTCGGTCGGCGGGGGACCTGGCGGCGTTCCGCCAGGAGGTGACCGACCGGTTCGGGGCGATGCCCGGGCCCGTGGCACGGCTCGTCGAGGTGGCTGAGCTTCGGCTCACCGCTGAGGCGGCCGGCGTGGCATCGATCTCGCGCGAGGAGGGCTTGCTCGTCGTACGTTTCGGTGCGGCGTTGTCCCGAGCGACGGCGATGCGGCTGCTGGGCGGCGGTGGGCTGCCCGGTGTGAAGCCATCCGAGATCACGTTCATGTCCAACCAGGTCCGGATCCGCCTGCCGTTCCTGCCGACAAAGGCGTGGCAACTGACGCAGGCCGTCGTGGCACGGTTGAGTGCGCCGGAGGTCATCGATGGGTGACGAAGCCAGGGGCCGCTGATGGCTGAATGGATCTACTTCATCCACCCGCCGCGCGAGGATTTCGCGGAGACGATGACCGAGGAGGAGGGCGCCGTGTGGGCCGTCCACTTCGAACGGTTCCAGCGACTCCTCGCCGAGGGGGTGATCGTGCTCGTGGGCCCGACGCTCGGCCCGAAGAACACGGGCATCACGATCTTCGAGGCGCCCGACGAGCCGACGGCGCGCAGGATCATGGAAGAAGACCCGGTCATCGCCGGCGGCTTCGCCCGCGGCGAGCTCCGACCGTTCCGGATTTCCCTGATGCGCGGTCGCGACTGATGCCCTTCCCTCGTACGCTAGGATGGCGCGACCGTCTTCACCGGAGGGGGAGATCGAGATGACTCGTTGGAACCGGGCCGCGGTCGCGGCCGCCGGCTGGGTGGTTGCGCTCGTCGTGGCCGGCTGCTCCGGCACGGCCGCCCCCGCGGCCGCCACGCCGACTCCAACCGCCGATCCGACGCCGACGCCCACTGCCACAGCCTCGCCTCCCCCCGTCACGGGCGGGGCGACGCTCGACGGTCCGGCCGAGGTCCCCGCCGGCGCGAAGTTCAGCGTCTCGTGGACGGGGCCGAACGCACCGCGGGACTACGTGACGATCGTCGCCGCGGGAGCCGAGCGCTGGACGAACGAGCCGTACTTCTACACGACCGTTGGCCCCACCGGCTCCCTCACCGCCCCGACGACGGATGGCGCCTACGAGCTGCTGTACGCGCTCGGGGACGACAACTCGATCCTCGCCCGCCGGCCCATCACGGTCAGGCCGTTCGTCGGAACGCTGGCCGCACCCGACTCGGTGATGGGCACGACCACCTTCGAGGTGACCTGGACCGGACCGGACGGCCCTGGTGACTACGTGACGATCGTCCGTGCAGGGACCGAGCGCTGGACGAACGAGAGCTACTTCTACACTACGGTGGGCAGTCCCGGAACGCTGACCGCCCCGCTCGAGGCGGGCGCCTACGAGGCGTGGTACGTGACTGGTGCCGATTCGCGGACCATGCTCCGCCGGCCGATCACGGTGACGGGCGTGGACGTCACGCTCTCGGCCCCGGCGACGGTCGCGCGCAACGCCACGTTCCAGGTCGCCTGGACCGGTCCCGACGGACCCCTTGACTACATCACGATCGTGCCCGCGGGCTCCCCCGTCGGGACATACACGTCGTACGCCTATACGGCCACGGGCAACCCCGTCACGATCACGGCGCCGGCGACCGCGGGCAACTACGAGATCTGGTATGCATCCGATCGCGTGAGGGGGACGTACGAGAGCATCCCGATCATCGTCCAGTAGCGGCGCGGTCGATTGCCGCGGCCGGGCCGGGCGCGGTAGATTCGACGGGCTCAACACCGAAAGACAGGGGGAGGTCACGATGCGGCACACACGCCGCCGCCCAGTCATGGCGGCCATCTCCGGGCTGGCCCTCACGGCCCTGGTCGTGGGTTCCGTCGCGACCGCGACGGCGAGTGGCGAACGACGCTCCGCTACGGTCCGGTTCGCCACGTTCAACGCGTCGCTCAATCGCAACGTTGCGGGCCAGCTCGTGACCGACCTCTCGACGCGCAACAACGCCCAGGCGAAGGCCGTCGCCGAGATCATTCAACGCGCCCGGCCGGATGTCCTGCTGATCAACGAGTTCGACTACGCGCCAAAGGCGCTCCGCCTGTTCCAGAACAACTACCTGTCGGTCTCGCAGAATGGGGCTGCGCCGATCCGGTACCCGCACCGCTTCATCGCGCAGTCGAATACCGGCGTGCCGTCCGGATTCGATCTGAACAACAACGGCGTCGTCGGCGGCCCCGACGACGCGTTCGGCTTCGGGTTCTTCCCCGGTCAGTTCGGAATGGCCGTGTACTCGAAGTACCCGATCGACTCGAAGAAGGTCAGGACCTTCCGCAAGTTCCTCTGGAAGGACATGCCCGGCGCCCGCCTGCCCGACGATCCGTTGACCGCCGCCCCGAAGGACTGGTATTCCCGGGCCGAGCTGCGTGTCTTCCGGCTCTCGTCGAAGAGCCACTGGGACCTTCCGATCAAGATCCGCGGCAAGGTCGTCCACTTCCTCGTCAGCCACCCCACCCCGCCCGTCTTCGATGGGCCTGAGGACCGCAACGGCACCCGCAACTTCGATGAGATCCGGTTCTGGGCCGACTACATCAGCCCCGGTCGGAAGTCGCGCTACATCTACGACGACGCGGGCGGTCGGGGCGGCCTCGCGCCGGGACAACTGTTCGTCATCGCGGGTGACCAGAACTCGGATCCGCTCGACGGCGACAGCATCCCGGGCTCGATCCAGCAGCTGCTCGAGCACCCGCTCGTGAACACCAAGGTCACGCCGTCGAGCGCCGGCGCCGTCGAGGCGGCCGTCCTGCAGGCCGGGATCAACACAACCCACCGCAGCGACTCGCGGTTCGACACCGCCGACTTCGCCGACGGCGCGCCGGGCAACCTGCGAGCGGACTACGTACTGCCCCGCAAGAACCTCCGAATCGTCGACGGTGCCGTCTTCTGGCCGATCCAGGCCAGCCCGCTCTTCGGTTTGACCGGCGTGTTCCCGTTCCCCAGCTCCGACCACCGCGCCGTCTGGATCGACGTGCGGATCCCGGGCTGAACTCTCCGCGTCGCGCCTGGCGACACCAGGAGCGATCGGGGGACTTCTCGACGGAGCCGAACTCCTCACCGTCGCGGACCGGGACAGAGGAGTTCCTGGGCGCACACGCCGTGCGACGCACCACGCCCACCTGCCGTGACCTTCCGTACGGGTCGGGCGCTTACCTCAATGTGAGTCCGGGTGGACCGCCAATCACTCGATTACCGAAGTTCCTCGAGACCCAGGAGATGAGATGCATCGACGTACCCTCAGGTTCCCCTCGCGACGCGTAGTCGTTGCGTCGTTCGCAGCCAGCGCGCTGGCGGTTAGTGGCGTGGCGATGGCCAGCGCGCGGGTGGCCGATGATCCGACGGAATCCGACGCCGAAGCCGACGCCGAAGCAGAGGCCGAAGCCGCCGAAGCCGACCAGGGCGCGGCGGGACCTTCGCCGTTCGCCGACGGCAGCGACGACGGCACCACCGGTCCGCCATGGACCGACACCGACTGACTTCGACTTCGCTGCCCCTGGCCGCCGGGTCTACGACCTCGCTCAGTTCGCCCGAATGTGCGTGCCGATGGACACCGATGATGATGCCGTTCTACTCGGACGCGCGCCTCCGTTCGACCCGTTCCGCCGGCTCCGTGTCGTCGCTGACGCTTACGGCCTCCCGACGGGGCGCAGTGAGTTCCTCGACGTGTTGGGCGAGGGGATCGGTCGAGGTGGCGAGTTCGTCCAACGTCGACTCGACGAGGGCAACGAGGCGTTCGCTGCCATGGTCGCTACGACGGGAGGGATGGCGAAGTTCGACCGCCGACGAATGTGGTTCAGCGCCAACCGTGAACGCTTCGCCGAGACACTCGGCTGACTGGAGTTGAGGTCTACTTGGTGAAAGCGCTGTGGAGCGGGTAGTACCTGCGGTCGGGGACGATCTC
>CAZVGO010000042.1:0-124666 GCA_964626755.1 uncultured Anaerolineaceae bacterium | reverse complement strand
GCAGGCTGCGCGGGCAGGCCCGCCGGCATCTCGCGCGCGCGCGGCCGCTCGCGGTCACGCGCGCGCTCAGGTGTGTCCGCCTCGGACGGGCGTGCGGATGGCGTCCGGAAGCCGCGCGCCTGCTCACGTGGGTCCGCGTCGGACGGGCGTGCCGTGGGCGTGTCGCGATCACCCCGCCGCTCGCGTGGGTCCGCCCCGGACGGCCGTGTCTGGCCACCACGCGCCCGCTCTCGCGCGTCCTGCTCGGCCGGGCGTGCCGTGGGAGTCTCACGGTCAGTGCGCTCGCGCGAGCCCTCGGCCGGAACGTCGCGGCGCCACGGCCTGTCGCCACGGCCATCGGCGTCGCCGCGACGGGACGGCCGTGGCTCCCGGATCGGCTCCAGCCGGCTCACGTCGACGCCGCGTACCCTCGCGCGCTCCACACGGTCGCGTCCGAATCGTTCACGGTCCATGCCGACCACCGCGTGGCGCACGCCCACGTTGCGGTACTCCGACGGGCGGCCGTGAAAGCGATCCCGGTGCCAGTGCCGGGGCCCGGACCAGCCGACGTACGAGGGGCGGCCGATGAATCCGGGGCGACCCCACCACGGCACGAGCGGCTCGCCCCAGCCGAGCGCCACCCAGCTCACGAAGGGACGGCCGACGGGACGCGGCTCGCCGAAGAAGGCGACGAGCGCGGGTGCGTACACCGCTCTCGCCACACGCGGGCCGGGCGCCCACCCCCACGTACCGTTGACGAAGACCCAGCGACCGTGGTGATAGGGAGCCCATCCCCATGGCGCGGTGTCGACCCACGTCCAGCCGTATCCGGGATCCGACATCCACGTGCCCGTGCTGTAGGGCGCCCACCCTTCCGGGACGCCGCGAGGCTCCCACACAGCGCCGTAGGTCGGCTCCTCACGCCACGTGCCGTACTGGTCGAGTTCGGCGGCGCCGTACACTTGGGGGGCCACGTACCGCGCGCTCTCGGCCGCGAGCAGCGTGTCCGTGCGTCCGAGGCTCCAGCGGTCCCAGGCGTCGGCTTCGGGCGCTGCGGCGGGCTCCAGCGGCGTGGCCGCGGCGCGCGCGACCACTTCGTGATCGGTGGCAAGGCTGACCGTGTGCGCGTGGGCGGTGACGGTGGCGCGGCCGCCCCGCCGTGCGATGACGGACGTGCGATCACCGTCGACGTCGATCCGGTAATAGCCTGCCTGTCCGATGGCCACGGCCGCGTGCGGCGTGTCGACGTGCACGCGCTGGCCGGGGTCCACGCTGCGCAGATCCAGGCCGAGGTAGCCGTCGCTGGCGCCAATGCGCAGGCCGTCCTCTTCGTGGCCATTGATCGCAAAGCGGCTGTCGCCCCAGGCGCGCAGGAAGGAATCGGGACCCGTCTGGATCTCGACGTTGCCCAGATGACCCGTGACGAGCTGGTCGCCCGGAGCCAGGGGGATATTGACCTGCGCCGGCACCCATTCGTCGGTTCCGGGGCGCCAGAAACGGACGTCACCCGCCGTGAAGCCCAGCCGCGGGGGAGCGGGCCCGGCCGCCTCGCTCTCCACCTCATCCTCCGGCGGGGCCTGGGCGGCCGCCACGGCAGGCAGGAAGAGGGCGAGGGCCAGCAGCCACGCCGTCAGCCGTCTCGCGAGCGCCGTATCCATGGTGGTCGGGTATTCAGACGGCCCGAAGGGACCGCCTATTCACACGACCGGCGTCAAATCTTGATGTCGCGCCCGGCCCAGAACGGCTCCCGCAGGGTCCGCTTCACGAGCTTGCCGGCGGGATCCCGGGGGAGATCGTCGTGCAACGTCACGTCTCGCGGGACTTTGTAGTCGGCCAGACGATCGCGGCAGAAGTCCTTGATATCGTGGACGGACAGCGACATCCCGGCACGCGGCTGCACCGCGGCGTGGACGCGCTCTCCCCATTCGGCGTCGGGGACGCCGAAGACCGCCGCGTCCTCGATGGCAGGATGACGGTGCAGCACGTCCTCGATCTCGGCGGGGTAGATGTTGACCCCACCCGAGATGATCATGTCGCGCTTGCGATCGCAGATGTACACGAAGCTTTCGCTGTCGATCCATGCCACGTCGCCCACCGACAGCCACTCCCCGCGCATGGTGTCCTTCGTTGCCTGGGCGTTCTTGTAGTACGCCTCGAAGACCCCGGGATAGCGGCGCACGAACAGCTCGCCCGGCTCGCCGGCGGGCAGGGGGGAGCCGTCGTCGCCCAGCACGGCGATGTCGACGCCGGGGGCCGCCGTGCCGCAGGAGCCGGGCTTGCGCAGCACGTCGGCCGGGCGCAGCACCGTGTTGATGCCGAGCTCGGTGGAGCCGTAGAACTCGTAGAGCACCGGGCCGAAGTAGGCCATCACCTCTTCCTTCACGCGCATGGGGCAGGGGGCGGCCGCGACCACGATCGAGCGCATGGAGCTGACGTCGTACCGGGCGCGCACCGCGGGCGGCAGGTCGACGATGCGCTTGAGCAGCGTGGGCGCCATGAACGTCGTCGTGCAGCGATGGCGCTCGATCGTGCGCAGGGCGTCTTCGGCGTCGAATTTCCGCATGACCACGACCGTGTTGCCCACCATGTGCGCGTAGACGGCAAAGCCGCCGGGGGCTGAATGGTAGAGCGGGCCCGCCACCAGGTGCACGTGCGCTGGATCGACGACGTCGAGCGCAGCCAGGCGCGGCAGCACGGCGGCGGGGTCGGTGAGCGCGCGGAGCGCGCCCTTCGGCTTTCCGGTGGTGCCGGCGGTGTAGATCATCGAACCGCCCGCGGCGCGCTCCGGGAGCGGCTCGGCGCTGCCGGCGGCGACGAGCGCCTCCATGGAGGTCGCCCACGGCCGCCGCTCGGCGCCGAGCACGACCCAGTGCCGGACCCGCGTGGCGGCGGCGCGCACGCGCTCGGCCATCGGCACGAAGGCGTCGCCGACGAAGACCACGGCGGCATCGGAGTGATCGAGGATGTACGCCACCTCGTCCGCCGTGAGGCGATGGTTCAGCGGGACGGCCACCGCGCCCAGCGCGCGCACGGCGCCGCCCGCGAGCAGGTTGTCGGCGGAGTTGGGCGCGTACACCGCCGCGTGCTCGCCGGCGGCGAGGCCGAGCCGGGCCAGCGCATGCGCGATGCGGTTGCGCGTCAGGAAGAGCTCGCGCCAGCTCAGGATCCGCTCGCCGTCGATGAGGGCCGGCTTGTCGGGGTGCCGGGCGGCGTGATGGGCCACGACGTCCATGCCGGGGAGTGTAAGCCTGGGTGGCCCGCCATGTGCTACGGTCTGTCGTGATGCCGACCAGCCACGGCCGGAGCGGAGCGTCCGCCGCACGGCCGCCCGAGAGTGTCACGGCCGCGTCGCGGCGGCGCGCCATCCCCGGGTGGTCCTTCGTGCTGCTGGGCGGGTTCACGCTCGTCGTGGCCGTGCTGTACATCGCGCAGGCCGTGCTCATTCCGTTCGCGCTCGCCATCCTCTTCACCTTCTTCCTGGCGCCCATCGTGAGCCTGCTCCAGCGCGCGGGCCTGGGGCGCGTGGTGTCGGTGATCGTCGTCACCCTCCTCGCGCTGGGCGTCCTCGCGGGCCTCGCCTGGGTGGTCGGCACGCAGGTGGTCAGCCTCGCCCACGAGCTGCCGCAGTACCGCAGCAACATCCGCGAGAAGATCGCCGACGTCCGGTGGCTCGGCCGCGACACGTCCCTGCAGAAGGTGCAGGAGACGGTGAAGGAGGCGGTGGACGACGTCAAGAGGACCGAAGGCACGAAGCCGGCCCCCCCGCCCCCCGCGCACGTGATCGTCGAGGAGTCGAGGGGCAACGAGATGTGGCGCAACCTGGCCGCGCTCGGCGAGTGGATGCAGCCTCTCGGCATCGCGGCGCTGGTGACGGTGCTGGTGCCGTTCATGCTGCTGGAGCGCCAGGAGATGCGCAACCGCATCATCCGGCTCATCGGCTTCAGCAAGCTGGCGATCACCACGAAGGCGCTCGACGAGGCGGGCGCGCGCGTGAGCCGCTACCTGCTCATGCAGACGATCGTCAACACCACCTTCGGCGCCGCGGTCGCCGTGGGTCTGCTCGTGATCGGGGTGCCCTACGCGCTGCTCTTCGGATTCCTCGCCGCCGTGCTGCGCTTCATTCCCTACGTGGGCCCGTGGGTGGGGGCGCTCTTCCCCATCACGCTGAGCCTGGCCGTCTTTCCCGGGTGGACGAAGCCGGTGATCGTCGTCGCGCTCTTCCTCGTGCTGGAGCTGTTCAGCAACATGGTGATGGAGACGCTGCTCTACGCCAACACGGCCGGGGTGTCGGAAGTGGCGCTCCTGGTGGCGGTCGCCTTCTGGACGTGGCTGTGGGGCCCCGTGGGGCTCATGCTGGCCACGCCGCTCACCGTCTGCCTGGTGGTCTTCGCCAAGTACGTGCCCGACCTCCGGTTCGTCACCGTGCTCATGACGGCCGAGGAGCCGCTGCCGGCTCCGGCCACGTACTACCAGCGCCTGCTTGCCGAGGACGAAGACGAGGCGGTGGACATCGTCGAGGAGTACGTCAAGACGCATCCCGTCGAGACGGTGTACGACGAGCTCCTCGTGCCCGCCCTCACGCTGGCCGGGCGCGACCGCGCGCGCGGCCACCTGACGGTCGAGGAGGAGCGGATCGTGGTGCGCGCCACCCGCGCCCTCCTCGAGCGGTTCGACGAGTCGGCGCTCGCCCCCGCCGTGCGTGGCGATGAGGCGGCGCCGGTGGCCCGCTCCGCGGCCGGGCTCCGCGTGCTCGGCTGCCCGGCCCGCGACGATGCCGACGAGGTCGCCCTCCTGATGTTCCGCGCGCTGTGCGCCCCGACGGGCGCCGAGGTGCGCGCCGTCTCCGCCGCCATGCTGTCGGCGGAGGTGGTCTCCGCGGTGGGTGAGCAGCCGCCCGACGTCGTGCTCGTCGCCGGCCTCGCCCCCGGCGGCCTGTCGCAGGCCCGCTATCTCTGCAAGCGGCTGCGCGCCGCCGTCCCCGCGCTGCCCATCGTGGTGGGCCGGTGGTGCTCGGAGGAGGACACGCAGGCGGTGCGCACGGCGCTGCTGGCGGCCGGTGCCACCGACGTCGGCTTCACGCTCGTCGACACGCGGCGGCTCGTCCTTCAGTACGCGCACGCGGGCGCGCCCATGGCGCCGGCCGCGTCCGCGTGAGGCAGGGGCGGCGCGGTCTCCCCGTCGCCCTCGCCCTCGTGGTGGTGGCGGGGACGGTGGCGGCGGCGCAGCCGCCTGCCGAGTATCGCGGTCACGGAGTCGTGCGCGCGCTCCTGCCCCCGCCGTCGGCCCTGCACGCCACGCGTCCCGTCATCATCCTGCAGCACGAGCCGGTCCCCGGCCTCATGGACGAGGAGATGTCGATGCCGTTCATCGCCGCCACCGCCGACCTCTTCCGGGACGTGCAGGCCGGCGATCGCGTGGCGTTCGTGCTGCGTGACACGCCGGGCGCGCTCGTCGTCGTCTCGCTGCAGCACCTGCGCCGGCCGTAACCTCACCCGAGCCGGCGCACGAACCCCGCGAGGGCGCGCCCGATCTCGGCGGGCGAGTCTTCCTGTAAAAAATGGCTGCCACGCACCGTGACCTCCCGCTGGTGGGGCCACGCGCGGCAGAATTCACGCTGCGGCCCCACGAGGATGGAGCCGGGGTCGCCGTTGACGAACAGCTTGGGCACCGTGCTGGCGGCCATCCAGGCGGCGTAGGCCTCCGCGACGGCGACGACATCGGCGGGCTCGCCGTCCACGGGGATCTCGCGCGGCCACGTGAGGGTGGGACGGCGTGACTCGCCGGGATGGCGGAAGGGCTCGCGATAGTGCTCCATCTCCTCGGCGGTGAGGCCGCGCAGCACGCTGGCGGGCAGGATCCGCTCCACGAAGACGTTCTTCTGCAACACCATCTCTTCGCCGGCGGGCGAGCGCATCGCCTGGAAGATCGCGCGGGCGGGGGCCGGCCATTCCTGCCACGTCACCGGCCGCACGAGCGCCTCCATGTAGGCGATGGCGCGCACGCGCTCCGGGTGACGGCGCGCCCAGTCGAAGCCGAGCGCCGAGCCCCAGTCGTGGACGACGAGCGTGACGTGATCCAGCTTCAGCTTGTCGAACCACTCGTCCAGGTACCGCGCATGCTCGGCGAAGCGATAGCCGCCCGCGGTCGCCTTGCCGGAGCGTCCCATGCCGATGAGGTCGGGCGCCAGGCAGCGGCCGGACGCCTCGAGATGGGGAATCACGTTGCGCCAGAGGTAGGAGGAGGTCGGGTTGCCGTGCAGGAACACGATGGGGCGGCCCACCCCGATCTCGACGTAGGCCATGTGGCTGTCGAGCACGGGGAGCCGGCGCCGCTCGTAGAGGTCTGCCGCCGAGATGGGGGTGCTGGCCATGTCGCCTCCTGTCCGGGCCCATGGTACCCGCGGACCCTGTGTCCGCGTTCCCCTACAATCGGTCGATGGGCCGCTGCTTCATCGGCACCAGCGGGTACGTCTACAAGCACTGGCGCGGCCGCTTCTATCCGCAGGCGCTGCCCGCGCGCGAGTGGCTCCCGTTCTACGCGCAGCGCTTCGAGACCGTCGAGCTCAACAACCCGTTCTACCGGCTGCCGGCCAAGGCCGTCTTCGCGGCGTGGCGGCGGACGGTGCCACCGGAGTTCGTGTTCGCGGTGAAGGCCAGCCGCTATCTCACCCATCTCAAGCGCCTCAAGCAGCCGTCGGACCCACTGCGACGCCTGCTCACCCGCGCCGCCGCGCTGCAGGCGACGCTGGGCCCCGTGCTCTTCCAGCTGCCCGCACGGTTCCACGTCGACGTGGACCGGCTGCGCCGGTTCCTGCGCGCCCTCGGCCGCCAGCGCTACGTCCCGGCCCTGCGCGCGGTGCTCGAAGTGCGGCACGCGTCGTGGCTGGTGCCGGAGGTGTTTGACCTCCTCGTGCGCGCCAACGTCGCCCTCTGCCTGCAGGACTGGCGGGAGGCCCCCGTCCGCGCCCCCGTCACCGCGGATTTCGTGTACGTTCGCCGGCACGGTACCACGCCTCGGTACAGCGGCTCGTACAGGGACGCCGGGCTGCGCGCCGACGCACGGGCGATCCGCGCCTGGCTGGGCGAGGGGCGCGACGTCTACGTCTGCTTCAACAACGACGGCAACGCCCACGCCGTCCGCAATGCCGAGCGGCTGGCCCACTTTGTTCACGCGCGGACCCTGCGGTGACGGATTCGCTCCCAGGTTGTTGATCTCGCTGGGTTTTGTAAACGTCACAATGGACAGTAGTGAAAAGTTCTTCCTGCCATTACGGCTGCGTGTCAGAATCCGCGCGAAGTATGAAAAGGATTTCACAGCGGGTGGCCGGCTTCGCGGGGCTCTTGGCCTTCGTCGTGGTGGCCGGGTGCGGAAGCGGTCGGCTCGTCCTGCCCTTCCAGATCGATCCGCCCTCCATGTCCCAGCCGAAGGACGCGGCGGCCATGGATACGCACGAGGACGCCGTGCGGGGCATCGCCGCCATCATGGTCCAGGATCTCCGCATGCCGCTGCCGGCGCAGTTCACCGTCTACGTCTACTCCGGCCGCCAGGTGTTCGAGCAGGGACTGATCCACGATGCCCACGTGTCGCCCGTGCGGGCCGCGGAGCTGAGCGAGTTCGCGGTCGGCATCGGCAAGCGCCGCCAGCTCCTGCTCAACGACGAAGCGGCCTCCGGCGGGCGCGAATGGCTCCGGCTCATCGCGCACGAGCTCGCGCACGTCTCGCAGATCGAGCTCGCCCAGGGTGAGGGGCGCGCCGAACAATGGCTGGCCGAGGGCATGGCGGAGTGGGTGGCCTTCACCGTCCTGGAGCGGCTGTCCCTCGATACGCTGGCCAGCCGCCGCTCCATGGCGACGGCGGGCATTCGCAATCACGCCGCGCTCGTCGCCGCGCGCCTGGATCTGGAGACGCTCGGTAATCCGCGCGGCTTCACCGTGCGCCACCTGCGCGAGGGGTCGCTACCGACCTACCAGCTCGCTTTTCTGATGGCGAACTACCTCGTCGAGCGCGACGGTCTGGAGCGGGTCACCGACTACTTCCGCTCCTTCGGCCGTCGCCAGAATCGGCACGCCAACTTCCGGCAGACGTTCGGTCAGACCCTCGACCAGTTCGAGCAGGAAGTGCTGGCGCACCTCAAGACGGTCGTCCGCTAGCTCCCGCCTCGCTGCAGGATCCTCAGAATTGCCGGTGCCCGCGGGCCCCGCTGCGCCGCGCCCGGCGGAACGCTCAGGCCACCGCCGGCGACGACTACTTCCCACGTCGGGCCAGCGACGCTCATCGTCTTGTCAGATGAACATGACCCGTCCAGCACCGCCTGCTCGGAGCCCGTGCCCGTGACGAACGCCCCCGTCACGCCCCGCCGCCCGTGTAGTCGGTCGGCCCGCCCGGCTGCGCGTCAGCCTTCCGGACGTCAGGCCCCGCTCGCGTCGAAGTTGAGGATGCCGAGCGAGCCAGCGCGATGGCAGTCCGACGAATCACTACATGCCCTCCAGCAGGACAGCTCGAGATCGTGGGACTGTCGGCGGCCATTCCGCTGGTCGACGGGAACGGCGGCAGCATAAGCCAGTTCCGCGACGGTCGAGGGACACGGTGGGCGCGAATCGTGAGCGGCGGGCGGCCGTCAAAGGGAAGAAAGGCGGGACGCTGTGCCATGGCGGGTATACTGGCGGCCAGGAGGAGCTCATCGCGATGAAGACCGTCGTTGCCATCGCCGCCCTCGCGGGCGTGATTGCGATCAGCCAGCCGGTGTGGGCCTCCACGCCCACGGATCAGCTGCGCGAATACACCGAGACCGTCATCAAGGTCCTCGAGGACCCGGCGCTGAAGGCGGAGGAGCGCAAGCCCGAGCGGCGGGCCGCCGTGCGCAAGGTGGCGGTGGAGGTTTTCGACGTGCAGGAGACCGCGCGGCGCGCGCTGGGCCCGCACTGGCAGGCGCGCGCGCCCGCGGAGCGTGAGGAGTTCGTGCTGCTCTTCGCCGAGCTGCTGGAGGAGACGTACATCTCCCGCATCGACCACTTCGGCGGCGAGCGCCTGCGCTTCGTGAGCGAGAAGATCGACGGCGAGTACGCCAGCGTGCGCGCCCTCGTGATCACGCGCCAGGGCACCGAGGTGCCCGTGGACGCGCGCATGCTGCGCCGGGGCGAGCGGTGGCTGATCTACGACGTCGTGATCGAGAACGTCAGCCTCATCAACAACTACCGCGCGCAGTTCGACCGGATCATTCGCAGCGCCTCGTACGCCGAGCTCGTGAAGCGGCTCAAGAGCCGCGCCCAGCCCGCCGAGGCCCCCAAGCGGACTTCCCGGTAGATCGGGGGTCAGGCTTTGACTTCCATACATCTCGGCTCAGACGCGGGATTGTTCGTGTTCAGAAGTCAAAGCCTGACCCCCAAACCCTGACCTCCATTGAGATGGGGGCCTCGACAGGCCCCAGGCCCTCCCCGGGCGGACGTTGGTCTACAGCGCGGGCTCAGTCTGGACAGTCGTCGTGGGGCCGGCGCCGGGTGACGTTCTTTCATTGGGGCCGTGCTACCGTCGGGCGATGGCGGGTATTCCGGAGAAGCTGATCGAGGATACGGCGCGGGAGCTGATGTCGCGGGCGGCGATCGACATTCCGGCGGACTATCGGGCGGGGGTGGCGCTGGCGCGGGAGCGGGAGCGCAACAAGCTGGCGCGCTTCGTGCTCACCGAGATGGAGCGCAACTGGGACATCGCCACCGCCGACCGCCGGCCGATGTGCGCGGACACGGGCCTGCCGCGCTACTACGTGCGCGCGGGCAACGAGGCGGCGGTGGAGGGCGGCTTCGTCGCCCTCGAGCGGGCGCTGCGGCGCGCGACGGCCGACGCCACCGCCGCCATTCCGCTGCGCCCGAACCGCGTGCACCCGCTCACGCGCGTCGACCACAACAACAACGTCGGCGTCCACGCCCCCGAGGTCACCTACGCCTTCGAGCCCGGCGCGGACTGGATCGACATCACGACGGTGCACAAGGGCGGGCTGTTCGGCACCGATTACCGCATGCTGTTTCCCGCCGACGGCGTGGCCGGCATCAAGCGCTTCTTCATCGACACCCTGGTGCAGTTCGGCAAGCGGGGCCTCGCCTGCCAGCCCGCCATCGTCGGCCTCGGCATCGGCGGCGCCAAGGATACGTGCGTCCGTCTCGGCAAGGAGGCCGCGTGCCTGCGCGCGGTGGGCAGCCGCAATCCCGACCCGGAGCTGGCGCGGCTGGAGGAGGAGCTCACCTCGCTCGGCAACTACATCGGCATCGGGGCCATGGGCTTCGCGGGCACATCGCTGGTGGTGGCGACCCACGTCGAGATCGCCTACTCGCACACGGGGGGTATGCCGGTGGCCATGCACTCCTTCTGCCTGTCGTCCCGCCGTGCCACCGCGCGCCTGCATCCCGGCGGCCGCGTGGAGTTCCGCGCCGATCCGCAATGGTTCACGGACTATTACCGCCGCGAGGGACTGTCGTGAGCGTCCCGCGCCGCCTCGACGACGTGGCCATGGACGAGGTGCACCTCACGACGCCCATCGGCGCCGGCGACATCGCCCGGCTGAAGCTGGGCGACGTCGTGTACGTGAGCGGCGCCGTCTACACGGCGCGGGAGGGCGTGTACCGCAAGGTCGTGGACCAGGGCGCGGGCCTGCCCGCCGCGGTGAAGGCGCTCACGAACGTGAACTTCCACTGCTCGCCGGCGGCGAGTGTGAAAACGGACGGCACCTACGACGTGCAGGCGGTCACCGCCACCGCGAGCTTCCGCTTCGGCAAGTCCATGAGCCGCTGGTTCGAGGCCTCCGGCGCGCGCGTCATCGTGGGCAAGGCGGGGCTCACGGAGCTGGCCTATCGCGAGTGGTTCGTGCCCCACGGCGCCGTCTACCTCACCACCATCGGCTACGGCATGGGGGCCGCCTACGGGCAGTGCATCAAGCGCGTGATCGACGTGCACTGGCTCGAGGAGCTCGGCATCGCGCAGGCCCTGTGGGTGCTCGAGGTGGAGCGGCTGGGGCCCTTCCTCGTGGAGGGCGACCGCGAAGGGCACAGCCTCTTCGAGCTCGCCAACCGGGAGATCAACCTGCGCCTGGCGGAGGTGTACGAGGGCCTGCCGCCGTTCGCGATGCGACGCTTCGGCGAGGCCACCTCGCGCCTGGACGAGGTCGTGTAGGGGCCGTCGAGAGTTCACATGGCTGTGACGACTCCGGCCCGGGCGCGCCGCATAGTGGGCGTCATGATGTGGACGGGATCGCGCATCGCCGTGGGCGCCCTCGTGGTGGCGGCCGTGCTGAATCCTCTGCCGGCGGGCGGGCAGGCGCTGCGGGTGGGGCAGGCGGCGCCCGAGATCACGGGGGAGCGGTGGATCAACAGCGCGCCGCTCGCGCTGCGGGGGCTGCGCGGGCGCGTGGTGGCCGTCGAGTTCTGGACGTACGGCTGCTACAACTGCCGGAACGTGATTCCAGCGTTGCGGGACTGGCACGGGCGCTTCGAGAAGTCGGGACTCACCATCGTGGGCGTGCACAGCCCGGAGTTCCCGTGGGAGCAGCCGTACGACAAGGTGGCCGAGGCCGCCCGCACCCTCGACGTCCGGTATCCCGTCGTGCAGGACAACGACTTCGCCATCTGGAAGCGCTACGGCGTGCGCGCGTGGCCGACGCTCGTGCTCGTGGACCGCAAGGGCGTCGTGCGCTACCGCCACATCGGTGAAGGCGCCTACGAGGAGACGGAGCGGATGATCCGGCTCCTGCTCGCCGAGGGGGCGTGAGCCGCCGCATCTCCTTCCTCCTCCTCGCCGCCATCCTCCTCCCCGCGCTCATCGTGGCGGCGCTCGGCTGGGTGTCGCTCCGGCAATGGGAGGCGTCCGCCGACGTCCTCTTCCGCGAGCAGGCGCGCGACATGGCCTCCATGGCGGCGGAGAAGATCGAGATGGTGCTGCGCTCCGCCGAGGACGCCTTCCTGGACGATCTGCAGGCGGTGCTCGACACGGCCGGCGTGGACGACGCCGCCCTGCACGGGCTGCTGGCGCGGGCGCCCCTCGTCCGGCGGCTCTACCTCTTCGACGGCGGTGGCCGCCTGCTCGCTCCCATGGAGGAGCACGATCCCGCCGAGCTGGGCGTCGCGCGCGCGCTCGCGGTGCGCCTCGCCGGCGAGCGCGGCGGCCGGCGCCACGCCGTCGCCGGGGACGGCGGCGCGCTCGCGGCCGGCGTGAAGGCGCGGGACGGCGCGCCGCTGGTCGCCGTCTTCTGGTGTGAGGAGGGCGCGCTGCGCCGCGAGGTGTTCGGGCGCGCCCTGAGCGGCCTGGAGTCGGCCACCGTGCTCGCCGTCGTCGATGACCGCGGGCGCACCGTCTACAGCCGCACGCCGGTGGAGGCGGCGGTGCCGGTGATGTCGGTGCCGGTGCGCGACGGCGTGCGGAACTGGCGGGTGGCCGTGTACCAGACGCCGGGCTCGGCGCCGCGCCAGGCGCTGCGGCGGCAGGTGATGATGTTCATGACGGCCTTCGCGCTGCTGCTGGCCGTCATCGCGGCCGGCAGCGTCGCCACCTGGCGGCTCATGCGGCGGGAGAGCGAGATGGCGCGCCTGAAGGCCGATTTCGTCGCCAACGTGTCGCACGATCTCAAGACGCCGTTGTCCGTCATCCGTATGTTCGGAGAGACCCTCGAGATGGGCCGCGTGGCGGAGGCGCGCCGGCAGGAGTACTACCGCGTGATCACGCGCGAGAGCGAGCGGCTGTCGCGCCTCATCGACAACGTGCTCGATTTCTCGCGGATCGAGAGCGGCCGGCGCCGCTACGATCCCGTCCCCACCGCCGTGGAGCCGCTCGTGCGCGACACGCTGGAGAGCTTCGCCTACCCGCTCGCGCAGCAGGGGTTCAAGGTCGAGGTGACCATCGACCCTGCCATCGGCGACGTCGTCATGGACGCGGAGGCGGTGGGGCAGGCGCTCGCCAACCTCGTCGACAACGCCATGAAGTATTCCGCGGACGACCGGGCGCTCGCCATCGAGGCGCGCCGGGAGGGCGAGCGCCTCGCCCTTGCCGTCACCGACCGCGGCATCGGCATCCCGGCCGGGGAGCACGCGCGCGTGTTCGACAAGTTCTACCGCGTGGGACGCAGCGACACGCAGGGCCGGCGTGGCAGCGGCGTGGGGCTCGCCCTCGTGCGGCACGTGGCGGAGGCGCACGGCGGCACGGTCACCCTCGACAGCGCGCCCGGGCGCGGCAGCACCTTCACCCTGTGGCTTCCCGCCCCCGGCCCCCGCGATGCCTAGGATCCTCATCGTCGACGACGAGCCCGAGATCGTGCGCGGCCTCGAGGACAACCTGCGCTTCGAAGGCTACGACACCATCGCCGCCACCGACGGCGCGGACGGCCTCGCCCGCGCCCTCAGCGAGGCGCCGGATCTCGTCCTGCTCGACGTCATGATGCCGAAGCTGAGCGGCTGGGACGTCTGCCGCGAGCTGCGCCGGCGCGGCCTCGACGTGCCCGTGATCATGCTCACGGCCCGGGGCGAGGAGGCCGACCGCGTCCTCGGCCTCGAGCTGGGCGCCGACGACTACGTGAGCAAGCCCTTCTCGCTGCGCGAGCTGCTCGCGCGCGTGCGCGCCGTGCTGCGCCGCCCGGGGCCGAGGCGGAAATCCGAGGAGCTCGCCTTCGGCGACGTGCGCGTGCACCTGCGCGGGCGACGCGTATGGAAGGCCGGCCGCGACGTCCGCCTCACGCGCAAGGAGTTCGACCTCCTCGTGTACCTCGTGGAGCACCGCGGTGACGTCGTCACCCGCGAGCGCCTGCTGGACGAGGTGTGGGGCTACGAGCGCTTTCCCACCACCCGCACGGTGGACACGCACGTGCTGCGGCTGCGCCGCAAGTTCGAGGTGGATCCCGACCGGCCGCTCTTCATCCAGACCGTGCACGGCCAGGGTTACAAGTTCGTCGCACCGTGAGAGTCTTGAGGCAGGGGAGGAGTCGCATGCGCCTGAGATATTCCGACGTCACCGACGAAAGGCTGTATCTGAACCGCCGCGCCTTCATGGTGGGCGCCGCCGCTCTCGCGGCGGCGGGCTGCAACGCGGCGGAGGAGGCGGGCGCGGCGGCGCCGCCCGCGGGGGCGCCACTGCCGGCCGCGCGCAACGCGGCCTTCAGCGTGACGGACACACCGACCAAGGTGTCCGACGCGACCACGTACAACAACTTCTACGAGTTCGGCGTGAACAAGGACGACCCCGCGCGCCTGGCGGGCTCCCTCAAGCCGCGCCCGTGGGCGGTCGCCGTCGACGGGCTCGTCGCCAGGCCGCGCACGATCGACATCGACGACCTGCTCAAGGTGGCGCCGCTCGAGGAGCGTGTCTACGCGCTGCGCTGCGTGGAAGGGTGGTCGATGGTCATCCCGTGGATCGGCTTTCCGCTGTCGGCGCTGCTCAAGCAGGTGTCGCCGCTGGGGACGGCGAAGTACGTGGAGTTCACGACCCTGATGGATCCCACGCAGTTTCCCGGGCAGCGCGCCGGGTTCTTCGGGGGCAGCCTCGACTGGCCGTACACCGAAGGGCTGCGCCTGGACGAGGCGATGCATCCCCTCACGCTGCTGACGATGGGGATGTACGGCCAGGTGCTGCCGAACCAGAACGGCGCGCCCGTGCGCGTGGTCATCCCCTGGAAGTACGGCTTCAAGAGCAGCAAGTCGATCGTGCGCGTGCGCTTGACCGCCGAGGAGCCCAAGACGGCGTGGAACAAGGCGGCGCCGAGCGAGTACGGCTTCTACTCCAACGTCAATCCCGCCGTGGACCATCCGCGCTGGAGCCAGGCCACCGAGCGCCGCATCGGCGAGTTCCGCCGCCGGGCCACGTTGCCCTTCAACGGCTACGGCGACCAGGTGGCCTCGCTCTACTCCGGCATGGACCTCAAGAAGAACTACTAGGCGGCGGAGCCTTCATGCGGCGCGGGGGGCGCGGGCCTCGGGGTGCGAGGACCACGTGGATGGTGGCCGATTCGGACCGAGGGTGGCTGGGCTCCATCGACACGCCTTGTGCGGTCCTGGTGAGTGGGGAACGGGTCCCTGCACCCCGAGACCCGCGCCCCCCGCGCCGCATGAAGGCTCCGGCGTAGGTCGTCGCAGGGGGCCGGGTGGGGGCGTCGGCTCGCGTGTGGGTGAAGGGCGTGGTGTGGGTGGGCTGCCTGCTGCCGCTGGCGGCGCTGCTGTACTGGTTCTGGACGGACGATCTGACGGCGAATCCGATCGACTTCATCACGGATACGCTGGGGAACTGGGCGCTGCGGTTGCTGCTGGCGAGCCTGGCGTTGACGCCGCTGCGGGTGCTGACGGGGATGGCGTGGCAGATGACGCTGCGGCGGCTGCTGGGGCTGTTCGCGTTCTTCTACGTGGCGCTGCACTTCGGGGTGTGGATCGGCCTCGATCACTTCTTCGCCTGGCGCCAGATGGGCGCCGACATCGTCAAGCGCCCGTACATCACCGTCGGTGTGGCCGCCTTCACGCTCCTGCTCCCCCTCGCCGCCACGTCCACGACGGGGATGATCAAGCGCATGGGCGCGCGCAACTGGAAGCGCCTGCACCGCCTCGCCTACGTCGCGGCCACCCTGGCCGTGCTGCACTACATCTGGCTGGCGAAGAAGGTCCTCCTCGCCCCCTGGATTTACGCCGCCATCCTCGCCCTCCTGCTCGGCGTCCGCCTCTGGGACGCGGCCCGCACGCACGCCCGCAGGCGTCACGGGCCGCCGGCCGTGCGGCGGGCCGCGCCCCCGGCCCGCCTCGACTGAAGCCCGACTGGTTCCGCCGAACGCGGATCCGGCTCACGCATACGCCGGACATTTGATAGGCTGCGCGGTGACCGTGCAATCGATACCTCGGCTCTCGCTTCTCTTCGTCGCCGTGTTCGTGGCCGGCTGCGCCGGTGTCGGCACCCCGGCGCCCGCGCCGGTGGCCGGTCCTGCGCGCGAGGTGCTGCCGAACGGCGTCGTCCTCATCGTGCAGGAGCACCGCGCGGGCGACGTGGTGGCGTTGCAGCTGTGGATGCGCACGGGCGGCCGCGACGAGTCGGCGGAGGAGCTGGGCCTGTCGCATTACCTCGAGCACATGCTCTTCAAGGGCACGCCCACACGGCCGCCGGGCTCGATCGACCAGCTCATCGAGGGGATCGGCGGCACCAGCAATGCCTTCACGTCGTACGACTACACGCACTACGACGTCGTGGTGCCCGCCGACCAGCTTCGCGTCGCCGTCGAGCTGCTCGCCGACATCGCCGTCAACGCCGCCTTCGTCCGGGAGGAGCTGGAGAGCGAGAAGAAGGTGGTCTTCGAGGAGATGAAGCTCACCGAGGACGACCCGGACCGCTTTCTGTCCCGCCGGCTCTCGGAAGAGGCGTACAGGCCGCATCCGTACGGGCGGCCCATCCTCGGCACGCCGGCGCTGGTGCAGGCGCTCACCCGCGAGCGCCTGGACGCGTACTACAAGAAGCATTACGTGCCGCGCAACATGGCCCTCGTCGTCGTGGGCGCCGTGGAGCCCGCGCAGGCGCGGCGGGTGGCCGCCGTCACCTTCGGCGCGCTCACGGGGCCCGCGCCCGCGCGGGCGGCGCAGGCGCCGCCGCCGCGCGCCGATGCCAGCCGGGGTGTCGACATCCGCCGCGCCGAGCAGCAGGCCTATCTCGGCCTCGCCTGGCACACGCCGCCCGTCTCCAGCGAGGACGTCTTCGCCGTCGACCTCCTGAGCTACATCCTCGGTGACGGGCCCAGCTCGCGGCTCAACCAGTCCGTGCGCGAGCAGAAGGGGCTCGTGTCGGCCATCGAGGCCAGCTACGTGCCGCGCGCGCAGGCGGGCCTGGTGTCGGTGACCGCGCACATGGACGCCGACAAGCTGCAGGCGGCGGAGGAGGCGATCATCGACGTCCTGCGGCGCGTGCGGGCGGAGGGCGTCACGGAGGCCGAGCGCGCCCGCGCGCTCGTGACGGCCGAGGCCTTCTATGCCTTCGACATCGAGACCGCCGAGGGGCTCGCGAGGACGTACGGGCAGGCCGAGACGACGTGGACGCTCGACGACGAGCTGCGGTATCTCGCGCGCCTGCGGGAGGTGACCATCGCGCAGATCCAGGCGGCGGCGCGCCGGTACTTCGGCGACGACAACTACGTCCGCGTGCGCTTCGTGCCGGGAGGGGGCCGGTGAGGCGGCGCGGCGTCGCCGTGCTGCTCGCCGCCGTGCTCGTCGCGGCCGCCGTGCCGGTGGCCGCGCAGAGCGCGCCGCGCCGGGTCGTGCTCCCCAACGGGTTCACCGTGCTCGTCCACGAGAACGCGGTGGCCCCCGTGGTCGCGGTCTCGTTGTTCGTGCGCATGGGGACGCGCTGGGAGCGGCCGGAGGCGGCGGGACTCTCCAATTTCGTGCACGCGGTGATGGTGAAGGGCACCACCACGCGCGCCGGCTCCGACCTCGCGGAAGCGGTGGCCGGCCTCGGCGGCAAGATCAGCGCGGCGGGCGACGTGGACTTCTCCGAGATCCGCGGCACCGCGCTCGCCCGCTTCTGGCGGGAGCTGCTCGGGCTCACCGCCGAGCTTGCTCTCACGCCGAAGCTCGACCCCGCCGAGGTGGACCGCGAGCGCGAATGGCTGCAGAGCCGCGTGCAGCGGCGGCGCGACAACCCGGCCGCGCGCGCCTTCGACGAGCTCTACGCCGCGGTGTACGGGCGCCATCCCTACGCGATCCCGTCCCTCGGCACGCGTGAGTCGCTGGCGGCCATCGATGCGGAGGCGATCGCCGCCGCCTACCAGACCTTCTATCGTCCCGAGCGGATGACGCTGGCGGTGAGCGGGCAGGTGAGCGCGGCGGAGGTGGTGGTGGAGGCCGAGCGCCTCTTCGGCGGCATGATGTCCGGCAGCATGGTGGCGGATCCGCCCATTCCCGCGCCGCGGCCCGTCGCCCGGCGGGTCATCATCGAGCAGCCCTCGCAGCAGACGCAGATCGTGGCGGGCGCGCTCGCGCCCCCGCTGGACCATGCCGATCACGCGGCCGTCAAGGTGCTCGCCACCGTGCTCGGGGGCGGCATGGCGGGCCGGCTCTTCGTGGAGCTGCGCGACAAGAGCGCGCTCGCCTACACGGCGACGGCCTTCTACGATCCCGTGCAGGAGCCGGGCGTGCTCGCGCTCTACGTCGGCGCCGCCCCCGCGAACGCCGCGCGCGCCGAGGAGGCGCTGCGCCGCGAGATCGCACGCGTGCAGCGGGAGCCGGTGCCCGCGGACGAGCTGGCCCGGGCCAAGGGGTACCTGCTCGGCAAGTACGCCATGGACCGCCGCACCAACGAGCGGCAGGCGTGGTACCTCAACTTTCACGAGGTCCAGGGCGTCGGACAGGACTACCCCGCGCGTTATCGCCGGGCGGTGGAAGCGGTGACGGCCGCCGACGTGCAGCGGGCGGCGAAGATCTACCTCGACATGGTGACGACGGTGGTGCTCGGCCCGCCCCTGGCCCGCTAGACACCTGCCGTGCCGTTGCCGCTCATCGACCGTCTCCACGCTCTCTATCCCGACGCCTCGCGCACCACGTTGCGCAAGTGGCTGGCCGCGGGCCGCGTGCGTGTGCGCGGCGCCGTGGAGCGCCGCGCCGAGACGCCGGTGGCGGCCGGCGAGCGCGTGCTGCTGGGCGCGCCGCCGCCGCCCGCCTTTCCCGAGCCGCTGCGGCTGGTCCACGAAGAGGAGCAGTTCCTCGTGGTGGACAAGCCGGCGGGGCTGCTCACCATCGCCACCGAGCGCGAGCGCGAGCGCACGGCCTATCGCCTTCTCGCCGGCTACGTCGAGGGCCAGGCGCGCCGCGCACGCGGACCGCGTCTCTTCATCGTGCATCGCCTCGATCGGGAAACATCGGGCCTGCTCGTCTTCGACAAGTCGGGCGTGGCCAAGGGAGCGCTGCAGGCCCAGTTCAAGGCGCGGCGGGTCGAGCGTCTCTACGTGGCGGTGGTGGACGCCCGCGTCGACGCCGACGAGGGGCGGCTCGAGAGCTTCCTCGTGCAGGACCGCTCCCTGCGGGTGCGCGCCTCGCGCGATACGCTGCGCGGCAAGGAAGCGGTGACGCTCTATCGCGTGCTCGAGCGCCGCCGCGACTCCACCGTGCTGGAGCTGAGCTTACAGACGGGGCGCCGCGGGCAGATCCGCGCGCAGCTTGCCGAGCTCGGGCACCCGGTGGCCGGCGATGCGGCCTACGGCAGCCGCCGCAATCCCATTCGTCGCGTGTGCCTGCACGCCACCCGCCTCGGCTTCGTCGGCCCTGACGGACGTCCGCGCCGGTTCGACAGCCCCGTGCCCTCCTCCTTCCGCCGCGCCTGACGTCGGGCGAATGAAGCCGCCTCGTCATCCGTCATAGCGACGTAGGGATTTTTACAGGAGGGCTCACATCATGACCAAGCGAATGCTCGCACCGGCGGCGGCCCTGGCGCTGCTCGCCGCCACCACCACCGCCTGCACCACGCTCGCCGGCGCCGCCCTCGGCGCGGGCGCGGGCGCGGCCATCGGCGCCGGCACGGGCAAGGGCGCCGGCAATGGGGCTCTCATCGGCACCGGCGTCGGCGCCGCCGCCGGCGCCATCTACGGGGCGGTCAAGAAGTAACAGCGATCGAGGAGCGCCACGGCGGGCGCCGGGGCGCTCCTCACATCTCACCATCGTCGCGCCGGCCACGCGCTTCATCGGCGGCGCGGATGTCGTCGGCGAACATGCCGGTGTGGAGGGGACAGGGAGGCTTGTTCTCGTCCACGTACTGGCAGTCCGTCTGGTTGCACTGCACGAAGTAGACCTGGACGCGGCCGAAGCCGCCCGGTCGTTTGAGCCTGATCAGGACCGCCTCGGAGACCACCTCACAGAAATATTCCCTCGCGCGACCTCGACTCACATGCTCTCCTTGTGGCCCTGCCTATGGCCGGTAGCCACTTGCACGATACGCTTTCCTGCACGCGGGCGCTACTCCCTCGCGGCGCCCTGAAATGTCGAACGCCGCCGGAAGTTTCATATATATTGTGGCGCGAGACGACACGCTCACACTTCCACGGGAGGATTGCATTGCGCGTTTCCTTCATCGGTAGCAGTCGTGGTCTCGCCGCCTCGGTCCTCGGCGTCGCCCTCGCGCTCGTCGCGAGCGGGTGTGGCACCCTTTCCGGCACCGTTCGCCCCCAGTCCGCGCTCCTCGCGGACCGACCCGTCGAGGGCCGCGTCGTCGCCGATCTCACCGAGCCCGTCGCGCCCTCCCCCCCCGTGGCGGACGCCGCTTCGCTCCCGCCGGCCAGCGACGCCATCGTCGCACACGGCGCCACCGCGTCCGGGGCGACGCCGGTCACGGCGGAGCCGTTGGCATCGGCCGAGCCGGCCGCGAGCGCCGACGACGTGGTGATGGCGCAGGTGCGCGCTCCGGAGCCCATTGCCGAGCCGATGGACGCGGCCGAGTACGATCCGTGGGAGCCGTTCAACGAGAAGATGTTCGAGTTCAACCGCAATGTCGACCGCTACGTGCTCAAGCCGGTGGCAAAAGCCTACAACGTCGTGATGCCGGAGCCGTTTCAGGTGATGATCTCCAACGGCTTCGACAACATCAACTTCGTACCGCGTCTCGTGAACAGCGCGCTGCAGGGCAAGTGGGGCGGCGCCGGCCGCGAGCTCAGCCGGTTCCTGATCAACAGCACCGCCGGCATCGGCGGCCTCTTCGACCCCGCCAACGACTACTGGGGCATCCCGAAGAGCCGCGAGGACTTCGGCCAGACACTGGGGGTCTGGGGCTCGGGTCCAGGGCCCTACCTGGTCCTGCCCTTCATGGAGCCGCTCACCGTGCGGGACGGGATCGGCAAGCTCGTCGACTCGTTCATGGACCCGCTGAGCTATTACCTGCCGTTGTTCTGGGATCGTCTCGGGATGAAGATCGGCGACATCGTCAACGAGCGGTCACTGAACCTCGATCTCTATCAGGGCTTCGAGGAGAGCGTGATCGACATGTACAGCGCGGTGCGGCACGGGTATCTCCAGCGCCGGGAGCGCCTGATCCGCGAGTAGGACCGGCGCCAAGGAGCACCAACCGTGAGCTGGCGAATATGGGCCGGTGGCGCGGCGGCGGCAGTCGGCCTTACGCTGGCCGTCGCGGGCCTTCTCAGCTGGTTCCGCGCCGTGGCAGCGTCGAGCGCGCCCCCTGTCATGACGCGTGACGTGGCACTGGGCCGTGACATCTACGTGACCCACTGCGCCGCCTGTCACGGGACCGAAGGGCGCGGCGACGGTCCCTCCGCGGCGGCGTTCGCCACCAAGCCCTCCGATCTCACCGATGGCCGTCTGATGAACGCGCTCCCCGACGAGTTCCTGTCGAACGTCATCCGCCACGGCGGTCCTGCGGAGGGGCTCGCCCCCACCATGCCGCCCTTCGACCGCACGCTGAGCGGCGATCAGATCAGCCAGGTCGTGCGGTATCTCCGCTCCGTGGCGCAGCCCACCTACCGGCCGGAGGAATCCCGGAGCCTCGTGCACGTCCCGGGCGCGCCCGCACAGCCGATTCTCTTCAGCCACGTGGTGCACGCGGGCTCGTTTCAGATCGCCTGCCAGCATTGCCATACCGAGGCGCGGCGCTCCGAGTACGCGGGGCTGCCGTCCGTGGAGCGGTGCATGGGCTGCCACCGCATCATCGGCGCGCAGGACAATCCCGAGATCCAGAAGATCCACCGCTACGCCGAGCGCGGCCAGGCGGTGCCGTGGGTGCGTGTGTTCAAGATGCCGGAATTTACCTACTTTCCGCACAAGCCGCACGTACGTACGGGCGTCGAATGCCAGAGCTGCCATGGTCCCGTGGAGCGGATGCGGGTCGTTGGCGCCACCACCGGGCCGCGGCTGCTGAACGATCTCAAGCACCTCGTCGGATTACGGCCGCCGTCGCCGCCACTGACGATGGGCTGGTGCCTGGACTGCCATCGCGAGCAGAACGCCAACCGCGGCATGCGCGCGCCCCTCGACTGCGTCGCCTGTCACCATTAAGAAAGCCGACGCGCGCCGCCGCCTGGTTCAGTCGCAGATCCTGACCGCCGCCGCGGACCTCTTCCGCGCCCGTGGCTATCGCGCCACCACCCTCGACGACCTTGCCAGCCGGCTCGGCGTGTCGAAGGCCACGCTCTACGGATATTTCCCGTCGAAGGAGGATTTGCTCGCCGCGATCTTCCACCGCACGATGACGCTCGTGGAAGAGGGGCTGCGCGACATCGAGCGGCGGGGGGCGCCGCCCGCCGAGCAGCTCCGCCAGGTGATCCGCCACCAGGTGCGCACCGTGGTGGCCGAGCGCTCGTTCCTCACGGTCTTTTTCGGGGAAGAGCCCAACCTCCCCGCGCGGCTGGCCCGCTCCATCGCGCGCCGCAAGGCCGGCTACGACCGGGCCGTGCAGGGCATCGTCGAGCGCGGCGTGCGGTCGGGGGCGTTCGCCGTTCCGGAGCCGCGGCTCCTCGTCTGGGCACTGCTCGGCATGAGCAACTGGGTGTACCGCTGGTACAACCCCGCCGGCGCCTGGGACGCCGACGCCATCGCGGAGGCCTTCATTGCTCTCGTCGAGCCGGGCTACCTCGCCGGTCGTCCCCGGCCGTCGGACCTCGCTGCGCGCGTCAGCCGCCTCGAGCAGAGCGTGTCCACCCTGACCCGCCGCCCCCGAGCCCGTCGCGTCCGGCAAGGGAAGTGAAGGCGATGAACCGCTACTTCTAAACCCCTGAGTGTGTACCGTTGTTAAACTTTCAGGGCCGATGCTGGGACGCTCGATATCTCTCGAGCACGTTTTCGAGACGAGGACAACAGCTATGCTGACAGTCAGATCGCGCAGCCTGATCGCTGTGTTGCTTGGCGTGCTGGCGCTCGCCGCCTCCGCGCCCGCCGAGGCGCAGATGCGCCCCGTCAGCGCGGAAGCGGTGCGGGTCACCGGTCGGGTGGAAGCCCTGCCACGGGGTCTTACCCAGTGGAGGCCGGTTGCAGTCGGTGCTCGCTTCGTTGAAGGGGACCAGGTGCGCGCCCTCGCCGCCTCTTCCGCCGATCTGAACCTGCCCGACGGCAGCACCATCTTCGTCGCGGAGAACACGCGCTTTGCGGTCACCAAGCTCGACTACGACGCCCAGTCGCGGGAGCGCACGACCGCCGCAGGCTCGCCTCGTCGATGGCGACCACCGCCACCTGCGGGTGCGCGCCGCGCGGGCCGCGCAGGCGGAAGTGCTGATCGTAGAGGGTGAACTCCACGATCTTGAAGAAGTCGGGTGCCATCAGGTACACGATGGTCACCATCACGATGATGCCCAGCGCGATTCCGAGCGTCTTGCGCCGCGTGCCTTTCGCCGCCGCCACTACTCGGCCTTGAAGTACTTCGCCGAGGGGTGATGGAACACGAGGGCGGACACCGACGCCTCGGGATCCATCATGTGACCGTCCGTCAGCTGGATGCCGATCTGCTCGGGACGCAGCAGGCGCCACAGCGTGGCCTGGTCGGCGAGGTCCGGACAGGCGGGATACCCGAAGGACACGCGCAGACCGCGGTAGCGCGCTTTCAGGAGGTCGCCGATGGGGGTGCCGGGGGGGTCGGGGAAGCCCCATTGCGTGCGCAGCCGCGCGTGCAGCATCTCCGCGAGGCCCTCCGCGCACTCGATGGCCAGCGCCTGCAGCGCGTGCGACTTCAGATATTCGCCGCGCTCCTTGAGCGCCTGTGCGCGCGCCCGTACGCCCTCGCCGCACGTCACCGCGAACAGCGCCACGTAGTCGTCGACATCGCCGCGCGCGTAGTCGGCCAGGCAGAGCTGCTCGCCGTCGCGCTGCCGCGGGAACGTGAAGAGCGCCGCCTCCGCGCCCGCTCCGTCGAAGAGCGTGATCGTGTCGCCCGTGCCGCGGGCCCGGTACCAGCGGTAGACGGCGTGCGCGCGCACCCAGCCCTGCGCCGCCGCCTCGCGCTTGAGCGTCTCCACCGTCTCCTGCAGCTCCAGGGCCTTGGCGTCGCCCTCCTCGAGCAGCCGCGCCACCGCGCCGCGCAGCCCGAGGTGCTTGCCGTAGAGCATCTGGAGGTTCACGTAGGGATAGACGTGCGCCAGGGGCACGTCACGCAGCACGTGGGGCTCGAGGTCGGGCGGCACCGGCACCTCGACGCGGTCCAGCGCCGACGGCGCCCGCGCGGGCGCCGCCGCGGGCGCCGGCGCGGTGGGGGCGGCGGCAGCGTCGAGGAGCGCGGCCTGCTCGGCGCGCACGCGCTCGACGAGCCCCTCACGCGTGGGCGCCGAGAAGAGCTGGTGGGCCAGATCGAGCCCGTCCATGGCGTCGCGGGCGTAGAGCGTCACGCCGCCGTACTCGGCCGCGATGCGGGTGGCCGTGAACTTGCGCGTGAGGGCGGCGCCGCCGACGAAGAGCGGGATGTCGATGCCGGCCGCCTTGAAGTCCTGCGCGGTGACGACCATCTGCTGCGCGGACTTCACGAGGAGCCCGGAGAGGCCGAAGGCGTCCGGCTTGTGCGCGTGATAGGCCGCGATGAGCTCCTCGGGCGGCACCTTGATGCCGAGGTTGATGATGCGGTAGCCGTTGTTGCCGAAGATGATCTCCACCAGGTTCTTGCCGATGTCGTGCACGTCGCCCTTGACCGTCGCCATGACGATCGTGCCGTTGGTGTCCTTCTGCGCCGCGAGCTCCGGGTCCTTGGCCTTCTCCTGCTCGATGTACGGGATGAGGTAGGCGACCGCCTTCTTCATCACCCGCGCGCTCTTGACGACCTGAGGGAGGAACATCTTGCCCGCCCCGAAGAGGTCACCGACGACGTTCATCCCGTCCATCAGCGGACCCTCGATCACCTCGATCGGACGCGCAGCCGCCTTCCTCGCCTCCTCCGTGTCCTCGACGATGTACCGGTCGATCCCCTCGACGAGCGCGTGAGTGAGTCGCTCCTTCACCGGCAGGTGGCGCCACGCCAGATCCTCGACCCTGCGCGTCCCGGCGAAGCCACCGACCCGTGCCGACAGCTCCAGCAGCCGCTCCGTCGCGTCGGGCCGGCGGTCGAGCACGACGTCCTCGACACGCTCGCGGAGCTCCGGGAAGATCTCGTCGTAGATCGCGAGCTGGCCCGGGTTGACGATTCCCATGTCCATCCCGGCCGCGATCGCGTGGTACAGGAAGACCGAGTGGATCGCCTCGCGAACCCGGTCGTTGCCGCGGAACGAGAACGACACGTTGCTCACGCCGCCGGAGACGAGCGCATGGGGCAGGGTCTCCTTGATCCGGCGGGTCGCCTCGATGTACTCGACCGCGTATCGCGCGTGCTCCTCGATGCCGGTGGCGATGGCGAAGATGTTCGGGTCGACGATGACGTCCTCGGGCGCGAAACCGGCCATCTCGGTGAGCAGCCGGTAGGCGCGGGCGAGGATGTCGACCTTCCGGTCGGCCGTGTCCGCCTGGCCCTTCTCGTCGAACGCCATGACGACCGCCGCCGCTCCGTAGCGGCGTACGAGGCGGGCGTGCTCGAGGAAGACCTCCTCGCCCTCCTTGAGCGAGATCGAGTTGACGACGGCCTTGCCCTGGACGCATTTCAGGCCGGCCTCGATCACCTCCCACTTCGAGGAGTCGATCATCACCGGGACCTTCGCGATGTCCGGCTCCCCGGAGATGAGGTTGAGGAACCGGGTCATCGCCGCGGCCGAGTCGAGCATCGCCTCGTCCATGTTCACGTCGATGATCTGGGCGCCCGATTCGACCTGCTCGCGGGCGATCGCGACCGCCTCGTCGAACCGGCCGTCGAGGATGAGCTTTGCGAACTTCCGTGAGCCGGTGACATTCGTCCGCTCGCCGACGTTGACGAACAGGTTGCCCGGCTGGGGGATCGTCATCGGCTCGAGGCCGGACAGGCGGGTGGCGACGGGGACCTCCGGGGGGATCCGCGGCGGGAGCCCGGCCACGGCCTCGGCGATCGCCTTGACGTGCGCAGGCGTCGAGCCGCAGCAGCTGCCGGCGATGTTGACGAGCCCATTGGCGGCGAAGCCCTTCATCAGGACCGCCATTTCCTCGGCCGTCTGGTCGTAGCCACCGAACTCGTTCGGGAGGCCGGCATTCGGATAGGCGCTGACCGGCAGAGACGTCAGCCTGCCGAGGTCCTGGACGTACTGCCGGAGCTGTCGCGCGCCGAGCGCACAGTTGAGCCCGACGACGACGGGCCGGGCATGGGCGATCGAGTTCCAGAACGCCTCGACGGTCTGGCCGGACAGCGTCCGCCCCGACGCGTCGGTGATCGTCCCCGAGACGATCAGCGGGCGTCGCTCGCCCAGCGCCTCGAATGCCTCCTCGATGCCGACGATCGCGGCCTTCGCGTTGAGGGTGTCGAAGATCGTCTCGACGAGGAGCAGGTCGACGCCCCCCTCGATCAGCCCCTCGGCCGCCTCGCGGTACGCCACGACGAGCTCGTCGAACGTGACGTTCCGGGCGCCGGGGTCGTTGACGTCCGGCGAGATCGAGGCACTCCGGTTGGTCGGCCCGAGAGCGCCGGCGACGAACCGCGGCCGGCCGGGCTCGCGCTGCTCGAACGCGTCGGCAGCCGCGCGGGCGATCGTCGCGGCGGCCCGGTTCATCTCGCGGGCCACGTCCGACAGGTCGTAGTCGGTCTGGCTGATCCGGTTCGCGTTGAACGTATTCGTCTCGATGATGTCCGCGCCGGCGTCGAGGTACGCCTCGTGGATCGCCCGGACGATCTCGGGATGGGTGAGCGAGAGGAGCTCGTTGTCGCCGCGCAGGTCGCGCGGGTGGTCTGCGAAGCGCTCGCCCCGAAACTCCGCCTCCGAGAGCTGGTAGGTCTGGATCATCGTGCCCATCGCGCCGTCGAGGACGAGGATCCGCCGGGCGAGGAGCGCCTCGAACTCGTCCGCCCGCTGCTCGCGGGTGCGCGGGGCGGGCGCAGCCGTGCCCCGGCGGACATCCGGGCGCTTGGCCGTGCGCTTGGGCGTGGCGGCTGGGGCGGTCATTGATCCGAGTTTACCCGGCTCTCATCCCGTGGCCGGAACGCGGGATCCGTCATCCACCCACCCGGCGGGTACTACGAGACTCGCAGGCGCGGAAAGCGCCCATCAGTGACCGAAATTAGCCTTTGGCGGCTATGCGGGCAGCTCATTTCCGGCTGTGCGCCGCCTGGCACCCACGGGATGGGTAGTTGACGGAACCTCGAGGTTCAGATGCCGGCTATCGACCGGGGTGCCATCCGCGGTCCATACCGGGGAGCCCGGATCCCACTCGCCTCGAGCAGGCGGACCACCCGCGCCCGCTGGCCCCGGTACGGCTCGAGGAGCTCCAGCATCCGCGCGTCGTCGGCCCTCGGCTCACCCGCGAGCGCCCACGAGACCAGGTTCGGGAGATGGTAGTCGCCGACGCTGACGGCGTCGGGATCGCCGAGGGCCCGAAGGCCCACCTCGGCGGCCGTCCAGGGGCCGACTCCGGGGAGCGCCGTGAGACGGCGATAGGCGGCCTCGAGCGGCAGGTCCGTCGTCTCCTCCAGCCGGTTCGCGCGCGCCGCCGCGTTGCGCAGCGTGTCCGCGCGGCGACGCTCGACCCCGAGTGGATGGAGCGCGTAGTACGGCAGTCGGGCGATCTGTGCGGCGGCCGGCGCGACCATCAGCCGGAATGGACCGGGTGCCGGCTCACCGTACCGGAGCACGATCGAACGGTAGGCGTTGAACGCCTCGGTCCCGGTCACCTTCTGCTCGAGGATCGCCGGCAGCAGTGCCTCGAACACGTTCCCGCTCCGGCCGATCCGGAGCCCGGGCATCCGCCGGGCGAGCTCGGTGACAAGCCGGTGCCCGGGATCGAGAGGGGCGGGCTGGTCCCCGAGGCCGATGAGCGCAGGAACGCCGGCCAGCCCCCGGTCCGCACCGGGTCCCCACGCCTCGGCCCGAAGGCGTCCGGCGCACACCTGCAGCGCGATCGTCGACGGTCCGTCCGGCGTGCGGCTGGTCCGGACGAGCCACCCGGCCTCGCGGCGGGTGGTCGGATCGGCGGTTCCGTGGAAGTGGATCCCGAGCGTCAGGTCGAGGTCGAGCGGGCGGTCGAGATCGAGGGTCAGCGAGGGCATCTGGTGCAGTCTGGCAGGGTGCGGGACAGTACGAAAATCGCTGGCCCGCTGGGCTCGAGTTCCGGGAGCCCGTGGTAGGGTGGCAGCGACGTGCGACTCCCCAGAGTCGTCGCGGGCCTGGCGCTCATCGTCGGGCTCGCCCTGGTCGTCGTACCCGGACCGGTCGGATCGCGAAGCCCCCATCTCGCTTCGCCACTCGACCCGGCCTCCTTCGAACTCCTGGAGGCCCGATTCCTTCCGCGGGCGACGGCGGCGGCAACTCTCGACCCGGCGCACCGATCCGACGGAGCGCTGGAGGCAACGGCGACCCTGCTCGAACCGGCGAACGCCCCCGAGCCGCTTCGCCGCGCCGACATTGCCCAGCCGAAGGCGCCGACCGGCGTCGTCGTGGTCCGGCCGACGGCCGCAACCGTCGTCTCCGCGAGTGGCTGGCGCCGCGACCCGGAGGTCAGCTGGTACGGCCCCGGCTTCTACGGCAAGCGGACCGCCTGCGGGCACGCATACACCACGACGATCATGGGCGTCGCCCATCGGACGCTGCCGTGCGGGACGATGGTCAGTTTCCGGAACCCGGCCAACGGGAAGCGGATCACCGTCCCGGTGATCGATCGCGGGCCGTACGTCGCAGGGCGGCAGTGGGACCTGTCGGGCGCAGCCTGCACGGCCCTCGCCCACTGCTACACGGGGCCGCTCCAGTGGCGGTTCCCGTAGCCGATCGGGCCCGCGCGATCACTCGGTGACGGCATCGAGCGGTTCGAAGCGGGCGGTGAAGTGGCGGAGCGCGGCCGGCTGCTCGGCGATCCGGAAGCCGCGCAGCTCCGGCGCCCGCTCGGCGACCCAGCGGACGACCTCGATCACATAGTCGATGTGGCTCTGGGTGTACGTCCGGCGGGGGATCGCGAGCCGGACGAGGTCCATCGCCGCGGGCGTCTCGGTCCCGTCCGGCGCCCGGCCGAACATCACGGTCCCGATCTCGCAGCCGCGGATCCCGCCCTCCCGGTAGAGCGCGGCGGCGAGCGCCTGCCCCGGGTACTCGAGCGGCGGGATGTGGGACAGGAGTGTCCGCGCGTCGATATAGACGGCGTGTCCCCCGATCGGCTTCACCACCGGGACCCCGGCCCGGTCGAGCGCCTCGCCGAGGTAGGCCGTGGACCGGATCCGGTAGCGCAGGTAGTCCTCGTCGACGACCTCGCGCAGGCCCTGGGCGATCGCCTCGAGGTCACGGCCGGCGAGGCCGCCGTACGTCGGGAAGCCCTCGGTCAGGATCAGGAGGTTGCGGCACTGCTCGGCGAGAGCATCGTCGTTCATCGCGAGCCAGCCGCCGATGTTGGCGAGGCCATCCTTCTTCGCGCTCATCGTCATCCCGTCGGCCAGGGCCGCCATCTCGCGCACGATGTCGGGGATCGTCCGCTCGCCCTGGCCCGGCTCGCGCTCGTGGATGAACCAGGCGTTCTCCGCGAACCGGCACGCGTCGAGGAACAGCGGGACCTTGAATTTGTCGCAGACGTCCCGCACCGCATGGAGGTTCTCGAGCGACACCGGCTGGCCGCCGCCCGAGTTGTTGGTGATCGTCACGAACACGACCGGCACGTCCGCGGCCCGCTGCTCCAGCAGCGCCGCGAGCCCGCCGACGTCCATGTTCCCCTTGAACGGGTGGATCGCCGACGGAACGCGGCCCTCCGGGATCACGAGGTCGACCGCTTCGGCTCCGGTGAACTCGACGTTCGCCCGGGTCGTGTCGAAGTGGGTGTTGTTCGGGACGACCTTTCCGGGACCGCCAAGCGCCGAGAACAGGATCTTCTCCGCCGCCCGGCCCTGGTGGGTAGGGATCACGTGCTCGAACGGGAACAGCGCCCGGACGCTGTCGAGGAACGCGAACCACGAAGGCGAGCCTGCATACGACTCGTCGCCGCGCTGAATGCCGGCCCATTGGTCGCGGCTCATCGCGCCCGTCCCGGAGTCGGTGAGGAGATCGATGATCACGTCCGCGGCGTGGAGATTGAACAGGTTCCAGCCGGCGGCGCGGAGCGCGGCGTCCCGTTCCTCGACCGTCGTGAGGCGGATCGGCTCGACCGAGTGGATACGGAATGGCTCGATGATCGTGCGCCAGCGGTCCATCGACGCCGAGGATACGTCGCCCCACAATGCGGGTATGAGCGAATCCGTCCCACCGGGCGCCACCGGGCAGCCACGGCTCTGGTTGCGGGCGGAGGGTGCCGCGGCGTTCGCCGCCGCCCTCGTCGCGTGGGGCGTGCTGGGTGGCGAATGGCTCTGGCTCGTTCCCTTGCTCCTGGCCGTCGACATTTCGATGGTTGGCTATCTCGCGGGGCCGAGGCTGGGCGCGCTGACGTACAACGTCGCCCATAACTGGGCCACCGCCCTGGGCGTGCTCCTCGCCGGTTGGGCACTCGGGTCGACCATTCTCGAGCTCGCCGGGGTCGTGCTCGTCGCGCATGTTGGCGCCGATCGGGCCCTTGGCTACGGGCTGAAATACCCGACGTCGTTCCAGGACACCCATCTCGGGCGGATCGGACGCAACCGACGCTGATCGCAGCCTCGGTCGCCGACCCGATCGACGAGCCGCGCTACTCTGCGCAGCATGTGCCGAAGCATCAAGACCCTCCGGCGGCCGGAGACGGCCGCGACGACCGGCGAGATCGAGGCCGCGGCTCGCCAGTTCGTCCGAAAAGTCAGCGGCTTCCGCCAGCCGTCCTCTCGGAACGCCGAGGCGTTCGAGTCGGCGATCGACGACGTCGCGGCCACCGCGTCACGCCTGCTCGAGGCGCTCGGTGTCGACGTGGAGGAGGGCCCGGATCGGTGGACGCCCAGGCCTCATGAGCACGCGGCAGCTCACCAGCACTGAGGCAACCGCGTTCGCGGCGCCCTGGTGGGTCCGGCCGGGGCTCGAGATCCGGGATGGGCGCCTGACGATCGCCGGGGCGGACGCGGAGGAGCTGGCGCGCCGGCACGGGACGCCGCTCTACGCCTACGACCTGGCCCGGTTCGGAGAAAACGCCCGAACCCTCCAGGCCGCGCTCGCCCGGACCGGTCAGCCGTCCGTCGTCCGGTTCGCGCTCAAGGCGAACCGGGAGCCGGAGGTGCTCTCCGTGCTTCGCGGGCTCGGCGCGCCGGGCTCCCCAGAGAGCGTCGGCATCGATGCCTGCTCGCCGGGCGAAGTCCTCCACGCGCTTGCCATGGGTTGGCTCGCCGACGAGATCAGCTACACCGGGACGAATGTCTCCGAGCGGGACCTCGACGTCCTCCTCGATGCCGGCGTCCACCTCAACCTCGACGCGGTGAGCCAGGTCGAGCGGTTCGGCCGGCGGGCTCCCGGGAGGACGATCGGGTTGCGGGTCGATCCGGGTGCAGGCGCCGGCTACCACGGTGGCCTGGCCTACAGCAGCAGCGAGCGGCCGACGAAGTTCGGGGTCGGGCGGGACCGGCTGGCGGACGCGCTCGATGCCGCGCGGCGCAACCGCCTGACGATCGATACGGTCCACTTCCACGCCGGGTCCGGCTGGCTTGGCGATGGGCTGACCGCGTTCGAGACGGCGCTCGAACGGGCGGTCGTGATGGCCCGTGAGCTCATTGCCGCCGGCTGCCCGATCCGGGAAGTGAACGTCGGGGGCGGCCTCGGCCGGCCGGCACGGGATGACGAGCCGCCGATCGATGTCGACGCCTATGCGGCGCTGCTCGCCCGTCACCTCGGGCCGCTCGGGGTGACGATCGCCTGCGAGCCGGGCGACTTCATCGCGAAGGACGCGGCGATCCTGCTCGGCGAGGTGGTCACGGTGGAGCGGCACGGAGGGACTCTGTTCGTCGGGCTCGACATCGGCTGGAACGTCAACTGCGCGTACTTCATCTACCGGTTCGCGCAGGAGGTCGTCCTGTGCCGCGACGCCGCGGCGCCGCGGACGACCGCCGTTACCGTCGCCGGCCACATCAACGAGGCGGGCGACGTCTTCGCCGAGGACTACCCGATGCCGGAGGTCGCCGAGGGCGACGTCGTCGCGCTGCTCAACGCCGGCGGGTATCTCCAGGCGATGAGCTCGACCCACTGCCTGCGCCCGATGGCCGGCGCGGTGTTCCTCGAGCGTTAGCCCGCCGCGAGGTTGCCCCAGGAGCGGGATCGGCCAATCGTGACCCGGATGATCGGGCGGGTCTCGAGATTGTGGTCGCGGTACTGCTCGTACTTCGCCCGCAGGGCCTTGACGGCCCGGCCATGCTCTTCGCGCTCGTGGGGCTGGGGCTCGAGGATCTCGCCGCGGCCGTACACCCGTACCCAGCCGAGTCGCGACCAGTCGTCGTCCCAGCGATCGGCGAGGACGACGGCCTCGGGCAGCACGAGGAGGTCCTTGACCCGGCTGAGCTGATTGGGATCCGCAGAGGCCTTCGTCTTCTCGTCGATCGGGGTGTAGAGCAGCGGCCGGCCCAGCCTGTCGTCTTCGTCGCCCAGGACGAAGCAGATCGGGACGAGCCGCGGCTTGCCATCGGGATCGAGCGTCGCGAGCGTCGCGCGACGGGCCGCGGCGAAGAACGCGCGCTCCTCGGGGTTGAGGATCGGCTCCCGGTTCATCCCCGGATGATGCATCGTTTGGGGCGACCAGCGAGGAGCGCCGTGACCGAATCAGAGTTGGACATGCCTGTCCGCCACGTGTCGTCGACGCGGGTGGTGGCCGTGCGCGGCAGCGAGATCGAGGTCCGCGGCGACACCGTCGTCGGCGAGGAGCCGATGGAGATCCGGGCGGCCGGTCCGGGCCAGGAGCCCGTCGCGGTCGCGGTCACGATGCGCACCCCTGGCAACGAGGCCGAGCTGGCCGTCGGATTCCTCCGCACGGAGGGCCTGATCGGCGGTGCGGCAGACGTCAAGGGTGTCGAGTTCGGCGATCCGGGGGCGCTCAACCGCCCGGACGACACCGTCATCGTCCGCCTGACGAACGCGTTCGACGCCTCGGCGGTTGCGGAACGGCACTTCGTCGCGACGGCGTCGTGCGGGATCTGCGGCAAGGCCTCGCTCGACGAGATCGCGGTGCGCGCCGCGGAGATCCCACCCGGGCCGGTCGTCGCGCGGACCGTCTTGCTCGGGCTGCCCGACGCGCTGCGCGCTGCCCAGGCGGTATTCGAGAAGACCGGCGGCCTCCACGCGGCCGGGCTGTTCGCTCCGGATGGGACCCTCGTCGAGATCCGCGAGGACGTGGGGCGGCACAACGCGCTCGACAAGCTCGTCGGCTCGCAGATCCTCGCCGGCCGCGGGCCGCTCAACGACCGGATCCTCATAGTCAGCGGCCGCGTGAGCTTCGAAATCGTCCAGAAGGCGGCCGTCGCCGGCATCCCGATCCTGTGCGCGGTGTCCGCACCGTCCGACCTCGCGGTCGAGGCCGCGACGCGGCTGGGCGTCACCCTCGTCGGCTTCCTCCGCGACGACGGCTTCAACCTCTACGCGAACGACGGCCGGATCGATTTGCGCGACCTGATGGGATGAAGGCCGGCGCGGCCCGCCGTTGACCCGCCCGGCGGGTCAAGTGATGCCGAAAGCAACGCTGTAGCCGGTCGGCGGGTCAAACCGGGCGGGAGCCGGCCCCCGGGAGGCACCTGGGCGCGGGATTCGAGTGCCCCTGCGACAGTTGACCCGCTCAGCGGGTGGAGGGGCGAGCCGAGCCGCTACTGACCGGGCCGGTTCTGGACGAACTGGAACCCGAACCGGCCCTTGATGCACAGGTGGCCGTCGGTGACCGACGAGTCGAGCGGCGAATCGACCTTGACGATCTCGTTGTCCTGGACGTGGAGGTTCAGCTGGCAGCCCACGCCGCAATACGGGCAGATCGTCTCGGTCACGGTCTGGGCCGACTCGTCCCACGTCCCGGCGGCGCGCATGTCGTGCTCCGACTTGAACATGAGCGCACCGGTCGGGCAGACGCCGATGCAGTTGCCGCAGTACACGCACGCCGACTCCGGCAGGGGGACGTTCAGCTCGGTCGAGATCCGGGCGTCGAAGCCGCGCCCCGCGACGGCGATCGCGAACGTGTTCTGGGCGTCGTCGCCGCAGGCCTCGACGCACTTGTAGCAGAGGATGCATTTCGAGTAGTCCCGGACGTAGAGCTCGTTGTCGACCTTGACCGGCTGGTGGACGGTGGCGGCCTCGGGACCGCCGGAGGGCGCGTGGTGATGGCCGGGCTCGAGCGCGTCGCGCTCGTTGGCCGCGGCGGGCTCGGCCGGAGGCCCGTAGCGTCCGGGATCCGCCCCGTACCGTTCGACGTAGCCGCCCACGGCGGGCGCCGTCGACAGGTCGACCGACGAGGCGAGGAATTCGATGACCATCTTGCGGGAGTGGCGGACCCGCTCCGAGTCGGTCGCGATCTCCATCCCGGCCTCGACCTTTCGGGAGCAGGCGGGCACGAGGACGCGCGAGCCGGTCACCTCGACCACGCACACCCGGCAGGCGTTGACTGGCGTGAGGTTCTCGAGGTAGCAGAGCGTCGGCGTGTCGATGCCCTGGGCACGGCACGCCTCGAGGATCGTCGAGCCGGCCGGCACGGAGACCGTGACACCGTCGATCGACAGCTCGACCGGGGGCCGAACCGGCGGGGGAGGTGGCTGCGGTGGCCGGGACGGGCGGGCCGCCGGCTTGAGGATGATCTCGGTGAGCGGCTGCGCAGCGGGCGCCGTGTTCGCGTGCGGCGCGCGCGCGTCGGGCGCCGGGTCGCGGTCGGCCGACAGGCCCGGTCCGTCGCTCACAATGCCACCAGCTCCGGTTGGCGGACGGCGCTCTCGATCGCCGAGCTCGCGGTCTGACCGAGGCCGCAGATCGACGCGTCACGCATCGCGCGGCCGATCTCGGCGAGGAGGGCGAGCTCGTCTTCGCGCGTGCCATTCGCTCGTCCTGCGGCCAGGCGCGCGAGCAGCTCCTCCTGGCGCACGGTCCCGACCCGGCACGGGACGCACTGGCCGCACGACTCGTCGCGGAAGAACTGGGCGATCCGGCGGAGCGTGCCGGCCATGTCGGCGGTCTCGTCGAACACCATGACGACGCCCGACCCGAGCGTCGCCCCGATCTCGCGGGTCGCCTCGAACGTCAGCGGCGTGTCGAGCGCGTCGGGCCCCACGAATACGCCGGCTGCGCCGCCGAGCAGCACGGCCTTGATGGCGCGGCCACCGGGCACGCCGCCCGCGAGATCGAGGAGCTCACGGAGCGTCGTGCCGAACGGCACCTCGTAGACGCCGGGCCGAGTCACGTGGCCGGAGAGGCAGAAGAGCTTCGGCCCGGTCGAGCCTTCCGTCCCGGTCGCTGCGAACGCCGCGCCGCCGCCCTCTTCCGCGAGGATCAGCAGGACGTTGACAAGCGTCTCGACGTTGTTCACGACGGTCGGCTTTCCGAACAGGCCCACCTCGACCGGGAACGGCGGCTTGTTGCGCGGCTCGCCGCGCTTGCCCTCGATCGATTCGAAGAGCGCCGTCTCCTCGCCACAGATGTAGGCGCCGGCACCGCGCCGGATCTCGATGTCAAACCCGAATCCGGACCCGAGGATGTCCGGCCCGAGCAGCCCCTCGTCTCGTGCCGACGCGATCGCATGGGCGACCCGCTCCTCGGCCAGCGGGTACTCGCCGCGGACATAGAGGTACCCGCGCTCGCAGCCGGTCGCGAATGCCGCGATCGTCATCGACTCGACGAGCGCGTACGGGTCGCCCTCCATCAGGACTCGGTCCTTGAACGTGCCCGGCTCGGACTCGTCGGCGTTGCACACGAGAAGGTGGGGCCTGGTCGGCTGGGCCGCCACGGCCGCCCACTTGCGGCCGGTCGGGAACGCCGCCCCGCCTCGCCCGACGAGCTTCGAGGCGGTCACCTCCGCGACGACCGCCTCGGGCCCGAGCGCCAGTGCCCGCGGCAGCGCACGGTAGCCGCCGTGGGCCCGGTAGTCGGATAGCGACAGCGGATCGGCCGTGCCGATACGACCAAGCAGGTGGGGCCGTTCCGCGGGCGGCTGCGGGAGCTCGGTGTCGATCGACGTTGTCCACGCGTGCCCGGGTCGAAGCCACGGGCCGATCGAGGTGGGGCTGGCAGGCGCGATCGGCTGCCGCCCGGCGGGCTCCCCGGCGGCCGTCATGAGCGCCGCCGGCGCCTGGTCGCACAAGCCGAGGCAGGGGCTCCTGAGCCAGGTCGCGTGCCCCAGCGGTCCGGGAGTGCCGGGGGGCCCGAACGATCGTTCGAGCTCCGTGCACGTGTCCTCGGCACCGGCCAGCCGACAGGCGATGTCGTCGCAGACATGGACGACGGTCGGCGGCCGCTGGGTCGTTGCGAACAGCGCATAGAACGTCGCCACGCCCCAGGCCTCGGCAGGCGGCACGGTCAGACGGCGACACACGTAATTCAGGCCCGCCTGGCTGATCCAGCCGACACGATCCTGGAGCGCGTGGAGCGCGGGCAGGAGGAGGTCGCGGCGGGCTCGCGCCTCGTGTCCGCCGCGGCTCGCGTGGCCCTCCACCGCCGGGTTCCGCGGCCCGCCGGCCCAGCCGCTCTGCGGAGGGCCCAGGAGAGCGTCGACCGCCGCCCGTTCGGCCGGCGACGCCAGCGGCCCGATGACGTGGAGGTCCATCGCGGACGAGTGTAGACACCACCGCCGCGGTCCGCCCCGAAGGCCCGTCTTGTCGACCTCCTGTAGCATCGGTCCGTGCCCCTCGCGAACGGCCCTCGGGCCACCCCTGATATCAGGCACGCCTCGAGCACCCGCCGGTTTGTCGCCGCGGCGCTCGTGGTGGCGCTGGTGACGCTGTCCGCGGCCTCTCTGTCGAGCGCCACGGGCCCGAATCCGCCCGCGGCGCTCGATGGGACCGCGTTCAGGCTCATCGCCGGCAGCGACCTTTCGAACACGGCCGCGAAGCTCCCGGAGCCGGCCGCGTCTCGTGGGCCGGCACCCGTCATCGCGGACTTCGCGATTCCCGTGCGGTCGTTTGCGCCCCGGCCCGAGCCGAATCTCGCGGTCGCGCCGAGGCTGGCGGCGACTCCGAAACCGAAGCCGAAGCCAGCGCCCGCGTTCCAGGCGGCGCCCGATGGGAGCGTCCGGGCGAGCGGGATCGCCAGCTGGTACTGCAAGCCCGGCGTGAGCATCTGCCACCATGCCTACCCGGGCGGCATGTATGCCGCGGCCGGCCCCAAGCTCCGGGTGGGCAACTGGCGCGGCCGGGTGGTCCGGGTCTGTGGCAACGGGAGCTGCGTCACCGTCAAGCTGATCGACTGGTGTGCATGCGGTGGCGGTCGGGTGATCGACCTCTACAGCGACGCGTTCCGGCGGCTCGCGCCGCTGTCCAGGGGAACGGTCAGGGTCACCGTCAGCTGGTAAGTTCCCGGCGCAATGACCAAGGGTGACGTCGAGTACGTCGGACTGATGGCCGAGGCGTGGGACGCGCTGCGTGGCGACACGTCCGACTGGGACGACCGCCACTTCTACCTCGACCTCATCCGCGAGCGCGGCGAGCCCGTCCTCGATGTCGGTTGCGGGACCGGGCGCCTGTTGCTCGACTACCTCGGGCAGGGGATCGACGTCGACGGCATCGACAACTCCGGGGAGATGCTGGCGCTCTGCCGGCGCAAGGCGGCGCGGCTCGGTCTCACCCCGAACCTCCACCTCCAGTCGATGTCGACGCTCAACTGGCCTCGGCGGTATCGCACGATCATCGTGCCGTCGAGTTCATTCCAGCTGCTCCTCGATCGTGACGAGGCGGGACGGGCCCTCGACGCATTCCGCAGGCACCTCGAGCCCGGCGGCACGCTGGCGGTGCCGATCATCGTCCTCGACAAGGCGTACGACCGATCCTGGACGGCCGAGGCGCGGCTCGAGGACGGCTCAACCATCCGGCGCACCGCCCACGAGACATTTGATCTGGTTCGCCGGATCGAGTCGACCGACGATCTCTACGAGGTGTTTCGGGACGGCGAGCTGATCCGCTCCGAACGCCACGTCCGCGATCGCGCGACGCTCGCCTGGACCTCGGACGAGCTGCGTGACGCGCTCGTGGCCCACGGCTTCGACGATCTCGAGTTCCTGTCCGGCTTCACGCGCCGGCCGCACGAGCCAGACGACGAGATCTTCACGGTCCTCGCCCGCCGGTAACGAGTTTCCTGTCAGATGCCACCGTGGGTGGCCGGAACCCACAGAAAGAGGTTCTCCTGCTCGCCGAAAGGGCCTGCGGTTACGAGGGTTTGTGCGTGGACTCAGGCTCGGAGCGCTCCTGCGGAGCGTCTTCGCGGGCGGGATCGTGTCTCGGGCCACCTAGCGTGGCCAATGACAGGAAACCGGGCTGGTCGGGTCGGGCTCAGGCTCGGGCGGGCTCCCGCAGCTTCTCGATCCGGATCGCTGTCGCCTTGAACTCGGCCGTCCCCGACTTCGGGTCCGTTGCGTCGATCGTGAGGAGGTTCGTCGCGACGTCATCCTGAAAGTGGAGCGTCATGAACGTCAGCCCGGGACGGAGCGATGGGTCGAACCGGACCGGCACTTCCACCTGGCCGCGGCGCGACACGACCCGGACGACCTCCCCCTCGGCCAGGCCGTACGAGGCCGCGTCCTCCGGCGAGACGTCGAGCGACTCGCCGCGCCGCAGCGGCGAGGTGTAGCCGGCCGTCTGGACGCCGGTGTTGTACGAGTCGAGCCGGCGACCCGTCGTCAGCCGGATCGGGAAATCGGCATCGAGCTTGTCGACCGGTGGGTCGTGCTCCACTGCCACGAACGGCGCGCGGTTGCCGGGCACCGGGTCCTCCCACAGCCGCGAGTGGAGGAACAGCTCGCCCGGGTGGTTCTCGTCGTAGCACGGCCACTGGATCCCGCCGAGTGCCTCGAGTCGCGTGTAGCTCATCCCGGCATGGACGGGCGAGAGCGATCGGACCTCGTCCCACACGCGCTGTGCTGTCGCCGCCCCCCAGTCGCTGCCCATCCGCCGGGCGAGCTCGGCGATGATCGCCAGGTCGTCGCGCGCCTCGCCCGGCGGGTCGAGCGCCTTGCGGACCCGCTGGACCCGACGCTCGGAGTTCGTGACCGTGCCCTCGCTCTCCGCCCACGCGGCGGAGGCCGGCAGGACAACGTCCGCAAGCTCGGCGGTCGCGGTGAGGAACAGATCCTGGACCACGAGGAAGTCGAGCCCTTCGAGCAGCCGTCGGGCGCGGTGCTGGTCCGCCTCGGACTGGAGCGGGTTCTCGCCGATGCAGTACACGGCGGTCAGCTCGCCCCGCTCCATCGCGTCGAACATCCCGGACAGGTGCAGGCCACGCCTCGGGGGAATCGTCACGCCCCAGGCGCGCTCGAACTTCGCCCGAAGCTCGTCGTTCTCGACGTGCTGGAACCCGGGCAGCCGATCCGGCAGCGCGCCCATGTCGCCGCCGCCCTGGACGTTGTTCTGGCCGCGGAGCGGATTCACGCCGCTGCCGTACCGCCCGACGTGGCCGGTCAGCAGCACGAGGTTGATGAGCGCGAGGACGTTGTCGACCGCGTTGTGGTGCTCGGTGATGCCGAGGGTCCAGCAGATCATGGCGCGGTCCGCCTTCGCGAACGCGTGGGCCAGCTCGCGGATCGCCTCGGCCGGGACCCCGGTCTCGCGCTCCGCGTACTCGAGCGTGTAGGTCTCGACCCCTGCCCGGTAGTCCTCGAAGTCGGACGTGGCACGCTCGATGAACTCGCGGTTCTCGAGACCGGAGTGGATGATCTCGCGCGCCATCGCGTTGGCGAGGGCAATGTCGCTGCCGACGTCGAGACCGAGCCAGGCATCCGCCCACTCGGCGCTCGACGTCCGGCGCGGGTCGATCGCGTAGAGACGGGCGCCGTTGCGGACCCCGCGCAGGAGGTGGTGGAAGAAGATCGGATGCGTCTCGCGGGCGTTGCTGCCCCAGAGGACGATCAGGTCCGTCTCTTCGGCTTCACGGTATGAACTTGTGCCGCCACCGACACCGAACACGGTCGCCAGACCGGCGACGCTCGGCGCGTGTCAGGTGCGGTTGCAGCTGTCGATGTTGTTGCTGCCCAGCACGACCCGCGAGAACTTCTGCGCTGCGAAGTTGACCTCGTTGGTCGCCTTCGAGCAACTGAAGACCCCGAACGTCCGGCTTCCCTGGGCGGCGCGGGCCGCCTCGAAGCCGGCGACGGTGCGGTCGAGCGCCTCGTCCCAGCTCGCGGGGCGGAGGTCGCCGCCCTTCGAATCTCGGACGAGGGGCCGGGTCAGTCGAACGTAGCTCTTCGGCACTTGCGCGCCTCCTGCGGAACGACGAGAGGATGAGTCTAGTCGCTGTCATGTGGCAGGCTCGGGCTTATAGTCGGCCTCTCGGAACCGCAAGGGAGGCCAACGACCGTGGGACAGAAGGGCGAGCCGCCCCCCGAGGGCCAATCGGCGGCTGAACTGCTCGGCGACTGGCGGGCCGCCGAACGAGATTCGGTCGCGGCCAAGGGTGCCTCAAGCGTTGCTCAGCTTGCGCTCGCGGCCGCCCACGCTGCCGAGGAGGCGGCTAACGAGACCGAGGAGGCGGCCAAGGCCGCGATGGAAGCCGCCGGGCGAGCCAGGGTTGCGGTCGACCATGCCAGGAGGGCGGCTGCTATGGCGGCGGAAGCCGCGGAGCTGGGGCTAACGAGCGCCGAGGGCGACGTTGCCCGGGCCGACCAGGAGGTTGAGCGGGCTGGACGGGCAGAAACCCAGGCGCGCGATGCCTTTCACGACGCCGAAGATAAGCAGTTTCCCAAGTAGCAGCCTGTCAGCCTGAGGCCCAGGCCAGGACGACTGCCGGCTCGCCCGTCTCGACTCGGCCGACCCACCAGTGATCGACGCCGGCGCCGTCGAGGGCGCGCTCGAGACCTTCGAGCGACCCGGATGCGACGGCCGCGAGCAGGCCACCCGAGGTCTGGGGATCGTGGGCGAGAGCGACGAGGTCCGGCGTGACACCGGGGGCGACCTCGAGCGATCCCTCGAGAAACCGCCGGTTATGAGCCGCCCCGCCGGTCTCGATCCCCGCGGCCGCGAGCTCGAGCGCCCCGCCCAGCGCCGGCAGCGCCGCGGCGTCGAACGTGAACCTGGTCCCCGAGGCGCGGGCCATCTCGAGTCCGTGGCCGAGCAACCCGAAGCCGGTCACGTCCGTCGCGCCGCGGACGCCGTGGGCGACGAGCACTTCCGACGCGGCCCGGTTCAGCGTCCGCATCTGGTCCGTGGCGGCGTCGAAGTCGGCCTCGGACGTCCGGCCCCCCCGATGGCCGCTGACGAGGAGCCCGGTCCCGAGGCGCTTTGTGAGGAGCAGCGTGTCGCCGGCGCGGGCACCGCCCTTGCGCAGGAGGCGGTCCGGGTGCGCGGCCCCAATGACGGCGAGCCCGTACTTCGGCTCGGCGTCGCGGATCGTGTGGCCGCCCGCGAGCGTGCCGCCGGCCTCGCGCACCTTCGCGGACGCGCCCTCGAGAACGGCCGCGAGCACGTCCCGCGGCAGGTCCTCCGGGAACGCGGCGATCGACAGGGCGAACAGCACGCGGCCGCCCATTGCGAATACGTCGCTCAACGCGTTCGCGGCCGCGATCTCGCCGTAGAGCCGCGGGTCATCGACGAGCGGGGGGAAGAAGTCGAGCGTGCCGATGATCGCGAGGTCCGGCGAGACGAGGAACGCCGCGCCGTCATCGGGCGGTGTCAGCCCGGCGATCAGCTCCGCCGGCGCCGCCTCCGCGCCGAGGCCGGCGAGCGCGTCGGCGAGCAGGTCCGCCCCGAGCTTCGCCGCGCAACCGCCGCAGTCGGTCAGCTCCGTCAGCCGGATCGGTGCCGTGGGCTCGGTGATCGCCACGGCGCGATCATACGGCCGCGTCCGCGGTCCGCCTGTTTTCCGCCGGCTACCCACGGGACGGGTGGTTAGCGGACCACGGGGCCGCAGATGACCGGTATTGCCAGCCGGGCACCCGGCCCGCGGGTAAGGGACGGAATCCGGGAGAGTTCTCACCTACCACCCGCCCGGTGACTGGGTGGGTGGCCCCGACGGAAAGACCGACGTCACAGGGCACGCCGCGGCACGCGCTACCATCGCATCGGGAGTGGTTGGGCCCCGGTGGGCCCCCTGGTCTTCAAAACCAGTGGCGCGGCGCTTGACGCGGCGCGGTGGGTTCGACTCCCATGCGCTCCCGCCAGGAGGTCCAGAGTCCGATGCCGACCGTCAGCCAGGCCAGGCCACCCAGCGTCGAGCGCGTCCTTGCCGGCGCCCGGCCGGGGCTGAACGCCGGGTGGCGTCGCGAGGCGATCGTCGGTGTCGCCCGCGGGATCGTGGCCGAGGAGCGTGAGCGGCTGGCGGCCGACCCGGATGCCGCTCCCCGGGACGCCAGCGAGCTCGCGACGGAGTTGCTGGCGCGCCTCGACTCGCTCGCCGACCCGTTGAGCGCCGGCCTCGTCCCGACGATCAACGCCTCGGGCGTGATCCTCCATACGAATCTCGGCCGTGCCCCATGGCCCACCGTGGCCATCGAGGCCGCACGCGCCGTGGCGGCCGGCTATTCCCTCCTCGAGTTCGATCGCGAGAGCGGCCGGCGCGGAGCCCGATTCCGGGCCGGCGAGGAGCACCTCCTCGCCCTGACCGGGGCCGAGGACGCGCTGATCACGAACAACAACGCCGCAGCGGTTGCCCTCGCGGTCGGGCTGGCGGCGGGACGGGGCGTCATCGTCTCCCGCGGCGAGCTCGTCGAGATCGGCGGCGGCGTGCGGATCCCGGAGATCGTCGCGCGCGCGGGCGGCCGGCTGGTCGAGGTGGGCACGACGAACAAGACCCGGGTCGAGGACTACCGGGAGCCGCTCGAGTCGGGCGAGGGGGTCGTCGTCCTGCGGGTCCATCCCTCGAACTTCCGCCAGACCGGATTCGTCGAATCACCCGAGCCGCAGGCCCTGGCCGAGCTCGCCCATGCCCACGGCGCGATCGTCGTCGACGACCTCGGCAGCGGCGCGCTCATCGATACCGCGGATTACGGGCTGGCCCACGAGCCGACGCCGCGGGAGAGCCTGGCCGCCGGCGCCGACCTCGTGACGTTCAGCGGCGACAAGCTTCTCGGCGGACCGCAGGCCGGGCTCGTTGTCGGCCGAGCCGACCTCGTCGCCCAGATCCGCAAGGACCCGCTCGCGCGAGCCACGCGACCGGACAAGGTAACGCTCGCGGCGCTGTCCGCGACGCTGGGCCTCTACCGTGCCGGCCGAGCCACGACCGACATCCCCGTCTGGCGGATGCTGAGCGCGTCGCCCACCGACCTCCGGAAGCGGGCCGCGGCGATCGTCGCCGCCCTGCCTGTGCGGACCGCACGCGTCGGGGTTCGCGTCACGGCCCTGTCGTCCGCGCTCGGCGGCGGTTCGCTGCCGGGCGAGACGATCCCGTCGGTCGGGCTGGTGGTGGAGGGCCGGCCGCCCGATCCGCTCCTCGCCCGCCTGCGGACCGGCGACCCGGCGATCGTCGCCCACGTCCAGGGTGAGGCCGTGCTCCTCGACCTGCGGACGGTCGATCCCGCGGACGATGAGCGCCTCGCGGCCGCCCTCGGCCGGGCGCTCGAGCTGGCGCGGTGACCCTCGTCGTCGGCACCGCGGGTCACATCGACCACGGCAAGACGACGCTCCTCCTCGCGCTCACCGGGATCGATGCCGACCGCCTGCCGGAGGAGCGGCAGCGCGGGATGACGATCGACGTCGGATACGCCCACACCACGCTGCCGGACGGCACCGCGATCGACTTCGTTGACGTGCCGGGCCACGATCGGCTCGTCGGAAACATGCTCGTCGGTGCGGGCGAGATCGACGCCGCGATGCTCGTCGTCGCCGCGGACGACGGACCGCGGGCGCAGACGATCGAGCACCTCGAGCTCCTTGACGCGATCGGGATCGCGGGCGGGCTCGCGGTCGTAACGAAGGTCGATCTCGTCGACCGGCATCGACGCGACGAGGTGCGCGTCGCCGTATCCGGGCTGATCGCCGGCACGTCCCTGGCCGGCATTCCGGTGCTCGCGGTGTCCGCGACGAGCGGCGAGGGGCTCGATGAGCTTCGGGCGGCACTCGTGGCGCTGCAGTCGTGGATGACAGACGCCTCGCCGGCAGGAGGGGGTCCGCGCCTCGCGATCGACCGGGCGTTCGCGGTTCGTGGTCGCGGGGCGGTCGTCACCGGGACGCTCCGGGGCGGCGCGATCGAGCGCGGGATGTCACTGCGCCTGTGGCCGGGTGGTCGAGCCGTGCGGGCGCGGGAGGTGCAGGTCCACGGGCACGCGGTCGAAACGGCGGGGCCGGGCCGCGCGGCCGTGAACATCGCCGGCATCGACGCCGATGAGCTGCATCGCGGGATGGTCCTTGCCGCGGATGCGGCCGTCCAGGTGAGCGATCGGCTGCTGGTCGCACTCCGGGCCCCGGCCGCGGCCGGCGGGGCCGGCCGGCAGGTGCCGCGTGATCGAGCACGGGTTCGAGTCCATATCGGCACGGACCAGGTCGATGCCGTCGTGGGCCGAGGAGGGCGCGAGGCGATCGCGCTGCCGGGCGCGGAGATGACTGCGATCCTCCGGCTCGAGCGACCCGTCGCCGTCTCGGACGGCGAACGGTTCGTGCTGCGCCGGCCGTCGCCCGGCGGGACCGAGGCCGGTGGGCGGATCCTCGACAGCCGGCCGCCGCGCGGTACGGCGCGCGGCCGCCTGACGCCCACACGCCTTGGAGCTCTCGCCGCCGCCGGCGCCGGCGAGCGAGAGCCCGCACTTCTCGATCTCCACGGAGCGAGGCAGGCCGGCGGCGCGACGCGCCTCGCGCCCGATGTCGCGACCGCCCTGTCCGGGAAGGCGCTTGCGATCGCCTCCGACCGGTCCGCCACGGGCCTGGCCGCGCTCCGGCTCGAGCTCGCCCGCGAGCTCCGCCGCAAGGTGAGCATCCCGCTGGAGGGCGCGCTCGCGGCGAGCAGCGCCATCCTCGACCGGCTCGTGGACGGCGGGGCGCTTGCCCGGGACGGCGACCGCGTCCATGACCCGAGGCGGGCGCCGGCGGGTCACTCGTCCGCGTCGCTCGCGGCGATGGACCGGCTCGAGGCAGCGCTCGAGGTGGCCGCGCCGCCGCCCCTCGCCGACGCAGCCCGCGTCGCCGGCTGCTCGCCCGACGGCCTGCGCGCCCTCGAGGCGGCCGGCCGGATCGTTCGCGTCCGGGACCTCGCCTGGTCGACGGCGACGTACCGGCGGCTTGCCGCGGTTGCCCTCGAGATGGCCGGCCACGGTCCGCTCACCCCGGCCGCGCTCCGCGACGCCACCGGGACGAGCAGGAAGTACGTCATGGCGATCCTCGAGGACCTCGACCGGCGGGGATGGCTCCGCCGGGTCGCGGATGGCCACGTGCCGGGGCCCCGCGCGCCCGCACGCCAGTCGGAGAAAGCCGGCGTCGGGTGACCGGGGCCGCCCTCCCGGCAGCCTCCGGGCTCATCCTCGCCGGCGGCCGGTCGTCCCGGTTCGGGCGGAACAAGCTGGCCGAGCAGCTGGACGGGCGGCCGCTGCTCGCCCACGCGGTGGCCGCCGTCGGCTCCGTCGCCCGCGAGGTCATCGTGCTGCTGCCGCCGGTCGGCGATCCGCCGGCGCTGCCGCGGACCGTGGGCGCTGAGAGGATCCCGGTTCGGTTCACGCGCGACCCCGAGCCGTTCGGCGGCCCGCTCGTCGCTCTCCTCGCCGGTCTCGAGAGGACGCGCGAGCCGTTCGCGCTCGTGGCCGCGGGTGACATGCCCGGGCTGGCGGGGCCGGTGCTGGCGGCGCTGCTGCGGGCGCTCGACGCGTCGGGCGACGTAGACGCGGCCGTGCTCGTGTTCCGCGGCCGGCGCCAGCCCCTTCCGGCCGCGGTACGGGTGGGCGCCGCGACAACCGCGGCCCGCCGGCTGCTCGGCGAGGGGGAACGGAGCATTCACGCGCTCCTCCGCGGCCTCCGGACTCGAGAGCTGGCCGAGGGCGAGTGGCGCGCGCTCGACCCGACGGCCGCGACCCTTCACGACGTCGACGTGCCGGGCGACCTTCACGCCTGACGACAAGCTCGTCAAACAACAACGCCCGCCGGAGGAAGGCGGGCGTCGTCGTTATTGGGCCGAGCCGAGGGAGGTCAGGCTCGGTACGGGTAGTTGATGAGGTTCGGGAGCGAGTCGTCCGTGTCGACTGCCGAGAGGGCCGCCCGGAGGGACGAGACAGCGGACGCGATCGCGCCGAATCGGCTGCGCTTCGGGGCCGCGGCAGCGATGCGGTCGTTGGCCTGCTCCTGTCGAAAACCGTCGAGTCGTGCGTTCGCAAGGCGAAGGGCCTCGCTGGTGCCGAACATCGCGTAAGCGTTCATTGCCTGGTGTCTCCTTTCCGCGGCCCCCGGCTTCGGAGGCTTGCATTGGGAGCATCGCTCCAGGCCCGCCCGATCCCCACCGACAAGCGACGAGAAGTCGACTACGTCATTTGTCCTGGGCGCGGCCGCCGACCGGCGGCTACGCTCCGCGGATGACGAGCGTTCACCTCCTCCACGCCGGCTACGCGACCGACCGCGTCGGCAGCACGGTCGTGCTCGTCCGCGACGGCGACGCCCTGATCGTCGCCGACCCCGGCATGGTCGCCGCCCGCCGGCTCATCATCGATCCGCTGGCCGCGCTCGGGGTCACGCCGGAAGCGGTGACCCACGTGTTCCTGTCGCACCACCACCCCGACCACGCGATCAACGTCGCGCTGTTCCCGAACGCCGAGGTCGTCGACTTCTGGGCGCGTTACCGGGCCGACGAGTGGCTCGATCACGAGGGCGACGGCTATCGGCTCTCGCCGCGGGCCCAGCTGTGGCTGACGCCCGGCCATACGGAAGAGGACGCGACCCTGGTCGTCGAGGCGGACGACGCCGTCTACGCGCTGACCCACCTCTGGTGGCGCGCGGACAGGACGCCAGCCATCGACCCGCTCGCGTGGGACCAGGACGCGCTCGAGCGGGGCAGGGAGCGGGTGCTGGAGACGGCCGAGATCGTCATCCCGGGCCACGGCGAACCATTCCGGGTCCGCGGCTGAGTCAGCGCCCGGCGCGCCGCGCCACGATGTTGAGCCGGACGTAGTCGAGCTCAGGGGCCGGCATCCGCGCCGCCACCGCCTTGACAAAGGCCGGCCGCTCTCTGGCCGGCAGCCGTTCGAGGTGCTGGCGGAGGCAGACCGTCTCGAGGAAGGTCTCGAACGGCTCGCCGGGCTCGAACCGGGTCGGCTCGTTGGTCAGCCACGCCTCGACATCGACGAAGCCGGAGGTGGCCAGCCGCTCGGTCGTCTCGGCTGGCGTCGCGAAGCAGTACTCACCCGGCCAGCCGTCGCCGATGCCTGCCAGCACTCGCTTCAGGGTCGCGATGTTGCCGGCGCCGCCACACTGCGCGACGAGACGGCCTCCCGGTCGGATCACCGCGGCGAGATTCCGGAACAGGGCGTCGTGGTCGGTCACCCAGTGGAACGTCGCCGTCGACAGGACCGCGTCGACCGGCGGCGCGACCGGGAGCGGCCGGGCGAGGTCCGCCTGGACGAATTCGACGCGGTCGGCGTAGCGAACGAGGCGTCGCCGCGCCTCATCGAGCATCGCGGCGGACGCGTCGAGGGCCACGATCCGGCCGCGCGGCAGGCGCTCAACGAGCATCTCGGTGACCCTGCCCGACCCGCAGCCGGCGTCGAGAACGCGCTCGTCGCCATCGAGCGCCAGGCGGTCGAGGACCGCCGCCCCCCAGCCGGCCTGCGGACTGGCCACCCGGTCGTACGTTGGGGCATCCCACTCGCCGCTCACCGCCAAAGCGTAGCGTGGCGGTCCACGGAACTCGCGCGACCCCCTAGCCGCGGGCGCTCCGGATATGTACCCTGTCGGTTGGCGTTGCCTGACGGTGGCGCCCAACGAGGGAGGACAGCCCGCCTGGACGTTATGTTCGCGGGCATCGAAGGGAGGCGCTTCGGGTGACGTTCTTCAACAAGCTGAACGCCAACGAGAGGTTGGTGGCGATCGGCGCGGTCATTGTCATCATCAGCTGGCTGGTCGGGCTGACCTCGACGTTTGGATTCCTCGGGGTCGGCAGCGTCCAGCTGATCGCGGCGCTCGCCGTGCTGGTCATCTACTACGTGAAGTACTCGGGGACACAGTCGGTCACCTGGCCGATGCCGGTCCAGACGATCGTCCTCGCCATCAGCGCGATCGCCGCCGTGCTCGCCATCGTGGGTGCCCTCCCCGGGCTCGCCCTGATTGCGACGCTGTACGGAATCTCATTGATCGGCACGCTCGTCGGCGCGGCGATCATGGCCTGGGGCGCCTGGCAGGACTACCAGGCGATGCCCAAGACGACGCCTCCGAGCTCCTGACCCCGCGCACAGCGCCACTACGAACCGGGCGGGCGACCGCCCGGTTCGTCACGTCCGAGGTCAGCCGGCGGGCCCTGGATCCGGGGTCGGAGAGCCCTTCTGCCGTCCATCGCGCAGCCCGACGTGATTCACCGCCGCTCCGGCTGCGAGGAGCACGGCGCAGGTGAGCGATGCGACGTGGAATGCGTCGGTTGACGCGCTCCTGGCCGCGGCCTGGATGTCCGGCGGGGCGTCGGGCTTTGGCGGATTGATCGGCTGGACCATCTCGCGTAGCTCGGGCGACGCGGGGTCGAGGCCGGACACGTTCGCCGCGAGCGTCGAGTAGAACGTTCCCGAGACGACGATGAAGATGACCGCGGACAGGAGCGGCGAACCGACCCGCGACACCGCGTTGTTGATCGCCGACGCGACCCCGGCGAACCGGACTGCGACGGTGCTCATCAGCGTGCTCGTCAACGGCGCCACGACGAGCGAGATCCCGACCCCGAACGCGAGGACGGCCGGCATCACGTCGATCAGGACTCCGACCGGTGGGATGAGGGTCACGGGATTGGTGATGTCGGCGACCCACGCCGGGCTGGTCACCGGGATTCGCGCCCACCACAGAAAGGCCGCCGCCATCAGCAACGGCCCGGCGACGAGGAACGGGCGGGCGCCCACTCGGCCGGCGATCGCCCCGACCCGCGTCGACAGCACCGTCAGAAGGATGCCGATCGGCACGCCGATCATCCCGGACGCGAGCGGTGTGTAGCCCAGGACCCCCTGGACGAACAGGGCCAGGAAGTACGTGCCGACGTAGAGCGCGCCGTAGATCAGTAGCGTCGACACGTTGATCACCGCGAACGGACGGGAGCGGAACAGCTCAAGCGGCACCAGCGGGTTCGGCCGGCGGGTCATCAGCAACGGGAACGCTACTGTCGCGAGCGCGCCGATTCCGAGGGCCACGAACGCAGCGGGATCCTGCCACTGGCGGTCCTGCCCGCGAATCGCGCCGAAGGCGAGTCCGCCCACCGCAACGACCGCGACGAACGCGCCGAGCCAGTCGAAGTGTCCGGTCGCCGCCTCGTCGCGGCTCTCCTCCATGTGGCGCAGCGTCGCCCACAGCCCGACAAGGACAAGCGGCCCGTTGATGAAGAAGGCGGCACGCCACGAGACGGATGTCACGAGGATGCCGCCGACGATCGGGCCGAACAGCGTGGTCGCCGAAGTGGCCGCGGCCCAGATCCCGAATGCCCGGGATCTCGCGGGGCCGTCGAATGTCGCGGCGATGATCGACAGGGACCCCGGCACCAGGAGCGCGCCAGTGGCTCCCTGGAGCACCCGGAAGAGCGCCAGCAGGTCGAGGCTGGGGGCGAACGCGCAGAGCAGCGAGGTGATGCCGAACCCCGCCAGGCCGATCGCGAACACGCGACGCCGGCCGTAGTAGTCGGCGACGGCGCCCGCGAGGATGAGCAGGGCGGCAAGGGTCGCGAGGTAGCCGCTGGCAACGTACGTCTGCCCCTCGAGGACGCTCACGTACGTCGCCGGCAAGGTCTCGCCGATCTTCGGGAGAGCGACGTTGACGATCGTCCCGTCGAGGAAGACGACGGACGATCCGACGATCGCCGCGAGCATCGTCCAGCGCTGGGTCTTCGTCATCTCGCGCCGAGTGTATGGTCGGGACGGCCCGATCGGTTTCACGCGTAGACTCTCGCCACCATGCCCGGTCCCGTGGCGCTCGTCGGCGCCGGCGAGTTCCTTCCCCTGATGGTCGAGTTCGACCTCGGTCTCCTCGCCGCGACCGCCCGGTCACGACCACGGGTGGTCGTGCTGCCGACGGCCTCGTTCCCCGACGGGGAGGACGTCTTCCAGCGCTGGGCGGCGATGGGCGTGGAGCATTTCAGCACGCTTGGCGCGGAGGTCGAGCCGGTCCTCGTCCGCGACCGCGCCGACGCGGACGACGCCGCTCACGTCCAGGCGATCGGGGAGGCGGATCTCGTCTACCTGTCGGGTGGGCGGCCGGACTACCTGCTCGCGACGCTCGCCGGCACGGCCGTCGGGCGGGCGCTCGCCGACGCCCACAACCGGGGCGCGGTCCTCGCCGGCTGCTCAGCAGGGGCGATGGTCCTCGCGGAGCGCCAGTTCGACTTCCGGCGGCGGTTCCTGCCCTGGCCGCTGCGCTGGGGGTTCGGCCTCGGCTTCGTCTCAGGCGCCGCCGTCATCCCGCACTACGACGGGCTGCCCGAGCCACTCACCGCGCTGATGGCGCTCCAGGCGCCGCGGGGCGCGGCCGTGCTCGGCATCGACGAGGGGACTGCGATCGTGGGACGCGACGGCTCGTGGCAGGTGCACGGGCGGGCCAGGGTCACGGTCTGGCGGGGTCGCCGGAGGGAGCGGTTCCGCCATGGGGAGACCTTTCGCCTGGTCCCGTAGGTATTGTCGGGCCAGGAGTCCTCGCGACCCGCTCAGCGGGTCACCTGTGGAAGGATGACCGACCGCGTCCCTCACGGCCCCCTGATTCCGTCGCTTCCTCCGATGTTCGACCCGCTCGGCGGGTTCGGCGTCGCTCGCGGCATCAGTTGACCCACGCGGCGGGTCCGCGGTCGGCTGTCGGCGGTCGCCGCGCTTTGCGGCGGTCAGTCCGGCTTCACCTGTCGGAAGCAGTCGGAGCAGTAGACCGGGCGGTCCATCCGGGGCTTGAACGGGACCTGTGCCTGGTTGCCGCACGAGGAGCAGATCACCGCGAAGTACTCACGCGCGGGACGATCGTCCCCGCGCTCGTAGCCCCGTGGCCCGCCGATGTCACGGACGTCGTAGCCGGTGTCCCGCGCGGATCGCCGGCTGGCCCGGCAGCTCGCGCAGCGCTTCGGGTCCGAGCTGAACCCCTTCTGTGAGTAGAACTCCTGGTCGGCCGCCGAGTGGATGAACTCCACGCCGCAATCGACGCAGACGAGGCTCCTGTCAACGAACGTCACGAGTGCTCCTCCGCGGGTCGCCGGGTCGCCAGGTTGCGGCACGTTTCGGGCAGGACCATCGACGGGCGGGGCGGAGGCTGGCGGAAGAGGCCGGGGCCGCGCGACCCAGGTGCCGGTGGGGAGTCCCTGTTCGGGGCGTACCGGTGTCACGACGGCGAAGATAGCGCGACCCGCAGATTGATGCCTTGCAGCCCAGTGGGGTGGCATCGCTGACATCCAACCTGTCACAATGCCGCGCGAACGTTCGGGGTGGCGAGCGAGGGCAAATGGGGGCTCCTCGCTCGCACCATCCTCGCGGGCCGGAGGGACGGCCGGCAGGCTGGCCGTCCGCCCCGGTCGTCGCTTCCAGCCACTGACCGAACAGGGAGGCGAGCCGGAACCGGATGCTCCGACTGCTCCACACCGCGGACGTTCATCTCGGAGCCAGGCATGCCGACCTCGGCGAGGTGGCGGCCGCGCAGCGCGAGCGCCAGTTCGCGGCCTTCAAGGCGACGATCGACCTTGCGCTGGCCGAGAAGGTCGACGTCGTCCTGATCGCCGGTGACCTGTTCGATTCGAACAGCCAACCCAAGCGCTCCGTCGAGCGCGTCGCCGCCGAGCTGAAGCGGCTCGCCGAGAGCAAGATCCGCACGGTCATCATCCCCGGGACGCATGACGTGTACGACCGTTCGTCCGTGTATCGCGCCCACGATCTCGCTGCGATGGCGGCGGCCGCGGGCGGGGACGATCTCGTGACGGTTCTCACGTCGGACCGCCCGGACGTCCATCTCGTCGCCTGCGACGCCGTGATCTACGGCCGCGTCTTCGACACGAAGCGGGCCCCGCAGAGCCCGCTGAGCGATTTCCACGTCGGGTCGGACAAGCGCGCGACGTGGAAGATCGGCCTTCTCCACGCCGCGGTTTCGATCCCCGGCCGGACCGACGCGGACGAGGTCGTCGTGACGAAGGAGGAGATCGCCGCCACCGGCCTCGACTACCTCGCCCTCGGGCACTGGCACTCGACCCAGCGCGGGACGGCCGGAGCGGTCACCTACGCCTACTCCGGGTCGCCAGAGCCCGTGGCGATCGACCAGGACAAGGCCGGCAAGGTCCTCCTCGTGTCGCTTGACAATGCCCTCGGCCAGAAGGCCGTTGCGATCGAGGAGCGCCAGGTGGGCCGGACCCGGTTCGAGAGGATCGAGGTGGACGCGGCGGGAATCGCCAGCCAGCCTGCTCTCGTGGAGCGGCTCGTCTCGAAAGCCGACAAGGACCTCGTGCTCGACGTCCGGATCGTCGGCGTCAAGGCGGACGCGCTCGACATCGACGTCGACGAGATCGAGGCGCAGATCCGCGGTTCGTTCCTCAAGGTCCGGGTGCGGGACCTGGCGCTGCCCGCGATGACCGAGGGGATCCTGCCCCCGCCGGACACGATCGCCGGAGCATTCATCCGTGAGGTCGAGGGCCGGATCGCGGAGCTCGAGGCGGGCGACGGGGATGCCCAGGCCGCGGAGGCAGCCGAGCTGCGCGACATTCTCCGCCTCGGACGGCTGCTGCTTTCGGGCCAAGAGGTCGCACTGTGAGGATCACCCGCCTCACGATCACCGACATGCGCCGGAACAACGTCGACATCGTCCTCGCTCCCGGGGTGACCGTGGTACGCGGACCGAACGAGGCCGGCAAGACGACGATCCAGCGGGCGATCGAGCTGGTCCTCACCCGCAAGGCAACGAGCAACACGGCCGACCTCGACGCGCTCCGTCCGTGGGGCGGGCCGGAGGAAGCCCGTCCGGTGATCGCGATCGAGTTCGTCCAGGAGGACGAGGACAAGACAAGGACCGGGCGGCTCGAGAAGGCGTTCCGCGGGGCGAAGGGCTCGGTTCAGCTCGACGTCGACGGCTCGACCACGACGGACCCCAACCAGGCGGATCACGCCCTTGCCGAGCTGACCGGCCTGCCAACCGAGGCGTTCTTTCGATCGACCGCCTCGGTCCGACATCACGAGGTGGCCGATCTCGCGCGGGATGAGGGGGCGCTCCGCGACCGACTCCAGGCCTCGATCAGCGGGGCGGACCGGGGCACGTCGCGGGCTCGCAAGAAGCTCGAGAAGGCGCTCCTCGAGCTGAACACGAAAGGCCCCAAGAACCCGGGCCGGCTCAAGGTTGCCGAGGAGGCCGTCGAGCAGGAGCGGGCCGCCGTCGCGCAGGGCGACCTCGCCCTCGCCCAGCTCGAGCGGGATCGCGACACGCTCGCCGGCGCCCGCGAGGCGCGGACCGAGGCGGAGACCAGGCTGCGCGACCTCCGGGCAATGCTCGAGAAGGCGCGGACCGCGGAGCGACTGACCTCGGAACGCGACAACGCGAGGGCGCGGTTCGAGCGGTATCGCGACGCCGTTGCGACCCGGGACGAGATCGCCGAGCTGCACGAGAACCATCCCTCGCCCAATCCTCTGCCGGTCCTGCGCCAGATCGTCGAGCGCCTCCGCGGGCTCGACGTCCGGATCCGCGAGCTGCGCGGGCTGCTCGCCGGCGAGGTTTCGGTCCAGTTCGACGTCCCGCCCGAGCCCACCTGGCGGCCGCTGTCCCGGATCGCCATCGTCATGGTCGGGATCGGGCTCCTCCTCGCGGGAGGGGCGTTCGTCGCCAGCCTCGCCGGAATCGCGCCGTTCGGCCAGACCCCGGTGCTCGTCGGGGGCATCGTCGTGCTGATCGGGCTGGTCCTCGCGGCGATCGCTTTCCAGATGCGCCGCAGCGACCGGCTCCAGAAGGAGCTGCGCGAGATGGACATCGACCGGCGGCTCCGCGGTCGGTCGCAGATCGAGGAGGACCTGAGGCAGTCCGAGTTCGACTACGTCGCACAGCTCCAATCGCTCGAGGTGCCGGACCTCGCATCGGCGGAGACGCAGATGCTGGCCGAGGAGGAGCACACAAACAAGATCGGCCGGCTCACGGCGCAGCTCGAGGGCCTCGTTGGCCGCGAGCCGCCGGATACGCTGCCGGTGATCCGCGACGCCGCTGCGCTCGAGGTCGAGCAGAAGGGCCACGCGCTCGAGTCGCTCGGCCCGATCGCCCATGAGGCCCGGGCCCGTGAGCGGCTCGAGGTCGAGGTCCGCGACGCGGAGACCGCCCTCGAGAAAGCCCGCGACGAAGAGGCGAACACCCGAGCGCGGGTCGAGGCGAACACCGTCGACGCCGAGCAGGTGGCCGGGCATGCCGAGCGCCTCGCGGCCTGGCAGGACCAGCTCGCAGCGCTCCAGCGGCGGGCCCGGGTGTACCAGGGAACGCTCAAGGCGATCGAGCGGGCAGACACGGCGACGATCCGGACGGCGACCCGATTCCTCGAGAAGCGGATGGTCAACGACCTCGAGCGGGTGACCGGCGGGCGGTACCGGCGGGTCAAGGTGGACGACAAGACGCTCGACATCAGCGTGTTCGCGCCGGAGAAGGGGGACTGGGTCCCGGTCACGTCGCTCAGCCAGGGGACGGTCGATCTCGTCTATCTCGCTGCCCGTCTCGGGCTCGTTCGCCTGGTCACCGGGGATCGCCGTCCGCCGCTCGTGTTCGACGACCCGTTCGTCACGCTCGACGATACGCGCGCCCTCCGCGCACTCGAGCTGCTGCGCGAGATCGCCGGGGATTTCCAGGTGATCTACCTGACGACCTCGGATCGCTACGACTCGGCCGCCGACGCCGTGGTCGAGCTGCCCGGCCCAACCGCGGTCGACACGCTCAAGGAGCCCCAGCCCGCCACAATGGATGGCTGAGGCCGGCCTGTTCGGTCCGGCGTCCGTCATCGCCTTCGGTCTGGTCTCGGCGCTGGCGTGGGGGATCGCGGACTTCGGCGGCGGTCTCGCCAGCCGCCGCGCGACGCTGTTCGGGGTCGTCCTCGTCAGCCAGGTCGCCGGCCTCGTCGTCGCGCTGGGCCTCGCGATTCTCCGGGCAGAGCCGTGGCCCGCGCCGGCCGACTTCGCCTGGTCCGCGCTGTCCGGGGTCATCGGCACGGCCGCCGTCCTCGCGCTCTACGGCGGCCTGGCTGTCGGCCGCATGGGGGTCGTCGCGCCGGTCGCCGGCGTTCTCGGGGCGGGAGTGCCGGTTCTCGTGGGGATCGTCCTCGAGGGCCTGCCGCCACCGATCGTGCTGGCCGGGATCGGCCTCGCGATCGTCGCGGTCGTCCTCGTCTCGCGCGTGGCCGGAGGCGTCGGGGCGGGCCGGTCGGGGATCGAGCTGGGGATCATCGCCGGCCTCTGCATCGGGCTCTTCAACGTGACGATCTCGCGGATCGACGAGAGCCTCGTCTTCGGGCCGGTGTCGATCGTCCGGATCGTCGTGATCGTGCTGGTTGCAGCCGTCATCCTGGTCGGCCGCCGGCCCGCGAGTGTGCCGGCGGGCCTCTTGCCCGTGGTCGCGGTGATCGGGGTCCTCGACATGACCGGCGTCGCCGCATTCCTGTTCGCCGAGCAAACGGGCCCGCTCGCCGTCGCGTCGATTCTCTCGTCTCTCTACCCGGTGACGACGGTGATCCTCGCCGCCGTCGTCCTGCACGAGCGCGTAACGCGCGATCATGCGATCGGGATTGTCGCCGCTGCAGTCGCGATCCTCATGATCGGCGCCGGATCCGTGCCCTGAAAGCGGGAGCGTTACGCCCGAAGCCTGTGGCGGCCAGCTGCTGCTCGGGGGCGGCGGTTCGGCTCAGATATCAGCCACGGCGATGGTAGCGGCGATCGAAGGACCGCCGAGGCCAGGCGTCGCTGGATTCGTGCGCGGTCGAGCGCGATTCAGAGCGCCGGGCGGCTGATCGCCTCCGATCGCGGTCGCTAACAATGTGTCCGCTGATATTTGCGACAGGCGGCGTGGCGTTTCAGGAGCGGCGCCGCTCGATCCGCAGTGCATCCAACTGGGCCGGTTCGCGGATTCGGTACACGACGTCGAAGCCCTCGCCGTCGAGCAGCCCGCGATCGACAGCCGTCCGCAACCGGCCGAGGTGATGCCGGACGATGGCGCCATCGACGACGCGCCCCCGGCGCGCCTCGTTTCGCCGCAGGACGACATCTGGCGGAAGGTCGAGGACGATTGCGACGGCCGGCACACCGGCGTCTCGGGCACGCTGGATGAGCGCGCGCCGGGCATGCGACTCGACGTTCGTCGCGTCGACGACCGTCAGCTTCCCGTCCCGCAACCGGCCCGCGAGCCGGCGATGGAGGAGTGCGAACGCCGACCGCGTCGCGGCCTGGTCCGATTCGCCGCGTCCCACGATCCCGCGCATCGCGTCGGACGCGAGGACCTCGTCGGGCGCGAAGAGGCGCGCCGCGAACGTGCTCTTGCCCGAGCCCGCCGGTCCGACGAGCACGACGAGCGACGGATCGGGCAGCGCGAGGGCGGGCATCAGCCCTCGGCTCGGCGTGCCTCCCAGCCCCCGCCCGATTCCGCCCGCCTGACCTCGTAGCGCGGCTGGTCGTAGACCGTCGGGCCCCGCATCGCGTGCCCGTCAGCGAGCCGGAACCGCGACCCGTGCCACGGGCACTCAACCTGGCCGTCCACGATCTTGCCCTGGGCGAGCGGCCCGCCCGCGTGCGCACACTGCTCGTTGAGGGCGAGGATCGTGTCGCCGGTCCGGACCATAACCAGGTTGTTCGCCCCGGCCTTTGCCCGGAAGAGCTGACCCTCGGCGATGTCCCGCGCGTCACCGAGGTCGACCGCGACCCATTTCGCGCCGGCGCCCCGGAACGCATGCCGGTTGACCATGTTCCCGACGACGAAGACGACGTCGCCGCCCACGAACGCCCCCGCCGTCACGATGAGATACCCGACAACCGACACGACGATCGGCAGCGTGCGGACCTCCGGTGACCCGAGGCGCATCGCGAGCGAGATGGCATAGATGACGAGCGCGACGACCATCAAGGTCGCGTGGACGGTCGCCCGAATCCTCGCCGTGCCGTCGGTGTCGCTGTAGTCAGCCGCGCCCGAGAGTGCCGACAGGAGCATCAGCAGGATCCCGGCGATCAACGCGACGTCGGCCGCGCCCGGTTGGCCGAGCACGTCGAATACGACGACGAGCGTCAACACGCCGATCGGGAGGTCCGTCGAGGCCGCGTGGAGCGGATGCCCCAGCCATCGCCCGTGGAGCAGGTCCTTGATCGTCCACATCCGGTGGAAGAGCGCCGACAGCCAGCGCTGATTGAAGTCGCCGAGGGGCCGTGCCCAGAAGGCCTGGGCGTCGATCAGCCGGGTGAGGAATCGGGCCATGCTCCACCTCCGCTAATCTCCGGTCGTCCCATGCCGGCGATCTTTCGATGACCGTTGCCTCGCGCCCTCCCCAGGACTGGCGCGCCCTGCTGGTCGTCTTCTGGCTGACCTCGATGGTCGAGGGAATCGGCGTCAGCCAGATCTTTGCGTTGCTGCCCACCTACCTGAGTCAAATGGGCGTCGCCGAGTCCGACCGTCTCACCTTCGTCGGGCTCTTCGGGTCGTTGATCTTCATCGTCGGCGCGCCGCTGGTGCCACTGTGGGGCGTCTGGGCCGACAAGTACAGCCGCAAAGCGGTGATCATCCGGAGCGCGATCGTCGAGGCCGTCGTGTTCGCCGCCGTGGCGCTGAGCCGCGAGCCATGGCAGCTCGCCGCGAGCCTGCTCCTCATCGGCCTCCAGCTCGGCAACACCGGGGTGATGCTGGCCGGCATCCGGGACGTAGCGCCGAAGGCGCGGATGGGGACGGCAATCGCGCTGTTCGGCGTGTCGGGTGCGGTCGGATTCGCCGTCGGCCCGGCCCTGGCGGGAATCCTCGTCGACGGTTTCGGGTGGTCGCTGCCGGCCGTGTTCGCGGCGTCGTCCGCCCTGTCAGTGGCGACGGCGCTCCTCGTCGCCCTCGGGTCGCGCGAGGTGAGGCCGGAGATCGTGCCCAAGGGCCGTGTCGTCGATCTCGCCTTCGGCGCGGTCCGCGGCGTGCTGTCCGACGCGACGGTCCGCCGGATCTTCGTAATCTTCGGCGTCGCGTTCCTCGCCAACCAGATGGCGCGGCCGTACCTTCCCGTCCTCGTCGAGGGCGTCGTCCGACCGGGCGAGGCCCTCACCAGCTCGATCGCGCTCGTTGCCGGCACGGCGGCGCTCGTCGGCGCCCTCGTGTCGCCGCTCGGCGGTGCGCTCGGCGACCGGATCGGGTTCCGGCCGGTGCTCGTCGCGGCGCTGCTCGGCGGCGGAGTCGCGCTGGGGCTCATGCCAGCCGCCCCGAGCGTCGGGACGCTCGCCCTCGTCGCGCTCGCGTTCGCGGCGTGCTCGTCGGCCGTCAGCGCGATGGTCTTCGGGCTGCTGGCCACCGAGATTCCGCCCGAGCGTCGGTCGGCGACGCTCAACCTCGTCTACCTGCCGCTGTATGCGGCGGGGATCGTCGGCCCGGCGACCGGGTCGCTCGTCGCCACCGTCGGCGGCCTGCCGGGGCCGTTCCTCGCCGGTGCGGTCGTCCTCGTCCTCGCGGCGCTGGTCGTCGCCGTCCGCGGTCGCTAGGCGGTCGGACCGCCTCAGGCCCCGGCGGCCGTTGGCTCCGCGACACCCCTGCCCCGTCGAGACGGGGACGCTTCCGCAGTCGACCCGGCCGGCGACTGATCGTCCCGCCGGTCACCGCGCAAGGCGATCACCGCAAGAAGCATGCTCAGGCCGCCGTACCACAACGCCGGTAGCGCAATCATCGCGGCGACCGGGACCGTCCAGCGGCGGTTGGTCTGGGCGCCCCAGGCGACGACGGCGACCGCGATCGGGAGCCGAACGAGGAACGGAATCGGCAGCGCCGCCCACGTGCCCTCGCGCCCGGCGGCCTCGGTGAGAACGGCCACCCACTCCGTCCATGCGGCGGGCATGAAGATCGCCGACCCGAGGAAGATCCCGCCGGTCGCACCAAGCGCGATCCCCAGCGACCGCCACTCGCCGCGCAGCGCGAACCAGAGCAGCCCAACGCCCGGCGTGACCTTCGTCAACAGCACGAACGCCCAGGTGGCCGGCCACCGGAAGCCGGCGACGATCGCCACCGCGAGGAGGAGGGAGATGTTGCCGCCGATGAGCTCCGGTGTCGCGAGCACGACCCCGATCGCGAGGAGCCGCGGCCCGGTGAGGAATCGCAGGGCGCCGATGAGGATACCCGTCCAGGCCGCGACGAACGCCTGCCACGGCAGGAGCGTGAGCGGCGCGACCAGCTGGAGGAAGGCGGGGGAGTAGACGTACGCGGACGGCGTGGTCCAGTGCGCGTTGGCATACGGGTCGGCGAGCGTCGGCGACCAGTACGACCGGGCGTCCTGGGCCGTGCCCCACCACCACCGGCCGAACGGTTCGGACAGGGCGACGACCGCGAGCCACACGCCGAGGGCGACGAGCACGCCGGCCACCACCCGGCCGTTCGGCCGGGACCACGCTCGCTCAAACGATGCCTGCCGGGCCGGGAAGGCGCGGCGGGGAAACGAAAGGTCGCTCATGTCCTCGAAGGTTCAGGGCACGTTGACGGGGATGAGACGCGACGCGGGGCCAAGTGCATCATGCATTGACTTGCGAAGTCGTGTCGTTCGCACGACATCAGGTGGTCTGCGCCATTACACGGAGGCCGTAGGCTACTCCCAGTGGCGGCTCCCGGACGAGGACGCAGCCAGACCGCCTGAAGCCGCGGCCCAGCCGCCGATGCCCCTGGCTCGTAGCGGGGGTGCTACCGGCCGTGGCCGACAGCGCACTCCGCAAGGGACAACCCGGCTGACTCAGGCCGGCAGGTCGCGCTCGTCCGGGCCGATGTAGATGACGTCCGGGCGGATGAGGCGGTTCGTCGCGGCCTGCTCGAGGACGTGGGCTGTCCAGCCGGCGTGGCGGGCGAGCGAGAACGTCGCCGGAAAGAGGTCCGGCGAGAGGCCGACGCCCTGGAGCACCGGCGCGGCGTAGTACTCGACGTTCGTCTTGATCGCCCGCTCCGGGTGTCGCTTGGCGAGGATCCGGAGGGCGACGTCCTCGACCTCGATCGCCAGCTGGAGCCAGTCCGGCTTGTGCTCCATCGACTCGGCGACCTTGCGGAGCGCCGCGGCCCGCGGGTCGTATGCCCGGTAGACGCGGTGGCCGAAGCCCATGAGCCGATCGCCGCGGTCGAGCGCTTCGCGGATCCATTGCCCGGCGTGCTCCTTCGAGCCGACCTTCGCGAGCTGGTCGACGACCTCGCTGGGTGCGCCGCCGTGGAGCGGCCCCTTCATCGTCCCGATCGCCCCGACGATCGCCGACGCGATGTCCGAGCGGCTCGAGGTGATGATCCGGGCGGTGAAGGTCGAGGCGTTGAAGCTGTGCTCAGCTCCGACGATGAAGTACGCGTCGAGCGCGCGGGCCGTGCTGTCGTCGGGCCGCTCGCCGGTGAGCTGGTAGAGGAAGCCCGGCACGAGGTCGAGCGACGGGTTCGGCTCGATTGGCTCCTTGCCCTGGCGCAGCCGGACGAACGCCGCCAGCGCGCTGGGCGAGAACGACGTGAGCGCGCGCGCCTGCTCGACCGTCGGCGGCCACGCGAGCGCCTTCGTTGCGCCCCACGCGGAGACCGCGGTCCGAAGAGCGTCCATCGGCTTCGCGGTCGCGGGCAGCGCTCGGAGCGTCGTCATCACGGAATCCGGGATCGGTCCGGTCGGCAGGCGATGCGCTCGGTCCCACACGCCGGTCCACAGGAGGTTCGCGACGGCGCCGTACGTGCCGCGCTCGACGAGATCGCCGATCCGGTAGCCCCGATAGAGGAGCCGGCCACGCTCTCCGTCGACCTTGCTGAGCGCCGTCTCCCCGGCGATGACACCCTCGAGACCGGGGGACCACGACCGTCCCCCGCCTGGCGCGGCCGACTTCGCCGCGGCCTTTCCCTCGGTCATCGCTTCTCGATGGCGCGGAGGATGATCCGGACGAGGATCGCGCCGATCGAGGCGAACACGATCGCGGCGAAGAACCCCTCGACCTGGCCATAATCGAGCTCGCGGGCGAGCCAGCCGCCGACGATGCCGCCGACGATCCCGATGAGGATCGTCGGGAGGCAGCCGCGGGCCGATCGCGTTCCGACGATCCAGCCGGAGATCGAGCCGGCGATGAAGCCGACGACGATCCAGCCGACGATCCCCATGTCCATGGGCCAAGTGTGGCACGCGGCGGCGGCCGGCGTGGCCTATGGCTGGGCGAGGAACCTCTCGACCTCGGCCACGAACCGGTCCGGGTGGGTGTGGTGGGCAGCGTGCTTCGCACCCTCGATGACCGCGATCCGGCCGTCGGCAAGCCTGGCATCGAGGGCCTCGGTCGCTGCGCGGAATACCGGCAGGCCGGCGCCGCCGAGGATCTGCAGGACGGGCACCGTCACCCGGCCGAGCGCCTCGAGCCCGGCGGCCGCGGAGCCGTCCTCTTCCTCGATCTCGCGGACGATCGTGGGAGCGGCAGCGACCCGGGCCGGCCATACGGGATTCGCTCTGTATCCCGCGAGCTCCTCGTCGGTCATGCCCACGATCTCCTGGAAGAACGTCTCGACGAGCTCCTCGTTCCGGCCTGCCTGGGCGAGCGACCGGAGGCGCTCGAGCTGGTCGCGCGCGGTGTAGGTCATACCGGCCGGTGCCGGGGCGCCCTCGTAGACCACGAGGCGACGGACGTTTGGAGTCCGCAGCGCGGCCCCCAGCCCGATGCGGCCACCGAGCGAGTGACCGACGACGTCGACGGCTCGCCCGGTCGCCGCCGAGATTGCCTCGACAACGGCCGCCAGGTCCTCGAACTCGCGTTCGATCGCGTACCGCGGCCCATCGCCGCTCGCCCCGCGGCCTCGCCGGTCGATCGCATGGATCGTGTGTCGCGTGGCGAGCGCCGGCTCGATGACGCGGAAGGTCGTGTGGTCGGCCGTCGTCCCATGCACGAGCACGAGCGCCGGCCCGTCGCCCGAGACAAAGTCGGCGATCCGCGTGCCGTCCGCGCTCGCAACCACCCGGCCCCCTACCGGCGGCCGCGCGGAAGGCGCGCCGCGGCGGCCTCGTCGAGGAGCCAGGCGACCCCCGGACGGCGGACGAGCTGGGCAGGCCACTGGCGCGGGTCGCGCTCGTCGCCGAAGATCGTCGCGACGACATCGGCCTTCGCCGCGCCGTGGACGACGACGAGGACCTGGCGGGCGACGTCGAGGATGCGGGGATTCAGCGTCATGCGGGTGACGTGCGGCTCGACATGGCCTGGGGCTGGGACCGGCAACGCCCACGCACTCTCGTCGAACGTCGTCGAGCCCGGGAACACGGACATCACGTGGCCGTCCGGGCCGACGCCGAGCAGGACGAGGTCGAAAACCGGCCATCCGTCGCGCGTCGCGAGGCCCGCGGCGCCGGCGGCCCGCAGCTCGGCGTCGTAGCGGGCGGCTGCCCAGGCAGGACTGCGCGACTCGCCGATCGCCTCGCTCGTCGGGAATGGATGGATGTTCTCGACCGGGATGGGCGCTCCCGGGTGGATGCCGCGGATCGCGTCGTCCGGGTCGTCGGCGAGCCAGTCCGTCCCGGAGTGGGCGGCTGCCGCGAGGAGGACCTGGTCGACCGGCAGGATGTTCGAGAGTGGATGGTCGCGCGGCACATAGCGATCGTCGCCCCACCACAGGTGGACGCCGGACCATGGGACGCGGTCGCGGAACTCCGATGCTCCGAGCCGGCGATAGATTCCGACGGGCGCCGATCCACCTGTAGTCGCCCAATCGGCCCGGCCGCGAGCGCCGACGGCGTCGCGGAGGAGGTCGGCGATCTGGTTGGCCGCGGCCTCGGACACGGCGTCGGCGTCGCGCAGCACCCCGATCGCCGGCTCGCCTGTCGCGGCCAGCGGCGTCACCGGATGGCCCGGCCGGGCACGGCCGCGTCGCCGGCAAGGGCCGCCGCCAGCCGGACCGACCCGTCCGAGATGGGATCGCGGCCGCCCACCTCGATCGCCTCGGCGAGGAGATCGACGTCCGTCCGGCGCGGGGCCTTGAAGATTCGGTCGAGGGACTCGATCCCGTCGAGCCAGACTCGAACGTGGACCGAGTCCTGGACGGCGGTCGCGTCCGCGCGCATCTCGGAGCCGCGCCGCTCTGCGAGCAGCTCTACGCGGAGCGTCGTCCCGGCCGGCATCGGCGAGACCACCGGACGCACGACGACCGCGACCTCCGACCGGCCGTCGGATAGCGCAGCCCCGAGGCCACGGCTGAGCGTCGGCTTCGCGGCCGAACCGCGGCGAGCCCGGCCCGTTCGGGGGCCGGGCCTCGGCGCGTGGCCGGCGACCGGTCCGAGCGGCCGAACGACGCGCAGCCCCAGTCGCGATGCGAGCCACGCCACGTGGTAGACGGGCTTGACGAGATTCGTCGACCCGGGCGCGCCGGTCTCGTCGTGAGTCGCATAGGCCACCGCAATCCGGCGAAGCGAGCCGAGGAACGGGGTGAAGTCGGGCAGGTCGAAGATCGACGCGATCGCCTCGCGCCAGCGCGACTGGCGGACGAGGGCGAAGTCGCGGACGGAGAGGCCGGTCCGATCGACCAGCTCGGCGAGCTGGCGCAGACGACCGAGTCCGTCGTCTCCCCAGGTCGAGCCGTCGACGACGAGGCGGTCGGCCATTGCGAAGAGGTCGTTCGCCGGATCCGTCCCGAACGGCGGCTCGCCCGGCCACCAGATCGTCACCGGCAGGTCGTGGATGAGGAGCGGCGCGACGATCGCGTCGAGGTGCCGGCCGCTCTCTCCGCCCGCCGAGAGGTAGATCATCTCGGCGCAGATCTCCGGCGCGTCGGCCCGCGGCAGGATGCAGTGGGCCTGGATCTGGGCGTCGAGCCACGATGGGCCATCCGGGTCCGCGGCCGACACGATCATGGTCCGGGACGGGTGCTTGCCGGTCAGGAGCTGGATCGTGGCCGCGCTGCGCTCCCCGATCTCCGGTCGCTTGGCGATGACGACGAGGTTCATCACGCTCGTCCGGGCCGCGATGTAGCGTCCCGGCTCGCCCCCGATCAGCGTCTCGAGATTCGGCTCGGCCCAGATCCGGGTGAGCTCCTTCTCGATGTCCTCGATCGAGTGGGCGCGCGATTGCCAGTGGAGGAATGGCTCGCCCGGACGGGCGTCCTGCTCGAGGACGATCCGGCCGCTGCCCACGGCCCGCCTCCCGACGGCGAGGATCTCCCCGACCTCGGGGCCGCCGTCCGGCTCGTGCCCGTTCGACCGCGAGGGACCTTCAACCATCGTCAGACTGCCCCTCAACCATCGTCAGACAGGCCCCGCCATCGTCAAACTCCCGTGGGGTGGGCCTTAGGGCATCGCCGATCGAGAATCGCGCCCTCGGACTCGTCGGCTCCCGCACGCGGGCCCTTCCCGACGTTGTCAGATCCCCGCCCGGTGGGTACATGACAGCACGCGGGCCCGTAACTCCCACCCGGTGGGGAAATGGCGGCGACCTCAGATCCGGCGCCATCGACGTCCGTCGCGGGCGAGCAACTCATCCGCCTCGGGCGGGCCCCAGGTGCCCGCTTCGTAGTTCGGGAACTTCGGCGTTGGGCCGTCCGCCCACGCGTCGAGCATCGGATCGACGATCGCCCACGCCTGCTCCACTTCGTCCGCCCGGGTGAACAGCGAGGCGTCGCCGAGAAGCGCGTCGAGGATGAGGGTCTCGTACGCGTCCGGCGAGTCGACCGCGAACGCCGACCCGTACGTGAAGTCCATCGTGACCGACCGGACGTCGATCCCGAGACCCGGGATCTTGGCCGCGAACCGAAGCATGATCCCCTCGTCCGGCTGGATCCGGATCGCGAGGAGGTTCGGCTCCGGCTCCGAGGCCGACTCCCGGAAGAGCTTGTGGGGAACCTCCTTGAACTGGATCGCGATCTCGGTCGCCCGTTTCGGCAGCCGCTTGCCCGTCCGGAGGTAGAACGGGACGTCCGACCAGCGCCAGTCGTCGACGTACAGCTTGACCGCGACGAAGGTCTCGGTCTCCGACTGCGAGTCGGCCTCGGACTCCTCGCGGTAGCCCGGCACGGGCTGTGCGGCCACCCAGCCCTTGGCGTACTGGCCGCGGACGACGTCGCGCTCGATCTCCTCACGCGATTTCTCGGCGATCGCCCGGATCACCTTGACCTTCTCGTCCCGTAACGGCTCCGCCTCGAACGTCGTTGGTGGCTCCATCGCGACAAGGCTCATCAGCTGGAGGAGGTGGTTCTGGAGGACGTCGCGCGTCGCGCCCGTCTCCTCGTAGAACGCGCCGCGGCCCTCGACTCCGAGCGATTCCGCGACGGTGATCTGCACGTGGTCGATGTGGCGGCGGTTCCAGATCGGCTCGAAGATTCCGTTCGCGAACCGGAATACGAGGAGATTCCGGACGGTCTCCTTGCCGAGGTAGTGATCGATCCGGTAGACCTGCGATTCGCGAAACACGCGGGCGACGTCGCGGTTCAACCGGTGGGCCGATTCGAGGTCGTGCCCGAACGGCTTCTCGATGACGATCCGGCGCCAGCCGCCGCCGTGGACCTCGTGGTCGAGGCCGACCCGGCCGAGCTGGGCGACGATCTGCGAGAACGCGGACGGCTGGGTCGCGAGGTAGTAGAGCCGGTTGCCGCGGGTGCCGTGATCCTCGTCCATCTTCTCGAGGTGCTTGGCGAGGGCCTCGTAACCACGCGGATCGTCGAAGTTGCACTGCTGGTAGGTGATGCGCTCCGCGAACGTCTTCCACGCCTCGTCGTCGATCGGCTGGATCCGCGCGTGCTCCTCGATCGATGCGAGGACCTCCGCCCGGAACGAGCGGTCGTCGAACGGTCGCCGGGCGATGCCGAGGAGCTGGAACTCGTGGGGCAGGAGGTTCGTCCGCCACAGCTGATAGAGCGCCGGGATGACCTTCCGATGAGCGAGGTCGCCGGTCGCCCCGAACAGCGCGAGGATGCATGGGTCCGGCACCCGCTCGAGGCGGAGGCCCTCGCGGAGCGGGTTGTCCAGGACTCGCGGTGCGCTCCGTTTGCGGCTTCGCCGGAAGAGCCGCAGATCGCGCATCGTCCGCGGCACGTCGCGCGGCCGGGGCGAGGGATAGGGGACCGCGTCCGGCTCGGCCTCGGGCGATGTCCTCTTGGTCCTGGACCCGGGCGCCGGCTTCGGCGATGCCTTCCTGGCCGGCCGGGATGGCGCCTTACGCGCCATTTACTCCGTCTTCACGGCGTGGCCGCCGAACTCGTTGCGTAACGCGGCCAGGACCTTCGCGCCGTACGAGTCGTCCTGGCGGGAGCGGAACCGCATGAGCAGGGACAGCGTGATGATGGGGGCCGGCACGTCCTTGTCGATTGCCTCCTGGATCGTCCAGCGGCCCTCGCCCGAGTCGGCGACCCAGCCCTTGATCCGGCTGAGGTTCTGGTCGCCCGCGAGCGCGGGCTCGAGCAGCTCGAGCAGCCACGACCGAACGACCGACCCGTGGTTCCACAGCTTCGCGATCGACTGGAGGTCGAGCGGGTAGTCGCTCGCGTGCATGATCTCGAAGCCCTCGGCGTACGCCTGCATCATTCCGTACTCGATCCCGTTGTGGACCATCTTCACGTAGTGTCCGGAGCCGGGGCCACCGGTGTGGAGGTAGCCGCCAACCGGGGCGAGGTCCTTGAAAACCGGCTCCAGGCGACCGACCGGCTCCGGGTCGCCCCCGACCATCAGGCAGAAGCCGTTCGCGAGGCCCCAGATCCCGCCCGACACGCCGGCGTCGACGTAGTCGATGCCCTTCTTCTTCAACTCGGGGTGTCGGCGCTGGTCGTCGTGGAAGTTCGTGTTGCCGCCGTCGATGATCGTGTCGCCCTTCGCGAGGTGCTCGAGGAGCTCCTCGATCTGCGCCTCGGTGGCATCACCGGCGGGGACCATGATCCAGACGGCGCGCGGCTTCTTCAGCTTGCCGACGAGCTCCTCGATCGTGAACGCGGCCTCGGCGCCTTCGCCGGCGATCTCCTTCGTCTTCTCCGCCGTCCGGTTGTACGCCACGACCTCGTGGCCGGTGCGTAGCAGGCGGCGGACCATGTTCGCGCCCATTCGGCCGAGACCGATAAACCCGATCCGCATGGCTCAGGCCTCCGTGGCGGCGTCGACGAGGGCCGCGGCCAGGGCCCGCTCGAGGGCAGCGAGGCCGGCGACCGGATCGCGCCCGAGGTGGACGCGCAGGATCGGCAGGTCGTGCGACTCGATGGCGGCGAAGTCGCCCTCGGCCTGGGCCGCGATGAGCTGGCCGAACGTGTACGGCCGCCCGGGAATCTCGCGATCCTTTTCGTGGTCCTCGGTGAGCTGGACGAACCAGCCGGTGGGTGGACCGCCCTTGTGAAGCTGGCCGGTCGAGTGGAGGAAGCGCGGCCCGTAGCCGGCCGTCGTGGCCCGGCCCGTCCGGTCGCGGAGCAGCGTCCGGATCCTGGCGATCGCCGCGTCCCGCTCCGGGGCCGGGGCGATGAAGGCCTGGATCGCCAGGTACGCGTTCGGCTTCCGCCGGGCGAGGTGCCGGCCGAGCTCGCCGACGAGCGTCCCATCGCCGCTGGTCAGGCGCAGCGGGGCGTCGCCGATGAGGACGATGCCGTCGCCCTCCGCGAGGATCGGGACCACCTCTGGTTCGGGGACCTCGATATCGGTCGCCCTCGCCCAGGCACCGGGATGCTCCGGATCGAGTCGGTCGTCGGGCGCGTGGGCGGCGAGGACCTGGCGGGTCAGCTCCTTCGCCTCCTCGACGTTCGGCTGGTCGAACGGATCGATTCCCAGCACGGCGCCGGCGATGGCGGTCGCGATCTCCCAGCGGACGAACTCGCCGGCAAGGTCGATCGTGTCGGCGAGGTGGACCCGGATGACCGGATGGCCGGCCGCCTGCACCGCGTCGACGAGAGCGTCGGCGCCGGCGATGCCGGCCGAGCCCGCAATCGACAAGCGGACGAACACGCGATCCGACCGATACACGCCGGCCGCTCCGAGCGGCTCGAGGTCGACGGGCACGATCCCAACACCGTGCTTGCCGGTGCTCTCGGCGATGAGCTGCTCGGCCCATGAGCCGAAGCTCGCGATCTCCGGGTCGGGCAGCAGCGTCAGCTTGTCCCGGCCGGCGCGAGCGAGGACACCGAGGGCAAGTCCCAGGCTGACGCCCGGGTTGCGGGTGGGCTCCGGATCGCGCGAACGCGCGAGCATCGCGGACGCGCTTGCGAGGAACGGGTCGAGGTCTACACCCATGAGCGCGGCAGGGACGAGCCCCACGTACGTCAGCGCGGAATACCGTCCGCCGATGTCGGGCGGGTTGAGGAAGGTCTCGCGGAGCTCGTCGTGGCGGGGGATCGCCGCCACGCTCTTGCCGGGATCGGTTATGGCGATCATCAGCTCACCCGGCGACTGGTTCGAGCCCTGCGCCTCGAGGGCATCGTCGATCCGCGCCCAGGCCGCGGCCTGGAAGGCGAGCGGCTCGGTGGTCGTCCCGGACTTCGACGCGACGATCCACAGGGTCGAGAGGGGGTCGAGACGATCCAACAGGGCGCTGACGGCGTCCGGGTCGGTCGAGTCGAGGATCTCGATCTCGACGGCGCCCTCCGCCGAGCCGAATGTCCGCGCGAGCACCTCCGGGGCGAGGCTGCTGCCGCCCATGCCCATGACGACGGCCGTCCGGAAGCCGGCAGCGACAATGCCCTGCCCGAAGCCCTCGAGGTCAGGGATGTGATTGCTGAAGTGCTCCGGCGCGTCGAGCCAGCCGAGCCGGTCGGCGATCGCCGCCTGGACCCGTGGGTCCGACGACCAGAGGCTCGGGTCGCGATCAAACAGGCGCTCCGCCCATCGTTCGTCGCGAGCGCGTCCGACGGCCGCGTCGTAGGCCGCGGTCGCTTCGCCGAGCGAGAAGCTCGGCAGGTCCACCGCGGGAGATACGGGGTCCGGCATGGGTGCCTCCGAATGGTAGTCGCTGAACAGTAGCGCGCCGCCCTCACGCGGGTCCTCGACTGCTGGTCCGGAGCCTATCGTCCGCGCTTCGACCGAGAACCCCCCTGCGCGATCCGCCACCGGCAGCAGCGGATCGACGATGAGTACGCAGAAAACAGGTCGATGCGACGGGCGGACCGGTTCGAACTGCCTGACTGGTCGCTGAAGTGCTACCCAGAGTGGCCGAAAGCGTTCGGACAGCGCTACGAGGCGCGCCGAAGCGAGGCCATGAAGTCTGCGTAGTGACTGTAAGGCGCCGGCGTCCGACGACCGTCGACTCGGCTGCGGATCAGCCACGCTTGGCGTCGATTCCGAGGGTCGATCATTGCCAGCGCTCGCCTGTCGAACGCGCCCGGATCCGATCCGCGCAGCCACTCGATCATCGATTGCGCCCGGCCCGGAAAGGCCGCGTCGAGGGCATCGCGGTTCTCCGCGACCCGGCTGTCGGCAGCAGCGGTGGCGAGCACGAGCAACCACCCGTTCACGCGACGTGGCCGCCAGCCCAGGCGGCGCGCGGCCGCTACCGCTTCGCGCTCGTACCAGGTGAGCGACCGCTCGATCTGGCCGAGGTCGTCCAGCTGGGTTTTGATCTCGATCACAAGCAGGGTCCCGGAATTTCGGTCAATCGCGAGGAGGTCGATCCAGCCGTGGGACCGGCCATGGATCACCTCGACCTCGCGACGAACGGCCCAATCCGCCTTCTCCAGCCGCCGCTGGACATACGCGCCGCAGCGGGCGTGGGCGGGATCGCGCTGGCGCTGCCGGTCCATGAGCAATGGCAACCTGGCGACGAGCTCGGCCTCGATCCCGAGAGCACCGAAGAGCCGCCCCACGACCTCAAACGAAGGCGTGACGGTCGCGCGTTCGACCCGGCCGACCATTTGTCTTGACACGCGCGCGCGGCGGCCGAGTTCCTGGTGGCTCCATCCGGTGGCGCGGCGTCCCTCCTTGACGGATCTGGCCACCGCGATCCTCATGCTCTGAGCGAGGAGAGATCGGGTCCGCACACGCGCGATTCAAGCAGTCGCCCCTCTACTGGCGATTGTGCCACCCTGGATCGTTGGCGCCTGCCACTGTCACTAGCGGGCACAGGATGAGTAAGCAAGGAATGGATGGCTTCGAGGACCCTCCGGCCCGGCGACCGCAGCTTCGTGGCGGGACGGCCACTCCGAGTAGCTGGTCAGCCGCATTCTTCGGCCTCGATGGCGAGGACCTTGTCGAGGCGCCGTCGATGGCGCGGCTCGCCGCTGAAGGTCGCCCCGAGGAACGCGATGCACGCTTCGTATGCGAGGTCCGGACCGATGACCCGCGCGCCAAGCACGAGGATGTTCATGTCGTCGTGCTCGACGCCCTGGTGGGCGGAGTACGTGTCGTGGCACACGGCGGCCCTGACGCCCCGGATCTTGCACGCGGCGATCGACGCGCCAACCCCGGAGCCGCAGATGAGGATGCCGCGGTCCGCCTCGCCGTCGCGGATGGCCCGACCCAGACGCCGGGCGAAGTCCGGATAGTCGTCGGACGGGTCGGAGCCGTCTCCGCCGAGATCGGCCAGCTCGTGTCCCAGCCCGGCGGCGCCCAGCCGGCGGACCAGCTCCGCCTTGAGCGCCGCGCCGGCGTGGTCGGCTGAGAGCGCGACCCGCATCAGCTGTGGCCGGGGTCCGAGCCGGACGTGCGATCGACGCCCGGGTCGGCGGTCCGCGCCGAATGCCCGCCTGCCTTGCCGTGGGACCGTCCCGCCGGCAGGTGCCCCGGCTCGAGCGTCGGGATCCGGCCGTGGAGGTTCTCGCGCACGACGCGCCGCGCGATGTCCGCGACCCGGTCCTTCGTGAATCCGAACCGCTCGAAGATCGTGCCCGCCGGAGCCGACGCGCCGAAGTGGTCGAGGCCGACGATCGCGCCCTCGTCGCCGACCCAGCGCTCCCAGCCGAGTGACACGCCCACCTCGATGCTCACCCGCTTGCGGACGGCCGGTGGGAGGACACGGTCGCGATAGGCGGCGTCCTGCTGCTCGAACAGCTCCCAGCACGGCAGGCTGACGACCCGCGTGGCGATCTTGTCCGCGGCGAGCGCGTCGGCCGCGGCGACCGCGAGCTGGAGCTCCGAGCCGGTCCCGATGAGGATCACGTCCGGCTTGGCGCCGGGAGCGTCGCGCAGGACGTAGCCGCCCCGACGGACGCCCTCGCGGGCCTTTTCCGCGGTCCCCTCGAGGACCGGCAGCTTCTGGCGGGTCAGCGACAGGCCCACCGGCCCGGACGGGTCCGCCTCGTGCCGTTCGACCGCGACCGCCCACGCGGCCATCGCCTCGTTCGGGTCACCCGGCCGGATGAACCAGAGATTCGGGATTGCCCGAAGGGCCGCGTAGTGCTCGACCGGCTGGTGCGTGGGACCGTCCTCGCCCAGGCCGACGGAGTCGTGCGTCCAGACGTAGATCACGTGGAGGCCGCCGAGTGCCGCGAGCCGCACGGCGCCGCGCATGTAGTCGCTGAACGTGAGGAACGTCGCGCCGTACGGCAGCAACCCGGCGTGGTACGCGATGCCGTTCGCGACTGCGCCCATTCCGTGCTCGCGGACGCCGAACCGCAGGTTGCGGCCCGGGTTGTCCGGCCCGAAGTGATCGTGGCCGTTGGCCTTGACGTCCGTGAGGTTCGACTCGGACAGGTCCGCGGAGCCGCCGAACAGCTCTGGCACCGGTTCGGCGAGGCCCTGGATCGCGTCCTGGCTCGCGTTCCGGGTCGCGAGCTGCTCGCCGGCCGGATACGTCTTGAGGCCCTTGTCCCAGCCCTTCCGAAGCTTGCCGTCGAGCCGCCGGTGGAACTCTGCCGCGAGGTCCGGATGCTCTTTCGCATAGCGGTCCATCCGGGACTGCCACTCGGCGAACAGCTCCTTGCCGCGGTCCACGGCCGTGCCGAAGACTTCGCGCGCTTCGTCCGGCACGTAGAACGTCTTGTCCGGATCCCAGCCGTAGGCCTCTTTCGTCAGCCGGACCTCGTCCTCGCCGAGCGGCTGGCCGTGGGCCTTCTGGGTGTCCTGCCGATTCGGGCTGCCGAAGCCGATGTGGGTGCGGACGGCGATGAGGCTGGGACGATCATCCGCCCGGGCCGTTGCGATCGCGCGGTCGATCGCCTCGATGTCGTTGCCGTCGTCGACCCGCTGGGCGTGCCAGCCGTACGCCTCGAACCGTGCGGGCACGTTCTCGCTCCAGGCCCAGGACGTCGGGCCATCGAGCTGGATCCGGTTGTCGTCGTAGAGGAACACGAGCTTGCCGAGCCGGAGGTGGCCGGCGAGTGACGCCGCCTCGGACGCGACGCCCTCCTGGAGATCGCCGTCGGAGCAGATCCCGTACGTCCAGTGGTCGACGACCGTGTGGTCGGGCCGGTTGAACTCGAAGGCGAGCCGCCGCTCCGCGATCGCCATCCCGACGGCGTTGGCGAATCCTTGTCCCAGCGGCCCCGTCGTCGCCTCGACCCCGGGCGTGAGCCGCCACTCGGGATGACCCGGCGTCTTCGAGCCCCACTGCCGGAATGCCTTCAGGTCGTCGATCGTGACGTCGTACCCGGTCAGGTGGAGCAGCGAGTAGAGCAGCATCGACGCGTGCCCGGCCGACAACACGAACCGGTCGCGGTCCGGCCACTCCGGGTCCCGGGGCGAGTGGCGAAGGAACCGGGTCCACAGGACGTACGCCATCGCTGCCGCGCCCATCGGCGCCCCCGGGTGACCGGAGTTCGCCTTCTGCACGCCGTCGATCGACAGCGTCCGGATCGTGTCGATGGCGAGGCGGTCGACCGACTTTGCGGCGATGGCCATGATGAAGAACTCCGTTCGGGCGACGGGGACCGCATTGTACGGCGGGCCAGTCAACCTTCCTTCCCAACCGAAACGGCCCACGACGTTGCAGATGGGTATCCTCGCGAGATGCCCCGCCTGCCCGTTCCGGCCCGCCGATCGCGCCGATTCGTACCCCGCGTCGTGGTGCTCGGCGACCTCATGCTCGACGTGGTGCTCGCGCCGGACGATGCCCTCGTCGCGGGGACCGATGTCCCGGGCCGGGTGACGCTGCGCCAGGGCGGATCGGCGGCAAACACCGCGCGCTGGCTGGGGCGCCTCGGGGCGCGGACCACGCTCATCGGCGCAGTGGGTCGCGACCCGGCGGGACGCGCGCTCGTCGCGGCGGTTCGGTCGGACCGTGTCGTCAGCCGCGTGGTCCGCGTCGCCGGCGAGCGCACCGGCAGGATTGGAGTTTTCGTTTCGCCCACCGGGGAGCGCTCGTTCGTCGCCGACCGCGGTGCGGCGGATCGCCTGACGCCCGGGGAGCTCGACGCGGCCTGGTTCAAGCGTGTGTCATTGCTCCACCTGCCGGCGTACTCGCTCGTCGGCGAACCACTCGGCGCGGCCGCGCGCCGGGCCATTCAGCTCGCGCGGACCGCCGGCGGCCTCGTCAGCATCGATCTCGCGTCGATCGGTCCGCTGCTCGCGCGCGGGCGTCTCGCCGCCGTTTCCCTCGTTCGGGATGCGGGGCCCGACCTTCTGTTCGCGACCGCGGCGGAGGCGGATGCGCTCGTCGGACGTGACCACGCCGAGGGACTCCTCGACCTTGCTCCCATCGCGGTCGTGAAACGCGGAGCCCGAGGTGCGACGGTCATGGCGCTCGAGCAAGGAAGCCGGCTGCGGTTCGAGGTCGCGACGACCCGGCTTCGTGCCGCCGACACGACGGGCGCGGGCGACGCGTTCGACGCGGGCTTCATCGTCGACTGGCTCACGTCACGGGCGGCGGGTCGCTCGCTCGCCGCGGCGCTCCAGTCGGCGGCCCTGGCCGGACACCGCACGGCGGCGAGGCAGCTCAACACGCCACCGCCCGAGCTGCCGCTCGGCTGATTCCGCGCGGCGAGAGTTCAGGCGCGACCGAGCAGGTGGCGGTCGAACCAGTCGAGCATTCGCGTCATCCGGTCGATCCGGCGGTCCGGCCGGCCGGTCACCGAGAACGTGTGGAACTCGTCGGGGAAGAGGACGTATTCGACCTCGCGGCCCAGCGTCCGCAGCGCGACGAATAACTGCTCGTTGTCCGCCGGTGGGCATCGCCGATCGGCCTCGCCCTGGAGCATCAGCAGGGGGGTTCGGATCGATGCGACGAGGCGCAGCGGCGACTGCCGCCACAGCTTGAGCATCCCCTCCTCGGTCAGCGGGTCGCCCATCAGCGACGAGCGGTCGAATTCCACGCCGCTGTCGCAGTTCGCCCATGCGCTCACTTGGTTCGCCACGCCGTTCTCCGACACGGCCGCCCGAAAGCGATCGCTCGTCCCGATCAGCCAGTGGACCATGAAGCCGCCGTACGACACCCCGAGCACGCCGAGTCGCTTCGGATCCGTCAGGCCGAGCTCGACGACATGGTCGATCGCCGTGTGGACATCGGCCGCGTCGACGCCGCCCGAGTCGCCGAGCTGGGGCCGGATCCAGTCCGCCCCGTAGCCGGCCGAGCCGCGGATGTTCGGCATCACGACCCGATAGCCCCGCGCGACAAGTAGATGAACCTCGACCGCCGGGGCCGGCGCCCACGCACCCAGCGGGCCGCCGTGGACGTCGACCACCGTGGGCAGCGGCGCATCCCCCGCGTCGGGCGGCGAGGCGATCCAGGTCTCGATCGGACCGCCGGGGCCCGGGGCGTGGACCACGCGCATCTCGGGCACGACGAGCCGCCGCTGCCAGGCGGACCCCATGGTTGTCCACGTCCGGAAGCGGGACGCGTCGACCGTCATCAGCTCCATCGCGCGCGAACCGTCGGTGCCGACCACCGAGACGACCGGGTCCCGGCCGGCGGGCGCGGCCACGGCCAGCGAGCGGCACGCCGCGTCGGCGCGGAGGAGGGGAGCCGGCGATTCCCGCGGTCGTCCGGTCGCCGGATTGACACGGAACGACCACGGCAAGTCCCGTCCCGAATCGGAGACGAGGGCGACGATTCGATCGTCGCTCACCCACGTGGGGCCTGAGCGCGGAGTCGTCATCCAGCCGGTGAGGTCGGTGTCCGACCATGCGCCCACGGGCCGGTCGAGATCCGGCGCCAGCGCGACGGCTGGGGCGGACCCGTCGGCCGGGCCAACGAACAGCCCCGGACTGACGTCGTCGACCGGGTCCGCCTCCGCGACTCCCGCGGCGCACAGCCATCGACCATCGGGCGAGTAGGCCGGCCGCGCCGCCCAGCCGTCGAGCGCCAGTACCTCGACGGGTTCGCGGCCACCCTTCGCCGGGACCGACCAGATCGTCGTCCGCGGATGGAGATCCGCCTCGCGTCCTCGGTCGGCAGCGAACACGATCGATTTGCCGCTCGGGTGCCAGGCCGCGCCTTCGACCGTGAAGTCACCCTCGGTCAGCTGGACGGGCGGGCGCGGCCGGCCGCGGATTCGCCGTTTCCCCGCGTCGATGACGAAGAGGTGCTCCCGCCGGTCGACGTGCCCCACCTCGTCGTAGCGCCAGTCGATCCGCCGGATTCGTCTCGCAAGCGGGGTCGCTCCGCCACGCGGCTTCGGTCCGACGAGGAATCGAGGCGGTCCGGCCTCCGCGGTGATCGCCAGCCGATCCCCGGTCGGCGACCACGCGACGCTGCTCGCCGCCAGGCCCCCGGTGGCGACCGCCCGCGCCCGCCCGGATCCGCGAAGCTCGGCGACCATCAGCCTGCCCGGACGCTCGCGACCATCGAGCTCGCGGCGGATCAACGCGACCCGACTTCCGTCGGGCGAGATCCGCGGGGAGCCGTCTCGAACTCGTCCGCTCGTCAGCCGGCGCGGGCGCCCGCTGCCGAGCGGGACGACCCACAGCTCAGATGCGTACCCGTTGCGCTGGACGAATCGGCGAACGACAACCGCGAAGGCGCCGTCGGGGGAGAGGTCGTGCTCTTCCACGACGACCTGCCGGCGAATGTCCTCCGGAACCATGGGGCGGCGAGCCATCGCGCAGAGGCTAGCGGTCACCGCCGCGCCTCCGTTGCCCAGTCTCGCGGCGTACGCTGCGCTGGTGCTGCCCCTGACGCTCGTCGATGAGGTTCGCGACTCCGTGGAAAGCGGCCGAGCGGTCGTCGCCCTCGAATCGACGCTGATCAGCCACGGCCTGCCGTATCCCGCCAACGTCGAGGTCGCGCGGCGTTCGGAGGCCGCTGTTCGCGAAGCCGGCGCCACGCCCGCGACGATCGCGATCCACGACGGGCGGCTGCTCGTCGGCCTCACCGACGCCGATCTCGACACGCTTGCAACCGCGGCGCCCGGCTCGGTCCGCAAGGCCGCCAGGCCCAGTCTCGCCGCGGCTCTCGCGGCCGACGGCTGGGCCGCCACCACCGTTTCCGCGACGATGATCGCCGCCCATGCGGCGGGGATCCGGGTGTTCGCCACCGGCGGCATCGGCGGCGTGCATCGCGGTGCGCTGGCGGGCGCGGGCACGGCCGAAGCCACGTTCGACATCTCGTCCGACCTCGAAGAGCTTGCCCGCACACCGATGGCAGTGGTCTGCGCCGGCCCCAAGGCGATCCTCGACGTCGCCGCGACCATCGAGCACCTCGAGACGCGGGGCGTGCCGGTCGTCGCGATCGGCCAGGGCGACGTGCCCGGGTTCTGGTCCCGTTCGAGTGGTGTCCAGGCGCCGCTCAGCGTTCCGGACGTCGATGCGGCGGCGGCCGTCGCGCGCGTTCACCTCGACCTCGGCCTCGGGACCGCGATCCTCCTGACCGTCCCGGTTCCGGCGACCCACGCACTATCTTCCGAGGTCGCGGCCGAGGCCGTTGACACGGCGATTCGAGAGGCCTCGTCACGCGGCGTGTCCGGCGCCGCCTTGACGCCGTGGCTGCTGGCCCGGATCGCCGAGCTGACCGGCGGCGCATCGGTCGCGGCGAACACCGCGCTGATCGTCAACAACGCCCGCGTCGCCGGGGAGCTGGCGGTCCGACTCGCCGCCTGACCGGGCGTATACTGCCGCCCCACCCCGACCTCCGACCCCGGGAGCTTCATGCCCGCCACGAGCCCGGAACCGGCCATCGACGTGCGCGCCGTGCGCCGCGTCTACCAGGCCAAGCCGAAGGACATCACGGCCCTCGACGGCGTCGACCTGCAGGTCGCGCCGGGCGAGTTCTTCGGCCTGCTCGGGCCCAACGGCGCGGGCAAGACGACCCTCATCAAGATCCTCACGACGCTCCTGCTTCCGTCGAGCGGGACGGCCCGCGTCTTCGGCTTCGACGTCGTGCGCGAGACGAAGCAGATCCGGCGGATCATGAACATGGTCGCGGGCGGCGAGCAATCCGGCTACGGGATCCTGACGGTCCGCGAGCAGCTCTGGATGTTCAGCCAGTTCTACGGGCTGCCGACACGCGACGGATGGCGGCGGGTCGACGAGCTCATCGAGGCGGTCGGGCTCGACGAACAACGCCAGCAGCGGGTCTCGACGCTGTCGACCGGCCAGCGCCAGAAGATGAACATGGCGCGCGGGCTGCTCAACGATCCGTGGATCTTCTTCCTCGACGAGCCGACGCTCGGCCTCGACGTTTCGGCGGCGCGATCCGTCCGCGAGCTGATCCTCCAGTGGAAGTCCGCGGTGCCGGAGCGAACCGTGTTGCTCACGACGCACTACATGGCCGAGGCGGACGAGCTGTGCGAGCGAATCGCCATCGTCGACCACGGCCGGATCCTCGCAATCGGGACGCCGGACGAACTGAAGAAGCGCGTCCAGCGGGAGTCGATCTTCCGGCTCGAGCTCGACCGGCTCGACGGCGGCGCCGCAGCGCTCGCCAGGCTGCCCGGCGTCGTCAGCGCCTCCCAGGCGGCCACCGACGCAGCCAACGGCGACGGCGCCGACCGCCAGACCGTCGTCGTCAACCTCGTCCTCGAGGACGACGCCGCCCTCGGCGGCGTGGTCGGGGCGCTGGGCGGGCTGAGCGCCCAGATCCAGGCCCTCCGCAAGTCCGAGCCGACGCTCGAGGACGTGTTCGTCGAGCTGGTCGGCCGCGGCTTCGACGAGGCGGACCAGCCGGCCGAGGCGCAAACCGCATGACCACCAGGAGCTCGCCCTTCGCCCACGACCTCGCCGCGAGTCCGCGCGAGGCGGCTGTCTGGACCCGCCGCCAGGTGGTCCTGACGAACCTCCGGACGGTGGCCGGGCGGGCCTACCCGCGAGTTCGCGGGTTGATCCGCGAGAAGTCGTGGGTGTTCTTCGAGATTCTCCTCCCGTTCCTCGCCACGTCAGCCTTCGTTTTCGTCTACCGCGCCCTCCAGGCACCGCCCGAGTACATCGGCTTTGTCGTGATCGGGGGAGCGATGACGGCGTTCTGGCTCAATGTCATCTGGATGATGGCCCAGCAGCTGTGGTGGGAGAAGAGCCAGGGCAACCTCGAGCTCTATTTCGCCGCGCCGATGGACTTCATGTCCGTCCTGCTCGGGATGGCGGTCGGCGGCTTCGTCCTGAGCTCCTCGCGCGCCTTCGTCGTGCTCGTCGTCGCGACGACCGTCTACGGGGTGTCGTTCGCCGTCGACCAGTGGCTCCTGCTGCTTGTGGTGTTCGGCCTGACGATGGCCGCCCTGTACGGTCTCGGGATGGTCCTCGCGAGCCTGTTCCTCATGTGGGGCCGCGAGGCCTGGCACCTGACCCAGTTCCTCCAGGAGCCGATCTACTTCGTGTCCGGGCTGAACTTCCCGGTCGGGCGGCTGGGGATTCTCGGGGCGCTCTCGATCTCGCTCCTGCCACTGGCCGTGGGTCTCGACGCGATGCGCCAGCTCGCCTTCGCCGGCACGCCGTACCCGGGCGGCACGCCGCCGCCGGAGGTCGAGGCACTGATTCTCGTGGGGATGACGGTCGTCTTCTTCGCCGCCGCCCGCTGGGCGCTCACGACGCTCGAGCGCCGCGCCCGCGAAGCGGGCCGCCTGTCGATCCGCTGGCAATGAGCGAATCGATGATCGCGCCGGGTCTCCGGGGAACCGCGGCCGGGTTCGACCCGGTCCGCACCCGCGGCGGCGGCCGGCAGGACACGTGGCGCGCGTTCGCGACCGCAACTCGGCTCGGCTGGCAGATGGAGGCGAACTGGACCGATCCGCTCCTCTTCTTCATCTATTCGGTCGCCAAACCGCTCGCATCCACCCTGATCTTCGTCGTGATGATCGAGGTCATCGGCGGCGCGTCCACCCGGGAGTTCCGCGCGTTCGTCGTCGTCGGTACCGCGCTCTGGTCGTTCGTCATCAGTGGGATCGCCGGCCTGGCCTGGTCGATCCTCGACGACCGCGAGCGGTATCGGATGCTGAAATACATCTACGTCAGCCCCAGCGACTTCCTCGTCACGCTCCTCGGCCGCGGCGTGGCGCGGATCGCCGTCGGTGCGATGGGCGCGTTGATCACACTCGCGGTCGGGGTCCTCGCCCTCGGCGTCCCGTTCGATCCCGGCGCGATCAACTTGCCACTCCTGGCGGTCATCACCGTTCTCGGGCTCGTCACGATCCTCGCGATCGGGGTCGTGATGGCCGCGGTGTGCATCCAGACGCGCCAGGAGTCGTGGTCTTACCCGGAGGCGGCCGCCGGCGCGCTTTTCCTCATTACCGGAGCCGTCTTCCCGCTGTCGGTCCTGCCGGGTCCGGTCCAGGTCGCCGGGCTGGTGGCGCCGCTGACGTGGTGGATCGAGGGCACCCGGAAGGCGCTGTTCCCCGGCGGCATCAGTGCCGTCGGCGGCCCGGGTTCCCTGTTCGCCGAGGTGACCGGGCGGGCCGCCCCGGGCTCCCTCGAGACGGTTTTCGCCTTGCTGGTCACAGGGGCGCTCGCTACACTCGCTGCGGCGTTAGTTTTCCAGCGCAGCGTCCACCGGGCGAAGGACCGCGGCCTGCTGGACATGACCACCGGCTCCTGACCCCAGCGCACCGCCGAACCAGCCGAACGACCAGAGGACCCAGCGCCGATGCGGATCTACGAGGGCAGCCCGCGCCAGGACTTCGAGGAGGTCTTCCGCTCGATCGGCGCATTCCTCGACCAGCGCGGGATGAAGGAAGTGCTCCTCGCCGAGGCGCCGGACGGGTTCATCGTCCAGGGGCTCGTCGTCGCAGGCGTCGACGAGGGGCCCTGGTCCGAAACGGTCGGCACGGTCGCCAAGGAGACGCTGACCTTCCTCGACGACGACATCGGGCGGTTCATGGAGGAGGCGCTGGCCCGCCGCGGCCGGGGCGAGGCGCCGGTCGATACGGGCGAGGCGGGCTACTATGAATCGGCGTTCCGGGTGCTCGGCCGGTACATGGACGAGCAGAAGCCGCGGGACGTGTTCTTCTTCGAGCAGGACGGGGCGTTCGTGCTCCGGCTCCTGATGACGGGCCACCAGGGGACGCGCCACGTGCTGGCGGAATTCACTCGCGACGACATCGACGCACTGGTCACCCACGGGCCGGGTCTCCGGCACCGCCGCTCGTCAACCACGGGCGCGGCCGCCAAGGCCGGGTCCTGATCACAGGAGGTCTCCCATGAAGGCACTCAAGACGGTCGCCGTCGCTCTCGGGATCACACTGGGCGCGTTGATCATCATTCCGCTCGTCGTCCTCGCCGGCCTGTTCGTCTGGCTGAAGCTGACCGAGGAGTCGGACGAGGAAACCCTCGAGCTCGACCAGGAAACCGCCTGAATCGAGATCCCGAACCGGCGGCCTTCCTGCAGACCGCTCGTGCCATTGCCGGTAGTCGCCGTGCGATGAATGAGCGTGGCGGACCCCCGAGGTCGGTATCTGCACGCCGGCCACCACGCCGGTTCATCTCGCGGTCGCCACCCACAATGGCCAAAGGCGTCCGGCCCTCCGACCCGACTTCGGCGCCCGCCACCCTGGCGGGCGTCTCCGTGTCCGGTAGGGCCGCCCCACCACCGCCCCTCGATCCGACGACGCCGCCACTCGCGATCCTCGTCGACTACGACGGGACGATCGCCCAGACCGATGTCTCGGATGCGCTCATGGCCGATTTCGTCACCGCGGAATGGGAGGCACGGGCGGTCGAGTACGACGCGGGCCTCGTCGGGTCGCGGCGGCTGATGGAGTGGGAGGTCGGGCTCATCACGACCGATCCGGACCAGCTCCGACGGTTCGCCGCCGCGCAGCCGCACGACCCGGGCTTCCCCTTGCTCGCCGGTCGGGCAGAGGCGGCCGGCATCCCGATCGAGGTCGTGAGCGACGGGTTCGGGTTCTTCATCCCGGCCGCGCTCGCCGCGCTCGGCGTCCCGGACGTCCCGGTGGTCAGCGCGTCGACGACGTTCGATGCGCAGGGGCGTGCCCGGATCGAGTTCCCGAATGGCCACCCGGCTTGCTTCGTCTGCGGGACGTGCAAACGCAACCGCGTCCTCGCCCATCAGGCCGCCGGTCGGGCTGTCGTCTTCGTCGGCGACGGCGAGAGCGACCGCTACGCCGCGGGGTATAGCGACGTCGTGTTCGCGAAGGGGGCGCTGACGAAGCTGTGCATCGAGAACAGCTGGCCGTTCCGGCGCTGGACGGAGTTCACGGAGATCGACACCTGGCTGGCGGCGACCATCGAGGGCTGGCGCGCCGATCCGTCATCACTTCGTCCGCCGCGGCAGGCACCGTTCATCTGCGGGCCGGAGGTCTGGGGTGAGGGCCGCTGGGACCCGCCCGCGCCGGCTGGCCGTCCCGACGCGACGAGTGCCAGCGAGGGCGTCGTCCCAGGCTGACGTATCCACAGCGGGTTGCGCGATGGGCCAGCAGGCGGTGACAGAAGTCACCAGAATCAGGGCCGTCGCGTTCGTGACGTGCCCCACGGTCGAGGCGCCCCCGCCGCCCAAGGAGCGGATTTCGGGTGCCCGGAAGCAGGAAAGGAGCTGTGGCAAGGGCTCGGGCAGGAGCGTGACGCCCGCGTGACGGGCTCGTTCGCTCTCCGGGAGGGGCTGCGGGCACAGGGGACGCGCGCACTCGCGTCACGTGGGTTCGATCGTGCGCAGGCGGACCCTGACTCCGCCCACCTCTGGAGGTTGGAATGCATCGTCCTACTCGCCGGACTTCGCTGGCGCTCGTGGTGGTCGCAGTCGTGGCGATCGCCGTCCCAATGACGGTCCTGGCCCACGGTGGCAGCAACAACCGCAAGCTGAGTGCCGAACCGTGGATCTTCGTGGGCAGCGCGGCGCAGTGCGGCGGCACGGCAGGCAGCCGGATCGTCACCTCGGCATGGCTTGGTGGAATGGGTCTCCCGGACAACGGCGGGGACACGGCCCTGAACGGTGCCGCGGCCACGCGCCGGGATGCACACCGCGGTCTTCTGCTCAGCAAGAACGGCCCGACGCCCAACTGCTCCTCGGCAGGTGCGGAGATCAAGGGCGTCAAGGGGATGGTGGTCGACGCCGATTTCGCCCTCGGATTCGACTATCGTGACGGCGGCCACTGCGGCGCCGGCGCTCCCCGGTTCAACGTCTCATACGATCCACCGACGGGACCCGACGCGTCCATCTTCGTTGGCTGCGCCAACGCTCCGAAAGTGGATGCTCCGCAGGATCCCGCGGAGTGGACCCGGACCCGATCGATCCTGGTGACCTGCGGGGTTGAGTGCTTCCCGACGGCCGTTCCTCTCAACTCCAGGATCAAGAGCATCGACATCGTGTTCGACGAGGGCACGGATACTGCCAACAACGACACTGAGGGCGTCGGCCTGGCTGTTATCGACAACATCTACATCGACGGCAAGTTCATCCGGAGCGGTTCCGGGATCGAGCCGGGCAGTGGTGGTCGAAGCGACAAAGACCACCGCAAGGGCGGCGACGACGATTAGTTAGGGGTCCGCTGGCGAGACGACGTCCGCCGGCCGCACCACGGCCGGGGCCCGACGAGGCCCCGGCCGTTTGATATCCCGTACGGAAGTCCAGTTGCCGCTCGGGGCACTTTCCGATAGCATTGGAAAAACCCCGGGAGGTCTGACCTATGGCGAAGTATGTCTTTGTGACCGGAGGCGTGACCTCCTCACTCGGCAAAGGCATCACCGCCGCCAGCATCGGCCGGATCCTCAAGGCCCGCGGCCTCCGCGTCTCGATCCTGAAGCTCGACCCGTATATCAACGTCGACCCGGGGACGATGTCGCCCTACCAGCACGGCGAGGTGTTCGTCACCGACGACGGAGCCGAGACGGACCTCGATCTGGGCCATTACGAGCGGTTCATCGACGAGAACCTGACCCAGCTCAGCAACGTCACGACGGGGCGGATCTACCAGGCGGTCATCGCCAAGGAGCGCCGGGGCGACTACCTCGGCGGCACCGTCCAGGTCATCCCCCACATCACGAACGAGATCAAGGAGCGAGTCTCGCGGGTCGCCCGGGAGGGCGATCCGGACGTCGTCATCGTCGAGGTCGGCGGGACCGTCGGCGACATCGAGAGCCTGCCGTTCCTCGAGGCGATCCGCCAGATGCGCAAGGACGTCGGCCGGGCGAACGTCCTGTACGTCCATGTCACGCTCCTCCCGGAGCTGGCCGCGACGGGCGAGCTCAAGACGAAGCCCACCCAGCACTCCGTCAAGGAGCTCCGCGGGATCGGGATCCAGCCCGATGTCATCGTCCTGCGGAGCGATCGCCCGGTCAGCGACGAGATCCGCGAGAAGATCGCCCTGTTCACGGACGTGGCCACGGACGCGGTCATCCCGGCCGAGACCGCGGAAACGATCTACGAGGTGCCGCTGCTGTTCGAGGCCGCGGGCCTCGGCCGGCTCCTCGTTCGCGAGCTCGGCCTGGGTGACCCCGAGGCGGAGCCGGATCTCGATTCGTGGCGGGCGATGGTCGAGCGGATCAAGCGCCCGAAGCCGACCCTCGAGATCGCCCTCGTCGGCAAGTACATCGAGCTGCCGGACGCGTACCTCTCGGTCACCGAGGCGCTCAAGCACGCCGCCTGGGCCCACGAGGTGGACGCGAAGGTTCGCTGGGTCGACTCGGAGGCACTCACCAGGGAGAACCTCCATGAGCGCCTCGACGGCGCCGCCGGCATCCTCGTCCCGGGCGGCTTCGGCCACCGCGGCATCGAAGGCAAGGTGCTCGCCGCCCACTACGCACGCGACCACCGGATCCCGTACCTCGGCCTGTGCCTGGGCCTCCAGTGCGCCGTGATCGAGCTCGCCCGCCAGGTGATCGGCTCGAAGGACGCGAACTCGACCGAGTTCGACATGTTCACGAACAACCCGGTCATCGACTTCATGCCGGACCAGCGCGAGCTGGAGGACAAGGGCGGGACGATGCGCCTCGGGCTGTACCCGGCCCGGCTGACCCCCGGCTCGAAGGCCGCTGCGGTCTACGGCCAGGAGGTCATCTATGAGCGGCACCGGCACCGGTTCGAGGTGAACAATCGCTACCGCCAGACGCTCGAGGAGGCCGGCCTCGTTCTGTCGGGCCAATCGCCCGACGGGCGGCTCGTCGAGATCGTCGAGCTGGCCGACCACCCGTGGTTCGTGGCGAGCCAGTTCCACCCCGAGTTCAAGTCGCGCCCCGAGCGGCCCCACCCGCTGTTCGATGGGTTCGTCGCGTCCGCCCTCGCCGTGCGCGATGGCCAGGAGCCGGTTCTCGTGCCGCGCGAAGCGGAAGCCGTCCCGCCCCGCGAGAGCGTCCCGGCTCGCAAGACCCCCGCCGTCGCCGACCGGAGCTCGACCCGCTCCTGACGACCCTCGGCGTCAGCCCGCGACGCCGATGCCGAAGAGCTCCCGGCAGACGTCCTCGCCGGGCAGGAGCGGCCGAACCGTCAGCCCGAACGTCGCGCTCGTCGACGGGTCCTGCGTCCAGGCCGTGATCTGGGTCGCCGCTTCGAGCGCCGGCCGGAGCGCGGCCGCGTCGTCGCCGCGGACCGTTGCGCAGCGGTGGACGCCGTCGCCGACCGGATCGCCGAGCGTGGCGAGCGGCTCGTCGAGCGGCCAATCCGCGGGTGCCTGCGGGAGGCCCTGCGGATCGGGGGCCGATCCGACGAGGATCGCGTAGGCCCCTGGCTGGTACGAGGCCTCGGGACCCAGCTCAGGCCCGAGCCAGGACTGGAGGTCGACCAGCCGCTGCCAGAAGGCGCCGAACGCCTCGGGCGATCCGGGCGCGGGGTCACATGGCGTCGTGATGCACTGCATGACGCGCCCCGGATCGCCGACCAGCTCGACGACCGGGTCGCCGGCCACGAGCTCGATCCGGCCGAGCGCCTGGCCGGGCCTCGCGCCGCCGGTGAAGTCGGACTGGCCGGTCAGGAGCCCCAGGTCGCGCGCCGCCTGGACAATCCGGCCGAAGCCCTCGGCCGAGATCGACCGGCCGACCAGCGGCGACACGAGCGGCCCGGGGAAGATCGCGGGGACGGCGCCCTGCGTGACGACGACGCCGTCGGCCGTGATCGCGACGGCCGGGAACCAGCCGAACCGGTTGATCGGGGGGATCGCCTGGGTCATCGTCGCCCGCAGCCACAGGCCGCCGGTCGGCAGCCCAGAGCCGGAGGGCGCCGGGGACGGCGATGGCCCCGAGGCGGCAGAGCAGCCGCCGGCAACGAGCGCAGCGAGGAGGATGGCGACGGTCGGCGATCGCATTCGGGCTCCCTCGTGACGGTTAGCCCCCAGACGCGCCGCGGCCGACTCCAGTTTCGGGCTTGCAAGGTCGGTCAGCGTAGAATCCCTCGACCGACCCCCAAGGAGCCGCCCCATGAAGATCTTCCTCGACACCGCCGACATCGAAGAGATCCGCACCGCCGCCCGGTGGGGGATCCTCGATGGGGTCACCACGAACCCCACCCTGTACGCCAAGGTCGGTGGGAGCTACGAGGAGATCCTCCAGGAGGTCTGCCGGATCACGAGCGGACCGGTCTCGGCCGAGGTCGTCGCGGAGGACGTCGACGGGATGCTCCGCGAGGGTCGGGCGTTCGCCAAGCTCGCGCCAAACATCGTGGTCAAGGTCCCGATGAGCGAGGAGGGCCTCGAGGCGATGTCGCGCTTCGCCGAAGAGGGGATCAAGACCAACTGCACGCTGATCTTCACGGCCAACCAGGGCCTCCTCGCCGCCAAGGCCGGGGCCAGCCTGATCAGCCCGTTCGTCGGCCGGCTCGACGACATCAACCAGGACGGGATGATCGTCATCCGCGAGCTGGCCGAGATCTTCGCGATCCACGAGATCGACGCCGAGATCCTGTCGGCCTCGATCCGCCACCCCCTTCACGTCACCCAGTCGGCCCTTGCCGGCGCCCACATCGCGACGCTGCCGTTCAAGGTCCTCCAGCAGATGGTCCATCACCCGCTGACCGACAAGGGGATCACCCAGTTCCGGTCCGACTGGGAGAAGGCGCGCAAGGCGTCCGCCGAGAAGACGCCCGCCTAGCCGACCGGTTTTCTGTCACGTACCCACCGAGTGGGTTGTAACTGGGTCGGTGGCGGCCGTTCCTCCCGGTTACCCAGGGCCCGGGTAGGCGGGCCCCGACAGGGCAGATTGGCCGACGGGTCGTCGATTACCACCCGTGGGGTGGGTTAGCGGCGGGAATGCCGCCAGTCGAGACCCCGGACAATCTTCTCGTTGACGAACACCCGTTCGGGGCACTATCCTTTGCGCTCACCCCACCCGGCCCTTCCGCTGCGGAGCGATTCCGCGCGAGAGCCCGTCCGGCCCCCGCCCGCAGGTGAACCCCTAACCAGATGTCCGGCAACGGCCCAGACCCCCGATCCCGAAACCGACGCCCCCGCCGCCGCATGCCCGTCTCGCGCGCCCCCGTCAGCGAGTTCGACGAGCAGCAGGAGCTCGAGGCCGCCCGCGAGCGGAACGACCTCGACGTCAGCGACCTGCGCGAGATGAGCGTCACCGAGCTCCGCGAGGTCGGGCGCGAGCTCCAGATCGACGGGGGCGGCGAACGCAAGGACGACCTGGTCGACCGGATCCTCCAGCGCCAGACGGAGCGCGCCGGGCACGCGTACGCGACCGGCATCCTCGACATCGTCGACGAGGGCTTCGGGTTCATGCGCCGCCACGGCCTCCTGCCGAGCCCGGACGACGTCTACGTCAGCTCGAGCCAGGTCCGCAGGTTCGGCCTCCGGATCGGGGACCGGATCTCCGGCGCCGTCCGCGCGCCCCGGGATGCCGAGAAGTACTGGGGCATGCTGCGCGTCGACGCCGTGAACGGCGTGGACATCGAGACAGCCCGCCGGCGGCCTGTCTTCGGCGACCTGACCCCGGTCCACCCGGACGAGCTGATCAACCTCGAGACGGACCCGAAGAACCTCAGCCAGCGGCTCATCAACCTCGTCAACCCGATCGGCAAGGGCCAGCGCGCGCTCATCGTCAGCCCGCCGAAGGCCGGCAAGACGTTCCTCCTCAAGCACATCGCCAACGGCGTCACCGCGAACTACCCGGACATCCTCCTCATGGTCGCCCTCATCGGCGAGCGTCCGGAGGAGGTCACGGACATGCGCCGGAGCGTGAAGGGCGAGGTCATCAGCTCCACCTTCGACGAGCCGACGGAGAACCACACCCACGTCGCCGAGATGGCCCTCGAGATCGCCAAGCGCCAGGTCGAGACGGGGCGCGACGTCGTGATCCTGCTCGACTCGATCACCCGCCTGGCGCGGGCATACAACCTCGCCCTGCCGCCGTCCGGCCGGACACTGTCCGGCGGCATCGACCCGATCGCCCTCTACCAGCCCAAGCGGTTCTTCGGAGCGGCCCGGAACATCGAGGAGGGCGGCTCGCTGACGATCATCGGCACCTGTCTCGTCGATACCGGCTCCCGGATGGACGACGTCATCTACGAGGAGTTCAAGGGAACGGGCAACTCGGAGCTCATCCTCGACCGGAAGCTGGCCGAGAAGCGGATCTTCCCGGCAATCGACGTCCAGCGCTCGGGGACCCGGCGGGAGGAGCTCCTCCTCGAGGACGGCACGCTCAAGATGGTCTGGACGATGCGCCGGATGCTCTCCGCGGTCGGCACGAACGAGGGGATCGAGCTCCTGCTCAACCGCCTGGCGAAGACCGACAGCAACGCCCAGTTCCTCGCCACCCTTACGAAGAGCCTCGACGCCTAGGCGGCGAGACGATTGGGAGTTCCCAATCGGTGTGGCATTTGCGACACGGTTGAGGGTCTGCTAGGGTTCTTTTCCGTTACACGTTGAGGGTCCGCGAAGGACGGGCCCCGGCCGCGAAGAGAGACCCCCAGCTCGAATCTGCGACCCGACGGACGGTCACGCACCCCGCGCATCTCCGGCGCTACGCGTCGCCCCGCTCACGACCGTCCGTTCGCCAGGAGAACGTATTGCTGAATGCATCAGTCGGCGTGCCGAGCGTCCTGAACCGCCTGCGCCCGACCAAGAGCAGCCGATCATCGGCCCCGATCCGGTTCCACGGCCGCAGCGTTCACGCCACCGGCGAACAGCGCGTGCCGGCAGCGTCCCTTGGGTCCACCGCCCCCGCTTCACCGCGCCTCGTTGCGAAGAGCAGAACGGTGGCGCTCGCCTCGGGGCTCCGCGGACGGGTCGGTCCGGAAGCCGCGATCCCGGTGGCCGCGGCTGTCATCGTCCTGGTCGCCTCCGTCCTCAGCTGGCTGCCGGGCAGCACCGCCCACGGTGCGGTCGGCACGACCACGGGCGACGGGCAAGGGCCGCGCATCGCGATCGGCGGCGCCAGCGGAGGCGACCTCGCGGCGGCACCGGATCAGGTCGACCGCCCGGTCGAAACGACGGGCGGAGATGCGCCCGCCTACGGCTCGAGCGGCATCCGCACGGTCAACCTCACCCGGATCGACCCGGAAGCGATCGCCGCGGCCCGCGCCGAAACGACCCAGGAACCGGAGATCCGCGGGCCGTTCCTCGCCGACGGGACCCTCCTCAAGCCGATCGCGGTTGACACGTCGATCGCGGACGGCAAGGGGCTCCTCAAGACGTACACGGTCCGGGCCGGGGACACGCTGACCGCGATCGCGAACCGCTTCGGCGTGTCGGCGATGACGATCAACTGGGCGAACAACCTCGGCACGAAGCGCCTCCAGGTCGGCCGGGATCTGACGATCCCGCCGATGAACGGGCTCGTCGTGACGACCAGGGAAGGCGACACCCTCGAGTCGCTCGCCGAGGCCCACAAGATCTCCGCGGACGTGATCTACGAGACGAACAGTCTCGAGGACCGCAGCCTGGTCGTCGGCCAGACCCTCGTTCTCCCGGGCGCGGTCGGGGAGGCCCTCCCGAAGCCGGTCACGCAGATCGTTCGGCCGACGAGGTCGACGAGCAGCACGGTCCGGCCGCCGGTGACGTACAGCGGTGGCGCGTTCGCCTGGCCGGTCGTGGGCGGAGACAACTACATCAGCCAGTACTTCCGCTACGGCCACTTGGCGCTTGATATCGCCGCCGACTACGGATCGCGCGTCCGCGCCGGCGGGGACGGAACCGTGGTTTTCGCCGGCTGGAAGAGCAACGGCGGCGGCTACCAGGTCTGGATCGCCCACGGCTCCGGCATCTTCACGACCTACAACCACATGTCGGCCGTCAGCGTCGGGCGAGGCCAGTCTGTCGCCCGGGGCGAGCAGGTCGGCCGGGTCGGGCAGTCCGGCCGGGCGAGTGGGCCGCATCTCCACTTCGAGGTCTGGCGCGGCGAGGTCTGGGGCGGCGGGCAGCGGGTCAACCCGCTCATCTTCCTGAAGTAGGCGGAAGCCCGTCGCGACGCTCGCCCGCCGGCCGGTCCAGCCGGTCTGGCCGGCAGCCCGTGCGAGAATGCCCCCGATGTTCCTCGACCGGGTGAAAATCTGGGTCCGCGCCGGCGCCGGGGGGGACGGGGCCGCGACGTTCCGGCGCGAGGCGCACGTCCCGCGCGGCGGCCCGGACGGCGGGGACGGCGGCCGCGGCGGCTCGGTCCACCTGCGGGTCGACGCCGGCCAGACCACGCTCCGTGACTTCCGGTACGCCCATCACTTCCGGGCCACACCCGGCGGCCGCGGGGAGCGGGCGCGGAGGCACGGCAAGGCCGGTGAAGACCTGGTCCTCGCGATCCCGCCCGGGACGGCCGTCTACGACGACGCGACCGGGGAGCTCGTGGCGGACCTCGTGGCCGCTGGTCAGGCGGCGATGGTTGCCCGCGGCGGCCGGGGCGGCCTCGGCAACACCCACTTCAAGTCGGCCACCCACCAGGCGCCGAAGCACGCCCAGAAGGGCGAGCCCGGCGAGGAACGCTCGCTTCGCCTCGAGCTCCGGCTGATCGCCGACGTTGGGCTCGTTGGCCTGCCGAACGCCGGCAAGTCGACGATCCTCGCGGCGTTGACCGCCGCCCGCCCGAAGATCGCCGACTACCCCTTCACGACGCTCGAGCCCAACCTCGGCGTCCTCGACCTCGGCGAGGAGGACGGCCGGCGGCCGACGATCGCGGATGTCCCAGGCCTCATCGAGGGCGCGAGCACCGGAGCGGGCCTCGGCCACGCCTTCCTTCGCCATGTGGAGCGAACGCGGGTCCTCGTCCACGTGGTCGACGGCGCCGCGGGCAACCCCGAGTGGGACCACTCGGTCATTCGCGACGAGCTACGTGCCCACGACCCGGTCCTCCTCGAGAAGCCGATCGTGGTCGCGTTCAACAAGCTCGACCTGCCGGCAGCGGGCGCGGCGTGGCCGGCGTTCCGGGCCGCCCGCGAGGCTGAGGGGCTGGCGGTCGTCGGGCTGTCCGCGGCCACCGGCGAGGGGCTCGATTCGTTGCGGAATGCCGTCTCCTCGCTTCTCCCCGATGCCGCCGAGCTCGCGGCGCCACCCGAGCCGTCCGGGGTTGTCGTCCACCGGATCGAGGGGATGGGCGACCGGTTCGTCGTCGAGCGGGAGAACGGCGCCTTCCGCATTCGCGGGCGGCGGATCGAGCGGCTGGCCGCCCAGACGAACTTCGACAACGAGGAGTCAGCCGAGCGGTTCCAGCGCGACCTCACCCGGCTCGGGATCGACGAGGAGCTGCGGCGGGCCGGGGTCGCGCCCGGCGACACCGTCCGGATCGGAGCGACGGAGCTCGAGTGGGAGCCGCAGCCGTGGGAGGGCCGGTGACGGGTCCGGGGGAACGGCCGGGCGCCCCGCCCGGCGTCGAGGGCCGTGGTGGTGGGGGCAGGCCGCCGGCACCAGTGAGAGCTGGATCGGTGGGAGTCATGGGCGGCACATTCGACCCGATCCACGTCGGCCATCTCGCGGCCGCCGAGGAGGCCCGACAGTCGCTCGGGCTCGAGCGCATCCTGTTCATGCCGGCCGGCGTGCCGCCCCACAAGCCGGACCGGGCGATTACGACGGCGGCCCATCGCCTGGCGATGGTCGAGCTGGCGATCAGCGACAACCCGGCGTTCGAGCTCAGCCGGCTCGAGGTCGACCGGACCGGGCCGTCCTACACGGTTGACACCGTTGAGCTCCTCGTCGCCCGGGCGCGGAAGGCCGGCCGGGAGCCGGACGTGACGGTCATCCTGTCCGCGGAGTCGTTCCGCGGGCTGCCTGGCTGGAGCGAGCCGGAGCGCCTCCTCCGTCAGTGCCGGCTCGCGATCGTGCCCCGCGACGGCTTCCCTACGCCCGGTCGCGCCTGGGTCGAGGAGCACTTTCCGGGCTTCGAGGAGCGCGTCTCGTTCCTCGAATCGCCCCGCCTCAAGCTGTCGGCGACCGAGATCCGCGAGCGGGTCGCGGCGGGCCGCTCGATCCGCTACCTCGTGCCCGACGCAGTGATCCGCTACATCGAGGACCATGCCTTGTATCGCAACGAAACCTGGAGGAAGAACTGACTGTGACCGACCCCGCGCCCGCCGCCCTGTCCTCGCCCCGCGCCGACGGCCTGCCGAAGCGCCTGAAGCGCGCCCCCGCGACCGAGCGCTCGCCGCTCGACCTGGCCCGCCGGATCGTGGAGCTGGCCGAGGACAAGAAGGCGGCCGACATCGCCCTGCTCGACCTGACCGGACTGACCACAGTGGCCGACCACTTCGTCATCTGCTCGGGTGGCTCGGAGCGGCAGCTCGACGCGATCGCCGACGGGATCGTCGAGGCGCTCCGGGAGGAGGGGCTGAAGCCGATCGGGCGGGAGGGCCTTGCGGCGTCCCACTGGGTGCTCCTCGACTACGGGTCGGTCGTGGTCCACGCTTTCACTCCTCCGGAGCGGGACTTCTACCAGCTCGAGAAGCACTGGGCGAAGGCAAAGACCGTCCTGCGGGTGCAGTAGGCCGGAAACAGGCCGGAATCCGTACGGTCCTCCCCGTACCGTCGGGTCATGTCTGGGCCGGGGGGCCCTTCCTAGCATCCCGAACCAGTGGATGGCCGTTTGGCCACCCGGTTCCGCGAGGAAGCCCCGGTCGATGTCTCGCCTTCGCGACCGCTGTCCCGCCTGCACGCGCCGGCTCATCACGACCCGGTTCGACACGACCTTTCGGCTGTCGGACCGGACGGAGCGGCTCTGCTTCGGCATTCCCGGCGGGCTGTGTGAGGACTGCCACCAGCTCTACATCGACCCCGACCTGATCGAGCTGCTCGATCTGGGCGATGCGCGGTGCGTGTTCGCGATCGAGTCCGACCTCGTCGTCCAGGAGCAGGCCTGGTCGAGCGGCCACTGACGCCGCCCCTGCCGGCATTCAGCGCGCCGGCGCCACCCGCTCGCCCACCCAGAGGCTGAACGCCAGGCGTCGCTGCGCCTCGTGGCTCGGGTTGCCGGGTGAGCCACGGAGCGTCGCATCCAGCTCCACGAGCCCCTCGAGCGCTCCGTCCAGATCCGGCAGCGTCCAGGTCCGGGCCTGCTCGACGAGCCGCTCGGCACGGAACGGCTTGAGCTTCATCGACTGGACGAGCGAGCCGGGCGTCTCCCGCGCCGCGAGGCGGTCGGCGACTTCCATCAGCTCCCGGATGCGCCGGTGGAGCTGGGCGAGGATCACGAGCTCCGGGGTCACGTCGAGCAGCCGGTCGAGCAGCTCGAGCGCCCGCGGCACGCGGCGCAGCCCGACGGCGTCGAGGAACGCCCAGGCCGAGCCGGGCACCGCCTCGGCGACCAGCGCCTGGACGTCGGCGACGGAGACCTCGCCCTCGGGCCGGTAGAGGGCGAGCTTGTCCAGCTCGGCGATCGCTTGCTGGACCTGGGCACGCCGGTCGACATCGGGCTCCTGGACGAAGCCCCCGATCCGGGTCGTCAGCTCCCGCGCGGCGCCCGGCCCGAAGCGGACCCCACGCTCGCGGGCGCGCCCCTCGATCCAGCCCGCCAGCTGGCCGGCCTTCGGTGCCTTGAGCTGGCGGACCTCGCCGCCCGCCTTCTCGACCGCCTTCCCGAGGGCGCTCAGCCCGGCACCCGGGCGGTTCGAGCCGTCGACCGGGTCGAGGAAGACTAGGGCGTTCCCCGGGGCGACGGTGCCGAGCAGCCCGAGGAGGGTGTCGCGGTCCTCGGCCTTCTTCATGAGCGGTCCGGGTTCGACGACGACGACGACCGTGCCGCCACCGAACAGGGGGGCAGTCGCGACCTGCATCCCGAGGTTCGCCGCGCTCGTCGCGTCTCCCCGGACGCGGACCCGCTCGAGCCCGGGCTCGCCGGCTGCAAGGCGCTCGAACACGGCGTCCGCCGCTCGGTCGAGGCCGTACGTGTCGTCCCCGTGGAAGTAGGCGAGCGTGGGGCCGGGCGCCGTCATCCACCCGATGCTACAGGAGGTCCGATCGCCGCCGGCAGCAGGATACCGCACGAGAACAGGCCGGGCGCCGCGCGGATCGTCGCGGTCGCGAGCGACGCCGTCCGGCGCGGACCAGATGCGTGGACCGTGACCCCCTCCGCGGCAAGGGCGATCTCCACGGTCCCGTCGAGGTCGGTCCGGAGCACCCGCGTTCCACGATCCCGGAGGCGCTCGATCGTTGCGGGCGTGGGGTGACCGTACGGATTGCCGGTCCCCGCCGAGACGACCGCGACGGACGGCCGGACGGCGTCGAGGAAGGCTTCGGTCGACGAGGTTCGGCTGCCGTGGTGCGCGACCTTCAGGACGTCGAGGCGGGGCAGCCCGCGTGCAAGCAGGAGCGGGTCGATCTCCTCCTCGACATCGCCGGTGAGGAGGAATCGCCGGCCGCCGGCCTCGCCGAGCAGGACGATGGACACGTTGTTGATCCCGGTGCCAGTGTCTGGCGGCTCGACGGGCACGCCGCCCGGGTCCGGCCACAGGATCTCGAGCTCCGCGTCATCGACCGTCAACCGGTCGCCGGCCGAGAGACGTCCCGACGGGACCCCGCCGTCCGCCAGGCGTGCGGCCCACGCCGCGTAGCCGGGCCCCGGCCCGCGCATCCCCGGCTCGAAGACCCGCCCGACGCGATACCGCTCGAGGAGCAGCGCGAGCCCCGCGACGTGGTCTTCGTGGGGATGGGTGAGGACGATCGCGTCGAGGCGGCGGTCCCACGGCGGGAGTCGCTCATCGAGCGCGACAAGGAGCCGATCCGGATCGGGCCCACCGTCGACGAGGAGCCGGCCACCACGCGAGCCCTCGACGAGGATCGCGTCGCCCTGGCCTACGTCGAGCACGACGATCGTTGTCCGGCCGTCCGGTCTGTGGGCGAACGCAAGAGTCGTCGCGACGACCGACGCGACGAGGGCGAGCGCCGCGACCCGCGGCAGGCGACTGGTCGTGGTCGCGCGCGCGGTTCTCGGCCGCATTCCCGGTGGTGGGGGCGCGGTACGCACCCCGAGCGCGTGCGCGATCGCCGACAGCGTGGCGCGGACAGCGGCCGGCCGAAACGCGAGCGCGACCAGGGGTAACCCGACCGCGACCGCCGCGATTGTGTCGGCCGGCGGGGCCAGCTCGAGGCCTGCGAAGGGCAGAGCGGCGCCGAGGCGGACGACTGCAACGATCCCGGCGAGGCATGCCCAGGCCGGAAGGCCCGCGAGGGTCGCGACGATCGGCGGCACGGCCGGAGCGAGGGCGACGAGTCCGGCTGCGAGGGCGATGGCCCCGGCCGCCATCGCCGGGGGGACGAGCGGGACGACCAGGAGGTTGACGACGGGCGAGACGATGGCCAGCCGCCCGAACGACGCGAGGACGACCGGCAATGTGGCCGCCTGCGCGGCAAGCGAGACGGAGAGGCTCTCGACGAGCCACGCGGGCAGCCGCCCTCCCGACAGGCTGGTCAGCCGCGCGCCGAGGGGCGTCGCCCATGCCAGAAGGCCCGCGGTCGCGAGCGTCGACAACTGGAAGCCGGCGTCACGGACGAGGGCCGGGTCGACGAGGAGGATCGCCGTCGCGGCCCAGGCCAGCGCCGAGGCCGCCCGACCCGCCCGCCCGGACTCCCGGGCGAGGAGCACGACGCCGGCCATCGCCGCCGCCCGGACGACCGACGGCGAGGGGCCGACGAACGCGACATAGGCGACGATCGCGCCGACCGTGAGCACTGATCGGCGGCGCCGGGCGAGCCGTCCGCCGAGCGCCCCGACGGAGGCAGCGACGATCGCGATGTTCCAGCCGGAGATCGCGACCACGTGGCTCGCCCCGACGAGCGTGAACGCGGCGGCGAGATCGCGGTCGACGCGATCGCGAAGTCCCACGAGGATCCCCGCCGCGAGCCCGGCCTCCGGTTCCGGGATCGCTCGCGCGAGCGCGGCCGCCGCCGTGCGCCGGAAGCGTTCGAGGTCGAGCGGCGCGCCGGCACCGGCGGCTTCCACCTCGAGGGTGCGCGAACGGAGCGTGCCCGCAACGCCGATCTCTCGCAGGTAGTCGCCGTACGGGTCGTCATCCGGGGGCGGTCGGATCGAACCGGACACGACGACCCGAAACCCGGGCTCGATCGCCGGAAATCGCGGCAGGGTCGCCGCGACCCGGAGATCCGCCGGTTCGTCGAGGCGGAGCATCGCCGGCTGCTCGCCGCGCCTCGGTGCCGACACGGATGCGACCGACGCGGTCCATGGCCCGTCGCCGGCCGGGAGGGCGGTCGGCGTCGGGTTCGGGGTTGGCCCCACCGCGATCCGCACGGCGACCGCGGCCACGCCGAGTGCAACTGCGATCGGGACGGCCCGCGAGCGGTGCCCGGCCAGCGCCCAGGAAGCCGTCGCACCGGCTGCGAGCGCGGCGGCGATCGCCAGCCGTTCCGCCGGCGGCACCGGCCCCGGAGCCAGCCACAGAGCGGCGGCCACGGCGCCGAGCGCGACCGCGGCCGGCCGGGACACCTAGCGCACCGTGACGAGCTCGCGGATCTTCTCGAACGTCGCGGCCCCGACCACCTCCCGCGCCCGCAGGTCACCCACCGCGGCGAAGGCCTGTTCCTCGCGCGCGGCGATGATCTTTGCCGCGGTCGCCGGCCCGATTCCGGGCAGCGCCTCGAGCTCCGCGGCCGTTGCGTGATTCACATCGACCAGCCCGCCGCCCCCGGGCGCCGGTGCGCCGGGCGTGGCGGACCCACCGGCCGGGTCGTCGCGCGACGGCACCCGGATCTGGTCCCCATCGGCGACGGGCGCCGCGAGGTTGAGCTCCCGGCTCGCCCGGCCCACGTCCACGCGAGGGCCGAAACCGCCCGCCGCCGTGACCACATCGCCGACGCGGGACCCGGCCTGCAGGCGATAAACGCCCGGCCGCTCGACCGCTCCGACGACCTCGACGACGATGACCTCGACGACACGCGACCCGCCGGGTCCAGGTTCCGGCCCGGAGGTCCCGCCGTCCACGGTGACGCCGCTGACCGCCACCCCGCCGCCACCGGCGGACGCCGCGAGGACGTATGCCGCGACCGCGAGCGCGCCGGCGACGGCGAGGCCGAGGACTGTGATAACCCGCCGGTCGTCTGGCGCGGCCGGCTCGATTGTTCGCGGTGCGCCGTCCTCAAGCGCCCGCCACGGGGTGGCCGAATGGTCCATTGACCGCTCCCCGGCGGGAACCGCGGCGGGCGACCGAGAACGGACGTCCCGTCGCGCCGGGGGCACTACCGGCACCACGGGACGTCGCGGGCGGACGATACGCCCAGGCTCTTAGCTGCGACTTACCTGCGGGGAACTCGCAGTCCCGGCACGGCCGCTCGCCCAGATCTTCGCCCCGTTCTACCGGAGCGAGAAGGCGAAGCGCCAGGCGAACGGGATCGGCATCTGGCTCGCCGTGTGGAAGCGGATCGCCGAGGCCCAGGGTGGCCGGATGTGGGTCGGGTCACGCCCCGGTGGCGGCTCGGAGTTCGGTTTCGCCCTCCCCCTCGTCGACCCGGGCGACATCGGCTGAGGACCGCCTCAGAGCTTCAGCCGAACGACCATCTCGCCGTCGTCCCATTCGCCAGTCGGCTCGAAACCGAGCTTGCGATAGAAGCCTTCCGGCCCCTCCTCGCCCGGGACGTAGCTCGTCTGGAGCTCGGTCGCGCCCGGTCGCGTCCGGACCTCGTCGAGCAGCAGCTCCACGGCCCGTCGGCCGTAGCCTTTGCCCTGCTGGCCATCGGCGATCATCAGCCGCCACAGGAAGTACTCGTTCTTCGCGACATCGTCCTCGAGCATGATGAAGCCGACCGGCTCGTCACCCATGTAGATCGCACGGAACCACGCGTTCGGCTCGAAGTGGGCCTCGGCGATCGACACCGCGTTCGGTGCGACAAACCCCGTCTGATGCGGCGCGACGGCGAGCGCGCAGATCTGGCGCACCGTCGCGCCTGTCACTTCCCGAAGCTCGACCTCGCTCACAGCCGCTCCCACCGGACCCACCGCCCGCCGTCCCACCAGCGGTGCCAGGTCCGGCCGTCGCGGCCCGGTGCGAACACGTCGATGCGGTCCGCCGACCACGACGAAGCGGCCGCCTGGCCACCCGGATCGAGCTCCCCGCCGAGCGACTCCCAGTCGTGCCAGGAGATGCCGTCCCAGTAGCGGTTCCACAGCTCGCCGTCCGGGAACACCGCGAAGACCTGGAGCTGGTCGACCGCCCACGCGGTCACCGCCGGTCCCGACGCGAGCGTGCCTCCGAGCGCCGTGGGCTCGCTCCACGTCCCAGCGGACAGCGCCCGATGCCAAAGAGCCCGGTCCTCGTCGACCCACAACAGGTCGATTCGGTCCAGGCCCCAGGAGACGGCGGCGATATCGGTCATCGCCGGACACCCTAACCGGCGGTGCGCCCGCCTGTCGATCAGGCGGGCGTGCCCCGGCCGAGGGCTTCGGGCTCGATGGGCCCGGAGTCGAGCCGGCGGGCGACGGATGCGAGAGCGCGGCTCCCACCGGCGGCCGCCCGAGCGAGCGAGCGCCGGGCCACGCCGGGACCGGCCGGGCCGCGGAGCGCCTGTGCGAAGCGGTGGTACCGCTCCGCCTCCAGCGTGCGCTCCCGCGCGATATCGAGGGCGAGGTAGTGGAATTGGCTGAACTGCATGTCTGGACCTCCCTGGTCAGGCGTGTGTCGATTGGCGGGCCCGAGTCAGCGCCGATGGTCGTCGGGGAGCCTGTCGCGGGAGTCGGCGCCCCAGGCGTTCGCCGCGAAGCCCAGGAGCGTCAGCCCAGCCACGATCGTGAGAGCGACGGCGATGATTTCCATGGGGCACCTCCGAAGGCTGATTGCGTAACCTTTACCAGTAGTGTCATCGGTTACGAACGATACCCCCTTGCGCGTAACCTGTCAAGGGGTATAGAGTGGTTACCGATGAACGGTTCAACCCCCCATCAGCACGAACTCGACCTCGAGATCGCCTTCGACTTCCTGAACACCCGGGAGCTCGATTCGGATGCCCTCGTCGACCGCTTCGAGACGCCGGCCGACGCCTTCGACTGGCTGTCCGAGCACCACGTGGTCCACGAGGAGCTGCTCGACCCGGAGCGCGACCGTGCGGCGGCCGACCCGGATGCGGGGGAGCGCGCCCTGGGGAAGATCCGGCGCGTACGGGACGCTCTCCGTGAGCTGTCCCACGCGGTCGTCGAGCGCCGCCGGGCGGGCCCGCACGCCCTGGCCGAGGTGAACCGCGCGCTCCGGGCGCGGGAGATCATCCAGCTCGAGCCGTCGGAGGACGGAGTTCACGTCGGCCACCGACACGTCGGAGACCCGATCGACGACGCGCTCGCCCGGCTCGCCGAGCCGATCGTCCGAGAGATCAGCGCCGGCAGGGAGGACCGCCTCCGGATCTGCGACAACGACACCTGCCGCTGGGTGTTCTACGACACCTCACCGACCGGGCGCCGGCGCTGGTGCAGCATGGCGACCTGCGGCAACGTGGCGAAGGCCCGCCGCCATCGGGCTCGCCAGAAGGCGGCTCAAAGCGCCTAGTCGCGCAGGGCGAGCGGCGGGTATCGCGCGGCGGCGGCTATGGCCGAATCGTGCTCGCCCAGGACGGCATCCCAGGTCTGTGGCTTCAGCAGTGCCACGCCTTCAGCGCACGACGATGTTCACGAGCCGGCCGCCGCCGGCGTGGACAATTCGCGAGGGTTCGCGACCGGCGAGGGCGGCCCTGACCTTGTCCCGCGCCAGAACGATCTGCTCCAGCTCGATCTCGCTGATCCCGGCCGGGACCGTAACCCGGTCACGGACCTTGCCGTTCACCTGGACCGGCACCTCGCGCGTGTCCGCCGCGGCGGCGATCTCGTCGACGTCCGGCCACCGTTCGGTGTGGATCGACGACCACTCCGCCCCGGTCGCGGCGAGCCGGCGAGACCACAGCTCCTCGGTGATGTGCGGCGCAGCCGGGGCAAGCATCAGGAGGAGAAGCCGGACCGCGCCGTCCCACTCGGGCGTCCCGGCGATGCTCGTGCCCCGGTAGCGCATCAGCGTGTTCGCCAGCTCGATGAGGTGGGCGACCATCGTGTTGAACTTGAACGCCTCGTATTCGCCGGTGACGACCTTCAGTGTCCGGTGCGCGGCGCGGCGCAAGGTCGTCCGGGCGGCTGCCTCGTCCTCGCCGGCAGGCAGCTTCCCGCTCTCCGGGTCGCCGGGCTCCGAGCCCGTCGGGTCGATGGCGATCGTCCAGACCCGGCTGAGGAAGCGGTGGACGCCCCCGATCCCGGCCGGGCTCCACGGCCCGCCCTGGTCCCACGGGCCCATGAACATCAGGAACAGGCGGATCGTGTCGGCGCCGTAGCGCGCGACCAGCTCGTCGGGATCCTCGACGTTGCCCCGCGACTTCGACATCCGCTCGCCGTCCTGGCCGAGGATCTGGCCCTGGTTGAACAGCCGCTGGAACGGCTCGTTCTGGGCGATCACGCCGACGTCGCGCATCATCTTCGTGAACTCGCGGGCGTAGAGCAGGTGCATCACCGCGTGCTCGGCGCCGCCGGTGTACTGGTCGACAGGGGTCCAGGTCTCGACCATGTCGGGGTCGAACGGGCCCTCTGTGAAATGGGGCGACAGGTAGCGGTACCAGTACCAGGACGAGTCGATGAACGTGTCCATCGTGTCCGTCTCGCGGCGGGCGGGTCCGCCGCAGCGGGGGCAGGTCACGTCGCGGAACGACTCGTCGCGGGTCAGCGGGTTCACGCCGCTGCCGGCGTAATCGACCTTGTCCGGTAGCAGCACCGGCAGGTCCTTCTCGGGGACCGGCACGATCCCGTCCCGCTCGCAGTGGATGACCGGGATTGGCGTGCCCCAGTAGCGCTGGCGGCTGATCAGCCAGTCGCGGAGCCGGTATGTGACAGCCGGCTTCGCCCGCCCGTCCCGGGCGAGCCGCTCGACGATCCTCCGACCGCCCTCGTTGGCGGGCAACCCGCTGAACTTGCCGCTGTTGACGAGGACCTCGTCGGCCGCGTGCGCCTCGTAGGCGCCCTCGAGCGGCGCATCCTCCGTGCCTGGGGCCGCGACGACGCGCCGGATCGACAGCCCGAACTTCACCGCGAACTCGTAGTCACGCTCGTCGTGGGCGGGGACCGCCATGATCGCGCCGGTCCCGTACGTCGCGAGGACATAGTCGGCCACGAAGATCGGGATCCGCTCGTCGTTGACGGGGTTGATCGCGTCGGCACCGAGACGGACGCCGGTCTTCGCCCGGTCGGTCGACAGGCGCTCGATCTCCGTCGCCGCCCGGGCGGCCGCGACGTACGCCTCGACCTCCGTCCGGCGGTCCGGGTGGGTCAGCTTCGGGACGAGCGGGTGCTCGGGGGCGAGGACCATGAACGTCGCGCCGAAGAGCGTGTCCGGTCGGGTCGTGAACACACGCAGATCGTCGCCCCCCGGCTGGTAGCCATCGGGTGCGCCCGATGGCTCGTCGTCCGGAGCGGTCGTGAACACGATCTCGCCGCCTTCCGAGCGACCGATCCAGTTCGTTTGCATGATCTTGATCGGCTCCGGCCAGTCGAGGCCACCGAAGTCGAGCAGCTCGTCGGCGTACTTCGTCACCTTCAGGTACCACTGTGGGAGGTCACGCTTCTCGACCTTCGCCCCGCAGCGCCAGCAGTGGCGATCGGCGCCCTCGACCTGCTCACGGGCGAGCGTCCCGTCGTTCGGGCACCAGTCGACCGCCGACGTCGCGCGATACGCCAGGCCCGCCTCGAGGAAGCGCAGGAACAGCCACTGGTTCCAGCGGTAGTAGTCCGGATCCGCGGTGACGACCTCGGCGTCCCAGTCGAACGTCGCGCCCATCATCCGCAGCTGGCGGCGCATGACGTCGATGTTCGCCATGGTCCATTCGCGGGGGTTGATTCCGCGCGAGATGGCGGCGTTCTCCGCCGGCAGGCCGAACGCGTCGAAGCCGATCGGCAGGAACACGTTCTTGCCGTGCATCCGGTGGAATCGGGCGATGGCGTCGGTCGGCGTGATGATGTACCAGTGGCCGATGTGGATGTCGCCCGACGGGTACGGGTACATCGTCAGGAGATAGAACTTCGGGCGGGAGTTGTCAGCGAGGTTCGTCCGCGACAGCCCCTGCTCCGCCCAGCGCTTCTGCCAGCGCGGTTCGATGGCCGGCGCGTCGTAGCGCTCGACCCGGGCGCGCCCGGGCTGCCCAGGCTTCGGGCCGGCGTTCGTGGCGGACTTCTTCTTGCGGTCGGTCGGAGCGGTCACGGCGCTTCTCGATATGCGAAACCCCCCGCCGCCGGCGAGGGGTCCGTGGTGTCGGCGAGGGTCAGTGGTTTGTTGGTGGAGCTAAGGGGATTCGAACCCCTGACCTTCTGAATGCCATTCAGACGCTCTACCAACTGAGCTATAGCCCCACGCCGGAGGCGGGAGTATAGCAAACGGGCCTCGCTTGGCCGTGCTTACCGAACCGAAACGTACGCGTAGAACGGGCCGCTGAACTCGTCGCCCCTGGTCGAGGCGACGCCGCAGCCGGACACGAGGAGCACGACGGCGGCGGTGAGCGCGGCCCGGCGTCGGAGGCCCTCGATCGTCATCGGCGCAGTCTGGCACCATGCGCGGCAGATGACCGCGTTCGACCTCCTGATCCGCGGCGGGACGCTCGTCGATGGGACCGGCAGTCCGGGTGTTCCGGCCGACGTCGGCATCGCGGGCGACCGGATCGCGGCCATCGGCGACCTGTCCGCGGTCGCGACGGGGGACGTCCGCCAGGAGATCGATGCCAGCGGCCGCGTCGTCTGCCCGGGCTTTATCGATCCCCACGGTCACTCGGACGTGTCGCTGTTCGTCGACGGCGCGCTCGCGAGCCACCTCCGGCAGGGCTTCACGACCCAGGTGTCCGGCAACTGCGGATCGACGGTCGCACCCATCACGCCGACCGGCCGCGAGCTCGTGGAGCTCGAGCTGCGGGTCCACCGGGTGACGGCGCGCTGGTCGAGCTTCGCGGAGTACCTCGAGGCGGTGGAGTCGGAGCGCCTCGGACCGAATGTCGCGTTCCTCGCAGGTCACGGGACGATCCGCGGCTCCGTCCTGGGGAGCGAGGCGCGCCCGCCTTCGGCAGAGGAGCTGGCGGCGATGACCCGCGCGCTCGAGGCGGCGCTCGAGGCGGGAGCCTTCGGGTTGTCGACTGGCCTGATCTACGCACCGGGCGTCCACGCCACAGCGGGCGAGATCGTCGAGCTCGTCCGGACGGCCGCCCAGCGAGGCGGGGTCTACGCCACTCACATGCGGAACGAGTCCGGCGGCCTGTTCGACGCGCTCGACGAGGCGATCGACACGACCCGGGCTGCGGGCGTCGGAGCGCGGCTCCAGGTGTCGCACCTCAAGGCGGGCGCCCGCGCCGTGTGGGGCCGCGGCCCGGAGGCCATCGAGCGGCTCGAGCACGCCCGCGCCGCAGGCGTCGACGTCGCCGCCGACCAGTACCCGTACACCGCGGCCGCGACGAGTCTCGCCGTGGTCCTGCCGCCGGCCCTCCTCGCGCTCGGCGTCGACGAGTGTGTCGCTGCCCTCAACGACCCCGGGGTTCGGGCCCGCGTCGGCTCGGAGATCGAGCGCGGCGTCTCCGGCTGGGAGAACGTGGCTTCTGATCCGGGCTGGGCGGCGATCAAGGTCTCGTGGTCGGCGAACCACGTCGACTGGGCCGGTCGGAGCATTGCCGCGATCGCGAGGGAAGTCGGGGCCGATGCCGCGGACGTCGCGTTCGACATCCTCGTCGACGACCGGCTCGAGACGTCGATCGTCATCGACTGCATGGACGAGGCGGACGTCACGGCGATCCTTCGCGTGCCGTGGATCGCGGTCTGCACGGATGCCGAGGGCCGGCGACCCGGAGACCCGATCCTCGACGTCGGAGTGCCCCATCCTCGGACGTACGGTACGACCGCCAGGGTGCTCGGTCGGTACGTTCGCGGCCGGCGGACGCTGCCGCTCGAGACGGCGATCGCGAAGATGACGTCCGTCCCGGCGAGCCGGATCGGGCTCGTCGACCGGGGCGTTGTTCGCACGGGCGCATTCGCGGACATCGTCGTCTTCGATCCGGCGACGGTCGCGGACAAGGCCACGTACGAGCAGCCGGCCATCCACCCGAACGGGATCGACGACGTCATCGTGAACGGCCGCGCGGCGGTCCTCGCGGGATGGGAGACGGGGCAGCGGCCGGGTCGCCTGCTCCGCCGGGGCGGGTGAGCCGTCGCGCCGCGCTCGACGTGGCCGTCGCCCCCGCGACACTCGAGCTGCCCGGCGGCCCGATCGACTACGTCGTCCGCCGATCCCCGAGATCCCGCCGGCTGCGTGTCACGATCGATCCCCTCGACGGCGTCATCGTCAGCATTCCGCCGCCGACCCGCCGTGGGTGGGCGCGCCCGGAACCGATGGTCGAGTCGTTCCTCCGCGAGCGCGAGGCGTGGCTGCGCCGCCACCTGACGAGCCACGCGCGGCAGCGGGCCGAGCTGGCCCAGCGAGGCGGGGTCGCGGACGGTGCCCGGATCCGCTTCCGCGGCGACATGCACCGCCTGCGTGTCGTGCCGGCGACCGACGCAGAAGCACCCGCCCGCCGCTCACGGGTTTCCCGCGAGGGATCCGCCGACGGCGACGAGCTGATCGTCCGCCTGGCGGCCCGCGACCGGCGCGCCGTGTCGGCCGTCCTCGTCGACTGGTTCCGCGACCGGGCGCAGACCGCGCTCGAGCGGGAGATTGCGCTCCATGCGGCCGCATTGAAAGTGAAGCCGGCCGGCTTCGCGTTGCGCGACCCACGAAGCAGGTGGGGGAGCGCCTCGCGCGAGGGTCGCCTGTCGTTCTCGTGGCGGCTCGTTCTTGCCCCGCCCCAGGCACTCGAGACAGTCGTGGTCCACGAGCTCGCCCACCTCCGCGTGTTCGGCCACGGCCCGCGGTTCTGGGCGCTCGTCGCATCGCGCCGGCCGGACCACGTCGAGTGGCGGCGCTGGCTCGCTGCCCACTCGCTCGAGCTACACGAGGCGCTCGAGCCGGCCTGAGCCGTCCGACTGAGCCGCGGTGTGGTGGAGATGAGGGGACTCGAACCCCTGACCCCCGCGATGCGAACGCGGTGCTCTGCCAACTGAGCTACATCCCCGCCGGACGGCGAGTTTAGCACGGGGTCCGGTCCCGGCCGACGACACAGATCGGCCCGGCGGCACCCTTCCCACTACGCTTCGCGGCCATGCCACCGGGTCTTCTGTTTGGCCTCGGCGCGGCCCTGATGTGGGGCCTGACCGACGTGTGCGCCGCGATCGCGGGGCAGCGTCTGGGTAGCCTGCGGGTACTCGCCGCGAGCCAGCTCGCCGGTGCCGCCGTCCTCGTGGTCGTCGCGCTGGCGCTCGGGGAAGGGCCGCCGACCGACCCGCGGGCGATCCTCGCTGGAGTCCTCGTCGGGCTCGCCGGCGCGGGCGCCTATCTGTCCTTCTTTACTGCGTTGCGGATCGGTCCGCTGTCCGTCGTCAGCCCGATCACGGCTGCGTACGGCGGTCTGACCGTCGTCCTCGCGGTGATCGTCCGGGGCGAGTCGCTGTCGCCGGGTCAGGCCGCCGGCGCGGCGCTCGCGACGATCGGCGTGGTCTTCGCCGGGCTCGTCTTCGACGGAGGGCTCCGAAGCGCGCGGATCGTCGGCCGCGGGGTGGCGTTCGCGATGGTCGCGCTCGTGCTGTTCGCGATCATGACCGTCGGCTCGGCCGAGGCGATCGACATCACGGGCTGGCTGCCACTGATTCTTCTCGCCCGGATCACGCAGGTCGCCGTCGGCTGGAGCCTGCTCGGGATCGGCCTCGGTTTGCGGCCACGGTGGATGGCGCCGCTCCTCGAGGCGCCCCAGCGGCGGTCGCCCAGCGTGATCGGGATCGCGGTTGCGGCCGGCCTCCTCGACGTCGTGGGTCTCGTCTCGTTCGCGATCGGCCTGGAGCGCTCGGAGACGTGGCTCGTAGGCCTCGCCAGCTCGTTCGGGCCGGCGGTCGCGGTCGTCGTCGCGGTGGCGTTCCTCGGTGAGCGCCTCAGGCCGACGCAGTGGCTGGGACTGGCCGGGATCGCAGCGGGCCTGGCGGCGGTTGCCCTCGCCTGACGAGCGCACGTGCCACGTACGCAGCGGGTGCGTGGTAGGTTGACGAGTAGAACATCTGTTCTATAATGACGGTCCGATGGCGAGCCTCTCCCCGGACGTGACGGCGGCTCTCGCGACCCTCCGGTCGCGCTGGGGCGCGGCAGCTCCCCGGGTGGCGGGGGTGGCCGGAGAGGTCGGGGAGGTCGTCGGCGCGCTCGCGACCGCGCCGCTGCCGGAGGAGTTGCCGGAGGCCGCCCCTCCCGATGCGCCGGACGGGGTCGTCTCGACCGGGTTCGCGGCGCTCGACGCGATCCTCGGTCCCGGCGGGCTACCGCGCTCGGCGAGCGTCGCGCTGCGGGGGGAGGGCTGGAGCGGCAAGACGACCCTCGCGCTCCGCCTCGTCGCGGAGGCCCAGGCGAGCGGTTCGATCGTCGCCTGGCTGGACGCCGGCCGGAGCTTCGACCCGGTCGAGGCGGTCGCCCGCGGAGTCCGTCTCGAGTGGCTCGTCGTCGTCACGCCGGACGGCCTCGACGAGGGCCTGTCGATCGCGGGCAGCCTCCTGGGTGGCCGGGCGGTGGACCTCCTCGTCATCGACCTGCCGCCTCGACTCGAGCGGGGCGCGCGGCCCGCCCGCGTCGCCGATCGTCTCCACCGCCTCGCCGCGCTCGCCCGGCGGTCCGCCACGCTTCTCGTCCTCCTCGAGCCGCCCACCTCGCGGGGCGGGCTCGGCAACGCCGTCGCGGAGTCGACCGGCCTCCGGCTGGAGCTCGCCCGGCGCGCCTGGATCCGCCTCGGTCGCGACGTCGTCGGCCAGCGGACGGAGGTGGTGGTCGCGCGGAACCGATTCGGCCCGCCGGGGAGGCGGGCGGAACTGCGGATCCTCTACGCCGACGGCGGCGAGCGCGACGCCTGCCTCCGCCACGACGAGCTCCTCCACGGGCTGCTCGACGCACGCGTCGACGCACCTTTCACCGAGGCCCCCGCCATCCACCTGCCCGGGACCCACAACGATGCGACTGCTCCACCTCTACTGGCCTCATCTCCCGCTCGACCTCGCCCGATCCCGTTGGAAGGAAGCCCCGGCCGGCCGGGCCTCCGCGTCATTCCCGAGCGGCCCGGTCGTCCTCGGCGGCCAGCCCTGGACGGACGGGACCGTGATCGACGCGAACGGGGCGGCCCGGGCGCTCGGCGTCCGTCGGGGGATCCCGCTCGGGACGGCGCATCACCTCGCGCCTGAGGCAGCCTTTCTCGACCCCACACGGGAGGCGGACGCGGCGTCGGTCGAGGCCGCGTTCGAGGCGCTCGCCGGATTCAGCCCCGGCGTCGCCGGCGCCGTCGATCCGGGCGATCCCGCGTTCGGCCTGCTCGAGGTCCAGGTCGACGGGCTCGAGCGACTGTGGGGGCCCGAGCCGCGCCTCGTCGAGCGACTCGCGACGGCCCTCGACCCGATCCTTCCCGGCCCGCCCCGGGCGGGGATCGCCGGCACCCGGTTCGCCGCGACCGTGGCGGCCGGTCATGCCCGGGCCGGGCGACCCGTCCTCGTCCCGCCGGCCGGCGACTCTGCCTATCTCGCGCCGCTCTCGGTCGGCCTCCTGACGCCCGACCCGGACGTCCGCGCCCGCCTCCGGCGCTTCGGGCTGCGCCGGATCGGCGAAGTCGCGGAGCTGCCGCGCTCGGCGCTTGTCGCCCGGTTCGGGGTCGAGGGCGAGCGGATCCATGCCCGGGCGAGGGGTGACGAGATCACCCCGTTCCGGCCGCGCCGCGCGGCGCAGCGCCTCGCCCTCGGCCTGCCGATCGAGCCCGCCGTCGCGGACCTCGAGCCGCTCCGCTTCGTCCTCCGCCGGATCGCAGGCGCGCTCGGAGACCAGCTCCGCGCCCGGGGCTGCGCCGCCGCCGCGGTCCGTCTCCTGCTGGAGCTCGACCTCGCCTTCGCGCCACCGGGGACCCCGCCCCGGATCACCGTCGAGCAGCGATTCCCCGAGCCGACCGCGGAAGCGGAGGCGATCGAGAGGTTGCTGCTCGCGAGGCTCGAGCGGACCCCGCCGCCGGCCCCCGTCGCCCGGCTCGAGCTGGAGCTGGCCGGCGTCGGGCCGGCCGCCGGTCAGCAGCTCCCGCTGTTCGTGCCGCAGGCCGCCCGGAACGCCCGGCTCGGCTGGCAGCTCGCCCGGCTCGCCCTCATCTTCGGCGAGGATCGCGTGCGGCGGGTGACGGTGGGCGATCCGGAGGCGCCCCTCGCCGAGCGCCGCTGGGCATGGCGGCCGGTCGCGCCGGAGGAGAGCGTCTCGTGACCCGTCTCCTGCACGAGCATCCCCGGGTCGATGCCGAGCTCGATGCGGCCGGCTGCCTCGTGGCGATCCGCTGGAACGGCCGGCGCGAGCCGGTCGAGGTTTGCAACCGCTGGCGGGTCGAGGAGGACTGGTGGCGGGCGCCGATCGCGCGCGACTACTTCAAGGTCGTCGGGCGGCAGTGGCTGGCGCTCGTCTATCTCGACCGCGTCACGGACACCTGGCACATCGAGCGCCTGTACGACTGAATCAGCCGGCGGGCGCCCCGACGAGAACCGTGACGAGGAGCAGGATGATGAACAGGCCGACGACGAGCGCGAGCACGCCTAAGTCGCGTTGCTGGCTCCCCTGCATATATCTCCCCCTGTGCCCCTGTGCGCGCTCGCGGCCCCGTCGTGCCACCCGGGCCACTCTCGTCTCTTCGGCGGAGAGTGTACCGGCGTCAACCGGCGCTGCGTCAGGTCGCTGGGCACACCGCGCCGTAGAGCACGGTGACGATCGTCGAGCCGCCAAGTGGTGCGATCGTGGTGCGAACCCGGCACTCGGTGGTCGTGGGCCCGACCGACTCGATCTCCATGCTCCCGTCCTCGGACGGTCCGGACAATGACAGTGTGCTGAACCCGGCGCCCTCGAGCGCGCCCTGGAACCACGTCGTGACCGTCGATACATCCGCGGGAGCATCGAAGACCGCAGTCGCCGGTCCTTCACCAGTCTCCGTCGGCCTCGAGCCCGGATAGCGCGGGAAGCCCGGCGGCAGCGCATCGCGGATCGTCCCCCAGTCGGTTTGCGTGGTGCCGGAAGTGCCGGAAGTGCCGGTGCCGGGAGACGTGGCGGGCAGCGAGCCGGGTGGTGGGTCGGTCGGTGAGGCGCAGCCGATAGTTGCGAGCGCGAGGGCCAACACGACGGCGGCGAGCGTCTGGATCATCGAGCCCGATGCTAAACGGCGGCGTCGATTCCGTCCGGACATGACAGGACCCCGTCGCCCCCAGTGCGACGGGGTCCTGTGACCTCCGCACCCGCTCACCAGGTGCATCGGTGGGTCGACGGATACAGCCGTTGCGGCCGCCGTCGCCGATTTCGTCCCGGGCCCCCAGGCGCGAGACGCTTGATGGTCAGACCGTCGTGGCGGCCTGGGCGGCGATCGCCGCGGGAAGGAGTACGAGGATCAGCAGCGCGGCCAGGGCGATCATCAGGAGATAGCGTCCGAGGGCGATGGCGATGGGGCGCAGCTGCGTCTGCATGGCGGTGAGACGCCGTGACGCTCCGGGATGTTTCGCGGTAGTCCGGAGTGGCATGAACAGAACATTTGTTCTAGTATCGCCGGGTCGTCAAGTGCCCCCTCCGTCGGGATCTATATCGTGGCCACCACGCCGTACGCCGAGCTCCATTGCCACACGAGCTTCTCGTTTCTCGACGGCGCGTCCGCGGCCGACGACCTCGTCGAGCGGGCCGTCGAGCTCGGCCTCAGCGGCCTGGCGGTCACGGATCATCGCGGGCTGTACGGCGCGGTCCGGTTCGTGTCCGCGGCCGAGGCGGCCGGACTCCACCCGGTGATCGGGATCGAGATCGAGATGGTCGACCCGCTCGGGCCGGATCCGTCGGGCGTCGTCGTGCCGGCCCGCCGAGCCCGGGCGGGCGGCCGGCGGGGAGGGCCGCTCGCCGGTGGGGAGGGCGAGGAGCCCGTCGAGGGACGCCCCGCTCGACCCCGTCCCGCGCGGGCGCGGCTGCCCGGCCATCGCGACGCCGTGAAGGAGGACCTGCGCGGCGTCGGCGACCGCCAGCGGGGTCCCCATCTCGTGCTTCTCGCCCGGGACGTGACCGGCTATCGCAGCCTGTGCCGGCTCGTGTCGCGGGCAAACCTCGCGGGCACCAAGAGCATGCCCCGTTTCTCCCAGGCGCTCCTCGCCGACCATGTCGAGGGCCTCGTCGCGCTGTCCGGCTGTCGCGACGGCGAGATCGCGCGGCGGCTGCGGGTCGGCGACCGGGACGGGGCACGCGCGGTCGCCCGCCGCTATGCGCGGCAGTTCGGCGGCTTCTACCTCGAGCTCCAGCACCATCTCCTGCCGGACGACGACTGGCTCGTCGCGGAGACCGCTGCGCTCGCGGCCGAGATCGGCCTGCCGGTCGTCGTCACGAACGACGTCCACTACGCTCGGCCGGAGGATCGCGAGCTGCACGACGTCCTGACCGCGATCCGGCACGGCCGGACACTCGACACGCTGGCGGATCTCCGCCGGCCGGGCGGGGAGTCGTACCTGAAGAACGGCGCGGAGCTGGCGGCGCTGCCGCCGGCGAGCGATCCTGCGGTCGCGGCCGCCTGGGCGGAAGGGATCGCGAACGCGGCCGAGCTGGCGGCGGCGTGCTCGGTCGACCTCGGGTTCGAGCAGTACCGCTTCCCCGGCTTCCCGGTGCCGGACGGCGAGACCGCCTTCTCGTACCTGTCTGAACTGTGCTGGAAGGGCGCCCGGAAGCGCTACCACCCGCTGACCCCCGCGGTGGTCAAGCGGCTCGCACACGAGCTCGAGGTTCTCGAGCGAGCCGGCCTCGCCGAGTTCCTCCTCATCTGCTGGGACCTCATGCGCTTCGCGAAGGAGCGGGGGATCCCGGCCCAGGGCCGGGGCAGCGCGACCAGTTCGATCGTGTCGTACACGCTCGGGATCAGCCGGGTCGAACCCATCGCCCACAACCTCCTCTTCGAGCGGTTCATCAATCCCGGTCGGACGACCTATCCCGACGTGGACATCGACTTCAGCTCCGAGCGGCGGGAGGAGGTCATCCAGTACGTCTACGAGCGCTACGGCGAGGAGCACACGGGGATGGTCTGCAACCTCGTCACGTACCGGGCGCGGTCGGCGGTGCGCGAGGTTGGCTACGCGCTCGGGTTCCCGCGTCCGCTGGTCGATCGGGTGGCCAAGGCCCTGGAGACGTACGACTCGGTCATGGTCCGACGCGACCTCGAAGCCGACGGCGGATTCGCCGAGTTCTTCCGGCGGCCAGGAGAGGGGCTGCCAGCCGAGGCCCGCGCGGCCAAGGCCGCCGAGGCGCTTGGCCTCGTCGATGGAATGGGTCAGCTGAACACTCGGATACCGCTTGTCGGGAAAGTGCCGCCCTGGCGCCAGCCGCCGAAGCCGGCGGACCCGAACGCGCCGCGACCGTTCGCCTGGCTCCGGGAGTCACCCGGGCAACTGGCAAAAGAGGGGCCCTCGCGCTCGGGGATGTGGGAGGATGCGCCGGCCTCGCCACCGGCGATCCGGCCGGGTGGCCGGGCCGACGACGAGGGCGGTCCGGGCGACACGCCGGCGAGCGTCGCGTGGCTGCGCGCGGGCCGCGGCACGGGCTATCGGACTTCCTCGGCGCGTCCCGTATTCCAGGGAGGCTTACGCGAGGCCGAAAACGGGTCCGCCGGGTCGCGATCAGGACAGCTCCCGCACTGGACCGGCGATGATCACCCGTCGACCGCCCGGCCAACGGCACTTTCCCTGCCCGGTAATCCTTCTTCGAATACCGCGACAGGCATCGATCCGGAAACGGGCGTACTCGTGCCTCCTCCTCGCCGGACCGACAAGCTCGGCAGGCCGGATCGCTGGGACCAGCCCGCGCAGAGCTCGGTTGCCCGCGTCGAGCCTGAGCTGCCGCCCCAGCCCCGGGGCGGCAGCACTGTCGGAATGAGCGACTGGGAGCGCTGGCTCGAGTTCTGTGCCCGCATCGACGGCTTCCCGCGCCACCTCAGCATCCATTCGGGCGGCATGCTCGTGACCGGCGCGCCGCTCATCGACATCGCCCCGCTCGAGCGCGCGACGATGCCCGGCCGCGTCGTCGCCCAGTACGACAAGCGCGACGTCGAGACACTCAAGCTCATCAAGCTGGACCTGCTGGGCCTCGGGATGCTGGCGGCGATGGACGAGACGCTCCAGCTCATCGAGCACGACTGCGCAGTCTGTCTCGACATGGACCGCATCCCTGAGGGGATCCCCGAGGTCTTTGCGATGCTCCAGGCCGCGGACACGGTCGGCGTCTTCCAGGTCGAGAGCCGGGCCCAGATGCAGACGCTCCCGAAGTCGCGGCCGGCGAGCCTGGACGATCTCGTCGTCGAGGTCGCGATCATCCGGCCCGGCCCGATCCAGGGCAATGCCGTCCACCCGTACCTCCGTCGGAAGCAGGGCATCGAGCCGGTGGTCTACCTCCACCCGAGCCTCGAGCCGATCCTGCGCGACACGCTCGGCGTGATCCTCTACCAGGAGCAGGTCATGCGAATCGCGATCGACGTCGCGGGCTTCACGCCCGCCGGCTCGGACGGGTTCCGCCGGGCGATGGGCACGTGGCGGTCGTCGCGCGAGATGGAGAAGCTCCACGTCGAGTTCGTCGAGGGCTGCATCCGCGTCCGGGGGATGAACCGCGACGACGCCGAGGAGCTCTTCCGGCAATGCGCGGCGTTCGCCTCGTTCGGTTTTGCGAAGTCGCACGCGGCGGCGTTCGCCCGAACCGCGTACGAATCGGCGTTCCTCAAGCTGTTCTATCCGGCCCAGCTGCTGGCCGGCCTGATCAATGCGCAGCCGATGGGGTTCTACCCGGTCGAGGTTCTCGTCAACGACACGAAACGCCACGGAGTGACGGTCCTGCCGGTCGACGTCAACGCCAGCTCATACAGGACCACGACCGAATGGGTCGGACGGCCCGGCTGGGCTCTCGCGGGTCCGGCAGGCGACGACGGAAGCGCCGACGGCGAGCCCGGCGAGCCGCTCCCCGACGGCTGCGGAGTCGCGGAGCGGGCAGGGCCGGTCCGTTCATCGGCGTGCCTCATCCCGAGCGCCGCGGCACGGGACCGCTGGACGGCCGAGAACGCGGTCGGCTGGGGCGTCCGGCTCGGCCTGGCGCTCGTCAAGGGGATCGGCAGGCAGCACGAGGAGCTCCTCGACGCCGAGCGCGCCCGCGGGCCGTATGCGTCGCTCGCCGACGTCGTCGAACGAACGGGCCTGCCGGAGGAGGTCGTCGAGCGGCTCATCAGGGTCGGGGCGCTCGATTCGCTCGGCCGGCCGCGGCGCGAGCTGCTGTGGCAGCTCCGCGAAGTTGCGGGCGCGTCACGCGGCCCGACGGGGCGAGCCGCGGGGCGGCCCACCAGCATCCGCCTGCCGGCAACCGATGCGCCGGCGCTGCCTGCGATCACCGAGACCGAGCGGATCGGCGACGCCTACGCGGTCGTCGGTCTGGACGCGCGTCGCCAGGTCGTCGGCCTGTTCCGGACGGCCCTCGATCGTCTCGGGGCGGTGACGAACGGGGCGCTCGCGGAGCGGCCTCCGGGGCACGTCCGGATCGGCGGCCTCGTCGTCACCCGTCAGCACCCGATGACGGCGAAGGGCACGGTCTTCCTCGCCCTCGAGGACGAGACCGGAATGGTCAACGTCACCCTCTGGCCGGACACCTGGGCTCGCCTGCGAGGGGTGGTCCGCCGCCACGCGCTCCTGCTCGTCGACGGCGACCTTCAGCGAGAGGCGAGCGTCGTCAACGTCGTCGCCCGCGAGGTTCGGTCGCTCGTCGATGTCGCCCACGAGGTCGGCGGGCCCGAGCAGCCGGCCGGCGTCCGCCAGCTCGGCCACGCCGGGATGCGCCGCCTCGGCTGACGGCTAGCGGCGGGTCCTGCCTCGGTTGGGCGGCGGACGGCGCGCCCCCCGATTCGGGTTCGCGAGGTTGAGGAAGCGGCGGTACCAGGCGGCCGCGGCGCCGAAGAACGCGCCGGTCAACGGCGAGAGAAAGAACGAGATCGCGACGGTGTCGGCCAGCTCGTCGGGGGTCGGAGCCTGGCCTGTGGCGCCCGACGGCGTCGGGCTGGGCTGCGGACTCGTGGCCGCGCTGGCCGAGGAGCTCGCCGAAGGCGCCGGGGAGGCGCTCGTCAGGGGGCTGCCGGCGACGCTCGGCGACGGGCTTGCCCCGGGCGTACCTCCTCCGAGGACCCCGGTGGATGAGGCGGCGACGAGAACCGCGAGACAGATCGCGCCGACGAGACCTGCGACTGCCCCGGTCAGGTAGCTCGCCCGCGGGGCGAGGAAGCCGGACAGGAAAATCGCCCCGATCGGCGGAGTCACGATGAAGTACTGGTAGACGAGCGCGGAGATGACGTCCCGCCCGCCCGTCACGAGCAGAACGACGGTCGTTCCGATCGAGATGAGAGCCGGCAGCCAGACGCTCCTGTGGCGCAAGAGTCCCGGCAGCGCGGCGAGGTCCTCCCGGAAGTTGGCCGGCCTGAACGCGGCCCGGAAGGCGTAGCCAATCCCCGGTCGTTGAGGGGTGGCAGGAGGCGGCGCGGCGCGGCGCTGAGGCGGGCGGTTGGGCGCCGGACTCGCGCCGGCCGGCTCGCCGTCCTCCGCGGGATCGAGCTCTTCGTCGCGGCCTTCGGCAGCCAGCTGGGCGCGGTAGCGGCGCCGGGCTTCGGCGCGGTCGGTTCGCTTGGCGCGGGCCACGGGTCCTCCTGGGTGGTCGGAAAGAAAGGCGCGGGGCGCGGGGCAGGGTCGGGCCATCGTAGTCGATGAGCCGGAGAAGAGGGCCAGGTAAGCGGCTGGTAAGCGGCCGGAAAGCGGGGGTTGATCGACCGCCAACCATCGAGCGAGTCCCGCGAAATCGGCGCCTGCTACAAGTGGTCGCCGCCCACCCGCCGCCCACCCGCCCCCTCCCGCCGGGAGGTCGTGTCGATGGATCGCGCCCGGCGTGCGGTGGTGATCGCGCTCTTCCTCGCGTCTTCGCTCGCTTCGGCCGTCGCCGGTAGCAGCTTCGGCCCGGCGACCGGACCTCGCTCGGCCGCAGTCGTGAGCTGGCCTCCGTCGACGCTCCTCCTTTCGGAGGTGATGACCAGTGGCAGCTCTGCATCCGACGAGTTCGTCGAGCTGACGAACGCGGGCCCGGTCGCGGTGGATCTCGCGGGGCTGGAGATCGTGTATGTGACGGCGAGCGGCTCGACGATCACCCGGAAGGGATCCTGGGCGGAGAGCATGGCGCTCGAGCCGGGCCGCCATGTCCTGCTCGCGAACGCCCTTGGCGTCCACGCCCCTGGGGCGGACGCGACCTACTCCGGGGGCCTCGCGGCCACCGGTGGCGCGATGGTCCTTCGGCCGATCGGCGGCGCTCCGATCGATGCGATCGGCTGGGGCGATGCGACGAGCGGCTTCGTGGAGGGTTCCGCGTCGCCGGCGCCTCCAGCCGGGTCGAGTCTCGAGCGGCGCCCCGGTGGCTCGGCGGGGAACGGGTCCGATTCGAACGACAACCTCGCGGACTGGTTCGTCCAGGCGGCTCCTTCGCCGCAGAATCTCACCGCGGCCCCCACGCCCGTGCCGGCTCCGACACCTGCCGTCACTCCTGCCCCCGCGCCGTCGCCGGTGCCGATCGTCGAGGCGCGCGCTCTGCCCGACGGCAGCCTCGTGGCCATCGCAGGCACGCTGACAACGGCCCTCGGCGCCCTCGAGTCCGGCCACACGGCATTCCTCCAGGACGCGAGCGCCGGCATCGCTCTCTACCTCGGCGAACCGGCGATCGACGGCTGGCCGGCCGGTGCGACGCTCCACGCGATCGGCACGGTCGACGATCGCTTCGCGCAGCGGACGCTCCGCGTGGTGCTGTCGGATCTCGCACTCGGCGAGGGAGCGCCCCTTCCCGCGCCGATCGCCGCATCGACGGGACTCGCCGGCGAGGAGGTCGAGGGCCAGAGGCTCGCCGTCGCGGGCACGACCGTCGGGTCGCCGACGGCGATGGCCGACGGGACCGGCCTGCTCGTCGACGACGGCACCGGTCCGCTCCGGGTCGTCGTGTCACCGGCGGCGCTCGGGAACGCGGCCGTCCCGGCGGGAACGTTGATCACCGCGATCGGGCCGCTTGGCCAGCGTGACAGCACGGGGACCGGTCTCGCTGGTTACCGGCTCCACGTGACGGAGCCGGGCGACCTCGTCGTGGCAACCCCGACCCAGACCCCGTCCCCGTCGCCGGAACCCACGCCGGCACCGACACCGACTCCACCGCCCGCTCCCACCCCGTCGGCGGCACCGACTCCGACACCGACACCGTCTCCGACCGGCGCCGCGACGATCCTCGAGGCTCGGGCCATGCCGATCGGGTCGGTCGTTCTCCTCGGAGGAGTCGTGACGGCCGAGGCGGGGCGGCTCGGCGCGTTGGCGCTGATCGCGATCGACGACGGCAGCGCCGGCATCGTCGTCAAGCTGCCTCCCGGCGCCGCCGCGCCCGCACGGGCCACGTGGGTGGAGGCTCGCGGGACGCTGGCCGCGCCCTACGGCCAGCTCGAGCTCCGCGCCAGGGCCGATGGCTTCAGGACCTTCGCCCCGCGGGCGCTTCCGGCAGCGACTGAGATCGATGGCGCCGGACTTGGCGAGCCGGTCGAAGGCCGCCTCGTGACGTTTCGCGCGACGATCAAAGCGAAGCCCAAGAGCGCAAAGAGCGGCGACTTGTCGATCGCTGCCACGGCCGCGGACGGCACGAGCGTTCGGGTTCTCGCCGACGCCTCGAGTCGCCTGTCGGTGGCCGCCTTCGCCGGGGGCGAGTCGTACGTGCTCACCGGGATCGCCGGACAACGGGCCACGCGCAAGAACGCCCTCGATGGGTACCGCGTCTGGCTCCGCGACGGCGACGACGTCGAGCTCATCGGGGACGCCGATGGGCCGGCAGCGACACCATCGTCGAGCGTGCCGCCGGCCGCGGGCCTGCCCGAGCCGGTGCCCATCGCCCGGGCACTGCTCGCACGATCGGCCCCGGTCGTGGTCGAAGGCGTCGTCACCGTCGACGCCTCGGTCCTCGATGCCACCGGGCGGCGGATCGTCGTCGAGGACGCGTCGGCTGCGGTCGAGGTGCTCGTCCCGGCAGGTGCCGCCCCGCCCGGCATGGGCAGCCGCGTCTCCGTGTCCGGGACGATGACACGTGCGTACGGGGCCCCGCGGCTCCGCGCGACCGGGCTGCTGACGCTCGGGCCGGGACTGCCCCTGTCCCCGATCGACCTGCGCGGGGCGCCGGGCCCGGCCCACGAATGGCGACTCGTCCGGCTGAGCGGGACGATCGTCGAGGTTCACCGGCTCGGGAGCCGCTGGCGGATCGAGCTCCAGGCCGGCCGCGCGCGGGTTCCGGTGGCCGGCCTGTCGGGAGCCCGCATCCCGGTGACGCTCTTCGTCGAGGGCCGGCGGGCCACGGTCGTCGGCTTCGTCAGGCGGGCGCATCCCTCGGCGAAGGACCGCCGGCTATCGCTCGTCCCGCGTTCACCGGCTGATGTCGCAGTGGGTCCGGCAGAGGCCCGACCGTCCGCCGCCCCTCGGGGCGGTCGACGTGGGACCCAGCCGTCGGCGGGCGGGCCTCCAGCCGGCCCGATCGACGTCGACCTCGCCCGCCTCGCCGACCACGTCGGCGAAACCGTCCGGGTCGGCGGGCTGATCATGGATCTGACGGCGACGGGCGCCTCGCTCGACGACGGCACGGCCGTTGCCGGCATCGTCCTCGAGGGAGAGGCAGCGGCGTACCAGCCGCTGCTCGAGCCCGGCGACGCGATCAACGTGACCGGTCGGGTGGAGCGGCGGGAGGAGGAGCTGGTCGTGGCCCTGCGCGATCCGGCGGGTCTGGCCCGGGTCGGCGATCTCGCGGCAGCTCCGTCCGATCCCCCGGCAGCGGTGCCTGGGCCGGAGCCCAGGCCCGCCCCGGCAGCCCCACGCGCGGCCAGCAGCGACGCGTTCGGGCTCGGGATCCCGGGTAGCGCGGAGGTCGCCTCGCTCGTGCTCATCTCGCTCGCCTCGGTCGGGGTGACGCTCGTCCGCCACCGGCGGCTCCGGCACGCGCTCCTCGCCCGCTGGCCCTTTCGAGCGGTACTTCGGAGGGGGCCTGAACCGCCCTGAACTGCCCCGAAGTGCCCCTCTCGCCGGCGACCCCGCCGCCGAGCGTGAGTGAGCGTGCTTGACGCTCGTCTGAGCACGGGACTATCCTCGGCCCGGTTTCACGCTCACGCGAACGAGAAATGAGGAGGAGATAGGGTTTTGCCGAACGCGGATCCCCGCGTCGCGCTCCCCGTTGGAGAACGGCAGTACCACATCGGCCTCGGCCCCGGTGAACTGGCCGAGTTCATCCTCCTCCCCGGAGACCCCGATCGGACCGCCCGCATCGCCAAGCGCCTCGACTCGATCGAGCTCGAGCAGCGCCACCGCGAGTTCGCATCGGTCACCGGCTCGTACCGCGGCCAGCGGATCTCGATCGTTTCGACCGGGATCGGCACCGACAACGTCGAGATCACGGTCGCGGAGATCCTCGCGATCACAACACGGCCCACGTTCATTCGGGTGGGGTCATGCGGTGCCCTCCAGCCGGAGATGAACCTGGGCGACCTCGTCGTGACAACAGGCGCGGTGCGGCTGGAGTCCACGACCAGCTATTACGTCCACGACGGCTACCCCGCGGTCGCGGACCACGAAGCAGTTGTAGCGCTGTTGGAGGCCAGCGCACGTCTCGGACACCGCACCCACGTGGGGCTGACGGCAACGGCACCCGGATTCTTCGGTGCACAGGGACGCCCGATCCCGCAGCTCCCCATCCGGTACCCTGACCTCGCGGAGGACATGGCACGCCAGCGTGTCCTGAACTTCGAAATGGAGGCTTCGGCACTCCTCGTCCTGGCCGGCCTGGCACGTTGCCGGGCGGGCGTGGTCTGTGCGGTGTACGCACAGCGCTCGACCGGCGATTTCGTTACCGGGGCAGCCAAGGACGCAGCCGAAGCCGCGTGCGTGGAGACGGGGCTCGAGAGCCTCCTGATCCTCGCCGCGATGGATCGCCAGAAACGGCAAGCGTCGACGGATCGCTGGCGACCGTCGCTCTGGGACTGATCAAACATGCGGACACGGGACGAGGGTTCCCGCGACGCCAGCTCACGAGGAGAACCTCATGGCAGAGGCCTATTGCGTCAAAGACAAGCGGAAGGTCGAAGTCCTCAACCCGCAGCGGATCACGATGAAGAACGGCAAGCCCGCACTCCAGGGCACCTGCCCGATCTGCGGTGGCAAGGTCTTCAAGATCGGCGGCTGACGCAGGCTCGCGACACCCGCGACACTAGCGACAACAGACCCCCGTCGGGCGACCGGCGGGGGTCTCGCATTGTCTAGGATGCGTTCGTGCGGACGTCGAGCGGCAGCAAGGGGACCGGGGCGGCCCCCCGGGCAATGGGCGGCCCGGTGCTCGCCCTCGACCTCGGCGCCAGCCGGATCCGGGTCGCCGCGGTCGCGCCGGACGGCCGGCTTCTCATCCGCGACCAGGGCCTCACGCCGGGCGCGGAGGGGCCGGAAGCCGTCCTGACCGCATGCGTCGAGCGACTCCGCGGCATCGCGGAGCGCCTCGACCCCGCTACTCGCGCGAAACTTGCCGGGATCGGGCTCTCGGCGCCGGGCCCGGTCGATCCGCGTGTGGGGACGCTTGTCGAGCCGCCGAACATCGGGCCGGGCTTCGTGGACGTGCCGTTCGCCGCGCCGATCGAAGAGGCGCTCGGGCTGCCGGCACGGCTCGAGCGCGACACGAACGTCGCCGCGCTCGCCGAGCAGGCGTACGGCGCAGCGCGCGGGGTCGAGGACTTCCTGTACATCACGGTCTCGACCGGGATCGGCGGCGCGATCGTTGCCCGCGGCGACCTGTACGGCGGCGCAGATGGCGTCGCCGGCGAGATGGGGCACGTTCCGGTGGAGACGGACGACATCGTCTGCCTGTGCGGCACGCCGGGTCACCTCGAAGGCGTGAGCGCGGGCAGCGGGATCGCCCGCCAGGCGAGAACGGCCGCCGCGTCGGGCCGGGCGCCGGGCCTGGCGGCCCTCGCCGAACGTCTCGCGCCGGTGCCGCTCGAAGCCCGTCACGTGGCCGAGGCGGAGGAGGCCGGCGACGGAGACGCGGCCGCGATCATGGAACGGGCACGCGCCGCATTCGCGGCGGTCGTCATCGGGCTCGTCAACGTGTTCAACCCGGAGCTGATCGTGGTCGGAGGCAGCGTCGCCCTGGGGCAGGGTGATCGCTGGTTCGACCCGACCCGCCGGGCAGTCGCCCAGGGCGCCTTCCGCATCCCCCGCGAGCGGGTCCGGATCGTTCCCGCGTCCCTCGGCGACGACGTGGGCCTCGTGGGCGCCCAGCCGCTCCTCGCCCGCCGCCGCTGAAGGGCCCGCACCATTTCGGCCCAGCGCGGCGTTGTCCGGGCCCTTGCGTTGGCCGGGCACTCCGAAGGCCTCTGCTAGAATGGCGCGGCATCCCCGAGACGCGGCGGAGGCCGTGGCGGCGCTTGCGCTTGCGCACCAGGAGGTCCCCTGATGGCAGTCCGCGTCGGTATCAACGGGTTCGGCCGGATCGGCCGCCAGTCGCTCAAGGCGATGATCGAGCGCACCCCGGACCTCGAGGTCGTCGCGGTCAATGACCTCGTCGACGCCGAGATGAACGCCCATCTCTTCAAGCACGACTCGACCTACGGCGCCTACCAGGGGTCGGTCGAGGCGCGCAACGGCAACCTCGTGATCGACGGGCGCGAGATCCGGATCCTCGCCGAGAGGGATCCCGCCGCACTGCCGTGGCGCGACCTCGGGGTTGACATCGTCCTCGAGTCGACCGGCCTGTTCACCGACGCGGCGAAGGCCCGCGCGCACCTCGACGCCGGCGCGAAGAAGGTCGTGATCAGCGCGCCGGCGAAGGGCGAGGACATCACGATCGTCCTCGGCGTCAACGAGGAGCGCTACGACCCGGGCGCCCACGACATCATCAGCAACGCGAGCTGCACGACGAACTGCCTCGCTCCCGCGGCCAAGGTCGTCCACGATCTCCTGACGATCGAGCGCGGTCTGATGAACACGATCCACAGCTACACGAACGACCAGCGGATCCTCGACGTTGCCCACAAGGACCCGCGCCGGGCACGGGCCGCGGGCCTGAACATCATCCCGACCACGACCGGCGCCGCCAAGGCGCTCGCGCTCGTCATCCCGGACCTCAAGGGGAAGTTCGACGGTTTCAGCCTGCGGGTTCCGACGCCGACCGTGAGCGTCGTCGACTTCACCGCGGATGTCAGCCGACCCACCTCGGTCGAAGAGCTCAACGACGCGTTCCGCAAGGCCGCGGCCGGTCCGCTCGACGGAATCCTCGGTGTCTCGGATGAGCCGCTCGTGTCTACCGACTTCCGGGGAGACTCCCGCTCCGCGATCATCGACGCCGAGTCGACGATGGTTCTCGGGGGGACGATGGTCAAGGTCATCAGCTGGTACGACAACGAGTGGGGCTACAGCTGCCGCGTCGCGGACTTGATCGCGTACGTTGCCGCGCGGCTGCCCTCGGCCAAGCCGGCGGCGGAGCCCGCTCGCGCCTGAGACGCGGGGGCCCAATGGACAAGCTCACCGTTCGCGACTTCGAGGCGCGGGAAAAGCGCGTCTTCGTGCGGGTCGACTTCAACGTCCCCCTCGAGGACGGCAAGGTCACCGACGACTCCCGCATCCGCGCGTCGCTCCCCACGATCGTCCACCTCATGAGCCAGGGTGCGAGGGTGATCCTCGCGAGCCATCTTGGGCGGCCCGATGGCAAGGTCCAGGACGGGCTTCGGCTGCGGCCGGTCGGGGAGCGGCTATCGCTGCTCCTGCGGCGCAGCGTGCCCGTCACAGGCGACGCGCTGGGGCCGGGCACGGAGGATGCGATCAACCGGATCCGGCCCGGGGATGCGCTCCTCCTCGAGAACCTTCGGTTCCATTCGGAGGAGGAGAGGAACGACCCGGAGTTCGCGGCAACGCTCGCCTCGTACGCCGACGTCTACGTCAACGACGCGTTCGGGACCTCCCACCGTGCCCACGCCTCGACGGTCGGGATCGCCCAGCTCCTGCCGGCCTACGCCGGCCTGCTGATGGAGCGCGAGATCCGCGCTCTCTCGAAGCTGCTCGACAGTCCCGAGCACCCGTACGCGGCGATCGTCGGCGGGGCCAAGGTCTCGGGCAAGCTGAAGGTCCTCGACAATCTCCTGACGAAGGTCGACGTGCTGATCCTCGGCGGCGGAATGGCGAACACGTTCCTGCTCGCCCAGGGCAAGTCCGTCGGCAAGAGCCTGGCGGAGCACGACATGGTCGAGGAGGCGAGGGTGCTCCTCGCAAAGGCCGAGAGGCGCGGCGTCCAGGTGGTTCTCCCGGTCGACGTCATCGTTGCCAAGGAAGTCACCCGGGGCACCGAGTACAAGACCCTGTCGGCGGAGAAGATTCCGGCCTCGTGGCACATCGTCGACGTCGGCAGGCAGACGCTCGAGCTCATCGAGACCGCGTTGCGCGACGTCCGGACGGTCGTCTGGAACGGACCGATCGGCGTGTTCGAGATCCCCGTCTTCGGGGCGGGGACCCGCCACGTGGCGCGGCTCCTCGCGGGCAAGTGTCAGGCCGGGGCGACCGTCGTCGTCGGCGGGGGAGACTCGGTGGCGGCCGTACAGCAGCAGGGCCTCGCGGGGAGCATGACCCACCTCTCGACCGGTGGGGGCGCTTCGCTCGAGTTCCTCGAGGGTCGTGAACTGCCGGGGATCGCCGTGCTCCTGGACCGCCCGGAGCCGACGCTCGTCCCCGCGCCGACACCGGCACCGGCCGAACAGCCGAAGCCGGCACCTGCGCTCACGCCGTCCGATGCGCCCGTCCGAGGCCCAGCAAGAGCCGTATCGAGAAGGAGAGCTCCAGTGAACGAGACCCCGCCCGCCGCGAATGCGCCGTCCGGAATGCCCACGTCGGCGGTCACCGAGGAGCCTGCGAGCGTGACGCGCAAGCCGGCGCCCCGCAAGGCCGTAGCGCGCAAGCCGGCCGCCGCAAAGCGCAAGTCGGCGCCCACCAAGCGTGCGGCATCGGCGCGGAAGTCGGCCACGGCAAAGAGGAAGCCGGCGACGAAGTCGGCTGCCCGGAAGCCGGCCACGGCGAAGCGCAAGCCCGCCGCGACGAAGTCGGCAGCCCGAAAGAGCTCGACGGCCCGGAAGCCGGCAACGGCAAAGAGGAAGCCGGCCGCGACGAAGTCGGCTTCCCGGAAGCCGGCGGCGAAGCGCAAGCCGGCAGCGAAGTCGGCTGCCCGAAAGAGCGCGACGGCCCGGAAGCCGGCCACGGCGAAGCGCAAGCCCGCAGCGAAGTCGGCTACCCGAAAGAGCGCGACGGCCCGGCGTTCGGCCACGGCGAAGAAGTCGCCAGCAGCGAAGAAGAAGTCGACGACCCCACGGCGTCCCGCCGCAAAAAGGAAATCGCCGGGTCGATGAATACCGCGATCGAGCTGATCGACGCCCGGGAGATCCTCGACTCGCGCGGCAATCCCACCATCGAGGTCGACGTCGTGCTCGCCGACGGCTCCGTCGGCCGGGCCGCCGTCCCGTCCGGCGCCTCGACCGGCGCCCACGAAGCGGTCGAGCTGCGTGACGGCGACCGGCGCCGCTACGGCGGGAAGGGCGTCCTCAAGGCAGTCTCCAACGTCACCGACACGATCGCCCCGGCGCTCAACGGGATGGACGCCGCCGACCAGGCCGGCATCGACGCGGCCCTCATCGACCTCGACGGGACGCCGAACAAGGGGACACTCGGAGCGAACGCGATCCTCGGCGTCTCGCTGGCCTGCGCCCATGCCGCGTCCGCGTCGCACGACCTGCCGCTCTACCGCTACCTCGGTGGGGTCGGCGCGCGGGTCCTGCCCGCGCCGATGTTCAACATCCTCAACGGCGGCAAGCACGCCGAGGACTCGACCGACTTCCAGGAGTTCATGGTGATGCCGGTCGGGATCGACACGTACTCCGAGGCCCTCCGGGCAGGCTCTGAGATCTTCCACGCCCTGCGGACCATCCTCCACGACGAAGGCCACGCGACCGGCCAGGGTGACGAGGGAGGGTTCGCTCCCTCACTGCCGTCGAACGAGGCGGCGATCCAGCTCGTGCTCCGGGCGATCGAGGCCGCCGGGTACGCCCCCGGCGACGAGGTCGCGATCGCTCTCGACCCAGCGACAACGGAGCTCGTCGAGGCCGGCGGCGGAGACGGTCGTGCGGCGGCGCCCGTCCGCTACCGGCTCGAGCGGGAGAACCGGACGCTCGAGTCGGGCCAGCTCATCGACCTGTGGGCGGACTGGGTCGCCCGCTACCCGATCGTGTCGATCGAGGACGGCCTGGCCGAGGACGACTGGACCGGCTGGGCCAAGCTCACGGCCCGCCTGGGCGAGCGCGTGCAGCTGGTCGGCGACGACCTCTTCGTGACCAACGTCAAGCGGCTGCAGCGGGGCATCGACGAGAGCGTCGCCAACGCCATCCTCGTCAAGGTCAACCAGATCGGCAGCCTCACCGAGGCGATGGACACAATCGAACTAGCCAAGAGCTACGGCTACCGCAACGTCATCAGCCACCGCAGCGGCGAGACCGAGGACGCCTTCATCGCCGACCTGGCGGTGGCAGTGACCGCCGGACAGATCAAGACGGGCTCGGCTAGCCGTAGTGACCGCACCTCGAAGTACAACCGACTCTTGCGCATCGAAGCCGATCTCGGCCTTGACGCGCGGTTCCTCGGCAAAGCGGCGTTCAGGCT
>CAZVGO010000041.1:0-1594 GCA_964626755.1 uncultured Anaerolineaceae bacterium | reverse complement strand
GGTCCAAGAGGAGGGTATCAGCATGGCAACCCGACGTAGGTTCACCCCAGAGTTCAAGGCGCGAGTGGTGCTGGAGTTGATTAGTGGGGCGAAAAGCCTGGCCGAAGTCTGCCGCCAGTACCAGCTCAATTCCCCGATGGTCACCCGTTGGAAGAGTGAATTCCTGGAGAAAGCTCCCCAACTGTTCCAGACCGGGGAGCAAAACAGTCAGGAGCAGGCCAGGGTCGCTGAACTAGAGCGCCTGATTGGCCGCTTGACTCTGGAACTGGAGATAGCAAAAAAAGCCTCGGCCATGTTGAATGGCAACCGGAGCAAAAGCGAGCGATGGTCATGAAGCTGGCAAGGGAGTACCCGGTCAGCTTGGTTTGCCGGACCCTGGGTTGCCCGCGCAGCAGCTACTACTACCAGGCTAAGGGACGAGATGACCAGGTCTTGAAGGAGGCGCTGAAACAGGTAGCCGGAACCTGGCCTACCTATGGGTATCGGCGGCTCACTGCCCAGTTGCAACGGGAGGGCTGGCCCGTCAACGGAAAGTGGGTCCGTCGGGTCATGGGAGAGCTGGGGCTCCAGGGTAAGGTCTATCGGAAGAAACGGCGCACCACCAACAGCGACCATCCCTTTCCCCGTTACCCCAATCTGGTTCAGGAGCTAGAGGTAGTGCGACCGGATCAAGTCTGGGTAGCGGACATCACCTATGTGAGGCTCCAGCGGGAGTTTGTTTATCTGGCCGTGATCATGGACCTGTTTACCCGTTGCATCCGGGGGTGGCACCTGGGGCGTAGCCTGAGCCAGGAGTTGACCCTGGTTGCTCTGGAGCAGGCCCTGGCCAAGCGGACCCCAGAAATTCACCACTCGGACCAGGGGGTCCAGTATGCTGCTACTGCCTACGTACAATTGCTGGAGGCAACGGGAGTACAAATTAGCATGGCTGAGGTAGGCCAAGCGTGGCAGAACGGCTATGCTGAACGGATCATGCGAACCATCAAAGAAGAGGAGGTGGACCTGTCCGAGTACCAAGACTACTGGGATGCCTATAGACAAATCGGGCAATTCCTGGAAGATGTATACATGCAAAAGCGTATCCATTCATCCCTGGGGTACCTGACTCCCGTGGAGTTTGAGAGCCAGTGGCTTGAGCAGGGAGCCAACTCACCAACTGTTAGCTAAAAAATGGCGATTTTGTGTCCAACTTTAGGGGCGCAGTACATTCGTTGATGGTTGAACTACACCGGAATAAATATCTGAGGGGCCGATCTTCAGCTATGAATTTGATGGGGGTGGAGTTGCCCGTGGCGTAAGAGCTTAACTTGTTAGCAGGTGGAGCTAATCGCCAGCAATGAGATAGGATGGCCTCCCGTCCGCCATTATTCCTTTAGCCTTTTAATTCACACCGTAATCTTTCCCCATATTATCCATGATGCCTTCCCTCCACCTCATCGATATGTGTAGCCTCCGTTTCGCATCCCAATCGGAAGTGTATAATTTGGGCCATCACAATACTGGAAAGTTGGAGATATGGAGAGGCAATCTCTCTTAGAGCAGGTCGACAGACTCAGGCTAGAAGGCAAGACCATTCGGGCTATCGCAGCCCAGC
>CAZVGO010000040.1:0-8778 GCA_964626755.1 uncultured Anaerolineaceae bacterium | reverse complement strand
TGGGCTTCCGGCCGGTCCCGTCGCCGATCTTCCCGCGGAGTGGAACCGGCAGTACCGCGAGCACCTCGGGCTAGCGGTGCCCGACGACCGGCGCGGGTGCCTGCAGGACGTGCACTGGTCGTGCGGGCTGTTCGGCTACTTCCCCACCTACACGCTCGGCAACCTGTACGCGGCGCAGCTGTTCGCGCGCGCGCAGCAGGAGGTGCCAGGGCTGGAGGCGGGGTTCGCGCGCGGCGAGTTCGCGCCGCTGAAGGCGTGGCTGAACGAGAAGGTCCACGTCCACGGGCGCCGCTACCGCGCCGACGATCTCTGCCGGGTCGTGACCGGCAAGCCGCTCAGCGCCGATCCCCTGATGCGGCACCTGGAGGGGAAGCTGCGGCCGCTGTACGGGCTGTAGCCCGCATTATGCATGAACCGGGTCGTCCAGCGGGCGATCCAATCGCGTGAGCGCTCGTTCGAGCCTCGACGTATCGAGAGGATATGCCATCCATGCATAATGCGGGCTGCCGCCTTACCGCCGGCTGAGACCGCGCTTCCGCCGTCGCTTCCGCAGCATCGGCTCGATCCAGAGCCACAGGCCGCTGAGCACCATGAACATCAGCGCGACGGCGACGAGCGGCATGAACCAGGCGTGAATCCATTCGCCGAAGAACGACCCGTCGTGCAGGTTCTCCAGGAAGTCGGAGCGGCGCGTCGCGACGTTCAGGATCCCGCCGGTGACGGCGCACACCTGAATCTCCGAGTAGTTGTGCTGCGAGTGCACCCTGAACACGCGCTTGTCGGGACGCATGTCGATGCGATCCACGTCGTTCGCGGTCCGGAAGTCCGGGTGCCCCTGCGCGACCAGAATGTCGAAGAGCCGTCCCACGGAGATGAAGTCGGCGGGCTCGCCCGGTGCGCCGGCCACCGTCGGCGGCTGGATCCACGCCACCTTCTTCTTGATCAGCAGCATGAAGCCGGTCACCGAGGTGAGGGCCAGGACGGCCGCGAGGGCGATGCCGGTCCACTTGTGCATGGTCCAGAAGAGCTTGAAGGATCGCATCGATGGATCGTAGTGAAATGGATGCCAGTCCACACGCCGGAAACGGGCGCGGGCGAAACGCATCCCGTCACCCGCGGCAGCGTGACGGGAACGCCGTCGGCGGACAGGGACCCCAGCACCGCGATCGCCGCGGATTCGCGCGCCCCGCACGGCATGCCGAGGGCGTCCGACGGATCGCAACGCCGGCCGACCGCGGCGCGGAGCGCGTCGAAGAGCGCGCGGTTGCGACACCCGCCCCCGGCGACGATCACGCGGTCGCACGCGTCGCCGATCGTCCGGCCGACGTGTTCCGCGATCGCGGCGACCGCGCTCGCGGCGAGATCCGGACCGGCCAGGCGCTCCGCATGCGCGCGAACCCAGCCTTCGGCCTCGTCGCCGGTGCCGAGCGATCGCCGGGCGGAGCGCTGCGTCTCGAGCACGATGCGCAACGCGTCGACCGCCGCGCGATCGCGCGTGCCCGCGCGGGCGGCTCGTCCCTCCGCGTCGTACGGGGTCCCGAGCGTCCGCCGCGCGACGGCGTCGAGGACCTGGTTGCACGCGCACGCGTCGAAGCCCTCGATCGCCTCGATCGCGTCGGCCGCGTCGGCGGGCGGCAGGAGCGTGACGTTGCAGAAGCCGCCGAGGTTGACGATCGCGCGGCGCTCACCCGGCGCGCGGAAGAGGATCCAGTCGGCGAGCGGCGTGATCGGCGCGCCGCGACCGCCCGCGGCGAGATCGGCCGCCCGCAGACCGGTGACCACCGGCACGCCGAGCCGGGCGGCGATCGGTGCGGCGTCGATGAGCTGCCAGGAAGTGGGGGGGTGGTGGAAGACGGTCTGGCCGTGGACGGCGACGAAGTCGGGCCGCAGGCCGTGCGTCGCGAGGAGGCCGACGATGACGTCGGCGTGCAGTTGAGCGAAGCCCGTCGCGAGCTTCGCGATCGCGCCCGCCGGCATCGGCGTCTGCGACGCCAGGTCGCGGAGCGGGTGCGCGAGGTCGCCGAGCCCGCGGGAGGTGTGGCCGACGAGGGTCGCCCGCATGCCGAGCCCCGCGCCGTCGACGCGGACGAGGGCGGCGTCGATGCCGTCGATGCTCGTTCCGGTCATGACGCCGACGACGTGACGCACCATGACCGGATGATCCTCGCGCGCCCGCCGCCTGACAAGCACGCGGGCGGGCAGGAGCGGGGGCGATCGAGTATCGTTGCCCGCCGCCATGATCAAACGGATACTCGTCACCGGCGGGGCCGGCTTCCTCGGATCACATCTCTGCGACCGGCTCGTCGAGGCCGGGCAGGACGTGATCTGCGTGGACAACTTCTTCACGAGCCAGAAGACCAACATCGAGCATCTGCTCGGGCGGCACAACTTCGAGCTCATCCGTCACGACGTGACGCACCCGCTCTTTCTCGAGGTGGACGAAGTCTACAACCTCGCGTGCCCGGCGGCCCCGGGCCACTACCAGCACAATCCCATCAAGACCACGAAGACGTCGGTGATGGGCGCGATCAACATGCTCGGCCTGGCGAAACGCGTCGGCGCGAAGATCCTGCACACGTCCACGAGCGAGGTCTACGGAGATCCCGACGTTCACCCGCAGCCGGAGAGCTACCGCGGCAACGTCAACCCCATCGGTCCGCGCGCGTGCTATGACGAGGGGAAGCGCGCCGCGGAGACGCTGATGTTCGACTACCGTCGCCAGAACAACGTCAACATCCGGGTCGTGCGCATCTTCAACACGTACGGGCCGCGGATGCACCCGTACGACGGACGCGTCGTCAGCAACTTCATCACGCAGGCGCTCGCGGGCAAGGACATCACGATCTTCGGTGACGGCACGCAGACGCGGTCCTTCTGCTACGTCGACGACCTCGTGGAGGGACTGCTGCGGATGATGGACGCGCCGGACGACTTCCCGGGCCCGGTGAACCTCGGCAACCCGAGCGAGTTCACCATCCGTGAGCTCGCCGGGAAGGTGGTGGCGAAGGTGGGCGCGGCGGGCCGCCTCGTCGAGGCTCAGCCGCTGCCCGAGGACGACCCGCGTCAGCGTCAGCCCGACATCTCGCTCGCGAAGGAGAAGCTCGGCTGGGAACCGCGCATCGACCTCGACGAGGGGCTGGACCGGACGATCGAGTGGTTCCGCGGGGTGGATCTTTCGCGGTATCGACCGCCGACGCCGAATTACTGATCCTGCAGCTCACACTTTGACGTCCGGACCTGTCAGTGCGACGGCGGCGTCCTGCCGGGCGCGTGGGACGTTTGGGGCCGTGCGCGATGGGGGGTGACGGACGTTTGGGGCCGTGGGCGATGGGGGCGCCCCGAGGCACGATCGCTCAGGGCTCGATCTCCCGCTGCCATGTCGACGGCACGATGCTGATGCCGGTTACGTACACCCCGTGCACCCGGTACCGCATCGCCTTGTCCGTCGTAAAGCTGTTCCACCCGGGGTCTCCCGTGATGAAGCCCGAGTTCGGCGCGGTGACTCCGCCGCTCTGGTAGTCGAAGAGCATGGACGCGGTCGTGGACGACGTGGTCAGCGCAAGACACAGGCCCGCGTCGCGAGCCTGCACCGTGTTGCCGGCGAACTTGAACTCGTACCAGTCGGACGTGACGGGCAGGTCGTTGCTGGTGAACGTCGCCTCGTCGACGACGTTGCCGCTCGGCATCCTCGAGACCAGCGGCTCGTACAGCCGGATCGCGCCGCCGCGATTCGGACTGCCGCGTTTCACGACGAGCTCGACGCTCGTGACCCACCAGCCCGTGGCCTCGGCGGGAAGGTCCGGCTTGAAGTACTGCGCCCACCACTTGTCCGAGACGACCTGGTCCTGCGAGATGGATGAGAGTCCCAGGTTACTCCGCAGCACGCCGGCGCTGCTGCCGATGTCGGCCATCACGCTGTAGTGGCGCACGGCGGTGCCGACCGAGGCCTTCGTGTGCACGCGGAACGGGGCCGTCGGATCGTCCGCCAGGCTCGCGTTGACATCGTCAGTGAGCTTGTACGTGAAGTCGACTTCGTCCACGTGCTCGACCGGCGTCCACGCGTCGTTGACGTGGTCGGCCCGCCAGTTCGGATCGAGTGCGAGCCGCAGGAGCACCAGCTCGAGGGCCGACTGCGCGTAGATGCGCGCCTTCGACACCGCCTGTTCGGTATCGCCCATCCGGAACTGGGAGCGCACGCCGATCACCGCGGATATCCCGAGCAGCGAGACGACCAGCGCCGTCGCGAGGACGATCAGATAGACGCTTCCGCGTCGGCGGCGCGCCGGTCGACGGTGCTCTCGGAACGACCGCATCATTTGCTTCGTGACTCCCAGGTGTCCCTCGTCGCGCCCGGATCCGGCACCCCTTCGGACCGGAGCGCGGTCACAGTCACGACGTGGTGACCGTCGAACTCCACCGAGACGCGCACGCGCTTCAGACCGGTCTCGCCGCCCCGCACCGTGACGACGTCCTCGGGATCGATCCACTGCACCGTCACGATCCGGCGGTAACCGTCGGTTTCCGGCACGACGACGCCGTCGCGGTCCTCGGGCGGCGACTTCGACCACCCCTCGTAATCGTCGACGTCGTCGAACAGCTTGCGGCTTCCCCCGGCCTCGCCCGCCTCCGGTCCCATCAGGATCGGCGTCTGCACCGGCTCCTCGTACGGGAGCTGGAGGATCTCCGTCAGCAGATCCTCCGCCAGCAGAAGCGCCCGGCTCTGCGAGGTGAGCTTGTACTGCATCATCTGCGTCGTGCCGATGGTGTGCAGCGCGGCGACGAGCATTGCGCTCACGATCACGAGCGAGAACGCGGCCTCGATCATGGTGAACCCGCGCCGCATCACGAGGTTTCTCCGACGCGAATGCGCACCGAGTTGACGTTCTCGGCCGCCTGGTCTCCGGTGGGGATCGCCCGCGTCGCGAGCATCACGGCGCCCGCGATGCGTGGAGGCGGCGCGATTCGGGCTGCGGCACGAGGACGCATATCGGTGAGGATCGGGTGTTTCCGGCCCGTGAGTGACGCCCGGGCAGGGGACGAGAGGACGAATGCGCGGCTGTACGATCTGGACGGCCGGTTATCGGATCCGGCCCTGTTCCCGGTACGTTCGGGGCGGTCGCGCCGTGGGGGTAACACGTGGTGCGGTGGTCTTTCGGACGTCCGGGGGGCTGCGTCGTGCAGCCCCTTGTGGCGTGACGTGGTGTTCACACCTTTGGCCGTCACGCGCGGCGGTCGAGTAGGCCCGGGGGGTTACCCCCCCAGGCCTCTCACAGAACCGGACTTGTGGGCCTCACATCCGGCTCCTCAGGTCGATGTCTCGTTGGTGAACAGCAACAGCTGTTCACCGGGGACCAGCGAGGGACCGTGAAGCCGTAGCCACTCGGGCCAAAGCTGCACGACATGCTCCTCGAACCACGCGTTGCAGTACGCGCGCTCGATACCGCGGGTGTGGCTGCGATGCCAGACGCCGCGCGAGCTGTAGGCGGTTTGCGCCGCGAATCCCTCGGGAACACCACGTCGACGCAGATGACGATACAGGTAGCGGGCACGTCGCCCCTTCTGGCGGATGATGATCGCTCGCAGCCGTCTGCGGAGGTGAGCATCGAACCGTCGAAAGAGCCGTGCCCCATCCTCGGTGCAGAGCCGGTAGTGCCCCATCCATCCCCGCACGAACGTACTCACCTCGGCGAAGCACGCAGTCAGCGACTGGCCCCACTTCCGCGGCGTCAACGCCCGGATGCGGTCGTCCATGCGCTGCTTTGTCCGGGCCGAGATGTGCACCTCCACGACACCCTCGGGAGACCGGACGAGCCGGAACCCAAGGAAGTGTCGGTTGCAGGGACGATCGACCGAACTCTTCGCCTCGTTCACCTTGAGCCGGAGTCGGCTCTCGATATAACGACGCGTCGAGTCCAGAACGCGCCTGCCTGATCGCTCGCTCCGCACGAAGATATTGCAATCATCTGCGTACCTCACGAACCGCAGGCCACGTCGATCAAGCTCCCAGTCCAGTTCGTCCAGAACGACGTTGGACAGGAGCGGGGAGAGCGCCCCTCCAACGATCTTGCAAACCCCCTCTCGCGGGGGTGTCAGCAAAAGGGGGTGGGGTCACTCGGTATACGATCCGCACGCCCTCTTCGCCCACTCGGATCTCCTTCACCAAGGCCCGGATGATCTCGCGTCGCGTGCTCCAATCGGCGCCTTGCAGACCGCCGGCCACTCGATCGGCGAAGTCGCTTAGCTGCCCGATGACGAGTCGGAGCTCTCGACGCTCGACCTCCTCATTCACCATGCTTTGCACCTGCGTCTGAAGCCGCGTCAGTCGATCCTTGGAGCGCTCCATCCGCTGCTCGAAATCCTCTCGGTCCAACCAACCCTCTTCGTAGGCATCGGTGATCCGAGCGATTCCTCGTTTCACCTTCTGGATCTGCGTCTGCATCTGCTCCACGCTGTACTCAGCATCTGAGTTACTCTCGTTTGCCAAGCGGCGCTCGTATTCCTGTTCGATCCGCTGCGGATCAGCCAATAGCGAGCAGACATCGCTCCAGACAGCATCGTCCAGCATATCCGTCCGCACCTGCTTGTTGCCGCAGACGCGCTGCCCGCCGAATCGGTACGCGTCCGTGCCGGTGCATCGGTAGTAGACGTACCTCTTGGTCTTCCTGACACCGCTCCGACTTACGGGCTTGCCGTAGAAGGCGTAGCCACATTGCTCACAGACTACCAAGCCCTGCAGTAGGTAGCGAGCGCCGCGCCGGGATTGGCGACTCCGTCTGCGGTTCTCCGCCAACTGCTCTTGAGCGGTTTCGAAGAGATCTTCATCGATGATCGGCGGCACCGGAATGTAGATCCATTCGTCCGCCGGCACGTCCGTCATTGTGCAAGCCCGACGCGGTTGTTCAGCGCGGCCTCGTTGCGGTCGCCGAGGCGGTTGGAACGGCCCCGCTCGAGTCTTGCCGAACGCCGCCATTCCCTTGTACGCCGGATTCTTGAGCATCCCCCAGACGGTCGTCCGATCCCACCAGCTCTTGCCGGTGCGAGTCGAGATTCCCTGTTGGATCAGGCGTCGACAGACCTCGCCAATCGACACGCGATCAAGACCGACCCACTGAAAGATCTGCTGCACCACGCGCGCCTCAGACAGAATCACGTCATAGTGCGCTTCTCCGCTGCCTTCATGCTTGTCCACGTAGCGGTATCCGTATGGCGCGCCGCCGAGCACGTTCACCGATCCTCGCCCGGCCGCGTGACGCTTGCCGCGTCGACTGCGTTCCATGATCTTCGCCCGTTCGTATTCGGCCACCATTCCCTGAACCTGCAGAAGCAGATCCTGTTCCGGTGTCTGCCCCAGCTTGTGGTTGAGGAACACCAACTCAACGCCGCATCCCTGAACTTCCTCGACGAGCAAGACTTGGTACGCATATTTGCGGGCCAGACGATCGGGACTGTGAACGTAAAGCCTATCCACTGCGCCGCCAAACGCCAAGTCACGCAAACGCTCGAGAGCCGGCCGGACGAGCGTGGCGCCGCTGTAGCCGTCGTCGACGAACTTCAGTTCGTCATCGAGCGCCAGACCATCGTCTTGCACTCGCTTGACCAACGCTTCCAGTTGACTGTTGATCGTCCCCGCTTCGCTCTGCTGATCCGACGAGACGCGGGCATAGATTGCCGCTGTGAGTTGTTCATGAGGCATCGCGTTGATACTCCTGCCGCGGGCGACATAGAGGCGCGCGTTCAAGTGAGGTTGAGTTCGGGGACGCCCGAGCATCAAATGCTTCGCGATGAACCGGAAGCAAGCGCTCATAGGCAAGTGCCAGGTGCTCATTCGCCAACCGAGATTCCACGAAGCTCCTTTCAACGACCACGGTCCTCCTTGACCGAGTCTCGCTGCAATCCATCGCAGCCCCCTTGTTCGTGTTTCGGGAGTCCAGTTGCACCGCGCAACTGATCCTCCCAACCGAAGCCACGTCCGTACCCTGGACGGAGTCGTTCCCGCGGAACGATCGTCTCAGGGATTATCGGACGCCCAGGGGTGTGTTTTGCAAGATCGTTGGAGGGGCGAGGGGGCCGCCCTGAGGCGTCCCCTCGTCGCAGGACACCCGGGCTCCCTCCGGCAACACGATCTTCGCCTTCAGCATCCGGTGCACGAGGCGGAGGAACTGACCATCGTCGACTCGCTGCGCCAATCGGTTCAGCAGCCGCTGGTGGTTCACCCGATCGAAGAACTTCTCCAGATCGATGTCCACCACGATCTCGTACCCCGCTTCGACGTGCTCCTTCGCTTCGGCGATGGCGGTGTGCGCACCGCGATTGGGACGGAAGCCGTGACTGCTTGGATGGAACGTGGGTTCGAAGACCGGCTCCAGAACCTGAAGCATGGCCTGCTGCACCACACGGTCCACTACGTTCGGGATGCCCAGTCCACGCTGCCCGCCTCCGGGCTTCGGGATCCAGACCCTCCGAACATCGCCGGGGCAATACGAACCCGACGCCAGATCACGGTGAAGCCTCGGCAGCAGCGTGCGAGCATTCTCGACCGCCGCCCCGACGCTCTGACCGTCCACACCTGCCGCGCCTTTGTTGCGCGCGACGTGGAGCAACGCTCTTGCCAGATTCGGCAATGACGCTGCTCGTTCCAGCAGGTGAGTCGTCTCACCTGCTCCGGCGGCCGGCCCATACGTCTCCTTGCTGTCCGCTCTACGCAGCAGCCAGTGCATCGGCTCGGTTACGTCCGAGCGGTCTGCGGGGCCGCTCCCTTGCGGGCTGTCGGCAAACGCG
>CAZVGO010000039.1:0-74609 GCA_964626755.1 uncultured Anaerolineaceae bacterium | reverse complement strand
CCCGCACCCCGGCATCGGTGACGCGCGGCGCATGCAGGTCCGCACCCCGACCGAGCAGCACGCGGTCATGATCGAGGCTGTCGAGAACCACATGCCCGAGGTCATCGTCATCGATGAGATCGGCACCGAGCTGGAGGCAGGTGCGGCGCGCACCATCGCCGAGCGCGGCGTGCAGCTGGTCGGCACCGCCCACGGCAACACGCTCGACAACCTGATGCTCAACCCGACGCTGTCCGACCTGGTGGGCGGCATCCAGCCCGTCACCCTGGGCGACGAGGAGGCTCGCCGGCGCGGGACGCAGAAGACGGTCCTGGAGCGCAAGGCGCCCCCGACCTTCGACGTGATCATCGAGATCCAGGATCGCGACCGGGTGATGGTCCACTCGGACGTGGCCGACACGGTCGATGACCTGCTGCGGGGCGATCCGGTTGCCCCGGAGCTGCGCTGGCGGGACGAGGAGGGTGTCCATCGCTCGCAGGCCCGACCGCGACCGTCGCCCCGCGAGCAGCTGGGCAGCGAGCGATTCGCGGGCCTCGTCGGCGGCGGCCAGGGCTGGCGCACGGAGCCCGGTTGGCGCGGCGAGAGCCCGTACCGGACCGGCGGCTATCGCGAGACGGAACGGGGTGGCCTCCGCTCCGGCTACCGGCCCGGGGCATCGGGCGGGTGGCGCCAGGCGCGCGGCCGCGAGAGCTCGGCGCGGGCGGAGGGCGGGGGTCGGTCGGGTGGCCGGTCTGCCGGTCGATCCTCGGATGGGGGTTCCGGCGGGGGTGCTGGCCCGGCCGGCTCAACCCTGCCCGGTGAGCGGTTCGCCGTTCCGCCGGGCGCCACGGGTCCGGGCTCCGAGATCCCCTTCGTCGTGGGAGACATCGCCGACCGCGGGCCGCTCGAGCGGGGCGACGCCCCCGCCATCGAGCCGCGGGCCCGCGACGCGCGTGAGCTCCAGCGCCAGAAGGCGTGGGCCGAACAGGCGTCCCGCGCGATCACCGCTCTCAAGGCGGAGGAAGGGACGGGACCGGTCAACGGGGACGAGCTCGACGAGGACGACGAGGCGCTGGCAGATCGGGCGATCGCGGCCGCGATCGACGAGGACGGCGAGGCGATCCGGGTCGACGGAGCGGGGTCGCTCCCGACGCTCCGTGTCCTGCCCCAGGGGATCAGCCGCAAGCGGCTCGAGCAGGCGATCCGCGAGCTCCAGCTGCCGGTGCTCGTCGCGCGCGACGTCGACGAGGCCGACGTCGTGATGACCCTCAAGAACGAGTACAAGCAGAAGACCCCGCGGCTCCGCGAGGCGGAGGAGCGGGGCCTGCCGATCTACGTCCTGAAGAGCAACACGATCGTCCAGATGCAGGCCAGCCTGACGTCCGTGTTCTCGCTCGAAGTGGATCCGCGCGAGGCCGCCCTGCGGGAGACCGAGGAGGCGATCGGGATCGTCCTGTCGCAGTCCGAGGCGGTCGAGCTCTCGCCCCAGAACGCATACATCCGGCGCCTCCAGCACCAGATGGCGGAGCGGGCAAACCTCGTGTCGCGCTCGCGCGGCCGCGAGCCGTACCGCCGCGTCCGCCTCTACCCGGACGCCGCGAAGAGCACCTGGCGCTAGCCGGTCAGGTCACCGCCCCGGCGCACGCTGCTGCATACCATGCTCTCATGACAAACGGCCCCGGCTTGCCACGGCCTGGCGCGGAGATCCTCGCCGAAGCGACGAACCTTCGAGCGGCGCGGCTGCGTGACGCCCTCGAGCTGGCCCGGATCCGCCGCGTCGAGGCCGAGGCAATGGAGAAGGAGCGCGACGAGGCACGCCGCGAGCGGGACCTTGCCGCGCAGACCCTCGCCCGCCTGCGGGCCCGACGCGTCGTGAGACTCGGGCTCTGGGTGCTGCGCCTCGCCCGGCGGGTTCTCCGGCGCGAGCGACCCGGCGCCGCCCCAGAGTCGGCGGCGGGTGAGCCGGCCCCGGCCGGAAAGTTCGCCGGCCGCGAGACAGCGGCGGGAGTCGGGCCCACGGACTACCGCTCCCGGCTCCTCGCGCGCCTCGGTGGGAAAGGGCAGCCGATCACCGTCGCGGTCGCGGGACAACCCGACGAGCGACTCGCCCAGGAGCTGCGCGATATCGGCTGGCACGTTGGCCGCTCCGCGACCGACGTGCTCATCGTCGCGTCCCCGACCCACGATCCCCGTGACGTCGCGCGAGAGACGATCCTCGTCGCGGCGGTGGCCGGCGACGCGGACGCGTGGATGACCCAGCCGTGGTTCGATGCGTTCGACATCGTGCTCGTGGCGGACGGCGCGGCCGCGGAACGGGTGACCGAGTCGAGCTCGAAGCTGGCGACGGTTGCCGGCAGCGGAGCCACGCGCTGGCCGGAGGCAGCCGCCGTCGCGGCGGCGGTGGGGGAGTGGGCGTCGCGGACCCGGATTGCGGTGATGGTCCAGGCGCTCCGCTGGGACGTCGCCGAACCGTCCGGCGACTATCACCTGGCCCGCGCGCTCCAGCGCCAGTTCGAGCGGCGCGGGCACCCAACGTCGGTGTACTTCCAGCGCCAGTGGGCAAACCCGGCAACTGCTCGCGAGGACATCGTCATCCACCTCTGGGGCCGCTACGACCTGGCCGTCCGGCCCAGTCAGGTCAACGCGCTCTGGATCCTGTACCACCCGGAGCTCGTCACCGACGAGTTGTGCGCGAGGTACGACGCGGTGTTCGCCGCGTCGGACATCCTCGCCGGCCGGCTGTCCGACCGGACGGGGCGCGTCGTTCGATCGCTGCACCAGGCGACCGACCCGGAGCGCTTCCGCCCGACCCCCGGCGGGCCGCACCACGAGCTCCTGTTCGTGGGCAACTCGCGCGGCACGCGCCGGAAGATCATCGACGACGTCACGCCGACGGCCCGCGACCTCGCGGTCTACGGCGGTGGGTGGGCGGATGATCTGCTCGATCCCGTCTATCTCCGCGGTGCCGTCGTCTCGAACCACGACCTGCCCGCGTACTACTCGGCGGCAGACATCGTGCTCAATGACCACTGGGTCGAAATGGCCGAGGCGGGGATGATCAACAATCGCCTGTACGACGCGCTGGCGACCGGCGCGTTCGTCATCTCCGACGCGATTCCCGGGCTCGCCGAGGAGTTCGACGGCGCGGTCGAGACCTACACCGACCCCGCCGATCTCGTCCTCATCGTCGAGCGCTTCCTCGCCGATCCTGCCGCCCGCCGCGCGCTCGCGGAGCGGGGCCGCCGGGCCGTCCTCGATCGGCACACCGTGAATCGCCGCGCCGACGAGCTGCTCACCGTGCTCCTGCCGCTCGTGCGATCGCGTGACGGAGAGCGTCAACAGCACCGAGAATCGACCACCGCCGCCGCGGCGCGGCACCGGTGAAGCTGGTGGAGCAGGCCCCCCGGCCCGGCGTTGCCGCGGCATCGATCGAGACCGCGACGTGCCCGATCTGCGCGACCGCCGGTCCGCACCGGCGCATGCGGCTGCGGGAGATGATGTTCGCGACGCGCGAGGCGTTCGACTACCTGCTATGCGACGCCTGCGGCACGATTCGGATCGCCGAGGTTCCGGAGGACCTCGGGCGGCACTACCCGGCTCGCTACCACTACGAGCGCCTCGACCCGGACATGCCGGCGGGGCCGGAGCTGCGACGACGGCTCGTCGGCATCGGTGTGCGCCCCGATTTCACCGGCGCCGGACGATCGGCGGCCCGAATCGCCCGCCGTCTCGTCCCGCCCCCCGCCGGCTATCGGCGCTGGCGCGCGTCGCTCCTCCGCTGGGGAGTGCGGTCGTTCGACGGCGGCGTGCTCGACGTCGGCTGCGGCCCGATCCCGAATCGCCTCGTCGCCCTGCGGGCGCTCGGCTTCAACCGGCTCCTCGGGATCGACCCGTACATCGAGCGCGACGTCACTGTCGAGGGCGTCCGCGTCCGGAAGGTGGGGATCGAGGAAGTCCACGCGCAGTTCGACCTCGTCTGGTTCCATCACTCGCTGGAGCACGTCCCCGATCCGGCCGGGGCGCTCCAGGCTGCCGCCCGCCTGCTGCGGCCCGGCGGCCGGGTCGTCGTCCGCACCCCGGTCATCGGCACCGCGCTCTGGGAGCGCTACGGGACCGACTGGTGGGAGCTCGATCCGCCACGCCACCTGTTCGTGTTCTCCGCTCCGGCCCTCGAGGCGATAGCGACCGCCGCGGGCCTCGAGCTCGAGGAGACGGTCCAGGAGACGCAGCCGAAGGAGTTCATCGGCAGCGAGCAGTACCGCCGCGACCTCGCGATGTTCGAGCCCGGCTCGTGGTTCGCGGACGAGGCGGGGAGCTGGGTGCAGGCCGACGATCTCGCGCGCTTCACCGAGGACGCGCGGCAGGCGAACGAAGCGGGTCGCGCCGGCAGGGCCTGCTTCAGGTTCAGGGCGACAGGCCGGCCAGCGACTGCACGGTGAGCCACGCGCCGAGCGAGACGACGACGACGGAGGCGGCGAGGGGCGCGTAGCCGGACACGAGGTGAAGACGGGTACCGACCGATGCGCCGTCGACCCAGCTGCGGGTGCGCACGATCGCCACGCCGATGGCGCAGAGGACGACGGCCATCCCAAGCCCGAATGCCACGACGAGGACGACCCCGAATGCCGGCCGGCCGGCCGCGATCGCGCCGAGGAGGATCAGCAAGGCGCTCGTCGAGGGGACAATCCCGCCGGCCAGACCGAGCGTGAACAGGCTCCGCCCCGCGATCGCGGGGCCGTGTGCATGGGCACGATCACCGGCGCCGCGCGCCGACCGAAGCCGCCTGATCTCCGTCACGAGCATCCACCCACCGATCGCGACGATCCCAAGAGCCGCGACGAGCGGCAGCCAGCCGGCGACGATCTCCGCCGGCATGAGCCCCTGGGCGCCGACGATGATCGCGGCGAGAACGAGGATTCCGAGGGTGTGCGAGACCGTGACGGCGAGGCCCAGGACGGCGGCGTGGACCGCCGTGCCACGCGCCCCGACGAGCGACGCCGCGACGAGCGTCTTGCCGTGCCCCGGGGTGAGGGCGTGGAACGCACCCAGGGCGATCGCCGCGAGCAGCGACATCAGAACGACCAGCGGCGAGAGGTCGGTCGCGCCGAAGACGGCCGGGAACCCTTCGGGCGGTGTCGCCGAGGTGCCTCGGGTGGCGGCGGACGGTGCCGCTCCACCGCCGGGGGTCGCCCGGAACTTCACCGTCGACATCGTGAGTGGCGTGGCCAGGCGGTCCGACGGATAGCGGGTGAGCCGCTCCGACAACGAGCGGGTGAGGAATTCGCCGTCGATCGCCTGCACGGTCGTCCCGTCCCCCTCGACGACGATCTCCCGCCAGCCGAGCCGCCCTTCGAACGATCGGTCAGTGAATTCGATCTCCACGCCGCCCGTGCCGAGCGGCGCCGGCAGGGAAGCCACGTATTCGCAGGCGAGGCGCATCGTCGGCAAGCCGGCCCCGAGCGGGAACGAGAGGTCGGCGCCGGCCGAAGTGAGCGTGACGACCGAGCCAGCGATCTTCAGCTCGAGTGAATCCGCCAGCGCACGGCATTCTGGCTCGCGGGCGGCAGCGACCTCGGCGTCGGAGAGCTCCCCGTCGCCGTCGGTGTCGAGCCGGACCCGCTCCTCGAACGTCGGGATTTCCGCCTGGTCGATGACGACGTCGAGCCGGACCTCCGCCAGCCCCACCCGGATGCCGGCGTAGTGATTGATCGTCATGTTGCCGAGCGGATGGGCGACCGCGACGGCGGGGATCAGGAGCCCGGCGACCGCACCCGCGACGGCGGCGAGGCGTCGTGCTCGAGGGAACCCGCCCGCGATCATCCGCGGATGGTAGCCCGCGGAGGTTCTACACTCGCGGGGTGAACGCCGCCAACCCGTCCCCCGCGGGCCTGTTCGTCACGGTCGAGGGGCCGGAGGGAGCCGGCAAGACGACCCAGGCCGCGCGCCTGGCGCGCTTCGTCGAGGGTCGCGGACGGACGGTGACCCTCGTCCGCGAGCCGGGCGGAACCGAGCTCGGCGAGCGGCTGCGCGCCATCCTGCTCGAGCGCCGGTCCGCGGGCGCGATCCTCCCCCGCGCCGACGCGTTGCTGTTCAACGCGTCGCGGGCGCAACTCGTCGACGAGGTGATCCGGCCGGCCCTTGAGCGCGGCGAGATCGTCATCGCGACGCGGTACACCGACTCCACGCTGGCATACCAGGGCTACGGTCTCGGCCTGCCGCTCGACCAGCTGCGCGACGTCGAGAGGTTCGCGACCGGCGGCCTCGTGCCGCGGCGAACAGTGCTCCTCGACGTGTCAGTGGACGTCGGGCTCGCGCGCAAGGGCATCCGGGAACGGACCCGATTCGAATCGGCCTACGACCGTGCGTTCCACGAGCGCGTCCGGACGGGGTTCCTCGCACTCGCCCGGCTCGAGCCGGACCGGATCAGGGTCGTCGACGACGACGACACGGCGGGCGCGGACGCGCTCTTCGAGCGGGTCCTGCGAGCGGTCTTCGACGAGGCCGTGCCCCTCGAGGCGGGTCCGCGCCAGCCTGTGAGCCGCTAGCCCGTCGGCTGAGCCGTCGCCTCGGCGAGCTTTCCGGTACCCGAGTCGCGGGCAGACGCCAGCGCCCGCTGCGCGGCGCCGATCAGCTCGTCCGCGGACGTCCCGTCGGCCGGGAACCTTGCGACTCCGGCCGACACCGACGGTCGGCGCCCTCCGACGTCCGGCAGCGCCGCGACTCCGGCCAGGACCCGCCGGGCGACCGTGATCCCGGCCGGTCCAGGCGCCACGAGGACGAACTCGTCGCCGCCGAACCGGGCGACGGTGTCGACCAGTCGGACCGACTCGGACACGACCGCCGCGACTGCGCGAAGGAGGTCGTCGCCGGCCTCGTGGCCCGCCGCCTCGTTCGTCGCGACGAAGTCGTCGACGTCGAATAGCGCGACGGAAACCTCGCCACCCTGCCGGCCCGCCCGCGCGAGCTCGAGCTCGAGCACCCGGGCCAGCGTCCGCTGGTTCGCGAGGCCCGTCAGCGGGTCCGTGTGGGCGAGCCGCTCGAACCACTCGGACCGCTCTGTGATGAGCGAAGCGAGCCGAAACCGCTCGATCGCGACGGCCGCGAGATCGGCGATGGCCTGGAGGAACGTCCGCTCGCCCACGTCGACGGGCCGCGTCGACCGCCACGCGAGCGTCATGCCGCCGACGGAGCTCTCGACCCCGTCACGCGATACGACGAGCGGGAGATCCGCATTGACCCCCGCCGCGCCGTCGCCGGCCAGCCGGTCGAAAGCCGCGGTCCGCGTCCGCGCGGCCTCGACGACCGGATGCGCCGGGTCGCCCAGCCCAGCTCGCCAGGCGGCGATCTGGCCCGCGTCCATCCCGAACGCCGCGGCGACATCCGGCGCGGGGCGGTCGGGGTCCTGGAGGAAGATCGCCCCACGCTCGGCACCCACGGTGGTCGCGGCAGAGCCGAGGATCATGGTCAACGCGCTGTCGAGACTCGGCGCGCGGGCCAGGGCATCCGCCGACGCGCCCAGCGCGGCGAGGTGGGCGTCGGACGAATTCGGGGTGGCGTCGGGCACGGGTCACTCCTCGCGCGAGTACGACACGGGTCGGGCAGGCGAATGGAGCGGGCATCGTACACCCGCTGCGTAGCCGGTCCCGGCCTGGCGAGGCCGATGCCATACTCGCGCCGTGAAGCTCGTCGTCTCGATCGTCCACAACGAGGACGCCGGCCCGCTCGTCGACGCGCTCCTCGAGCGGAAGTACCGCGCCACGCGGCTGCACAGCTCTGGCGGGTTCCTCAAGCAATCGAACGCGACGATCATCGTCGGGGTCGAGGACGCCAAGGTCGACGAGATCCTCGCCATCGTCCGCGAGAACTGCACCTCGCGGACCCAGGTGGTGAACCCGATGCCGCCGATCATGGAGCCGGGCGAATTCTTCATGCCGTACCCGCTCGAGGTCGAGGTCGGCGGCGCGACCGTGTTCGTCCTGCCGGTCGAACGATTCGAGCGGCTCTAGCCGGACGCGGATGACCGACTGGGTCGACGCGCTCGAGCCGGGCGCACCCGACGTCATCGCGGCGTGGCGGGGAATCGACGAGGGACGATTCCTCTCCGTTCGTCGCGAGGTTCGCCGGCGAGCGGGTAAGGGGACGGCGGAGAGGATGGGCGCGCAGCTCGCGACTCTCGCCGGCGGTCTGGTCTCGATCGTGACCTCCTTGCCGGCCGCGGCGTTCGGGCTACCGGGCGGCGAGGGCGACTGGACCGCGGCCGAGGCGATCGGTCACGACGTCCACGCCCGATCGGGGCTCGTCCTCGCCGCATCGCTCGCGGCGAGTGGGCGCTGGCCCGCGGATACGCCGACCGTCGTTCCGGGCGTTCCGGGCTCGGTCGACGCGACCCGTGGCGAGCTCCTCCGGAAGATCGCCCAGTCGCAGCGACTCATCGACCGCGCGACCAGGACCATCGCGGGCCACGAGACGGATCCGTGTCCACTCGAACATCCGCTCGTCGGGCGTCTTCGGTGCGGCGAGTGGATCCTGTTCGCGGGCGTCCACGACGTCATGCACCTCGAGCAGCTCCATCGTCTTGCGGGCGCCGGGTGAGTCCCGTCCGCCCCGACCTGATCGAATGCCTCGTCTTCCGGGTTGGCGACGCGGGCCGCGTCGAGCACCTCCTCATCCGGCGGGCGGACGACCGGATCTATCCTGGCATCTGGCAGCCGGTGACGGGCGGTGTCGACCCAAGCGAACGCGTGCCCCTCGCGGCGCTCCGCGAGGTCGAGGAAGAGACCGGCCTCGGCGGGTCGGACGTCGAGGCGTTCTACGACCTCGACCAGGTCGGCTCGTTCTTCGACGAGGAGAACGACGCGATCGTCAACAGCGTGATCTTCGCCGTCCGCGTCCGCCCGGGGGCGACGCCAAGAGTCTCCGGTGAGCACGTCGACCTGCGCTGGTCCGACCGGGCGGAGGCGGAGCGCCTGTCGGTCTGGCCGCCGTACCGCGACGCGTATGACCTCGTCGAGCGAATCGCCGACGACCCGGACCTCGCCCGCTGGTTCGCGCTCGATCCTGGTGGTCGGCGGTCGGCCCGACCGCCGCGGTAGACTGAATCGACCGGACCGTGCCGGATGACGCAAGCCAGGAGGCGACGTTGATCGACCGGACCGCGGCCTCCCCGACCAGCACCGGAGACCGCGCCCGCGACCGGTCCGCCGCCGACCGCCGCGTCTTCCGCTCGAAGGTCGACGGCATCCGCCCGACGTACGGCTTCGAGGACGTCTCGCTCGCGCCCGGGTTGAACACGGTCGAGCCCGCGGACGTCGATCTCGGCCAGTCGTTCTGCGGCATCCTGCTGGCCATCCCGGTCCTCGCCGCCGCCATGGACGCGGTCGTCGACGCCAGGTTCGCCGGCGCGCTCGCGCGGCTCGGTGGCCTCGCGGTGCTCAATCTCGAGGGCGTTCAGACCCGGTACGACGACCCGTCACCCGTTCTCGACCGGATCGCCGGCGCAAAGGACGAAGACGTCCACGACATCCTCGCCGACGTCTACGCTGCCCCGATCCGCGAAGAGCTCGTCGCCCGGCGGATCGAGGAGATCCACGCCGCGGGGTCGAAGGCCGCGGTCGCCGCGACACCCGCGGCCGCTCGCCGGCTCGGTCCGTTCTGCGCGGAGCATGGCGCCGACCTGTTCCTTGTCCAGTCCCAGGTCAGCAGCGCGCGCCACCTCGCCACCGGCTATGACCCGCTGTCGCTGGCCGAGTTCACCCGGTTCATGCCGATCCCCGTCGCGGTCGGTAACACGACGAACACGGAGGCGGCCTTCGCGCTGATGGAGCAGGGGGCCGCGGCGGTGTTCGTCGGCGTTGGGCCCGGCGCGGCCTGTACGACCCGCGAGGTGCTCGGGATCGGCGTGCCGCAAGTCACCGCGGTGAGCGACGTGGCCGCAGCGCGCGACGCGTATCTCGCGGAGTCGGGCCGGTACGTGCCGGTCGTGGCCGACGGCGGAATGCGCCGGGGCGGCGAGATCGCCAAGGCGATTGCCGCCGGCGCGGACGTCGTGATGCTCGGTTCGCCACTCGCCAGGGCCGCGGAAGCGCCCGGCGGCGGCACGAACTGGGGCATGGCCGCGCCGTCGCCGGTCCTGCCGCGCGGCACGCGGATCAAGGTCGGGACGATTGGCCCGCTCGAGCGAATCTTGTCCGGCCCCGCCCACGCGACCGACGGCTCAGAGAACCTCATGGGTGCCCTCCGCCAGTCGATGGCTGCGCTCGGGGCCCGGACGATCCCCGAGATGCAGCAGGTCGAGATGGTCTACGCGCCCGCCGTCCAGACGGAGGGCAAGTCCTGGCAGCGAGGCCGCTGACGAACGCACCGGGCCGGCCCAGGGACGCGCTCGAGGATGAGCTTGCCGGCTGGGGCAAGGTGGCGCTGCTCGAGACCCGCGGCCGCATGTCGGGGAGCATCGTTCGGGCCGCCGTCGGGTTCCTCGAGGAGCCGGATGGCTCGCTCCTCGTCGCCGCGGGGGACCCGGAGGCCGCATGGGCGCTCAACCTCCTGGCCGATCCTCGCTGCCGGGTGACGATCGCGGATCGGTCCACGACAGCGGAGGCAGTGGAGCTCGTGGGCCCCGATCGGGCCCGCGCGATCCGCGAGCTGATCCTCAAGTACGGCACCCCCTCCGAACGGCTGGGCCACGGACCCGTGTTCCGCCTGGTGCCGGTGGCCGTCGATCCCGAGGCCGTCTGATGGCGATCACCGCCGAACTGGAAACACTCATCGCCCGGAACTGTGACGACGTCTTCGCCCGCCTGGCTGACGTCCGCCGCTATCCGGAGTGGCTCGTCGCGTCCGGGATCGTCAGCGCGGAACCGGTCGGGCCCGAGCCGGTGGGCGCCGGCTCGAAGCTGCGCATCGGGCAGCAGATCGCCGGTCGGGCGTCGATGCTCGAAGGCAAGGTCACCGCCTTCCAGCCGGGCGCCCACTTCGCCTTCCGGGCGAAGGACCCGGAGGGGATCACGATCGAGATCGACGCCCGTCTCACCCCGGAAGACGCCACCTGTCGCCTGCGCTGGGCGCTCAAGATCGGCTTGCCGTTGAAGTACCGGTTCTTCGAGTCGATGATCGCGCCCCAGGTCAGACAGGCCGCGGCCGCCGACCTCGAGCGGCTGAAGACCGGGCTCCAGTCGGTCGCCGGCTGACCGTCGCCCCAAGGGCGGCTGACCACAGCGTGACGGCCGGATGCCCCGCCCTGGGCTCCGGTCGTTTCGGGTGGCCGGGCGACGGGTACACTGTCGTCACGGCGGGAACGCACCGGGAGGCGGCATCGGGCGTGGCGGCGACGAGGGATCCGGAGACCGCGGACGGACATCGCCCCGCGCCGGCCGAGCCCGGCGAGACGCCCGAGGAAACCCACCCGGACCAGTCGCCCGAACGGCCGCCGAAACGTCGCGGCAAGACGGTCCACGGCGAGGAGGCCAACGCCGGGCACCGCGTCCTCGCCCCGGACGACGCGGAGGTCGAGGCCTATCTCGAGACCGCGCTCAAGGCGCCGGCCCCCACCCGCTCTCCGGACGACCGGCCCGGCGGTGGCGCGCCCGGCGTCGTCGCGACGGAGCCCGACAGCGTGATCGTCCTCGACTTCGGCAGCCAGTTCGCCCAGTTGATCGCCCGCCGCGTGCGCGAGCTGAATGTCTACTCGGAGCTGCTCCCCCACGACACGCCCTGGTCGGAGATCGAGCGGCGCCGGCCGAAGGCCATCATCCTGTCCGGCGGCCCCAGCTCCGTCTACGACGAGGATGCGCCGCGGCCGGACCCGGCGGTCTGGAGCGGCCGCTTTCCCGTCCTCGGTATCTGCTACGGCGCCCAGCTGATGGCTCGCGAGCTGGGCGGCGACGTTGTCCCGGCTTCACGCCGCGAGTACGGTCCGGCGATGGTCAGGATCACGGAAAGCGACGGACTGTTCGGCGGGCTCGACCGCGACCAGCCGGTCTGGATGAGCCACGGCGATTCGATCACCCGCCTGCCCGCAGGGTTCCGGTCCACCGCCCAGACCGACTCGTCGCCGTTCGCCGGCCTCGTCGACCCGTCCCGAAACCTGTACGGCATCCAGTTCCACCCGGAGGTCGTCCACACGCCCCGGGGGCGCGACATCCTGCGCAACTTCGTCATCGAGCTGGCCGGAGCCCGGCCGGACTGGACGGCCGCGAACTTCATCGAGACGACCGTCTCCGAGATTCGTGCCCGCGTCGACGCACACGCCGTGGCGACGGGGTCGGACGGCAGGGTCATCTGCGCGCTGTCCGGCGGCGTCGACTCGGCCGTCGCCGCGACCCTCGTCCATCGCGCCGTCGGCGATCGATTGACCTGCATCTACGTCGACCACGGCCTGATGCGCAAGAAGGAGTCGGAGCTGCTCCGCCAGACCTTCGAGCGAAGCCTCGGGATGCAGCTCGTGATGGTCGACGCGCGGGAGCGATTCCTCGCCCGGCTGGCCGGCGTCGAGGATCCAGAGCGCAAGCGGAAGATCATCGGCGACGAGTTCATCCGTGTGTTCGAGGAGGAGTCAGGCAAGATCAAGGGTTCCGGGGGGATCGACTTCCTCACCCAGGGAACGCTCTACCCGGACGTCATCGAGTCGGCCACGTCGGAGACGAAGGCGGCCCAGAAGATCAAGACCCACCACAACGTCGGCGGGCTGCCGGCGGACCTCCGCTTCCAGCTGATCGAGCCGCTCCGCTACCTGTTCAAGGATGAGGTTCGGACTGTCGGTCTCGAGCTCGGCCTGCCCGAGGCGATGGTTCTCCGCCAGCCGTTCCCCGGCCCCGGCCTCGCGATCCGGATCATCGGCGAGGTCACCGCCGAGCGGCTCGACACGCTCCGGGAGGCCGACTGGATCGTCATCGACGAGATCAAGGCGGCCGGCCTCTATCGCAGCCTGTGGCAGTCGTTTGCGATCCTCACGCCGGTCCGGTCGGTCGGCGTGATGGGCGACGGCCGGACATACGCGAACGTCGTCGCGATCCGGGCGGTGACGTCCGAGGACGGGATGACGGCCGACTGGGCAAAGCTGCCGTACGAGGTCCTCGGCAAGATCTCGTCGCGAATCGTGAACGAGGTCCCGGGCGTGAACCGGGTGGTGTACGACATTTCATCGAAACCGCCAGCAACGATTGAGTGGGAATAGGCACCCTCCGAGACGAACCGGTACCCGCTCTCCGAGGTCCAAGGCTGAGCTCTACGAGGCCATTGGCCCGAGGACTCGGCAACGGTACCTAACCACACCGGACTATCGGGGTACTTTCGGTCGGAGAGGCGCGGGCTAGAGTGGCGCCGATGGTCGACGAACTCCGGACCGAGCCGCCGACAGCTGTGCATTGCCCGTGGTGCTCGGCCGAGATCGGGCCGGCCCTGGCGAACTGCCCAGCGTGTGGCGCGGGCCTCACCGGTGACACCGATGCCAGCCTGCCGGGCGTGACGTCGCTCGATCAGGAGGCGATCTCCCGCGCGCGGCGGCTCACGACCCCCCAGCGCCGGAGCCGCCTCATCTCCTGGATCAGCGGGGACTACGACGACGCTGATCTGCCGGCGCCTCCCGGTTCACTTGCGCTCCCGCCCCTGGAAGTCCGCCGGGAGATGCTCCGCCTCGAACTCCTCGCCGAGGAGGCGAGCCTCCGGGCGCAGACCGAGGCGCTCCGGGCCGAGGCCGCGCTCGAAGCCGAGGAGGCAAGCCTCCGAATGCAGGCCGAGGCGCTCAGGGCCGAAGCCCGCGAGGCCCGCGAGGGGAGCTCGGCCGCCCCGGTCGAAGGTCCCCCGTCCGATGCCGATCATGCAGCCGGTCACGAGGACGCCGGTCCGGTCGAGGCCGCCCCCGGAGACCGCTCCGACTGACCATGGCCGGCGGGACTATCCTCCCGCGGTGCCCGATCGCCTCCCTCCGCCGGGTCCGTCCTTCCTCCGCGAGCACGACATTCGCGTCGGCGATCGCCGCCTGCGCGCCGGCCTGGGCCGGCCGTCCAGCGGCCCCGACGACTGGTGGCTGACCGTTCTCTGGGTCGCCGATGACGATGGCGTGGTCAGCTTCACCGACGTCGCCCCAGAGGCGGGCCCTCCGCCGGACCCGCCGCTTGCGCGCCTCGGCCCTGCCTTGGCAGGCTCCCTGTCCGGGCTCATCCTCGAGGAGGGAGGCCGCCTCGCGATCAGGCTGACGCCGGTCGTCCCGCCGGACGACCCCGCCCGGCCCTGGCGCTCACCGGTCGCGCTGCGCGCGGCGTTCAAGTGGGAGCCGGTCCGGGCGGCGGCGCTCCGCCCGAACGAGCTGGCCGAGATGGTTCTCGCCGGGTTCGGCCGGTCGGTCGAGGGGCTTCGGCGGCGCTGACCCGGATCGGGGCGGCGGGCTAGACTCCGGGCACCCGTCATGTCCGCACCCCCCGACGAACCGCGCGCCGCCTCGGTCCCCTGGCCGACGGCCATGGTCGGAGGAGCGCTCGGCGCGCTTACAGCGCCGGCCGCGTGGCCGGTGGCACTCGCCGGCTTCCTCGCTCGCGGCGGCCTGATCCTCTTCCTCCTGCCGATCATCGTGCTGCCGACTCCCGCTGGGGTCGCCAACGTCGTCGCTCCCTGGCTCGTGCCGTTCGTGTTCGGCCAGGTCTCGGCCGAGGTCGTCGTGATCCTCGTCGGCACGCTTGCGGTAGCCGCCCTGTGGATCGTTGCCGGTGGAATCCTCGGCGGGTGGGCGGACGTGGTCGTGGTCCGCGACGCGGCGGCGAACGAGGAGCTGGGCTTCGGATCGATCGTCCCGCCGCCGCGCCGCCGCCTCGCGGTCCGGGTGTTCGCGCTGAGGCTCCTTGCCCACGCGCCGCTCGCCGCGGCGCTCGCCTGGGGGGCCGCGCGGATCGGCCAGGCGGGCTACCGCGAGCTCGTCAACCCGCTCGAGGTGGTCAGCCCGCTCGCGGTCCGGGTCATCTCGGCCGTGCCGGACGCCGTCGCGCTCGTCCTGGTGACATGGCTCATCGGGGAGGCGGCCGGCGGCCTCGCCGCCCGCCACTTTGTCCTCGGTGGCGCGTCGCCCGGTCGCAGCCTCCGGCAGGCCTATCTCGACCTCTTCCGATACCGGTCCTCGCTCGCGACCCTCGGGCTTACGACGTTCGGGCTCCTCGTCACGCTTGTTCCTTCGGTCGTGGCAGCCGGCGTCGGATGGTCGTGGGCGCGGGTCATGCTGCTCGGCGGCGCCCTGCCCCCCGGGGCCGTGCTCGCCACCGTCCTGTTCGTCATCCTATGGCTCGGCGGGCTGGCCCTGGCGGCGGGTGTCACAGCCTGGAGGAGCTACGCGTGGACCGCCGAGTGGCTGCGCCATCGGGTCGGCTCCGAGTGGGACGTGGGTACTCTCGCTGAGCACGAGGTCGGGACCATCGGCGGCTCGGGTAGTCCCCGTCCGGGGGGTTGGTCGTCGACCGGATCGTCTGGCACCGTGTAGCTCCGGTCCCGCCCCCGCCGGGCGGCAGGGAGGTGCGCGTGGCAGCCAGAACGGTCGTATGCCCGGAATGCAGCGAGACGCTGCCCTACGGACGGCTGTCCTGCCCGGCCTGTGGATCCCTCCTCGCCGCCGTCGCCGGCGGTCGTGCGCGCGTGGTCGCGCCGGTCGCCCCCGCCCCCGCCCCCGCGCCTGACGTCGCCGCGCCGGAGCCGGCGGAGCCGGCTGTCGCCACGGACGAGGCCCCGGCGGCCCGCCGCCGGCGCCGCTGGCGCGCCAAGCAGAACGAGTCTTCCGCGGCCGAGGAACCTCAGGCCGCGGTCGCGGCCGGCGCCGCCCCCGGTTCCCCCCGCCCGCCGTCCGCATCGCCCGCGGCCGGCCCGCGACGCGGCGCCCCCATGCTCGCCCCGTCGAAGGTCGGGGCGGTCACGCTGGCCGCCCGGCTCGATCCGACGTCGCCCGCCCCGGTCCCGACGCCACCGGTCCTCGGCGACTGGGTGCCATCCGGGACAGGGGCCCTGGGCGGGCCCTCGCCCTGGCGCCGCGACGGCGTTCAGCGGCCCCGTGACGAGGACTTCGACGGCCTGACCGGCCAGCCCAGCGGTCCAGCGCCGGCGGGCGTCAGCAACGGGAACGGCGCCCATGGGACGGGTGGCCTGCCGGCCTGGGCAGGCGGTCCGCCCGGATCGAGCGGGCCGGTCGGCCTCCCCGCGGCGGTGGCACCGGTCGGGGCGGATCGGGCGAAGGCGGCCACGCCGCCACCCGGCGCGTATCTGCCCCCGTCGGGGGCATTCAGTGCGCGCGACTCCGGCCTTCCCCGCGGGCAGCTCCTGCTACCGGGATCAGCTCGGCCTTCGATCGCCACCTCACCCCGGCCAACCGCGGCTGTTTCCTCGCCGGCTGCGCCGGCGGACGAGCCGGATGCGGAGCCGCGGCCCTCGATCGGTTCGCTCTTCGCGGACCTCCAGTTCGATGCACCCAAGTCGTTGCCGGGCTGGCTGATCGCTGCCGGGGCCGCCGCGGCGATCGCCGGCTTCCTCCTGCCGTGGTCGCGGATGATCCCGGGCCAGGGCGGCTTCGGGTACCTCGACACGTGGGGGCTCGCGAGCTCGTCCCGCCTGCTGTTGCTGCTCTTCACGGTCGTGACGCTCGCCCTGGCGATCCTCCCGAACCGCATGCCGGCCTGGCTCCGGACCGGCGTCGCCGGCCTCGTGCTCGGCGGGCTCCTTCTCGGGATCGTGTGGCCCTATCTCATGGACGGCGCCAGCGCGATCGGCACCCTTGCCGAGGCAACTGCGGCTCTGCTCCTGATCATCGGCGGACTGCTCGCGGTTCGGCAGGAGCGTCACGCAGAGGACGAGCCCGCCGTCTGACCCGGAGCGCGGCAGGCCTGACCGGCCCGGCTGCACGGCATCTCGCGCTGCTACACTGCCCCGGTCGCCGTCGGCGCGGGGGCGTGTCACACGGCAAGGTCGGCCCCAGGCATGGAGGCGCGCACCCAGGCGCATGGACATCTTCGACGAGATCGGCAAGACGATCGCCGGCATCTTCGACAATCCGATCGTCAAGACCGGTATCCAGGCGATCGCGATCTACTTCGTCATCCTCTGGCTGGCCGCCGCCTATTGGGCCTTCCGCGACATGCAGCTGCGGACGGAGAACCCGATCCTCCCGTACCTCGCCGCGGCCTTCATCATCGTCTTCACGCCGATCTTCTTTCCCCTCGCGGTTTTCGTGTACCGGATCATCCGGCCGCAGGAGAAGATCGGCGAGGTCTACGAGCGCAACCTGGCCGAGGAGGCGCTCCTCGCCGAGGTCGAGGCAATCAGGAGCTGCCCGACCTGCGCACGGCGGATCAACGACGAGTGGATCATCTGCCCAACCTGCCGGACGCGGCTCAACCGCGTCTGCCCCAACTGCAGTCGCCTCGTGGGACTCGACTGGTCGCTGTGCGCCTGGTGCGGCAAGGACTTCGAACGGCGAGAGTCAGCCGTCCACGCGCTGCCCGTGGCCGAGGACGCCACCCGAATCGCCAGCACGAGCACTGTCCCGGATCGGGGGACCGGCCGCGCAGCGATCCGCGCCGTCGGGCAGCAGGGACCGCGCGGCACGCGAGCATCGACTGACCCCCTGCCGGAGCGTTGAGTCCCCGGGCCACAGGCCTCGCGGAGCTCGGCCGTGGACCTCGGAGGATTTGACCGCAGGTAAGGTTGCCCCTCAGTCGTGACCTCTGATCCCGCTCAGCCAGATGAGCCCCGGCGGCCGCTCGGCCTGACGGTCTTCAGCCTCGAGGGCCGCGCCGCCCCCGCGTTGTTCCTCGTCGGGTGGCTGGCCTCCCTCATTGGCCTCGGCGCGACCATCGTCGCTGCGCTCGCGGGGTCCGGTCTCGCCGGCGTGATCCTGTTCGCAGCCGGGACCGCGCTGCTGACCCTCGGGCTCGTCGCGGCCGCCGGCTCGCAGGCGATCGAGCGGCGGGCAGCGGGGGTGACGACCTACGCAGGCCCCTCGCCGGTGCTCGTGTTCGCGGCGTCCGTGTCGTCGACGCTCTTCCTGTCGGCCGTTCTGGGGAGCCTCCTCATCCGCCTCGGGCTGAGCCCCGAGGCGCCCCTTTTCACGCTCGTCGGGAGCGTGATCATCTTCGGGTCCTATGTCGGGCTCGTGCGCTTCCTCGTGGTCGGGACGGGTGCCCTGACGTGGCGAGATCTGGGCTTCCGGGCGAGCAGCCGGGGCTTCGCCGAGGATGCCGCCTGGGGCGCCGCGCTGGCCGTCCCGGTGCTGGCCGTCACGGGGATCGTGGCCGCGTTGCTCAGCACCTTCCTGCCGCTCCCGGATCCCGTGCTTCCGCCGGCCACCGACGCGGCGGGAGTCGTCCTCAACCTCGCAGTCGCGGCGGTCATCGCACCGATCGGCGAGGAGATCTTCTTCCGCGGCTTCGCGACGACGGCCTGGGCCCGCATCTACGGAGCGCGCCGGGCGCTCATCCAGGGCGCGGTCTTCTTCGCCGTCGCCCACGTCCTGACGCTCGGGGCGGTGGAACCGGTCGAGGGTCTCAAGCTCGCTCTGTTCGCCTCGCTCGTCCGGCTCCCGGTCGCACTGACGCTCGGCTGGCTGTTCCTCCAGCGACGCTCGCTCGTCGCGCCGATCTTCCTCCACGCGACGTACAACGGGCTGCCGATCATCGCCCTCGCAGCCGGGCTGGGAAACGCTCCCGGGAGCTGATACCTCGCCGGCCGAGATGAGCCGCCACGAAGTCCCCGGTGATGGCCGGGTGAGCCCTGACCGGTAGCCTCATCGATGTTCCCAGGGTCCGGATGGCGGGGGGAATCGGCGGGCTCCCGTCATTCGGGCCCGGGAACGCCGCGCTCGCGGCCACGAACTCGTGAGGTGTGCGGTGATCGACGAGCCGGTCTCGACACCGAACCGGCGCGCTTCACAGGGCCGGGCGATTCGCGAGATCCCGCCCGCGGAGCGTCCGCGCGAGCGGCTTGCACTCCGCGGCGCGGCGGGTCTGACCTCGGCTGAGCTGATCGCCCTCCTGTGGGGTTCCGGGGCGGCAGGCCGGTCGGCGATCGGGCTGGCGGAGGAGGCACTCGCCCGTCACGAGGGGCTGACCGGGCTGGCTCGGGCGACGGACATCGAGCTCGAGGCGATCCCCGGCGTCGGGCGCGCGAAGGCGGCCCAGCTGACCGCTGCGTTCGAGCTGGGCCGGCGTCTCCTCGCCGACTGGCCGGCTGCCCGCTGGACGGTCCGCTCACCGCGCGACGTCGCCGACCGGCTCGTCCTTCAGATGGGCCGGCTCGAGCGGGAGGAGCTCCGGGTCGTGCTGCTCAACACGAAGAACGTCGTCCTGCGGGTCGCGACCGTCTACCAGGGCAACGTCGCGTCGTCGCTCGTCCGGGTCGGAGAGCTCTATCGGGATGCCGTCCGGCTCAACGCGACCGGGGTCATCCTCGTCCACAACCACCCGTCGGGCGACCCGACGCCCTCACCGGACGACCTCCACCTGACGGCCGAGGCCCTCGCGGCCGGCCGTCTCCTCGACATCCAGCTGCTCGATCACCTGATCGTCGGCCACGACGCGTTCGTATCCCTCCGCGACCGGGGTGTGTCATTCGACCGACCGGCCCGGGCGGGTGCGTCGGGTCAGTAGGTCCGCGCGCGCCTGGCCGCGACGAGAAGCGACAGCGAGAAGAGGAAGAGGAGGCCCCCAAGGACCCAGGGCTTGGTCTCGGCGTGGCCCGGAGTGAGCTCCGCCGTGCTCGTCGGAGGAGTGGTCGGCACCGGCGTGAGCACCGGGGTCAGGAAGACTTGCAACGTCGATGTGGACGAATCGTCTGGCGCAAGGGTTGGCGTGGGCAACGGGGCGGGCGCCGCGGTCGGCGCGACCGAGGGGATCGGGGTCGGCTCCGTGGTCGGGGTCGGCGCAGCGGTCGCGGTCGGCTCGGCCGTCGCGGGGGGCGTGGGCACCGCCGTAGGCACCGGAGTCGGAACCGGCGTCGGAACCGGAGTCGGAACCGGCGTCGGCTCGGGCGTCGGAACCGGCGTAGGCACTGGAGTCGGAACCGGCGTCGGCTCGGGCGTCGGAACCGGCGTAGGCACTGGAGTCGGAACCGGCGTCGGCTCGGGCGTCGGAACCGGCGTCGGCTCGGGCGCACTGAACGCCATGCTCACCGAGCAGTCGAGCAGGGAGCCGCCGCCGTTGGCGGAGCGGTTGCACTGGTCGACCGTGAGAATGCCGGCATCGTCGATGTCGGTCGCGGTGCAGATCAGTCCGACCAGCGTCCCCCCGTTGGCCGAGCCATTGCATTGGTTGACGGTCGCGCCGGCCAGGGTGGCAGGGGCAGGGTCGCAGCCACCGGTGGCGCCGTCGCCGGATACAACGCACTGGCTCACGGTCGCCGGCACCGTGCTCGCAGGCTCAGAGAAGTTGCTTGTGACCTGGACGGTGCACTCGAGCGTGCCCCCGCCACCGTTGGTGGAGTCGTTGCACTGAGTCACCGTCTGTGGTGCCCCCACGCCACCCGAGATGTTGTTGGTGATCTCGACCGTGCAGCGCATCCAGCTCCCGCCACCCATCGTCGAGCCGTTGCACTGATCGACGGTCGTGACCGGCTCGGACAGGGTGGTGGTCGTCGTCGAGCAGGATGCCGTCGGGGCCCCAGCCGCGCCGTGGCACTCCCGTACGGTGACCGTCGCCGATCCGCCGCTGGCGGAGATCGTGTTGACAACCGTGACCTCGCAGATCAGCCCGAGGCCGCCCGTGTTGTCGATGCCGTTGCTGCACGTCGTGGTCGCCGCGATCGCTGTCGCCGCGGAGACGGCCGGTGTGGTTCCGAGGGGTCCCGCCGCCAGGACCGCGAAGGCGAACAGGCCGGACAGGAGGAAGGCGAGCGGGCGACGCATGTCGACACCGGTGAGGCTCGAGCGTCGTTGCCGATGAAGTCAGCGGCGGCGGCCCGTGCTTATGACTACGCCTCGGGCACCACCGAAGTCAATCGGACCATCGGCCGGAAGCGCTACGGAGTATGCCGTATGAGGGCGCCGTGAGGAGGTCAGTACCCCTTGTCTAGAGCCGCCCGGGCGACCTTGACCGCGATGCTCCCGCCCGGCACGAGCAGGCCGATCGTGTCCGCTCCGATGTCGAAGAGCACGTCCCGGCTGACCATCTTTGACAGGTTTGGCACGAGCGACTGACCCTGGCGGACCTGACCCGTCACCGCGTCGATCTCGACGACCCCGCGCTTGTCCTTCGTCGTCCAGTGGAACTCGAACGCCCAGATCGGCCGGTAGTACAGGTCGGTCGCCTCGAGCGTCAGCGACTCCTCCGTGACCGAGTCCGCCTGGACCGGTCGCAGCATCTCGGCCATCAGCTTGCGCATGACGAAGGACGCCCGGTGTTCCGGCGGCATGACGACCGTGCCCTCGGTCGCCAGGGTCGCCGGGTCCGTCACCTCCGCGCGGGGGCTGGCGATGACCGTGCTCCCGTCGGGCACGGGGGCGCCGGTCAGACCGTCGGCATAGACCTCGTGGACGAACTCCTCGTGGCAGTGCTCGAGAGTCGGGATAATGAACGTGCGAGCGGCCTTGCCGGCCTCGGTCACGTCGTAGTCCTTGCCCTCGATCGTCACCCCGCGAACCTCGGGCCCGCTGGCCGTGACCGCGTAATCGCGCCGCCGGTCGTAGATGTACTTCGCCCGGCACGAGACGTGCCAGAACGGTTCGACCCTTCGCTGGCTGGTGAGCAGGACGACGTCCTCGTTCTTGGGACGCTGGAGGAACGACCCGATTCCGCTGACGAACGCGGTCGAGCGCTTGTCCATCGCCTTCTGCTTGGTGTCCTCGAACGGCATGCGCTCCTCGAGCGCGAAGATGCGTTGATCCGCGAGCGTGATGTCCATCGCTCAATTCCTCGTCGGCGGGCACTACCGGGGCGCCCATCATGCGGCACCCGCGCAAGCCCGGTGAAGCCCCTTCGGCCCAGTGGTGGGTGGATATACTGAACACGCTCGCCGGCCGAAGGACCCGTCACCGAATCCCACCCGCCATCCCGATCCCCTCGCCGGTGCCGCGCGCGCTCACGCCGGTCCACCTACAAGGACCCGCCCCGGCCCATGCTCGATCGGCTGCTCGGCCTCTTCTCCCGCGACATCGGGATCGACCTCGGGACAGCCAACACCCTCGTCCACGTCCGCGACCGCGGGATCGTCATGAGCGAGCCGTCGGTCGTAGCCATCGATGCGAAGACGAAACGGGTCCTTGCGATCGGCTCCGAGGCGAAACGGATGGTCGGCCGCACGCCGGCCAACATCATCGCCATTCGGCCGCTCCGCGACGGGGTCATCAGCGACTTCGACGTGACCGAGCAGATGATCAAGTACTTCGTGAACCGGGTCCACGATCGGGTCGGCCTCATCCCACGGCCGCGGATGCTGCTCGGCATTCCGTCCGGGGTCACGGAGGTCGAGAAACGAGCCGTCCGCGACGCGGCCCTCAATGCCGGCGCGCGCTGGGCGCGGCTGATCGAGGAGCCGATGGCGGCCGCGATCGGGGCGGGCCTGCCGGTCAGCGAACCATCGGGCAGCATGATCGTCGACATCGGCGGAGGGACGACCGAGGTCGGGGTCATCAGCCTCGGCGGGATCGTCGTCAGCCGCAGCATCCGGACGGGCGGGGACGAGATGGACTCGGACATCGTCGCGTTCGCCCGGCGTGAGTACAACCTGCTCCTCGGCGAACGGACCGCGGAAGACATCAAGATCGCGATCGGGTCCGCGTGCCCGGGCGATTGGGACGGGCAGCGGGTCTCGCTCCGCGGCCGCGACCTGCTCACCGGCCTGCCGCGCCAGGTGGAGGTTGGCGCGGACGAGATCCGGGAGGCGATCGAGCCGACGGTCGTCCAGATCGTCGACACCATCAAGGACACGATCGAGGAGACGCCGCCGGAGCTGGTGGCGGACATCATGGACCAGGGGATCGTCCTGGCCGGAGGTGGAGCGCTGCTCGTCGGGCTCGACCGGCGGGTCGCCGAGGCCACCCAGATGCCGGTCCACGTCGCCGACGACCCGCTGACGTGCGTGGCCCGGGGCACCGGGATCGTCCTGGAGGAGTTGACTAACCCGGCGATGGCGCGGGTCGTCGTCGCGGACACGTACGCCCGCGCGCTGCGCTGACGACTTGAGCCTCCTCCCCGCCTCTCGCGTTGTGCGCCGCAGGGGGATTCTCTTCACGGCACTCCTCGCGATCACCCTGGCCCTGATGGCGTTTTCGAACACTCCGCCGGTGCTCGACGTCCAGCGCGGGATCAACGCAGCGTTCCGGCCGGTCCAGGGGTGGCTCGACGACCTCGCCGGCGGCGTCGCCGCGGCAGTGGGCGCATTCGGCGAGATCGACCGGCTCCGTGCGGACAACTCGCGCCTGGACGACGAGAACGAGCGGCTGGCCGCCGAGAACTCGCGGCTCCGGGAGATTCGTCGCGAGAACGAGCTCCTGGCCGGCCTTCTCGAGGTCCGCGCCGGGTTCGCGTACGAGACCGTGGCGGTCGAGGTGATCGGCCGCGAGTCGAGCGAATTCCGCCAGCTCGTGACGGTCGGCAAGGGGACCGAGGACGGTATCGCCCGGGGCGACGTCGTCGTCGCCCAGGGTGGCTCGCTCGCCGGGCGGGTCCTCGAAGCCGGCCCGAACTTCGCGAAGGTCCTGCTCATCACCGACACCGACTCGACGGTCATCGGCCAGCTCCCCAGCGCCGCGACCGGCGAGGTACGGGGACAGGTCACCGGCGTGCTGATCATGGGCCGGATCGACGCGACCGAGGTGGTCGACCTGGGGGCCGAGGTGATGACCGCGGGGATCGAGCTGGCCGGGCGGGCCCGCTCGCCGTTTCCGAAGGGACTCCTCATCGGCCGGGTGATCGACGTCCAGCGCGACGCGAGCGCGATCGTCCAGTCGGCGTACCTCATGCCTGCCGCCGGCCTCGACCGGCTCGAGTGGGCGCTGGTGATCACCGACTACGAAGGCGGCCTGCGCCCGCTCGAGGAGCAGCCCCAGCCGTGCGGGCCGGGCAACGACGGGACGCTCCCGAACGAGGAGCGGCCGTGCCTGACCCCGCCGCCATGAGAGTCGGCGACTCGGCCTCCCCTCGCTGCTACCCTGTCCGCCGATGAAGGGCATCGTTCTCGCCGGCGGGACGGCGACCCGCCTCTACCCGCTGACGATCGTCACGAACAAGCACCTGCTGCCGATCTACGACCGGCCGATGATCTACTACCCGATCGAGACCCTGGCCGGGATGGGGATCCGGGAGGTGATGGTCGTCGTCGGCGGCAAGAGCGTCGGGGACGTCGTCGAGCTGCTCGCCGACGGCTCGCACTTCGGGCTCGACCTGACGTACCGCTACCAGCACGGCGCGCTCGGAATCGCCCACGCAATCGGCCTCGCCCGCGACTTCGTCGGGAACGATGCGTTCTGTTGCGTGCTCGGCGACAACATCCTCCGCGGGCCGTCGCTCGACGGTATGGCCCGGGAGTTCGAGGCGAGCAGCTGCGGCGCGGGCACGCTCCTCTACGAGGTTCCGGATCCGTCCCGCTTCGGCGTCGCCGAGCTCGATGTGAACGGCAACGTCGTCGGTTTTGAGGAGAAGCCCGCCGCCCCGAAGTCGAACCTCATTCCGATCGGCGTCTATTTCCTCCGACCGGGCGCGTTCGACGTCATCGACCACCTCGCGCCGTCGGGCCGCGGCGAGTTCGAGATCACCGACGTCCTCAACCACTACATCCCCAACGGCGGCCTCTTCACGCGCGTGTACGACGGCCACTGGACGGACGCCGGGACGGTGCCGTCGCTCCTGCGGGCGGCCGAGATGGCCGGCCAGGACCACGACGACGGCACGCTCCGTCCGCCCGCCGAGCGGCCGGTCTCGTGACCCGACCGGAGAGCCGGACGTTCGGCCGCCTGCTCGTGACCGGCGGCGCAGGGTTCATCGGCTCGTGCTTCGTCCGCGACCTCCTCGCCCGGCGCGACGGGACGCGGATCACGGTCCTCGACAAGCTCACGTACGCCGGCAACGAGGCGAATCTCGCCCCTGTCCGGGCCGACGCGGAGCAGGCGGCACGCCTCCGGTTCGTCCGCGGCGACATCGCGGACGCGGCCACGGTTGGCCCGCTCGTCGCCGACGTGGACGCGGTCGTCAACTTCGCGGCCGAGTCGCACGTCGACCGCTCGATCCTCGACCCGGAGGCGTTCCTGGTGACGGGCGTGATCGGGGTCCACGTGCTCCTCGAGGCGATCAGGTCCCAGGACCGACCGATCCGGTTCCTCCAGGTATCGACCGACGAGGTCTACGGCTCGGTCGAGAAGGGCAAGTCGCGCGAAGGCGACGCGCTCTCGCCTCGATCGCCGTACGCGGCGGCGAAGGCGGCCGGCGAGCAGCTTGCCCGGAGCTGGTTCGTGACGTACGGGACGGACGTCGTCGTCACCCGCGGGTCGAACACGTACGGGCCGTACCAGCACCCGGAGAAGCTCATTCCCCTGTTCGTGACGAACGCGATCGACGACCAGCCGCTGCCGCTCTACGGCGATGGCCAGCAGCGCCGCGACTGGCTCCACGTGTCCGACCATGCCGCCGCCATCGAGCACGTCCTGCGCAACGGCGGGGCCGGGGAGACGTACAACGTCCCGGGCGAACTGGAGCTCCCGAATGCGGATGTCGTGCGGCTGCTCCTCGAGCGTCTCGGCAAGCCGTGGTCGCTCGTCCGGCGTGTCGAGGACCGGCCGGGGCACGACCGCCGCTACGCCATGGACGGATCCAGGATGCGGGCACTCGGCTGGAAGAATCGCGTTCCGTTCGACGAGGGCCTGGCGGCCACGGTGGACTGGTTCCGGGCGAACGAGGCGTGGTGGCGGGCCGTGAAGTCCGGCGACTGGGACACGTACTACAACCGCCAGTACGGCGCGCGCCTGGCAGGCTCGACCGAGGCGGTCTGAGATGCGGGTCGCGGTGACCGGCGCCGGCGGCCGGCTGGGCCGGGCGCTCGTGACCGCCCTCGCCGACGCGCCGTTTACCGGCCTCGGCGGGCCGATCGCCTGGACACGGTCGGACTTCGACCTCGATGCTCCGAATGCGATCCACGACCTTCTCGACCGCGACCGGCCCGAGGCCGTCGTCAACGCGGCCGCCTGGACCGACGTCGACGGCTGCGCCCGGGACCCGAAGCTGGCGCAGGCCCGGAACTCCGACGCGGTGCACGTTCTGGCAGAGGCGGCCGCGGCGCGTGACGTCGACCTCGTCCAGGTCAGCACGAACGAGGTGTTCGACGGATATCGGATCGACGGTCGCGGATACACGCCCGTTGATCGGACGAGCCCGATCAACCCGTACGGCTCTTCGAAGCTCGCCGGGGAAATCGCTGCGACCGCCGCCTATCGCGGCCGGACGGCCCGGCTAGGGATCGTCCGAACGGCCTGGCTGTACGGGCCGCCGGGCAACGACTTCCCGACGAAGATCCTCGCCGCGGCGGACCGGGCCCGGGGCGCGGGCGAGCCGCTCAGGGTGGTCGGCGACGAGTACGGCAGTCCGACGTACGCTCTCGACCTCGCCGACGCGATCGTCGACCTTCTCGGAGCGGGCGACGTGTCCGGCGTCCATCACCTGGTCAACGCCGGCATGGCCTCCCGTGCCTCGTGGGCGCGCGAGCTGTTCCGGCAGGCCCGCGTGGACGTGGCGATCGACGAGGTGCCGGCCTCGGCCAGGCCGCGTGCCTCGACGCCGCCGGCCTGGGCGGTCCTCGAGCCGACCCTGCCGCCCTCCGGCGAGCCGCTCCGTCCGTGGCAGGAGGCCCTCGCCGACTACCTGCCGACGCTTCTCCGCCAGCGCACGGCCGCGGCCCGATGAGCGAATCCCGGTTGCCCGGAGTCCGGTATGGCGCCGTCCAGCGTCGCGGCGACGCCCGCGGGTCGTTCCGGGAGCTCTGGCGGGCGAGCACGTTCGGCGCCCTCGGCCCGGCCGCCACAGGCGCGCCGCCCGGCTCGGAGCCCCGCTTCGTCCAGGCCAACCTGTCGACGTCCGCCGCAGGGGTCCTGCGCGGCCTCCACTACCACCGCCGCCAGCTCGACTACTGGGTCGTCGCGGCGGGCCGGGCATTCGTCGCGCTCGTCGACGTCCGACCGGTGCTGGACCGCCTCGGCCCGGCGGTCGTCGAGACCCGCGAGCTGGTCGCCGACGAGTGGGTCGTCATCCCGGCCGGCGTCGCCCACGGCTTCCTCGCCCTCGAGCCCCTCGAGCTCTACTACCTCGTGACGAACGAGTTTGACGGCAGCGACGAGCTCGGGTTCGCCTGGGATGACCCGGCCGTCGCCATGCCGTGGCCGCAGGTCCCGGGCACCCCGGACGGCCGGCCGATCGTGTCGGACCGGGACCGGACCAACCCGCCGCTCGCCGAGCTCGTGGAGCGGCTCAGGCAGTAGCCCAGGACGGATCACCGGTGGCCCGAAGCACCACCGCCGCCGGTCGTCACTGCCCCCGACCGCACCGCTACGGCACGCTCCGTACCCCCGGATCGACGATGGGCCTAGCGCTCGCGGGACCATCCCGGGATGGCGCCGCCGGGCCCCTTCCCCGAGGCTGGTGAAGCACTCATCCAGCCCTCTGCCGGCCTGCTCATCGGGCCGGTGCCGTCACATCGGGAGCTCACATTGCGCAAGACCGGCCTGGCGATCGTCGTCGCCCTCGCCGCCGCCCTCGGCTCGTTCACGCCCGGCAGCCACGTCCCCGCGGCGCGGGCGGCCAGCGACGCCAAGGTCGTGATCATCGTCGGCGCCGTCCACGGCCAGACGAGCAGCTACCGCCAGCGCGGCGAGGCCGCGTACCAGGAGGCGATCCAGCACTCGACGAACGTCGTGAAGGTCTTCAGCCCGTACGCGACATGGGCGGCCGTGAAGGCCGCCGTCAAGGGTGCCAGGGTCGTCATCTACATGGGCCACGGGAACGGCTGGCCGAGCCCGTACACGTACGATCCGAACTTCACGACGAAGGACGGCTTCGGGCTCAACGCCACCGCCGGCAACGGCGACCACAACAACAAGTACTACGGCGAGCCGTCGATCCGCACGCTCGAGTTCGCCCCGAACGCGCTCATCCTCCTTCACCACCTGTGCTACGCCGCCGGCAACTCGGAGCCCGGGCACGCCGAGCCGAGCCTGTCCGTTGCCAAGCAGCGGGCCGACAACTACGCCTCGGCCTTCCTCGCGGCCGGGGCCAGCGCTGTCATCGCCGACGGCCACTCCGGGCCGGAGTACTACCTCAGGACGCTGTTCACCACCGACCAGACGCTCGACTCGATGTGGCGCTCTGCGCCTAACGCGAACGGCAACACGTTCACGTTCGCCTCGGTCCGGTCCCCCGGCAAGACGGTGTCCCAGGATCCGAAGAACCCGACAAGCGAGTACTACCGGGCTGCCAGCGGGACGATGTCGATCACGACCACCCAGGTCCTCGGCTCCCCCGTGCCGCCCCCGCCGCCTGCGGCCGACTCGACCTACACCCCCGTCACCCCGGTCCGGCTCCTCGACACGCGCGAGGCGAATGGCCTCTCGGGCAGGTTCACTTCGCGCTCCCCGCGCACGTTCGACGTCGCGGGCCGGGGTGGTGTCCCTGACGACGCGACCGCGGTGACCGGCAACCTGACGGTCGTCAAGCAGACGAGCAGCGGCTACCTCTCGCTCGGACCGATCCCTGACAGCACCCCTGGGACCTCCTCGCTCAACTTCCCGCTGGGCGACATCCGCGCGAACAACGTCACCGTGCGCCTCTCGGCCGCCGGCGGACTGAGCGCCGTGTTCATGGGAGCGAGCGGTGCGCGAACCCATGTCGTGTTCGACGTCACGGGCTATTTCCGGGAGGGCACAGCGGGCGCGCGCTTCACCGCCCTTAACCCCACCCGACTGGTCGACACGCGGGACGGCCTCGGCCTGGCCGGTGCCCTTCAGTCGGGCGCTTCACGGACCTTCGCCGTGGCAGGCGCGGGCGGTGTCCCAGCGGGAGCGGTCGCGGTCGCAGGGAACCTCACCGTTGTCGATCAAACCAACGGGGGTTTCGTCACCCTGGGCCCTGCCCCGGAGGCGACGCCGACCACCTCCAGCCTGAACTTCCCGATGGGTGACATCCGGGCGAACGGCGTGGTCGTGCCGCTCGGCGACGGCGGGACGCTCAGCGCGGTCTTCATCGCGCCGGTCCCCGCCTCGGTCGAGCTCGTCTTCGACGTGACCGGCTACTTCGCCAGCGGCGGCTCGGGCGCGGTGTTCGTGCCCCTCAACCCGGCCAGGCTGCTCGACTCACGGTTCGGCAACGGCCTGGCGGGCGACTTCACCCACGGCGACCCGCGGGCGTTCGAGGTCGCGGGCCGGGGCGGCGTCCCGGCCGACGCGGTCGCGGTCACCGGGAACCTGACCGTCGTCGGGCAGACGCGGGGCGGTTACTTCTCCCTCGGGCCGTCAGTCGGCCCGGAGCCCGACTTCTCGACCCTCAACTTCCCGGTGGTCGACGTCCGGGCGAACGGCGTCGCCGTCGCCCTCGGTGGGAGCGGTAGCTTGAGCAACGTCTTCGTCGCCTCGCCGACCGCGAGAACCGACGCCGTCTTCGACGTCACCGGCTACTTCCGCTGATCCTGGCCTGAGCTGGGCCGGGCGGCGGGCACCGCACCGGACGCCACCGTACCGGTCATCATCGGGACCATCGTCAGGCTTGGTCGGAGCTCACCCCGCGGCTACGGTGAGCCCGCTTCCCGACGAGCGGTTCGGTGGTCCCAGGGGAGCTCGATCGGCCGCCACCGTCACCGGCGCCGACCGCGATGTCGCCGCCCCGATGAGGACGTCAGTGACCCGATCCGCTCGCCGCTCCCCCGCCACGTCCTCCTCCCGCCTCCGCAAGGCGGCCGTCCTCCTGGTCGTGGCGCTCCTCGCCCAGGCCATCCTGGCCGGCTCGGCCGCCACCGTCTTCGGCGCCGATCCGGTACCGGAACCCACGCCCGTGCCCACCGAGGTCTTGCCGGCCGAGGACCCGTCCGTCGAGCCGCCCGTCGAGCCGTCGCCTGAGCCCTCCGCCGCACCAGGTCTCAGCCCCATTGGCGATGCCGACCCTGCCACGGAGCCGGTCCTGCCCGAGCCCGACCCCGGCCTCCAGCCGAGCGCCCACTACGAGGACGCGATGGCCCACGCGGAGGATCGGATCTCGTTCAAGCCGGGTGGCCCGGCAATCCGCGCCATCACTCCGGCCCCTGGCACCGGCGACATCGCCGCCGTCAGCGGCACGAAGCGGCTCAAGCAGATCTTCGGCTTCCTCCCGTACTGGGAGGTCTCGGATAGTGCCAACGCGCTCAACTACCGCGTGCTCTCGACAATCGCCTACTTCAGCGTGGGCTCGGACCAGAACGGCAACCTCCTCAAGAAAAACGCCGACGGGACACCCACGACCGGCTGGGGCGGCTTTGGGAGCGCCGCGCTGACGAACGTCATCAACAACGCCCACGCGAACGACACGCGAGTCGTGCTGACGATCACGATGTTCGCCTGGACCACCAGCCAGGCCCAGCGGCAGGCAGCGCTCCTCGGCAACCCGGCCGCTCGCCAGAACCTCGCCCGCCAGGCCGCCCTCGCGGTCCACAACCGCGCGATCGACGGGATCAACCTCGACTTCGAGCCGATCGCGTCGGGATACGCGGACGAGTTCACTTCCCTTGTCCGGACCTTCCGGTCGGAGCTTGACGCGCTCGCGCCCGGCTACCAGCTGACGTTCGACACGACGGGCCACATCGGCAACTACCCGATCGAGGCCGCCACCGCCCCCGGCGGCGCCGACGCGATCTTCATCATGGGCTACGACTACCGGACCGCCTCCCACCCGACGGTGGGATCGATCTCCCCGCTCGCGGGCCCGGCCTACGACATCGCCGACACGGTCGCGGCTTTCGCGGCCCGCGTGCCTGCGTCGAAGCTCATCCTCGGTGTCCCGTACTACGGGCGGGCGTGGTCGACGGAGACCGACGCCGTCAACGCGAAGAACATCTCCGGCACGAAGAACGGCACCTCGAACACGGTGATCTACACGACCGCGATCGATTACGCGGCCACGCACGGCCGGCGCTGGGACGGCCGCGAGCACGGGCCGTACGTCGTCTATCGCCGCGAGAATTGCACGGCGGCCTACGGCTGCGTCAATCCGTGGCGCCAGATCTACTACGACGACGCCCAGTCGCTCGGGCTGAAGTACAACCTCGTCAACTCGATGGGCCTGGCCGGCGCCGGGATCTGGGCGCTCGGCTACGACGACAGCCGGACCGAGCTGAACGAGGTGCTCGCCGACGCGTTCCTGACCACCGACGTGACGGCTCCCGGGGTCACCGCGACCGCCTCGGTCGGGTCCTTCTCACCGAACGGCGACGGGATCGCGGACAAGGTCACGCTCGCCTGGTCCGCCGACGAGGCCGTCAAGGGACACGCCCGCATCCGCAGGGGCGGCACCGTCTACAAGACCTGGGCGATCGGCACGACCGGCTCCGTAACGTGGAACGGCAAGGCCCGCACGGGGCGGATGGTGCCGGACGGCCTCTACTACTTCTCGGTCGACGTATCGGACCGGGCGTTCAACCGGACGGTCCAGGAAGTCGCGGTCTACGTCGACCGTACCGCTGGTCACCTCGCGTGGAGCCCGGGGATCTTCTTCCCCCACGATGCCGACGCGTACGCGAAGAGGGCGAAGGTCTCGTTCAGGCTCGGTCGGACCGCAGCCACCACGCTCCGGATCTATACCCAAGCCGGTGGGTACGTGAAGACGGCCTGGGTCGGCCGGACGCTCGCCGCAGGGTCCTGGGGCTACACATGGAGCGGCCTCGACGGTCGAGGCGCCCGCGTGCCCCGCGGCTGGTACCGCGCGGTGCTCACGGCAAAGTCGTGGGTCGGGACCACGACGCTGACGAAGCTCATCCTGGTCGACGCGTTCTCGGTCGTGGCATCGCCCGCGAGCCCGGCCGGCGGCCAGACCCTGACGCTGAGGCTCCGCTCCGCCGAGCCGCTCCGCGCCGCGCCGCGGGTCACGTTCCGGCAGGCCGGCAGGGCCGCCGTCACGCGGACTGCCACCTCGCTGGGCGGTGGACGATACATCGTCAGGTTCGCCGTGGTCACGGGTGCGACCGGCCCGGCGACGATCGGGATCACCGCCCGCGACGCCGCCGGCCGGACGAACACGCAATCGCTGACGATCACGGTCCAGTAGCGGCGGCCGTGCCCGGCGCCGCCCGGCGGAGCCCGGCCGGCCGTGCCGGCCCGCACCGTACACTCAGCCCCGCGATGACGACCGAACACGCTGCTGCGGACGCCCCGTCGCCCGCCGCGGGCGCTGGCGCGTGGGTCATCCTCCCGACGTACAACGAGGCCGACAACCTGGCGGCGATCAGCCGGGCGATCCTCGATGTGCTGCCAAGCGCGACGCTGCTCGTCGTCGACGACGCCTCCCCGGACGGCACCGGCGGGCTCGCGGACGAGCTGTCATTGGCCGACCCGCGGGTCCGCGTCCTCCACCGGTCCGCAAAGCAGGGGCTCGGCAGGGCGTACCTCGACGGCTTCCGCGTCGCGATTGCCGGCGGAGCTCGGACGATCGTCCAGATGGACGCCGACTGGTCCCACGACCCGGCCGCGCTGCCGGCGCTTATCGGACCGGTGGCACGCGGCGAGGCGGACCTCGTCGTCGGCTCGCGCTACACGGCGGGCGGCGGCGTCGTCGACTGGGGGCTCGGCCGCCGGCTGATCTCGCGGGGCGGCTCGATCTTCGCCCGGACGGTGCTGGGGCTCGAGCCCCACGACCTCACCGGCGGGTTCAAGGCCTGGCAGGCCACGACGCTCGCCGCGATCCCGTTCGAAGGCGTCCACGCCGGTGGCTACGTCTTCCAGATCGAGATGACCTACCGGGCGTCGCGAGCTGGGGCGCGGGTTCGCGAGGTGCCGATCACATTCCGGGACCGGCGGGTGGGCCAATCGAAGATGTCGCGCCGGATCGTCGTCGAGGCATTGATCGTCGTGGTCCAGCTGCGCTGGGACGAGCTGCGGGCGCGGGCCCGACGACGCGCGGCGCGACGGGATCCGTGACCCCCGGCGTCCGGGTCGTCCTCGACGCACGACCGCTCCAGGCGCCCGAGCGAGCGCCGGTGACTGCGGCCTACCTCGACGCCCTGCTCGCGGCCTACGACGCGGATCCGCTCGCGGGCGAATCGTTCGCGTTCCTTCTCCAGTCGGACCTCGACGACCCGACTGACAGGTTCAGCAACCTGACGGTCGTCGGCCGGCGGATGCTGCCACCGACGCGGCTTCTCCGATCCGGGGCGCTGACCGTCGACCCGTTCCTCCTCGGCGGCGCGTCGCTGGGCGCGGCGTGGCGCGCGGAACGGCAGGGCGCGGCGGGTGCGGTGTACCACGCGGTCGGCGGCGCGGTGCCGCTCTTCTCGCGCATCCCCACGGTCGTCACCCTGCTCGATCTCGCAGCGTGGGAGCTGCCGCACGCGTTCCAGCGCGGCGCGACGGTCCGGTTCGGGCAGCGGCTGCGCGCCCAGCTCCTGCGAGAGGCCGCGGCGATCATCGTCGGCAGTGACGCAGTCGCGCGCGCGGCGCGGCGCCTTCTCCGGATCCGCCGAGACCGGATCCACGTCGTGCCACTCGCCGCGCGCGAGGAGTTCCGGGCGGCGGCACGGAACGGAGGTGCGTCCGCCGATGGTTCGCCCGGCCGCCGGTCGGACGGATCTGACGGCATCGGCGCGGATCATCGAGCGGAGCGCGAGCGGCTCGGCCTCCCGGAGCGGTACTTCGTCTACTCCGGCCGGTACGACGCCCGGCACGACCTTGCGACCCTGCTCCGGGCGCTCGCCGATCTGGCAGCCGCCGGCCGCCCGGCCGTGCTGCCCGCGGCCGTCCCCTGGCCGCCGCGGGTGCTGCTCGTTGGCGCGCCGCCCGACGACCGGGCCGCCCTGGCCCGGGCCGCGGCACGGGAGGGCGTAGGGGAGACGCTGGCGTACGCACCGGCTCTCGAGCCGGCGCGCCTCGCGACGCTCGTCGCCGGCGCGCGGGCGGCGCTCATGCCGGTCGTGTCCGAGGCGGCGGGCCTGCCCGTCATCGAGGCGCTCGCCGCGGGAACGCCGGTGGTCGCGTCCGCGGTCGGGGTGCTCCCGGAGCTGGTCGGCCCCGCCGGGATCCTCGTCGAGCCGCGCGACGCGGGCCGGCTCGGGGTCGCCCTCGCGACGATCTGGGCCGACGACCGGGTCCATGGCGGTCTCGCCGCCGTGGCCCGCGAGCGCTCCGGGACGGACCGCCGGACGTGGCTCGACGTGGCGCGCGAGACGAGGGCGGTGTACGCGGCTGCCGGCGTGCCACGGAGCCAGCGCGCGGCCTGACGTCTCGCCGGGCGACGCGGGTAGCCCGCTACTCCTGCGTGGGCGTTCCACGTGGCGGGAGCTCCGGCCCCGCGCCAGCGGTGATCGTGATCTTCGTCCCGACCGGCATGACCTGGATGAACGTCTGGCCGATCGTCAGCGACACGGGCTTTCCGTCCCCGCCAAAGAAGAGTGTCGGCTCCGTGATCGACGCCTTGCGCCAGGTGCCCTTGATCGTTCTGCCGTTCGTCGCGATCCATGCCGTGCCCTTGCCGACATTCGCGGCCTCCTGGCGACCCTTCGACGGGTGCCCGTCATTCAGCCGGCCGAACTTCACCAGCATGATGACGACGTTTTTCGGAGCCACCCGCTCGCCGTCCCCCGCGTCGATCTGGGGCGCTGCCCCGGTGACGCTTCGGACGTAGGTGTTCGATGCCCGGTCATAGGTGTATCCGATCCGGTTGTAGCTGTATGCCGTCGAGATCTTGCCTCCGACCGGCCGGCGGGATAGCGGTGCGTCCGGCCGGAACGACCAGGCTGGGGCCATCGCCTCGTCGTCCGCCCCGAGCCTCTCCGCCATCTTCCGGAGGTTCTCGTCGTCCGTGTACACGTTGTGCGGCGCGAACCGCTGGCGAATGCGCCACAGGTAGACGCCGCCCCAGCGGAACTCGTCGGCGTTGTAGACCCATTGGCCTTTGCCCTTCGACCGGAGCGTCGCGAGCGCCTGGGGTGAGCCGCCCGAGTGAACGTACATCGCCCGCCATTCGGCGGCCCACTCGATGAAGTACTGGCGCGCGCTGCGGACGGGTCCGAGGGACGCGGGCAGCGTGTCCTGGAAGATCAGCATGTAGCGCGGGACGCCGCCCTCGGCGGGTGCGTGCCAGACGACCGCCGCCGCGTTGAAGCCCGATTGCGGCCGGGCGTCCGGGTGGTCGTCGATCATCACGGCGATCGAGCGCTGGGCCGCAACCTCTGCCGTGACCGCACGGCCGGTCAGCGGCGCAGGCACGGGGGTCGGGGTAGGGACGGGTGTCGGTCGGGGCGTCGGCGTCGGGGAGGGCGTGACCTGCGGCGTCGCCGTGGCGGTAGCTGTCGGGGCGGCCGCCACGGGCGGGCTGGCGCTCGGCTGAGCGCCGCCGGGCTGGCCGCCCATCGCCACGACGATCCCGACGATCGCCCCCGTGCCGAGGGCGACCATCGCAAGGATCAGGGCCAGAGTGCGCCTCACGGGCGTGGTCGCCGACGCGCCCGGTGGGAGTGGAACGGCGTAGTGACGGTGATGATCCCTCTCGCGGCAACGCGGACGGGGCGCGCCACGAGGAGCATACCGGACCCGGCCCGGAACGACCCGCCGGGTGCGAGCGAGTGCGCGGTCTCCGGCGGCTGCGGTAGGCTGGCCCACGACACCCAGGGAGAAGAGATGGCCGAGCCGCCGAACCCCGATCCGACCGAAGACCCCGACCTCGCCGCGGCCGAGGAGGCTGCGCTCCGCGAGGCCGCCGAGCTGACCGACGGGCAGGAGCCCGCGGATCCGGCCTCGGCCCAGCCCATGCCGAAGTCTCGCCCGCCCCGGCCGTCGGCCGCCGCCCCCGCACCGAAGGCGCCGAGCAAGGCGCCGCCGAAGGCGGCGAAGCTGCCGCCGGCCGAGGGCACCGCGCGGGCGAGACGGGCGGACCTCCGCGCCGCCGCCCGCGCCGCAGCAACGCCGCCTTCGCCGGCCGACCAACCCACGACGGCCGTCGTGCCCGGCGAGGTTCGGGCCGATTCCGTCCTCGTCAGCCAGGGAGGAGTCGGCTTCGCGAACGCGACCACGGTCGACGTCCGGCAGGGCGGGATCGGCCGGGTCGATGCCCGGGACGTGGCGGTCTCGATGGGCGGGATCGGGATCGCTCGCGGCGAAACTGTCTCGGTCGAGATGGGCGGCATCGGCGCGGCCTTCGCGACGGACGTCCGGATAAGCAAGGGGGGCGTGAACGCGGTCGTGGCCCGCGAGGCCCACGTAGAGCAGTCGCTCGTCCAGACGGTCCTTGCCGAGCGCGTCGTCTTCCAGCGCCCGAGCGGTGTCCTCTTCCTCATCGCCCGGCGGGTCGAGGGAGACGTCCGGGCGCTACTCGACTGGCGTGGCGCGATCGCCTTTGGGGCCACCTTCGGGATCATCGTGTCGATCCTCCGCCGGCGTCGCTAGGTCGCCCGTGATCGATCCGTCTGCGCGGGTCCACCCGTCCGCGGATCTCGAGCCGGACGTCTCGGTCGGTCCCGCGACGGCTGTCTGGCAGCGTGCCCAGATCCGCCGAGGGGCCCGGATCGGCGCCGAGTGCGTCATCGGACGCGACGTGTTCGTCGACGTCGAGGTCACCCTCGGCGATCGGGTCAAGGTCCAGAACGGCGCCCTCCTCTACCGCGGCGTGAGTGTCGAGGACGGCGTGTTCATCGGCCCCGGGGCGATCCTCACCAACGATCGCTACCCGCGGGCGATCAACTCGGCGGGCGATCTCGCGGGAGACGACGACTGGACCATCGCGCCGATCACGCTTCGCCACGGCTGTTCGGTGGGGGCGGGTGCCGTCGTCGTCGCCGGGCTCGACGTGGGGACGTACGCGATGATCGGGGCCGGCGCGGTCGTCACCCGGGACGTGCCCGGCCACGCGCTGGTCGCGGGCAGCCCGGCGCGCCGCATTGGGTGGGTGTGTGCCTGCGGGCGGCGCCTGAAGGACTCGACCGGACACGATGCTCCGGCCGAGCGTGAGAAGTACGCGATCGACAGGAACCTCGTCTGCGAGTCGTGCGGAAGGCAGTACATCTACGTGCCGGACGGCGAGACGCTCGAGGAGCGGATCGGTCCACCCCAGGGTGCGCCCGCGTGATCCCGATCGCCCGGCCGGACCTCGGACGCGAGGAGGCGGACGCCGTCGCCGAGGTGCTCGCCAGCGGGATGATCGTCCAGGGCCGGCGGGTGCGCGAACTCGAGGCGCGCTGGGCCGAGCGGGTCGGCGTCAGCCACGCGATCGCGATGAGCAACGGCACCGTCGCGCTGATGTCGATCTTCGCCGGCCTCGGACTCGGCCCGGGTGACGAGGCGATCACGGTTGCCCACACGTTTGCGGCGACCGCCAACGCGATCCTGTCGACCGGCGCGACCCCGGTGTTCGTCGACGTCGAGCCGGACACCTGGCTGATCGACGCGGAGCGGATCGAGGCCGCGATCACCCCGCGCACCCGGGCGATCGTCCCGGTTCACCTGTTCGGGCTCGTCGCCGACATGGACATGATCCGGGCGATCGCCGACCGCCACGGGCTCGCGGTCGTCGAGGATGCTGCCCAGGCGCACGGCGCCACGTATCGCGGCCGGATCGCCGGGAGCTTCGGGCACGGGGCGTTCAGCCTGTACGCGACGAAGAACATGACGACGGCCGAGGGCGGCTTCGTCACGACCGACGACGACGCCCTGGCCGACTGGCTGCGCCTCTACCGGAACCAGGGGATGCGGAACCGCTACGACTTCGAGATCCTCGGCTACAACTTCCGGCTGACGGACATCGCAGCGGCGATCGGACTCGTCCAGCTCGACAAGCTCTCCCGGAATACGCTCCGGCGGCAGGGCATCGCCGCCGCATACGACGACGCGTTCGCCGACCTGCCCATCCGGACGCCGCCGACTCCTGCCGGCCGGACCCACGTCTTCCACCAGTACGTCGTCGACGTCGGCGACGCACGGGATGCGATCCTCGCTTCGATCCGGGAAGCGGGCGTCGGCGCGGAGGTCTACTACCCGATCCCTGTCCATCGCCAGCCGTACATCAAGGAACGCGGCATTCACGCCGACCTGCCGGTCACGGACCGCGCCGCGGCCACGACGCTCGCGCTGCCGATCTTCCCGGGTCTGACCGACGACGAGCGCGGCCAGGTGATCGACGCCCTGCGCCGCGCTGTCGAGCGCCATGCAAGGATTGACGTCGGCGCAAGCCGGCCAGGGTCCGGGCTGCCGCCCGCCAGGTCGGCCGCAGGGTGACCGGCGGGCGACGCTCGGCGGGCCGTCCCCTCCGGGTGGGCCTCGCCGGGCTCGGCTCGATGGGCCGCAACCACCTCCGGGTGCTCGTCGGACGCGACGACGTCGACGTGGTCGCGATCGCCGATCCCGATCCCGGGGCACTCCGCGGGGCGACCAGCCCACCCGGCGCCCAGAGGTTCGACGAGCCGCTTGCGATGCTCGCCGAGGCCGAGCTCGACGCGGTGATCGTGGCCGCCCCGACGACGGCCCACCTCGCGATCGCCCTCGCCGCGATCGAGCGGGGCCTGCCTCTGCTCGTCGAGAAGCCGCTTGCCGCCTCGTCCGCCGACGGACGCGAGATCGCCCGGGCTGCCCGCGAGCGCGGCGTGCCGGTGCAGGTGGGTCACGTCGAGCGATTCAACCCGGCCGTCCTCGAGCTGGGACGGCTGCTGCGCGATGGATGGTTATCCACGGTCTACGCGATCGCCAGCCGGCGGGCGGGCCCGTTCCCGGCCCGGATCCGCGACGTCGGTGTGACCGTCGACCTCGCGACCCACGACGTCGACATGCTGTCGTGGGTGGCAGGCGAGCGGCCGGAGCGGGTCTACGCGGAGACGGCCCGGCGGATCCACGGCGAGCACGAGGACCTCCTGTTCGGCCTCCTCCACTTCCCGTCCGGCACCACCGGGATGCTCGACGTCAACTGGCTAACCCCCGCGAAGCGGCGCCAGCTCGTGGTCGTCGGTGAGGAGGGGATGTTCGAGCTCGACTACCTCAGCCAGCGGCTGACGTTCACCCGGGCGACCGACACGACGAACCCGAAGCTGCTCGGCGGGTACGCCCCGACGTTCGAGGGCGAGGTCGCCGAGCTGCCGGTCGCCGCGGCGGAGCCGCTCGCAGCGGAGATCGAGGCATTCGTCCGCATGGCCCGCGACGGTGCCGACCCGCAGGTCGACGTGGAGGACGGCGTCTGGGCGATAGCCATCGCGGAGGCGCTGCTCGCCTCGGCGGCGGCCCACCAGGCGGTCCGGCTGGACGACGTGGTGGCCGGGGGATCGCCGGCGTGACGATCACGACGCGCCCGAGCCAGGCCGGGCCGAGCTTCCTGGGGCTGTCGATCGATGTGCCGCCGAACCCGTGCCTCCACGATGCTGCCCGTCTCGCTTCGCCGTGGATAGGGGCGCCCGGCACGGCCGGGGTCGTGGCCGTCGTCGGGGCCGGCAAGATGGGTCTGCCGCTCGCGGCCCAGTTCGCATCCCACGGCTGGCGGGTCGTCGCGGTCGACGTCCAGGAGGCCGTGGTCGCGGCGATCAATGAGGGTCGGTCGCACGTGGGCGAGGAGCCCGGGCTCGCGGAGCTCGTCGCCGCCGCCCACGCCGACGGCCGGCTCCGGGCTACGACCGACGGCGCGGCGGCCGCCCGCGACGCCGACGTCGTCGTGCTCATCGTCCCGGTGATCCTCGACGACGAGCAGCGGCCCGATCACCGGTCCATGGACGCGGCGGTCGACTCGGTCGCGCCGGGGCTCCGTGCCGGCTCCACGGTGATCTTCGAGACGACCCTGCCGGTCGGCGACACCCGCGCCCGGTACGGGGCTCGGCTGACAGAAGCGACCGGCCTGCGGGTCGACGAGGACCTGTTCGTCGCGTTCTCCCCGGAGCGGCTCTACTCGGGCGCGGCACTTCGAAACCTGGCCACCTATCCAAAGCTCATCGGCGGTCTCGGCCCCGCCTCGACCGCGCGGGCAGCGTCGTTCTACGACTCGGTGCTCGACGCGGAGATCGTCGCGATGAGCTCGGCCGAGGCCGCCGAGCTGTCGAAGCTCGCCGACACGACGTACCGCGACGTGAACATCGCGCTGGCGAACGAGCTGGCGCGCTACGCGGACAGGGCCGGGGTCGACGTCCAGGAGGTCATCGCGGCCGCGAACAGCCAGCCGTACAGCCACATTCACCAGCCCGGCCTCGGCGTCGGTGGTCACTGCATCCCCGTCTATCCCCATTTCCTGCTGGCCCGTGCCCCGGAGCTCGAGCTGATCGCCCAGGCGCGGCGGGTGAACGACGGCCAGGTGGGCCTCGCGATCAAGGCCATCCAGAAACGCCTCGAGTCGCTCGACGGTGTCCCGATCCTCGTCCTCGGGCTGACGTATCGTCACGGCGTGAAGGAGCTCGCCTACTCGCGGGCGCTGCCCCTCATCGACCGCCTGACGTTCCACGGCGCGGTGGTCGCGGCGTGGGATCCACTGCTGTCGGCCGAGGAGATCGGGCGGACGAATGCCGCGCCCTGGCAGTGGGGCGAGACCGCGCCGTTCCGGGCGATCGTCACCCAGACGGCCGACCCGGCGTTCCGCGACCTCGACTTCGGGTGGTTTCCGGATCTCGAGCTCGTGTTCGACGGTCGCAACTCGCTCCGGGGCCTCGAGGTCCCGAAGGGCGTGGCGTACCAGGGGGTCGGCGTGCCCGGAACCCGCTAGGCTCCCCATCGTGCGGATTGTCAGCGTCGTCGGCACGCGCCCCCAGCTGATCAAGGCGGCGGCGCTCTCGCCGGTCCTCCGGCAGCATCACGAGGAGTGCTTCGTCGACACCGGCCAGCATTACGACGATGCCCTCGCCGGCGCGTTCTTCGAGGAGCTGTCGCTGCCGGCGCCGGACGAGACGCTGGGCATCGGGAGCGGCAGCCACGCCGCGCAGACCGGCGCGATCCTCTCCGGGGTCGAGTCGATCCTCCTGCGCGAGCGGCCCGACGCCGTCCTCGTCTACGGCGACACGAACTCGACCCTCGCGGGCGCCCTCGCGGCAGCCAAGCTGACGATCCCGGTCGCCCACGTCGAGGCCGGCCTCCGCTCATTCGACCGGTCGATGCCCGAGGAGATCAACCGGATCGTCGCGGACCACCTCTCGCGCTGGCGGTTCGCGCCGACCCCCACCGCGGTCGCGAATCTCGCGGCCGAGGGGATCGTCGACGGCGTGGACCTCGTGGGCGACCTCATGCAGGATCTCGCGGCTCGCGTCTCGTGCGACGTGCGTGACCCGGCCGTCCTGCGCGCGCTGCCGGTCGAGGGCCTCTCGCCGGGTGGGTACCTGTTCGCCACGATCCACCGGGCCGAGAACCGCGTGCCCGAGGCGGTCCGGGCCTGGACCCGGCTCCTCCGCGCTGTCGCCCGGCCCGACCGGCCGGTGATCCTCGCACTCCACCCCGGGACGCGCGTGGCGATGGATCGCGAAGCCGCCGGTCCCGGGCCGAACGTCCTCGTCACGGAGCCGCTCGGCTACCGGATGTCGCTCGCGCTCCAGCTCCATGCGGCCGCCGTGCTGACCGACAGCGGCGGCGTCCAGCGGGAGAGCGCCTGGCTGCACGTGCCGTGTCTCGTCCTGCGCGGAACGACCGAGTGGGTCGAGGCGCTCGCGGGCTCGGACGGGCGGATGGCGGTCATCGGCCTCGATGCGGAGCGGGCGGTCGCGGAGCTGGCCCGACTTGCGCCGGCCGGGGAGGCCGGGGCGGCGGCGCGCGACCGGGCGGCCACGCTCGACCTCCGACCGGCCGGGGCGGCAGAGGCGATCGCCGCGGCCCTCGACGCCCCATGACCCGCGGTTCGGTCGCCTTCGTCACCGCGAACACCTTCGAGTTCGATTCGCGCCACCGCCGGGCCGCGGAGGCCCTCGCCCGCGACGGCTGGACGGTCGTCGTCGTGGCGATGCCCGCGCCTCACCTGCCCGCCGAGGAAGCGCTGCCGAGCGGCGTCGTCGTTCGCCGGCCGGCTGTCGAGCGGCGCATCCTCGCAGCGCTGCCCCGGCCGCTCCGGGGCATCGCCGGCCGCCTCGTCGGGCTCGACCCGGATGCGGAACAGCTGCCGCCGCGCCGCGCCGGCTTCCCCGAGATCGTCCGGGCGCCGCTCCGCCGCGCCCTCGAGATCCTCGCGTATCGGGGCCGGATCCAACCGTGGGCCCACGCGGTTCGCGCGGCCGCGCCCGACGCCCGCGTGTTCGTCGCAAAGGCCCTCGTCGCGCTCCCCGTCGCCGCGGATGTCGCCCGGCGCAGGGGCGGACGGTACGTCTACGACGTCGCCGACCTCCACGTCGACTCGGGGCGCCTCGCCGCCCTGCCGGGGCCGGCCAAGGCCTACCTCCGACGCCGCGAGGCGCACTGGATGCGCGGCGCGGCCGCGCTGCTGGCCGTGACACCGGCGATGGCGGACGAGGTTGCGGCGCGGTTCAGGGTCAACCGGCCGACCGTCGTCATGAACGCCCGCGAGCGGTGGCGTGCGAGCGAGCCGGTGCCGCGACCGATCCGCCTCCGCACGTCGATCGGCACGCGCATCCCCGCGGCCCGGGACGTCGTGATCTACCAGGGTGCGTTCCGGCCGGACCAGGGGATCGATGTGCTGCTCGCCGCACTCCGCGAGCCGCCCCTGGTCGATCGTCCGGTGACGGCCGCGTTCGTCGGTTTCGGGCCGCTCGAGGCGGTGTTGCGGGCGGAGAGCGCCGCCGCGCCCGAACGGATCGTCGTCGGCGCGGCCGTCCCGCCGGGCGAGCTCCTCACGTGGACCGCCGGCGCGGACGTCGCGTTCGTCGGCACCCCACCGGTCACCCGAAACCAGGCACTGACGACACCGAACAAGCTGTTCGAGGCCGCGATGGCGGGCGTACCGGTCGTCGTCGCGGGGGGCACGTTCACGGCCCGGCTCGTCCGCGAGCACGGGCTGGGCGTCGTCGTCGATCCCTGGACTCCCGCCGCCGTCGGGGCGGCGATCGCCGCTCTGCTCGACGCCTCGCCGGAGGAGCGTGACGCGCGCCGCAGGGCGATCCGGGCCACCGCCCTCGAGTCCCTCAACTGGGAGATCGAGCGCAAGCGGCTGATCGACGCATTCCGGGATCTCGAATGACGACGCGCCACGTCGTCCTCCTCCTCAACAACCCGTTCACGTCCGATTCGCGGTCGTGGAAGATCGCCAACAGCCTCGCCGCGGCCGGCCATCGCGTGACCGTCGTCGCCCGGGCAGCGGAGGGTCTCCCGAGTCGAGAGGGTCCCTCCGAGGGTCACGGGCCCCAGCACTTCACCATTGTCCGGATCGAGCAGCCGCGGCCACTCGCCTGGCTGCCGTCACCGCCGCTCCCGCCCGGGGCCGGCGGCCCGCGCCGCCGCTCGCCGCGGGACCGGGTCCGCGACACCATCGGCCGCGCGGTCCAGGCCGTCCGCTACCTCCTCCTCGCCCGGCAGTGGGCCGCGCGCATCGGCGCGCAGGTCACGGACGGTGACATCTGGCAGTCGGAGGGACTTGTCACGCTGCCGGTCGCGCTTCACCTCCGCGCGGAGCGAGGCGGCCGGGTCGTCTACGACTCGCGCGACGTCCATGTCGAGAGCGCCCGGTTCGCCCGGCTTCCCGGCCCGTGGCGCCGCCTCCTCGCCCGGGGCGAGCGGCGCTGGGCGCGCGCGGCGGACGCGGTCGTCACCGTCAGCCGGCCGTACGCGGAGGTCCTCGAGCGGATGCTCGGCGTGACACCGGTCATCGTGATGAATGGACCCGTGGCGTGGGACCCACCGGATCCCCCGGAGCGCCGCTTCCACGAGCGCTTCCGGCTGCCGGCGTCGACACGGGTCGTCCTCCACCTCGGCGCGATCCAGCCCCACCGGGGGATCGAGGAGCTGGTCGACGCGATCGGCCTCGTCGACGATGCCGCGCTCGTCGTCCTCGGCGACGGCGGCCAGAAGGCGGCGATCGAAGCGCGCGCCGCCCACGTTCCGCACGCCAAGCGGATCCACTTCCTTCCGGCCGCGCCGCCGGAGGATCTCCTGTCCCTCAACGCCAGCGCGGACGTCCACGCGATGCCCGTCCAGGCGACCACGCTCAACCATCGTCTCAACACCCCGACGAAGCTCTTCGACGCGATGGGCGCGGGGACGCCGGTCGTCGTGTCCGACCTGCCGGGGATGGCGGAGATCGTCAACGCAGCGGGCTTCGGCGTCCTGTGCGACCCGACCTCGCCCGCGGATATCGCCCGGGCGATCCGCGAGATCCTCGATGCTCCCCCGAAACGCCGCCGGGCGTTCCATGTCAAGGCCCTCGCGGCCGCCCGCGGCAAGTACGCGTGGGATCGCCAGGTCGAGCGGCTGCTGGAGCTGTACGACCGCCTCGCCTGACGGCAGCTAGCGGGCCGGCTTCTCGAGGACGACCTGGAAGAAGTCGCGCTGGAGGTCTGTCCGCGGATAGCGCCCCAGGATTGATTCGAATCGGGCGTAGAACGCCTCGTCGAGCGGCGTCTCGCGGAACGTCTGCCGGCGGACGCGGAACCCGATCCGCGCGAAATGGTCCTCGTACTCGGCCCAGGTCAGCCGGTTCACCCAGGCCGCCTCCAGCTCCGGCAGGTTCCGCCGCCGGTAGAACTCGCGAAAGACGTCGTCGGTGAACAAGAGGTGCGGGAAGGGGAACTTGACGTCCTTGTAGCGGTGCGACGCCATCGGACCGCGATGGAGGTTGGCGGCGATCCAGGCGAGACCGCCGGGCCTGAGGACGCGGAAGATCTCGGCCAGCGCCGCGTAGGGGTGGCTGACGTGCTCGAACACGTAGAAGGAGTAGACCCGGTCGAAGTGGCTCTCGGGGAAGGGGCGGTCGACGGCGAGGTCGGCGAGGACGAGGTGGGTCCGGTCGTCGGCCAGGGTCTTCCACGCGGCCCGCTCGGCGATGTCGACGCCCCACGCATCGGCGCCGAAGTGATGAGCCAGCAGCCAGACCTCGAATCCGCCGCCGCACCCAAGCTCGAGGACCCGCTTGCCCCGCAGGTCGACCGTCTTGTGGACCCAGGCGAGGCGGTCACGGGCGCGCTCGGCCATGGCGTCCTCGTCGTACTGGAGCGGTTCCGGCACGAGCGGCCGGTCCGTGTACTCGGCGTTGAGCCGCTCGAACAGGTCGATGTCGAAGACCGGCCGGACCCCGTCCTCGGGGTGCCTCGTCCGGACGATCTCGAACGGCACGCCGGGGACGCGGGGCGGCGTCGGCCACGCGCCCGGGACCGGATCCCAGCCGCCGGGAGGATGGGTGGAGCTCTCGCCGGCGAGTCGCCGGCCAGTCATGAGCGCCCTCTGGCTGATCCCCAGGCGGCCGAGGATCCTGCGCGCGACGCGCCGCACACGGGGCGAGCGGGTGAACCGTCCGACGATGGTCGCTTCCTCCGGGCTAACGGGCCGGCGCGCTGGCGAATCGCTGGCTCTCGGCCTCCGCCAGCAGCTTGCGCTCCGCGACCCGCTGCCGGTAAAGCTCGGTGACCTCCTCCGGTCCTCCCTCGCGGATGATCTGGCCGCGCTCGAGGAGGATCGCCCGGTTGCAGAACTCCGTGACGTACGACAGGTCGTGTGTCACCAGGACGATCGCCTTTGCCCGGCCGATGAGCTCGCGGATCCGGCCCTGGCTTCGCGCCCGGAATGTCTCGTCGCCGGTCCCGAGGACCTCGTCGAGCAGGAGGATGTCCGGCGTGATCGCGGTCGCGATCGCGAAGCCGAGCCGCGCCTTCATTCCGGTGGAGTAGGTCTTCACGGGTGCGTCGATGAACGGGCCGATGTCGGCGAACTCGATGATCGAGGGCGCGAGAGACGTCATCGCCCGGTGGTCGATGCCGAGGAATGCCGCGACGAGATCGATGTTGTCCCGGCCGGACAGCTCCACCTCGAAGCCCGCCCCGAGCGTAAGCAACGTGGATACCCGGCCGTGGGTGAGGATCTCGCCCTCGCTCGGCTCGAGGATCCCGGCGAGCGCGAGGAGCAGCGTGCTCTTGCCCGCGCCGTTCGGCCCGATCACCGCGAGCGACTCGCCGTGCTCGACGCGAAAGGCGATATGGCGGAGCGCCCAGAAGTGCTTCGGCGTCCCGTCGTCCCGACGGACGAGGCCGGGCAGCGAGTTCTTCAGGGTCGTGCGCCGGGTGAGCCGCAGGTTGTACCGGATGCCGAGGTCCTGGACCTCGATCGCCGGCAGGGTAGTGGGAGTGCCCATCACAGGATCCGCGCGAACGCCGGCTCGACCCGCTTGAACAGCGCGAGCCCGAAGACGAGCAGCAGAACCGAAACGATGAGGACGTAGAGAAGGCCGCCGAAGTCGGGCGCCTGGGTCCCCCAGGTGATCGAGCGATAGGACTCGAACAGAGGCGTGAACGGGTTGAGCGAGAGCAACATCCGCGCCGTCGGGTCGGCAATGTCGTGGATCGTCCACAGGCCGGGCGAGAGGTAGAACCAGAGCCGGACGATGTGGCGCATGACGTTCTGCACGTCGCGATAGAAGGCGTTCATCGCCGAGAGCGACAGCGCCAGGGCCAGGGTGAGCACGAGCTGCACCGCGGCGACGACCGGCAGCAGGAGGATCCATGGACTCAACCGGTCGAGGTAGAAGGCGTACACGATCGCGAGCGCGATCAGGCCGATCCCGAAGCTGACCGTCCCCGCGACGACCGCCGCGGTAGGCAGGACCACCTTCGGAAACTGGATCTGGCGGATGAGGGTCTGGCGGTTGACGACCGACATCGTCGCGTCGTTGATCGTCGTGGCGAACCACTTCCACGGCAGGATCGCGGCGAACAGGAACAGCGGATAGTCCGGGATCCGGACCCGGAAGATGACCTGGACGAGCACGACGTACACAGCCATCTGGAGAAGCGGATCGAAGATCCACCAGAGCTGGCCGAAGATCGTGTCGGCGTGGGTCCGCTTGAGGTCTGCTCCGACGAGATAGCGGATGAGCCGCCGGCGCCGGGCGATGTCCCGGAGCCCTTCGATCGCGAGTGAGAGGACGCTCCGCCGCGCCGTTTTCACGCGAGGAGAGGCGAGCGCCTCCGTCGAGGAACCGGTCATCAGCGGCCGTAGGTTAGCACGGGCCAAAGGCGCCCCGAACCGGGGAAGCGAGGGATCCGGTGGCCGGCCGGCACCGGCTCAGACGGCCGCGGGACGTGCGCTGCGCAGCCGTTCCACGACCCCCCGGCTGAACTCGTCCGACAGGCGGGCGGGGTCGTACCGGCGGGCGACCCGGAGCGCGGCATCCCGCGCCTGGGGTGTGCGCAGCTCGTCCGCGGCGAGGAGCGCCGCGACGAGCGAGTCGCGATCGCCCGGCGTGAACGTCCGGGCGATCTCCGGGGTGACGATCTCGGCGATCCCACCCACGGCCGGGGCGACGACGGGGATGCCGAACGACAGGGCGAGCATGAGGACGCCGGAGTTGAGCGATCTCAGGTAGGGCAGCACGGCGATGTCGGCGGCGCGGAGGAAGACCGGCAGCTCGTCGCCCGGGATCTTCCGGGCGTGCAGCGCGATGAAGGGATGGAGCGCACAGCGCCGGAGGAACGCCTCCACCTCCGGGTCGTCCGACGGCCCGCCCGCGACCAGCAGTCGCCGCCGGCCGGGGTCCCGCTGGAGCGCCGCGTCGAACGCGTCGAGGAGCTGGTCGAGGCCCTTGTACGGCTTGATCGCGCCGAGCAGTGCGTACACGGTGTCGTCCGGCGGGAGGCCCAGCTCCCAGCGGGCCGCCTCGGGCGAGACGACGTCGACATACGCGCCGATGTAACTGGGGTGCGGCACGTGGAGCTGCCGGTCCTCCGGGATCGTGAACCACTCGCCAACTGCCTCTCGCGTGTTGGCCGAGAGCACGTGGACGATCGTCGAACGGTCGACGATCGCCTGCTGTAGCGCCGCCTCGAATGCGGGCATCCGCGCATCGTGGGGGATCGCGTTGTGAACGGTCCAGGCGAGGTGGCCGCCGGCGGCGAGGAGACGGTCGAGGCGGGCAACGAACTTGTCGAGCGCCGCGCGGGCGTCCTTTTCGGTGGGGCTGTCCTCGAGGACCTTGCTCGTCCAGTGCAGGTGGAGCAGGACCCGGGCCCCGGCGGCGCTCGCGACGGCCACGACGTCGTCGAAGTCGTCGAGGTAATGGAGCGGGAGGGCCGCGATCCCGTGCTTCCAGGCGCGCGAGTACAGCAGCGACTGGTACGGGTTCAGGCGGGAGGTCGGGTGGTAGGCGAGGAGAATCGGCTCGTCGAAGCCGAGGCCCTCGAGCTGCCGGAGCGCTGCCGCGGCATCCTCGGCGGCCGCCCCCGGCTCCCGGCTCCGCCCGCGAAGGTCCCCGTTCACCCCGCGGCCGCCGGGCCGACGCGACTGAGCGGCGACGCGGCGCGCGACCGGGCCTCCTCGCCGGACCGCCAGCGGTCGAGGAGATCGTCGTGGATCTCCGCGTAGCGCTGCCCGTTGCGCGCCCACGTCCGCTCGGCAAGGACCCACTCCCGGCCGGCCTGGCCCAACCGCCGGCGCGTCTCGGGCTGGTCGATGAGCGTCTCGATCGCGTCCGCGAGGCCGTCCGCGTCGCCGTGCGGAAAGGCGAGCCCGCGTTGACCGGGCGCGGCGATCTCGACGAGCGCGGGCAGGTCGGACACGACCACCGGCTTCGCCATCGACATGGCCTCGAACGGCTTGAGCGGCGTCACGAACCGCGCCGCCCGATCGTTCTGGCGCGGCACGACGAAGATGTCGAGCAGCGCGTAGTGCGCGCGGACATCGTCGTGTGGCACGCGGCCGGTGAACACCACCGCCCCGCCGACGCCCGCCCGGCTCGCCTGGCTCTCGAGCTCGGCTCGCCGGGTCCCGTCGCCGACGATCAGGCATGCCACCTTTCGCCCGCGGGCAAGGAGCTTCGCCGTCGCCTCGATCAGCACCTCGTGGCCTTCCCTGGGATGGTCGAGGCTGCTGACGTAGCCGAACACCGTCTTGCCCGCGAGCCGGTACCGGCGGACGAGCTCGGGATCCGGCTCCCCGGGCTCGAATCCTGTGGGGTCGACTCCGTTGGGCATCAAGTGGATCCGCTCCCGCGGCACACCGCGGCCGGCGATGTCCTCCGCCATCGCCTCGGAGATCGTGATCACCGCGTCCGCCGCCAGCATCGCCCGGGTTTCCGTGTCGTGGCGGCGCTGGTAGTGCTCGCTGGACTCGGCCCGGTCGTGATGCGGAGTCCAGGTCGTCTCGAAGAACGAGCGGACCTCGTAGACGAGCGGCAGGCGGAGGTGGTCGCGCAGGGCGAGTCCCACGAGCGCCGCGTCGTACCCGCGGTACCCCGACGAGGCGTGGATGATCGCCGGCCGCTCGCGGCGCGCGACCTTGGCCGCGAGCCAGGCATGGTCGGTGAGGAGGCGGTCGAACGGCTGGTCGGTCGGATAGCCCGGGCCCAGGTCAAGCCGGTAATGAGTGATCCCGTCGAGGATGTCGGTCGACGGGAAGCGGTCGACACCGTCCTTGCGCGGGAAGCCGAGCGACGTGACGACGAACGGGTCGAGGCCGGCGTCGCGCTGCGACAGGAGCGTGTATCGGCTCCGCATCGTGAACCCGTTTTGCAGGTACGGAACGGACTCCTTGAGCAGGTGCATGACGGTCCGGTCGTCGCGTGGCTGGATCGGCCGGACGGGGCCGGCGATCCGCGGCAGCCAGCGCGGGTCGGTCTCGATCAGGCGGCCGACCCACCGGCGCTCCTGGTACTCGATCGCCGGGTCGTCCTGGACCTGGCGCATCCGGCGGTAGGTCGCGACGATGTCGCTCATGTCGCCTCGCCGGGAGTCGATTGCCTTCTTGAGGTTGAGCGCGTTCAGGCTGTCGGGATGGCGGGTGAGCACGGAATCGACCTGGGCGAGGGCGATCTCATACGCCCCCTTGTCGAAGGCCCGCCGCGCCCGGTAGAGGGCCATCGAGTCCAGCCAGGGCCGCGACCGGGCGCCGCGCGTCGCGACCCGCCGGCGCCGCCCGCGCTTGCCGGTGAGCAGCGCCCACGCCTCCCGCGCGACGCCGATCAGCGCCTCATCACGGGGCGGTGGCAGGAGGTCGGCCAGCCGCCGGACGGCCTTCTTCAACCGGACGACCGGGTCGCGGGGGTCTGGTCTCGTCCTCATGGGGGGAGAATAGACGGAACCGCTCGGAGGCCCGAAACCCGGGCTGTCGCCGCCGGCCGGCCGGCGGCCATGCCCTAGAATCCGTCACCGTGCCCCCCACCCCACAGGCGGCCCCGGCGGTGAGCGCCGAGCCAGCCCGCTCTCGGATCGCGTTCCTCACGTACTCGACCGGGTTGTTCGATTCGCGGACCCACCGGATGGCTCGCTCCGCGGTCGAGGCCGGCTACCAGGTGGTCATCTACGCCCGCTGGGAGCCCGGGCTCCGACTCGAGGAACAGGTCGAGGGTTTCCGCGTCCTGCGTGCGCCCGCCGATTGGCGCTTTGCCTTGGCGCCCACCCGCGGCGCCGCGCGGCGCCGCTTCCGGGCGGCGCGAGCGTCGGAGGGCAGGGTCACGGGCGGCAGCTTGCCTCGCCGGGGCGGGTTGTCCCGACTGCTCCGGAGAGTCGCCCGCCTGCCCGGGGTCTCGCTCGTCGCGGAGCCGGTCCGCCAGCTGGTCCTGTTCGTCGTTCGACCGTACGGCTGGGCGGTCGCACTCGAAGAGCTCGTCGAGCCGGCGGAGGTGTGGCACGGGATGTGGGCCGGCTCGCTGCCCGCCCTGGCCCGCTTCCGCGCGCGTCACGGCGGCCGGACGATCTATGACAGCCGCGACATCTACCTCCACGCCCGCTCGTTCGACAGTTCGCCCCGTCTCGTCCGGGGCGCGTTCCAGCGGCTCGAGCGGCGCTGGGCCGGGCGGGCGGACGCCGTGATCACGGTCAATGATTCGTACGCCGCGATCCTCTCCCAGACACTCCGCCGGCCTGTGGCCGCCGTCGTCCGCAACTGCCCACCGCGGAATCGGCCGCCGGTCCCGCGTCCCGATCTCATTCGTTCGCGGCTGGGCCTCGCTGCGTCGACGGCGATCGTGCTCCACCAGGGCAACCTCATGACCGATCGGGGGATCGAGGAGGGAATGAGCGCGATTCTCGAGGTGCCCGATGCGGCCCTCGTCCTCCTCGGCTTCGGGGCCCTGCGCGACGAGCTGGCACTGGCGACGGGCCGGGATCCCTGGCGCGGCCGGGTCTTCCTGATTGATGCAGTGCCGCCATCGCAGCTGCTCGACTGGACCGCCTCCGCGGACGTCCTCCTGATGGCGATCCAGCCAACCTCTCTCAACCACCGTTTCACGACGCCGAACAAGCTCTGGGAGGCGCTCGCGGCAGGCGTGCCGGTCGTGGCGAGCGACCTGCCGGGGATGGCGGAGGTCGTCCGGGAGACCGGCGCAGGCGTGCTCTGCGACCCGACTTCGCCGGCCGCGATCGCGGCCGCGATCCGGGACGTTCTCGGGCGTCCGGCGGCAGAGCGAGACGACCTCCGTCGACGAGCCCTCGCCGCGGCCCACGATCGGTACAACTGGGAGGTCCAGGTCGGCGGGCTGCTCGCCCTCTACCGTACGCTCGCGTAGGGCCCACGCCCTATCCTGCGCTGGATGCCCCAGGAGATCGCACACGTCGTCGGCGCCAGGCCGAACTTCATGAAAGCCGCCCCGGTCATCAGGGCGCTCGCCGATCGGGGCATCCCCCAGACGGTCATCCACACCGGCCAGCACTACGACGCGGCGATGTCGGACGTGTTCTTCCGCGACCTCGGGCTGCCCGAGCCGGATCTCAACCTGGGGGTCGGATCGGGGTCGCAGGCGGGCCAGACCGCGGCGCTCATGGTGGCCCTCGAGAAGGCCTTCGCGACGGCTCGGCCGGCCCTCGCGGTGGTCTACGGCGACGTCAACTCGACGATCGCGGCCGCCCTCGTGGCGTCGAAGTCGGGCCTCCCGCTCGCCCATGTCGAGGCCGGCCTCCGGAGCTTCGACGACACGATGCCCGAGGAGATCAACCGCCGGGTGACGGACCTCCTGTCCGAGTTGTTGTTCGTCACCTCGCCCGAGGGCGTCGACAACCTTCGGGCGGCCGGCATCCCGGCCGGCCGGATCCACCTCGTCGGCAACCCGATGATCGATACGCTGCTCGCGAATCTGGCGCGCTTCGAGCCCGACCGGATGCGCGCCGAGCTGGGCCTCGGCAGCGGGCCGTATGCGGTCGCCACCCTCCACCGGCCGGCGAACGTCGACTCGCCGGAGGCTGCCGCCCGGATCGTCTCAGCCGTCAACGGGCTGGCCGAGCTCGTGCCGCTCGTCCTCCCGCTCCACCCGCGCGGCCGGCCGACGCTCGGAGCCGCGGGCCTCGTCTCGTCCGACCGGCTGCGGGTCGTCGAGCCGCTCGGTTACGTCGACTTCATCTCGCTCGTCCGGGGTGCGGCGATCGTCCTGACCGACAGTGGCGGGATCCAGGAGGAGACGACGATCCTTGGCGTGCCGTGCCTGACGGTCCGCCCGAACACCGAGCGGCCCATCACGATCAGCCACGGGACGAACCGGCTCGTCACGCCGGAGGAGGTCGTGCCGCTCGCGCGGCGGGTCCTCGCCGAGGGCCTCCCGCCCCCGACCGAACCGCCACCGTTGTGGGACGGCCACGCGGGCGAGCGGATTGCGGTCGTGGTGGAGAAGTGGTTACGAGCATCCGCTTGACGCCGCTCGCGGGTCACCTGATGACGCGAGCAACGGCACACCCGCTCAATGGGTCAGGCATCGGGGAGGTAGGCGGGATAGCCAGGGAATCGGGCCATCCCGACAGCTCCTTCGACAGTTGACCCGCCGGGCGGTTGAGGAGCTTCCCGGCCGGTTGCGATGCCGCCCCGCGGTAGACTCTCCCGCGGCGCATGGGCAGCAGAAATTCCGGAGGAACCGTGACCGACGATCGACGCGTGGCCGTCATCGGCCTCGGCTACGTTGGCCTGCCCCTCGCGATCAACTTCGTCGAGGCCGGGCTGCAGGTCGTGGGCATCGACGCCCTGCCCGCCCGGGTCGCAGAGTTGAACGCCGGCTCCTCGCCGATCGACGACGTCACCGACGACCGACTCCAGGCCGCCCTCGCCACGGGCCTCGAGATCTGCCCACCGGACCAGTCGGACCTCAAGGCCACGGACGTCGTGTTCGTCTGCGTCCCGACCCCTGTCACGCCGACGAAGGACCCCGACCTCGCACCCCTGATCACCGCCGCCGTGTTCATCGCAGAGAGGCTCCGGAAGGGCCAGCTGATCATCCTCCAGTCGACGACCTTTCCCGGCACGACGACCGGACCGTTCCAGGAGGCGCTCGAGCGGAGCGGCCTGCACGCCGGCAAGGACTTCGACCTGGCCTACGCTCCGGAGCGGGTCAACCCGGGCGACCCACAAAGCGCGTCGAAGGCCGTGCCGCGCCTCGTCGGCGCCACGACCCCGAAGGGCACGAAGCGTGCCGCCGAGCTCCTCCGGACGATCAACGATCACGTCGTCGAGGTCTCGTCGCCCGACGCAGCCGAGCTGGCCAAGCTCCTCGAGAACGTCTACCGGAACATCAACATCGCGTTCGTCAACCAGCTGGCGCTGCTGTGCGAGCGGATGGGCCTCGACGTCTGGGAGGTCATCGACGCGGCGGCGACGAAGCCGTTCGGGTTCATGAAGTTCACCCCGGGCCCGGGAGTCGGTGGCCACTGCATCCCGGTCGACCCGTACTACCTCGCCTGGCGGGCGCGGGAGTTCGATTTCGTCGACCGCTTCATCGAGATCGCGGGCGACATCAACTACGCGATGCCCCGCCACGTGGTGAGCCTCGTGGCCGAGGCGCTCAATGACCGCAGCAAGGCGCTCAAGGGGGCGCGCGTCGGGGTCATCGGTGTCGCCTTCAAGCCCAACGTTCACGATGCCCGCAACAGCCCCGCGGCGGAGATCATCGCGCTCCTCGACGAGCGCGGCGCGAAGGTCGACTATCACGACCCGTACGTCCCGTCGTTCACCGACACGGCGGGCACGGTCCGCGACTCGGTCCCGCTCGCGAAGCTCATCGCGGCGAGCGACGTCGTTGCCGTCGTGACTCCCCACCGGGCGATCGACTGGGGCGCTGTTTACGGCGGCGCGGCCCTCGTCGTCGATACGGTCGACAGCTCCGCCGGGCGAACGACGAAGCCGCGACAGGTCCTCCGACTCGGCGCCGGATGGTCGACCCGGCCCTGACGGCCGCCGGCGCGCCGGCCGTTTCGGGCCGGCCGGCTCGCCGGCCGGTGGCGATGCTCACGCACTCCTACTACGAGGAGGATCCGCGCGTCCGGCGGGAGGCCGAATCGCTGGTCGCGGCGGGCCGCCCGGTCGAGGTCTTCTCGCTGCGTCGGCCGGGTGACGACCCGGAGGGCGTCGTCGACGGCGTGCGCGTCCACCGTCTCGACGTCCAGCGTCACCAGGGTGCCTCGCTCGGCGTGTACCTGCGTGAGTACCTCGGCTTCTTCGTCCGGGCCGCCTGGTCGCTCCTGCGAGCCCACTCGCGCCGCCGCTACGCGCTCGTCCAGGTCCATACGCTGCCCGACTTTCTCGTCTTTGCCGCGCTGCCACTCCGCGTGGCCGGCGTGGCGATCCTCCTCGACCTCCACGAGGCGATGCCGGAGTTCTTCCGGAGCCGTTTCCCGCGGGCGGCCAACCCGCTCGTCTACCGGGCGCTCCTGCTCCAGGAACGGCTCTCGATCGGCGCCGCGAGCCATGCGATCACGGTGAACGACGCGCTCGGCAGGCGGCTCGTCAGCCTGGGCGTCCCCGCGGACAAGGTCTCGATCGTGATCAACAGCCCGTCGCTCGTCCGGTTCGACCCGTCCCGCCACCCCCGGCGCGGGTTCGCCTGGGACGGCACCATCCGCCTCGTCTACGCCGGGGCGCTCACCCCAACGTACGAGCTCGACGTCGCGATCGACGCCGTGGCCCGGATGGTCGAGCGCCGGCCGGAGCTGCCGGTCACCTTCGAGGTCTACGGGCGGGGCGATTCCGAGGCGGGGCTGCGGGCCCAGGTCGAGAGACTGGGCCTCGGGAGCCGGGTCACGTTCCACGGCCGGATCCCGCTCGAGGACGTGCCAGCCGCGATCGCCGCGGCCGACATCGGCCTCGCTCCAACCCGCCACGACCAGTTCACCGACGCCAGCCTGTCGACGAAGATCTTCGAGTACGGGGCGATGGGCCGGCCGGCCGTCGCCTCGCGGCTTCCCCTCGTCGAGCGGACGTTCCCGCCGGGGACGGTCACGACGTACCGGGCCGGCGATCCCGACGGGCTGGCGACCGCGATCCTCCGGCTGGTGGACGACGCCGGAGCCCGCGAGGCGGCTGTCGCGAGGATGGCGAAGCGGGTCCGGGACCTCGCCTGGGAGCGCGAGGCGGAGCGGTACGTGGCCCTCGTCGACCGGCTGGCGGGAGGCCGCTGACCCGCCTCCCCGGACCCGGCCGGAACTTGCGGTACGATAGCCAGCCCATCCCTCTACTCCGGCGTCGGGCCGGTTATTGCTGCAGGACCACACCCACCGATGACCTTTCGCGCCAAGCCGGTCGTGAAGCGGCCCCACCGGCCGTCGTGGGACAGCCGGGACCGGCGGAACCTCTATACGAACCTCGGTTTCGGCCTCGTCGTCGTCGTCGCCATTGTCATCCTCGTCGTCGCGGCAGGCGCGACGTGGTACGACTCGCATCTTGCCCCGGTGGCTTCGGTCAACGGCCAGGCCATCACGAAGGACGAGTTCAACGACCGTTTCGACATCGAGGCGTTCCGGCTCGAGCAGGCCAGCAGCCGGGTCAACACGGAAGCCGCTGCCGGGCGGCTGACGAGCGAGCAGCAGCTGGCCCAGCTCCAGCTCATCGAGCAGCGCAGCCAGCAGATCGGCTCGATCGTCCTCGAGCGCCTGATCGACACCCGGGTCGTGACCGCCCTCGCCGCCCGGGAAGGCGTCGAGATCACGCCCGCGGAGATTGACGCCCAGCTCACAAAGGAGGCGACGCTCCCGGAGCAGCGACACGCGTGGTTGATCGAGGTCGAGCCGAAGACGGACGTGGACAGGGACGAGCCCACCGCCGAGCAGAAGGCGGAGGCGGAGGCGAAGGCGGACAAGGCGCTCGCCGATCTCGTATCCGGGAAGCCCTGGGAAGACGTGGCCAAGGCATCGTCGACCGATTCGACTGCCCCGATCGGGGGCGACCTGGGCTGGCTGTCGAAGGAATCCAATTTCGACCAGAAGTATCTCGACGCGATCTTCGCCCTCTCGCCGAACGGCCGGACCTCCGTGGTTGAGGGCGAAGACGGCATCTTCCGGATCGGCCGGGTGACAGAGATCGTCACGGAGGCAGTCGACGAGGTCTACAGGGACGAGCTGGCCAAGCGGCTGGACGTCGCGAAGTACCGCGAAGCGGTCCGGATCGACCTGATCCTCGACGCGCTCGAGAAGAAGATCACGGACACGGCCCTCGGCGCGACCATCCAGCGCAAGGTCGCCGAGATCTACATCCAGGCGCCCCAGGACCCGGAGCTGCCGACCGGCTCCGTGAAGACGCGCCACATCCTCTACTCGCCCAACGACGACCCGGACAAGGCGAGTGACGTCGCGGCGGACGATCCCGCCTGGGCGAAGGCGGAGACCGACGCGAAGGCCGCCTGGGAGAAGCTCAAGGCGAACAAGACCCAGTTCGACGCCCTCGCTCGAGCGGAGAGCGACGAGCCGGGCGCCGACCTCAGCGGTGGCAAGCTGCCGTTCTTCGACCCGAGCATGGTCGCCGACGACACGGGGCTCGATCCCGCGTTCGGGGAAGCCATCTTCAAGGAGGGCCTGGAGCCGGGCGACCTCCTCGAGCCGGTGGAGAGCGCGTTCGGCTGGCACGTGATCCAGGTGATGTACTTCCCACCGGACCTCGACCAGGCGAAGAAGCTCAAGGCGGATCTCGACGGCGGTGCGAACTTCGCGACGGTCGCCCGAGACTACTCCGATGGCAGCGAGGCGAAGGACGGCGGGGACCTCGGCTGGATCGCGCGCTACCAGCTCGACAAGGTCCTGGAGGACGCGGTGTTCGCGACGCCGGTCGGCAGGGTTTCCGAGCCACTCGTCGTCGACGGCGATGGGATCTACATCGTCAGGGTCGTCGAGGAGGCGACGCGGACGCCGGACGCCGATCAGAAGACGACGCTCGAGCAGCGGGCCTTTCCGAACTGGTATGAGGCCCAGAAGCTCGAGTTCGAGATCACGCGCGAAGTCGACTTCAGCGGGACGGGCTAGGCACGGGGCGGTGCTCGACGCGCTCGTCGCGGAGGCGCGGCTTCGCTGGGGGCTCGACGTCTCGGCCGGGCTCCAGGTCGTCGCCGCCGAGCGCCTCGTCGCGACCCCAATCGAGCCGTCGCGGCCGCTGCTGATCGTTCCCCTTGCGATGCTCCGGGGCGGTCCGTCCGGGGGGACCGAGGCCGCCGAACCGCTGCCCGGCCGTCACGGCCCCGCCGGCCGCGATCCGATCACCCTGGTTCGCCGGCTCTATCCCGACGGGCAGCGGGTGGGACGCTTCGGCAGCGCCGAGGAGACGACCGTCGGCGCTCTCGCCGACGCGGACCTCGCGGCTCCCTTGTACGTCCTGCCGGTTCTCCCCGAGCTCGCGTCCGCCGGCCCGTGGGCCATGCCCTGGATCTCCGACCGCCTTCGCCGCCCCGACGGTTGCCCGTGGGATCGCGAGCAGACCCACGAATCACTCCGCAAGCACCTGCTCGAGGAGGCGTACGAGGTGTACGACGCCCTCGAAGGCGGGCCGACTTCCGCGCTGGCCGGCGAGCTCGGCGACCTGTGGCTTCAGATCGTCCTCCACGCGCAGCTCGCGGCCGAGGAGGGCGTGTTCGACCTCGCCGACGTCCACCGGGCCATCGCGACGAAGATCGTCCGCCGCCACCCGCACGTGTTCGGCGATGCCGACGCGCGGACCGCCGGTGACGTCAGCCGGCAGTGGGAGCGGATCAAGGCGGATGAGCGAGCCGCCGAGGTTGACACGGAAGAGGCAGGGGTCACCGAGGCGGGCCCGCCGAAGAGCGCGCTCGACGGGATCAGCCCGTCGCTGCCGGCGCTCGCAGCGAGCCAGGAGATGCAGGAGCGAGCAGCGAACCTCGGCTACGACTGGCCCTCGCTCGAGGGCGTCCTCGAGAAGGTGACGGAGGAGCTCGCGGAGCTGCGCGCGGCCACCACCCCGGAGGAGCGGCGGGAGGAGTTCGGCGACCTGTTGATGGTCCTCGTGAACGTCGCCCGCAAGCAGGGGATCGAAACCGAGGGGGCCCTGCGCGGCGCGAATGACAAGTTCCGGCGGCGGTTCCGGAGCGTCGAGCGGCAGGCCGCCGAGCGCGGCGTCGCGCTGCGCGATCTCGAGTTCGCTACGCTCGACGAGATGTGGGACCGGGCGAAGGCGGAAGAGGTCGCCGGCGGGGCGCTGACGCGGGAGGAGGCTCGATCATGACTATCGGCAACCGGGCGGTCGTTCGGCCCGACGGGCGCGGACCGACCCAGCTCCGACCGGTGTCGCTCACGCTCGGCGTCCAGAAGTGGGCGGAGGGCTCGTGCCTCATCCGCGTCGGCGGCACCGAGGTACTGTGCGCCGCGACGATCCAGGACCGCGTCCCGCCCCACCTTCGGGGCAAGGGCACGGGCTGGGTCACCGCGGAGTACGCGATGCTCCCACGGGCGACGGCGGAGCGCACCGAGCGGGAGTCGGCCCGCGGCCGGATCGGCGGCCGGACCCACGAGATCCAGCGGCTCATCGGCCGGTCGCTCCGGGGCGTCGTCGACCTCACGAAGCTCGGCGAGCGGACGATCACCGTCGACTGCGACGTCCTCCAGGCGGACGGCGGCACGCGGACTGCGTCGATCACCGGCGGCTACGTCGCCCTCGGCGCGGCATTGATCACGTTCGGGATGGAACGCCTGCTCGTGTCGAAGGTTTCCGCGGTCAGCGTCGGGATCGTCGACGGCGTCTCGCTCCTCGACCTCGACTACGCGGAGGACTCGCGGGCGGAGGTCGACTTCAACGTCGTCGGCACGGACGCCGGCACGTACGTCGAGCTGCAGGGGACCGCGGAGGGCCGCCCGTTCGACCGGGCGGCCGTCGACCGCCTGCTCGACCTCGCCAACCAGGGGCTCGTGCACCTCTTCGGGGTCCAGACTGAGGCGCTCGCCAGCGTCAAGCGGTGACCCGGACGCGGCTCGTCGTCGCCACCCGCTCGGAGCACAAGCTGCGCGAGCTGCGCGAGCTGCTCCGGCTCGATCGAGCCGATCTTCTCTCGCTCGATGAGCTCGGGGTCGGCGGCGAGCCGGTCGAGGACGGCGCGACCTTCGAGGCGAACGCAGCGCTCAAGGCTCGCTGGGCGGCGCGGCAGACGCGCCTGCCGGCTCTCGCCGACGACTCCGGTCTCGAGGTCGACGCGCTCGGGGGCGCACCGGGCGTCAGAACGCGGCGCTATGCCGGCGACCGGGCGACCGACGCGCAGAACAACGCGGCGCTGCTCGCCGCGCTCGACGGGCGGGAGCCGTCGAGCCGGGGTGCCCGCTACGTCTGCGTGCTGGCTCTCGCCCAACCGGACTCGGCAGGGCCCCGCGGCGGCCTGCCGGTCACCACCCGGCGGGGGATCCTGCGCGGCCGGATCGCGACGCGGCCGCGGGGATCGAACGGGTTCGGCTACGACCCGGTCTTCGAGCCGCTGAACGAGCCGCCCGGCGGCCGGACGCTCGGCCAGTGGTCGGCGGAGGAGAAGAACGCGATCTCCCACCGCGGCCGCGCCGCCCGACGGATGACGCCGGTCCTCCGCCGGCTCGGCTTCTGATGCCCGGAGACGCACGCGACCTTCGACGCCTCTGCGTCTTCTGCGGCGCGAGCCCGGGGCGCAACCCCGCCTACGCTGCCTTTGCCCACGACGTCGGGGCGGCCCTGGCCGGCCGGGGAATCGGCATCGTGTACGGCGGCGGCCGGGTGGGGCTCATGGGCGCGCTCGCCGACGGCGCCCTCGCGGCGGGCGGCGAGGTCATCGGCGTGATTCCGCGCGGGCTCGTCGAGCGCGAGCTCGCCCACGCCGGCGTGACGGACCTGCGGGTCGTCGAGTCGCTCCATGAGCGGAAGGCGGTCATGGCGTCGCTGGCCGATGGGTTCGTGGCGCTGCCGGGCGGGCTCGGCACGCTCGAAGAGCTCGCGGAGGTGATGTCCTGGGCGCAGCTCGACCTCCACGACAAGCCGTGCGGCGTGCTCGACCCGACGGGCTACTTCGAGCCGCTCCTCGCGTTCCTCGAACGGGCGGTCGACGAGGGCTTCCTCGCCACCGGGCAGCGCGAGCTGCTCGTCGTCGCCCGCGACCTCGACGGCTTGCTCACCCGGTTCCGGGCCCATTCGGCCACCGTCGGGGGCTGGGAGCTGCCGGGCTAGTCGACGACCTCGAAGAGGAGCAGGCGGCCGTCCCCGAACCGTTGCTCGAGGCGATAACGCGTGCTGCGTTCGAGGGCCGGGAGATCGACCTCGAACGGCGCCCACCCGGCAAGGTCGTCGCGGGTCCCGGCCGGCGTGACAACGAGCAGGTACTGCACGTTCTCTCGGGCGACGTACGCGGCGCCGTCCTGACCGTCCGGGTTGGCAAACAGCCGGCGGGCGTCGAGCAGCAAGCCGGTTGCGCGGGCGAGGAGCGCGGGGTCATCGAGGTATGGCGCCGGACCATCGACGATCCCGGTTTGCTCGGCGACGGCGCCGAAGACGCCGTCGGTCCAGGCATTGGCGAGGATCCGCGTCCCGGGCCGAAGGTTGGCGCGGAGCCAGCGATACGCCTCGTGGCCGGTCGGGCTGAGGACCGGTGGCCCGTCGCCCGCCGCGTCCTGCGCTGATGGCCCGGGGACGACGACGACCGCGGTGACCGCCGCCAGCGCGATGCCTGCCGCAGGCATCGCGCCGCGCCACAGGCGCGCCCGAAGGCGCGGCGCCATGAGCCGGTTGAGCCACCAGAGGCCGATGATCGCGGCCACGACCGGCACGATCGCGAGGCCGTAGGGGACGAGGCCGCTCGGCCCCACGCGCCGTGGGACGTAGGTTGGGAGAATCGAGAACACTGCGACCGCGCCGGTGAGGAGGACCGCCGTGAACGCCGTCCAGCCGAGGATCGCCCGCTGCCGCCGGGCGTCGGCGAATGGCCAGCCACCCAATGGGATCGCCAGGAGCGCGGCCAGCAGGATGAGCCCGGGCAGGGTCCGGCCGTCGAGCCCCGGCCAGACATGGACACCGGAGCTCGGCAGGAGCCGCCCGTCGACGAAGGCCGTGGGAGGCGGCTGGCCGAACTGCCCAACGTCGGTCGCAGCCACGTGGAAGTCCCACGTCGCGTCCCCGCTTGGTTGCCAGCCGGCCGGAGGGTCGCCGAGCAGGGTGACATCGACGGGTTGGCCGGCGCCGGCGATCAGGTACCGGACGATCCGGTTGTCCCCGGTCAGGACCACGTCACCGAGCAGGCCGCCGAGGACCCCGCCCGCGACGACTGCCGTGCCAACCACGAGCGGCCGGACGACATCGATCCCGATCGGCGACCGCAGGCCGACCCGGCGGCCATGCCGGTGGCCGAGACCACCGGCGCTCTCCGGGCCACCGCCGGGCTGGACGAAGGCACGGGCGAGGGCGACACCTGCGACCGCGGCGGCGAGGACGAGGAACACCTCGACGTTGACGAGAAGCACGACCGCCGCGCTCGCCGTGGCAGCCACGGCCAGCCGGCGCGACCGTTCGACGATCGCGCGGTCCGTGAGCCACAGCGCGAACAGGGCGACGGCGAGCCCCCATGCATCGGGCCCGAAGCCGGAGGAAGCCGCCTCGAACCGGACAGTCCTGAACAGCAGGATCGCTCCCAGCAGCGCGATCCACGTCGACACCCAGCGTCGGAACAGCAGCGTCGCGAGGACGAGCCCGCCCAGAAGGACGGCGAGCCGGTAGAGATCGAGCTGGACGAGCGGGTCACTCGGCATCAGGAGGAACGCGGCGGCCGAGTGGGCGGTCAGGGGCCCGTGGTCGACCGCAAACGGCCCCACGGCGCCCCACGCGGGCAGGGCCGCCCGGAAGCCGCCGGTCCCCGCGGTCGACCATGCCAGGAGGGCGTCGGCCCAGGCGGTCGCGCCGGAAGGCAGCGGCACGCCGCTCCGCAACGGCCCGGCCGGAAGGACGGCCAGAACACCCGACAGGAGCGCGCCGGCCGCCGCCCCGAACCACCAGCGCAGGGCATTGCGCGACGGCCGGCGCGGCCATCCGGGCAGGCGGGAATGGAGCGGCAGGAGCGTCAGGGCAACAAGGAGCGCCACGAGAATCGTCGGGCGGAGAAGGCCCAGGCGGGCGAGCGTCATGCAGGCGATCGCCGTGACGACCAGGCTGACGCCCACGGCCCGACCAAGCCGAGCGAGGTAGCCCGAGGCTCCCGGCGACACCACCGGACCCAGAGTCAGCCCCGGGAGCACGAACAGCAACGCGAGGACGGCCGCGGCCCGCGTCCCCTCGAACAGGATCGCGATCGGGTCCATGACGGTCGGGTGGTCCTCCGGTGAGCGGACTGGACCGGGTTACGGGCTGGTGCTTCCTCGCGGGGTCGCCTTCGGAGTCGGCCACGGGCGGGGCGGGGTGCCGGGGTCGCTGAACAGCCCGTCCGCCACCGCCCAGATCGCGACGAGGTCGGGGTACTGGACGGCTCCGTATCTGTTCCGGCCGCCCGCCACGAGGGGAGGCTGGAGGACGGCGCGGACGATTGCGGCACTGTCCACCTCGTCGGCAAGGACGGCGAGCTGAGGCAGCCGGTCGACCGGAAGGTCGGTTCGAACGGATTCGCCGAAGGCCTCGAACAGGGCGGGGACCTGGAACAGGAGGCTGCCGCTCTCGAGTGCCCGGTTGCGAAGCGCGACGATGACCTCCTGCTGCCGGGCGGCCCTCGTGAAGTCGCTCTCTCCGGGCGCCCTGCGCGCCCGAACGTAGGCGAGCGCGTCGAGCCCGTCGAGATGGTGGCGGCCGGCCGTGATCGAGAAGCCGAACCGGCCGCGGTACCCATATTCGGCGTCGGTGAACCCCTTCGCCGGCTCGACGTCGACCCCACCCATCGTGTCGACGATCTTGACGAAGCCGAAGAAGTTGAGCGAGGCGTGGTAGTGGATCGGGATCCCGAGGAGCGCAGAAACGGCGTTCTTGAGCGCTCGCATTCCACCATCCGGGAACTCCCCCGAGTGGGCGTCGGCGTAGCTCTTCAGCGAGTTGAGCTTCGGGCCGTAGACGTCGCCGTTCCCGAGCGGCGTGCCGACGAGGTCCCGCGGGATCGACACCATCGACACGCTCCGGCCGACCGGGTCAATCGAGACGACGATCATCGTGTCGGTCAGCGTCGCGTTCCGCGACGGGATCTTGTCGATCCCGATGACGAGGATGTTCGTCCGCTCGCGGTCACCCGGCCCGGGGGTCGCGACGACGCCGGCCACCTCGCCCTGCTGCGAGTCGAAGATCCGCGCGAACGTGTCGCGGGCAGCGAGGCCCACCTGGAGCGCATAGAGGTGGGGCACTGCGACAAAGGCAAGGATCAGGGCGAGCGAGATGACGCCGGCGCGGCTCGGAAGCCCGCGCGACCAACGGTCGAAGAACGCGTGTCCCACCGATGCCAGCCGCCACGCGAGGACCACGACATTGAGGACGAGGACGGTGGTGAGCATCGCCGGGCTGATGAGGGTCGCCGCGAGGCGAGTTGGCGAGTTGAGCAGGAGCAACAGCCAGACGAGCGCGACGAGCGCCAGCGACGGGAGAGCGAAGATCGCAGCGAGGCGCGTCCGGCCGTTGACCAGCTGTCCGAGCCCGGGCACGGCCGCCGAAAGCGCCGCGACGGCGACCCGCCTGCCGTCGGCCGGTCTGGCCTCCTGGCGGCGTCGCGCCCTGGTCGAGGAGTCCGTGATGCTCCCGCGAGGATCGGGACGAATTCCGGGGCGGCGGTCGTTCGGCCGGGGGACCGGCCGGGTCCGTCGAGCTTGCACGAGGCGGTTGGTTCTCCTCTCGGGAAGGGGTCACGGCCCCGCGACAGTCTAGCGGCGCACACCGGCCCGTCGCGGCCGGAGGCGCACGGCGGACATGGTGACGCCGGGCGGTCGATCAGCCTGCCATTCACCGCCCGGCGTCGTTACGTGTGACGGGCCGCACCACCCGGTTGTTCCGCGGACCCGGCCTCAGTCATGGTGGGCTACGTCGACGACGAGCCTCGACGCCTGCGCGCCGGCGAGGACGAAGGCCCGGAATGGCAGCCGGGCCCTCACCCCGATGACGACCTCCGTCTGGCTCTCGAACGTCCCGAGGAATGCGACCTGGCGGAAGGTCTGGAAGCCGGCGACGTCGACGGCCTGGATCGGATCGCGGGGTTGATATGTGGGCTGGAAGTCAGCGTCGTGGGCCGGGGCGTTCAGGACCACGGCCAGGAAGGCGTCGCCCAGCACCGGGAGCGGCTCACCGGCGCCGTTGCGAGCCTCCGCCACGTACCTGACCTGGTACCCGATGCCTTGCGGGCCCGGCAACCCAGCCTGGGCAGGTCCCAGGTCCACGACGAGCCGATCGAAGCAAGGGTCCCCGGCGGCTTGCAGGTCCTCGATGGTCGCCGTCGTGTAGGTGGAGACGAGGTGCTCCTCGCGCAGCGCGTCCCAGCCGATTGGGCAATCCGCCTGTTCCGGGGACGTGGCCACCACCTCGCCGCCGCAGGCGGCGATCGAGGTCGAGAGCGCGAAGAGGGCGACGAGGGCGATGAGTCGGCGTGAGCGGTTCATCGGGTTCGGCTCCTGCGGATGGGCGTCGGAGTCCTACTGTCGGGCCGGCCCGTCTCGGCGGTGTCGCCGCCGGGTAACGATCGGGTCACGAGCCACAGCGTCTATCATCCCCGTGCGGGGCGTAGCGAAGCCTGGCATCGCACGTGCTTTGGGAGCACGAGACCGTCGGTTCGAATCCGACCGCCCCGACCACGAACCACCGCGGGGGAACCAGCGGAGGGGCGCCTCCGTCAGGCGGCCATGTCCACCCTCCGAACCCTCCTCCCGGCAATAGCCCTGCCCGTGATCCTCCTCGTCGGCTGCTCGAGCGCCGCCACGGCCCCGCTCGACGGACGGACCTTCCTCTCCACCAGGGTCACCGAAAAGGGCGCCGACCGGCCCCTCGTGCCCGGCACGTCGATCCGGCTCACGTTCAACAAGGACGGCCAGCTCGGCGTGAACGCCGGCTGCAACCACATGGGCGGCACCTACCGGGTCGAAGGCGGGATCCTCCGGTTCGAGGGTGGCGCGATGACCGAGATGGGCTGCGACCAGGCCCGCCACGACCAGGACGACTGGATCTTCGGGTTCCTCGGCTCGAGGCCCACGATTGCCGTGGCAGGCCACGACCTGACCCTCGCGGCAGGCGACGTCGTCATCCGCCTGCTCGACCGCGAGATCGCCGACCCGGACCTCCCGCTCGTCGGGCCGACCTGGACGGTCAACTCGATCGTGAGCGGCGACGCCGTCTCGAGCATCCCGGACGGGGTCGTCGCGACGTTGACGTTCAGCGCAGACGGCAGGGTGGCGGTCCGGCCCGGCTGCAACCAGGGCGGCGGCTCGTATGCCGTCGAGGGCGCCCGGATCCGGTTCGCGGAGATCGTCCTGACCAAGATGGCCTGCGACGGGGTCCGGGGTGAAATGGAAGCGGCCGTTCTCGCAGTCCTCCACGCCGAGGACCTGACGTACGCGATCGAGGCCGGATCGCTGACGCTCCGGGCGGGCGCGCAGGGCCTCGTTCTCGGCGGCAGCTAGGCCGCGGCCGTGCAGTCGCCGTAGGCGATCAGTCCGCGACGCCCGCATTGCCCCAGCGCCGGACCTCGGCCGGGAGATCGAGGGGGCGGATCGCGCCCCGGTGCTCGTCCTCGCCCCACGCCTCGTTCGGGACGCGCCACATGAGCTCGAACTCGTTGCCGTCCGGGTCGGCGCCATAGAGCGATTTCGAGACGCCATGGTCGCTCGCGCCGGTCAGGGCCCCGGCCGCCTGCAGCTCCTCGGCGGCGACCGCGAGGGCTTCGATCGTCGGCACCTCCCAGGCGAGGTGGTAGAGACCCACAGACCCGCGCTGTGGCCGCGGAGCGCTCTCCCCGACCGAGAACAAGCCGAGGTCGTGATGGTTCTCGCCACCCGCGGCTCGCATGAAGATCGCCTGCCCGCCCAACTCCTTCGACACGATCTCGAAGCCGAAGACCCGGCCGTAGAACTCGGCGGCGCGCTCAGCGCTGCGGACATAGAGGACGGCGTGGTTGAGTCGCGCGACCGGGATCATCGGATGGTTCCTCCTCGTGTCTGGGCCGCCCCATTGTGACCCGATCCGGCTGCTAGCCTGCCGACATGTCCAGACCACTCCGGGTCGGCGTCCAGCTTCCCGAGGTCGAACGCGAGGTCCCCTGGACCGAGTACGTCGCGATGGCCCGCCAGGCCGAGGACCTCGGCTTCGATTCGCTGTGGCTCGGCGACCACTTGCTCTACCGCGATCCGGACGGCACGACCGCCGGCCCGTGGGAGGCCTGGACGATGCTGGCCGCGATCGCGGCGGCGACGTCGCGGATCACGCTCGGCCCGCTCGTCGCCTGCACTGCGTTCCACAACCCGGCCGTGCTGGCCAAGCAGGCCGCGACGCTCGACGAGATCAGCGGTGGCCGGTTCGTCCTCGGCCTCGGCGCCGGCTGGAACGAGACCGAGTTCCGTGCCTTCGGGATCCCGTTCGACCATCGGATCTCCCGCTTCGAGGAGGCATTCACGATCATCCGGACGCTTCTCCGCGAAGGGTCGATCGACTTCGACGGGCGGTTCTACCAGGCCCGCGACTGCGAGCTGGTGCCGCGCGGCCCGACACCTGGCGGCCCGCCCCTCCTGATCGGATCGACCGGCGCGCGGATGCTCCGGATCACGGTCCCCTACGTTCAGAGCTGGAACGCCTGGTTCGCCGACACCACCAACTCGCCCGATGGCGTCCCGGCCCTCCGGGATCGGGTCGACGCTGCGTGCGCCGAGGCCGGCCGCGATCCCGGGGCGATCGAGCGATCCGTTGCCGTGCTCGTCGAGCTGCCCGGAGCCATCGGCCGGCGAACCGGGGACACGCCCGAGGACGAGGTTGTCAGGCCGGTCCGGGGGAGTCCGGAGGGGATGGCCACCGAGCTCCGTCGCTACGCGGCCGCCGGGATCGACGAGGTCCAGCTCGTGGTCGATCCGATCGACCGCGGCTCCCTGGACGCGCTGGCGCCGGTCCTCGAGCACCTCGACGCCGTGTGACGGTCATTACGGACCCCTGTCCGCGGTACCAACGTACGCTTCGACTGGTGCGAAGCCCGTGCTAGCATCCGGCCGGAAATGCGAAGATCGAATCGGAGGGCCACCCTGGCGGCCGTTGCGCTGGTCGCCGGCCTCGTCGCGTCCTGCGGCCCGGCCGCCCCCGCGTCGCTGCCCGTGACGCCCCGACCCACGCCCGTGATCACGCCTGACCCCCACTTGAAGGAACCGGTGTCGATCGACCTCGTCTACCAGCGCCTCGCGAGGGCAGGGCTGCGAATCACGGCGAATACGGCCACAGTCGGCACGGACGGGGTCACCGTCAAGCGGATCAACGCGACCTACGCTGAGTGGCCACTGATCATGACAGAGTTCAAGACCTCGGCCGCGCTACAGGTGGCTGCGAGATTCGATCTTGGCAGGCCTCCCCGGCAAGGTGAGTCGCCGTACATGATCGCCGGGCTCAACCTGCTCTTCGAGTACGGACCGCACTCGACGAACGATCGAACCCCATCTCCGCCGAGTCCGGCCCACCGCGCCGCGGCAATGGAACTCGTCGAAGCGCTCCACCCGCTCCTCCACCCGCTCGCCCAGCGCTCGACCCAGCCGCTCGCGCTGCCGACGCCGGTACCGACCCCCGTGCCCCCCGCAGCCTCGCCCAGCCCGTCGTGACCAACAACCGCGGCCGTGCCGTGGCCACGCGCGGGGCGGACGAGGTGTCCGTGCTCGACAAACGGATCATCGAGCACCTCCAGCAGGACGGGCGACGCCCGTTCACCCAGATCGCGGCGGACCTCGGCGTCTCCGAGGCCGCCGTGCGGGCCAGGACGAACCGGCTCGTCGAGCGCGGCATCCTCCAGGTCGTCGGCGTTACCGATCCCCTGAAGCTCGGCTTCCAGCAGCAGGCGATGATCGGGGTCCGCTGCGAGAGCAAGCGCCTGCTGGCGGTCGCCGAGGCCGTGTCGGCGTTCCCGGAGGTCGACTACGTCGTGATCACGGCCGGCACCTTCGACCTGCTGATCGAGGTCGTGTGCGAGAACAACGAGGCGCTGCTCCAGTTCCTGACCGAGAAGCTGCGCGCCGTCGACGGCGTCCGGGACACGGAGACGTTCGTCTACCTCCGGATGGTCAAGCAGACCTACCAGTGGGGCACCCGCTGACCGACGCCCAGTTCGGTGCCGACGTGCACCGCAACGATCGATCGACCCGGTAGCGCCAGGGGGTTGAGGCCCGTCTACGGGCTAAGATGATCCGGCAGGGGGGCACTCCCTGACCGGTGAACCCTGGAGGGTGAAGCGCCGTGCCGGCCGAGCCGGTCCTCGTCCTGATCGTCCTCGCCGTCCTCGCCAATCTCGCGGTGATGGCGTTCGTCCTCGTGCCGTCGGCCTTTGGGCGTCGCGGACTTCTCGCCCTCGACACGCCCGACGCCGTCGACCAGCAGAAGGCGGAGCTGGCCGCGGCCGTCGGCAGCCCGCCCGTCGGCGAGTTCGAGGGCGATGTCCCGACCCGGGCCTACGACCGCGTCGTCCGGATCGTCAGCTGGGTGTTCATCCTCGCCACGTCGACGATCGTCGCCGTGACCGGCCTGTGGCCCGACACGCAGGCTGCGATCTTCGTGCTCCTCGCGCTGGCCGGAATCTTCGTCCTCGTCTTCCACGACCTCCTGCCGTCGATCGCCCTGGGCCCGGCGAAATTCGTCGTCGAGGGCTCGGTGGCGATCACGTTCGCGACGCTGCTCATCGTCCTGACGGGGCGGGAAGCGAGCCCGTTCTTCTTCGTCTTCCCGCTCATCGTCGGCGGCGCAGCGCTCGTCGTCAGCCCGCCGGTAACTCTTGCCCTTGCGGCCGTCGCGAGCCTCGGCTACCTCATCGCGTTGACCGCCGGAGCGATCGAGCCTCTGGCCCCCACGACGATCGCCACCGTCAGCATCAACCTGACCGCCCTCATCCTCCTCGCCTACGTCGCGATGGTCATCGCCCGCGAGCAGCGGCGGGCCCGCGACGCGGCGATCCGCCTGTCGACGGTTGACCCACTGACCGGGCTGTACAACCGGACGTTCTTCTTCGCCGCGGTCGACCGCGAGATCGCCCGGAGCGCGCGATCGGGGCGCGGGTTCTGCCTGCTGATGATGGATCTCGACGAGCTGAAGGCAGTCAACGACCGGCACGGCCACTTCATCGGCGACCGGGTCCTGCGCGGCGTCGGCGACGTCATCGCGGAGGGCGTCCGCCGGATCGACATCGCGGCGCGCTACGGCGGGGACGAATTCGTCGTGCTCCTCCCGGAGACGGAGGTCACCGGCGCCTACGTCCTGGCCGAGAAGATCCGGCTCGGCGTCGCCGAGCTCACCGTGCCCGGCACGGAGGTCCGCTCGTCGATGTCCGTCGGGGTCGTGAGCTTCCCGGACGACGGCCGCACCTCGGACGAGCTGATGATCAGCGCGGACCAGGCGATGTACTCGTCGAAGCATGCGGGCAAGAACCGGGTCATGGGCATCCCGGTCGGCGTTGGAGGACGTCCCGGCGAGTCGGTGTAGCATCGCCGGGTGAGGCCGAAGGAACGCTCCCCCGACACGGGCGGTGACGCCTCCCGCGAGTCTCGCGAGCGGCCCGCTGGGCGTCCCCGCGGCTTTGCGACCCGGGCGATCCGGGCGGCCTCGCGGGCACCGCGAGTCGCCCAACGGCCCACCTCCGTGCCGATCTACCAGACCGCGACGTTCGCCTCGGCCGATGCGGCCGAGCTCGGCGACGTCCTGACCGACCGCGAGCCGGGCTACGCGTACAGCCGGATCGACAACCCCACGACCGCCGCTCTCGCCGCTGCCGTCGCCGAGCTCGAGGGGGCCGAGGCGGGGTATGCGTTCGCGTCCGGGATGGCCGCGATCCACGCGGCGCTCGTGTCTCTCGTCCAGGCCGGCGACCGGGTCGTCTCCACCCGGGCGGTCTACGGTTCCACCCGATCGCAGTTCGCCAACGTCCTTCGCCGTCTCGGCGTCACGACCGAGTTCGTCGACGTGACCGATCACGCGGCCGTCGAGGCCGCGCTCACTGTGGCTCCCACCCGCGTGCTGTACGCGGAGACCATCTCGAACCCGACGATCGTCGTCGCCGACCACCGCGCCCTCTCGGCAGTCGCCCGTCGCCACGGGGCCGCGTATGTCGTCGACAACACCTTCGCGTCGCCGTACCTGTGCCGCCCGATCGAGCTGGGCGCGGACCTCGTCATCGAGTCCGCGACGAAGTACCTCGGCGGCCACAGCGACGTCCTGGCCGGGGTCGTGTCCGGTGGTCGCGAGGCGATCCGCCGGGTGCGCGACGTCCAGGTCGACACGGGAGGCACGCTCGCGCCGGTGTCGGCGTTCCTCGTCCTTCGGGGAATCTCCACGCTCGCACTGCGGATGGAGCGCCACGCCACGACGGCGGCGGCACTGGCCGCCTGGCTCGAGCGTCAGGAAGGCGTGCTCTGCGTCTACCATCCCTCCCTCGCCAGCCACCCTCAGCACGCCGTCGCCGCCCGCCAGCTCGCGATCGGGGGCGGGATGCTGGCCTTCCAGCTGGCCGGCGGTCGGGCCGCCGGCCGGGCGTTCATCGACGGGCTCTCAATCACTGAGCTGACTGCGTCGCTCGGCAGCGTCCACACGATGGTCGTCCACCCGCCGTCCACGACCCACCGTCAGCTCGACGACGCGGCGCTGGTCGAGGCCGGCATCGCGCCGGGCCTGCTCCGCGTCTCGGTCGGACTCGAGGACCTCGACGACCTCGTCGCCGACTTCGAGCGCGCGCTCGGCGCGGCGAGGACGGCCGCCGCGAGGGAGACTGCCGCTCCGTCCGGCGAGGCTGCCGGCGCGGCCGTCCGGCGCGCCTAGGAGGCGAGTCATCGCGACGATCGCCGCGGGGCGCCCGGCCACCCAGGCCGCCCGTCCCGATCCGTTCACGCGGCTGGGCGCCGGGCTATGGAGCCTGTTCACGTCGGTCAACTTCGCCGTGCTCCAGATCATCCTGCTCGCGCTGGGGGCGACGGTCGGGATGACGATCCGGCAGCTGCCGGACTTCGCGTTCCGCTCGCTGGCCGCCTACCGCGCTGAGATGGCCGAGATCCACGCCCGCTACGACCCGGTCTTCGGGTCCGGGCTGGTCGATCTTCTCGAGCGGCTCCAGGTGTTCCAGGTCTTCAAATCGACCTGGTTCAGCGCCGGCCTGGTCGTGCTGGTCTTCTCGATCGTCGTCTGCACCCTCGACCGGGCCCCGCGCCTGTGGCGCCAGTCGGCGGACGTCCGGGTCGTCCAGCCGGACCCCTTCTTCGATCCGAAGCTGCCCGATCGCGCCCGGATGTCCGGCCCCGACGCCGGGAACGTCCGGGAGGTTCTCCGCCGACATCGGTTCAGCGTGCGCGACGCGGAGGTCGACGGCGTCCGGTACGTCTACGGCGACCGGAACCGCTGGACGAAGCTGGCCACGTTTCTCAACCACACCGGGCTGATCCTGTTTCTCGTCGCGGCCGCGATCACCTGGAAGCTCGGCGACGAGCAGCCCCTCGTCATCGCCGAGGGTGACGCGCTGACGGTCCAGCCGATCGGGACCCCAGGCCTGCTGCTCGTCCGGAATCTCGCGTTCGAGGCGCCCGGCTTCCCCGACGCGGTGACCGACTTCACGAGCGAGCTCGTCGTGTATCGCGACGGCCAGGAGATCGCCCACAAGACGATCCGGGTCAACGACCCGCTGTCGGTCGGCGGCTACACGCTCCACCAGAACGGGTTCGGGCCTGCCCCGGACGTCGTCATCCGCGACCGGCAGGGAGCGGTCCTCTGGTCCGGCCCCGTGCCGCTCACCGAGAGCGTCAACCAGTTCCCGTACGGAACGATGCCTGTTCCCGGCCGCGACCTCGGCCTCGAGATGCTCCTCATTCGTGACGTCGACGGGGTCGGCACCCTGGTCGTCATCCCGTACCGGATCCGGCCCGGCTCCCCGGGCGAAGACCCCATCGTCGACCGGGCCGGCGACATGGCGATCCGGGCGGGCGAGCGGCACACGCTCGCGAACATCGACTTCACGGTTGAGCTCCGGCGGTTCAGCGAGTTCACGCTGCTCATCGCCAAGCACGATCCCGGGCAGGGCATCGTGTGGGTCGCGTTCGGCCTCCTGATCAGCGGGCTACTGATCACGTTCTACCTCCCGCGCCGGCGCGTCTGGACGCGGCTGACGCCGGCCGGCGAGCTGTCGATCGTCGGCCGGTCCGACCGCTACGTCGACTTCGACCGCGAGTTCGGGCGCCTGCTCGACGACCTCGTCGCGGCTCGTCGGGCTGGCTGATCTGGCGGAGCCGAGCTGACTTGTGCAAGCTGGCCAACTCTGACGCCGGACGCGAGCGATCGCCCACCGCGGGCGGCTGATATGCTCCGGTCTACCGGGCTGGCCGGGGTTGTCTTGGTGCGCTACGCACAAGACCGGCGTCGAACCCCCAGCACGAGGCGAGGAGGCAGTATCGGTGGTGATCGCGAAAGAGAAGGTCGTGGCGAAAGAGAAGGTCGACGGGACCGAGAAGATCGAGCAGGCGAAGTCGTCCGGGATCCGGTTCGTCCAGCTCCAGTTCACCGACATCATCGGCCACGTCAAAGCGGTGACGATCCCGATCCACCAGCTCGATGGCTCGGTCCGCCACGGCACGTGGTTCGACGGCTCGTCGATCGAGGGCTTCACCCGGATCGCCGAGAGCGACCAGTACCTCATGCCGGACATGAAGACGTTCTCCGAGATCCCGTGGCAGCCCGCCTCCGGGCCGCGCGGCACCGCCCGGGTCATCTGCGATGTCTTCACGCCGAACGGTGAGGCCTTCGTCGGTGACCCGCGCTTCGTCCTCCGCCGCCAGGTCGAGCGGGCGAAGAAGCTCGGCTACGTCGTCAATACCGGTCCAGAGCTCGAGTTCTTCCTCCTGCGCCGCGGCGAGGACGGCGGGATCGAGCCGCTGCCCCACGACCAGGCCGGCTACTTCGACTTTTCGACCGACCTCGCCCAGGAGATCCGGCAGGACATGGTCGACGCCCTCGAGGCGTTCGGCATCCGGGTCGAGGCCGCCCATCACGAGGTGGCTCAGGGCCAGCACGAGATCGACTTCGAGTACTCGGACGCGCTGCGCACTGCGGACAACGCGATCACCTTCAAGTTCGCGCTCAAGGCGATCGCCCAGCAGCACGGCCTGTACGCCACGTTCATGCCGAAGCCGATCCACGGGATCAACGGCTCCGGGATGCACACCCACCAGAGCCTCTACTCGATCGCCGATGAGCGGAACGCGTTCGCCGACCCGAACAATCCGTACGGCCTGTCGGACGTGGCTCGGTCGTACATGGCGGGGATCCTCGCCCACGCGCGGGGGATGATCGCGGTCCTCGCGCCGCTCGTGAACTCATACAAGCGGCTCGTCCCGGGTTACGAGGCGCCGACCTATCTCACCTGGGGTCGGACGAACCGGTCCGCGCTCATCCGGATCCCGAAGGTCTCGCCCGGAAAGTCGATCGAGGGGACACGGGTCGAGGTTCGCTGCCCGGACCCGTCGTCCAACACGTACCTCGCGTTCGCGGCGATGATCGCGGCCGGTCTCGACGGCGTCGAGAAGGGCATGACCCTGGGCGACCCGGTCGAGGAGAGCCTCTTCGAGATGGATGCCTCGCGCATCGCCGAGAAGGGGATCAAGGAACTGCCGGGCACGCTCGGCGAGGCGCTCGACGAACTCGAGAAGGACGAGGTCATCCGGGAGGCCCTGGGCGACCACATCTTCGACCACTACCTCGCCGCCAAGCGAACCGAATGGGACGAGTACCGCACCCAGGTCTCGGGCTGGGAGGTCGACCGCTACCTCGAGCAGTTCTAGGTCACCCGCCGGCAGGCGTCCCCGCCGGCAGACCGGATCGGGCGGGCCCTCACGGCCCGCCCGTTCGATTCCCGGCCGGCTCATGCGCGCCAAGCATGGTTTCCGGGGCCCGTGGACGCACCGTGGCCCCGCGCCGCCGAACTTGCGGACCGCGGCCCGCATCGCCGCCCCGGTGCCGATATGCCGCCCAGTCATGAAACGCGGGCTCAGCACGCTCAGCCGGTGCCCGATTCCGTCGGCTTCGGGTGCCGGCCACGCTCGCGGGGGCCCAGGATCATGTCTGAGATGCATACCGGCCGGAGCTCGGCGCCGGAGGGGCGGAG
>CAZVGO010000038.1:0-124564 GCA_964626755.1 uncultured Anaerolineaceae bacterium | reverse complement strand
CTCGGGGGTGAGCTCGGCCAGGACGAATTCGGTCGGTGCCTCGACGCCCTTCTTGCCGTAGGCAAGCTTGGCGACGCAGCTGACGAAGGCGCCGTGGTTCTTGAACCCCTCGGTGCCTGCGGCGGCAACGGGGGTGTCCATTTGGGCCGCTTCGGAGACGAGGTCGCCGTGGTTGTCCCACGCGTCCTCGTCACCATTTTCGACGGCCGGGGCCGCCTCGGCGTCATCGCCGTCGACGGTCTGGCTGGTGCCGTCCGTGGTCGTGCCGCCGCTGCCACCGGCGTCGGGGAGGGAGAGACCGCCTGCGGCGAACGCGAGGCCCGCCGAGAGGAGGAGTGCAACGACCGCGATCGGCAGACCGCGGAACCTGAGGGCTAGATTGGACACGCTGGTTTTTGCCTCCTTGGGAGAGGTAACGAGAGCCCCTCCACCTTACCCAGAGGGACTACCCGCGGGCCCGGTACTTTCGTTCAAGCGGCCGGGGGATGATGCGTGCAGGCGTCCACGCAACGGGCACGCACTCAGGCCCGGGACAGCACGACCGCGGCCACCCAGGACACCCCGAGCAGGCCCACGCCCAGTGCCTCGAGCTCCCAGCCGCGCTCTCGTTGCCGGGCGCCCCGGCCGGCCACTAGTACCAGCCCCGCTCCGAGCAGCAGCCCGCCGAGGGCGAGGCCCACGATGACGAGGGTCGGCGGCCTCGCCGGGCCCAGCCACCCGAGGCCCCCGATGGCCAGCGCCAGCACCCCCGCCTGGAGGACGGCGTGGAGCTGCCAGGCCGTCCTCCGCCCGAGTCGGTCCGCCACCGACGTCGCCCCCGCGGCCCGGTCGCGCTCGACGTCGGCGAGCGAATTTGCGATCGCCAGGGCGGCACCCGCGAGGGCCGCCGCCGGGACGAGGATCGCGAAGGCGATGGGCAATCGGCCGGCCGCGCCCAGCCACGCGTAGACGGGCAGGAGTGGGATGCCGACTGCGAACGGGAGCCACGACCAGGCCGTTCCCTTGAATCGCAGGTCGTACAGGCCACCGACGACGAGGACGACCAGGGCGACGGCGGTCGTCGCGGGACCCGAGGGCAGCGACAGCCCGATCCCGAGCGCCGCGCCGCCGATGACGACCGCGCGCGCCGCCGCTGGGGTCACCAGCCCGGCGGGGATCGGCTTGCCTGGCTTCAGCCCCGCGTCCCGGGGCGCGTCGACGAGGTCGTTCAGCGCCCCGATCGCAGCCTGGAGCGAGACCATCGCGATCCCCAGCCGTCCCGCGGTCGCCGGCACGGCGCCGGCAAGCAGGGCAAAGGCCGCGGTCGCGGCCCCGTCGAGGAGCGACGGAAACGGGTGGGTCAGCCGGACGAGGCCGGCCAGGCGGCGGCCGGCCGGGGCGCCGTCAGACGTAGACGAGCTCGTGGAAGTTCGCGACGAGATACGCGATGAGGCGGGCGCGGCCGTCGGGCCGCTGCGCCCGGATCCCCGCCACCAGGGCATAGAGGGTGATCGCCGGGACCATGAGCCGGCCCTTCGCGTCCCGCCCGATGACCGCCGGCGGACCGCCGCCGGATGCGAACACCCGTTCGAATTGGCTCTCGTCCAGCTCGGCCGTCTTTCGGAAGTCGGCGATCACCTGCAGCACGCCCCGGCGGATCGCGATGTCGCGCATGAGCTCGGCGGCCCAGGCGTCAATCTGCTCGTCGCCCTGCGAGGCGAGCCGAGTGGCGTACTCCTCTGGATTGCCGGACAGCCCGGTCGTCGTTTCCACCGCTCCTCCCGTGTCGCCTCGAATCGGCGGAAGTATGGCAGAGACGCTCAGCCGTCGACCCGCGGCCGAGACCCTTCCGGCCAGTCGTTGAACCGCTCGGTCAGCCAGCGCCCGAAGGGCCCCGGCGGCGCCACGTCCGGGTAGCCCGCGACAAGCGCGTGAAGTGCGGTCCACGTGCTCGCGGTGAGGGCCGCGACCGCCTCGCGGGTTGGTCGGCCGGTGGCGGGGATCGGATCGCCGATTCGGACCCTGACGCGCCGCCCGAACCGCAGCCAGCTCGTGCCGTTGATCGCCACCGGGACGATCGGTGCGCCGAACCGGAGGGCGAAATATGCGGGGCCCTCCTCGAGCGGCAGGAGCTCCGACTCGCCGGCGTGGATCCTCCCCTCCCCCGCAATCGCCAGGGCGCCACCGGTCGTCAGCACCGACCGGACGCGGCGCGTCGCGTCGAGCATATCGTCCTTGCCCGGCATGTAAGGGACCGTCGTGCCAGCCCAGGCCATGATCCGGTTCCGGCCGCCGACCCGCATGTCGCGCTCCTTCGGGCCGAAGAAGAAGAGCCGCGGCCGGACCGGCAGCGACGACACGAGCATGAACGGATCCGTCCAGTTCAGATGACTGAAGCAATACACGACCGGACCGGCCGGCAGGCGCTCCCGACCCTCGACGCGGAGCCGGACGTATACGCCGACGACGAGCCTCGTGAGGACATTGACCAGGAGGTAGCGGCCGAATCGGACCCTCGCGTCCGCCCGCGGGTGACGGTAGGCCGCGGGCGTCTCAGCCATCGCCGCCCGACGCCGCCGGCTGGAATCGCGCGGGATCCAGGTCGCCGAGCCGATCGACGACTGCGTGCGCGAGCTCCCGGGTGCCCGGAGCCGGGGGAATCGTCGCGTTCGGGACGAGGACCACGGTCATCCCCGCCGCCCGGCCCGCGCGCACCCCGTTGTACGAGTCCTCGACGACCAGGCACGCCGCCGGTGGGATGCCGAGCCGGCGGGCCGCCTCGAGGTAGACGTCCGGTTCGGGCTTCCCGTGCTCGACCTCGTCGGACGAGACGACGGTCGCAAAGACGCCGTCCAGACCGGTCGCCCCGAGGGCCGCCTCGATCACCTCGGGGTGCGCGGACGAGGCGACGGCCACCGGCCAGCGCCCGGCGATCCGGCGGACGGCCTCGACCGCGCCGTCGATCCGCGGCGCACCGTCCCGGCGGTAGCGGCCGACGACCCCATCGACGATCGCCCGCTCGATGAGCCCGTCCTCGTCGTCGATCCCGAGGCGGTGGCGCATCGTGCGCGACCACTGGCGCGAGTTCGCGCCCATCACCGCCACTCGATCCTCCTCCGTCCAGGTCTTGCCACGCGCCGCCGCGAAGTCGCGCCGCACCTCGTCCCACCAGATCTCGGAGTCGACGATCACGCCGTCGAGGTCGAACACGACCGCCTCGACGCCGCCTGGGCGGTCGGACGTCACCCGGAGACGGAGCCCGATCCCGCCGGCACGGCGACTTCAGCGGCCGGCGCGGATGCGGGCGATGCCGGGAAATCTGGGGCTGCTTCGGGCGTGGGCGCGGGCGGCCGGGCGGCGCCGGCCCGCGGCCTGGCCGAGGCTGCCCGCTTGGTCGCGCCGGAGCGCTTGGCCGCCTTCGTTCCGACCTTCCTGCGTCGCTTTCGAGCTCCCAGGTCGGGGATGGGCCGCCCGTCGACTGCGGCGAACAGCGCGAGGCCGAACGCGGCGATCCGGTCGGCCATGGCGTCCGCCCCGCGGAGCACCTGGGTCTCGATCTGGAAGGAGACGAGGCGGTGTCCTCCGGCGGTCTCGACGGCGAGCTCGCCGAGCTGCACCCGGTGCCACCGCACGACCCTGCCACTCGCGCGCGGGCCTTCGCCCGGCAGGGCCAGGCGGACGTTGCAGGTGACCAGGCCCGCCACCGTCGGGGCGAGGATCATGTACTTGATCCCCGGATCGTCGCCCCAGGCCACCCAGCAGTGAGGGTCGGCCTCTGCCCCGAGCGATTCGAGCACCGGCACGACGACGTCGAGAACGCGGCCCGAGAGCGCCTCGCGATTCGGGGCACCGGCGCGCCACTCGGTCAGTCGCATGCGGTCATCCTCGCCTCGTACCCGTCCCCCGGCCCGCCCGAATGTAGCACGGCGCGACGACGCCGCGCGGTGCGCCGGGGGGCGCCGAGTCGCGCGGCGTCAGGTGGCCGGGAGTGGAAGGTCAGGGGGTGGCGTCTTCGCCGCGGCGGGCTCCCAGGCTGAGGAGGGCGATCACGAGCGCCTCGATCAGCGTCCAGCCGATCAACGCGACGATCGCCGCTACGTCGAGCATGGCGCCCGAGTCGGCGGTGACCCGGTCGAGCGCGAACATGCCGCGGAACGGCTCGACGAACGGGTCGGTGAGGCCGAGGATCAGCGCCACGATGTCGTTGCCCCTGTTCGCGATGAGCAGCAGCAGGATGATCCGCACGATCAGCAGTCCCTGGAGGATCCCGAACAGCAGCATCACGAAGCGCCTGATCACCTCGCCGCCGGTCGGACCCTTGCGGATGCTCTTCTCGGTGGTCCGGACACGCTCGCCCGCGTACGGTGGGGGGGCGACCGGGTCGCGGGTGGTCACCGGCTCGGTCGTCGATTCGCGAACGGTTGTTCGCTCTTGATCGGTCATTTCATCCCTCCGAATGGCGTAGCTGGCGGGACAGTACTCCGATCGGCAGCGGACCCAACTATGCTGCCCTCACGCGGATCTTGCAATGCCGCGACAGTCGTCGAGGCAGCGGGTGTAGGGTGGAGCCTGGTTCGACCGCACCGAAGGACCCTCGAGTGCACGTCAATCGAGCTCTTGTCAATTGGGGAGTGTTCTTCATCCTCCTCGGGTCGATCCCGCTCGCGGTCCGGCAGGGGATCCTCAGGGAGGACGACGTCGCCCGGGCGTGGACGCTGTGGCCGCTCCTCCTGGTTGGTGCCGGGATCGGCCTGGTCCTCCGCCGGACCCGGCTCGAGTTCGTCGGCGGGCTCCTCTCGGCCGCGACGTTCGGGATCATCGGCGGCGGACTGCTGACGTCGGGCGGGATCCCGTTCGGGTCCTGCGGCGACGGGCAGGGTTCGGTCGCCTTCCCGGCCCAGAGCGGGGACCTCGCGGCGACCGCGGCAGTCGAGGTCCGGCTGAACTGTGGCGAGCTGGCGATCCGGACGTTCCTGGGGCCCGGCTGGAGGGTCGAAGGCGTCGACGACGACGGGTCGGGGCCCCGAATCGAAGCGGCGCCCTCGCACGTGGAGATCGCGTCGGACGACCGTCCCGGGTTCGACTTCTTCGGCTCACGCGACCGGTGGACCGTGACCCTCCCGACCGGCTCGACGATCGACCTGAACGCGACGCTCAACGCCGGCGAGGCGCGGCTCGACCTGTTCGGTGCCAACCTCGGGCAGCTCCGGGTCGGCATCAACGCCGGCCAGGCCAGGATCGACCTCGGAACAGTTGCCGCGATCGCCGGCTTCGACCTCCAGCTCAATGCCGGCGAGGGGTATGTGAATCTGCCGAACCGGGGGTTGAGCGCCTCGATCGAGGCGAATGCCGGCAGCGTCCGCCTGTGCCCGCCCGCGGGCGCCGGGCTGCAGGTGAGGATGAACGACAACATCACCGCATCGAACAACTTCGCCGAGCGCGGCCTCATCGAGGCGAGCGAGAACCTGTGGGAGACCCCAGGCTTCGGCGCGGCCGCGGTCCGGCTCGAGATCGACGCGGAAGTGAACGCCGGCAGCATCAACGTCGAACCGGCAGGGTCATGCGGTGCCTGATCGCCTCTATCGCTCCCGGCGCGAGCGGATGATCGGCGGCGTCGCCGGGGGGATCGCGGAGAGCCTGAACATCGACCCGACGATCGTTCGTATCGCCGGGATCGTGCTGGCGTTCGCGACGAACGGCCTGCTGGTGCTCGTCTACTTCCTGCTCTTGTTCCTCCTGCCGGAGGCTCCCGACGGCGAGCCCGAGGTGCCTGCTTCCGCTCCGGACACCGGGTCGGCCGGCGGCGGCACCACGGCCGCCTCGAACGCGCGCGCCACGTCAACGCGCGTGTCCCCGGCTCGCCCATCCGGGTCGTCCGCGAACGGGCGGACCGGTGCCCTCGTGGCCGGCGCGATGCTCGTGCTCGTGGGTGGGTATTTCCTCGTCCGCAACTACCTTCCCCCGATCGACCTGGGCGCCACGTGGCCCTTCGTCGCGGTGGGACTCGGGATCGTCCTCATGGTCGCATCGCTCCGGCCGGGCAGGCGTTAGGGGGCCGGACATGCGACGGGCCCGGCGATCGCCGGGCCCGTCCTTCAAGCCTGACCCGCTACCGGACAGCCTTGATCTGGGCCCGGATCTCTCCACCCGGGATCTTCAACGAATGGACATTGACGTAGGCGTTCCCTGTCCGCATCGCCTTGATGATCTCGTTCCACTCACCCGCCGCGATGCCCTGACCACTGGGCCCGACGACGTCGTCCGCGTCGACGGTGCCGGTCACGACCGTCTCGCCCTTCTGACCCGGCCCCGGGCACGGTTGTGTGCCGACCGGACCGTTGCCAAGGTTGGTGCAGAAGAAGATCGAAATCCCCCCTGCGACCAGCCGCTGCCCGAAGTGAATGTGCGACTGGGTGAATGTGCCCTCCAGCCCGCGGAAGCGGAGCGTATAGGCCAGCGAGTTTCCGTCCCTCGAGAGGCGGCCAACCCACGACCCCCTCGCGACCGTCGAGACGGCCGGGACCTCCTCGTAGCCGATGAGCGGGCTCGCCCGGAAGTTCCTCGCGTCGGCACCGGCGACGGCGATCGCGCCGACACCGACGAGCAGCACGGCACCGCCCAAGGCAAATACCCGCAATGCGCGTTTCGACATGCCTACCTCCCCATTCGGTTGCTTGTCGCGGAAACGGGCCCGGAGTGGGCCTCATCCGGTGATACGGGGGGCGGCGGGAGCCAGATTTCCGGCGTTCTCGCGGCGCTTGGCTAGACTTGTGATCTCGAAAGGACAATGCCGATGTTCTCGATCCACGCTCCGAAAATGCCCACGCCGGCCGAGGCGCTCCCGGGCCGCGCCGAGCCGATGCCCGCGCCCCCAGCCCACCACGTCAACGGCCGATCGCTCGTCCCGCCCTACCCGGACGGGCTCGAGATCGCCGAGTTCGCACTCGGCTGCTTCTGGGGCGAGGAGAAGCTCTTCTGGCAGGTCCCGGGCGTCTGGGTGACCGCGGTTGGCTACCAGGGCGGCTACACCCCGAACCCCACGTACCGCGAGGTCTGCACGGGGAAGACCGGGCATGCCGAGAGCGTCCGCGTCGTCTTCGACCCGACCAAGGTCACGTACGACGAGCTCCTGCGCCGGTTCTGGGAAGCCCACGACCCGACGCAGGCAATGCGCCAGGGCAACGACGTCGGGACGCAGTACCGCTCGGCGATCTTCGCCCACGGGGAGAAGCAACGCGCCGCGGCGGAAGCCTCACGGGCGATGTACCAGGAGCGGCTCTCGGCGGCAGGTTTCGGCGAGATCGCAACCGAGATCGTGGAGGCGCCGCAGTTCTACTTCGCCGAGGACTACCACCAGCAGTACCTCGCGAAGAATCCGCGCGGCTACTGCCCGGACAACTCGACGGGCGTCTCCTGCCCCATCGGCCTCGGAGTGGAGACTCGGCCGGTCTAGGCTGCGCGTGTGAAAATCTCGTCTCGGATGGCTGACCGTATCGCCCACGATTTCCGAGGCCGACGCGCGTCGCAGGTGATGGAGCTGCTGTCTTCGCTGGACCTTGGTGGGAGTTCTCCTGAGGGTGACGAGCGGATCTGCGGTGCAATCCTTCTTGTCGCGGACGGCGACGTCGATCGACTTGTCAGCGCTGTGGCACTCGCAGAGGTGGACTGGCGGGATGTGCTCGTCTCCGCCGGACTTGAGAACGCCGATTGGCGCAAGCGCCTTGACGACGCGCTGGCACGACAACATGACCGAGACCTTATCCCTTGAGCAATCCGCGCGGCTATTGCCCGGACAATTCGACAGGCGTTTCCTGCCCAATCGGAGTCGGGATAAAGGCGACCGGCCCCAAAAGCGAGTGACCCCGGGCGGTAAGCTCCGCGCGTGGCGATCCACGTGGAGCCGGATACCCGTCCCCAGGCGTGGCTCGTGCGCCACGGCGAAACGGAGTGGTCGAAATCCGGGCAGCACACCGGACGCACGGACGTTCCGCTCACCGATCCCGGCCGGGCCCAGGCGCGGCGGCTGCGCCGGGGGCTCCGTCGCCGGAAGTTCGCGCTCGTCCTGTCGAGCCCGATGTCGCGCGCTCTCGAGACCGCCCGACTCGGCGGCTTCGAAGATAGCGTCGAGATCGACCCCGACCTCCATGAATGGAACTACGGCCAGTATGAGGGCCAGACGACGGCCGAGATCCGGATGACCGTCCCGGGCTGGACGGTGTGGACCCATCCGATCCCCGGCGGCGAGACGGCCGACGAGGTCGCCGCGCGCGTCGACCAGGTCATCGCCCGCGTGCGCGCAGCCGCCAGTGATGTGGCGCTGTTCGCGCACGGCCACGTCCTTCGTGTGCTCACAGCCCGGTGGCTTGGCTTGCCTCCGACCGAAGGGCGGCTGTTCGCGCTCGGCACGGCGACCGTGTCCGTCCTCGGCTGGGAGCGCGAGACCGCCGTCGTCGAACGGTGGAATGATCCGGCCGACGAAGACTGACGCGTCTGGTTGCTAGTTGCGGAGCCGCGCCTCGAGACGATCGGCGGCCGGCAGCACGTAGCGGCAGGCGACGAGGGCACTGAAGGCTACGGAGATGGAGACGAGCGCCGCAAATGCGACTGTGCTGGCGGCGAGGAGGACGGCAAGGAGCGCACCGAGCGCCAGCATCCTCACGGGATGGGCGAGAACCAGGAGGACCGCGGTCCGAAGGCGGGCGCGGATGGGTAGGCCACGCCGAACGGGGTCGACGAGCAAGGGCCAGACGGTCCAGCCCAGGACCCAGCTCGCGACGAGGCCCCAGGCCGCAAGAGTTGCAAGGACCCAGCCGAGGACGCTGTCACTCCCGAGGCCTAGAACGATGTTCGTCAGGAAGACCGCCGCGCAGACGACGAGTCCGGTGCCGATGACGAGGGCCGGCAGAAGCATCGTCCGCCAGGCTGTGAGACCGTCCCAGAAGGAGACGCCTTCGCCGCGCGCAATTAAGGCGGCGAGCCGGAAGACGCCCACCGTCGGCAGGGCAAGAGCCGGTGTCAGCAGCAAGACGGGTGGAAACACCGCCGTTCCCACCACCAGGGCAAGAAAGACCGCACCCCACAGGAGATTGGCGGGCACCAGCCGCCACGAGTTGAAATAGAAGTCGACGGCCGCGGAGCGCAGGACGCGCCCCAGCCCGGGCGCGGAGCCCGGGATCGAATCAGCCCTTGACGCCACTTGCCGCGACCCCCTCCACGAAGTAGCGCTGGAAGAACACGTACAGGATCAGGATCGGGATCGTCGCCATCACCACCACGGCCATCAGCGGCGGCCAGTTGGTCGAGAAGCCACCCGCCCCACGGAAGAACGTCAAGCCGATCGGGAGCGTGTACTGGTCCGCTGACTGGATGATGATGTAAGGCCAGAAGAAGCCGTTCCAGGTGCCCTGGAACTGCAGGATTGCGACCGCCGCGACCGCCGGCCCGGCCAATGGCAGCATCACCCGCCAGAAGGTCGTGAAGAAGCCGGCGCCGTCCATTCGTGCCGCCTCCTCGATGTCGCGCGGAATCGACATGAAGTACTGGCGTAACAGGAAGATGCTGGTGCCGCTAATCGCGAGGACCAGGATCACGCCAGCGTACTGGAGTACCCCCCTGGTGAGACCGACCGCGTTGAGCATCAGGTAGACCGGGACCAGGCGCAGCTGGTCCGGGATCATCAGGGTCGCCAGGACCACCAGGAACAGGACCTCTCGACCGGGGAAGCGGAGCCGCGAGAATGCATACCCGGCCATGCTCCCCAGCACGACGTTCGTGATCGTGACCGCGACCGCGATGATCGCGCTGTTCAGGAACAGCCGTGCGAGCGACGGTGTCAGGTTATTGAACGCGAATTCCCAGCCGGCCACGGTGAACGGGTCCGGGATGAACGTCAGTCGGGCCGTATCGGGCAACGTCTTGAACGACGTGACGACCGACCAGGCGAACGGGACGAACATCAGGAGGGCATACGAGATCAGGAGCAGATAGGCGATCCGGCGACGCCAGGCGGCGGTGGGGTCGCCGACCGGCGCGACGGCGAGATCGGTGCCGGCGCGGATCGGAGCGGCCTGGGCCGGCGTCGTCATCTGGTACCTCCTACCACGCCGGGGCCTGCCCGAAGAGCCGCCGCTGGACGAGCGTGGCAGTGAAGATCACGACGAAGAGGACGATCCCGACCGCCGCGGCGTAGCCGAAGTTGAGCTGCGGGAACGCGGCGTTGTAGAGGTACAGGACCATCGTCATCAGGGCGTTGTTCGGGTCGCCGGCCGGGCCGCCGGCGATGACAGCCTGGTCGAAGAGCTGGAGCGCGCCGATGACGGCGACGGTGGCCACGAAGTAGTGGCCCGGCCGGAGCAGGGGGAATGTGATCTTCCAGAAGGTCTGCCAGGCGCCGGCGCCGTCGATGGCCGCGGCCTCGTAGACCTCGTGGCTGATCGACTGGAGGGACGCGAGGTAGAAGAGCATGAACGTCCCGGACGTCGTCCAGGCGTTGAGGATGATGACCGAGTTCAGGGCGGTGTCCTGGTCGCCGATCCAGTTCTTGTTCGGGCCGAAGCCGAAGAACTCGAACAGCGGGTTGATCCCGATCGCCGCCCGGGTGTTGTTGAGCAGGCCGTCCGGGGCGACGATGAAGATCCACAGCACCGTGATCGCCGCCGAACTCGCGATCGACGGGAAGTAGTAGGCCGCCCGGAAGAACGTCTGGCCGCGGATCTTCTGGTTGACGATGACCGCGAGGAAGAGCCCGATGGCCATGGTCAGGGGAACCCAGACAATCGCGTAGTAGATCGAGTTCTGGATCGCCCGAAGGAAGACCTGATCGGTCAGCAAGGCCTGGTAGTTCTCGAGGCCCCTGAATGTGACCGGCCCGGTTCGGACGTTCCAGCGCCACAGGCTGATGAACAGGGCATAGAAGATTGAGCCGATGTTGAGGATCAGGAACAGGATCATCGGCACGCCGATGAGGGCGTACGCCGCGAGCGCTTCCGAAGAGCGCTCGCGACGCACGGTCGAGCGGGACGCCACCGTCCCGGCCGCCATTACGAGATTCCCGTGGACACCTGCCGGTCGATCCGGTTCAGGCGACTACTGGGCCAGGGCCTTGTCGATCGCCGCCTTCGTCGCCGCGACGACAGGGCCGGCGTCGTACGTCCCGCCCTGGATCTGGGCCGTAAACGCGTCCTGGAACGCCTTCTGGACATCGACGTAGCCGGGCATGAAACCCGAGCCGGGTCGAGCGTAGTCGGCGCCCTTGGCCAGGATGTCCTTGCCGGCCGGGATGGGCACGTCGCTGCGCGACGGCAGGGCGACGCCACCCTGGGTCCACCTCTCCATGCCGTCCGGTCCGGCGAGGTAGCTGAGCAGGACCAATGCCTGATCCTTGTTGACCGAGTCCTTGCCGATCGAATAGCTGACCGTGTAGGCGATCGTCACCGGGCTCCCTGAGGACCCTGTCGGGACCTCCGCCCAGGCGTAATTCACGTCCGGGAAGGTACTTGTCATGTACGGATCGAGCCAGCCGCCTTCGAAGGTGAGGGCGGCCTGCTTCTTGCCGAGCGCTTCTCCGCACCAGCCGGAGCCCATGTCCGCCGCGGTCATGCCGAGTCCGTTCTTGAAGAGATCCAGATACCACTGGACGGCGGCCTTCGACGCGTCGGAATCGATCGCCGCGGCCGACCCGTCTTCCGTGAGGAGAGAGCCGCCCTCGGCATAGAGGAAGGTGAGACCGCGATCGAGTCCGGGGTTCAGGCAGAGAGGGGCCTTCAAGCCACTCTGGCCTTTCAGTGCCTCCGCTGTGGAGACGAGCTCCGCGGTCGTCGTCGGGGCGGACGTCACGATGTCGCCGTCGTAGGCCATCGCGATGGTGTTGCCGTCCTTCGGGAGGCCATAGATCTTCCCGTCCTGGCCCTTGAAGGCCGAGAGGTAGCCCTCGAAGAACTTGCTGGTATCGATCCCTGCCTTGGCGATGTAGTCGTCGAGGGGCTCGAGGAAGCCCTCCCTGATCCACTCCGGGGCGTACTCGGCGTTAACGTAGAAGAGGTCGGGGACCTCACCGGAGCTGATCTTCGTGATCATGACCGTCCGGTAGTCGCCGGCGATTGGCTGGTAGTCGACCTGAATGTTCGGATACTTCGCCGGGAATCCAAGCAGCGCCTGCGTCAGCGCCTCGCCCTCTTCCGGCGATGAGCGCCAGCCCGAAAGGACCGCGGTCCCACTGATGGAATTCGCGTCCCAGCCGACCGTGGGACTGGTGCCGGGGGCTGCCGTCTGGCCGCCAGGGGATGGAGTCGTTGTGGTGGTCCCCCCGCAGGAGGCCAGGATCGCCGCGATCATCACGACCGCCAATAGACGTCGCATGAAAGTCCTCCTCCTCCGCCTCCGCGGCCGGCCCCCTGCAGTGTGCCGGGGCCGCATCGGCGTTCGTCGACAGCCTCAACCGGCCCGCCGGGCGAGGGTCGTCGCGACAATCATGCAGCATCCGCGCGCGGGACGCTAGCAGCGCAAGGCGCGCGGCGTCACACGGATATCAGTCGGAGCTCAGCGCCAGACCGAGACGAGGACCGCGACGATGAGCAGGCCCAGGAAGTGGTACGAGGCGCTGATCCCGAACCAGGTCCACGGTTGAGGCTTGTTCGGGTCGAACACGGCCTCGACCGCCGTCAGCGTCACCGCATAGCCGACGCCGACGACGATCCCCAGCACGATGCCTTCCATCAGCGTGTCCGAGCCGGTCGCGGCGGCGAGGATCCCCGTCGCGATCGCAGCGACGACATAGGCGGCGGCCGGCAGGATGTACGCCGACGGCTTCATCTGCGGCGGCCGTTGCGAGGCGGCCCAGCCGATCGAGCGCTGCCATTGCCGGCCGAAGAGGACCGGTGCGTACCAGACGGCGCCGAGCGCGAAGTAGATGACGGCGCCGAGAATCACGGCGAGCCAGTTCAGCTGGCCGATCGCATCGAGGCTCATTCCTCATCCCTCCTCTGGGGCGACGGGCGGCAAGCCCGAACACTAGGCTAACCCGATGGATGTCTCCCAGGCCGTCACCGTGTCCAGTGACGCCGAGTTCGATCGTTGGCTTCAAGCGCACGGTGGCAGCGAACGGGAGGTGGTCGTCGCCATCTACAAGAAGTCATCCGGCAAGCAGACCGTCACCCTCGATGCGTTGCAGGAGGCCGCGCTGTGTCACGGTTGGATCGATTCGCACGGTCAGCGGATCGACGACGAACGCTGGGCGATCCGATTCGCCCCTCGACGTGCCGGCTCGAACTGGTCTGCCCTGAACAGGCGGCGCGCGCGCCGGTTGCTTGATGAAGGCCGAATGACGACCCCGGGCATCGCCGCACTGCCGGACGACCTCTGACCGCTGCGCTACTGTCTTACGCGAATGCACGGAGGACCGCGATGAACCTGAACAGCATCCTGATCGGCTCCGAGGACCCGCAGCGGCTGGCCGCGTATTACACGAAGCTCTTCGGCAAGCCCGGCTGGGACGAAGGCGGGTACCTCGGCTGGCAGATCGGAACGGGTGGAATCACGATCGGGCCGCATGATCAGGTCAAGGGCCGGAACGCGCACCCGGGACGGTTGATCTGGAACATCGAGACCCCGGACGTGAAGGCCGATTTCGCGCGGCTCACTGCTGCCGGCGCAACGGTGGTCGCGGAGCCCTACACCATGGGTGAGGCCGACGGCTGGATCGCCACTTTCTCCGATCCCGACGACAACTACTTCCAGCTCATGAGTCCGATGCAGCCCTAATGTCGGAACGCCCACGCTCCAGTGTCACCGGGAGGAGGTCGCCGGCCATGCATGCCCCGCTCATTGCCGTTCGCTCACCGCGGACGGCAACGCTCGCCTGGACCATGACCCTGGCCATCGTCCTGACGGCGTGTGCCAGCCCCGCGGCGAGCCCGACCGGCGGGGATGGCGGCGGCGCAGGGGACTTCACCATCACCATCTCGGGCAGCGCCTTCAGCCCTGCCACGATCACCGTCGCATTTGGGGATTCAATCAGTTTCAAGAACACCGACGACTTCGACCACGAGATCGTCGTAGGCGAGAACGGCACAGAGGTGGGGGACCCGGCCTTCGAGGCCATCTCGATGGGCATCGGGGACCAAACGCACGACATCAGGCTCTCGCCGGGCACCTATAACGTGACCTGCACCATCCATCCGTCGATGAACACGACCGTCACCGTCACCGAGTAGCCCGTGGCCTTCGCCTTCGGAGCGGCGTTGCCGGAAACAGCCGGCATCCCGTTGTCGGTTCATTCGACCGATGGAGCAGCCTGGCGACCGACTGCCGAGCGGTTGAGCTGGTGGAAGCGCCTGCCGCTGGTTGGGTCAGCGCCGTCGGTGCGGCGGCCGTGGCAGGGCGATGGGTCAGCCCTCGCCGTGTTCCTGGATCTTGTGCCATCGCACGCGCCCCCGAGCTTCGTGACGTACCTCGAGGCGAATCGCTCCGACTTCGCAGAGGGAGTCGTTGTCGACCTGAACCGCCGGCTCAGCGCCGATGATGGGCCTCGGTTGGTAAGCGAGATCGCTGCGCTCGTTCGTCGCAAAGCCGCCTCGCATGATGGCGCCGTCCACCTCTACCTGCGAGCAGAGTCCGCGGCGGAGCGTCGCTGAACGACGCGCTGGCGCGGTTCAGAACTCCGGCTCTGGCGGCATGCCGTGCGGCGCGTGAACGGCGATCACCGTCCCGTCTGCAGCGATGGCGATCAGCAGCAGCTCGACGTCTTCGTTCTCCCATTCGGCCATCCGCACGGTGGGCGCGTCGGCGCTGCAGCCGGTGGCGTCCCGACAGACCGCCGTCGGATCGCCCTCGATCACGAAGCGCCACACCTCCTCGCCTTCAACGACGAGCACGATCGTGATCGGCAGCAGCGCTCGGATGTCGGGGTCGCCGTTGGACGCCACGATCACGTGGACGACCTGTCCCTCCTCGATGTCCTCGAGCGCCAAGCCGGCAAGGCCACTCGCAGCGTCGAAGAACTCGAAGCGCCCGGGCGCGTTCCCATATGGCGGCGGCTCGAGGAAAGGCCGATCCATGTGCCCGCGGAAGCCGTACGCGCACCCGTCGGGCTGCATGTACTCGCCACGGATCCCCGTGCCCGTGAACATCCCGCGGTACGTCTGCATGTCACCCATCGTTTCCCAGGCTCCGGTCCGGTCGACCGTGCCGGTGGAGACGTGGTCGTCGCCACCGACGACAGGCTGGGTCAGCGTGAGCGCGCCATCCTCTGCCTGGATGCGGAACCCTGCCGGGAAGGATTCGACGCGGCACGGTCCGCCGGTCTGCGAGAAGTCCATGAGGGCGAGCGCGCTGCCGGTGAGCGGCGATGGCGGCTCGGTGGCCGCGGGGGCTTCGGTCTCCGCCGACGGAGGATTGGTGGCCGCAGCCGGCGGCTGGGTCGCCTGATCCGCTGCGGTCGGCCCGGTTCCGCCCGGCGACCCGCCGATGAGCCCGGTCGCCAGCGCCCCGCCGATGGCGAGGAGCGCCAGAAGCAGGACGGCGCAGCCCACCAGTGGCAGCGGCGACCGCCCCATTGCGAAGAAGCTGCCGACCCAGCCGGAGACTGTCTCGACGATCTCATCCCAGATCCATTCCCACGGCATTCGGGTGTCCCGGGTGTCGCCGGCCGCGGTTATGGTCCCCGCCCGGTATTGCGCGAGGAGCCAAGCCTGCACGGCCGGGTCCTGAGCTGAGTCCTTCGCCGCCTGTTCGGGCGGGGTCCCGGCTTTCAGCGCCTGGCGGAAGCGCCGAGCTACGGCGGACAGCGCGATACCCATCGCGCCCTGAATGAAGGACGCAAGGACCGTCGCGAGCACTTCGATGGCCTTCTTTGCGGCGTCAGGCAGCGGCAGGTTGTTGGGGATGACAAGCATCAGGTCGCGCGCGAGTTCGGCAAAGGTGTCGGCATCGAGCGAGTCGGGGTTCTCGCGCGCGGCGTTGATGCGGCCGGTCAGCTCATCGAGCTTCCCGGTGATGTCCTCGATCCCCTCGGCGCTCTCGTATGCCTCCTTGATGGCATCGACCGCCTCCTCGAGCTTGTGCAGCTCCTGGGCGTAGTTCGTCTCGGGCATTCAGTCCTCTTTCTCAGCCTGCCGGAGTCCCGCAGTCCGTGAACCACCGGAACGTGCCCTCCTCCATCGCGACGTGGAACTCGGCATCCTCGATCACCTGGCCGTTCAGCGTCGCCGACGCCGGGACAGGGTACGCCTCGGCGATGCTCGTGGAGAGCCCATCTGTCTCGTAGTCCCACTGCTCGGGCTCTCCGGCCTCCCCCGGATCGAGCGCATTGGACGGGTCCACGACGGCGTCCACATAGAGGAGGCAGGCTGACGCTCCGTAGCGCTCGATGACGGCCGAGTGGAGCCGATCGAGCAGGAAACGGGTGTCGCCCACCGCGAGGGCCTCGCCGAGCCGCACGAGGAATCCCGTGGCTCCCCCGCCACCGACCATCGGCTCTGCGAGCTCGAAGCCGGCATCCGGGGGTCCGGGCGCGAGATCGCCGCCCGACGTGGCAGGTTCGAAGGTCGCGTCGCTGCTGACGAACGATGTCAGCCGATAGCCCGGCTCGTCGGTTGGCAGCTCCGCCATCGGCACGAAGAACACGATGAGGTCGCCCATGATCGCGACGCGAGCATCCGATAGCGTCTCGTTGCGGTCGACGGTGAGGTACCAGCCCAGCTCCGGCGTGTAGACGAGCTCGTACCAGCGATCGGTGCCCTGGAAGAAGTCGTTGGTGAATGGCGGCTCCGCCTCGAAGTTGTTCGAGGGGTCTCCATCGGCGTCGAGGACGAGCGAATAGATCATCAGGCCGTCCGACGACTCCTGGGGGATGGGCTCGGCGAAGCGGGCAGCGGCGACGAACAGGGGCCCGGGGGCGATCGGATTGTTGCTGGCGCACGCCGTTCGGACGCCGTCGACGACGTTCCTGCAGTCGAACGTGGTGGCGTTGAACAGCGTGTCCACGGTGGCCTGATCCGGATTCGCGACCCATGCCGCGTACTCCACGGCGTTCGCGGAGTCCGGGAAGTATTCCCCGTCCACGCCCTCCAGGCTGTGAAGGCCGATGGGCTCGAGCGCGTCGGCGATCGGGTCCGGGGGTGGCAGCCCGCGGGCCGCCAGCTCGGGGAACGGTGGACCGGCGACGGGCTCACCCTGCGAGGGTTCCGCGGCGGCGGGCTCGGAGGTTCCCGCCACCTGGCTCTGCGCGGGCTCCGCAGCCGGGGCGGGTCCGCCGATGACCCCGGTCGCCACCGCCGTGGCTCCGCCGACAAGCAGCAGGAGCAGAGCGGCACCCGCAATGAGTGCGGTCCGCGAGCCCGACGTCTCCTGTGCGGTCTCCTTGTAGGCACGGCCGACGAGGGCTGTGTGTGCCACGTCTGCCGCGATCATGTCGGCCGCCACCTGCGACACCGAGGTGGCGCTTCCGGCGTTCGACTGCCGCGACTTTGCGACGAGGAGTCCTCCGACGACGCCGGCTGTCAGCAGCGCACCCGCGATGAGCCAAAGGAGTGGTGGCTCGCCATCTGTCGTGGTCGACGCGGGCGGCGTCCCACCGGTCGGCGAAGGCGACGGCGAGGGGGTTGGCGTGTCGACGGGAGCGGCAACGGCGGGGGTTGGGGTGGGGGTCGGTTGAGTCTGGGTCACCGACACCTGCGGGAGCGCCTGGGGCTGCCAGCTGCCGAGGTCAATCACGTCGACGACGTTCCCCGCGACGGCGTAGCTTCTCCACGTGTCGGCGAAGTCCGGCGCCGGCGGGACCTTGATCTTGAGCCACCAGTCCGGGCCGATGACGACGATGAGATCGCTGCTCTCTCCCTGCGTGAATCCCCCATCGCGGTACTCGGTCAGGTCGAGATTCCAGCGGTCGTTCGCGAAGTAAACGCCCGGCCACGTGTGCGCGCCGTCGAGCTCGATGAAACGTGGGTTCGTGTAGTTCGGAGCGGAGCCACCGGCGAAGCCGTTTCCGAGCTGCATTCCCAACGGATCGGGGAGCGTATTCATGGCCACCGGCTCGAAGACCAGCTCAGTGGCGTTCAGCAGTGACTCGCTGGGCGTGCCCGGCGCGACGACGAGCACGTTGTCGTCATCCGCCAAGCCGTCGAGGCCGAGAGTCTCGTACACGCTCTCACCGCCAGCTGAGACCACGAACGGCGCGGCGCAGAGCACGTCGAGCCCCTCCGCGGGGTCCCCTGCGCGGTTGACGGCGTCGTCCTGGTCATCGAGGAACAAGTCCGCGAGATCAGCCAAATTCGGTCGCAACCTGTGCGTAATGCCATCCGAATCCGTGAATTGCTGACGGGAGATGTACTGCCACACGCCGCTCTCGAGATCTTCCAGCGGGCATTCACCCGCCGCGTGGGCGGGCACGGGCATCACAGACAGAAGCAGGCCGATCGACAGGACGCCGATGACCGTCCGTGCGGCGCGCATCGATCCCGAACGGGTCACACGCTTTCTCCGACTGTCCTTCGAGGTAGACCGTTGAAACCAGCGAGCCGCGAAAGCCACGAGCGTGGCCATCGCACGACAGGCCCGAAGGCCACTGGCAACGGCATGGGCGTTCCGTCGTGGCCCAGCTCGGGGCGAAGGAGCGCGACCCGAGGCCCGATCTCCTTGAACAGGGTTGGCCCGGCAACCTGGGCGCGCCGCCGGAGCACGTTGCCGCGAGGGCGCTTGCGCATGAACATCGCGACGTCCTCATCAAGCTCGCCACAGTCGACGTCTCTGAGGAAGGCTGCGAGGTCGGTTCCAGGCACGGCCGCGAAGGCCCGGCGCGTGCGCCTGATATCTCGGAGGAGGAAGACGACGAGGTCCCAGGTCACCATCACTGGCGCCATCTCGAACGTCGGCCTCTCTCGAGGGGTGAGGGCCTCACCGTAAGGCGTCGAATCGAGCAACGCCGATGTCGACACGCTGTCATCCCCGTGTAGGTAGCGCTCGGTTGGCAATGGACGCTCGCCACGAACGGCCTCATCGACGAGCGCGAGCTCGTCCGCCGAGGCCACGCCCTCGATGGTCTGACGCGCCAGGCGCCAGCAGTCCTCGAGGTGCCTCTGCGCCGACACCGCCTCACCATCGATCGTCCTGAGCGCCGCCGAACGCCCATCGACATACAGGTCGCCTCCGAATGCCGTGCGATCGACGTACCAGCCGTAGCGCACCACTGCCTGCTCGACGTGCACGTCGAGCTCGTCGGGCAACCCATCGCGTACTCCCTGGCGAGCGAGATCGGCGCAATTCAGCACGCTTGCAACGGCGAATGCCGCGGCGGCCGCCAGCTGATCCCCGACGAGATAGTCGCCACCCAGCTCGACTCGACCGGGACGCGGGCGGATGAGCAGGCCCGCGGATTCACGGCGGTCGAGAAGCAGCATCATCGCGGGCGCGAACGTCGTCGCATACATCCGGCACACGGCCTGGGTGAGCGCGTCGGGAACGCTCACCGAGATATGCGTCGAGTACCCCTCCACCTCCATGTCACGCGGCAGACACCGCATCATCGATGCGCGCTCGAGGTTGGCGCGAGCGGCAACCTCGAACGCGAAGCCAGGACCGATGAATGTCGGCGGCAGGGCGATCTCCGCCTCGGCCCCATCGCACGTGAGCGACGCGCCCGAAGGAAGCCGATAGGCCAGCGGGTCGGCAGGATCGAGATTCGGCTGGCCGAGACGCATGCCGTCGACGATGTGGCGGAAATCGACGGGTTGCTCCGCCTGAAGCACGACAAACTCATGCTCGAGACCCGCACACGGCGTTGCCGGAGGCGCCGGTGGCCGCGTACCAGCGAGGTCGGGAGCGTGCATCGAAGCGAGCGACGCGTTGGCTCAGCTCCCGGACGCACTTCCCGGCGGGCCGAACCGGTCGAATCGCTCTCGCTCGGTCCGCTGGCCTGAGGGATCTTCGGTGTACCCCTGACCAGATTCATCGACGCCCGTGCGCGTCCCACCAGGATGAATCGCTTCGCCGCTCGGGCCGGCGGCGCGTTGCTCCGGGGGTGGCTGTTGCCCGTCCGATGGGCGGGCCATCTCGCGGTCATGCAGTTCCTGGCGAGTGATGCGACCCTGCTCTCGGCTCCAGTCCTGCTCCGCGTGATACCTGTCAAGCTGCTCTGGATTGTTCGCTCCCGCGATCTCCTCCTCGATCGCTCGTTGGAAGTCCTCGACTGACGATTCTAAATTCTTCGCCCACTGACGCAGCTGGTCGTCGGTGCCGGTCGCTCGTCGCTCGTCCCAGCGCTTAGCTTCGGATGCCATACCCCTCTTCCACAACGGCGGGCCACTCTGGTCCGCCTGCGAGCCGCCGCCTCCGCTCTGAGGCTGCGCCGGGACAGGCTGCGTACCCGTCCCCGTGCCTGGCTGAGCGGCGGTTCCGCCGCCGGCCGTCGCGGCCCCCGAGGCGCCACCGCCCGCCTGCTGCACCGCCGACCCAGTCGTCGCCGGCTGGTTTGCAAACTCGCCCATGCCTCTACTCCTTCGCTGTCCCGCCGAGTGAAATTGCCGACGGCCCGCGGGCGCCGCCTATCGGAGGACGGCCCGGGCACTGAGTTGCCGCGGATCATGCGACCGGTTGCTCGGCACGTCAACAATTTCGGCGTCGGCGGGACAACGGCGCCGATCCGCGGGATGATGTCCGGCGGTGCCCCACGGACCCGTGTCGATCTCCGCAGCCATTCCGCTCGTGCAACGGCGCGTCGCGTCGCTGCTGCGGGCCAGAGCGGCCGAAACTGGCCAGATTGAGCGTGAGAGTGGCTCCGGCGGTAGGACTCGAACCTACGACCAAGCGGTTAACAGCCGCCCGCTCTACCACTGAGCTACGCCGGAGCGAGGACCGCCGTGGGCGGTCGGGGCGCGGGTGCCGCGCCGCGCGGAAGGATACCAGAGGCGCTCCCCTACCCTGGCCGGGCGCGCCGGCGACGCCTTGCCAGCCAGGGGCCCAGCGCGAGCACCAGGAGCACCCCGGCGCCGAGGGCAATCAGCGACCCGGTCGGGAGGCCGCGCGACGGCACCGACGAGAGGGCGATCGTGGGTCTGCCGGCGGACGGCAGGGCCGGCTCGAAGATGTCGGGATACGTGTCGACGACGGTGGTGGCCGGTGCGAAGTCGTCGCCATCGGCGCGGAACACGTAGAGCCGGCTGTTGATCGTCCCGTCCCACTCGCCGCTGGGGACGAGGATTGCCCAGGCGGAGCCGCGGACGATGGCGATCGCATCGGTCGGCGCACTGAGGAATCCCGCGTCGCCGGGCCCGTACTCGAGTCGGAAGAGCGTGTAGGGCGCACCGTTCTCCGAGAGCAGAGTCCACGCCACGTTCGACCCGCGGAAGTTGTCGCCGCGGAACTCCGGGATCGCCTCCCAGGCCGCCGCGGGCCGGCCGTCGCGCGGCGACTCGTCGAACGCCACGACGCCGAACTCGATTCGCTTCCCCGTACCCGGCACGGGCGGCGCATCCATCATCCCTGCGTAGCCGTGGAACGACGTGCCCACCGGTTCACCAGCCCTCGTGGCCGAACACACCGTCCCGCCTGTGCCGCAGTTCAGGATCCCGGCCTCGGTCATCTCGAACTTGAACGAAGCACCGAGGACGATGTCGGAATCGGGTGGCGTGATGCCCGGCGCCTCGCCTGACGGGTGGTACTGGTCGCCGGTGCCATCGTCGTCTGTCGCAGCGGCCAGCGCCGCGCGCTCGGTGTCGGGGACGAGGTCCCCCAGATCGGCGGCGAAGGCGATGAACCCCGGGCTCGTCAGGTCGATGGCGCCGAGCGAAAGGCTCAGGCCGGCCGCCAGAAGCAGCCCCAGGTTTGCGATCCTCACCACTCAGCCAGGCGCCTCGACGGGGCAATCCGACCGATTCCCCCACTCTTCCCACGAGCCGGCGTAGCTCTTGACGCCCTTCAAGCCGGCGAGCTCGTGGAGGGCGAACCAGGCGAGGGCGGCGCGAACCCCGCCCTGGCAGTAGGTCGCGCGAACGTCGCCGGGCTCCGCGCCGCTCGCGCGGACCATCGCGAGGATCTCCTGGACCGGCCGGAACGTGCCCTCGTCGGTGAGGAAGTCGCTGAACAGCCGCTGCCGGGCGCCGGGAATGTGACCACCCCGCCGGGCCCGCAGGTCCGTGCCGACGTATTCCCCGATCGTCCGAACGTCGAGGATCCGGGTCGGGCCACCGTCGCGGTCGGCCTCACCGCTCCAGGCGACGACCTCGTCATGGTCCGCGATGAGCGCACCGTCCCGTTCACCGAGCTCTTCGGGGCGGCGGCGCGCGTCGGTCAGGTCGGGCTCGGGGACCTCCTTCGTCGTCGCGCCGCCGGCAAGCTTCCAGGCCTTGATGCCGCCGTCGACGACGTGGACGCGATCGGCCGGAAAGCGGTACAGCCGGAGCAACCAGTAACCGCGGATCGCGTGGCGATTGATGCCGACGTCGTCGTACAGGACGACACGGTCACCCGCGCCCACGCCCCAGCGGCGCAGGACCCCCTCAGTTTGCTCGCGGGTCGGGACGAGCCACTCGCGCTCCGCGTCGCCGGTCTCGGGCGCCCGGCCGCGCAGGGCGAGCTCGCGGTGGAGGTCGCTGTAGACCGCGCCGGGGATGTGGCCGCGGTTGTAGACCCGACGGTTCGGCGCAACGTGGACGACCCGGAGGTCCCCGTCGTTGAGGTGCCCCTCGAGCCACTCGGCCGAGACGAGCGGTCCGGGTGGGTCGCCCCGCCGGGCCGCGGGTGGGCGGGGCGCAAGCGTCGGCCTGGGGGCCGATCTCGTGCGAGCCATCAACTCAATCGTACCGGCGCCCGCGGGTAAGGGTGCGGTAAGCGTCACGCATCAAGATCCGGGCATGGCAGGGCGACAGAGGCAAGCTGAACTCGGTGCCGCTCGTGGACGGATGATCGTTGCTGACATCACCCGGGAGGCGCGCGCTGCCCGGCTGGCCCATGGGCTCAGCCAGCAGGACGTTGCTCGAGCGCTGCGCGTGTCGCGCTCGCGATATAGCCGGATCGAGCGGGGTCTGGCGCCCGGGTTGTCGATCCAGACAGCGAGCCGGATTCTTGCCGTGCTCGGCCTCGAGTTGTCTGCTCGCGCGTTCCCAGTCGGCGAACCGATCCGGGACGCCGCCCATGCCGCATTGCTTGGCCGGCTGCGGACGCGGCTCCATCCACAGCTCCATTGGCGAACCGAGGTGCCTCTCCCATTGCCCGGCGACCGACGGGCCTGGGACGCCGTAATCACTGAGCGTCGTGGCGCCCCGGTTTGGCGTGTCGGCGTCGAGGCGGAAACCCGGCCGCGCGATCTGCAAGCCCTCGAGCGGCGGCTCGCGATCAAGTCACGTGACGGCGACGTGGACGCGGTGATGCTGCTCCTGGCCAATACCCGACACAACCGCGATCTCGTCCGGGGTCGAGAGGCGGACTGGCGCGAGCGGTTTCCGCTAGCAGGGCGGCGAGCCCTGGAGCTTCTTGGTGCCAGGGTGAAGCCAACCGGTGACGCGATCGTCCTGCTGTGAAGCCGACCTACCGTGCAGGCGTGCGCCAGGAGCACATAGTCGACGGGCGCACGCTACCGCGCACGCGCCTCTGCTCAATGTGTGCGACTCGCGCACACTTGGAGCAGGCGAGCGGCCCGTCGGGCGTGCTGGTGCGCGATTGGTGCCTGACGGGCACATCCGTCGCGAAAACCGGGCTACGGGTGCCGGTTATGTGCGCCCAACGCACGCCGCTACAGAGGCTGTGCGTCACACGCACACATTCGCAACGAATAGGGCGAGGGGGCTACTCCAGGTAGTCCTTGAGCTTCCGGCTCCGGGACGGATGGCGCAGCTTGCGGAGCGCCTTCGCCTCGATCTGGCGGATCCGCTCGCGGGTGACGTTGAACTCCTTGCCAACTTCCTCCAGCGTCCGGGCCCGGCCGTCCTCCAACCCGAACCGGAGCTGGAGCACCCGCCGCTCGCGGCCCGTCAGGGAGTCGAGCACCGCCTCCACCTGCTCCTTGAGCAGCTGATGGGACGCGGCCTCGGCCGGCGCCAGGGCACCCCGGTCCTCGATGAAGTCGCCGAGGTGGGAGTCCTCCTCCTCGCCGATCGGCGTCTCGAGTGACACCGGCTCCTGGGAGACCTTGATGATCTCGCGGACCTTCTCCGGCGTGACCTGGACCTCCTGGCCCTTCGACATCGCCTCGGCGATCTCCTCGACCGTCGGCTCGCGACCCAGCTCCTGCAAGAGACCGCGCGACACCCGGATGAGCCGGTTAATCGTCTCGACCATGTGGACCGGGATCCGGATCGTCCGGGCCTGGTCGGCGATCGCCCGGGTGATGGCCTGCCGGATCCACCACGTCGCGTACGTCGAGAACTTGTAGCCCTTCTCGTAGTCGAACTTCTCGACCGCCCGGATGAGCCCGATGTTCCCTTCCTGGATGAGGTCGAGGAACGACATCCCGCGCCCGATGTACTTCTTCGCGATCGACACGACGAGGCGCAGGTTCGCCGACGTGAGCTGTTCGCGCGCGTCGCGCCCGATCCGCACGAGCTCGCCCTTGCGGTGGGCGAGCTTCGTGTTCAGCGGCACCTCCGGGTCGTAGCCCATCCGCTTGAGGAGCTCGGCCTCGCGGCCGGCCATGATGAATCGCTCGAGCGCCGGGAACGCGACACCATCGCGCGTCCAGTCATAGATCGCCCGAAGGCCGATGTTGTCGCGCGAATCGAGGTCCCCGTTGTGGACCGCGAAATAGGCCCAGTCGAGCAGCGCGAGGAACGAATCCGGGTCGCGCTTCGAGTTGTACGTCTCGACCAGCTTGCGCCCCTCCTTGAGGAGCTGCTTCGTGCCGTCGGACTGGACATCGCGGCCGGCCTTGATGAGGTGGAAGTCCGGAGTCTGGACCCGCAGGTCCCTGGTGGCCTTCTTGTCCGAGACGGCCTCGCGGACGAGGCGATGGGCCTCGTCGCCGAGCGGCAGGCGGTGCTGCGTCTTCGCCGTCCGGGTCTTCGACTCGGTGTTGTGAAGCGTCCACTCGTGGAGGCTGACGATCCCCTTCCACGGTGCTTCGACGAGCTGCTCGCCCAGCTCGATCGCCTTCGCGAGGACGACCTCCTCCTCGGCAGTCAGTAGGGCGACCTTGCCGATCTCCTTGAGGTACATCCGGACCGGGTCGTCGATCCCGATCATGTCCGCCGACAGGGCTTCGAGCTCCTCCGCGGAGGGCTCCTCGAGCTCGACGGCGTCGAGCTTGGCCGGCGCATCGACCGGCAGCTTGCCGTCGACCGGCTCGCCTTCGCCGTCGACGACCTCGACCGCCACGTCCGTCGCGGCGTCCGGAGCCTCGGGGGTGTCCGGTCCGAGGTCGAGATCCTCCTCGTCGTCCTCGTCGACGACCTTGACCGGCGCGGCAGCCGCGGCCCGGCGGGCGGGTCGGAGATTGGCGAGCTTCGCCTCCTCGAGGTCCGCCTTTCTTCGACGGGGGCGGGTCAGGACGGCTTCGACGAGCTGCTTGTCGAGCGGGTTACCAGCCACGGGTGTCCTCCGTGTTCGTGCGCGGATCGAGCGTCATGTCCGGCCCGCCAGCTGGCGGGTGAGATAGCGGGTCTGGTCGCGGCGCCGGTCGAGCGACTTGCGCGCCTCGTTGAGTTGCCGGAGCTCGAGCAGCAGCCGGTCCATCGTCGCGCGGTCCCCTTCCCGCTCGGCCTCGCCGAGCGCCTCCTGGGTGAAGTCGCGCCGCTGCTCGAGCCGGTCCTCCTCGAGGTCGAGCAGGAGCCGCTCGATCTCGTAGTCCACGTCGCCCTCGTCGAGGTCGCGCGGGCTGGGACCGTCGAGCGCGTAGAGCGCTCCGGCGAGGGCCGCCGTCTCGTCGTCGAGACCGGCCAGCAATGCCGCGGAGTCGAAGGGTGGGTGGACTCCCTGGTCGTTCGGGGCACGCTGGAGGACGAGTGCCCGGAAGAGCTCCCGGGCGACGGTCGAGGGCAGCTGGTCCGGGCCGAGCGACTCGGCGACCCGGAGCTGCTGCTCCGGCAGGAGGAGCATGAGGCGGAGGAGGTCCCGCTCGCCCTTCGTGACCGAGCGGAGGATCTCGCGGACGGGCAGGGCGTCTGCCGAGTGGGTCACCGAATCCGCGGTGATCCGGCCGGCGTCCGCGCCCGGCCCGACCGGCACGCGCGGCCGGCGGTGGAAGACCTCGAGGAGCGTCCGCTCCTCGACTCCGCTCACCTGGCGGATCCGGCCGAGGTACGCGTCACGCATCACCGGGTTCGGGACCGCCCGGACCGTGGGCATGATGGCGTCGACGAAGCGGGACTTCCCGCCGGCGGTCTTGAGGTCGAACTGGCGGGCCTGGAAGTCGATCAGGTAGTCGACGATCGGTTCAGCGGTCCGGACCTCCTCCCGCCACCGGTCGGGCGTCTCGCGCAGGACCTCGTCGGGATCCTTGCCGTCGGGCAGGCGGACGACCCGCACCTCGTCGAGCTCGATGCCGCTGTCCGATCCGGCCAGCTGGCCGATCAGGCCCTCCAGGGCCTGGACGCCGAACGTGCCGGCCTTCTCGCCCGCCGGGTCGACGTCGTATGCCAGCGCGATGCGCTTCGCGTAGCGGGTCAGGAGCCCGACCTGGCCTGGCGTCAACGCCGTGCCAAGGGACGCGACGACGTTGTCAAAGCCCGCCTGGTGGGCCATTAGCGCGTCCGTGTAGCCTTCGACGATCACCGCCTGGGACGCGCGGCGCATCGGCCCCTTCGCCTTGTTGATGAGGTAGAGGCTGCGGCTCTTGTCGAAGAGCGGCGTCGCCGGGGAGTTGAGGTACTTCGGGCCGTGGTCCCGGCCATCCTCGCCCTCCGAGCCCAGGATCCGGCCACCGAGGCCGGTTGGGCTGCCGTTCTGGTCGCGGATTGGGAAGATGACCCTTTCGCGGAACTTGTCGTAGGCCCCCCGGCCACTCTGGCGCGGGCTCGTCAGCCCGACCTCGGCGAGCTCCTCCGGCCGGATCCCCCGGCGCTCCTGAAGCTGCCGGCTCATCGTGTCCCAGCCGGCCGGCGCCCAGCCGAGCTGGTGAGCCGCGATCGTCTCGTCGGTGAAGCCGCGGCCACGCAGGTAGTCGAGTGCCGGCTGGCCGGACTTCGAGGCGGTCAGGACCGCGTGGTAGAAGGCGATCGCCGCCTCGAGGACCTCGCGCAGGCGGGATTTCCGGGCGTCGTCGCGGCGGGTCCGCTCGTCGAGCTCGACGCCCGCCTTCGCGGCCATCTGCCGGAGGGCCTCCGGAAACGGCACCCCGTCGCGCTGCATCACGAAGCTGAAGACGTCCCCGCCGAGGCCGCAGCCGAAGCAGTGCCAGCTCTCGCGGGCCGGGGTGACGACGAACGAGGGTGTCTTCTCCCCGTGGAACGGGCACAGGCCCTTGTACGTCGAACCAGCCTTCTTGAGGCTGACCGTCTCGCCGACCACGTCGACGACGTTCAGCCGGCTCTTCACCTCGGCCGCGATGCCGACAGCCAAGCTCGCCTCCGCACGACGCCGGACATGAGTGGTGGCGTGTCAAGTCTTGACACGCCGTTTCGGGCCGAAGGTTACGCCTCCCGGACCCCCTTGACAAGGGTACTTGTCAATACCCGGCTGGAGTATCCGGGTGGGTGAATCGGCCTAGTCTTCCATGTAGGCGCGGAGCTTCCGGCTCCGGGACGGATGGCGCATCTTGCGCAGCGCCAGCGCCTCGATCTGGCGGATCCGCTCGCGGGTCACGCCCAGCTCCCGCCCGACCTCCTCGAGCGTGCGGGCACGCCCGTCGGACAGGCCGAACCGGAGCTCGAGGACGTGCCGCTCCCGGCCCGTGAGGGATTCGAGGACCGAATCGATCTGCTCGCGGAGGAGCTGGCTCGCGGCCGCATCGAGCGGGGCGATCGCATCCCGGTCCTCTATGAAGTCGCCGAGGCGGGCGTCCTCCTCCTCGCCGATCGGCGTCTCGAGGGACACCGGCTCGCGCCGGATCTTGATCATCTCGCGGACCTTGTCCGGCGTGACGAGCATTTCCTGGCCGACGGACATGCCCTCGGCGATCTCCTCCTCGGTCGGCTGGCGACCGAGGGCGGCCTGAAGCTCCCGGGTGATCCGGAGCATCCGGTTGATCGACTCGATCATGTGGACCGGGATCCGGATCGTCCGGGCCTGGTCCGCGATCGCCCGCGTGACGGCCTGGCGGATCCACCACGTCGCGTAGGTCGAGAACTTGAAGCCGCGCTCGTATTCGAACTTCTCGACCGCCCGGATGAGGCCGGCGTTGCCCTCCTGGATGAGGTCGAGGATGTTCATGCCCCGGTTGGGGTACTTCTTGGCGACCGACACGACCAGGCGGAGGTTCGCGCTCGTCAGGTGGTCGCGCGACTCGCGCCCGATCCGGACGAGCTCACCCTTGCGATCAGCCAGCTTCGTGTTCGCGGGCACGTCCGGGTGGTAGCCCAGCCGCTTGAGGAGGGCGGCGTCGTGGCCGGCCTCGATCCAGCGCTGGAGCGCCGGGAACGCGACTTCGTCGCGCGTCCAGTTGTAGAGGGCGCGCAGCGCGACGTCGTCGCGCACTTCGAGGTCGCCGCTGTGGATGATCGCGTACATGCGGTCGAGGAGATCGATGAACGACTCGGGGTCGAGCCGCTCGTTGTAGATCGAGCGCAGCGTGCGCGCCTCGCCGATGCGCTCGCGGACGCGGTCGCTCGGGGCTTCCTTGGCGGCCGCGGCCAGCCCGAAGGCGGGCGCGGTGACAAGCAGGTCGGCGGCGCCGTCGTCGGCGAGCGCGTCACGGACCATCTTGTGGGCCTCGGCGCCGAACGGCAGCCCGTAGCCCGGCTTCGCGGTCCGCGTCTTCGCCTCGGTGTCGTGGAGCGTCCACTCGTGGAGCGAGACGATCGCCTTCCACGGCTCGACGGCGGTCTGCTCGCCGAGCTCGATGCCCTTGGCAAGGATGACCTCTTCCTGTGCCGTGAGGAGCGGCACGCGCGCGATCTCGCGGAGGTACATCCGGACCGGGTCGTCGATATCGACATCGTCCGCCTCCGCCGCCGCCTTCTCGAGCTCGTCGGGGGTCGGCTCGTCGATCTCGACCGGGTCGAGTCGTAGAGGGGCCTCGATCGGCAGGGCGGCCGCCAGGGCGTCCTCGGGCGGCGCGATGTCCAGCGCGATGCCGGTCACGCCGATTGGGTCGTCCGACGTCGGTTCGAGGGCGGCCTCGCCCCGCGTTCCACGCGGACCGGTCTTGGTCTTGTCGTTGAGTCGCTTGTCGAGAAGGAAGGTCATGATTCTCCGGTGTCGGTCTGTCTCTGGCGTGGCGGTCGGAAGACGCGTGGGGCTCGGGCGCGTGTGACTGCGGGAGGGTCCTGGTGGTCCGGAACGGTCCGCCTCGCCGGCCCGGACATGACAGGAGGCGTGTCAAGTCTTGACACGCCGCTGGACCCATATTGTAGCCGACCCGACCCCTCCTGACAACCCCCGAATCCCATACTGGGCAGGGGTATCCGTTCGGTCGGGGGAGTATCGCGATTCGGGCCGATTCCGTGCTCCAGACGGCCGCAGCGAGCGTCGCGTAGGCTACGTCTCGACATGGAGATCGGCGTCTACACGTTCGGCGAGCTGGCCCTCGATTTGGCCGGCGCCCGGACGACCCACGCGGAGCGGACCCGCCAGCTGGTGGAAGAGGCGGCCCTTGCCGACGAGGTCGGCCTGGACGTCTTCGGCGTCGGTGAGCACCACCGGCCGGACTTCATCGTCTCGGCCCCGGCCGTCGTCCTGGCCGCGGCGGCGGAGCGGACAAGACGGATCCGGCTGACCAGCGCAGTCTCGGTCATCAGCTCCGACGATCCCGTCCGCGTGTTCCAGGACTTCGCCACCCTCGACCTCGTGTCCGGCGGTCGGGCGGAGATCATGGCCGGCCGGGGCTCGTTCATCGAGTCGTTTCCGCTGTTCGGCCGCGACCTGCGCGCCTACGACGAGCTCTTCGCCGAGAGCCTGGAGCTGCTGCTCCGGATCCGGGCGTCGGAGCGGGTCACCTGGTCCGGCAAGCATCGGGCGCCGATCGAGAACCTCGGCGTCTACCCCCGCCCGATCCAGGAGCCGCTGCCGATCTGGGTGGCCGTCGGCGGGACGCCCGAGTCGGCGGTCCGGACGGGGACCCTGGGGCTGCCGATGGCGCTCGCGATCATCGGCGGAATGCCCGAGCGATTCGCGCCCTTCGCCGAGATCTTCCGAAGCGCGGCCCGCGCGGCCGGCCACGATCCGGTCCCGCCGATGAGCATCAACTCGCACGGCTACGTGGCCGACACCTCGCAGCAGGCGGCCGAGGAGGCGTGGCCACCGTTGCAGGCAGTGATGAACCGGATCGCCCGCGAGCGCGGCTTTGCGCCGATGGACCGGGCCGCGTTCGACGCGTCGCGCTCACTCCGCGGCGCGGACTTCGTCGGCAGCCCGCAGGAGGTCGTCGACAAGATCCTGTTCCAGCACGAGATCTTCCACCACGACCGGTTCCTCCTCCAGATGATCGGCGGAGGCATGCCCCACGAGAAGATCATGCGCTCGATCGAGCTGCTCGGAACGAAGGTCGCGCCGGCGGTTCGCAAGGCCCTGGAGCCCTCGGCCGCATCGGTCTGAGCCGCGGGTCCCGCGCGGCGGATGGACCGAACGTACCGGCCGAATGGTGCCGCGAGGCACCACAAGTAAGCCTTCCCCGGGCCGACCGCGCTTCGTACGGTTGCCTCGGCGCCTCCTTCCCCGGGGTTCGAGACGCGGGACCGTGAACGTCAACCGCGGTGCCACGCCAACGAGGGCTTCACTCCGGGGAAGCAGGTGCTATTCCATGCCCGCGGGGCCCAGGATCGGCGCCGCAGGATCAGCTCTCGCGGGCGATCGGCTCCAGGTCGATGGTTCGCACCTGGCGGGTGCGCCCTGCCTCCGTGCGGACGAGCGCGGCGGGAATCACGCCGGTCGCAAACTTCTCGATGACCGCGGCCTCACCGGCGTACAGGCCGGTGCCGATGATCCGGACCCGGTCCCCGATCGCCAGCCCGTCGCGGCCGCTGCCGGCAGTCAGGTCGATCGCGACGAGCGACTGGCGGACGTAGGCGGGATCCGGGCCGGGAGCGGGCGGCTGCTTCGTAGCGGTTCGGGCGGGCGGATAGTTCACCTTGCGCTTGCGGGCTGGCACTGTCGGTCGTGACTCCTTGTTCGGGGCGGTGGTCGGCGTAAAAGATGCAGCCCGACGACCGATTCGGTCAAGACGGGCGCGACCTGCGACGATGAGCGGCGTGTCGACGACCCCCCAGCGACGTCTCCCCGCGTGGGCGGCCGGCCTCCTGACGTTCGTCGCCGCGGCCGCCGTGCTGGTCCTCGAGATCGCGGCCGGCCGCCTCCTCGCCCCGTTCGTCGGCGTGTCGCTCACGACCTACACCGGGATCATCGGCGTGATCCTTGCCGGGATCGCGCTCGGGGCGTGGCTCGGCGGTCGGGCCGCGGACCGATTCGGGCCGGAGCGCCTCATCGGCCCGACGTTCGCCGCCGGCGGCATCGCGGCGATCGCGTCGGTCCCGATCGTCGACGCCGTCGGACGCCTGGGCCTCGGCGGCGAGTTCGGCGGCATCGTCGCCCTCGCCGCGGCCGGGTTCGTCCTGCCGGCGACGATCCTGTCCGCGGTCGGGCCGATGATCGTCCGGGCCTCGCTCATCGACCTCGGCACGAGTGGCGCGCTCGTCGGCCGCCTGTCGGCGATCGGCACCACCGGCGCGATCACGGGCACCTTCCTCACCGGGTTCGTCCTCCTCGGCCTCGTGCCGACGCGGCCGTTGATCGCGGGCGTCGGCGCGTTGCTCGTCGGGGTGGGGGTAGTGACGGCACGGGCGCTCGGGCGGGGCCGTTCGGCCGCCGTCCTCGGTCTCGCAGGCCTGATCGCCGGCTCCGGCCTGGTCGCAGCCGCCGGGCCCTCGACCTGCCTCCGCGAATCGGCCTATTACTGCATTGCCATCACCCCGGACTTCGCCTCGCCGGGCGGGAGGACACTCGTCCTCGACCGGGTCCGCCACTCCTACGTCGACCTGGCCGATCCCTCCGTCCTCGAGTTCCGCTACATCCGCTGGATCGTCGACGCCTCCGCCGCCCTCATCGACGCCCGTGCCGGCGACGTCGACATCCTGTACGTCGGCGGGGGCGGCTTCTCGCTCCCCCGCCATCTCGAATCGGCCCACCCCGCAAGCCGGCATACGGTCCTCGAGCTCGATCCGGTGGTCCTCGCCACGGCACGCTCCGACCTCGGCTTTGCCCCAACCGAGCGCACGACGGTGATCGTCGGCGACGCGCGACTCTCGGTCGGTCGCCTGCCGTCCGACGCGTACGACCTGGTGGTCGGCGACGCCTTCGGCGGCCTGTCCGTCCCGTGGCACCTCACGACGCGCGAGTTCCTCGAGCAGATCGACCGCGTGATGCAGCCTGACGGGCTTTACCTGATGAACATCATCGATGGCGATGCGCTCCGGTTCGCCCGGGCGGAAACCGCGACCCTCCGATCGGTGTTCGAGCATGTCGTCGTCATCGCGAATGGTCCTCCGCTCGTCGGGCCCGCCGGCGGCAACCTCGTGCTCGTCGCGGCCCACGAGCCGATCGACGCCGGCGACGTCCTCGCCCGGATCCGAGCCCGCCCTGACGGGGGCGAGCTTCTTTCGCTTCCGGAGGACCTCGCCGCGTTCACGTCCGGCACGCCGATCCTGACCGACGACTTCGCCCCGGTCGACCAGCTCCTCGCCCCCTGACCGCCCCGGCGCAGAGGCGTGAAATCGGCACCGAGAATCGACGACAATGCGGACAGCGGAGCGCAACCCCGGCGGGTCGTCCCGCGTCTCACCGGAGCGCCCACAAGACTCCCCGTCACCGCCCCTCCAGGAGTACCGTGTCCCGCTCCGCCCGCCGCCCTGCCATCGCCGCGTTCGTCCTCGCGGGCACTCTCCTCGCCGGTTGTGCCGGCGCGTCGGGACTCGCCTCCGCGGAGCCGCCCACGGAGTCCCCGTCGGCCCCGTCCCCGTCACAGCCCTACGGCCCCTACCCCACCCTCCCGGTGACCGGCGGACAGCCGCCCGTCGGCAACACGGACCGGCAATACCCGGAGCTGTCCGTGTCGCGCGGCGAGGGCTACCTCGTCGACCTCGTCGACCCGGAGGCGCGGGCGTGGTGGATCGTCGTCTCCGGGACGGGCGCGAACGAGGGCGACCGGATCGAGATCGTGGCCGAGGTCGGCGACATCTGGCCGGGCGCCGCGGTCCGCGTGTACGTCGGCGCCGAGCTCGTCGACACGACCGATCTGAACGGGCTGATCGGCAACCCGACCGCGATCGCCGGCGGCTGCCACCCGACACTCGGCCTGTGCTTCTCCTCCGCCGACATCGACATCCGGCCGGACGAGGGTCACCTCTCGGTCACGCTCCAGGGAACGGCGACGGGCCCGCTCGTGATTCGCGGCGCGACCGCCTCGTGGGACGGCGAACCGTACATCCTCGGGCCGTGGCGGGGCACTGCGGCCGTCGCGACCCGCTGAACCGGGGCCGGCCTCGCGGATAGACCTGAACGCGCGCGGCGCGGTATCGTGCAGCCCTGACGAGGCGTAACCGAGGGGACGCGAGAAGTGTCGGAGATGGGAAACGCGTTGCGGGCCGCGTCGGACTCGCTGCTGCGCGACCTCACGGAGCTCCAGGCGCTGGAGCAGGAGAAGCGCCAGACCGAGCCTGACAACCCGCGGCTCGTGCGCCTGGCTGAGGAGATCGAGGCGCTTGCCGTGCGCGTGATGGGCTCGTCCATGCGCCAGCGCGAGCGGGCCGAGGCGATCGTCGGTGTCGGTGGCTCCGATGCCCCGGACCAGTCGATCGCCGAGACTCCCCGCGAGATCCACGTGATCCTGGCCGAGTGGCGCGACACCGAGCGCCAGCTGTCCGATGCCGTGCCTGGATCAGCCGAGGCGGACATCGCCGCGCAAAGGATCCGCATGCTCCGCTGGGAATACCGCCGCGCGCACGATGCCGCGCGCCGCCGCGGCGACGAGGGCCGCTGAACTCCGCCCCAGGCGCTGTTCAGCCGGACGAGCGGATCCGGACCGTTCGGATCTCCCCGGCCCGGAGCGGAGCGCTCGGGTCACCCTCGGCCGAGGTCTCGTCGAGACGGGCCCGGCTCAGCGTCCCCTCGGCGGCGATCGACAGGCCGGTCGGCCCCGGCCCGAACACGCGGAGAATCATCCCTTCGCCGTCCTCCGCGCCCTTGAGCGCGGTGACGAAGACGTCGCCCGCGACCGACACCAGGCCGCGCGTCTGCGCCCCGGGCGCCCCGACCGACAACGGAGTGCGGTAGTCCGCCGAGGCGCGGAGCATCGCCACGTCGGTCAGGTCGTCGGTCCCGGCGATCGCGATCGCGTACTCGAACGTGTGCTCCCCGGGGCATTGGGCCTCCGGCGTCGCGAGCGTCGGGCCGGCGCTGCCCGGCCGGGTCGACAGGTCGTCCCGGGACAGCCACCCGACGCAGCGCAGGAGTGTCAGCGCGAGGTCCAGGCCGGTCGAGGTGGGCACGGCCTCGTACTCCGGCAGGCCGTGCCCGAAGACCACGAGATCGCCGGCGGATACGAAGCCCGAGGTGTGCGACGTGAGCTGGGGCGGCTCGTGCCAGCCCGCGCCGACCCAGCTCGGCCGGACGGGCCGCTGAACGACGCTGAAGTGGCCCTCCGCCCGGACCTGCGACGTGTCATCCGCGCCCGGCGCCTCGAAGCGAACCCGGAGCCGGTGGTCCTCCGCCCGGTTGTCGACGGTCGTCCGGAACTCGATCCGCTCGGAGCCCGCAGTGAGCCGGACCCGGGTCGTGACCGGGACCGCGACCTCGCCGGTCCGGCGGCGCCGGTCGGGCGAGAGGCGCGCCGGGAGACGGAGCTCGAGGGCGATCTCGAGCTCGGCGACGACGGGACCGGCGGCGACGACACGGACGGTGCCGGTCCCTTCGGCGAACCGGGGCACGTCGAACTCGACCGGGCAGAAGTTGTATTCGTCGCCGCGGTCGGCGACGTCCTCGAACCGATGGAGTCCCTCGAGCGTCTCCCCCGTCCGGACGATCGTCACCGCGATCGAGCCATCCGGCCGGCCCGCGACCGTGAGGATCCCGTTCGTGATCGCCTCGGCATCCGGCTCGCTCGTCCACGATGCCCCTCGCCCACCGTCGGCGGGCGCCGCAAGGTGGACGTCCGCAGCGCCGAACCCGGGCAGCTCCACGAGGACGAGCGCGGTCGTGTCGCCGTCGACTCGCTGGACCTGGATCGGGAGGTTGCGCCCGTCCGGATCCGTGGCGGTGATCGCCGGCTCGTCGAGGAGCTCCTGCGGGACCGGGATCCGGGCCACGGCGCGGCGCGCATGACCGAGCGCGTTGACCACCGACACGGTCGCCGTCCGGGGCGGCTCGTAGGTCCACGGCTCCTCGACCCCGGCAAGGGACGCGATTGCCTCGCGCCGGATCCGCTCGGCGATGTGGGTCGCGGTCGCGAATCGGGCCTCCATCGCGCGATGTGTCTCGTCGACGGAGCAGCCGGAGATCGAGTCGTGGGGCAGGTTGCGCAACTGCTCCCGCCAGGCGCGACCGAGCTCGGCGACCGGGTAGCGGTACGGCGTGTGGCCGGCAAGGAGAGCCAGTGAGGCGAGCGTCTCGGCGACGAGGATCGCCCGCTCCGCCCGCTCGGCAGCCTGCTTGATGTGCATCCGCGCGGAATTGATCCCGCGGCTGACGGGTGCGTCACGACCGCCGACCAGCTCGCCCCGGTGAACCGGCAGCTCATCGAGCATCGACCGGAGCCGGCGCCAGTAGTCCTCGTACGAGCCGATCTCGACCTTCGTCTCGGGATGGGCGGCGCGGGCAGCCTCGAGCATGTCCGGCAGCCCCCGCTGGATCCGCTCAGGGTCGGCGCCGTTGCACAGGAGGACCTCGAATGTCGGCGTCCGCTCGAGCTCCGCCCGGTAGGCGGTGACGAACCCGACGAGCTGCGCCGCGGCCGTCCCCGAATGGCGATCCGGGCGGTCGGCCAGGTCGACGCCGCCCGATGCCCATCGCCCCATCTCGCCGGCGTGGCCGTCCGAGCCGAGCTGGCGGATCGCGGTCACCGCGGAGCCGTCGGGCGCCTCCCAGGAGAACGCGACACCGAGCCGTTTACCCTCGTCGCCGAGGCCCCGCGAGAAGACGAACGAATCGAGCCCGAACCCGGCGAGAATCTGGGGCAGTTGCTCGACGTGGCCGAACGAGTCCGGCATGTAGCCCACGTTCATCGGCCTGCCGCCGAACCGGCGGCACACCGCCCGGCCGGCGAGGAAGTTTCGGACGAGCGATTCGGGGCCGGCGAGGAACTCGTCCGGCAGGACATACGCCGGGCCGGTCGCGAGGCGGCCCTTCTCGAGGAGCGCCCGGAGCCGGGCCTCGAGATCCGGCCGGAGCTCGACGACGTCCTCGAGGATGATCGCCTGGCCGTCGAGAGTGAAGGTCCGGAACCGGGGGTCGCCCTCGAGGACGTCGCAGATCTCCTCGACCGTCCGGACGAGGCGCATCCGGAACTGCTCGAACGGCAGGTACCACTCGCGATCCCAGTGGGTATGCGGGACGACGGTGAAGCGGTAGCCCGCAACGGGGTCGGAGAACGTCAGCGCGGAGCTGAGTGCGGAGCTGAGGGCCGCGGTCAGGGCGCTGTCGGCGCTGGCCGAGGCGACGGTGGCCCGCACGCCCAGGACGCCCGCGGGCATCACCTGGGGGGCTGGCGACAGCACCGGGGGGGCGGCCGACATGACGGGGACGCCCGCCGGAAAGACCGAGACCCCCTCCGGGATCGCCGGCAGCGGGTCCGGGGGGCTGGTGACCGGCGGGGTCTGCGCCGTCGTGGATCGTGTGTCTCGGGTCGTCGTTTGTGCCTCTGCCGTCGCCGTGGCCGGCGTCGGCGAAACGTCTGTCGGTGGGAGGAGGTCGGTCATGCCGAGCTGGTCGCGAGGCAGAGGTGACGGCTCAATCGACGGCTTTTCCTGATGGCTCCACTATGACCCCGGACGACGCGTCAATCATAGGGTTTCGGGAGGATGATCTGCGCGCCTTTCGCGCGAGAATCCCTGTGATTACGTCCTCGTCCCTTTCAGGAACCGGCCCCGAGAGCCTCCGGCGCCTGTCCGGCGACCCGCCGCCGAGCCGGCACGATCGCCCGGGCGACGATCGCCGCGCCGACCACCGTGCCCACGGCGCACACCGCGAACATCCCGCGCAGCGTGAGCAGGCTGCCGAGGGATCCGCCGATCAGCGCGCCGAGGATCGCCCCGACGCTCGCCGCGGTCCCGGTGAAGATTCCCTGGGCCGTCGTCTGGAGGTGGGCCGGAGTGGCCCGCGCGACGTACGTCACGGTGCCGACGTAGAACAGCGCGAAGCCCGGCCCGCCGACCATCGCGATCGCGAAGAGCACGGTCAGGTCGGTCGTCAGCGCGAATCCGATCGTCCGGGCGGCGAAGACGAGGGCCGCGGCGACGATCAGGCGTTCTGCCGGGATCCGCCGGGCGATCGCCGGGAACGCGAACATGATCGGTACCTCGATCGCCGCCCCGAGGGCCCACACGATGCCGACAAGCTGGGCGCTCGCGCCGAGCGAGACGAGGTGGAGCGACAGGAACGTCGAGAAGGCGCTGACGGTCGCCCAGACGACGACCGAGCCGGCGAGGAACATCGCGACGGAGCGCTGACGGAGCAGGGCCGAGATCCCCGACGAGGTCGGCCGGACCATCCGGCTCCGGCCGCGTCCCCCCGTCAGCAGCCCGCCCGCCGCCGCGCTCGTCAACCCGAGGGCCGGGACCGCCACGATGAACAGCGCCGCCGGGCCGAGCCGGTCGACGAGGAGGCCGACAAAGAGAGACGCAACGACGAACGCGACCGATCCCCACGCGCGCGCCCGCCCGAACCGGTCGCGGTCGGCTCCGACCATCTCGACAGTCCGGGCGTCGAGCATCGGGATGATGCCCGCCAGCGCGGCCGAGATCGCGACGACGAACGGGGGCACGAGCAGGGGCTCCTGGAGGACGCCGAGCCCGAGCGCGGCGAGGGCAGCCCACACGGCCGCCAACACCAGCGGATAGCGGACGCTGCCGAGACGGTCGGCGACCATTCCCCAGGCCGGCGCAGCGAGGAGGCCGGCGGCGGCCCAGAGGGCGGCCATGAGCCCCACGGCCTCGACGCCCAGCCCGATCGACCGGTAGAAGACGGCCATGTACGGGACGAACGCGCCGATAGAGGTAAAGAAGGCCGCGTAGACGATCGCCGGGCGCACGATAGACGGCTGGCTGGATTGGTGGGAGGACGGCACCCGGACATCTCACCATTCCATGGGGTTCGCGGGAATCCCGCGGGAGTCCGGGAACCCACCGACGGAAGACCCATCCGTGTCGCGCGGACGCAACGCTCGACAGGGGGAAGGGCGGGGCTGTGAGCGACCCCGCCCTTCGGTTCGTGCTGGGTTGTGTGGGTCAGCTCTTGACGGACGACCCCGCGAGAACCTCCTTGGCCTTGGCCGGCTGGTCGGTCACGAACGCGACGGTCACGTCCTGGCCCTGCATGCCGGTCGGGAAGATCGCCTCGACATTGATCCCCGCGTCGGCCAGCCGTCGGGCGGCCTTGGCGAAGGTGCCGGGCTCGTGGCGGAGGCTGGTCTCGGTCGCCTCCATCTCCTTGAACGTCGCCTTTGCTTCGCCGAGCGCCGTTCGGGTGCCGGCGTCATCTCGGGTGACGATCGCGACGCGACCGCTCTGGTCACACGTCGTTCCGCTGATGCCCTCGATGTTGATGCCCTTCGCGGCGATCGCCTCGGTGACCCGAGCGAGCGAACCGGGCTTGTTCTCCAGGTCGACCAGGAACGCCTTCATAGGTCTCCTCCGAAGTGCGTTCCGGCCCGTCCGAAAGGGCTTCTTGCCCGCTCGAGGGCGGGTCGGGGAGATTCCGAATCCTACTCCTCGCGTCCAGCCGCCGCCGTGGCCGCATCATCGTACGATTGGCCGGTGACGCGTCTTCCGAACGGCATCGACGTCGAGGGCCCAATCCAGGCCGAGGTCTTCGTCGTCTGGCTCAACGGCGACCGGCTCGAGCTGACCGGTCCGTGCGGCGCCGCGCCGTGGATCATCGAGGTGGGTGCGACCGACCACCCGGTCGAGGTCGTCGACCGGATCGTCCGCGACACCGTGGGTGCGGCACGGGTCGTGCACTCGACGTCGTGGCGGCGCGACCGTGATGCCGTGATCCTCAGCTTCGTGGCCGTCATCGATCGCGATCTTGTCGACGGCATGATCAGCGAGCCGATCGCTCGAGCCGAGCTGGCCCGGTCGGAGGCGACCGCCGCGCCCCGCCACATCGCCCACGCGCAGGTCGTCGAGCACGGCCTGCGGCACCTGGCCTGGCTTGCCCAGGACGACCCCGTCGTGGCGGCCGGGTTGCCCGCCGGCTGGCCGGCGGCGCTGGCCGGTTACGTTCCCGAGCCGTTCCGCAGTCTCGGCTGAGCATGGATGCGTTGCTGCGGGTCCGCTGTGCGTGCGGGTGGGAGGTGGTTGGCGTCGAGGACGAGGTCGTCGAAGCCACCCAGGAGCACGGGCGGCGGATGCACAACATGGCCGCGACCCGCGACCAGGTCCTCGGGATGGCGGTCGACGCCGGGGCCGGCGAGCAAACGACCACGCGCCGCGCGAAGCCCGGCGCCCGCTAGGAGGCCCTCGTGTCCGACGCCCTCGCCGTCATCGCCGCCACGACCGGCATCTTCATGGCGACCGCGCCCGTTCTCCAGATCCGCCGGATGTTCCTGCGGCGCTCGTCGGACGACCTGTCGATTGCCTATCTCGGCGTGCTGCTGGTCGGGTTCGTCGTGTGGATCTCGTACGGTCTGTCGCTCGGGAATCTCGCCCTGGTCATCCCGAACTCGGTCGGGCTGGTCGTGACCGTGACGACGATCATCGTGGCGATCCGCTTTCGGTCCGCCGCGACGTAGCGATAACGAAGTGCGGCAGCAGCGTTGCCCAGCCGCCGCGATTGCGGTCGCGCCACGACTCGCCCTCGGCGCCGAGAGCCTCCCAACCGCGGTGCTCGATCTCGACCCGGGTCGTATCGTCGCCCTGGTCCACGAACCGGATCTCCAGAGCTCGATCCGAATTGGCTCGATCACCGCCGGTTCACGTTCTCCGCGGTCAGCCGAAACCGGGCAGCCGCTTCGCCCCAGACGCGCTCGAGGTATGCGCGGACGGCCTCGACGCCTTCGCCGTGGAGCCGGTAGATCCGGCGTGTGCCGCGCGGCTCTTCGACGACGAGGCCGGCTTGCCTCAGGAGGCGGAGGTGGCGTGAGACCGCGGGCCGGCTGATCGGCAGCTCGTCGGCCAGCTGCTGGACGGACCGACCCGCCCGGCCACCCGCGCCAAGCAGCTCGACGATTCGCCTGCGATTCGGGTCGCCGAGCGCCTCGAAGGGATCCCCCGCCGGGGCGTTCGCCGCCGACTTCGCCACGACTTACTTCGCTCGCATCCGGTTGTTCTTCGGGTCGTGGGTCAGCTCCGCCAGGCCGAGCGCCTCGAGCAGTGGCGGCATGTACATCCCGAACCGGCCGCGGTAGCCCTTCCGGAGCCCGTACCAACCGCCGACCGGGTTGTTCGACGCCCGCCCCCACGCCTCGACCGTTCCATCGGCGGCCGGCTTGCTCTCGTCCGCCGCCCCGAGCGGCATCCAGTCGCCGTGCTTCTTCAGCATCGCGGCGAGGTCGTCGATCGCCCGCAGGTTGTACTTCAGCTGGGTCGACCCGACCTGGCAGACGAGGGCCGGCGGATCGGCCGACTCGTCGCGCCACATCTGATAGTCGGACGTGCCGGGCGGTGTCTTAAGGACCCACGGATCGGCCTTTGTCCCCTGCCCTTGTGCCATCGGTTCGCCTCCCAGCCACTCCCCATTGGTAACGGAGTGGCTACGGTAACAGGCCCCGCACAGACGAATCAATCCGGCGAGGCCTTCGGGCATCCACGCGCCGACGCTATGCCAGCTGCGGCGTCGGCCTCCGAATCAGCTCCGCGAGCTTCTCCCCGTCGGGCCGGAGCAGCTCGCCGACGCGCTCCGGGTCGACGTCCGCCACGATGATCTGCCCGATCTCGGTCCTGACGACCGTGAAGATGCCGAGGTCCCGCATCCGCCGTGTCTGCGACTGGTTGTCCTCGGTGGGCGTGAGGTAGTGCACCGAGACAGCGCGGTAGCGATGGATCAGGAAGAGCTGGACGAGTGTCATCAGCCGCCGTCTGCGGATCGACGGCGCCGTGTTCTGGTCGCGAACCGAGAGGATGCTGCGGCCACGCCGATCCAGGATCGTGGCGAAGATCACATTGGCGAGCGGCTCGCCTGGTTCGTCGAGCACCCGAAGCTCCAGGAGGTCCGACCCCGCCGTGTGGGGCCGCAACTCGACGCGGATCCTTCCCGGCCTGTCCCAGTGGCTCGCCCACGTGGCAAGCCACTCATCGAGCAGCCTCGTAGGCACCTCGGTCTGGACGAGATGCTGGTGCTGCGTCGACCCCTTGCCCATCGCCTTCGTCGCGGCGGTCCGCCCGGAGGCGGCCATCAGGGCCGCATCGAGCCGGTCTCCGCCGACGAGGGACTGGGGGGTGCGGTACGGCGATTCAAGCAGCCGGAACTTCCGCTGGAGGCGAGCGAGGGCGAGCATCCCGTCCTCGCGGAGCGCCGTGGCGAACTCCTCGGCGGCGAGGCCGTCGATCTGATGGCCCCCGTAGGTGATGAAGTTGAACACGAAGCCGAGCTTCCCGAGCTCCTCGGGAAAACGCCGCATCTCGTCGTCGCTCAGCCCGGTGGTGTCCCAGTTGAACGATGGCGACAGGTTGTACGCCAGCATCTTGTCGGGATAGTCGGCATGGATCGCCTCCGCGAATCTGCGGGCATCCTCGAGATCCGCCGTCTTGGTCTCCATCCACAGCAGGTCGGCGAACGGCGCGGCCGCAAGCGACTTGGCGATCGCGTAGTCGATCCCACCCTGGACCTGGTAGTAGCCGTCCGGGGTCTTGGCCAGCTCGGGATCCCAGGCAACCCGGATGCCGAGCGAGTCGGCCTTCTCGCGGACCTCCGAGAAAGACGCACGGCTCGCGAAGCCCAGCCATTCCTCGAGCGACATCGCGACCCGCTCGCCCTCGCCGATCCGGGACTCGAGGACGTCGGCAACCGCCTCGCCGTACGTCCGCAGGCCGGCTTCCGCCTGCCAGATCTCGGCATACCGGACGTCGATGGCATCGAGCAGGCTCTCGAGCGGGGTCCCGGCTTCGGCATCGCGAGCGATCCGGGCGTTCCGCTCGATGAGCGACATGAGCTCGACCCGGTCGAGCCAGGCACGGGCCTTCAGCAGCTCCGGGCCCGGCACCGCGAACAGGAGATGACCGCGGATCTCCTCCAGCCCGAGGTCGTACAGGGTCTTGAGGATCGCCAGGAAGCCGACCCGGTAACTCGGCAGATCGAGGTTCGTCGCCCCGAGAATGAACGGCTGGTCTCGCTCGTCGCTTCGGTTGTCGAGGAACGTCGCGGACTCGGCATCCGTTCGGGCGACGATGATTCCCGGCACCCGCATGATGTCGAGCTGAAGGCGCGCCGCGTTGAGCCGCTTGTTCTGCTCATCCTGGCCGACCAGCACCTTGCCGGCCTGGTGGCCGCACTTCTTGGCGCCCGGCTTCTGGTCCTCGATGTGGTAGCCGGGAACCCCGACCTCGACGAAGCGACGGACGAGGTTCCGAACGTGCGCGTCGCCGCCGTGCCCCGTGTCCGCGTCGGCGATGATGAACGGGCGAAAGTCGACATCCGGGGTGGCTCGCCGCTGCTTCTCGTCCATCTGCGCTCGCGCGTACGCCTGGTTCTTGTCGGCGGTGAGGAGCGCCCGAACCAATCCGCCGGCTTCATCGGGGACCTGGCTCAGGGGGTAGCTCGCGAGGTCCGGACCAGGGTCCTCCGCATGCGACCCCTTCGCCGAGGTCGCCCAGCCGCCCAGGTAGATGGCGTCGATCCCCATCCGTTTCATCGTCACGGCCTGGCCGGGTGAGTACGGGCCGAAGGTCGTGATCTGCCCGCCCTGGGCGAACAGCTCACGAAGTCGGGTGTAGAACCCCTCGGCGGCCGTTCGGGCGACGGTGTAGTCCGGCTGGATCGTGCCCTGCTGGGCAGCGACCTCCCGGGCGGTATGGAGACGAACGATGCCGTCGAACCGGGCTTGCGCGAGCCATTCGCGGGCGGCCGCGACCTGCGTCTCGAATGGGCTCATCGGTGGGTCACTCGTTGTCGTGGTCCCTTGGGCAGTCGTCGGGGCACTCGCACTCGGCCGCGTAGCTGTACTGGCGCACGCCAGACCGCACGAGCCGGCCGTCCCTGTCGACGGTCAGACCTGGCTCCAGCGAGCCGCCGGTCTGTTGGACGGGTTGCCGTGGATCCACCTTGACTTCCATGGAACATCCTCCGTGGCGGCGGCTGGGACACGACCTTACGACGCCCTCGGTCATCCGTCCAATCGATTGTTCCGTCGAGTATGATCAATGGTATCGATCGCCGACTGGAGACGTGACGGTGCTGATCACTCAGATCGAAGGGTTCGTCGAGATTGCCCGGCAGGGAAACATGCGACGCGCGGCCTACGCCCTCTCGATCAGCCAGCCGGCGCTCACCGCCCGGCTCCAGGCGCTCGAAGCGGAGCTCGCGGCGGCGCTCTTCCGGCGGACGCACTCGGGCATGGTCCTCACGCCGGCAGGGCGGGCCTTCCTTCCGCATGCCGATCGCGCGATCGAGGCGATCCGGAGGGGAGGTTCGCTCGTCCGCGAGATCGAGCACGGCATTGTCGGTGAGCTCGCACTCGCGGTCGCGCCCGCGGTCAGCGCCTACGTCCTGCCGGAGATCCTGGTCCGCTTCACGGCGCGGCACCCGGAGGTTCGCCTCCTCGTCCGGACCGGACATTCGGAGGAGATCGTCGACCTCGTGGCCCGCGGGGAGGTGGAGCTCGGAATCGTCAGACAGCTCCGCGACGCGCGCGTGCGCAGCCTTCCGCTCTACGAGGACGAGCTCGTCCTCGTCGCCCGGCCCGACCATCCATTCGGCCGGGCGGGGAGGATCGACGTGTCGGAGATCAGCCACGCCCAGCTCATCCTGTTCGACCGGACGTCGAGCTACTACGACGTGACGAACGCCCTGTTCCGCGTCGCCGGCGTCGTCCCGCGCGGCGTTACCGAGGTCGACAACATCGAGGCGGCCAAGCGAATGGTCGAGCGCGGGCTCGGCGTCGCGCTGCTGCCCGGGACGGCGATCGCCGACGCGCTCACCGCCGGCTCGCTCCGGGAGATCGAGCTCGCCGGAACGTCGACGATTCGGCGGCGGATCGTCGCGGTCGAGCGGCTCGGGCCCCGCGCGACGTCGCCGTTCCTGAATACGCTGTGGGGACTCCTCGACCGGATCCCGGAGATCATCCCGCGGGCGCTGCCGATCGTCACGCTCCGACAGCGCTGACGACGGCAGCCACCTGCCGGCCGATTCAGCCGGGAACGAGGGGCAGGTACTCGGGCCACCACATCGCCCCGTCGACGGCCGGCTCGATCTCCTCGTCGCGGTACTGCCGACCGTGGCCGCTGTCGCGGAGCTGCCGAACGACGCTGACGGCGATCGTCCGGGCGATCCGCCGGAGGTCGCCGACGGGCGGGTAGATCGCCCCAGACGCCAGCCGTTCGGCGGACACGAGGGTCGCCAGTTCGCGGGCCGCCACGAGGAATGCGTCGTCGGTCACCTCTCGCGTCTCCGCGACGATTGCCGCGAGGCCGACGCCCGGGAAGATGAAGACGTTGTTCGCCTGACCGATCGTCCGTCGAGCGCCACCCACCTCGATTTCGCTGCTGGGACCCCCCATGGCGACGAGGGCTCGACCGTCCGTCCAGTCGAGAACGTCGTGCGGTTGGGCCTCCGCCCGATCGCCTGGGTTCGACAGGGGCAGGATGATCGGGATCCGCGCGTGCCGGGCGACCTCGCGGACGAGCGCCTCCGAGAATGCCCCTCGGCTCCCGGTCGTCCCGATGAGGACCGACGGTCGGAGGGCGCGTGCCACGGCCACGGGGTCCGTGAGCTCCCGGGCGCTCAGTCCCGCCTGGATGAACCAGCTCCGATCGACGGCGAACGGTCGCTTGTCGTCCGCGAGGTCCGGGCGGTCGAGATGAACGAGACCGCCGCTGTCCATCAGGGCGATCGTTGGGCCTTCCGCGGGGGAGGCCGGGGCGTCGGCGTCGAGCTGCCTCCGAAGCAGCCCGGCGATGCCGGTCGCAGCGGCACCCGCGCCGAGGAAGAGAAACCGGTCGCCGGCCAGACCGGCCTCGCGCCGGGCGGCGAGAAGGCCGCCGAGGACCACGCCTCCGGTGCCCTGGACGTCGTCATTGAAGCTCGGCAGCCTGTGGCGGTAGCGATCGAGGATCCGCAGGGCGATGTGCTGCTTGAAATCCTCCCACTGGACGACCGCCACGGGGAAGACGCGCCTGACCGATTCGACGAATGCCTCGACCACCTCGTCGTACGCCGCCCCGCGCAGCCGGGGCGCGCGGAAGCCGAGATAGAGCGGATCGTCCAGGAGCTCGGCCCGGTCCGTCCCGACGTCGAGAGAGACCGGGAGCGTCCAGGACGGGTAGATGCCGGCCGCGGCCGTGTAGATGGCGAGCTTGCCGACCGGGATGGCCATTCCCCCGGCGCCCTGGTCGCCAAGCCCCAGGATCCGCTCGTTGTCGGTGACGACGATCAACCTGACGTCGTCGGCGGCGGCGGTCCCCAGGATCTCGTCCATCCCGCCGACGTCCTGCGGCGTGATCCACACCCCGCGCGGCCGACGGAACATATGGCTGAACTCCTGGCAGGCGCGACCGACCGTCGGCGTGTAGACGATCGGCAGGAACTCCTCGAGGTTCTCCGTCAGCACCCGGTAGAACAGGGTCTCGTTGCGGTCCTGAAGGGCCGCGAGACCGATGAAGCGTTCGAGGTCGTCGGTCTTCCGGCGCACGTGCTCGAGCTCGAGCGCGACCTGCTCCTCGATCGTCGTGACCCGGGCGGGCAGGAGCCCGCGGAGGGAGAGCGCGTCGCGCTCCGCGTCCGTGAAGCCGGTGCCCTTGTTGAACCGGGGCTGGCCGATGAGTTCGGGACCGCGGTGGCGGACGGTGAGGCTGCCTCGTGGCGCCTCGGGAACAGGGCGATCGGTCATCGGACACTCATGATATCGGTGGCGATGGTCAGCGCCGCGTGAGCGATCCGCCCACCGTGATGCTCCCGGTTCCGGGCTGGATCGGCGCGGTGCAGCTGAAGTTGATCGTTCCGTCCGCGGCGACCCTGCCCTCCAGGTCGCTGAGCGTCGCACCGCAGATCGGCGCCCAGCCGTCCCGGTCGTCCGACGATTGAGACGTCTGCTGCTCCCCGAAGCACGCCGTCGTGACGGTGTAGTTCGTGGCGAACTGCACCTCGAAGCTGAGCGCAGCGCGGCCGGGCGCCTGATCGATGAGCACGGCTATCGAGCGGCCCGACCCCTCGAAGGACCCGCTTCCCGCCGACGTCCAGCCCTGATCGATGTAGCACGAGTCGTCCGACCCACTCGCCGTGTGGGTCAGGCCCGAGCCCGAGTACGCGTAGCTCGACCCGTTGTCGTCGAACCAGCCGGTCACGCCGTCGAAGCCGGCGCGCGGAACGAGGCGAACGTGGACCGTGAGACTGCGCTTCCTGAAGCTGCCCGGGGCACCCCATTCCTCGACGACGTTGATCATGCCGACAAGCCCCTTCGCAGGCTCGGTCTCGAAGGCGATGGCGAGGATCCCGATCCCCTGCTTCGACGTGGACGACATCCGCACCCCGGCCTTCCCGGTCTCGTTCGGAGCCGTGTAGGTGAGGGTTCCCGATGGGCCGGCGATCGAGCTCGGTTCCAGCTTCTGCTGGCCGCTGAGCGTCGCCTCGATCGTCGCCCCGACGCTCTGGCCGAAGCGGTGCCGCAGCACCGCTTCGAAGGGCGTGGCGCTGCCCTTGTCGACATCCTCGAGGTGGTCCTCAGACCCCTGGAGGTTTACCGCGATCTCGCTCTCGACGGGGTCGTCCGGCACGTCGTACTGCGGGACTGCCACCACGACGCAGCGGCTGTTTCGCCACAGAGTCTGGGCGGCGACATACGCCTGGTCGATCGTGGCGAAATCCCACGCGGCGCTGATCGCGGTCGAGTTGACCATCTGCTGCGTGACGTCCCCCGACGTCTCGACGTTGCCATCCACGGTCGAGAACTCGCCGAGGCTGGGATCGAAGCCGTGGGCCGACGGGACACCAGCGCCGATGCCGCTGTAGCTCACCTTGATGGAGCCCTCTCGCCTGGCTTCGGGCCCGCCCTCGGCTGCCGCGGTCCGCTTCCATTGCTCTTCGTAGGAGTAGTCCTGGGTGACGTTGCCGAGCTTGGCGGCGTCATCGACCTGGCCCCGGAACGTGCTCGCGCTCTTGATGTTCCCGACCGACTTCGTTCCCACCCGACCAAGCGCGCCGGGCTTCGTCGTCGCATCGAACGTGATCGACTGGTCGAGCCCGGCCACCGAGAGGCCCGCGCCCGTCGGGCAGACGTCCATCCTGCCCGTGACGATGTACTTCTCCGTCGCATCGAGGGCGGTCGCACCGCCGGCGTCCACGACGACGGTCGAGCGGACCGAGCGCTCGATCTTCAGCTCGACGGCGGAGCCCGTGATCTTGATGTCGATCGTGGTGGTCATCGTGGACGAGGCGGTCAGTCCGTCGCCGCGTTCGGTCGCGGAAGCGCTGGTGGGCCCCCTGTGCGTGCTCCCGGAACCTTCTCGTCCCACCGCATCGAGCGAGCCCGGGAAGTTGTTCATCAGGTCCGTGGTGGGCGGCGGTGCCTTGGGCGGTGTCGGAACGGCAGCGAGGTAGCCGGCAGTCACGATGCGCGGAGCGGCGGCTGAGTCCGTGAGGGCCGTGGGCGGCACGACGACGTCCGGCAGCCCGGCATAGGCGGCGCGCTCGGCGGCGGCCATGAGGGCGAGGATTGCGTCGGCCTGCTCACCGAGCGCGCCGTGGAGATCGAGCGCCGTGGTCAGCCGGTCGACGAGGAGATCGGTGCCCTCGCCGGGCGGGATGACGAGTGAGGCGAGCCCGTCGACGACCGTCTGGATTCCCTCGCCGGTCGGTCCGGATGCGCCGGTCGGGGCCGAGCCGGGTTGCCCGCTGGCCGGCGGCCCGCCACAGGCGCCGAGGGCGATGACCAGCAGTGCCGCAAGCCAAGCGCGGGGACGAGGCACCGCGGGAGTATGGCAGGTGGATTCCGGGGCCTGCCGCGCCGCCGGATATCATCCGCCAATGTCGCGGTCGGCCGCCTTTCCGGACGACACCCTCGCCGTCCTCGAAGGCGTCGGGGCCGCGGCGCAGCGGTACCTCGCGAACCTCGACGACGATCCGGTCCGGCTCCCCAACTCCGACGCCGCGGCGTCGGCCTTCGATCGCCCGCTGCCCGAGGATGGGATCGGCGCCCTGCGCGCGCTGGCCGAGCTCGAGGAGCGCGGCTTCGACGGCGCGATCCGATCGTCCGGACCGCGGATGTTCCACTTCGTCACCGGCGGCGGGACACCCGCCGCCCTCGGCGCCGACTGGCTCACGAGCCTCCTCGACCAGAACTCGTTCAGCTGGATCGCCTCGCCGCTCGGTGCCCGACTCGAGCGCCTCACGATCGCCTGGCTCAAGGAGCTGTTCGAGCTGCCGCCGTCCTGGGGTGGCGTCCTGGCGACCGGCGCGACGATGGCGAACTTCACTGCCCTCGCCTGCGCCCGCCAGTGGTGGGGCGACCGCCACGGCGTCGACGTCGCGGCCGACGGCTTCGCCGGCCTGCCCGCGGTCCCGGTTCTCGCCGGGGGCCACATCCACGCCAGTGCGGAGAAGGCGCTGGCGATGCTGGGACTGGGGCGGACAAACGTCCGGCGATTCGTCGCAGACGGCCGCGGGACTCTCGACCTCGCGGCGCTCGAGGGCGCGCTCCGAGGCCTGAACGGCGAGCCTGCGATCATCGCCGCGACGGCGGGTGATGTGAATGCGGGCGCATTCGATCCGATCGACGCCCTCGCCGATCTCGCCGAGCGATACGGAGCCTGGCTCCACGTCGACGGCGCGTTCGGGCTGTTCGCCCGGGTGTCGCCCGTGTCGGCCGCGCTCGTCGCGGGCCTGGAGCGGGCCAACTCCGCGATCGCCGACGGCCACAAGTGGCTCAACGTGCCGTACGACTGCGGCTTCGCCTTCGTCCGCGACCCGAGCCTGCTGCCCCGGGTGTTCACGATGAATGCCGCCTACCTGCCGGATCCCGACGACCCCCATCCGAACTACGGATTCCTCGGCCCGGAGGCGTCGCGCCGGGCGCGCGCGTTGCCGGTCTGGGCGACGCTCGCGGCCTACGGACGCGCCGGCTATCGGGCGCTCGTCGAGCGCCACATCGCGCTGGCGGAGCGAGTCGCGCGGCGGGTCGAGGCCGCGCCCGATCTGGAGCTCCTCGCCGGGCCCGGCATCAACGTCGTCTGCTTCCGCTTCCGGCCGCCCGACCTGGATGACGAGACCGAGCTGAACACGCTCAACGAGCGGCTCGGCCAGGCCGTTCTCGAGGACGGTCGGGTCTACGTCGGCACGACCCGGTTCGACGGCCGTGTCGCCTTCCGGCCCGCGATCGCCAACTGGCGGACGACCGAGGCAGACGTCGACCAGCTCGTCGACGTCATCCGCGAGCTCGGGGCGTCGATCTCGACGGAGGCCGCTCCGGCGCGCTGACGGCTACCGCTTGCCGACTCGGGACGCGTTGGGCGCCTGTTCAGTGCAGGGCGACACATGTGACCGTTGCGGGTGACTGACGGCGACGTGTTCGCTTGAGGGCGACACACTTGACCGTTGTCGGGTCTCCGCGGGCGCATCTCCGCCTGAAAAGCAGCGGTCGTATCGTCATGTTCGCCGCCAACGAACAACTGCGCACGAACGGCCGCCCGGCGACCAGAGATGGCGAAAACTGTCAGCTGCAGGCGAACACCTTCCGGTCGCTCGCCTCAGAAGGCCGGCTCGAACCGGACGTCGAGGTCGGAGGCGTCGGGGGCGGAGAACGCCAATCGACGAGCACCTTCCTCCGCCACCGCCGTCCGGTCCGCCGCGGACAACGGCCGGAGCGTCTTGACGACGAGCGTCGCCCACTCCCCTGCCCGCTCGATCCTGTAGCCGGCCTGCACGAAGCCGTCGACGAGGACGGCGCCCCCGACGAAGATCGCGAACAGCTCGTCCCCCATCGGCAGGCCCGTCGTGTCGCCGATGACCCTGCTCCGGTCCTTGTGGGACAGCACGAGGTTGTCGAAGACCGGGAGGTACCGCGGCGGGGCGGGCGTGTCCGGGTCCGGCAACGGCCCGTCGGGGACGTCGAACAGCTCGCGCCCGTTCTCGTCGCGGAACGTCCGAAGCTGCGGCCGGAGCCGCTCGACGACCGGGCCCAGCTTCGTCAGCCAGCACCACGTCTGGATGTCCATCACCGTCGCGGGGCCGAACGCCGCGAGGTAACGAATGATCATCTCGTCCGGCGCAGTGTCGGTGCCGACGGATTGGCCGAGCCACGTCTCGGCCATGGCAAGGACCGGCAGCCCGCTCTTGCCCCAGATGCCCCGCGGCGGAATCTGGACGAGCGGCACCATCGCGCGGACCGCGTAGCCGAGCGACTGCGCGTCGCGGTCCGGCCAGCGCTCCTGGAGGAGCTTGCCGATCTCGTTCCCGCTCCGTGGCTTCTCTTCGAGGAGTGCCCGACCCGCGGCCAGCACCTCGTCGATGTCGAGGCCGGCGAGGTTCCGCGCGAACGGCGATGACTTGAGGCGGCTCTCCTGGACCCACTGGAGCGGCGGCCGAAACGCCAGCCAATCGCGCGCGGTCAGGAGGTGGATCGTCGTTCGCATCATCGACACCGCGCGGACGGCACGCCGCTCGGTGATGAGGTCGGCCAGCTCCTGCGGTTGGAAGTCCTCGAGCCGCGTCCACAGCCCGACGTATGGGTCGGGCGGCTCCTGGGCCTGCATCCCGACGAGGCGCTCAATCGCTTCCTCGGCCGGCACTCGCACACGACGAAGCAGCATCTGCCGCTCGAGAATCGCCCGGTTGAGCGCCCGCCGCGAGAGGAGCGGCCCCGATACCCCTGTTTCCTGTCAAATTGCTCTCCCTGGTGGCACGAGGCGCGGTCTTTCGGGTCTCACGCCCTGTTCGTGCCGTTTTGATAGCCGAATGTGTTTATGTATCGCCCGTTTCGGCTCCGCTACCTGCGCTCAGGCCACCCAGGAGGGCGTATGACAGGAAACTCGCCCCGGCCGCGGGCCCGGCCGCGGGCTCAGTGACCCACAGGCCACGTTCCCATGACCTGGCGGAGGACCGCGAACTCGCCGACGTGGTAGGCCGTGTGGTCGGCCACGATCCGGATCTCGCGGAGGAGGGTGTGGCCCGGCGAGTTGGGGATGACCGCGAAGAGGTCGCGCGCCTTGTCGGCGACAAGGTCCGACAGCGCCCGGCGATCTGCGAGGTACCCGCGGATCGTGTCGGCGTACTCCTCCGGCGTAGCAACAGCGTCCGGTTTCGGCCAGTACTCGTCGGGCCACTCGCGCTCGACATAGGCCGGGTTCACGATGTACTCGAGAATGTCGAGCTGGGTCAGCCGGATGTGCTCGAGAAGCTGCCACGGGCTGTAGGTCACGTTCGGTGGCCGGCGGTTGATCGCCTCGTCCGGGAAATCGGCGACCGCCTCCTCGAACGTCATGTGCGCGCCTCCGCCGGCGAGCAGCGAGCGCAACTGCTTTCGGAGCGCCGCGTCGGTCATGTCGTCCCTCGCTTCCTGCGGCCCACGATCAGCAATGCCCCGGCGCAGCCGATCCCGAGAGCCGCAGCGCCGAGCATCGCCCATCCGAGACCGACCGTCACGGACAGGAAGCCCATCACCGGCGGATACAAGATGGCGCCGCTGATCGCCGACGCGCCGAGGAACCCGCTCACCGCCGCGGACCGGTCGGGGAAGAGGTCGCCGGCGACGGCCATGATCATCGGGTAGATCGGCCCGTAGGCGAACCCGACGACGGCGAACAGCACGATCGACGCGGGCAGTGACGGGATGAGCACGGCGACCACGAGGGCCGCCGAGGCGACCGCCGTCGCGACAATCGCGAAGCGGCGGTGGTCGAACACGTCGCCGTAGCGCGCGGCCACGAGGCGGCCGAGCATCAGGCCGCCCCAGAACAGCGCGAGCGCCGTGGTCGCGACGGTGAGTGGGGCCGACTCGAGGAACCGGACGAGCCACGCCGACACTCCCACTTCGGCCGCCACGTAGAAGCAGACCGCAACCGCGAGCAGGACGAGCGGCACCTGGAGACCGAGCCGCACCCGCTCATCACCGCGTTCGTGACGCCCGCTCGGGACGTCGCTGATCGCAAACCCCGCCGCGACGGCGAATAGCGGCAGCGCCGCCCCGACGACCACGACCTGCCAGGCGACCCCGGCCTCCACGAGCCGCCCGACGACCAGTGGCGCGATCAACGCCCCGAGCGCGAAGAACAGGTGGAGCAGGTTCAGCGCGCGGCCACGGCCGGTTCGGTAGACGTCGAGGAAGAGGCCGTTCACGCCGCCGTCGATCGCTCCCGCGCCGAGGTTCGACGGCACGGCCGCCAGGAGGAACAGCGGCCACGACGGCGCGATCGCCAGCGCGACGAGCCCGAGGCCGTGGAGCAGGGCCGCGAGGGTGAGCACCGCACGCCGGCCCAGCCGCTCGGTCGCGAGGCCCCCGCCCAGCGACCCGCTCGCGTACACCACGGCGGAGATGAAGTAGAAGAGACCGAGGCCGGCATCGGTCTGGGCGAAGTCGTGCTCGATCGACCGGATGAGCGAGGGCACGAGCAGGCCGGACCAGCCGATGAGGATGAAGCTGCCGTAGCCGAGCAGTCCGAGCACCCGCGGATGCTAGCCGCTCGCGTAACCCGGGGGCGCGAACAACGCCACGCGCCAGGCGTCAGCGCCGGACCGGTTGCTCCGTCGCGGCCGCTGCCGTTGCCGGCATGGCAGGCGGCCCGGCGCCCGGCGCCGCAGCCGCGAGGGCCTGATCGAGCCGCGCGACGAGGGGGGTCGAGCCGAGCCGGGTGAGGATCTGGCGAGCCTCGTCGGCGAGCGCGGCCACCTCCGCCTCCGCGGGGCCGAGGGTGAGGAGCATGTCGAGGACAGTGAGCGCCAGGGTGAACTCGAGACCGAACTCGCGCCAGACACGAATCGCCTCCCGATACGCGGCCAGCGCATCAGCGCGTCGTCCCTCCAGGGCCGCGATTCCGCCGTCGAGACAGCGCAGGGCATTGCCTGCTGCACGGCCGTGCTGTCGAGCGAGGACCTCGCGGGCGCGGCCGGCGGCCTCGAGGTCTCCGGCCCATACAGCGGCCCGGCCCGCGACGTCGACGGCCGCCCGGGAGTGCGCAAGGCTCGCGGCGAGCGACTCCATCGCCAGTCGGTGGGAGTCTGCAAAGCGCCCCTCGACGAGCGCGAGGCGGCCCAGGGTGAGGAGCCGCCCGCTGCCGACCTGTGGGTCGGAGAGCGCCAGCAACGGCGTCCAGATGCGCTCGACATCGGCTTCGTCCGCCTCACCGCGGAAGACTCGAATCGCGATGGCGTTGCCCTCCACCTCAGTCCGCTGCTCGTCGGTGACGGCGGACGCCATCCACTCGGCCTCCGTGGCAATCGCCCAGTCCCAGTCGCCCGCGGGAAGGGCCGCCTCGGAGGCATTCCAGACCAGGTACGTGAGGAAGTTGCGCAACCCGAAGCGATGGACCAGCTCCAGTGCGCGCGGGGCCTGGTTGAGGCGGGGGTCTTCGGCCTCGACGAGGGACTGGAGGTTGATGATTGCCCTGATCTCGACGTCGGGCAGCTCGCGCAGCCTGGCCAGCTCGATGGCCCCCAGGAGGACCGCTCCGCCCTCGAAAACGCGTATGTGCGACAGCGCCGTACCCCGGTTCACGAGCAGTTCGAGCGTCTCGCGGTGGAGGTCCAGCCGCTCTGCGGTCGGCAGCGCCCCATCCGCCGTCACCACGGCGCGGTCGTACTGTCCGCTGCGCATGTAGGCGCGCGACAGCTGGGCTGCGAGGGCGACCCACGCGGGAGTCTCCACGAGATCCTCAAACTCGGCGGCGGCCCCTTCGAGAAGCGCGACTGCCTCCTCGACCGCGGCCGCGTAGTTCATCGCCTGACCCAGCATCGCGGTGGCGCGCAGGATCGGCTCCCGGTCGCCCTGCTCCCTCCGCAGGCGCAGCACTTCCTGACCGAGCTGCCTGGCCTTCGTGGTTCCCCCGGCATGGACGGCGGATCCTGCGGCTGCTTCGAGGATCGACAGCCGATCGCCGGGCTCACGCGTGACCTCGAGAGCCTGCTCCAGGTAGCCCAGCGCCTGGAGGTGCGAACCCAGCGCCACAGCGCGGTCGGCCGCGCCTCGAAGCGCGACCCGGGCCTGCGCGGCGACGGCCTCACCCTCGGGTCCGTCGGGCTGGGCGCGCCAGGCGTCGACGTAGTGCGTGGCCAGGATCCCGGCGAGCTCGTCGTCCCCGAGGCCCTCGAAGTGACGGGCCGCCGCCAGGTGCAGGCGCCGCTTGTCGCGCCGCGCGAGTGTCGAGTAGGCGACCTCGCGGATCAGGCTCTGAACGAAACCGTACTGCCCCCGCTCCGGCGAGCGCGGATCGGCATCGACGAGCAGCAGCTCGCGCCGCACCAGCGAACGGAGCGGAGCCTCGAGCCCGGCGGGTTCTACGCCTGTGATTGCCGCGATGGCCTCGAGCGTGAAGGTCTTGCCCAGGACCGATGCTCCCTGCAGCAGCTGGCGATCGGCGGCATCGAGTGCGTCGAGCCGAGCGGCGATGAGCGCGTGCAGCGACTCCGGGAGCGTTACCGTCTCGAGCTCACCCACGGGTCGGTAGACCCCGTCCGCGGGCTCGAGGCGGCCCTGGGCGATGAGCATGCGGACGATCTCAACGGCGTAGAGCGGAATCCCCTCCGCACGCTCCAGGATCGAGCGCTCGACGGGATCGGAGAGGTCGGTGACGATCCCACCGAGGAGCTCCCGCATCGGTCCCTCGGCGAGTGGCTCGAGGGCGAGCGAGACCGCATTGCGCCGCACCAGGCCCCAGTCGGAGCGGCGCTCGGTCAGCTCCGGGCGGGCCAGCGCGAGGACGTAGATGGGATGGTTGCGCGACCAGTCGAGGAGGTGTTCGACGAAGTCGAGCAGGCCGGGATCAGCCCAGTGGAGGTCCTCGAAGACCATCACCACCGTTGCGCGCTCGCTGATCCGCTCGAAGAACGTCCGCCAGGCGGCGAAGAGCGTCTCGCGGGCGAGCGGCTCCCCATCGGCTTCCGTGATCCCCAGCAGTTGCTGGAGCGGCGGCTCGATCCATCGCCGCTCCTCCGCATCGGTCACGAACTCCTCGAGCGTCGCCGCGAGCTTGCCGCGACTGCTGGCGGCCTCCTCGCCCTCCGCGATTCCGGCCCGGCTGCGCACCATCTCGCCCAGCGCCCAGAACGCGACCCCCGCGCCATACGCCGGCGAGCGGCCGTGGTGCCAGTACGCCAGCTCCGTCACGCCATCGATGTACTTCAGCAACTCCCAGGCGAGACGGCTCTTGCCGATGCCGGCCTGGCCCAGGACGGAGACGAGCCGCGGCCGCCGCTCGGCGCCGGTGGCATGGAACAGGTCCTTGATCAGTCGGAACTCGGCGTCCCGCCCCACGAACGGCGGCTCGATGGCGTCCGTGCGCCCGGCTCCTCCGCGCTGGGCGATGACCCGGAGGGCGCGGAAGGCCGTGACGGGGGCCGCCTTGCCCTTGAGCTGTGCCTCACCCGCCGGCTCGTAGGCGATCGACCCCTCGGTGGCACGCCGCGTGGATTCGCCGACCATGACGCCACCCGGCGGCGCCACCGCCTGCAGCCGCGCTGCGGTATTCACGAGGTCGCCGGCGACCATGGCCTGGTCCGCCGCCCCCAGCGTGACCGCGGCCTCGCCGGTCAGGACACCGGCCCGCAGCTCGAGCTCGGGGATGCCGACCTCGCCGCGCAGGCGACGCACCGCCTCCACCAATTCGAGGGCGGCCCGCACGGCTCTCTCCGCATCATCCTCGTGGGCGGTCGGCGTACCCCACACCGCCATCACGGCGTCGCCGATGAACTTCTCGACCGCGCCGCCGTAGCGCGCGACGATCTCGCGGGCGACGTCGAAATACCGGCCGAGAAGCTCGCGTGTCTCCTCCGGGTCGAGGCTCTCCGCGAGCGGCGTGAAGCCTACGAGGTCGGCGAACAGGATCGACACGAGCCGCCGTTCGGCGGCGCTCGGGGTCGCGACCGAGGGCTCGGCCGTAACCGGTTGGGCGGCCCCGCACTCAGGGCAGAACTTCGTCCCGGGCGCGACGGAGGTGCCACAGCTGGCGCAGGCCATGACGAGCCTGGCGCCGCACTCGCGGCAGAACTTGCTCGTCTCGGGGTTCTCGGTTCCGCAGCTGGAGCAGGCCACGCCGTCCCTCCCTCGGGCAGGCGGCGAGTATGCCAGTCAGCTCGGGCGCTTGCCCACGAAGACGTCCCGTTCCCAGGGGTCGTTGAGCGTGTGCGGCTCAAAGCCGACGTCGGCGAGGAGGTCGAGCCACGTCTGGCGCGAGAACAGGCCGAGGACGTGGAGGTCGTGGCGGACGCGGACCGAGCCGTCGGCCTCGCGGAGCAGCATGGCGAAGTCGACGTGGTACGTCGTGTCGGCAGGGTCGGGGTCGGTCGTCCACTCGAGATAGCGGAGCGAGCGGCCGTCGCGGCCGTCGTGACCGCCTTCCCTGGTTCCGAGCTCGAACGCCTCGACGATGTTGTCCGGCGCGAACACCGCGGCGCCGCCCGGCCGAAGGTGCACGAATGCCGTCTCGAACGCCGCGCGCAGGTCCGCCTCGGTCAGCAGGTAGCTGATCGCGTCGTGGATGAGGACTCCGTCGAACGTCCGCGCGAGCCGAAGCGTCCGCATGTCGCCGCCGAGATGCTCCGCCTCCGGGTTGATCGCCCGGCTCTCGTCGAGCATCCGCGGCGAGAGGTCCGTCAGCGTCAGACGAAGGTCGCGCGTCAGGTGGCTCGCCATGTTGCCGCCCCCGGAGCCGAGCTCGAGCAGCGTCTCGACCGGTCCGTCGGCATGCTCGCGCAGGAGGCCGAGCACCAAACCAGCCTCCTCGGCGTAGTCCTCCTGCTCCGGCGAGGTGAGCAGGTGGAACCAGGGGGCCAGCTCGCCGTAGAGGTCAGGAAGTGGCATCGGAAACGACTCTAGCGCGGAGCGTAGGCCGGGCATACTACCGACGAGGGTAGAGCGGGAGGGATCGGATGTCCGTCGATCGCAGCGTGCCGGCGTGGGTCGTCACGGCCCGCGACCTGTTCCTCGTGGCGATGGCCCTGTTCGTCGTCACGATCGTCATCGGCATCCTCAACGGGGCCGACGTCGTCGAGTTCGACCGGAACCAGCTGCTGACCCACGTCCACTCGGGGACGATCGGCTGGATGACCCTGAGCATCGTCGCCTCGTCGTTCCTCATGTTCCGGGCGGCCGACCGCCGGCTGATGCTGACACTCGCGGTCCTCGTCCCGGTCTACGTCGCGGCGTTCTACACCGGCTCGTTCCCGTTCCGGGCGATCGGCGGTGTCGCGCTGCTCATCGCGATCGGCTGGCTGCTCGTCTGGCTGTGGCGGCAGTTCCTCGCCGGCGAGCGGTCGCTGCCGCGGCTCGCCGTCGTCCTCGGCCTGACCTCGTTCGGTTACGGAGCGGTCATCGGCGTCTTGCTCCAGGTCCAGTTCGCGCTCGGCTGGCAGATCCTGACCGGCGACGCGATCGGGGCGCACGCCGCGGCGATGACGTTCGGCTACCTCGTGCTCGTCGCGATGGGACTGATCGAGTGGCGGCTGCTCGGCACCCGGGACCTGCCGCGCGCGGGCCTCGTCCAGGTCGTCGCCCTGTTCGCCGGCGGCCTGATCATCTCGGTCGGCCTGCTCGCCGGCGCCGTCCAGGCGGCCGGCGGGATCTACCTCCTCACCCAGCTCGTGGCGGTCGTCCTGTTCGTCGTCCGTGTGTGGCCGATGTCGCTGCGTGCGCCGTGGGTCGACGCGGGCCCGATCCGCCACATCGCCGCGGCGTCGCTGTGGGTCGTCGGCGCGCTCGTCCTGTTCATGTACCTCATCTTCATGTTCATCCAGAACCCGACCGACCCGAACGCGTTGCCGCTGAACGTCCTCATCGCGAGCGACCACTCGGTCTACATTGGCGTCATAACGAACATCGTCCTGGGGTTGCTCCTCGCGCTCGTCGCGGGCGAGGCGGCGGGCGGGACGGCGCGTCGCGCGTGGATCGGCCAGGTGACGTTCTGGGGCGTGAATTTGGGCCTTGCCGTGTTCGTTCTCGGGCTGATCGTCAACACGTCGGAGCTGAAGCGCATTGGCGCGCCGGTCATGGGTGTCGCGCTCCTCGTCGCCCTGGCGATCGTCGCGGCGCGGGCGGTCTCCGCGTCGCTCGCGTCGGCGGAGAGCGAGCTGGCCTGACGATCGTTGACCGCGGCGTCGATACTGAGCGCCAAGGGAGGGCACCTATGCCGAAGTACATGTTCCGGGCGTCGTACACCGCCAGCGGGGCCGCCGGCCTGCTGAAGGAAGGCGGCACGAAACGGACCGAAGCGATCCGCAAGCTCGTCGGGAGCGTGGGCGGGACGGTCGAGTCGATGTACTGGGGGTTCGGCGCGGACGACGTCTTCGTTACCGCCGAGCTGCCCGACGCGGAAGCCGCGGCTGCGGTGAGCCTGCATGTGGGCGCGGCTGGGGGCGCGACCGTCTCGACTTCCGAGCTCCTCACCGCCCGCCAGGTCGACCAGATCGTCAGCCGGAAGGTCGAGTACCGGCCACCGGGCAAGTAAGCCGCCAGCCACCAGGGATGACAGGGCACACCGAGTGACCGCGCGCCTCTCACGCCGACAGTTCCTTGCCGGGACGGGCGCCGCTACGGCGGCGACGGTCCTCGCCGGCTGCTCGCCGGCCCCGTCTCCCTCCCCCACCCCGGGCCCGTCGCCCAGCCCATCGCCAGAGCCCGCCCCGGCCGGCTTCTTCGACGCGATCGCCGAGCTGCGCGAGGCCGTCCGCGGCAGCCCGGACCACCTCGTTGCCGCGGCCGACCGCGCCGTCGCAACAAAGGATCCGGAGGCGATCTTCCGTTTCGTCCACGACGGCATCGCGACGTATCCGGCCGGATCCCGGAACACCGGCGACCTCGACAACGGTATCCGCTGGGGCACGCGCGCGACCCTCCGCGGCGGTGCCGGCACGCCGCGCGAGAAGGCGGACCTCCTCGCCGAGCTCTACACGCGGGCCGGGCTCGATGCCGACGTCCTGCGCGTCGTCGTCGACCTCGACCTCGCCGCCACGAATCGCCTCTTCGCGCCGCGGCCAGGACCGGACACGGACCCCGCGATCGACGCCGACCGCCTCGCTCTCGTCCGCCAAACCCTGGGCCTCACGAACGCCCCCACCGTCCCCGCGCCCCTCGACCCGGACGGCACGAACTCGAAGGCCCTCGCCGACGACCTCCTCCGCCAGCTCCCCGAGCCACCGGCTGCCCGGGAAGCGTTCTCGCCGCGCGCGACGTCCGCGCTGCCGATGGTCAGGGTCGGTCCGGGCGGGCTCCTCGCCGACCCGACCGGTGACCAGAGTCTTGCGCCGATCGGCGATCGCGATACGCGCGGGGCCGGCGGCGCGGATGGCCTCATCGACGTCGAGGTCACCGTCGAGGCCGCGCGGTCCGATGCGCCGGACAAACGGTTCACGCTCGTCGAAGGGAAGTGGACCGCCGCGGACGTCGCGGGACGCCGCCTGTACGTGGGCTTCGTTCCGCCGGTCGAGAGCCTCGAGGAGTTCGCCGCGATCCGGCCGCGCGACGTGGGCGTCGTCGTGCCGGTGCTCACCCTCCGCGGCCCGGACCTCGACGTCGAGGCGACGCGCGCCCTGTCGTTCCGGGGCACGGCCGTGACGCTCGGAGGCCAGCTCGTCGACGTAGACGGCGTCGACGGCAAGACGCGGATCGACGGCGAGGAGGTCGGGACGGCCGGGACGGACCCGGCGGTCGTCGCCCGCGTTCGTACGGTCGAGATCAGCGCCGGTGCGGCCGGCTTCCCGACGATCGGGGTCGCACTCCGGGCGTTCGACGCGGACGGCCGGATCGTCGAGGGATTGAGCGCCGCCGCGTTCCAGACGGTCGAGGAGGGAGTGCCGGTCGGGCACACGCTGACCCGCTCGACCACGCCGCCGCCGCGGATCCTCATCCTCCTCGACGACTCCGGCAGCATCCCCGAAGACTTCCGCGAGACGGGCGCCGCGGTCGTCATCCGCCAGCTGGCCGAACGCCTCGTCGCCGCCGATTCGCGGACCCAGCTGCGCGTCGCGATGGTCGACCAGGACGAGGCAGCCGAGAGCGGCGACTGGACCTCCGACCTCGACGAGCTCGCGAGGCAGGCGACCCGCCGCTCCGGGTTGGGCTCGCAGCTCTGGGAATCGCTCGCCGACGCGGGCAAGCTCGGCGCGACGGCGATCGTCTTCATCACCGACGGCGCGGCGACGGACGGCAACGACCCGATCACCACTCCCCCGCGCGACGTCGCGGCGCGCGTCCGCATCGGGCCGCCGACGATCATCATCGGCGTCGGCGAGGTCGACGCGGCCGGGCTCGAGGCGCTCGGTGTGGCCGGCGGGCTGGGCTCGTTCCCGGTCGCCGCCCAGGCGGCCGCAGTCGATGCGGTGCTCGCGGCGCTGGCGAACGCCCCCGAACCGCCCTACCGACTCCGCTACCGGGCGCCGATCGCCGGACCACCAACCCGCAACGTCGAGGTGCGCCTCGTCGGGACCGCGATCGCCGGCAAGGCAACCTACGAGGTCCCGGCGGAGGAGGATCGTGCGAGCCCGCCGGCACTCTCCGGGATCTTCCTCACCGTCAAGGTCGGGCGGTCGGAGGCGGAGCGGGTCCTCGCCGGGATCGACACGAACGATGCGAAGCACGTCGTCACGCCCCTCGACGCAGAACGCGTCCGGCGGGCGCTGTTCGGGACGCACATCGTCGGGTTCGAGGCCGCCGCCCCGTCGGTCTCGGTCGTCCTCGACGACGTGTTCTCCTCGATCCTCGCCCTCCGGCCGCTCATGGAGGCGACGACCCGGGCCGAACGTCTTGCCGCGCTCGCCGCGTCGCCGCGCATCGAGACCACGCTGCTCCACGCCGTCACGGTTGCCCTGCCCCAGAGCGGCGACTTCCTCACGTACGAGGCCCGCCTTCGGGCGACCCTCTACCGCGACATCCAGGTGCCGCTCGGGAACGGCCGGGCCCGGCGGATCCGCGGCGTCGACATCCTGCCGCTGACCGGCTTCATGACGACCGACGCCGACCCGAGCGCCGCGTTCACCCTCGCCGCTCAACGAACAGCGCGGCTGGCGCTCCAGGAGGCGGACGCGTTCCCGACCAGCACCCTGTCGGTCCTCGCCGGGGAGACGCTCGCCCCGTTCAGCAACAGCCTGGCGAGCGCGCTGGAAGGCGCCGATCCCGCCGCGCTCGACGCGCTGGCCGTGGCCCTCGAGCCGTGGGACGCGCAACGGGGTCACGGCCTCGCGCCGGCCGACGCGACCCCGACCGCGGCCTGGCTGTTCGATCCGCTGACCGGCTCGATGTACGGCGTTCTCGCGGACAGCACCGGCGGCGGGTCGGAGGTCGAGGACATCGAGGACACGTTCGACCGGGCCGAGTCGCTCCTCAACGGGGCGTCGCTCGCCGGCGACATCGCCTCGCTCCTCGGCCTCGGCGGCTTCTCGTTCGCGGGCGGCGTGTGGCTCCAGCTCGAGCTCACGAAGCTCAAGAAGCTCAAGGCCGCCACGCTCATGCTCGCCACGCTCCAGGCGCCCGAGGGCGACATTGCGGACCTGAGCGGCCTCGGCTGCTCGGTCGCGCAGGCGGCTGGGTTCGCGGCGGCGGGCCGGGCCGCTGGCAGGATCGCCGGGGCGGCCGGCGAGCGGGCGGTGACGATCGTCGGGATCGGCGACGGGGCGACCTCGATGGCGACGGGCTCGGGCTTCTTCTGCTGACGTCGCTCGCGCGAGGAGTCGGGTCGTCATCGCGCCGACTGCCGGGTGGACGGACGTACTCCGTTTGTGACGCTTCCCGCCGGTAGGTGCTACGTCGCTGAAGCCTGACGCTCTCCCCGGGTAGACCGATAACAAGGTGCGTCGGTGCACCATCGGGCGAAGCCCGGCGAAACCTGGAGAGCTCACATGACCCGCCCGAATCGCTCCATTCGCGCCGCGCTTGCGGCGGCCATGCTCACCGTCCTCGTCATCGGGACCGGCCCCGTGGCCGCCGCCGCACCCACGGAGATGAACCTCTTCCGGGTCGAGGGCTTCCGCTACCAGGACTCGAACCGCTACGCGTGCACCTCCGCCTCGGCGATGAGCATGCTCAACTGGATCGCGATGAGCGGCAGAGGCGGATCGGGCTTCCGCTGGAAGGTGAGCCGATCCCCCGCCCTTCGTGACTCGATGCTCGCGTGGGAGCGGACGCACGACACGCTGGCCGGCGGCCGCGGCTCCGATCCGCACGGCTGGCGCAACGCCCTCAACTACTACGGCTGGGGCAGCACCGCGCTGCGCGGCAGCGGCCGCCGGTACGACGACCGGTCATTCAGCACGTACCACCAGGCGGTCAAGGCAGCGGTCAGGGGAATGATCGCGACCGGGAAGTCGGTCGGCGTGGTCGGCTGGGCCGGCAGCCACGCCCAGGTCATCGTGGGCTTCTACGGCCTGAACGGCAATCCGTTCGCGAAGGACGCGGCCGGCGTGTACACGAACGCCTTCACCGTCGAGGGGTTCTTCCTGGTCGACCCGCTCTCGTCGCAGGGGATGGTCAACGTCCAGGTCTCGTACGAGACCTTCAGGACCTCGACCAACCCGAGGCTCCGGTTCCAGCGCTACATGGCGACCGACAGCCCGTACGACGACGCGTACACCCCGGGTTACCGACCGGCCCGCCAGGAGTGGTACAAGAAGTTCGTGACGGTGATGCCGATCCGGTGAGAATCGGCGGGTGCTGAAGATCGACACGGCCGAACGGCGACGCAGACTCGCCGTTCGGCATCACCTTGCCCCGCCGGCGCGGGCCCGTTCCGTCGTCGAGGCCGCGCGCGACATGGTCGGGCTCCATGCGACCGACCCCGCATCGGTCTACCTCTCGGCGCTCGCGCGTGTGCCGCGCCTCGACGTCCCGACGATGGAGGAGGCGCTCTACGAGGAGCGGTCGCTCCTCAAGATGCTCGGGATGCGCCGGACGATGTTCGTCGTGCCGCCGGAGCTTGCGCCGGTCATCCAGGCGTCGTGCACGAACGCCATCGCGGTCGCCGAGCGGAAGCGGACGGTGGCCTTACTGGAGGGGGCCGGTGTTGCCGCGGATGGCGCGCGCTGGCTGCGGGACATCGAGGCGGCGACGATGCGGGCTTTGGAGGCTCGAGGCGAGGCGGTCGCGACCGAGCTGACGAAGGACGTCCCCGGGCTCGGCACGCAGATCCCGTTCGGCGAGGGCAAGAAGTGGCAGGGCACGCTCGGTGTCTCGACCCGGGTCCTGTTCCTGCTCTCGATGGAGGGGCGGATCATCCGGGCGCGGCCGCGCGGGACCTGGATCAGCAGCCAGTACCGCTGGACACCGACGTCGCGGTGGCTGCCCGGCGGGATCCCGGAGATGGACGTGGCCGAGGCGAAGGTCGAGCTCGTCCGGCGCTGGCTCGCGGCGTTCGGGCCCGGGACGGTCAAGGACATCCAGTGGTGGACGGGATGGACGCTCGGCGACGTGCGGAAGCGGCTCGCGGCGATCGAACCGGTCGAGGTCGAGTTAGACGGCGTTGTGGGGCTCGTGCTGGCGGACGACCTTACGCCGACGCCGGAGCATGAGCCGTGGGTGGCGCTACTCCCCTCCCTCGACGCCACCGTCATGGGCTGGGCGAGCCGGGACTGGTACCTGGGCGAGCACCGTTCAAAGCTGTTCGACCGGAACGGGAATGCCGGACCGACGATCTGGGCAGACGGCCGGGTCGTCGGGGGCTGGGGCCAAGGGGTCAAGGCCGAGGTCGCTTGCCGGTTGTTCGAGGACGTCGGGTCCGAAGCGGCACAGGCGATCGACCGCGAGTCGGAGCGTGTGACGACCTTCCTGGGTGGCGTGCGGGTCAGTCCTCGGTTCCGCACACCCCTCGAGCAGGAGCTCGGCGGGCCGCCATCGATCGGCCCACTCAAGTAGGCTGCCCGCGTGACCGAACTCCATCAGGCTCTCGCGGCGCGTTTGGCCGACTGGCGGGACCGAGGGTACGTCCACGAGCAATTCCCAGCGATCGCTGAAGTGCTGGGGTTTGCGCACGAGGACGACGATCGCCATCAGCTCCGCTATCTGCGAGCAGCACAGTTCCGCGCCCTTGAAACGTACTGGTACCTCCGACTCGTCGAGGGCACGCCCCACGTTGCCGATCTCTACACTCGGTGCTTCGAGCGCGTGACGGACCGGCTGACTGCCCTCGGTCTTGATTCGCCGGAACTACGCGATATGGCGCTCGACCTCGGCTACGAGGGCGTGCTGGACGCAATAAGAGCAGACGACGAGCTCGCCCGCCGGCACCGACTCGATGCCCTGCGTGAAACCTTGGCTCTCGGGTATCCGAGCTGGATCCTGGCCCTCGCAATGGGCTCGGGAAAGACGGTGCTCATCGCTGCCATAGTCGCCACAGAGTTCGCGATGGCCATCGAGTACCCCGACGCTGCTGACGCCGGCCATCCGTTCATCGAGAATGCACTTGTTTTCGCACCAGGAACGACGATCCTGGAGGCGCTGCGCGAACTCTCGCGCGTGCCGTTCGAGCGGATCCTCCCGCCACGCCTTTACGAGCGCTTCGCGCCAAGCCTGAAGGTCACCTACACGCGGGACGGCGAGCGCGACATACCGGTGACGCGCGCCAGCCGGTTCAACCTCGTGGTTACGAACACTGAGAAGATCCGGATTCAGGCACGGCCGCGCCGCCAGGGCCACGCCGGCCGCCCATTAGCCGCTCTATTTGAATATGGCGACGAGGAGGCGCGCGAGGTTGCCAACCTACGATTGCAGGCGATCGCATCGCTACCGCATCTCGGAGTCTTCAGCGACGAGGCGCACCATACGTATGGCCGCGCACTGGGCACCGACCTCAAGCGAGTCCGACAGACCGTCGACTACCTCGCAGCCGAAACGAACGTGGTCGCCGTCGTCAACACTACTGGCACACCCTACTTCGAGCGCCAGCCGCTTCGAGATGTCATTGTTTGGTACGGCCTAAGGCAGGGGATCGAGGACGGCATTCTGAAGGAGGTCGCCGGTAACATCCGCGCCTATGCCTTCCAGCCAGGCCAATCCGACGAGATGGTCTCGGATGTCGTCTCCGACTTCCTGGGCGACTACGGCGACCATACGATCGAGGACGGGTCCCCGGCGAAGCTCGCGATCTACTTTCCGAGTGTCGAGGACCTCCGCGACCTCCGGCCCCATGTGGAGCTGGCGGTGTCGGCAAGAGGCTTTGACCCTTCGATCGTGACGGAGTGCACGAACGCCTCGTCGCCGGCCGAGCGAGATGCGTTCAACAGGTTCCGTTACCCGGAGTCCCTGCACCGGATTGTGCTCCTCGTAAACATGGGCACCGAGGGTTGGGATTGCCCAAACCTCTTCGCGACCGCGCTAGCCCGGCGCCTACGCACCAGTAACAACTTCGTCCTTCAGGCCGCCTCACGCTGTCTTCGCCAGGTCCCGGGCAACGACCGGCCTGCCCGGATCTATCTCTCAGACGCAAACCTGGCTGCGCTAGACCGCCAGCTCACCGAGACATACGGCGAGTCGCTGGCGCAGGTCGGCGGTCAACGGCGAGTCTCGAAGCCGAATTTGATCCGCCTCCGAAAAGCGGAACTGCCGACCATCCGCATCCAGACGCCTCTACGATCGGTGGTTCGCAACCAGGTGTCAGGCGGCTTGCTCGCACTAGCGATGCCAACGACCGCAGGCAATGGGTCCATGTCGGTGTCAATGTTCGACCTCGGCCTTGCTGCCGCCTCTCGCCGCGTGCTGCGACAGGTCGGTGAGGCGCTGATGGTCGAAGGAGACACAGACCTCATCGATCCGTACACCGCGGCCTCACAGCTGGCGGCTGTCTATCGCCTCGAACCCTGGCCGCTGCTCGACGCCCTTCGTGGCTGTTACCCCGCCGGAGAGATCCCCGCCGCTCACCTGCCAATGCTGGCGGAGCAGCTGGAAGCCTGGCTCGGCGGCTACCGCGCGATCGTTGGCCAGGAGGAACGTGAGCTGAAGATCGTCCGTCCCGACGGCTTCGACACCGTCGTCATCGACGGACAGGTTGTCCGCCAAGCAGAGATCCGCTACCCAGCCGACCGTGGGCACCTCGTCTGGGGAGCAGACCGGGTTCAGGACAACGCCGGCGACTACGGCTTTCACTACGTCCCATACAACTTCGATTCCACCCCCGAGGCGGACTTCTACGAGAAGGTCCTGCGCGAGTTGAACCTACGAGCAGACGCGGTCGAGGACGTGTATTTCACCGGTGCGATCACCGATCCACGCAAGACCGACCTCTCCTTTGCATATGGGAAGGAGGACGGTACGGAGGGACGGTACACGCCAGACTTTGTAATCCACGCCCACGGCGACCGCTGGTTGCTGGTGGAGATCAAGATGACCGCACGCCGTGCCGACCCCGTGGAGGGCGTCCAGGGCGTCAAGGCGACGGCAATCAGGCGGCTGGCGGAGCTCAATTCTGAGCGGCTTGTCTACCGAATGGTCTTCGCTGATGAGATGGTGCCCGTGGCCGACGTAGCCGCTGTCAGGAACTTCCTTGCTGACGATGTGGCCCAACTGGAGCCTCGCCCTTGACATCCCGATCTTCCCGACCCCGTCGGGCACCGGTACCAACGACGCGCGAGCGGGCACCTCAAGCGGCGGCCGAGGTCGTAGAGATCGGCCGCGCAAAAGGGCGGCCGATGCTGTCGTGGGTCGGCAAGCGGCCCCTGCGGGAGGTGCGAGCATTTCCGTCGCAGCTCGTCGAGCGGTTCGCCCCGGAGACGCCGGAGGAGACTATCAATGAGCTGATCGACTGGAGCGACTGGCCGGAGCGATTCGATCGAGGTGGGCTCCTGTTCCACGGCGACAACAAGGAGGTTCTCGCTCACCTGCTCGCCACGGGCTTCCGCGGGAAGGTGGATTTGATATACATCGACCCGCCATTCGATTCCGGCGCTGACTACGTCCGGCGGGTCCAGCTCCGCGGCGCGTCAGGTTCGGCTCGACTCGATGGAGAGACGTACACCCTAGGCGAACAGATCCAGTACACGGACATTTGGGCGAACGACACGTACCTCCAGTTCATGTACGAGCGTCTGCTGCTGATTAAGGAATTGCTCAAGGCCGACTCGAACATCGTTCTCCACACGGACTATCACCGGACCCACCAGCTGCGCTTCCTAATGGACGAGGTCTTCGGATCTGAGCAGTTCGTCAACGAGCTCGTCTGGCACTACCCCGACAACTTCCAAGGGAACGTGCGCGGGTTCGCGTCCAATCACGACGTGCTTCTCTGGTATGGGCAAGGCAGGTACCCCTGGACGAAGCCCCAGCGCGAACTCGAAAGAGTGGTACGACGGCCAACGAGGGTCTGGGACGCGGCGAACAATCGGCTCGCGATTCAGCGGGACGAGGAGGGGCGACCGCAATATCGGGATTACACCGAGGCAAGCTTCGACGACGTGATTCAAATCGCTCAGCGATCCGTCGTCGTTCCTGGCAACGCCGACTACACGGGGTACCCGACCGCCAAACCGCCGGCACTCCTTAGCCTTCTGGTTGCTGCTCTCGCTCCTGAAGGTGGCTTGGTGCTCGACTGTTTCATAGGGTCGGGCACGACCGCCGCCGTCGCCCAGAAGCTGGGGCGGCGCTGGATAGGGGCGGACATCAACAAAGGCTCGATTCAGACGACCGAGAAGCGCCTCGCGGAAGTTATCCGGGAGCAGGTCGAAGCCGTCAGCGAGCAGCTCGCGATCGATCGCGACGACGATCGGCCGCCGAGACCGGCCCAGACATCATTCACAGTTCGGCGCGTGAACGACTACGACCTCCAGGTCCAGCACAACGAGGCCGTCGAGCTGGCGGTGGAACATCTCGGCGTCCAACGGACGCGGGCCGACACATTCTTCCACGGGACGCTCGGCCGGGAGCTCGTCTACATCGTGCCGTTCGACCATCCGGCGTCGGTGATGGACCTCGACGCGGTCGTCCACGAGCTCGAGGCGCGCCAGACCGAGGAGCGCGATGTTGTCGTGGTCGGGCTGGGGCGCGAGCTTACGACCGTCGGCTGGCTCGAGCGCCACAACAGACACCGGCCCGTCAACAAGATCCGTCTGATCGATCTCCGAACAGACGAGCGGCACGGTCGGTTCTTCGAGCACCTCCCGGCCTCGGCGCGCGTGACCTTCGAGCGAACGGACGGGCGACTCCGGATCCACGTCGCTGACTTCGTCTCGCCGTCGATCCTCGAGCGATTGGCGGGGCAGGTGGGCGTTCTCGCCCCGCGCGTCGAGGACTGGCGCTCGATGGTCGATTCGGTGGCGATTGATGCGGCGTACGACGGCGAGTTCTTTGACGTCGACCATATCGACATCCCGGCGGCCCGATCGGACGTCGTCGGAGGAACATACGATCTCGAAGCTCCCCCCGGCGGGCGGCCCGCCGCGGTCCGCATTACGGACATGCTGGGCGAAGAGGTGCTCGTCGTCGAGGATCTCGGAGCCGATTGAACCGGGCGACGGGAGTCGCTACGAAATGTCTGCCGGACCGCGGCCTCGACTTCAAGGCGACAACGGCCCCCAGGCGCGTCGAGGTTCTCACTCTCGCGCATCAGCGCCACTTTCTCGCGTGTGCGACCAGTGGCCTTGACCGGGCGAGAGTATCGTCGGCAAGTGCCTGAGCTCATCGTCCACGAACGCCCGATTCCGACGATCTTCGACCTTCTCGGTCGCGACGAGAACGACATGACCGCAGCGCTCGGATGGGGACTCGCGCACAATGCGGCGCTGCTGCGGGGATTCCTTGAGCGGATCGCGCCGGACGTCATCCTTGCCGAGCCGCCCGCCATCGAGTTGCAGAAGCACGATCGGGCCGACGGCGGGTACACCGATGTCGAGCTCACAGCGCGCGAGCTTCATGTCATCGTCGAAGCCAAGCGTGGCTGGAATCCGCCGCTGGAGGCACAGCTGGTCCGCTACGAGAAGCGCTTCGCCGAGACCAGCGCGCCTGCGCAGCGCTTCGTCGTCCTGACCCAGAACGGAGCCGAGCAGGTGGTTCGCCACCGCCTCGGCGCCTGGGCACCAGCGTCGCCGATCGCCCTCGCCGTGCTCGGCTGGTCGGACCTGGTCGTTCTAGCGAGTTCGGCCGCTCACGAGGGTCCAACAGCGGAGCGGCATCTTGCGGCTGAACTAACCGCGTACCTTCGAGGAGTCGCGGACATGCGCGATACCAACACCAACGAAGTCCACGTTGTTGCGCTGACGCGGAAGGTCTGGGATGGCTGGCCAGCCGACCTGTCGGCGGTCGACGAGGTCGAGAAGCACCGTCTCTACCACTACCCGACGGTGGGCAAGTACCGAAAAATCGTGCCCAATTACATGGGCTTCCGCTACGACGGCAGGCTGCAGTCGATCCATCACGTCGATAGCTACGAGATCGTCGACACGCCGCACGGTCATATCCCAGGTGCCCCGGACCTGCGTTGGGACGCGCCGGCTAACCTGCTCCATCTCGGTCCACCCATCCGTCCGGACCACAGGGTCCCAACGGGAACGGGAATGTGGCCGAGTGCGCCGATGGTCATCGACATCGACCTGCTGCTCACCTCGACGACGATCGTCGAGGCGCGGAACGCAACGAAAGTGCGTAGGTCGGCATGATCGGCGCGTTTCTCGAATGCAAGGGCGTCGAGACCGCCGCCCTCGTGTCCCGCTGACGGAGGGTTTCGCGTTGCGACGAGTGGCCCGTTGGGTGAGTCGTACTTGGGCGAAGGGGTTGGCTTCGCGCCTTCTGCTCATCGTCGCTGTGGTGCTGCTCTTCCCGCTCGTGCTCCTGGGTGCGTTACTTGTCGTGACCTACGAACTCATCGCTGCCGTCGATCGGCGCGGACGGCTGACGGAGCGGGACCGATGGATCGCCGCGGCGGCCGTCATTGGTACGCTGGCCATTCTGGGGTCGCTACAGCCGCGCTCGCCGCCCGGTGCAGCCACCGCTCCCGGAGGCCCGGTTCCCGGTGCAGCCACCGCTACCGGAAGCCCGGCTCCCGGCGCCTTCAGCGTGACCTCGCCGGCTACGGGCTCTACGATTGAGACCGACACAATCGCCGTCGTCGGGACCGCACCCGCCGGATCGGAAGTCGTGTGGGACATTCCCTTTCGTTTTGATCAGCGGACTGTGGCCTATGGCGGTCAATGGTCGATGCAGGTCCCGCTGACCGATGGCATCAATCGACTCACGTTCCGCATGGGCAACGACAAGGCAACGGCCATCACGCTCGTCCTGACCTATCGGCCAGCGACGGTTATCGCGTCACCCACCCCGATCGCCGCCCCATCGAGCCTGGAACCGACCGCGACTGCCCCGTCCGCGACCCCAAACGCCAGCGTCACCCCGAAACCGCTACCTACCCCGCCGATCACGACGCTCGCGGACAAGACGGGCGACATGGTTGACGAGAACGATGAGCCTGTCGCGGATGGACCGCCCTACCAAGACATCATCTCGTCGGTCGTCAAGGTGGATCAAGCTGGCAACCTAGTCGTTTCGATCGACACAGCTGGCGATGCGCCAACCTCGTGGGACCCGGTCCGAACGGAGATTGTGTACGGGTACTTTGTCGAGACGACCGGCGACGAGACGCCCGACTATCAGGTTCTGCTTCAGAATGACTTTGATAACCGATGGACAGCCTCGGTGTCAGAGATTGCGACAGGCCAGACCCTGTCTGACGATCGGTTCCCCGGCTTCGGAACCGTCCTTGGGAGCCTTGCCTCAATCAGACTCGATCTCGTGACGCTCGGCTCGCCACATCGGCTCAAGATCGCGACATTTACACAATCGATCGTCTATGCGAACCCCCAGTCCGACCCATACACCTACGTGCAGCGCACCGATTCGGCTCCGGATCATCAGTTTCCGGATGAGTCACCGGACTGGATCGTCTTCGTGGTCCCTGCCTGAGCGATCCAGGTTGCTCCTGGGGCATCAGCTCCACCGGTACGACCGACCTGCTCAGGCAGACCTCACGCGGCCGCCGGAGGCACTACCGGTCAGCCGATGAGGTACTCCACCGTGACCGTCACGACGACCTCGTTCGTGCCGACGTGGATCGGCGTGCCCGCGTCCACGGCGGCCTGGAGTCGAGCGCCTTCGTAGTACATCGGCTGGGGAAGCGGCGCCGCGATCTCAGAAATCGACGCGACGCCCGTGATCGTGACACCGGCTGCGTCGGCGAGAGTCTGCGCCTTGGCCTTGGCAGCCGCCATGGCGGCCTCCCGAGCCTGCTTCTCGGCCCCCGCCGAGTCATCGACCCGGAAGTACACGCCGTCCAACGTCGTGGCGCCGGCGGCCAACCCATCGTCGATGGCAGAGCCCAGCTTCTCCAGGTCCCGCAGAGTCACCGACACGGCGTTCGAGAGCGTGTAGCCGGTCAGGCGCGGCGTGCCACCGTTCGAGGGATACGTGTACTGCGGCTGGAGGGAGAGCCCGGTCGTCTGGAGGTCCTTGTCGGCGATCCCGAGCTTCTTCAGGGCGGCGATCACCCGGGTCATCTGGGTCGCCGCGAGGTTCCGGGCTTCCTTGACCGTGGGCTTCGTGACGGCGACGCCGAGGCGGAGCTCGGCGACATCCGGGGTCGTCAGGACGCGCCCGGTGCCGCTGACGCTGATCGTGTGCTCCTTCGGAGCGGCGGGATCGACGGCGAGCGCTGAGCGGGGGGCCATGCCCGAAACTAGCACGGCGGTTACGAGGGCGCCGATGGCCAGGCCGGTGAGGAGGGACCGAGTTCGGGCGCTCGGGAGGGTGAGGGTGATGGTCGTCGAGTCCATGGCAGGCTCCTGGGTGGGTTCGACGGTTTGACCGCCGCCGATGCCGCCCAGACGCGATCCCGCCGTCGGTAGTTGCTTACCCGCCCCGTCACCCGTTCCACCAGACCCGCTTCCGCTGGTAGCGTATCGGCACCGCTTACCGATGCCGCGAACAAAGGGAGGACCACCGATGGCTGTCGCACGAGTGACCGAGATCAGCTCCACCTCGCCGAAGAGCTTCGACGACGCGATCACCCAGGGGATCAATCGGGCGACGAAGACGCTGCGGAACGTCCGGAGCGCCTGGGTCAAGGAGCAACGGGTCGACATCAAGGACGACAAGGTCACCCAGTACCAGGTCAACCTCATGGTGACGTTCGTCCTCGACGACTGATGCGCCTCCGAGGGCATTCGCGTTCCGCCGTCCTGCTGCTGGCGCTCCTCGCTGGCGGCTGCGGCGGAACCGCGCCCAATCCCTCCCCTACCCCGACGCCGACCGCGGAAGCGACTCTATTGGCCTCGGCCACCCCGGCCGCGGCCACGGCCGCGCCCGCGGCCCTCGATGCCGAGCTCGTCACCGGGGGCCGATTCACCTACTGCGCCAACCTGCGGCCCGGTCGGATGGGCTTCCGGGACACGAACGGCGAGCCGGCCGGCGTCAACATCGAGATCGCCGTGGAGATCGCCCGGCGCCTCAACCTGGAACCGCAGATCCGGGAGACCCCGTTCGAGGAGCTCATCGACGCCGTCGCGACCGGCCTCTGCGACATCAGCATCTCGTCCCAGCACATCACGCAGACCCGGCTCGAGCGGATCGACATGCTCCCGTACACCCAGGGCAGCCAGCACGTCGTCGTCCAGGCCGGCAATCCCGCGGGCATCCGCGTCCTGACCGACCTCTGCGGGCGGGTCCTCGCCGTCCAGACCGGCTCGACGCACGTGGACCTCGTCGTCGGCCAGGGCGACCACAGCGGCGCCGGCATCAACCGTGACTGTGCCGCGGCCGGACGCCCGGACGTCGACCTCCGCCAGTTCGACGACGACGCCGACGCGATCGCTGCCCTCGACGAGGGCACGGCCCACGGCTACATCGGCAGCGACTTCATCGCCGTCGACCGGCCGAGCGAGTTCGAGCTCGCGACCGAGCTGCCGCCGACCCGCAACGGGATCGGCGTCCCGAAGGATCATTCGGCGCTGCGCGCTGCCGTGGAAGCTGCCTTCCAGGCGATGGTCGGCGACGGGACGTACCTGGCGATCCTCGAGCGGTTCGGCCTCGAAGACGCGTCGATCGCGAACTGAGGCGCAGGCCGCACGTCTGCAACGAACGTGCCGAACGGCACAACGCACGCGGAACGCTTTCGATCTACCGTAGGTGGCGATGGGCCCACTACGCGCGTCGGTTCGACATCTCCGGCTGAGCGCCGTCCTCGTCGCGCTCGCCGCTCTCGCTCTCGTCGGCGCGCCCGCGCTTGCTGCCGCGCAGGACGTGCCCCAGCTCGAAGCTCCGGTCACCGATCTCGCCGGCGTGATGTCCAACGAGGACCATCAGACCGCCGAAGCCGCGATCACCGAGCTCCTCGAGACCGGCGAGGCCCAAGTGTTCGCGCTGATCGTCGAAACGACCGGTGACACCGGCGCTCCGGCCTACGCCGACGAGGTCGCGGCCACGAACGGCCTCGGTGGCAACGATGCCCTGATCGTGCTCGCGGTCCAGGACCGCAACTACGCGGTCTGGGTCGCCGATGCGCTCGCGCTGAGCGACTCGCAGATCGACCGGGTCGGCATCGCGATGGAGAACAGCCTGCGGGCCGAGGACTGGGGCGGGGCGATCGCGGCCGCGGCGCAAACGCTTGGCGAGGTCGTCGGCGCGGCCCCGGGACCGGCACCGCAGCCGTCGACCGGCGGCAGCGGCATCCTGAGCACCCTGCTCGCCATCGCCCTCCTCAGCGCGGGCGGGATCCTCCTGTACCAGTGGTGGCGGGGCCGGCGCGGGGCGCAGCTCGAGGTCGAGGAACGCGACAAGCGAACCGGCCGGCTGGCGCGCGACGCAAATGCCCTCCTCATCGAGACCGACGAGCTCATCCGCCAGAACGAGCAGGAGCTCGGGTTCGCCGAGGCCCAGTTCGGCTCCGACGCGGTGGAGGCGTTCCGCGCCGCGCTCGAAACCGCCAAGGCGGAGCTCCAGGCCGCGTTCCGCGTCCGGCAGCGGCTCGACGACGCCGAACCCGAGGATCCCGCCGAGCGCGAGAAGATGCTCACCGAGATCGTCGAGCGCACCGGCCGGGCGCAGGCGATGCTCGCGGAGCAGACCGAGCGGTTCCGGCAGCTCCGCGACATGGAGCGCCGGGCACCCGAGGTGCTCACCGAGCAGGACGCGAAGGTCGCCTCGGTCCAGGGGCGGCTGCCGGTCGCCTCCGAGGCGCTGGCGGGGATCGAGCGTCAGTCGCCGGGCACCGCCCGGCCGCTGAGCGGGAACGTCGTCGAGGCCCGCAAGCGCCTCGCGCTCGCGTCGAAGGCGATCAGCGAGGGGCGGGTCGCGCTGGACCGCGCCGACCGGGCCGCCGCGGCGCGGGCCGCGCAGGCCTCCCAGGACACGGTCGCGCAGGCGGCGGCGCTGCTCGACGCGATCAATCGTGGGGCCGAGGCGCTGCTCGCGGCAACGCAGCAGCTCGACGGCCAGCTCGCCACGGCGCGAGCGGACGTCGCGGCCGCGCGGGAAGCCGCCGAGCGGGGCGCCGATCCGGCCCTGGCAGGCATCGCGGCTGCCGCGCTTGCCCGGCTCGGGGAAGCCGAGGCGCTTGCGGCCAGCCCGGACCGGGACCTGGTGGCCGCGTACCAGCTCGCGAAGCAGGCAGAGGGCGAAGCCGATCGGGTGATCGCCGAGGTCCGCGCGGGCGAGGAGCGGCAGGCGAAGGAGCGCGCGTCGGCCGATGCGACGTTGCGGGCGGCCGAGATCAGCCTCAGTCGCGCGACGGACTTCGTCAGCGCCCATCGGGCGGCCGTCGGCCGGGCCGCGCGGACTCGCCTTGCGGAGGCCGAGCGAAGCCGCGACGCCGCGCACTCGCTGCTCGAGGCGGATCCGTCGGGGGCCGCCGGGCAGGCACTCCGCGCGTCGCAGCTGGCCGACGACGCGTACCGCCTCGCGGCCGAGGACTTCTCCCGGGCGGAGAGTCGGGGCGGTTCGGTGGTCATCGACGGCCGGCCCTACCGAACCGGATCCGGTTGGGGCAGCGACATGACCGGTGCGATCATCGGGAGCATCATCGGATCGATCCTGTCCGGCGGAGGCCGGCGCGGAGGCGGAGGCTTCGGCGGCGGTGGATTCGGGGGAGGAGGCGGCTTCGGCGGAGGACGCGGAGGCGGCGGCGGAGGACGAAGCCTCGGCGGCAGCTTCGGTGGAGGAGGCGGTGGCCGATCTCGCGGCGGCAAGTGGTAAGGACAAGGCAATAATCAGGTCAGTTCAGGAGGAGACACCGTGGCACAGACAACGATCATGGGACGTATCGGACAACTGGTGCGAGCGAACGTCAACGCGATGATCGACAGCGCGGAAGACCCCGAGAAGATGCTCGACCAGCTCGTCCGGGACTTCACCAACAACATCGCCGAGGCCGAAGAGGCGGTCGCCCTGACCGTCGGCAACCTCCGCCTTCTCGAAGACGACCTGCGCGAGGCGCGCCAGGCCGCCGTCGAATGGGGCGAGAAGGCGACCGCCGCCGCTCGGAAGGCTGACGAGGCCCGCAGCCAGGGCAACGCGGCCGATGCGGCCCGGTTCGAGGAGCTCGCGAAGATCGCCATCCGGCGTCAGATCAGCTTCGAGAACCAGATCAAGACGTTCGAGACGCAGATCGCTCAGCAGACCGAGCTGACGAACAAGCTCAAGGACGGCCTCAACAAGCTCCGGACGAAGCGCGAGGATCTCGTCACCAAGCGCGACGAGCTCGTCGGCCGGGCGAAGATGGCCAGGGCCCAGCGGCAGGTCCAGGAGGCCGTCCGCGAGGTCTCGGTCATGGATCCCACCAGCGAGCTGAACCGCTTCGAGGACCGGATCCGCCGCGAGGAGGCGATGACCCGCGGCATGGAGGAGGTCGCATCCTCGTCGCTCGAGGAGGAGTTCGCGGCAATCGAGTCCGACGAGGAGGAGGCCGAGGTCGAGGCCCGATTCGAGAGCCTCAAGCGGGGAGCCGCCTCGCCGACTCCGTCGGCGCGGTAATCGCGAAGACGAAGCTGGGCCGCGGATCGCTCCGCGGCCCCAGCTTCACTCGTAGTGGTCGAAGGCCTTGGCGAGTGTCGCGAGGCCGTGAGACAAGTCCTTTGGAAGTCGATCGGCATAAGCCACGAGCGCAGCGTCGATCAGCTGGCGGCGCCGAGCGATCACGGTGTCTCGGACCTGGTGGCCTGTGGCCGTCATTCGAACGCGGGTCGCTCGCCGATCGGTCTCGTCGCGTTCGGTCGATACGTATCCCCGGCGTTCCAGGCGGCCGATCAGCCGACTGGTCGACGGCAGGGACAGCCCGATACGCGCCGCGATCTCACCGACTCGCATGCTCTCCGACCGGCCGATCACCACGAGTGCCCGCCACTGCGGCAGCGTAAGGTCGGTGGCCGACGACTGGGAGAGGGCGAAGCTCGTGAGGCCGATCGCGCCGAAGATGAGCTGTTCGAGCGAGTCGTAGATATCCTGCGGGATCGCCGATTGCGCTCGGGCCGTTGCCATGGGCGGACTATAGCCGCTGGCCGTCACGCCCCACCCTCCCTCCGGCCGTCCACGCCTAGCGCCGCAGCGGCCAGCCTTCGGTCTTGATGACTGGACAACATCTATTGTCGTAGGGTAGCCGTCTCGCCTCTTCACCCGTAACCGCGGAAGCGCTCACACGTGCTTCACCGATCTTGCGTTGGCTTCTCGGCCGGCGGTCCGAGGCTGGGCGGGCCGTGTGCAAGTAACTTGCCGCTGGGCTACCATTTTGTCACCCCTAGCTCGAAGGAGGCGCCATGCTCCAGCTCACCCCTAAGGCCACCGAGCACCTTCGTCACGTCCGGCGCGAACGCGGTTTCGACGACAAGGCGGGCGCCAGGTTCGTCAGCAAAGGGTCACGGGTCGGCCTGACGTTCGTATCGACGCCCGAACCGAGCGATCGCGTCGTCGATGGCGCCGGCCTTCCCGTCTACCTCGCGCCCGACGTCGCGGCGGCGATGGACGAGTCGATCATCGACGCCCGCCCGGAGGACGGAAAAGTCGTCCTTGTCATTCGCCAGGGGCGCAGCGCGGCCACCGGGACCAACCCGGCGGACTGAGCCGCCGCCGAGTGCTCATCTCCTCCCGCGTTCACCATCGAGAGCGACGCTTGACGCAGGAAGGAAGGTCCGAATTGGCCTCCGTTCGACCGCAGGTGGTGCATCGAGACCAACGACCGCTGGCGTCTGGACCACAGACACCAGGAATGGTTCGCGAACAGGCGTTCGCTGGTGAGGACCGATGGGTCGGACTCGTCCGGACCGAGCCTGGCGTCAGAAGCAGCTGGCACCACCATGGCGATACCGATACCTACATCTACGTCGTCAAAGGCTCAATCGAGGTGGAGTTCGGCCCCAATGGGCGCGAGCGACTCAACGGCGGAGCCGGAGACTTCGCCCTTGTTCCCCGCGGAATAGTCCATCGGGAAGGAACGTCTCCGGACGAGCCGGCAGAGGCCGTCGTAATTCGCATCGGCGGCGGCCAGCCCGTCTTCAACGTCGAGGGCCCAGAGCCAGGATAGGGCGTCGGGATCGAGACGCGTTGGCGGATGGCGACTGGTTTGCGTTGACAGCGCCGGGTGCGCCCGCATACTGCCTCGAGCGAGACCCTTCCCCGTCTGGTGAGTGCGTGCAGCCGGAGTGCCCCCGGGATGAACGAGCTCGACGTAGTCCTTGCCTGGCTGGCGAGCGCGGTCGGCGGCGCCGATTGCGGGATCTGCAACTGGCTCAACAACGCCTACGACGGCGTCCAGGATTTCCTGCCCTTCGGGACCGGCGTGGTCGGAGTCGGAGCGGCCACGGTGGGCGCAGCTGCAGCACAGGTCATTCGAGACCCGATCGGCACAGCGTCGGACGCGGTGACGGGCGCGGCAGGCGTCGCGGGAACGGTGGCGGGAACCGCAGTTAACGTCGCCGGAACCGCGGCAGGAGCCGCAGTTGACGTCGCCGGCACCGTGGCCGGAGCGACCGTAGACATCGTCCACGACGCTGGCGGTGCCTTCAACCAGGGTTACCAGAATGCCGGAGGTGGGACGGGCTCCCAGCCGCGCGTGCCGGCCGGGGGCTTCGGGCGTGGGCCTACGCAGTCTCTACCCGGCCAAATGCCCCAGGGCACGCTCAACTACTTCAACACTGGCGCCCCGACTGGCTCCCGGATCGGAGGCGAGCGGTGACGGCTCCGGCGGCGCGCCAATACCCGCTGGCCGGGTGGTGGACTCCGGAGCGCGCCAGGCTCGTCACGATCGCCGGCGTCGCCATCGCGTTGATCTCCCTGGCTCTCCAGCTGCCGATGTTCCTCGAGATCGGACTGGGGGACCTGCTCCGCGGGTTCCTCCAGCAGCTCTGGGTCATGGTCCTGTTGCTGCTGGCAACCGCGGCGACGCGGACCGTCTCGCTGGGGACGCTCGGCATTGCCTTCCTCGTGGGAGCACTACCGGCGATGGCTCTCGCGCTCTTGCTCGAGTGGCCGCTTGCCGTCGCGCTCGGCGTCGGCGAGGGCAGTCTCGTGCTGGTCCTCTGGGTGCCCCCCGTCGAGGAAGTGGTCAAGCTGCTGCCGGTCGGGCTCTTCCTGTACTTCGCGTCCAGGGGCAACAACCGCCAGCCCGCGATCACCGACGGCCTCCTCGTCGGCTTCGCGGTGGGAGCAGGGTTTGCGTTCTACGAGGATGGGCTCGCCGGCGAGATCCTGAGTGGCGACGGATGGACCGAGGTGCTGCCCTGGAGCCTCCTGTTCCCGACCCTGTCGGATCTCGGCAACTTCTCCATCCTCAACCATGGCCTGTGGACGGCCCTTACCGGGCTCGGCCTTGGGGTGGCGTTCTTCTTCCGCCCTCGGCGGTGGGCGTACGCGATCGCTGCCCTGGTCCTCGTCGCCGTGACCCTCCAGCACATGATCTTCAACTACTTCGCGGGCGACTTCCTCAGCCTGCTCGAGGCGCTCGGGCGCGCCGAGTCACCGCCCTGGATCGCCATCCCACAACTGCTCCTGGCGAACGGCCTCGTGCCGATCCTCGCCGTCGTCTTCGGGACGCTGGCTGCGGTCGCGTTCGAGCTGAGGGTGCTCGACTGGGTCTCGGATCGGGCGCCGAAGTTCCCGTCGGTCTCACTGCGCCGTCAGCTCGAGCTTCTCGTTGCCTCAACCAGCCTCGCCGGTCTCAAGCGGCTGCGGGCTGCGAGCCGATACGCCCGCCAGCTGCGCGCCATGTACTACGCCGCGTGGCGGGCCGAGCGCCTCGGCGCCGCACCGACCGACTCCCGGACCGAGATTGCCTGGCTTGGAGCCCTCGCCGCGAAGGCCGGCCTCAAGCCCGGAGACGAGGCGTCGCCGGCGGCCGATGCGGCCGCGCCCGCCGCCCCGGCCTGACCGTCGACCCTGCTACGGCCGCGCCGGGAGCCGGGTCCAGTACTCCGTGTCGGGCGTCACGGCCGTGCCGAAGCGCGCGTTGACGGCCCACAGCCGATCTCGACTGAGGCGGCCCGACATGGGCCGCCTCGGCGCGTCGCGCGACCTCAGTACTGCCCACTCCGAGCCGAATGTACCCCCCTTCGACTGCGTCCCCGGAGCCGCAACCTCCCTCAGACAGATAGACCCCCGGACGACCCACGCCCGGTAGCCTGAAGGAGTACTGGATGTTGACAAAGAGCCGGCTCGGACGCTCGCGAACGATCCTTCTCACGGTCGTCGCGATCTCCGGCCTGGTGGGCATGACGCTCCAGCCGGCGCTGGCGCGGACGCCCGACGTCGCCCGCCCGGCGATCGTCGCCGTCGCGGATCTCGATATCGTGGGACTGATCCAACAGCTTCGCTCCCTGATCCTCAACCTCCAGGCCACCCTCGACGAGCTCGAGAAGGCCCTGGACGAGGCCCCTCCGTCCGCCGAAGAGGATGACGACGATCAGGACGAGGCCGAGGACGTCGATGACGAAGACGTCGATGAGGACGTCGACGAGAACGACGAAGACGAAGATGCCGACGACGACGAGGACGAGTCCGAGGACGACGAGGACGACGAGTCGGAGGACGATGACGACGACGACGAGTCCGAGGACGACGAGGACGACGAGGACGACGAGGACGATGACGACGACGAGTCCGAGGACGACGACTAGGCCCGCCTGAAGCCTTTCAAGGATCGGGGTGGGCCGTGCCGACCCTCAGCCCGCCCGCCCCGATCCACACCCCTCCCCAGCGTTCCCGCCCAGGTCACCCCATCCATCCCCCGCCGCTGGGCCCATCGGCCCGCTTCTCAAACGACACAGGAACCGGTACCAAGTGACTCTGTGGACGACCAGCCCTTCATCGACGCGATCCGCGCCGCCGACCCCCACGCCTTCCGGCGCCTGGTCGACGGCGAGCTCGATCCCGTCTTCCGGCTTGCGTACCGGATTCTCGGCGACCGACAGGATGCCGAAGACATCGCGCAGGACACGTTCGTGACCGCCTACCGCTCGATCGCGACCTTCCGCGGAGACGGCCCGATCGGAGCCTGGCTCCGGACGATCGCGACCCGTCTGGCGATCCGGCGAGCGGCGGACCGCTCGCGCGAGACCCGCCTCTCCCCTCTTATCGACCACGCCGACGCGACCGAGCCCGGCCCGCTGGCGGCCGTCCTGTCCGAAGAGAGTGGTGCCGCCGTGCGCCGGGCGATCGGCGCCCTGTCCGAGGCGCAGCGCGAGGTCGTCGCGCTCCGCCTGTTCGGCGAGCTCACCCTCCAGGAAATCGCTGACGCGACCGGCCGGCCCCTCTCCACCTGCAAGTCCCACCTGCGCCGCGGCCTCCAACGCCTGCGGGTCGCGCTGCGCGACGAGGTGGCCGCATGACCCGGCGGCTGGGTCCCACTCCGACCGACGACATCGGTGCCGACCTCGAGCCCGTCTGGGATCGGCTGTCGTCCCACGCCGCGGGCGCACCCGCGGCCGGCCCGGAGCTGACGGCACGGGTCCAGGGCGCGCTGCGTGGTGAGATCGATCGGGCCCTCCGGCCTGTTGCCCCGCTGCGGCCGTTCGTTGTCGTTCGGCCGCTGGTCCGCCCCGCGTCGCTTCGCTCGCTCGTCGCGGCTGCCGCGCTCCTTGCGCTCCTGGGAGCGAGCGTCGCGCTCGCCGGTGCCGGCGTCGCCCGCCTCAACCAGGCCCCGGCCGCGCAGCCCACGCCGAGCGCTGAGGCCACCGACGACGACAATCCGGCTCCGGTCGTCCAGCCGCCAGTTCAACCGAGTCCACAAGAGACCGGCGACGAGGACGACGCGGACGGGGCAGAAACCCCCGAGCCGGGCGACGAGGATGGGGCCGAGAGGGACGATCCCGAGGACGAGGACGGGGCGGAGGACGACGAGGAGTCCGAAACCCCCGAGCCCGACGACGATCGGGACGAGGACGAGCACGAGACTCCCGAGCCCGACGACGACCCCTCCGACGACCCCGAGGACGAAGACCCGGACTGATCCGGCACTGGGCCCCTGGGCTTGACCGACCCGGCGCGATGGAGTAGGGTGTGTACCCACAACGTACGTACAGGACCCAGACCGTGGAGAAGACCGAACGCGTTGCCCTCCGCGCAAGCGTGCGCGAGCGGGAGCTGCTCTACCAGGCGAGCCGCGCCAGCGGCACGACGCTCTCGGAGTTCGTCCTCGACGCCGCTACGACCGCCGCCGAGAACGTGCTTGCAGATCGGACGCGCTTCGAGCTGCCCCCCGAGCAATGGACCGAGTTCGTCGAGCTCCTCGACCGGCCCGTGGCGGACAACCCGCGACTTCGGGCCTTGCTGACGGAGCCGTCCGTCCTCGATCGTTAGCAGCCTCGCGCGACTGTGGCCGACTTCGCCCCAGTCGTTGCCCTGGTCCCGGCGCACGACACGACGGCCTTCGACTGCGGCTCCAGAGCGCAGACCGCCTGGCTTCGGCGGTTCGGGATGCAGGCGCAGTCGGCGGGCACGAGCCGCGTTTACGTGACGACCACGCCGGCCTCTCCGATCGTCCTTGGCTACTACGCGCTCGCGGCTGGATCGGTGGAACCCGCAGAGGCCTCGGGTCGCCTCCGGAAGGGCATCGGCCGCCACCCGATCCCGGTCGTGCTCCTGACCCGCCTCGGCGTCGACGTGCGAGTCCAGGGCCTCGGACTGGGCGCCGCTCTCGTGCGCGACTCGTTACTCCGTGTCGTTGCCGCGGCCGACCTGATCGGAGTCCGAGCGCTGCTCATCCACGCCGAATCGGAACGTGCCCGGGCCTTCTACGAGCACCTCGCGGAGTTCGAGCCCTCACCCACTGATCCGCTCCAGCTGATCCTCCTCATGAAGGACCTTCGCCGGGCGTTGGAGCAGGCCGCGACCTGACGGTCAGCCCGCGGCTCTGGCCCCGGCCAGGAACCCCTCGTTCACCTCGTCCTTGTGTGCCGCAAACGCGGCCAGCACCTCTTCCGTCTCCCGCTTCGGCACCTTGACGAAATCGAGCGTGCGCCCGAGTTCGGCCGCGACCTCATCGAACTCCTCGGGCGAGATCCGGAGCTCGCGGTGGGCTTCTTCCAGGCCGACCGCTGTGCTCCCCGGGACCGTGGGCGTGTATTGGAACGGTCCTCCTGCAACGTTGCAGACCCACAGGGTTCGCATGAACTTCAAGCCCGGCAGTCTGCCCAGGTTGTTCGTGTGCCACTCGCGGAGGGCCGGATTCTTCGATCGCTGACCCACGATCGCGTTCTTCACGACCGCGTCGCTGAAGTGGTCGATGACGGCTGCGATGGCGAATGCGCCACCGAGCCTTTCGTAGAGACTTGACTCAGGCATCCCTCATCCACCTCCACTGCGAACTCCCAGAGATGACGGAAGAAACGCTGAGCGCGGTCCCTCGGTTTTTTCGGCCGGTTGAACCGCCTCCATGCGAGGCGTAGAGTCAGGATCGGACAAGTCTCGTCCGCCGCTCACGATGGGAGGGCCCCATGGGGCCCCGATCCTTGTACGACCGGCTCGGAGGCAAGGCGGCCGTTGATGCCGTCGTCGACGACTTTGTGGCTAGGTGCGCATCCGACGGTCGCATCAACGGCAAGTTCGCGCGAACCGACATTCCCCGGCTCAAGGCGATGCTCGTCGAGCAGGTGTCCGCGGCGACCGGCGGGCCGGTCAGCTACACGGGCCGCGACATGCGCGAGACGCACGACGGGATGGGTGTCACCGCGGGCGAATTCGACGCTCTCGTGGCCGACCTCGTCGCGACCCTGAGCCAGTTCAAGGTCCCGGAGAAGGAGCAGCAGGATCTCCTCGGCATCCTCGGGCCGCTCCGTGCCGACATCGTCGAGGTCGAGTCGCCCTCGACCGGCACGCCACTCCCCGCGGGCTACAAGAACGCGCCGCCGCTCGTACGGGCCTGACCCGGCACTCGGCGCGGTGGAGCAGCCCGCGTAGGACTGGTTGGACGTGCGCGGGAGGCACATAACGAGCACGGCCGACCCCGGGCAGCCTGGTCGCGGTCGGAAGTGTGCGCCTCGTGCGCGCAATACCGTAGGAGCGGGCGGCGAACGATGCCCGCGTGACGGATTCGTGCCCGTGACGCACATCGTCGGCTTCATTCGGGGCATCCGTGTCGGTTATGTGCGCGCCAGGCACACGGCGTCTGAATTGGTGCGCGACGCGCACGCCTCAGACGATGTCCGAGTCGTTCAGCGGCACGACCGCCCGAACCTGGCCCCGGGAAGCGCCTCCCGATCTCGTCGAGAGGCTGCAGATTCGGGGCTTGGCCGTACGAACACGTCATCTTGACACGTCACGCTGACACGTTCACAATTCGGGCCATGGCACTCCGCGCCAAGCGCACCTACAAGTTGAGCGAGCGGACCCTCGAGCGGGTACGTGAGCTCGCGGGCCGCTATGGCATCGCGCGCTCGCAGGATGCCGTCGTCGACCTCGCGGTCGACCACCTCTATCGGGAGGTCTCCGAGCAGCACGAGGGAGAGCTGTGGTCGGCGGCTTCGGCTGATGTGGCGTTCCGCGCGGAGGTGGATGCCATCGCCGGACAGCTTGAAGACGCGGAGACGTGGCCGGCGTAACCCCGACCCGCCTGCGCTGGGCCGTGGTGATCGTCGACTTCGATCCGGTCCTCGGACACGAGCAGGAGGGTCGGCGCCGGGCCGTTGTGGTGTCGTACGAGCCGTTTCATCGCTCCGGAATGGCGACGGTCTGCCCGATCACGACCCGTGGGGCCAAGTACCCGGCTGAGATCGCCATCCCCGCCGGGCATGCAGGTCAGACGAAGGATGGACTGATCCTCGTCCACCAGGTCCGGACGCTCGACCTTCGGCGGGTGTCCGCCTTCGCCGTGGGAGGCGACGTGCAATACGTCACCGATCCCGCGATCCGGCGCGAGGTCCGCGCCGCCCTGGCCCACCACCTCGGGCTCGACGTTCCCGCGGCCTCGGACGGCGCCGCTTGACCTATGACGTCGGTGCGGCCCGGCCGGGCAGCACGTCCCCCGGTCGCGGCTTGCGGGCACGGACGAGCACACTTGCCGCGATCCGGTCGTGGCGTTCCGGCGCGACGAGCCGTCGCAGGAGGTCCAGGAGCGGCTCGCCGAACAGCGGGTAGAGGGCGCACTCGGCGATCCCGAATCCCCCGAGCGGCTCGAGCGAGACGTCCCGGAACCCGGCCCGCCGGAGCCCCTTGTAGAGCGCGACCTCGGACAACGCGCCGGACAGGCAGCCCGCCCATGCCGCGGGATGGGTCTGGATCTCGGGCGGCAGATCGTGCTCGAGGACCAGGTCGACGATCGCGAGCCGACCACCCGGCCGGAGGACCCGGAATGCCTCGGCGAGGGCCCGCACCTTCCGTGGTGAGAGGTTGACGACGCCATTGCTGATGACGACGTCGGCCGACTCGTCGGGGAGCGGCAACGCCTCGATCTCGCCCTCGACGAACCGGACGTTCGGAAGGCCCGCCTCGGTGGCTGCCTGCCCGGCCCGGGCCACCATGTCGGGCAGGAAGTCAACCCCGACGACCGAGCCCGTCGGTCCCACCGCACGACCTGCGAGGAGGCAATCGATCCCGCCGCCCGAGCCGAGGTCGACGACGTCGTCGCCCGTGCGAAGCTCGGCATGCCGGACCGGGTTTCCGACCCCGAGGGCGATCCGGATCGTCTCCTCTGGCAGGCCGGCCAGCTCGTCCGGCGAGTAGAAGCGCTCGGCGACCCGCCGGTCGGTCGGACGGACCGTCCCGTAGATGCCCCGGACGGCGGACCGAATCTCGCCCTGGGACAGGAGGTCGGTGCCCTCGAGGTGGATCTTCACCTCGCTCATGCCGGCGCCTCTGTGTCCCCGGTCCGGCCCGCCCCGCGCTCCGCAGCCCCGGACAGGAGCCCGTCGATCCGCGCCTGGAGGTCGGCCGGGATCGGAGGGGCGCCCTCCCGGGCCGCGACCACCTCCCGGAGATGCCGGTTGAATTCGAGCTCGCCGCAGCACCGCGTGCAGGTGTCGAGGTGGGCCTCGAGCTCCTCGCGCGGCGTCGACTCGAGCGCCCGCTCGAGGTAGCTCCACATCCGCCGGACAGCCTCGGGGCAATCGATCATGGTTCGTCCGCCTTCGTCACGAGGCCGTTCGCCACGGCGTAGTCCCACATGCCGCGCTCGAGCTCCTTGCGGCCCCGGTGGAGTCGCGAGAGGACCGTCCCGAGCGGGAGGTCGAGCACGGCAGCAGCCTCCTTGCAGGAGAAGCCGTGGACGACGGTGAGGATGAGGGGCAGTCGGAAGTTCGGGTTGATCGAGCCGAAGACGGCCTGGACGTCCTCGTCATGGAAAAGGCGGAGAAAGTCGAGGTGGAGCTCGTCCGAGTACGGGAAGGGGTCCTCGATCGCAATCGTCTGGAAGAGAGAGAAGTCATCGTCGTCCTCGTCGATGGCGTCGAGCGAAGCAGTCTGGACGCGGCGGCCTCGACCCCGGAGTTGGTCCCGCCAGACGTTCGTCGCGATCGCGAAGAGCCAGCCCTTCGCACGCCCGGGCTCGCGAAGCTCCGCATAGGCACCCATCCCCCGCAGGAGCGTTTCCTGGAGGAGGTCCTCGGCGTCGGTCCGGTCGCCCGAGAGGTGGACGCAGAAGCCATAGAGCCGGTCGAGGTGCTCCCGGGCGACGTCGGCGAAGGCCGGGCGGCCGGAAGGGATCGCCGACTCGCGTCGCCTCGTCTCCACCACTCTTCCGCCACCAACCTCCGGTTCGCACGCATTTCAGGTCATGACGTCGCGCTGGCCGTGATTATTCCCGATTCGGACCCGGGAATAACTTCCTCGCCGGGTCCGTCGGAGACCAGCACAACCCTTACAGCGCCGGCCCGCCGGCAGGAGGTAGTGCGATGGCCACGATCACGATGCGGAACGGAGTCGACGTCGACCGGCTGGTCGCCACGATCGGCGCCATTCAGAACGACGGAAAGATCGGGGAGCTCACGTTTCGAGCCCGGAGCACGTGGGACACAGGCGGCCGCAGCCGCGGCGAGATCAAGGAGTTCGAGCACGCCGGTGCGACCTCGACCGAGCGCCCGAAGGCGTTCGAGCTGATCGGCGACGAGCCGCCCGTGCTGCTCGGCACGAACGCCGGCCCGAACGCGGTGGAGCTGTGTCTCCAGGCGCTCGCGTTCTGCTACTCGGTCGGGCTCGTGTACAACGCGGCCGCTCGCGGCATCGACATCAGCGAGCTCCGCTACGAAGTGGAGGGCGACATCGACCTCCACCGCTTCGTCGGCCTCGGCGGCCCACGGGCCGGCTTCTCCGCCATCCGGGCGAAGGGCTGGGTCCGGTCACCGAACGCGACTGCGGCGCAGCTCGAGGAGCTGTGCCAGTACGTCCAGGACACGTCGCCGGTCCGGGACATCCTCGCCAATCCGGTGCCGGTCTCGACCGATCTCGTCGTCCTCTCCTGACTCCTGTCCGTCGACCTCGCGGGTCGGGCCTGGCTCGGCCCGCGAGGCCGGCTTCAGCGGTCGCCATCGCCGGGCGCCCGACACCACGTCCAATGGGCGTGGAAACAGCTGCTCCGCGGGGTCAGGCGGTGAGCCTCGCGAGGAACCGGAAGACCGGGACCGCCGCGGTGAAGCCGTCCGCGACGAGGTCCGGCAGCTCGGGAGAGAGCGCCTCCTTGTCCGACAGCTGCCGCCCGAAGACAACGTCCTTGTACCGGAGCAGCTCCGCGTCCGGATGGTCGGCCGGGAAGCCGGGCGGGACCCGGCGGAGCTGCTCGTGGCCGTTGACGGGTCCGAAGAACGTCCTGAAGCCCGGGTCGTCGATCGCGGCGTGGAGCTCGTGGTTGCGGTCCACGACCGCCCGACGCCAGGCGTCGATCAGCGGCTTCTCCGCGTGATACATCCCGCCGCCGAGGAACATCTCGCCCGGTTGGAAGTGGAAGTACCCGCCGGCCGCGCGCCGGCCCTCGCCGCGGCCCGGCGCGGGACCATCCTCGATCCACGGGAAGCCCGCGCCCACGTTCGTCTTGTACGGCGACTTGTCCTTCGAGAAGCGGACGTCGCGGTAGATCCGGAACGGCGACCTGGCAGGATCGGCGAGGATCGGCACTCCCCGGGCCTCGAGCCGCTCCCCCACCGCGGCGACGAACGCCTCGAGGGGCTCCTTGAGCAGCCGCTCGTAGTCCGCCTTGCGCGGCTGGAACCAGGCCCGGTCGTTGTTCGCCGCCAGGTCGGCGAGGAACTGGATGGCTTCGGGCCGAAAGCCGGTGAAGGGCGGCGAGGCGACGGCCATGGGATGGACCTCCGGGCTGGGACGGACTCCGAATCTACGCCGATCGTCGCACCTGGCCCTTAACTGTTACTTGCCTGCGAGGCTGGATTGCCCAGGATCCGGAGCAATGAACCTGGGAATCGACGGCACCGAGTTCGCCGAGGTGGTCTATCGGACCGACGACGTGCTGGTCGTCAGCGTCGCGCCGGAGCTCGTCGAGGACTTGCTCCTCAGCAACGCTCTGATGGACGTCATCGCGACCTCTGATCGCTGCGACACGGCCGAGTCGGCGATCGTCGTGATCGCGGCCGGGCTGGATCTCGAGGTGCAAGTGGGTGAAGGCCGCGTCCCCGGGGCGCGGCACCTCACGATCCGGTCCCCTCTGTTGACTCCCAGTCAGCGAATCAGGCCCGAAGCCCGCGCTTGACGCCCTGCCAGGGGTCGAAACAACCGGTTTCGTGTCCCTGGGACAACAATCGGCCGCCTGGAGGGCCGCAGAGACCCCAGCGCCGCTATTGGACCCCGATCTGTTGACTGGGAGTCAACACGGCCGGGGAAGGCCGGTCATACGGCTCGAACATGAACCGGCGAACCGGCGCACCGGCGAGGCGACGCGAGAGAGGACGGGGCTTACGGGCGGTAGAAGTCGGTAACCAGGCGGACCCGGCTGCCGTACTTCCAGACCCCGATCCCGATCTGCGTGTACCGGGGGTTCTTGATGTTCTTCCAGTGGCCGCCGTTGTACGACTTCTCCCCCTGGAAGACACGGTGGGCCCAGATGACCATGGCCCGCGTGCTCAGGGCCGAGTGGCAGGCGAGGTTCTCACCCCACGCCGAGCCGCGGAAGCCGGCCCGGGCGAGGCGGGTCGTCAGGCTGCCGTCGTAGTTGTGGCCGCAGCGGTTCCTGACCGCGAGGACCTTGGCGTAGGGCCGGGTGGCCAGGTCGGAGATGTAGCCGCTCCGGACGAGCGGCTTGACGTAGCGGCTGTACCTGCCGCTGCCATAGGCGGTGCAGCGCCCGGTCTTCTGGACCCACCCGCCGGTCCGGGTGCAGTTGACCAGCTTGAGGTAGAACGCCTCGTCGGTCAGCCAGGGGGCCCACGGGTAGGAGGTGGCCGCCAGCTGGGTCTGGATCAGGGCAGGGCTGGGCCGGGAGACGGCCACGACACCCGGCACCACGAGCGCGGTGACGAGGGCGGCGCCGAGGAAGGCCGCGCCGGCCATCCGGTAGATCCGAGTGCGCTGTGTCTCAACGATCAAGGTTCTTGCCTCCTCTCTGTCGACGGCGTGCGCGGCACGCCGGGGCAGGAGTCTGGGGGCCTTCGGCAGGCGGCGGGGGCGACGTCGTGAGCGGACGTCGAAGGGGTCCAAGAGCAGACGGGAGGACGGGTTCGGCCGGTTCGACCGGTTTGACGGACCCATGCGGGGTCTCGACGAGGCCTGCCTGGGGGCGGCGTTTGGAGTTGTCGAGCCTTCTCTGCGGACCCGGCGAGAGTATCGCCCATCAGCCCGGATCAGGCATCCCCCGGATGGACCATTCGGCGCCACGCTGTTCAGGGGAGGTGTCCAAACGCACCACGGAGCGGAACACCGGCCCCCCGGGCCCGCGGTCCGGACCGCCCCTCACCCACCCCATCGTGGGCCGTTCGTACCGCACCCGGCCGCTCTATCGGCGGGTTGCGCCGGCACCCCGGGTCCCCGACCCTGACGAGCATGCATTCGCGTCCCCGCCAGCCCCGTCCTCGCGTCGCCGTGGCCTTCGGGCTCGTGGCGCTCATCCTCGCCGGATTCGCCCCCGCCTCGGTCGCGGCGGCTTCGCCGGACTTCCCGGCCAAGGATTCGCGCTACCACAACTTCCCGGAGATGGTCGCCGAGATCCACGCCGCGGAGGCGGCCTACCCGGATATCGTCGATGTCTTCTCGATCGGCCAGAGCCACCAGGGCCGGGAGATCTGGGCGGCCAAGATCAGCGACAACGTCGCGATCGACGAGCCCGAGCCGGAGATCCTGTTCGACGCCCTCCACCATGCCCGGGAGCACATGACCGTGGAGCAGGCGCTCTACCTCCTCCGGGTGCTCACGGTGGACTACGGGACCGATCCCAGGGTCAGGGCCCTCGTCAACGGGCGGGAGACCTTCATCGTCTTTGCCGTCAACCCGGACGGTTTCGAGTTCGACCTGACGGCCACGACCGGCAGCCACCGGCCCTACCGGGCCTGGCGGAAGAACCGCCAGCCGAATGCCGGCTCGAGCTACGTCGGGACCGATCTCAACCGGAATTACGGCTACCGCTGGGGCTGCTGCGGCGGATCCTCCGGCGCAAAGTCCGCGAACACGTACCGCGGGCCGGCGGCCTGGTCGGCGCCCGAGGTCCGGGCGATGCGCGACTTCGTCAACAGCCGGGTGATCGACGGGCGCCAGCAGATCAAGAGCCACGTCTCGTTCCACACGAACGGCCAGCTCGTCCTCTGGCCGTACGGCTACACGAAGACGAACCGGCCGGCGGACATGTCGGTCGACGACTACAACGCGATCGTGGCCTTCGCCAAGGGCCAGGCCGGCCGGAACGGGTACAAGGCGCAGCAGTCGAGCGACCTGTACATCACCGACGGCGACCAGATCGACTGGATGTACGGCGTCCATCGCATCTTCTCGTACACGTGGGAGCTCTACCCGCCCGAGACGGCGACCGTCTGGGGGGACCACTACCCGGCCGATGAGCGCATCGCCGCGCAGACGGCGCGCAACCGGACCGCCCTCCTGTTCGTGATCGACGTGGGCGCCTGCCCGTATCGCTGGACCGGCAAGGTCAAGACCCACTGCGGGGCGCTGTACGACGACCTGGAGATCAACCGGGGCTGGGTCGTGAACCCGTACGGCACGGACACGGCGACCGGCGGGGTCTGGCAGTGGGGCAACCCCGACGCGATCTCGCGGGTCCGCAAGATGACCCAGATGGGAACGACGACGTCCGGGAGAGCCGGTCTCGTGACCGGCCGGAAGGTCAACGGCGCCGCGAGCGCGAGCGACGTCGACGGAGGCACCACGACGGTCCGCTCGGCGCCGGTCACGCTGCCGGCGCAAGTCGGCGCCCTGCAGTTCCGCTACTACCTCGCCCACCAGCTGGGGTCGACGACGGCGGACGCGTTTCGCGCGTACATCGAGGACGGGACGGGGGCGCGGACGCTCGTGCTCCAGGAGCTGGGCGGGCCGGGGGTCGACGCGGCCGCCTGGGCGACCGCCCGGGTGGCGATGACGCCGTGGGCCGGCCAGACGATCCGAATCGTCTTCGAGGCGACCGACGGCGACGTCGACAGCCTCGTCGAGGCGGGCGTCGACGACGTCCGGATCGAGCGGCCCTAGGCTCCTCGCGCCACAAGACTGCAACGCGCCGCTGTGTGGGGCGCGCACGCCGTCTACGACCCCGCGCCTAGTCTCGTGGCGGTCGGAGAGTGCTTCTACCTGTGGGAACGCCGGTGACGGGGCGTTCCTTCGTAACGACGAACGGCCCTGGGTCCCCTCTCCCCGGGCCGTTCGTCTCTTGTGGTGGCGTTTTGCCTCGTTTACCAATCGGCTTGGTGGTAACGCCGCGCAGCGGCCTCCTGGACACCTCACCGGTGAGGCTCCACGCACGAATCGGCCGCGCCGGGGCCCGCTCTGCTCGCGTCGCTGGCGTTTTGACCAATCGTGTTGGTATCTGCGCCTCACGACCCCGCGGGGCGGTTCCTACCGGGCTCCGACCTCCTCATGGGCTTCCGCGATCTCGCAAATCCCCGGATCCACGGCCGGCACAGCGGCGGCCGCTCGTTCGGCGTCGAGCGCGGCCTTCACTTCCGGGAAGGCCTCCGAAAGGCAGCACGAGCATCTCTCGTACCAGAGGCGCATGCCCTCGTCGATGACGGGCAGGGCACCAGCCAGCACAAGTGCGTGCGCGGTCTGGGCCATCTGCGCCTTCGCGGCATGCGGTGCGGGGTCCTCGCGGAAAGCCCGAAGGCATCCCGCCCGGCAGAAGGCATATGTGCGTCCTTCGAACTCCGTCGTCCGGCCCTCGGCCTCGGCGCGAGCGGTATCGACGGTCATTCCGCAGACGGGATCGATCACTGTGGCTGGGCGAGATCCGCTCAAGCTCTCCTCCTGGGTGAGTCCGGCCAGATGATGCGACCGATCCAGATGCTCACGCCGGTTGCGGCATTGGGGACGACGGCCGATCCTCGGGCCGCAGGCGGACCCGCCGAAGTAGCTGGGCGTTGGCCGCGACGATGATCGTCGAAAGACTCATCGCTACGGCGCCGACGGCCATCGGCAGGTCGAAGCCCCACGGCACGAGCAAGCCTGCCGCGACGGGGATCGCGACGACGTTGTAGCCGGCCGCCCAGACGAGGTTCTGGATCATCTTCTGGTAGGCGGCCCGCGACAGAGTGATCGCGCCGACGACATCGCGGGGATCGGAGCGCACGAGCACGATCCCCGCTGACTCGACGGCGACGTCCGTGCCGGCGCCGATCGCGATGCCGACGTCAGCCTGGGCCAGCGCGGGCGCGTCATTCACGCCGTCGCCAACGAACGCGACTCTTCGGCCGCCCGCCTGGAACCGTGCGACGGCCGCCGCCTTGTCGGCCGGCAGGACCTGGGCCGCCACCTCGTCGATCCCGAGGCGCCGCGCAACGGTGTCCGCGACGGCCTGGCTATCGCCGGTAATCATCGCCACGCGGATCCCGAGCCGGTGGAGCTCGGCCACGGCCTCCGCGGATTCCGGACGAATCTCGTCTTCGAGCGCGATTGCAGCCACGACCCGGCTGTCGAGGGCGCCGTAGAGGACGATCCGGCCCTCCCCGGCCCAGCGCGTCGCGGCCTCTGCCAGCTCCGGGGGAACTTCGAGCCTGTCGACCTCGAGCATCCGCGGCCCACCCACCGCCACCTCGACGCCCTCTACACGAGCCCGCACGCCAACGCCCGGCTCGGCCCGGAAGTCGCTTCCCGTGCGCGGTTCGTGGCCGTGCCGGCGAACGCCTTCGACGATCGCGCGGGCAAGCGGATGCTCGGAGTCGGCTTCGGCGGCGGCGATGTGCCCGAACACTTCGTCCTCACGGGCACCCGACGCGACTCGCGCGTCGGCGAGGACGGGTGCCCCCTTCGTGAGCGTGCCCGTCTTGTCGAAGATGACGGTATCGATCTCCCGTGCCCGCTCGAGCGCGAGGCGATCCTTGACGAGCAGGCCGTTGCGGGCGCCCAGCGACGTGCTGATGGCGATGACAAGGGGGATCGCGAGACCGAGGGCGTGGGGACAGGCGATGACGAGCACGGTCGCCGTTCGGATGAGGGCCCCCTCGCGGTCGCCGAGGAGCCACCACGTGACCAGGGTGACGATCCCGGCGCCGAGGGCGACGTAGAACAGGATCGCGGCCGCGCGGTCCGCGAGGGCCTGCGCCCGCGACCCGGACGCCTGGGCCGCAGCGACGAGCCGCATGATCCCGGACAGGGCCGTCTCCTCCCCGAGGGCGTCGACGCGGACACGGAGGCTGCCGCCGGCCGCGACGCTGCCGGCGATCACCTGGTCGCTCGGGGCCTTGGTCACGGGGCGGGACTCGCCAGTGATGATCGACTCGTCGACGTCGGCGGATCCCTCGACGACCGTGCCATCGACCGGCACCCGCGCGCCCGGACGCACGAGCACGACATCGCCGACCTTGAGCTCGGTGAGCGAAACTGTCTCGGTCGCATCGGCGGTCACCCGTTCCGCCGTGTCGGGGAGCAGCGCGGCGAGGGCGTCGAGTGCCCCGCGCGCCTGGGCGATCGAGCGCATCTCGAGCCAGTGGCCGAGCAACATGATCGTGATGAGTGTGGCGAGCTCCCACCAGATCTCGATCTCGAACAGGCCGAGCGTCCCTGCCCAGCTCGTGACGAACGCCACGACGATCGCCAACGAAATGAGGGTCATCATCCCGGGCTGCCGGTCGCGCAACTCGCCCGCCGCACTGCGGACGAAAACGAGCCCGCCGTACAGGAACACGACCGTGCCGAGGATCGCCGCGAGGTACTCCGAACCCGGGAACATCGGCGCCTCGTAACCGAGCCACTCCTGGAGGTCGTGGCTCCAGAAGAGGACGGGCAGCGTGAGCAGGAGGCTCAGCCAGAACTTGTCGCGGAACATCGCGACCGAGTGGCCGGCGTGCTTGTCGTGCGCGGCGGCGGAGCCGGCGGGCATGTCGTGGCCGGCGTGGCCGTCCGGCATGTCGTGGCCGGCGTGCGCGCTGTGGTCCATCGCGCTCAGCTTACGAGAGGAGGAGCTCGAGGAGCAGCCACTCGTTCCGGCTTGTGCGGATCGGGCGGCCATCCATGCGGACCCGGCGGGCGTCGAGGTCGACCTCGACCCCCGCCGCTGTCAACGCTGCGGGTCCGCCAGGAGACCTCCCGCGGCGTGGTGTATTGCGACTTCGTAGTACGACTTCGCAGGGATTTCGCTTGCGCAACGTTCTTCGGCGGCCCGATTGCGCATCCGCGGCGCTCAGCCCACCCGCTCGTCCTCGACCGCTTGCGAATCCAGCTCCGCTCGCGCGCGGCCCAACCACGCCCAGGCGCCCCAGGCAAACGGCAGCAGCCCGACGACGAGCGGCGCCGGCCCGAAGATCGGCGTCAGGGCCATGAGCGAGAGCCCGGCCCCGACCGCGAACGGGGCCGGCGTCTCCGAAGGCAAGCGACCGGTCTCGTCGAGGAACGGGCGGTCGACACCGCGCCTCCCCGTCCGCTGCAGGACGACCCCCATCACCCCGGTCGCCCCACCGAACGCGAGCAGCAGCACGGACCCGGCTGGCTCGTGGCTGACGAGCCAGTAGATCGCCCCAATGACCAGCGCGAACGCCGCGAGGAACAGGAAGAACCGCGTCTCCGCTGGGTCGTCGAACACGAGGCGCCGCAGGAGCCTCATACCCCGCCCTCCTGCCGGGCGTCGAACACCGGCCGCTCGGAGCGGATCGGCGGGAGCGTCCGGAAGTTGTGGTGGGGCGGTGGCGAATCCGCCCACCACTCGAGCGAGTTCGCGCCCCACGGGTCGGGCGGCTGGTCCGCCGGCCGCCGCAACGCCAGAACGACGGCGGCGAGGAACACGAGAACGCCGACTCCCAGCAGCAGGCTGCCGGCCGTCGACAGCTGGTTCAGCTCCGTCCAGCCGGCGCTCGCCGGGTAATCGGCATAGCGCCGCGGCATCCCGCTCGCCCCGAGCTGGTACTGCGGCAGGAACGTGAGCGTGAAGCCCACGACCCATGTCCAGAAATGGATCCGGCCGAGGCCCTCGGACAGGCGCCGGCCGGTCATCTTCGGGAACCAGAAGTAGAGCCCGGCGAACAGCGCGAAGACCGTGCCGCTCACGAGCACGTTGTGAAAGTGGGCGACGACGAAGTACGTATCGTGGAAGGCGTAATCGAGCGGCGGCGAGCCGAGGATGATCCCGGTGATCCCCCCGAACAGGAACAGGTAGAGGAACCCGAGGCACCACAGCATCGGGGTCGGGAACGTGAGCCGTCCGCGCCACATCGTCGCGATCCAGTTGAAGAACTTGATCCCGGTCGGCACGGCGATGATGAACGTCATGATGCTGAAGAACGGGTTCGCCACCGCGCCGGTCGTGAACATGTGGTGGGCCCACACGGTGAACGAGTAGACGCCGATGAGGATCGTCGCGAGGACGAACGCCCGGTAGCCGAACAGCGGCTTGCGGGCGAAGACCGGGATGACCTCGGACAGAATCCCGAAGAACGGCAGGATGACGATGTAGACCTCGGGGTGGCCGAAGAACCAGAAGAGGTGCTGCCAGAGGATCGCGTCTCCGCCCTCGGATGGAAGGAAGAACGAGGCTCCGAACCGGCGGTCGAGCAGGAGCATCGCGAGCGCAGCGGTGAGGGCCGGGAACGAGAACAGGATGAGGATCGCGGTGACGAGGACCGTCCACGTGAAGATCGGCAGGCGGAGCATCGACATCCCGGGCGCCCGGCGCGTGTAGATCGTGATCGTGAAGTTGAGCGCGCCGAGGATGCTCGCGACGCCGGTCAGCGCGAGGCCGATGATCCACAGGTCCGTGCCGGTCGTCGTCGAGTACGCGAGCTCGGAGTTCGGTGGATAGCCGGTCCAGCCGACGTCCGCCGGGCCACCGGCGGCCGCGTAGCCGGACAGCACGATCACACCGCCGAACAGGAACAGCCAGAACGACAGCGCGTTGAGACGCGGGAAGACCATGTCCGCCGTCCCGACCTGGAGCGGCACGAGAAAGTTCGCGAGCGCCGCGCTGGTCGGCGTCGCGAACAGCAGCATCATGATCGTGCCGTGCATCGTGAACATCTGGTTGTAGCCGTGCTCGTCGGTCACCTGGAGGCCGGGGGCGGCCAGCTCCGTCCGCATGAGCAGTGCGATGACGCCCCCGAGCAGGAAGAATGCGAAGGCACTGACGAGGTAGAGGATCCCGATCCGCTTGTGGTCGGTCGTCGTGAGCCAGATCACGGCTGCGCCGCGAGCCAGGCCTCGTAGTCGGCCCGCGCGACGGCCGTCACGGTGAACGGCATCCGGGCGTGGTACAGGCCGCAGAACTCGGCGCACTGGCCGCCATACGACCCGGCCTCCTCGACCGTGAACTGGAAGACGTTCTCTCGGCCCGGGACGACGTCGCGCTTGAACAGGAACCGGGGAACGTAGAATGAGTGGACGACATCGGCCGAGTTCAGGCGCACCGTGATCGGCTCCCCGACCGGGACGACGACCTCCGGCCCGGGCTCCTGGAAACCGCTGACGGTGATCCCCTCGGCCGGGTACGTGAACGTCCAGCCCCAGCGGAAGGCGGTGACCTCGATCTCGGCGCCCCGCTCGGGCTCGACCGGTTCGACCGTGTCAACCCGCGCCAGCGTCACGAGCGTGAACCCGAACAGGACCGCGATCGTCACGGCCGGCACGACCGTCCAGAGGACCTCGAGCCTGGTGTTGCCATGGACCTGCTCCGGGAGGGCATCGGACCGCCCGGCGCGGTAGCGGATCACGGACCAGGTCGCCAGCCCGAGGACGATGGCCGCCACGACCGCCGCCACCGCGAGGAAGATCGTGTACAGCGATGCGATGTCGCGCGCCTCCGTCGTCGCCGGCGCGGGCAGGCAGGCGGCCGCGGCCAGGGAGAGCAACCCGACGCCGGCCGCGAGTCTCGGGCCCCTCGGACCCCTCGGACCCATCACGGCTCGACCTCTTCGAACCCGCCGTTCGCCGTCCGCCGCAGGGCAACGCCGCCCTTCGGCGATCCCGGCCTCGACGTCCCGGCCTCCCGCGCCCGTCGCGCCTCGCAGAGGCGATACGTCGTCACCCAGGCGACGACAGGCAGGACGAGCACGAGCACGCGGAACAGGATCGTCAGCGCCTCGAGCTCGGTCGAGAAGTAGTAGGCGAGGATGTCGTTTCCGCCGGCCAGGGTGAGCACCCCGAAGATCGTGAGAATCGCCACCCCGGCGGCCGTCCGCAGCGGGTGCTCCCAGATCTGGTCGAGCAGGTGATGCTCGCGGCCGTCGCCCGTCAGGCGAGCCTCGATGAACGGCCACAGGGCGACGATCGTGAAGAGGATCCCGGGCACGACGATTCCGGGGATGAACGAGCCCGGGATCGTCACCCCCAGGATGGTCGGCTCGAACGCCGGCCAGATCCGGAGCGCACCGTCGAGCCAGCCGAGGTACCAGTCCGGCTGGGCCGGCGACGCGACGACCGCCGCGTCGAACGGGCCGTACGCCCAGATCGGATTGATCTGGAAGAGGCCGCCGAGGAGCGACACCCACGCCGCCGTCAGGAAGAACAGGCCCGTCGAGAGGAACACCTGCCTTGGCCAGAAGTAGTGCCCCACGACGTTCGTCTCGCGGGCCGGCCCGCCCCGCCACTGGGTGTGCTTGTGGAGCACGAGCAGGGCGAGGTGCACGACGATCAGCCCGATGAGCAGGCCGGGTATGAGCAGGATGTGGATGACGTAGAAGCGGCCGATCAGCGCGATCGTCGGGAACTCGCCGCCGAAGATGAGGGAGGCTACCCACGGCCCGATGAACGGAATCGACAGCGCTGTCGAGTAGGCGATCCGGGCGCCGGTTCCCGAGAGGAGATCGTCCGGCAGCGAGTAGCCGGTGAGTCCTTCGAGGAGGACGAGCACGAGGAGCGTGAACCCGATCAGCCAGTTCAGTTCACGTGGCCGCCGGAACGCACCGGTGAAGAACACCCGGCACAGGTGGAGGATCACGACGGCCACGAACACGAGCGCCGTCCAGTGGTGAATCTGGCGCATGAGCAGGCCCGCCCGGACCTCGAAGCTCAGGCTCATGACCGAATCGAACGCGGCGGAGACCTCCGCGCCCTGGAGCGGCAGGTACGAGCCGTCGTACGTGACCGGCTCCGCGCTCGCGACGTAGAAGAACGTCAGGAACGTGCCGGTGGCGAGGAGGATGACGAAGCAGAACAGGGCGACCTCGCCGAGGAGGAACGACCAGTGGTCGGGGAACACCTTGCGGAGGGCGCTCCGGGTGACCCCCGCGAGACCGGTCCGCGAATCGATCCACAGGGCCATCCGCTCGAGTGCCGTCGGCGGGTGGGGACCGCCTGCGGGCGGGGCCGGTTCGCCGGGCGTCGGGCGGCGGCGCAAGCGATCGATCACGACGTCATGTTCCAGAACGCGGGGCCGACCGGCTCCGGAAAGTCCCCGAGGGCGACGAACGTGCCGTCCTCCTCGAGCCGGATCGGGAGCTGCGGTAGCGCCCGCGCCGCGGGACCGGAGATCGGTCGGGCGCCGTCGAGGACGTCGAACTCGGACTGGTGGCACGGGCAGATGAGGGTGTGCTCCGACGAGCGGTAGAGCCCGACCGGGCAGCCCGCGTGGGTGCACACCTTCGAGTACACGACGAACCCGTCCGGTGCCCACGCCGCCCGCTCCCCGGGGAGCCGGAGGAGCCCGGGCTCGACCCGGATGAGCAGCGCCGCCGCATTCGAATCGTGGTCGTCGCCGTTCGGGAACACGGTCAGGACCCCACCGATCGGGAGGTCATCGGGGCGAAGCGGATCGCCGCCGGCCACGGCGAGGCGCCCGCCCTGCCGCCAGGCCGTCTCGAACAGCGCCCGGCCCGGAGCCGGTCCGAGCGAGAAGACCGGGACCGCGAGCGCGGCCGCGAGCCCGGCCATCGTTCCGGCCAGCGCCCGGATGAGCAGCGTCCGGCGGCTGAACCCCGCCTCCTCGACCAGTGCCTCCTCGAGGTCCTCGATCCGCTCCGTGCTGCCGCCGACGGGGCCGCGCTTCTCGACGTGGATCCGGGACGGCATCAGTCGCTGGCCCCACACCACGATCCCCGCGCCGATTCCGCCGAGGCAGACGGTCAGCAGGAGGCCCTCGAGCTGGGGCTGGCCACCCAGCACGTACAGGACGAGCAGGGAGACCCCCGCGAGCGTGGATGCCCCGAACAGGAGCAGGACGAGGAGCTCCGCGCGACGCTCCGTCACCCGTGTTCCTCCGGCAGGAGGTCCGGCTCATCCTCGCGCGACCGGCGCCCGACGAACCGGACGAGCAGGACGACCCCGGTCAGACCCACTGCGACGGCCACGAAGCCCTCCGCCACCGGACCCAGCCCGCCGATCGGGGCGCCGCCCGGCGCCGGCAGGGTTCGCAGGTACCGGACGTACGCGATGATCGCGTCACGGTCGTCCGCGTCGAACGAGAACTTCGGCATCGCGCCGGGGCCCGCGAGCATCGCCTCGGCGATCTCGAGCTCGGTGGCCTGGCCGAGTCCCACCGCGACGAACCCGCCGCCAACGGCATTGCCGGCCCCAGTCGCCGCATGGCACGCGGCACAGTTCGCCGTGTACAGCTCCCAGCCGCGGCGCACGTCACCGGTCGTCCCGACCTCCGGGATGTCCGGGCCGTTGCCCCAGCTGCCGACGTATTCGACCAGCGCCCGAATCTGGGCGTCGTCGAAGTGCGGCTTCTGGCGGGTGGGCTGCTGCCCCGGGTCGCCGAGCGGCATCCGGCCCGTTCGCAGGTAGAAGTCGACCGACGCCTTCCCGACGCCGGTGAGCGGCGGGGCGACCGCGGTCCCCTCCCCGCTCGGCCCGTGGCAGCTCGCGCAGTTCTGGAGGTAGAGCGTCGCCGGGTTGTCGCGGACCTGGCCGCTCGGCTCAGCAGCGGCGCCGGCGGTCGGGAGCGGCGAGGCGGTCGCGGCCACGACCAGGAGTGCGCCACCGAGCGCGGCCGCCGCGGCCCAGCCGGCGAGGCTGCGCATCCGCCCGGTCCTGGTCATCGATCCGGGCCCTGATTCCGCCGGCTATGCGCTACCGTGCGGGCGATGGTCCCTCTCCACGTCGCGCTGGCGTGGGCCGCGGTCGCGGCCGGAGTCGTGCTGCTCGGCGTCGCGGTCGCCACCGCGGCCGGCCGAACCGCCTCGTACCGCGAGCTCGACGCCGCGATCCTCGCCCAGCTGGCGACGACCGGCGCCGCCGCGATCGTGGGGCTCGTCCTGCCGATCGTGGGTTCGGCCATCCGCGATCCGCTCCACATCGTGTACGCGGTGGTTGCCCTGGCGGCCGCCCCGATCGCCCGGTATTCGGGCCACGGCGATGCCCGGCGGATCGGTCGATTCGCCGTCCTCGCAGGGCTGGTCGTCCTCGGGTCGACGCTCCGTCTGTTCATGACCGGTCGCTGAGCGCCTCGACATGCGGGTACCTGGCGCGGGGTTCGATTCCATCTTGCGCCACTTCGGGGTCGTGCGACAATGACCTCCGACTCTGCGAGGCGTCGTTCCACGAGGGGTGGGAGATGAGGGTCGTTTCGGGCGTTGCTGTCCACTGTTTTCCGTCGGCGGACACTGAGTTCCGCGAGATCGCCGAGCGGCTTGTGGACAGCAGCTGGGAGCGCAGGCTCTCGACCGAGCCGCTGATCGCCGAGGTGCAGGCCGCCCTGCGGGCGACGTACCCGGAGGCAGTCGTGCGCCCGCGGGACCCCCACGCCGAGTTCGGCGAGCCCCTCGTCCAGACCCTCTACGCGTTCCGGGACGGCCGCGCCGCCTAGACCGGGGGAACCACCGCTCCATCCCGGGAGTCTTTGGGCCCAACGTGACCCGGTCCTGTCCAGGGACCGGTCCAGCCCAGGAGGTCCGGGCGATGCGGCGACTCTCCGGTGTTCTCTCGGCCACGCTCGTGGCCTTCGTCCTCACGGTGGGCCCAGCCGCGGCGTGCGGCGGCCTGATCGGCCCGAACGGGGCCGTCAACCTGCTCCGAACGACCACTCTCGCCGGCTACAGCAGCGGCGTTGAGCACTACATCACGGCGTTCCAGTTCGCCGGCGGCGGCGGGAGCTTCGGCTCGATCACCCCGCTCCCCGGCATCCCGACGAGCGTCGTCAAGGGCGGCGACTGGACGCTCCAGCGCCTGATTCGCGAGACATCGCCGGTCCGCGACGAGTTCCTTGCCTTCGGGCGGGCGGCCTCGGCCGAGTCGGCCGAGGAACTGCTGAAGGTTCGGATCGACGCCCTCGACCTGACCGTCCTGCGCGGTGGGGCCGGCGAGATCGGCGTGTGGGCCAAGGACCACGGGTTCCGCCTCCCGCCCGACGCTCCCGAGGTTCTCGACTTCTACGCCCAGCGGAGCCAGATCTTCCTCGCCGCGGCCTTCGACGCCGACGCGGCCGCAGAGCGCGGCCAGCAGCTCGGCGACGGGACGCCCGTCCACATCACGATCCCGACCGACGACCCGTGGGTCCCCCTGCGGATCCTCGCCCTCGGCAAGAACGGCGCGGAGCGGGTCGAGGCGGACGTCTTCCTCCTCACCGAGCGCCGGCCGTCGCTCATGCCGACCCCGATCGGCCGGAACGGCCTGGAGCTCGAGCACTTCGCACCCGCGACCGGCAGCCTCCTCGACGACCTGCGCAGCGACCGCGACATGGAATGGGTGCCGGCCCGTGGCTGGCTGACCCAGATCCGGATCGACGCAGCCGCCTCGCAGCTGAAGTACGACCTCGCGATCGACGCGAGCGGCACGGGACAGCCATCCCGGGTCGATGCCGGCTTCGACTTGCCGGGCGCCCTGCCGACGGCAACCGAGAGCTCCGGGCTGGGGCTGGCGATTGCCTTCGTCGCCGTGGGCCTGGCGGTGATCGGCGGCCTGATGTCGGCCGGCGGCCGGCGTCGCACCCCCATCGCCTGAGCCTTCGATGACCGACGCTGAGGCCGGCCCCCGCGACCGCGGCTTCCTCGGGATCGCCCTGGGGCTCATCGCGGCCGGCGGGCTCGTCGCGGCGCTCGTCGCGAGTGCGGGCGCCGCGGGCGATCCGACCACCGTGGAGCTCCGGATCCACTTCTCCCGGTTCATCCCCTCCACCGTGACCGTGCCGGCCGGCCGGCCGATCACGTTCTTCATCAGCAACGAGGACCCGATCGACCATGAGTGGATCGTCGGCGACGCGGGCGTCCACGACCGCCATCGGACCGGCACGGAACCGGCTCACGCGAGCCGGCCGACGGAAGTCTCAATCGACGCCCTCGGCCGGCGGACGACGACCGTCACGTTCGACGAGCCCGGGACGTACGCCTTCATCTGTCACCTGCCCGGCCACGAGGCCTACGGGATGACCGGCACAGTCACGGTGACCGGCGGCTGACGGGGCCGCTCCTCGCGCCGCACACTGGCGGCGTGACGAGCACCGTGCGCGCGGCGGTCATCGAAGGCCCGGGTCAGCCGCTCCGGATCGAGGAGCTGGCGCTCGACGAGCCGCGGACCGGGGAGGTCCGCGTCCGGATGGTCGCGTCCGGCGTCTGTCACTCCGACCTCCACGTCCGCGACGGCGACTGGAAGCGCCCGGGGCCGCTCGTCCTCGGACACGAGGGGGCCGGCATCGTCGAAGCGGTCGGCCCGGGTGTCACGAATCCCCCGGCCGGCGCGCTCGTCGCGCTCACGTGGTACGCGCCGTGCCTTCGCTGCCCGGCCTGCCGGGCGGGGCGTCAGTGGCTGTGCAGCGGCAGCTCGTCAGGCCGGCACCGGCTGCCCGACGGCCGGACGCCGCTTCACCGGGCCGACGGGTCGGAGGTCCTCGCCTACTGCGGGATCGCGACGTTCGGCGAGGCAATCGTCGTCCCGGCCCAGGCGGCGGTCGTGATGCCGTACGGGACGCTGCCGGAGGTCGCGGCGCTCATCGGCTGCTGCGTCTCGACGGGCGTCGGCGCGGTGACGAAGACCGCCCGGGTCGAGCCCGGGGCGAGCGTCGTCGTCATCGGCCTCGGGGGCGTCGGGCTGTCCGCGATCATGGGCGCCACCCTCGCAGGCGCCTCGCCGATCGTCGCCGTGGACCGCGTGCCCACGAAGGTCGATCTTGCTCGCGACCTCGGCGCGACGCACGGGATCCTCGCGACGGACCGGCCCGCGACGGACGCGGCGATCCGCGAGGCGACCGAGGGCGGGCCGGATTACGCGGTCGAGGCCATCGGGCTGCCGTCGACGATCGAGCAGGCGATCGAGGTCCTCCCGCCCGGCGGAACGGCGGTTCTCGTCGGGATGACGCCGTTCGGGACCCGGGCCACGTTCGAGGTCTTCCCCTTCGTCGATGGTGGCCGTTCGATTCTCGGCTCGAACTACGGATCGGCGGTCGCCGCGGAGGACTTCCCGCGCTACGCCGCGCTCCACCTCGCGGGCCGGTTGCCGATCGATCGGCTCATCGATCGCCGGATCGGGCTCGAGGACATCGAGGACGCGTTCGACCGGATGCGCCGGGGCGAAGGTGTTCGGTCGGTGATCGACTACCTGAAGTAGCCGGCCAGGTCGAACACGACGTCGGTCGATTGCCCGGCGTGGCTCGAATACAGGATTCCGACCGACCCGCCGGACAGGCGCCCGAACACGCCGTTCGCGCGAACCTCTCGCGCCAGGAGGTTGAGCGTCGAGGTCTCGCTCGTGTTGGCCGCCACCGACAGGAGCGACAGGTACCCGCCCGCCGTCGAACCGACGGTCGTCAGCGTCCCATTGATCGCGACCGCGTCGGGCGGCACGTTCAGGCTGCCCGCCACGGGCAGCGAGCGGCCGGTGCCGGCCTGGAACCGCCCGGCGAGGCCGATGCTCTCGCGGGTGTCGAGCAGGCGTCCCGGGGTGAGCGGGACGTACCGGGCGCCGCTCGCGTCGTTGACGAAATAGCCCGTGACGTCGAGGACGAGATGGACCCGGGCGCCCGCCGGGCCGCCCAGGAGGGCCGACAGCCGGCCGCTCGCTCCGAGCCGGATCGCGACCCCGTTCGCGGCGATGTCGCCGGCGCGGAAGTTCAGGGTCGACGTCGTCGTCGTGGGCGCCGCGGCCGGAAAGAGCGCCACGAAGCCGGCGGAGGTCGGCCTGACGACCGTCAGGTTCGCGGTGACCGCCGTCGCCGTCGTCGGGATTCCGAACACGCCGGCGACCGCCCAGCTGCGACGCTTCCCGGCGACGAACTGCCCGCTGATCCCGGTTCCGATCCGCGAGTCGAGGACGCGGACGGGCTCGAGCGGGTGGTACGTCCCGTTGCTGCCCGTGACGGTGAAGTACCCGGTCACGTCGAACACGACGTGGGCCGTCTTGCCCGGCTTCGAGACGTACACGATGCTGAGCTTGCCGCCCGGTCCGAGGGTGGCCGTGACGAGGCTCGCCCGGTTCACCCCGACCGGGAAGTTCAGGTTCGAGACGGTGGGGCCGTTCGTCGGCGTCGGGGTCACGCTGAGGTAGCCGCCGGCAGTCTGGCCGGTGACCGTCAGGTTGCCGGTGACCGCGACCGCATCGCCGGGAATGCCGCCCCGGCCGGTGACCTGGAACGTTCGAGCAGTCCGGTGCCGGAAGACGCCGCTCAGGCCGTTGCCCACGCGACTGTCGAGCAGGCGCACAGGATCGACCGGACGGAAGACCGTCGACGCGACCGGTGGCGGTGGTGGCGGCGGGGGCGTTGGCGACGGCGTTGGCGAGGGTGTTGGCGGCGGCGTTGGCGGCGGTGGCGGGCCGTTATAGAAGGCGGTCAGCGTCTTCGTCGCCTCGGTCGCCACAACCCCGTGGACGGCCGCGCCACCATCCGACCAGTGGGAGAAGGCGTACTGCGCGCCGCCGAGCGTGCCCGTCGCCGGCGCGGAGACCGTCACGCTCGAGCCGACGATCGCCGTGGCATCGGGTGGCGGTGCGCCGGTATTGGCACCCAGCGACAGCGGCAGGCCCGGCGGGTCGGATCGGACCTGGATGATCCCCGTCTTCGGCAGGATGTCTTGCGACACAACGGTCGACATGGGTCCATCGGTGACGACGAGCTGGAGCTTCAGGTGCGATGGATATTCGTGGTCGGGCGCAGCGAACGATCCAGAGAGACCCGTGAAGTTGAAGAACGACGGATGGGAGTGGCAGTCCGACGGGCAGTGCTCCATCGTGACGCTCCACGCCATCGATGACGGCGGCAACGTCGCGCCGCTGCCGTCGCGCGCGGTGCCCGCGAAGGGGACGCTGTCACCGACTGCCCAGCGGAAGCTGGTCGCCGGCGACGTGATCGTGGCCGTCGGAGGGACGTATCCGGGCCAGATCGTCCGGGTAGTCGAATCCATCAGCCCGGAGCTCGATGTGACCCTCAGCCCGACGACGACCTGGGCCTTGGCGTTGTAGGTCCGCGAGGTTGTCTGGCCCGTGGCGTCGTCGAACGCGCCGTCACCGTCGAGGTCCCACTGATAGGTGAGGGCGTCGACCGGATTCGGGTTCGTCGAGCCGCTCGCGTCGAACGTGACGGCGAGCGGGAGCGGCCCACTCGACGGGGTCGCGGTGAACGACGCGGTCGGCGGGAGGTTGCTGTACCAGTGGATCCGGCGAACTTCGCCCGGAATGGGTGACGTGTCGAATGTCACGTACACCAGGTCGCCGTTCGGAGCGGTCGTGAGGTGGACGGCGCCGAGACTCGAGCCGAGGGGCCGGAGATTCACAAAGAGCGCACGGGTCGAGAAGTCAGGGCGGCCGTTGACGTCCGCACGGATGGACCAGATGCAGCGCCGGTTGTAGTCGGCGATGAAAAGCGCCCGGTCGTACGCGTCCGGATAGCCGCTCGTCGTCCCGAGGAACGCGACCCCCGCGAGAGACGAGCTGCCGGTCCCGCAGCCGTCGCCTGACACGACGTTGCCGGAGTGGCTGTAGTTGAAGGCGGGCGCCGTCTCGCTGTCGTCGTCGTAGAGGTCCTCGCACACGTCGACGTTGAGGGAGTCGAACTGGCTGTTCCTGAAGCTACCGCCCCCGGCAGAGCCGCCCTCGAAGCACGGCCAGCCGAAGTTCCTCGGAGCCGCATTCGGGTTCGGAACCTCGTCGAGCTCTTCGTACGAGAAGTTGCCGACGTCGCCGATCCAGGCGTCATCGGTGCCGGGCCGGATCGCGAACCGGAATGGGTTGCGGAGACCGAAGGCGATGATCCTCCTGGCGTTCAGGTCTGGGCTGCCGATCAGGTTGTTCGTCGGCCACGCGGCGCCGGTGTCGGGACTGATCCTGATCAGGGTGCCATTCAGGCCCACTGGATCCTGGGTCGGGGTCCGGAGGTCTTGCGATCGGAGCGCCCCGCCCTGGGTCGTGGGCGGGACGCCGGCCACTCCCTTTCCGCCGGGCGGGTCGCCACACGGGTTGACCGGGGTGACCGGGTTGGTCGTGTTCGGCAGCGTCCCCCCGAGCTGGCCGTAGTCGACGTCGAAGAACGACGCACCCTCGCCGCCCGTCGCGTAGAGCGCGCCCTCGGGTCCGAAGGCGAGCGAGCCCATCGAGTGGCTCGGGAACTGCTGGCACCAGTCCTCGACGAGCACCTTCGGGGAGTCGGCGGCGACGACGATGCTCTTGTTGTTGACGGTCAGCCGGTCGATCCGGCCCGAGGCGACGCAGCCGTCCTCCGTGCTGCCGGGTGGCGTCGGGCAACCGTCATTGGCCCATTTGGGAGCGGCGCTCGCGTCGCCGAGGATGTGGTTGTAGGTGTACGAGACGTAGATGTACGGGCGACCGCTCGTGAAGGCCGGATCGATGACCAGCCCGAGCATGCCCCGGTCCCAGAGGTCGTAGACGTTCGCCTGGAGTCCGGTGTAGACGCCCGGATTCGTGTCCGTTGGCGAGCTGAAGATCTTGATCCGGCCGCTCTTCTCGCCGACGATGATCCGGCCGTCCGAGGCGAACTGGACGGCCGTCGGCTCAGTCAGCCCCCCGATGACCAGCTCGTCGCGGAATCCCGACGGGACGGGCACCGGTGCGGCGGCCGGGGCAAGCGGGGCGAGGGGCTCAGCCGTCGGCCCGTCGCGGTGCAGCACGAGGCCCTCCGGGACCGGCTGGTTAGTCGGCTCAGCGGCTGCGGCCGGTGCGGCAGGCCCAGGCGACGCAGCGGCGAGGACCAGGAAGAGGGCTGCGGCGGGGGCCCGGAGGCGGGGCATCGGGCGTCGCACGGTACCTATGGGCTATACGGATGCCAGGACGATCGAACCATCGGGCCGGAGGTGGGCCCCCGTCAAGGCCGAGGGCATCCTGTTTGGTGCTCAATGGCATCACCGCCATTGCACCGGTGCGGTCGCGGGCGGTCCGGGGCGGTCCGGGGCGGTCGGCGGTCAAGCCGGTGGTTCGGGCTTCTCGATCGGCGGCAGGAACGGGTGGCCGGTGATCAGCCGGCTGCTCCGGCCGTGAGTGAAGAAGCTCCACGCCCAGCGGACGCTGACAACGATCCGGTTCGCGAAGCCGATCAGGTAGATGATGTGGATCCCCAGCCAGAGCAGCCAGGCGAGAAAGCCCCCGGTCCGGCCGAACGGGCCGAGCCACGGGATGTTCGTGACCCCGCTCAGCCGGCCGATGACGGCAACATCGCCCCTGTCCGAGTAGCGGAACGGCGGCGTCGCCTCGCCGCGCAACCGCCTGAGGATCGTCCGCCCGACATGGCGGCCCGGCTGGATCGCGCCCTGGGCGACGCCGGGCACGGGCCTGTCCGGCTTCCACGGCTGGACCGCCGCGTCGCCGATGACGAAGATCTCCGGCCGGCCGGGGATCGTGAGGTCGGGCGTCACGACGACCCGACCGGACTTGTCGGTCTCGGCCCCTGCGGACTCGGCCACGGTCCGGGCGAACGTCGAGGCGAGGACTCCGGCCGCCCAGAGGACCGTCCGGGCCGGGATCCGCTCCTCGGTCTTGCCGACCGCGACGCGGACGGCCTTCGAATCGACGTCGACGACACGCGTGCCCGTCCTGACGGTCACCCCCAGCCGCTCGAGCTGGCGGGTCGCCGATTGTGACCGGCCCTCGGGGTACGTCGGAAGGATCCGGTCCATCGCCTCGACGAGGAGGATCCGGCTGAGAGTTGGGTTGATCGCGCGGAAGTCCTGTTTCAGCGTGTCGTTCGCAATCTCGCCGAGGGCTCCGGCCAGCTCGACCCCGGTCGGGCCTCCGCCGACGACGACGAACGTCATCCACTCGGCCCGCCGCTCGGGGACGGCCTCCCGCTCGGCCGCTTCGAAGGCGATGAGGATTCGACGCCGGACGTCAATTGCATCGTCGATCGATTTCAGGCCCGGTGCGTCGCGGGCCCACTCGTCGTGGCCGAAGTACGAGAAGCGGGCCCCGGTCGCGACGATCAGGCTGTCGTAATCGATCGGCCCGCCGTCGGACAGGAGGATCCGGCGCGCCTCCACCTCGATCCCGACGGCCTCGGCCAGGAGAACGGTGATGTTCTTCCGCTTGCGAAAGATCGAGCGGAGTGGCTGGGCGATCTCGCCAGGGGCGAGCGAACCAGTTGCCACCTGGTAGAGGAGTGGCTGGAAGAGGTGGTGGTTGCGCCGGTCGACGAGCGTGACGTCGGCCTCCTGCGCCTTGCCGAGCTCGCGGGCCGCATACAGCCCGCCGAAGCCGCCGCCGACGATGACGACGCGGTGGGGCTTGCCGGAACCCGCGGCCATGTGCCGAGTTTACGGCGGTTGCGCCAAACGCACGTAACCGACCAAATCGGCTCCAGCGGGGTCGTGACCGTGCGCCTGAGGCACTATCGGTGACGATTGTGTCGCCACGCGCACAGTTTCGACCGATCAGTCGCCTGGCGGGTCGCTTATGTGCGCCACACGCAACCCAGCCAGTTGCCCGCGAGCATCAGCACGAGATACCGGCGTCTATTTGTCGCGTTCGGCTCCGGCGAGGGCTGCCTGGGCCGCCGCCAAGCGAGCGACCGGGACACGGAACGGCGAGCACGACACGTAGTCGAGGCCGATCTGGTGGCAGAACGTGATCGACGCCGGGTCGCCGCCGTGCTCACCGCAGATCCCCAGCTCGATGTCGGGCCGGGTCGCCCTCCCCTTCTCCACCGCGATCCGCATCAGCTGGCCGACACCCGACACGTCGAGCGTCTGGAACGGGTTCTCCGGCAGGATCCGGCGCTCGACGTAGGCGAGCAGGAAGCCGCCCTCTGCGTCGTCCCGGCTGAAGCCGAACGTCATCTGGGTGAGGTCGTTCGTCCCGAAGCTGAAGAAGTCGGCGTGCTTCGCGATCTCGTCCGCGGTGAGGGCGCCGCGGGGCACCTCGATCATCGTCCCGAAGACGTAGTCGACGTTCACTCCTGCCTTCTGCTCGACGGCCTTCGCCTCGGCCTCGAGGATCCGCTTCGTCTCGGCCAGCTCGTTCACGTGGCCGACGAGCGGAATCATGATCTTCGCCTTCGGCTCGAGTCCCTCGCCCTTGATGGCGATCGCCGCGTTGAGGATCGCCCGGGTCTGGATCTTCACGAAGTCCGGGATCATCAGCCCAAGCCGGCAACCGCGCAGGCCGAGCATCGGGTTCTGCTCCCGGAGCGCCTCGACGGCCTTGAGCAGCGTCCGCGCCTCGGTGTATTCCGGGTCGCTCTCCTTCGTCTTGAGCGTCCGCAGTCGCGTGACGGTCTCGATCAGCTCCTCGTGCGAGGGGAGAAACTCGTGAAGCGGCGGGTCGATGAGGCGGATGACGACCGGCAGCCCGGTCATCGCCCGGAAGATGCCCTCGAAGTCGCCCTGCTGGAGCACCTCGAGCTTGGCCATCGCGGCGTCGAATCGCTCGACCGCGGCCTGCTCCTCTGTGGACAGTTCGTGCCCCGCTGTCCGCTGGTCCTTCGCCCGCGTCGCCTGGAACGCGACGAGGATCGCGTCGCGGACGATGTCCAGCCGCTCGCCCTCGCGGAACATGTGCTCGGTCCGGCAGAGGCCGATCCCCTGGGCTCCGTAGCCCCGGGCCTGGGCGGCCTCCTCGGGCTTGTCGGCGTTCGTCCAGACCTCGAGCCGGCGGACCTCGTCCGCCCAGCCGAGGATCTTCTGGAGCTCGGGCTGGTCCTCGAACCGGGCCGAGACCGTCGGGATCGCGCCGAGGTAGACCTCGCCCGTCGAGCCGTCGACGCTGATCGGATCGCCCTCCGCGAACGTCTGGCCGCCGGCCGTGGCAGTGCGAGCGGCGTAGTCGATGACGAGCTCGTGGCAGCCGGCGACGCACGGTTTGCCGATCTGGCGGGCGACGACGGCGGCATGGGACGTCGCGCCGCCGCGGGCCGTGAGAATCCCCTGGGCGACGGCCATTCCATGAAAGTCGTCCGGTGACGTCTCTATTCGAACGAGCACGACCTTCTCGCCTGCGGCGGCCTGCTCGGCCGCCCGGTCGGCGTTGAACACCGCCTTGCCGACGGCCGCGCCGGGTGACGCGTTGAGCCCCTTGGCGATCCGGGTCGCCTTCTTCAGGGCGGCCGGGTCGAACTGGTCGCGGAGGAGCTGATCGACGTGAGCCGGCTCGATTCGGCCGAGGGCCTCGTCCTTCGAGATGACCCCTTCGTCGACCATGTCGACCGCGATCTTCACGGCGGCCGCCGCCGTGCGCTTTGCGGACCGGGTCTGGAGCATGTAGAGGCGGCCGCGCTCGATCGTGAACTCGAGGTCCTGGACGTCGCGGTAGTGCCGCTCGAGGCGCTCGCCGATCCGCTGGAACTCGGCGTAGACCTCCGGCATCTCCTGCTCCATCTGGGCGATCTTCGGGGCGGTCCGGATCCCGGCCACGACGTCCTCGCCCTGGGCATTCGTGAGGTACTCGCCGTAGAGGACCTTCTCGCCGGTGTTCGGGTCGCGGGTGAACGCGACGCCGGTCCCGGAGTCGTCACCCATGTTCCCGAACACCATCGTCATGACGCTCACGGCCGTCCCGAGATCGTCCGGGATCTTGTTGAACTTCCGGTAGTCGCGGGCGCGCTGCCCGAACCACGATGCGAAGACCGCCTTGATCGCGAGGTCCAGCTGCTCGAACGGGTCCTCGGGGAACGGCCGGCCAGTCGCCTCCCGGACGATCGCCTTGAGCTCGTCGGCGAGCTCGCGCAGGTCGTCCGCGCTGAGCTCCGTGTCCTGGCGGACTCCGCGCTCGTGCTTCTTCGACTCGAGCGCGTGGTCGAACCGCTCGCCCTCGACCCCGAGGACGATCCGCCCGAACATCTGGATGAAGCGCCGGTACGCGTCCCAGCCGAACCGGTCGTTGCCGGTCAGCGCGACGAGGCCGTTGAGCGTCTGCTGCGTCAGGCCGAGGTTGAGGACCGTGTCCATCATCCCGGGCATCGAGAACTTCGCCCCGGACCGGACGCTCACGAGGAGCGGGTTGGCCGGATCGCCGAACCCCTTGCCGGTCTCCCGCTCGACCTCCTTGACGGCGTCGAGGACGTCGTCCCACAGGCCCTCCGGGAGCCGCTCGCCCGCGGCGAAGTAGTCGTTACAGGCCTCGGTCGTGATCGTGAAGCCCGGCGGGACCGGCAGGCCGGCGGCCGTCATCTCGGCCAGGCCCGCGCCCTTGCCTCCGAGCAGGTCGCGCATCTGGGCGTTGCCCTCGGCGTGGCCGCCACCCCAGGCGTAGATGTAGCGCTTTGGCGCCCGGTGGGCACGCTCTGCGGTCGGAGTGAGGGTTTCGGCCATGAGGGGCGGGCTCCTTGGGCACCCGGCGGCGCACGGCCGGGCGAGACAGCACGATGACGCGGGGATTGTATCGTCCGCGGCCGCCTCGTCGGTTCCGGCGGGCAGGCGGCGGTGCGAGAGGTCTAGGCTGTAGGCGATGGCCATGCGCTCGCGGACGCTCGTCGCGGCTGTCGTGGCCCTCGTCGCGGCGGCAGTGCTCGTCTCGGTCAGCCCGGGGTTGCTCGGTTCCCCGACTGCGACCCCCGAGAGCTCGCATGGGACGCCGAACCGCAGTGCTCTGGCGGCCGGCGGATCGGGCAGGCCGTCCGCCACCCCCTCCCCGCCCGCCACCCCCTCCCCGCCCGCGGCGACACCCGCACCGCGACTCCTCCGGGAGGGCTGCCGGCCGGGCGCCGGCGATCCGCTCGCGCGGGCCAACGACCTTCTCGCCAACCGCTACACCTTCTCGAACATGCCGACGGTCAAGCTGCCCGCCGACCCACGCTGGAACGAGAGCCCCCTCAAGAGCCGGAACTGGGAGTTCCAGTACCACACGCTGCGCTTCATCTGGGACCTGACGGCGGCGTTCGAGCAGACGGGCGAGGCGCGATATCTCGACCGGGCCGGCGTCCTGCTCCGCGACTGGGTCGAGGACAACCCGCGTCGTGGCGGCCGGTCCGTGTTCTCGTGGAATGACCACGCGACCGCATGGCGGGCCGTCGTCCTCGTCTGCGCAGCCGAGCTCCTGCCGGCCGAAACGTGGCTGGACAACGCCGTGCTCCTGCACGGCCGGACGCTGGCCGATCCCGCGTTCTACGTGAAGCACGGCAACCACGCGCTCAACCAGAACATCGGGCTGCTCGACGTGGGGTGCCGCCTCGGTCGGCGCGACTGGATGGACCTCGCCGCGACCCGACTCGACCGCCTGGTGCGGGAGAGCGTCGACGACGAGGGGGTCACGAACGAGCAGTCGGTCTTCTACCAGTTCTACAACTGGTTCAACTACGAGCGGGCGCGGCAGCGCCTCGCGGCGTGCGGAGTTGCGGAGCCGGTGTCACTCGCGCGGATCGACCGGATGCCGGAGTTCCTTGCCCACGCGACCCTTCCAAACGGCGAGTACGTGATGCTGGGTGCGACGCCGCAGCGAAAGGCGGGATTCATCCCGGGCACGATCGCCGAGTACGCCGCCGCGCAGGGCGCGTCGGGTCCGCGGCCGAAGACGCGCTTTGCGATCTTCGAGGCGGGCTTCGCGTTCGGGCGCAGTGGCTGGGGCGAGGACCGTCCATTCGCGGACGAGATCGCCTGGTCGGCCCGGTTCGGTCCGGGACTGAAGTGGCACGGGCACGCGGACGGTCTCTCGGTCACCCTGTACGGCCACGGCAGCCGGCTCCTCGAGGACCCGGGGTTGTTCACCTACAACGCCGACCGCTGGCATCGGTACGCGCTGAGCCGATCCGCTCACAACGTCGTGACCGTCGACGGCCTCGCGTACAACGCCTCCCGGGCGACGGTCCTCGTCGCCGAGTCCACGTCGGCGACCTGCGATCACCTCCTGATGCGGAACCGGGGCGTGAACGGCGTCGACCATCGGCGCCGGATCGTCTTCTCGCCGCGCCTCGGGTACATGCTGGTCGACGACACGCTCACGTCCAGTGCGCCACGCACGTTCCGGCAGCTGTGGCACCTCGTCCCGGACGGGGATCCCGTCATCGAGGACGGCGTCGTGAGGACGCGCCGGGAGCGCGGCAACCTCGCGATCGTCCAGTTGCTGGAGACCGGCCCGCCGCGAGTCGTCGTGGGCCGCAGGGACCCGGTCCAGGGCTGGTTCTCCCAGCGTCTCGAGCACCGGACGCCAGCGCCGGTCGTCGAGGTCCCCCAGCGCGGTCGGTCGGTGCGGTACCTCACGCTGCTCCTTCCCTCGGCCGAGCAGGGCGCCGCGTACGACGTTCGGGACCTCGAGCTGAGGCCGGGCGGGTTCGAGCTGACGATCACCCTCGGCGGGCTGACCGAGCGGGTGAGCGTGGACGGCGAGACGGCCTCGATCGTGCCCGGCGGCTGACTCCGGCCCACCCCCACGGAGCCCCGGAGAGGGCCCGGGCACGATCACCGTCGCCCCGAGTGGGCCGAACGTCCGGTGGTCCCACGTACCTCCGAGCCTGAGGCGTGGCTGCCGCGCCCTGACAGAGTCGGGTCTCCGCCTCCGCGCGCACTGGAGAGACCCTGGTCCCGTCACGCCGCCGCTCATTCAGGCTCGGCCAACCACTTCTCGCGGGAGTCCTCGTCGGCCTCCTCTCGCTGGGCGGCGCGGCCGGGGCCTCGCCCGCGGCTTCCGGCCCGTTGGCGGAGTCAGCCGGGGCGGCGGCCGAGCTCGACCCTGCGCCGCCCGAGCCGGGGCCTGAGCCCACCCTTCCGCCGCCCTCGGCGATCACATCGATCCCGGCCCACTGCCGGGGATGGGCCGACGCGGTCGCCCGGGCAGACCTCCTCCTCGCGGGACGGTACTGGCTGGCCTACCACCCGACCGTCGGCCTGGGGATGGACCCGACCTGGCGCGAGAATCCGCTCGCGGACAGGAACTGGGAGTTCATGCACCACTCCCTCCAGGTGATCTCGAGCCTGCTGGAGGCCTGGGCCGACACGGGCAGCCCCGGCTACCTGGCTCGAGCGGACTTCCTGCTCCGCGACTGGGTCGAGGAGAACCCGCGCGTCGGTTCGGTTTCGATCTGGGCGTGGGACGGCCACGCGACCGCCCTGCGGGCGGGCGTCCTCGCGTGCGCGTCGATCTACCTGCCGGATCGGCCGTGGCTGCAGAGCGCGCTCGTCCTCCACGGGAAGACGCTCGCGGATCCGCTGTTCTACGAGAGGCACGGCAACCACGCGCTCAACCAGTCGATCGGACTCCTCGAGGTGGCGCACGTCGTTGGCCGGGCCGACTGGGCTCAGCTTGCGACCAACCGGATCGCCGCCCTGATCCTCGAGAGCGTCGACAGCCAGGGCGTCACGAACGAGCAGTCGATCGCGTACCAGTGGTACAACCTCGGCCGCTACCGGCTCGCCGAGGCGCGCCTGAAGGCGATGGGTCTGCCGATCCCGGCGGGCTTCTCCAGGCTGGACCAGATGCCGAAGTTCCTCGCCTACGCGACGCGCCCCGACGGGAAGTGGGAGACGCTCGGCGACACCGACACGATGGCCGCGATTCCGATCCCGGGCACGTGGGCGGAGTTCGCCGCGACCGGGGGTGCGGCGGGCCCCAAACCGGGCGGAACGCTCGCCATCTACAGGGCGGGCTACCTCTTCGCGCGATCGGGCTGGGGCGAGACGCGGGCCTTTGCCGACGAGGTCTTCCTGTCGCTTCGGTTCGGTCCCGCGCCGATCATCCACGGCCATGCGGACGGCACGGCCATCACGTTCTACGGCTACGGCTCGAGGCTCCTCGTCGACCCCGGCAAGTACAGCTACAACTACGACGCGTACCGGTCGTTCGTCAAGGGCCGCACCGCCCACAACGTCGTCACGGTCGACGGCCTCACCTGGAACAGCAAGGCGTCGACGACGCTCGTGAAGCACCGGTCGAGCGCGACGATGGTCGACGCGATCACCACGACGTCGGGCTACAAGGGCGTGCGGCAGCAGCGTCGGGTGACGTTCTCGCGACGGCTCAACTACGTCCTCGTCGAGGATCGCGCTTCGTCGACGGTCGCCCGCAGGTTCCGGCAGCTGTGGCACCTGTCCGAAACGGCCAACCCGCTCGTTTCGCGGACGAGCTTCCGGACGCGGAACGCCCGGGGCAACGTGCTGATCCGCCAGCTCATCCCCGTCACCTCGTCGGGCGTCGTCAAGGGCAGGACCAAGCCGGTCCAGGGCTGGATCTCGCACAAGCACGGAACGCGCATCGCGGCGCCGGTCGTCGAGGTCGTCAAGAGTGGGACGTCCGTCCGCTACCTGACGCTCATCGTCCCTGCCGCGGGCCTGCCGAGGGCGACGATCAGCGGGCTCAGGACGACCGCGGGGGGCTACACGGTTGTCGTGACGATCGGCGGCAAGTCGGAGCGGGTCACGGTCAGCGCCACTGGCGCGTCGATCGTTCCCCTGAACTGAGGCCCGGCCGCCGCTAGACTTGCGGCCATGACCGACGCTCCACCCGAGGCCCGGGCGATCGACCCGGCCGCGCCCCAGTACAACGCGGCCCTCGTCGCCCGGGACGACCAGCACGAGTCCCTCGCCTACTTCGTGGTCCGGTTCGACGGGGAGCCAACGCCGTTCGAGCCCGGTCAGTACATGACGATCGGCGTGATCGCCGACGGGAGGATCGTCCAGCGGCCCTACTCCATCGCGTCCGACCCGGCGGCGGCCGGCTCGGACGGCTACGAGATGTACGTGCGGCTCGTGAAGGGCGGCCAGTTCACACCGTTGCTCTGGCGGTTGCCCGTGGGTCACCGGATGCGGATGATCGGCCCGAAGGGCAAGTTCACCCTCGAGCCCGAGGACGACCGGACCCACGTGTTCATCTCGTCCGGGACGGGCAACGCGCCGTTCGTCTCGATGATGCGGGCGCACCTTCGCGAGGGACGGCCCCGCCGGACGGTCTTCCTCAGCGGCGTGTCGTACGAGGCCGACCTCGGCTACCGGTCGTTGCTCGAGGGGTGGGAGCGGTCCGGCGAGTATCCGGTCACGTACATCCCGACGGTGTCGCGGCCGGCCGATCCCTCGAACGCTTCGTGGACGGGCCGGACGGGCCGGGTCGAGTCGATCGTCGCGCCGGTCCTCGACGAGCTGGGGCTGACGCCGTCGAACGCGATCGCCTACATCTGCGGCAACCCGGACATGATCCTCGCCGCCGAGGCGACGCTCCTCTCGCGCGGCTTTCCGGAGGCCCAGGTGAAGAAGGAGCTCTACTGGCCGAAGGGCAAGGAACCCAGGAGCGGACCTGCCGTTTCGGACGAGTAGGTGCAGTCGGCCACGCATCGGCGCAAATATCAGCCCGGGCGATGGTACGCGCGAGTCTCCTGGTGCGGATCGGCCCGGCCGGGCCGGCCCACGCTCACGCCGGGGGTCTCGATGGCCGCCTGACGCGTTGAGAGCCGCCTCGGGCGCCGCTACCATCGCGTCCACTGATATCTGAGACAAACAGGATCCCGGAGAGGTCGCCACCGGGCCGCCGGAGCCATCTCGTCACTTCGCGACCGCGCACCGGGAAGGCGGTGCCGAGAACTGCCGCGTGGCGGGCCACCGAACGCCGCGAGGTGTCGGTCGCGGGCAAGACGAGGACCCGGGCCGCCGCGATCGGGGTCCATCCGAACCGCTCGCGGCAGAGCTGAGCCCGAGCGAGCCGCAGCTTCTCGTCCGTCTTGCGTCCGACTACCTCGACGGACATCAGCTCGGACTTCACTTCTTCGACGAGGAGGCTCCGCGTCGCGTCATGACCCGCGAGCACGTCGATCGAGCCCCGCTCCCCATAGACAGAGTACGTCGCCTCGACGACGACCCTCCAGCCGAGCGCCGACAGGCGCGCGACCATCAATCCCACGAGCTTCGCGTGGCGTTCGTCGAGCAACCGATCGATCGCACCACCGCGCCACAGCACGAGGCCATCGAAACCCGCGTCCACCGCGGCGAACAGGCGTCGGATGGTCGCCAGCGGGAGCGCGCCGATGTGGCCGTGCTCGGCTGTCGAGACGGTCGCCTGCGAGACGCCCGCCAGGGCCGCGACGTCGACCTGGCGCAGGCCGCGTCGCTGCCGAAGCACCCGCAGCGACCGTCCGATCCTCGCGTCGTCCACGACGCGATCATCGACCGATGCGATTACCCGCGACTTACGGGCGCGCGGCAGCCAGTCGGTCGAGGATGAGCTGCTTGACGCCCTCGACCGGGACCCGTTCCTGGGTCATCGAGTCGCGATCACGCACCGTGACCGCCCCGTCCTCGAGCGAGTCCACGTCGACCGTCACGCACCACGGCGTGCCGATCTCGTCCTGGCGCCGGTAGAGCTTGCCGATCGCGGCCGTATCGTCGTAGACCGCCATCGTGTCGCGCTTGAGGTCGGCCAGGATCCGCTGGCACAGCTCGACGATCTCCGGCCGTTTCTTCAATAGCGGCAGGACCGCGACCTTGTACGGCGCGAGCTCGGGGTGGAGTGCCAGCGAGACCCGCTTCTCGCCCCGGACCTCCTCTTCGCGGTACGCGTCGATGAGGAACGTGAACGCCGCCCGGTCGGCGCCGCCGGCCGTCTCGACGATGTACGGGATAAAGTGCTCGCCGGTTGCCTGGTCGAAGTATTCGAGGTTCTCCCCGGACGCCTCGGCGTGGCGGGACAGGTCGAAGTCGCCCCGGTTGTGGACCCCTTCCAGTTCCTTCCAGCCGAACGGGAAGCGGTACTCGATGTCGACCGCCTTCTTCGCGTAGTGCGCGAGCTCATCGGGCGCGTGCTCGCGGTAGCGGAGCCGCTCGGGGCTGACTCCGTATGCCGCATACCACTCGTGGCGCCGCGGCAGCCACTTCTCGAACTCATCCGCGGCCTCCGCCGGGCGGACGAAGTACTGCATCTCCATCTGCTCGAACTCGCGCATCCGGAAGACGAAGTTGCCGGGGCTGATCTCGTTGCGGAACGACTTCCCGACCTGGGCGATCCCGAACGGCAGCTTCTTGCGCGAGCTCTGGAGGACGTTCTTGAAGTTGACGTAGCTGCCCTGGGCCGTCTCGGGTCGGAGATAGACGATCGCCGCCTCGTCCTCGACCGGGCCCATGAACGTCTTGAACATGAGGTTGAACCGGCGCGGAGCCGTCAGCTGGCCGCCGTCGGCCTGGTGACGGAGCTTGAGGCGCTCGACGACGGTGGGGTCCTGCAGGTCCGACGCCGACAGGCCCTCGGTCCCCGGGAGCTCGTCGAGCCGGAAGCGCTGGTGGCAGACGAGGCACTCGACGAGAGGGTCGGAAAAGGAGCCCACGTGACCCGAGGTCACCCAGACCTGGGGCTGCATGAGGATCCCCGCGTCGAGCCCCACGATGTCGTCGCGCGCCTGGACCATCGCCCGCCACCAGGCCCGCTTGACGTTGTTCTTCAGCTCGACGCCGAGCGGCCCGTAGTCCCAGACCGCGTTGATCCCGCCGTAGATCTCGCTCGAGGGGAAGACGAAGCCGCGCCGCTTGGCGAGCGAGACGATCGTCTCGAGACCGGCGACGGCGGGCGCCACGTCGTTCGGGTCGGTGGTCGCGCTCACCGGACGGGGCTCACCGGACGGCTCTCACCGGAGCGGGCGTCCGCACCTCGTCGAGGAACGCGAGAGACCGGGCTTCCCGCTCGAGAGCGTTGCGGATGAAGTCGCGCATCGCCGCCTCGACCTCGCGCTCGACCTCGGCCGGCAGCCGGAGCCCGGCGAGGCCCTCGACGTCCATCCGCTGGTAGGCCTTGAGGAGCTTGACCGCCTCGAGCGACAGCCCGGTCCGATCCCTCGGTGGTCCGGGGCACCGTCCGCACAACACGCCGCCAAGCGGCGGCACCCAGCGGAACGACTCATCCGCCTCGAGGACGCGGTCGCACTCGACGCACCGATCGACCTCCGGCCGGACGCCGAGCTCGTCGGCCAGGTGCATCTCGTACCAGCGGGCGACGCGGCCGGGGGCCATGCCGGCGTCGAGCAGCTCGTAGGCGCGGCGAAGGAGGGCGTAGAGCGGCTCGGCAGCGTGGCGCTCTTCGAGCGAGCGGTCGGCCAGCTCGGCGAGATACCAGGCCGTCGCGGCCGATTCGAGCGAGTCGCGCAGGTGGAGCCACGCGTGCCCGACCCGGACCTCGGTCACGACGTCGAACGTCCGACCGCGGTGGAGTGCCAGCTGGAGCTCGGCGAACGGCTCGAGGCTGCCCCCGATCCGCGACGTCGGCCGGCGGATCCCCTTGGCGATCGCCTTCAGCTTGCCGAGGGCCGGCGTGATGAGCGTGAGCACTCGATCCGCCTCGCCCAGGTCGAACCGGGAGAGGACGATCGCGTCGGTCGAGTAGCGACGGGGAACAGGCACCTGCTCGACGGTACCACCACGGTGCGATCCGATGGGCCGCCGGCGACGAATCAACCTGCAGCCGGCGCGGTCGCGTCCCCCGCGCCGGCGCACTCGCCCGGCGAAGCCGCGCCAACAGGCTACTCCGGCCGCGCACGTTTGCGATTCCGACGCTACACTGGCCCCACGATGCCCTCGGTCTCGAACGACCTCGACCTCGCCGGCCTGATCGCGGACACGGAAGCGGAGATCCTCCGCCTGGTCGGCGACCACGACCCGCCGACCGCGGGCCTGTACGAGATGGTCCGCTACCACCTCGGGCTCGACGGCACCGGCGCCCCGGCCGGCAAGCGGATCCGTCCCCTCCTCGGCCTGCTCGCCTATGCCTCGATCGCCGGCGACCACGCCAGGGCGCTGCCGGGAGCGGCGGCCGTCGAGCTCGGCCACAACTTCAGCCTCGTCCACGACGACATCGAGGACGGCGACACCGAGCGCCGCCACCGGCCGACGGTCTGGGCAGTCCACGGCATTCCCCAGGCGATCAACACCGGCGACATCCTGTTCAGCCTCAGCCGGATGGCGCTCCACCGCCTCACCGAGCTGGGCTTCAGCGACGCGAAGGTCCTCCGGCTCATGCGCCTGTACGACGAGACGTGCGTGGCGCTCTGCGAGGGCCAGTACATCGACATCCGGACGAGCGAGCGGCACGACATCATGTCGGTCGAGCTGTACTTCGACATGATCGGCCGCAAGACGGCGGCGCTGATCGCCGCCTCGATCGAGGCCGGGGCGCTCCTCGCGACCGACGACGAGGAGATTATCCGGCGGTACCGCGCGTTCGGATGGGCGCTCGGGCTGGCGTTCCAGCTCAACGACGACCTGCTCGGGATCTGGGGCACGGAGCAGGCGACCGGCAAGGTGCCGTCAGACGTCGCCCGCAAGAAGAAGACGCTGCCGGTCCTCTACGCCTTCGAGCACGCCGGGCCGGAGGACCGCGGCCGCCTCCGCGCGCTGTACGCGAAGGAACGGCCAACCGAAGCCGAGGTCACCGAGATCGTCGCGATCCTCGAGCGCGTCGGGGCCCGCGACTTCACCCGCGCACAGGCGACGGGTTACCGGGACGAGGCCCTGGCCGAGCTCGAGGCGGCCGGCGTCCTCCGGCCGGCCGCCCGCGAGCGACTCGAGGGGATCATCCGCTCGGTGATCAGCGCCTAGTCCTTCGCCGGGCGAGACACGCCTTCCGCCTTGCGCCAGATGCGGCCTGCGTCGAACGGGCTGTGCGACTCGGGACGCTCAGCCGACGTTTGCCGCGCGACGCGCAACGATCGTCGATGGAAGGGGCCCAGGCCGCGTGCGTCGGTCGCGCCGTTCGACGTTTGCCGCAGCTGATGCAAGATGGCTGGCCGCCTAGCGGTCCGCCTCGTCGACTGCGACCTCTTCCCGCTCCTCGCGCCGGCGCACGACGAGGACCTTCGCGACCCGCCGGCCGTCGGTCGATTCGACCGTCAGGTGAAGGCCGTCGACGTCGATCTCGTCACCCGGGTTCGGCACCCCGCCGATCCGGTGATAAACCAGCCCCCCGACCGTGTCGTACTCGTCCTCGTCCTCGAGCGAGAGCTGCGTGTCGAACAGCTCCTCGAGGTCGTCGACGGCGGCCCGGCCGTCGACCCGTGCCTCGTCCTCGGTGAGCCGGACGATCATCGGCTCCTCGACGTCGTACTCGTCCTGGATCTCGCCGACGATCTCCTCGAGCAGGTCCTCGATCGTCACGAGGCCGGCCGTTCCGCCGTACTCGTCGAGGACGATCGCGATGTGGACCTTCCGCCGCTGGAGCTCGTGGAGCAGGTCGTCGATCGTCATCGACTCGGGGACGAACACGGGCGTCCTCAGGAGCGCGCGGAGGTTCGGGCGCGCGCTCGGCCCTTCCTTGAGGAACGGCAGGAGGTCCTTCGCGTAGAGGATCCCGACGATCTCGTCGACCGACTCGTTGAAGACCGGGATCCGGCTGTGGCCCTCCTCGACGACCTTGTCGATGATCTCCGTCAGGCTGGCGCTCGACGGCAGGGCGACGATCGACGTCCGCGGCACCATGACCTCGTGGACACGCCGATCCCCGAGCTCGATGACCGCCTGGATCATCTGCTCCTCCTCGGCCTCCAGGATGCCCTGCTCGCCGCCCCGCTCGACGAGGAGCTTGAGCTCTTCGGTGTTGATCTGGTTCTGATCGACGTTGCCCACGCCGAGCAGGCGGTTGACGCCGCTCGTCACCCGCTCGAGGGCCCACACGATCGGCCCCAGGACGCGACCGATGACGTCGACCGGTGCCGCGAGAAGGATCGCGTATCGCTCCGGGTGAGCGAGGGCGAGGGTCTTCGGGACGAGCTCCCCGAAGATGATCGTGAAGAAGCTCAGCAGGGCCGTCACGACGATCAGGGCGAGGGCCTCCGCGTACGGCCTCAGGACCGGGACGTTCTCCAGCGTGATCTGGAGCGGCCCGGCCAGGTTGGCACCGGCGAAGGCCGCGGCGAGGAAGCCGATGAACGTGATCCCGAGCTGGATCACCGCGAGGAACCGGCCGGGCTGCGATGTCAGCTCGCGGACCCGGTCCGCCCCGCGTCTGCCCTCGTCGATGAGCTGGTCGACTCGCGTCCGGCGGATCGTGACGAGCGCGATCTCCGCGGCTACGAAGACCGCGTTGAGGAGAACGAGGACGACGATGATCAGCAGCTCGAGCGGCAGGCCCGTCATGGCGGGCCGGCGCGGCGGCCGGCGCCCTTGCCGGCTTCACCAGGGTCAGTGGCAGGCGGCTTCGGCTCGCGAATCCTCGCCGGCACGCCCACCGCGAGCTTGCCCGGCGGGACGTCCTTCGTGACGACCGCGCCGGCGCCCGTCTTCGAATCGTCACCGAGGGTGACCGGGGCCCGGAGCATCGTGTCGACGCCGAGGAACACCCTCTCGCCGATCGTCGTCCGGTGCTTCGTCACGCCGTCCCAGTTGGCGGTGATCGTCCCCGCGCCGACGTTCGTGCCGGCTCCGACGTCCGCGTCGCCGAGATAGCTCACGTGGTGCTGCTTCACGCCCCTGGCGAGGCGGCTGTTCTTCACCTCGGCGAAGTTGCCGACCATGGCGCCCTCGCCGATGTTGGCGCCACCGCGGATATGGGAGTACGGCCCGACCTGCGCGCCGTCCTCGATCGTCGAGCTCTCGACGATGCTCGCCCACACGCTGGCGCCCGCCCCGACGGTCGTGTCGGTCAGCTGGCTGCCCGAGCCGATGACGCTCCTCTCCCCCACCCGCGTCCGGCCCCGCAGGATCACGTTCGGCTCGAGCGTGACGTCCTCCGCCAGCTCGACGGTCGCGTCGAGGTAGACCGTGGAGGGGTCGCGCATCGTCACGCCGTCGCGCATGTGGCGCTCGTTGATCTCCGTCCGGAGATCCCACTCGGCCTGGGCAAGCTCCGAGCGGTCGTTGATCCCGAGGAGCCGCCCGTCGTCCTCGACGTCGAGTGCCGCGACGAGGCGGCCGTCGGCCCGGGCAATCTTCACGAGCTCGGTCAGGTAGTGCTCGCCGGTCGACGGCGACGGCGTGAGGCTGCCGATCCGCGAGCGGAGCCAGTCGGCGTCGAACGCGTACAGCCCCGCGTTGATCTCGCCGATGTCGAGCTCCTCGTCCGTTGCGTCCTTCGCCTCGACGATGCGCTCGACGAGACCCGCCTCGGTGCGTACGACCCGGCCGAGCTGACGCGGTTCGAACGCGGCGACCGAGGTCAGGGCCAGTGCGGCGTGGTCGAGCCGGCGCTGCTCGAGAAGGTCGGTGAGGAGCTCCGCGGAGACGAGGGGCACGTCGCCGGACAACACGAGGACCTCGCCGGCGTCGGCGGGCAGGGCCCGCAGTGCGGCCTTGAGCGCGTCGCCGGTGCCGCGCGGCTCGTCCTGGAGGGCGAAGTCGGCCTCGCCCGCGAAGGCGTCGCGGAGGGCGGCCGTGGCCAGCGAGTAGACGACGAGCGGCCGCTCGCCGGTCGCCGCCCGGGCGGCATCGATGACGTAGGCCAGCATCGGGCGGCCGCAGAGCGGGTGGAGGACCTTCGGGAGCCGCGACTTCATCCGTGTGCCGAGACCGGCCGCGAGCACGATCGCGACGGTCCGGCGCGAGCCGGGACTTGGGGGGTTCAAGGGCAGAGCCGGAGGGCAGGCCCGGGGCCGAGATGGGGGCGTCCGGCCGCGTCGGGTTCCGGTGGGGGTTGATCGATTGTCATCTGGGGTGTCGGCGCATCGTAGGGGCGGTCCGTTGGGGTGTCAAACCTCCCACCTGCCCCACGCGGCGGTCAGACGGCCCGCCGGGCGATCGCCTCGATCTCGACGAGGCCTCCCTTGGGGAGCGCCCCGACCGCGAATGTCGAGCGGGCAGGCGGCGGGTCGGGCACGAAGCGGGCGTAGACGGCGTTCACCGCGGCGAAGTCGTCGATGTCGGCAAGGAAGACGGTCGTCTTGAC
>CAZVGO010000037.1:0-37000 GCA_964626755.1 uncultured Anaerolineaceae bacterium | reverse complement strand
AGCATCGGGCGGCCGCACAGTGGGTGCAGGACCTTGGGGAGTGCGGACTTCATGCGCGTGCCGAGACCCGCCGCGAGGACCACGGCGGTGGTTCGGCCGGCTTGCCCAGGCATGGGCTCGGGACTTGGAGGGTTCATGCGCGGCACCGAGCGTGCGCGGGGCGGTGCTCGCCCGCGCTGCATGCGGTGCCCGACGGGCGGAAAAGGAGTGTCATCAGTTGGAAGGCGGATGGTATGGGCGTCCCGCCGGGACCGTCAAGCGCGGTCGGGTGCCGCGGCGCTCCCAGACGGCGGGATATGTCAGCCTCAGGCACGTTTCTTGCACAGATCCTTCACGACCGACTACTCCATCCGGCGATTTCGGCGATCTGGGGGTTCGATCGTGCACGGCTGTGCCGAGATGGTTCCTGGGGCTGACGCTGCGTATCCGGTCCCGAACGGCTGTGCCGAGATGGTGCCTGGGGCTGACGGGGCGCCAGCCCTTCGGCTGCAGGTCGAGCTAGAGGCCGCACTTACGGGCGCCGGGCGATCGCCTCGATCTCGACCAGGGCGCCCTTCGGGAGGGCCCCGACCGCGAACGTCGACCGGGCGGGCGGGGGGTCCGGCATGTGCCGGGCGTAGATCGCGTTGACCGCCCCGAAATCCCCGATGTCGGCCAGGAAGAGGGTCGTCTTGACGACGTCGGCCATCGCCGCGCCGGCGGCGTCGAGGACGGCAGCGAGGTTCCGGAGGGCCCGCTCCGCCTGGGCCTCGACACCGCCCGGGACGAGCTCCCCCGTGGCCGGATCGAGCCCGATCTGGCCGGAGCAGAAGACGAACCCGTCGACGGCGATCCCCTGGCTGTACGGGCCGATCGCGGCCGGGGCGCCGCCGGTCGAGACGGCCTGTCGGGTCATTTGTCGCTCCTTTCAGGGTGATTCGAGGGTCGATCTCCGGCCCGGATCGTCGCCGCCGCGACGAACGGCCGGCCATCGCCGGGGGCGGTGATGGACCCTGCGTCGAGGGCCGCCGTGGCGGCGGCGGCGGCCGCGTCCGCTTCGCTGCGGGAAGGATAGAGGCACCACAGGGTCGGACCGGAACCGGTCAGGCCGATTGGCCGCGCGAGGAGGCGGGCGAGGCCGCGGCGGAGCTGGACGAGGCCCGGCACGACCGCCGCCGCGGCCGGGAGGAGGTCGTTCGCGGCGGCGAGGACGGCGGCCCGCTCGACGAGCTTCCCGACGGTCAGGCCCGATCCGAACTCGCTCGCGAAGTGCTCGGACGTGCGGCGGGCGACGCCCGGCTCGCTCATCGCGCCGCCCGACCAGGCTTCGAACACGGTCCCGGTGTGGGCGGCCACGGCCGGCGTCACCAAGAGGACTGCGGGCTCCTCGCCGTCCGCGCAACGCACGCCGTGGAGCGGGGTGACCCGCTCGCCCCGGCCCTCGATAAGCGCCGCGCCGCCGGCGAGGAACAGCGGGACGTCCGAGCCGACGCGCGCCGCGAGCCCGTAGCGGGCGTCGGGAGAGAGCTCCGCGTCCCAGGCTTCGAGCGCCCCGTCGATCGCCGCGGCCGCGTCGCTGCTCCCTCCCCCGAGACCGGCCGCGACCGGGATCCGCTTCTCGAGCCGGGCGGCGAGCGGCGGCGGCAGTGCAGGCGCGCCAGGCCAGGTGGCCGCGACGGCGGCCCGGGTGGCCACGACGGCAGCGTGGACGAGGTTCGCGCCGGCCGGCCCCACGGCAAAGCCGGTCGAGTGGATCGAATCCTCGCCCGACTGGCGGACCGCGAGGCTCAGGCGGTCGGCGAGGTTGAGCAGCACCACGACCGAGTGCAGGTTGTGGAACCCGTCCGCCCGTCGCCCGACGACCGCGAGCGTCAGGTTGAGCTTCGCCGGCGCGAGCCGGACGACCGGGGCGAGGCGGCGAGCCGGGTCGGTCATTGCCGCCTGCCTCGCACGTCCGAACCGATCGGGCCGAGTGCCGCCCGCAATGCGATCCACTCCCCCACCTCGAGCGTCTGGGGGCGCCGGTCGGGGGCGATCCCGGCCGCCTCGAGGGCGCGGGTGACGTGATCGGCTCCGATCGGGAGCTGACGGGACAGCACGTTGTGGATCATCTTCCGCCGCTCGCGGAACCCGGCCTGGACGAGCCGCCACAGCTCGTCCTCGGCCACCTCGTCCGGCAGCCGGTCGTCCTCCGGGTACGGCTCGAGGACGATGACCGCGGACTCGACCGCCGGCTCCGGCTCGAACGCCGACCGCGGGACGGGGAAGGCAATTCGGACCCGGGCGTGGTACTGGACGAACACCGACAGGTAGCTCATCCGCCCTGCCGGCGCGGCAATCCGATCGGCGACCTCGCGCTGGACCATCAGCACGAGTCTTTCGGGGCGGGGTGTTCGGCCGAGGAGCGCGTGCAGGATCGGGCTCGTGATGTGGTACGGCAGGTTGGCGACGACGTCGTACGGCGGCTCGAGAAGATGGGTGAGGTCTTCGTCGAGCGCGTCTCCCTCGACGAGACGGAGTGCGCCGCGATCAATTGCTTCGCTGAGTCGGTCACGGAGGAATGCCGCCAGCCCGCGGTCGAGCTCGACGGCCGTGACCGCGGCCCCCGCGTCGAGCAGGGCGGCGGTGAGGATCCCGAGGCCCGGGCCGATCTCGAGCACCCGCCGCCCGGGGGCCGGTTCGGCCTCGGCGAGGATGCCGTCGAGGACGTCGACGTCCGCGAGGAAGTTCTGCGACCGGCCGTGGATCGCGCGGAGCCCGGCGTCGCGGAGGGTCTTGCGGATGACGGCCGGGTCGACAGTTGCCCGGCTCATCCGGGCGCCGCGAGTGGCAGAGATGGCCGCGCATCGAGGTCGAGGCCGGCCAGCTCCCCGGCGAGGAGGCGCCGCGCCCCGGCGGCCCCGATCATCGCGCCGTTGTCCGTGCACAGTCCCGGTCGGGGGATGATCAGCGGCACGCCGAGCGCGCCGGCATCGGTCGCCATGCGCGCGCGCAGGGCCGCGTTCGCCGCGACTCCGCCTCCGACGACGATCGCCCGGGCCCCGAGGGCCTCGGCCGCGCGGGCCGTCTTCGTCGCGAGGACGTCGACCACCGCGTCCTGGAAGCCCCATGCCAGCTCGGCCACGGTCGCCGCCGGAAGGCGGTCGGGCGGATCGGCCGGATCGAGGCCGGCCTCGGCCCGTGCCGCGTCGACGACCCTCCGGGCCGCGGTCTTCAGGCCGGAGAAGCTGAAGTCGTAGCTGTCGCCGAGCCAGGCCCGGGGGAAGCGGACGTCGCGCCGGACCGCGCCCTCCGCAGCGCGCTGGATCGCCGGTCCGCCCGGATAGGCCAGGCCGAGGAGCCGGCCGACCTTGTCGAACGCCTCACCCGCGGCGTCGTCGACGGTCTGGCCAAGAAGCCGGTAGGTCAGGTGATCGCGCATCTCGACGAGGAACGTGTGGCCGCCCGACACGACGAGCGCGACGAGCGGAAATCGCGGCTCCTCGCGTTCGCCCTCGCCGGGATCGAGCAGCCACGATGCGTACACATGACCCTCGAGGTGGTTCACTCCGACGAGCGGCTTGCCGTGAACCCAGGCGAGCGCCTTGGCGAAGTTGATCCCCACGAGAAGCGAGCCCGCGAGCCCCGGCCCGTGGGTCACCGCGACCGCGTCGACGTCCTGCCAGCCGATCCCCGCGCCGGCCCACGCCTCGTCAAGGACCGGCACGATCCAGCGGAGATGGGCCCGCGCCGCCACCTCCGGAACGATCCCGCCGGTCGGGGCGTGGAGGGCCACCTGGCTGGCGACGATGTTGGCGTGGATCCGCCGGCCACCCTCGACGACGGCGATCGCGGTCTCGTCGCACGACGACTCGACGGCGAGGATGAGCGGGCCGTTCATCGGCGGGCCCGTCTCGAGCGACGGGGAGCGCCCGGGGCCTCCGGACCGCCGCCGGCCGATTCGACCGCGGGATCGGCCCCGTCGACCGGGCCCGTCGGCGCGGGTGCAGCGTCGAGGGCGCTGCGCAGGCGCGCCAACCGGGCCGCCATCCGCGGCTGGTCGAGGGCCTCGGTCGTCATGATCAGCGCGTCCTCGTTGTCATCGCTGTAGTAGCGCGGGCGGATGCCGACCGGGCGGAACCCGTACTTCTCGTAGAGCCGCCGGGCGGCCAGGTTGGACAGCCGGACCTCGAGGGTCGCTTCCCGCGCCCGGAAGTCCTGCGCGATGTCCAGGAGCGTGAGGAGGAGCCGCTCCCCGATCCGCTGGCGGCGCCAGCGCGGGTCGACCGCGAACGTCGTGATGTGGGCCTCATCGACCATCATCCAGATCCCCGCGTACGCGACGACGGCTCCCTCTGCCCTCGCCACGAGATACGTCGCGAGTCGGTTCGACTCGAGCTCGCTCCGGTAGGCGTGGGGCGGCCATGGCGTCGTGAAGCTCGCCTCCTCGATCGCCTGGACCGATGGCAGGTCGTCGAGGCTCATCGCCTCGATGAGGATCCTCACCGGGGGCCGCGCGACCATGCCACCTCCCCGCCGGCGACGGCCACCCCGCGCGGCAGCGTGACGTACTCGGGCACGAGCTCGGCCAGGTCGTCGTGATCGCCTGCGGCCAGCCGGGCGGCTCCCAGGCGGAGCAGCTCGCGACCCAGGTCCGCCCGGGCGCGCTCACCGCGCTCGACGGCGTCGGCCGGCGCGCGGCCCTCGAGATCGACCGAAACCAGGACGTCGGTGGGGCCGATCTCCGGCTCCTCGCCGCCCGGCAGGAGCCGGGCCGGCATGCCCCGGCGGGCAACGACCCGATCGGACGGCCCGGCGGGGAGCAGGAGCACGACTTGCGTCTCCGGGACGCGCTCCGCGGCCGCGGCGGCCCCGATCAGCGCGTCGGACGTCGGGATGCCGGCGATCGGCAGCCCGAGCCCGTGGGCGAGGCCCTTCGCCGTCGCGATCCCGACCCGCAAGCCGGTGAAAGCGCCAGGCCCCGTCCCGACGATGATCCCGTCGAGCCGCGAGCGGCGCACGTTGTTCTCGCCGAGCAGCCGCGCGATCGATGGCAGGAGCTGCTCGCCGTGGCGGTGGCCGGCCGGCCACCAGCTGAGCCCCACCGGCTCGCCGGCGGGCGACCCGAGGCCGATGACGACCCGGCTCGTGGCCGTGTCGAATGCGAGGATCGCGTGCCGGCGTCCGTCGCGCCCGCGGCCGTTGCCGCTCACGGGACGACCGCGAGGTACCGCGCGAGCGAAGGACTCCCGGCGCGGACCGTGATCGTCCGGGGTTCGTCGCCGCTGCCGTCGAGGCGGACGTCGAGCCGTGTCTCCGGGAGTGCCCCGCCCAGCCGATCCGGCCACTCGACGACGGTCACGCCGGCGGACTGGCGCTCGTCGAGCAGGCCGCCCTCGATCGCCTCCTGCGGACCGGCCAGCCGGTAGAGGTCGACGTGAAACAGGGGCAGCCGGCCGGCGTACTCGGCCATCAGGACGAATGTCGGCGAGATGATCGTCGCCTCGATGCCGAGGCCGGCTCCGAATCCCTTCGCCAGCTGGGTCTTGCCGGCGCCGAGCTCACCCCACAGGCAGACGAGGTCGCCCGGTGCCGCAGCCCTCGCGAGCAGCGACCCGAGCGCCCGCGTCGCATCCGCGGACGCGCTGATCAGTTGCCGCTCGAGGGCGGCCGGCGCGGCCATCGTCCGAGGGTAGCCGAAGGGCCGACCCCGCGCAGAAGGTCAGGTGAGCCGCTCGAGGTCGGCCAGCGGGACCGGGACGGGCGGTCCGTCGCCGAAGCGGACGAAGCCGGCCTCGAGGTGCGTCGCGCCCGGGAAGCGGCGCAGGCCGGCGAGGCCGGCCCACTTCCCCGACTGCCCGGCCAGCGGACCGCTCCGGACGTGGACGACGTCGGGGGCGTCGGGCGGGAGGTCGAGTCCCTCCGTGTCGAAGACGAGCGCCGGCGGCTTGCCGATGATCGCCACATCGCGCCCGGCGAGTGCCTCGAGCAGCGCCATTGCCGGGACGGAGATCGGACGGCGGAGCGAGCCGTGCAGGACGAGCACCGCGAACGTCGGGAGGTGATGCAGGGCCGCGTGCTGTCGGCTCTCCGACGCGAGATGGTCGCGCCGGTCCTTGCTGGCAAGGGTGGCCACGATGACGCCGCGGACGCCCATCGCCCGAGCCCGGGTGAGCGACTCCGCGTCGATCCGTGCCCCGACGACGAGGATGGCGCCGGCCGCGCCGACGTCGAGTGCGCGCGGGAGCAGCTCGCCGTCCGCGCCGGTCGCAAGCTCGAGCCGTCCCCGGGCGAGCCCGCCGAGCGCGAGGGCGCCCTCGAGGGCCGCGCCTCCGGCGCGGAGGCCGATCCCGAGCCCGGGCCGCACCTCCCGGACGATCCCGGATACCGGCGATTCGATCGGCTGGCTGTGCTCCCCTGCCACGACCCACCAGCGACCGCCCGATTCGAACAGCAGCTCGCCCTCCGGTGGGTGTCCCCGCCGGCGGCCCGGATCGGACTCCTCGCCGCGCCAGCGATCACCCGGGCGAAGACCGCCGGAGCCGGCGATCTCGACCAGTCGGGCGTCGCGGAGGTGCTCCGCAAGGGGCGTGCCGGGCACGACCGAGTCACCGACCGCGACGAGCGGACGGTCGCCGGGCGTCAGCGGGATCCAGGCGTCGACCTGCCGCTGGAGGAGAGGCCGGCGCGGAATGAGATCGATCCCGGGGGCGGGTCGAATCGGCTCGGGCTCGGCCGCCCCGGCGCGGGACCGGCTGCCGCGTGCGGTCGCGCTCATCCCGAGACTCCGGCCCAGAGGGCCTCCTGCCAGGCGGCGAGCAGCTCGCGGCGTCTCTCCGCCCGGTCGGGCAGCCGGAGCGGGATGTCGCGCAGGTCGACGATCAGCCCACCCAGGCCGCCCGCGACGTCGACCGCGAAGTGCTTGCCGCGCGTACCGAGGCGGACCTGGTCGCGGAACTCGAACTCGGCGACCGCGCTCTCACCCGGCGGCAGGTCGACGAGCTCGATGCCGCCCGGCATGAGGTCGAGCTCGGACGAGCCGGTCGCTCCATGAACGAGGAGCCGGCCGGCATTGCGGCCGCCGCGCATGCCCTGCGGCATGACGACCGTCCCGAGGGGCGCGAGGAGGTCGCCGGCAAGATCGGCCAGCAGCGCCCGGCGCTCGTCGTGGTCCTCGATCGTCCCGAGTGGCGCGAGCAGGCGGGCGTGGTCGAACACGACCTGGGTCACCCCCGGACGGCGGATGACGTCGGCGGCGGCGAGCGCGATCGCCGGCCCGGGTGCGACGGCCCAGGCACCCCCGGCGATGACGAGCATGTCGGCCGGGGGAAGTGCGTCGAGATCCGGCGTCGCGGCCACGAGCCGTTCGAGCGCCGCCCGGGCCGCCGACAGCCGGAAGGGCGCACCATCGCCGGTCGAGTCGCCCCATGGGAGCCGGCGCAGCTCGCGCAGCCGGTCGCGCATCCGGTGGCGGTCGGCCGGCAGGGTCGACCAGCCGACGACTCCGTCGACCACCTCCTCGTCCGGGTCGGGCGGCGCGAGCGCGGCGTCGGCGACGACGGCGGCCGCGGTCACGGCCGGCTCCTGGCCGGCCCGCGGCGACGCGACGACGCGGACTCCCCCATCGATCCCGATATCGATCGCCTCGATCCGCCGGTCGAGCGCCTCGGCCAGCGTGGCGGTCGCGCGGGCAAAGGAGCGGCGCGCATCGTCGGCGAGGCCCCGGAGGCCCTCGAGCGTCGCCCGCAGGGCGGTTCCCGGCGGGACGCCGGCGGCAGCCGCCGGTCCGAGGATCACCGCACCCGGGCCCTGCGCCGGCCTCGCCTCGAAGCGGGGCAGCTGGTCGGCCATCGCGCCGGCGAGGATGATCGTGAGCTCCGGCCGGCGGGTGGCCACGGCTGCGGCAAGGGCCGCGAGGTCGCCGAGCCCGCCCCGCTCGTCGGCGCCCGGCGGCTCGCCGGCGCCGACGACGACCGACGAGACCTCCGGGTCGAGGAGCATCCTGGTCATCGACAGCGGGTCGAGCCGCTCGGCGCTCCCGGCGATGACCCGCCAGCCGGTCAGGGCCGCGACGTCGGCAAGCGCCCCGAGCGCCCGCTCGGAGACCGCGACGACGGCGAGCCCGGCGGGCGGCACCGAGTGGACTGTCAGGCGCGGCCACGAGGCGGCGGCCGGACCGGCGCCCAGCACGAGGGCGAGCTCCGGGTCCGCGGCGGCGAACCGCTCGACGAGCCGGGCCAGGACGGCGACGAGCGGGACCTCGGACGGGAACGACAGGCTGCCCAGGAGGCGCCAGCGGTCGGGCACCCGGCCCAGGAGCGCGGCGGACGTGGTGGCGGCCCCCAGGTCGAGGGCAAAGAATGCTCGGGGGTCCCTCGTCACGATTCCATCCTAACCCGGCAACCATCGACGGTCGCGGTCGTGCCCGTGGTGCACCCCCCTGATGCCGGGGTGCGCAGGAGGCACCCAGGGAAGCAGGCCCGGCCTAGCCCGTCCGCGAGTGTGCCTCTGGCGCACAAACCAGCCGGCCAGGGCGTGGAAGGCCCCCCGACTTGTGCCTGGCACGCACTATCCCGACTCGCTCGCGGCTACGTGGTGCCCATTTGACCGGCTATGTGCCCGTCGCGCACACAGGTCGCCCAGGGAGTGCCTCAGGCGTCCCAGCTGATCTCGTCGTCGAGCTCCTCGAGACGGGCAATCAGCAGCTCGATGCCGGCCTCGTCGGCGAGGATCGCGCTTGCACCGGCGAGCTCGCCGCCGAACACCCCGCGCAGGACGGGATCGAAGAACAGCATCGCGTTCGCCCCGAGCGGCCGGTACGGCCGGCTCGCCTGGAGGAAGTGGACCGCCGGTCCGGCCAGGCCGCGGAGCTGGATCTCCCGGGCGACCTGCTCGACGAGCTCGTCGCGCTGCTCTTCGGTCGGCTCCATCGGAAGGCTCATGACGCGCCTCCGGTCACGCGGCTGTCGCCGTTCAGGCGCTGGCTGGATGCCAAGCGGTCACCCCGTGCGCCAGTGTGCGCAAACCGGCCACTCGGGCCGCCGCATGGTACACCCGGGGCAATCGCCCGGACATGGCGGTCACGACCTCATACGAGATCGTGGCGCGTGAGCGCGCCAGGTCGAGAGCCGTGATCCGCTCCGTCCCGTCCTCGCCGAGGAGCGTGAACTCGTCGTCGACGCCGACGGGCGGACCCGGCACGTCGGTGACATCGGCCATGATCGCGTCCATCGCAACGGTCCCGACCAGCGGAACGCGCGTTCCGCGCACGAGCGCCTCCGCCCTGTTCGAGAGCGCCCGAGGCCAGCCGTCGGCGTAACCGAGAGGCAGGGTCGCGATCCGGCTCGGCCGGCCGGTCTCGAAGGTCGGCCCGTACGACACGCCCCAGCCGGCTGGCAGATCGGCAACGCGGACGGGCCGCGCCCGGAGCGCCATCACCGGGCGGAGGGCGGAGGCATGCCCCTTCGCCGCAGGGCCTTCCGCCATGGCGTCGGGGACGAGCCCGTAGATCGCCAGCCCGGGCCGGATCGCGTCGTATGCCGTCACTCCCGCGAGGAGGCCACCGCTCGCGGCGAGGTGGCTCGGCGCCACGTCCGCCCCGCCGTCCGCGAGGATCGCGAGCGCGTCGTCGAAGAGGCGCCGCTGGGGCTCGGTCCGGGCCGTGTCCCCGGGCGCGGTGAGGTGCGACCAGACCCCGTCCAGCCGCGTCCCGGGCGTCCGGCGGATCGTCCGGGCGGCGCCCGCCAGTCGGTCCACCGCGAAGCCGCCCCGGCCGAGGCCCGTCTCGACCTCGAGCTGGAGATGGAGCGCTCTCCCTCCGACGCCGCCCTCTGCCCGGTCGGACGCGAACCGTGCCAGGAGGCGGGTGAGCAGCTCCGCGTCGCCGACGGTCAGGGCAATCCCGCGCCGGGCCGCCAAAGCGGCCTGCTCGGGCGGTGCCGGGAAAAGAACGAGGATTGGGCCGCGGATCCCGGCCCCGCGAAGGACGACGGCCTCGTCCATCGTGGCAACGCAGAATCCGTCCGCCCCCGCCCCTTCGAGTGCCCGCGCGACCGGGACGGCGCCATGACCGTATGCGTCGGCCTTGACGACCGGCTCGATGCGGACACCGGGGCCCGCGAGCAGTCGCACGACATCGAGATTGGTGGTCAGCGCGTCGAGGTCGATCTCCAGCCACGCGGTCCGCGGAAGGGTCGGCAAGCCCGCGTCACGAAGGCGCTCCTCGATCGGCCGGCGGCCGGCCGGCCGCGGCGTCGCCGTCAGCTGCCGTCCCCGTCGGCGCTTGCGCTGCGGGAACCGAAGCCGAGTCGCTTGCCCGCTCTCCGGCGCTCGGCAATCCCGGACAGCCGTCGCCGGGCGACGGCGAGCGGCTCGGGCAGGTCCGACGCCAGCAATCCGGCGTCGCCCAGCCGTTCGCGAACCGCGTCGCCGGCGAGCCCATGGAGGTAGACGCCGACTCGCGCGGCATCGAACGCGGGCAGGCCCTGGGCGAGGAGGCTGCCGATCGCGCCTGCGAGCACGTCGCCCGTCCCGCCCGACGCCAGCGCCGGATTCTCGAACGGGGCGACGGCGAGCGCACCGTCCGGGGCGGCGACGACGGTCCGCGCGCCCTTGAGGACCACCACCTGGTGCCACGCCTCCGCTGCGCTCCGGGCGGCCGTGGCACGGGCCGCATCGTCGGTGACCAGGTCGCCGTCGCTCGCGGGATCGACCCCGCTCCCGGCACGCAGGCGGCTGAACTCGCCGGCGTGCGGAGTGAGCACGGCGCTGCGATGGATGCCCTCCCACCAGCCGTCGAGCGTGGCGAGCGAGCGGAGCGCCTCGGCGTCAAGAACGATCGGGGCGGGCGTCGGCTCCTGCGGGACGCCGAGCAGCTCGCGGACGAGCTCGGTCGTCGCCAGGCCGGGTCGCAGGCCCGGGCCCAGAACGATCGCGTCGTGCTCGTGATCGAGGATGCGCGCGAGCGCTTCGTCTGGCTGGACCTCCTCGACGTCGTCCTCGGGGAGGGCCATCGTCGTCGCCTCGACGACCTTCGCGGCGAACAGCGGCTGGAGCGACTCGGGCACCGCCAGCGTCACGAGCCCGGCCCCGGCCCGGCCGGCTGCCCGGCAGACGAGCAGCGCCGCCCCGGCGTAGTCGAGCGAACCGGCGATCACGAGAACCTTGCCGAAGTTGCCCTTGTGGCCGCGCGGCGGGCGTTCGGGCAGGAGCCCTGCGACGATCTCGTCGTCGAGCTCGACCGCGCCCGGCACGAGCGTCGCGAGCTGGCCGGCCGCGGCGGCCGGGCCTGCCCCCCGCCCGAAGCCGACGGGCCGGTCAGTCATCGCCCGATTCCGTAGTGTCGTCCCGGAGCGACGCCTCGTGGAGTGCCCGGAGACGCTCCATCCGGGCGAGGATCGTGCGCTCCCGGTCGTCGAGTCGCTCGTCGATGTCCGGCGGGAAGAGGAACCGGCCGCCCGCGGTCCGGACGCCGAATGCGATCGCCACCGCGTACTCCGACTCGTGGCTGATCGACAATGCGATCCGGGCCATCCCGAGCTGGTCGGCCCGCCGCGCCGCCCGGCCGTGGAGGCGGACTGCCGGCTGGCCGGTCGGCAGCCGCTCGACTTCGATGTCGCGCCAACCGATTCCGCGGACGCCGAGCCCGAGGACCTTCGACACGGCCTCCTTCGCGGCCCAGCGGCCGGCGAGCGTCCCCGGACGATTGCGGACGTAGCGCTGCTCGGCGGGAGTCAGCACCCGGCGCGAGAAGCGGTCGCCGAACCGCTCGAGCGTCTTGCGAATCCGGTCGATGCGGATGATGTCGATCCCGAGCTCCGTTGTGCCCGCCGGCACGAGGCCCGGTGGGACCGCCGGGTCGGAAATGTCAGGCCGAGCCATTCATCCCTACTCGACCGTGACCGATTTCGCCAGATTGCGCGGCTGGTCCACGTCCGTGCCCCTGGCGACCGCGACGTGATACGCGAACAGCTGGAGCGGGATAATCGCGAGAACGGGGCTGAGCGCCTCGTGCGTGTCCGGGACCCAGCACACGTCGTCCGCGAAGCGTTCGATCTGGGGATCTCCCTCGGTGGCGACCGCGATCACCCGCGCGTCGCGCGCCCGGCCCTCCATGACATTGCTGATGAGCTTGTCGTAGACGGACGACCGCGTCGCGACCGCCACGAGCGGGCACTCGGCGTCGAGCAACGAGATCGGCCCGTGCTTCAGCTCGCCGGCGGCGTATCCCTCGGCGTGGACGTAGCTCACCTCCTTGAGCTTGAGCGCGCCCTCGAGAGCGGCCGGGTACGTGTAGCCGCGCCCGACGAACATGAAGCCCCGGGAGTTGACATAGCGGCGGGCGAGGTCGGCGGAGCCCGCGGCCGACTTGAGCGCGCGGGCGGCCGCGTCCGGCAGCGCGCGGAGCGCGGCTCCGATCTCCTGCTCCTGCTCCGTACCGAGCGTCCCGCGAGCCTTGGCGATCGCGACCGCGAGGATGACGAGCGTCGTCACCTGGGCGACGAACGTCTTCGACGCGGCGACGGCGATCTCCGGCCCGGCGTGGAGGAACAGGACCCGATCGGACTCGCGGGTGATCGCCGAGCCGACGGTGTTCGTCACCGCGATCACGGGACAGCCGCTCTCCCGGGCGAGGCGTGTCGGCGCGATCGTGTCGGCCGTCTCGCCGGACTGGGTCACGGCGATCACGAGCGTCTTCTTGTCGAGCGGGGGTGGGCTGTAGCGGAACTCCGAGCCGATGGTCGAACGGGCCGGGATCCCGGTCCAGTCCTGCAGGGCGGCCGCCCCGACGAGTGACGCATAGAAGGCCGTGCCGCAGGCGATGAGCTCGATCCGCTCGACCTCGCGGAGCGTCTCCCCGAACCCCTCGAGCTCCTCGAGCCAGATCCGGTCGTTGCGGGTCACCCGGCCGGCAATCGTCTGGCGGAGTGATTCGGGCTGCTCGTGGATCTCCTTGAGCATGAAGTGCTCGTAGCCGCCCTTCTCGGCCGCCTCGGGCGTCCAGTCGATGAGCGTTTCGGTCCTCTGCCGAGGCGTTCCCTCGATGTCGGTGATCTCGACGCCAGTCGGGCGGACGTCGGCGACGTCGCCCTCCTCGAGGAAGACGACCCGGTTCGTGTGGGCGAGGATCGCCGCGACGTCGCTGGCGATGAAGCTCTCCTCGCCGTTGAGGCCGACGATCAAAGGGACGTCCTGCCGCGCGCCGACAAGCCGGCTGATCTCGCCGCGGTGCATGACGACGAGCGCGTACGCGCCCTCCAGCTGACGCAGCGCGCCTCGGACCGCCTCGGCGAGATCGCCCGTGTAGCACTCCTCGACGAGGTGGGCGATCGCCTCCGTGTCCGTCTCGGACGTCAGCTTGTGGCCGCGCGCCTCGAGGCCGTCCCGCAGCTCCCGGAAGTTCTCGATGATCCCGTTGTGGATGACCGTGATGTCGCCGGTGCAGTCCTGGTGGGGGTGGGCGTTGAGGTCATTCGGCCGCCCGTGGGTCGCCCATCGGGTATGGGCCAGGCCGATCCCGGCGTGCGGGGTGCGGTCGATGAGGGCCGTCTGGAGGTTGGCGAGCTTGCCGGCCTTCTTCTCGACGAAGAGCGCACCGTCCTCGTCGACGAGGGCGATCCCGGCCGAGTCATAGCCGCGATACTCGAGGCGCTTGAGGCCCTCCATGAGGATCGGCCCGGCTTCCCTGGGCCCGGTGTACCCCACGATTCCGCACATTTCGTCAGTTTAGTCGCTCGCCTGCGAGGGTCGCGATCGCGTCGGCCAGCTCGGTGACGACCGCCGCATCCGGCCCCTCGACCATGACCCGGAGGGCGGGCTCCGTGCCGGACGGCCGGACGAGCACGCGCCCGTTCGCCCCGAGCCGCGCCTGGGCCTCGCGAATCGCCCGCTGGAGGAGGATGTCACCCTCCCACTGGTCCTTGTGGCGGGCCTTCACCGCGCGTTGCTGCTGGGGCAGCATCGGGATCCGCGCCGCGAGATCGGCCAGGCCCGCCCCCTGCCGGCACATCACCCGGAGGACCTCGAGGGCCGTGACGATCCCGTCGCCGGAGGTTGTCTGCTCGAGGATGATCACGTGGCCGCTCTTCTCGCCGCCGAGCGTCGCGCCGGACACCTGCATCCCCTCGAGGATGTACTTGTCGCCGACCGGCGTCCGGATGACGTGCCCGCCGGCCGCCTCGACGACCTCCTGGAGCCCGCCGTTCGACAGGACCGACACCACGAGTGCGCCGTTCGGGAGGGCCCCCCGATCGAGCCGGTCGAGGGCGAGGATCCCGAGGATGCGGTCGCCGTCGACGACCTCGCCGCGGGCATCGACCGCGATGAGCCGGTCCGCGTCGCCGTCGAGAGCGAACCCGACGTCGGCACCGGCCGCTGCCACCGCCGCCTGGAGCGAGCGGGGGTCGGTCGCGCCGGACGCGACGTTGATGTTCACGCCGTCCGGCTCGTTATGGATCACGTCGACCCGCGCCCCGGTCGCCTCGAGGATCTCGGGCGCGACGACCCCGCCCGAGCCGTTCGCGCAGTCGACGACGACATGGACGCCCGCCGCGCCGACCGATGCGGCGAGCCCCAGCCGGTGGACGCGATAGCCCTCGAGCAGCGCCGATGCGTCGCGGGCGACGCCGAGCTCCGCGTTCCCGACGCCGCCGAGCTCCTCGGTTCGCCAGATGAGCTGCTCGAGCTCGTCCTCGATCGAGTCATCGAGCTTCAGCCCGGCCGAGTCGAGGACCTTGAGGCCGTTGTCCTCCGCCGGGTTGTGGGACGCGGAGACCATGATCCCGGCCGCGAACTCCCCGTCGCGGGTGAGGAACGCGAGCGCCGGCGTGGGCACGACCCCGACCCGGTGGACGTCGCTTCCGAGGCTCGTCGCGCCGGCCGTGATCGCGGCCACGAACATGTCGCCGGAGCGGCGGGTGTCCTGGCCCACGATCAGGGCGCGGCGCGGCCCGACGAGCCGGCGGGACGTGGCCCGGCCGAGCGCATAGGCCGTCGTCGGCTTGAGGTCGACGTTGGCAACGCCACGGATTCCGTCCGTGCCGAAGAGACGGGGCAAGACTGACCTCCGGAAACGGCTACGACTACGGCGAGACGGGCGAGGGGGCGGCGCTTGTGGCGGGCAGTCCGACGGTCACCCCGACTGAGGCCGGGCTGGTGCCCACGAGGGCGAGCCCGGCGGGCAGGTTCGCCACGAGCGGCACGACGTGGCTCCCCGGTCCGAGTCCGCCGACCTCCGCCCGGATGTCGAACGTCCGGCCCTCGAGTCGATCGAGATCGGCGACCGAGCCGCCCACCGTCACGATGACCCGGTCGACCGACAGGTCGTACGTCCGATCCAGGCGTGCACCCGACAGGATGATCCCGGCGCTGAAGTTCCTCGTCGCCGTCACCGGCCGGAGCGTGATCACCACCCGGACCGTGCCGCCCGCGACGGCCCGGACGCCGGGAGGCAGGGCGAGCTCGGCCGTCCGGTCGATCGTCGATGTGGCGCCGTTGACCGAGATCGGCTCGGTGTCCAGCCGGGGAAGCGCGACGAGATCGTCCTGGTCCCCCTCGACCGGCATGACGAGCGGATTGACGGTGACGCTCGCGATCTCGAAGCCCGGACCCGGGGTGCCGGTGACGTTCGCGACGACGGGAATCGAGCGGGTCTGGCCGTTGCTGAACACCAGGACGCGGACGCGGGCGGTGGTCGGCTCGACGTCGACCGGGGAGATTGCCTCCCCGAGGATGTCGACCGGGATGAGCGGCACGTCGCGATCGAAGTCGAGCCCGGATGGGTCGATCTGGATCCGCGCCTCGACGCGGTCGACCTTGCGGACCTGCGAGGCGGGTCCGCGCACTGCGACTGTCGCCGGCGTGAACTCGGGAGCGCGGATGTCGAACCCGGTCGGGTCGCCGAGACGTTTGACGACGACGGGGACGTTGGGGATCGACTCGAGCTTCTCGACCCGGACGGTGATGCGGTTCGGCGCGAAGTCGAGGACCCGGATCCGGTCGTCGATCGCCCGCACGTTCACCGCCACGAAGTTCGTCGGCGCGTCCGCGTTCACCTGCGACAGGTCGGCCGTCGCCTCGAAGCTCGAGCTGTCGACCCGGATCCCCGAGTCGTCGGGGATGAAGAACCGGACCTGCGTCACGTCGGGCAGGTCGGACAGCAGGATGACATCGGCGGGCTCGTTCTCCCGGAGGATCGGGATGCGGAGGTCGTTCCGCGCCTGGGTGCTCTGGGTCACGACGAGGATCCCGTAGAGGAGGGCGGCAAGGAACACCGCGGCGAGCTTGAGTGGCCAGTTGTGGACGAGGAACGCGACGGCGCGCGTCACCGCTGCACCCGGGCGGGGGCGGCGCGCTCCTCCTCGGCCGCGGGCCGATCAGGCTTCGTCTCGGTCCGTCGCCGGCCGTTCCGGCTGACGAACCTGCCCAGCTCGGACAGGCGCGGGGCGCGGCCACCGGGCCGGTTCGAGCCGGTCGAGGCGCTCGGTCGCCAGCCGAGCAGGCCATGTCCGGCCGGCGAGCCGAGCAGGGTCTTGATCGCCCGGGCGAGCTGCGCCTCGTTCAGGTTGCGCACGATCCGGGCCCGCTCGACCAGGCTGATCTGGCCGTTCTCCTCGGACACGACGACGACGATCGCGTCGGTCTGCTCGGTGATCCCGAGGGCCGCCCTGTGGCGGGTCCCGAACCGCTCGGTGTGGATCGTCGTCTCCGCGAGCGGCAGGAGGGCCCCGGCCGCGAGGATCGCCTCGCCGCGGATGATCACCGCGCCGTCGTGGAGGGCCGCCCGAGGGGCAAAGATCGTCCGGAGGAGGTCCGCGGACACGTCGCCGTGGATCATCACGCCGGTCTCGGCGATCTCCTCGAGGCCGGTCTCACGCTCGAGGACGATGAGCGCGCCGTGACCGTCGCGCGACAGCAGCCCGGCGGCCCGCCCGATCTCGTCGGCCACGTGCTCGACGGCACGCTGCTCGGCAGGCGAGAACAGCCAGGCGAACGAGCCCACCCGCCCGATCCGCTCGAGGGCACGGCGGAGCTCAGGCTGGAAGACGACGACGATCGCGAACAGCCCGACGACGGCGCCGGCCTGCATGATCTGGGTGAGGAGCTGGAGGTTGAACGCCTGGGCGACCGCGTAGACGGCGAACAGGACCGTGACGCCGATGACAAGGCGCACGGCGCGCGTCCCGCGAATCAGGCTGAAGAGCCAGTAGATGAGGAGCGCCGTGATCCCGATGTCGATCAGCGCGGTCGGAGACACCTGATCGAGGATCGACTGCAGGAGCTGCGGCATCGCCGATCGAGTGTAGCATCGGAGCCCTGCCCCTCCCCGTTCAGGGGACGGGGCGGGCCGCCGTCGTCAGGCGCACAGGGCGGTGAGCCGGGGATCGTCCGGGAGGCGCGTCGCGACGAGCTCGCAGACCCGCTCCCGGATCGTCCCGTCGCGGGTGAAGTCGACGAGCCGGCCGAGGAGGAGCAGCTTGTCCGCCGCCGGCCCACGCCAGCCGCGATCGAGGTAGAGCTCGGCGAGGGTGAGATGGAGCTCCGGGTCGGCCGGGGCCAGGCCCAGCGCCAGGTAGCAGGCGTCGAGCGCCGCGTCGATTGCCCCCGCGGCGCGATGGGCGACGGCCGCGGCGAGCAGCCGGTCCCGTGCCGCCTCAGCGTCTCCGGCGTCCAGCCGGTCCTCGGCCTGGGCCGCGAGCGTCGCGCCGTCGGCCGTCGCCGCCGGCGCGGGTGCAGGCGCCGCCGCGGGCTCAGGCTTCGGGCTGGGCCTGGGCTCGAGGGGCCGCTCGGGCTCCGGGGGTGCGATCGCCGCCGCCGGTGCGGTCTCGGGAGCCGGCGCGGGCCTCGGCGGCGCTGCCCTGACCGGCGCGTCGGTCTCGGGCTCGGGCAGCAATGCTCCCCCTGCCACACCGACCTGCCCGGTCAGCTTCTCGACGTGCTTCCGGCGCGTCCGCGACTCGGCCAGCTCGAGCGCCCGGGTGGCAGTCGCGAGCGCCTCGCGCAGCCTGGCGTCCGCCTCCTGCTGAAGGGCGAGGCGATCGAGCGCGTCGGCCGCCTCGACCGCGCGACCGAGAGCGGCGAGCGCCTCGGCCCGACCCGCCTGGGCGCCCTCATCGCGGGGTGCGCGGTCGAGCGCCAGCGCGTACGCCGCGACAGCCTCCTCGGGCCGCCGGAGGCGGACGAGCACCGAACCGAGGCTGGCGTGCGGCAGCGCTCGCTCCGGCGCGAGCTCGGCCGCCTCGCGATAGGCGACGACGGCCGCGTCGAGGCGGTCGCGCAGGGCGGCGACGTGGCCGCGCCGGAGCGCCTCCTTGTAGCGCTCATAGAGCGCGTCGCTGGTCACGACCCCTCCCCTGCCGACCCGAGGATCTCCACGAGGAGCCCCTTCTGGACATGGAGCCGGTTCTCCGACTGGTCGAGGATCAGGCTGCGTGGGCCGTCCATGACGTCCGACGTGATCTCCTCGCCGCGGTGCGCCGGGAGGCAGTGCATGACGAGCGCGTCCGGCCCGGCCGCGGCGAGCAGCCGGCTATTGACCTGGTAGCGGGCAAAGGCGTCGCGGCGTTCCTCGGTCTCGGCTTCCTGGCCCATCGACGTCCACGCGTCCGTGTAGACGATGGCCGCGCCGCTGACGGCCTCCTCCGGCTCGGTGGAGAAGACGAGGCGTCCGCCCGTGACTTCGGCCAGCTCCCTGGCCCGGGCGACGATCCGCGCGTTCGGCGCGTAGCCGGGTGGATGGGCAAGGCGGACCTCCAGCCCGAGGGTCGCGCCGAGGAGCGCGAGGGAGTGGTAGACGTTGTTGCCGTCGCCGACGAACGCGATGACCAGGCCGGCGGTGTCGCCGAAACGCTCGCCGATCGTGAACAGGTCAGCGAGCGCCTGGCAGGGGTGTTCGCGGAGGGTCAGGCCGTTGATGACCGGGATCGATGCCTGGGCGGCCAGCTCCATGACGACCTCGTGCGGTCCCGTCCGGGCGACGATCGCGTCGACGAAGCGGTCGAGGTTCCGGGCGACGTCGCGGACGGTTTCGCGCGCCCCGAGGACGGTGTCGTGGGTGAGGTAGATCGCGTGGCCGCCGAGCTGGGCCATGCCGGCGTCGAATGTCACCCGGGTTCGGAGGCTGGGCCGCTGGAAGAGCATCGCGAGCGTCCGCCCGACGAGCGGCGGGTCGGCGTGCCTGCGGGTCGCCCGGAACTCCGCCTTGAGGGCAGCCGCGCGGGCAAACAGCCCACGCACCTCGTCCGCGGACAGATCCGCGGCGCTCAGGAAATCGCGGCCTCGTAGAGAGGTGGCGGGACCGGCCGTGATATTCACAGTGCCACTGTAGCGGCGGATTGGCGAGCCGAGCGCAAGGCGCCCGCGAGGACGCGAGCGAGCGTACTCAACGTACGTGAGCGAGCGCCCGGAGTGGGCAACGCCGCGATCGGCCGTCAGGCCGACGCTAACGCTTGGTGTACTGAGGCGCCTTGCGCGCCCTCTTGAGCCCGTACTTCTTGCGCTCCTTCATCCGCGGATCGCGGGTGAGGAGGCCGGCCTGGCGGAGCGGCAGCCGGTGCGAGTCCGGGTCGAGCTCGAGGAGGGCGCGGGCGATACCGTGGCGGATCGCACCGGCCTGGCCGGTCACGCCGCCGCCCTCGACCTTGATCATCGTGTTGAACCGGCCCTCCGTCCCGGTGACCCGGAACGGCATACGCACGTCGGCCTCGTTGACCGCGTTGCCGAAGTGCTCGTCGAGCGACCGGCCGTTCACGACGATCTCGCCCTCGCCCGGCAGGAGCCGGACGCGAGCGATCGCCGTCTTGCGACGGCCGGTCCCGGAGTAGAACGCAGGCGCTGTCATTTGGCTGGGCTCCTCGTCAGGCGAGCGGCTCAGGCCGCTGGGCCTGATGGGGATGGTCGGATCCGGCGTAGACCTTCAGCTTGCGAAGCTGCTGATCGCCGAGGCGAGTATGGGGCAGCATCCCCTTGACGGCCCGGCGGATGACCTCCTCCGGACGGCGTGCGAGGAGGTGACCGAGCGTCTCCTGCCGGAGGCCCTGCGGATAGCCGCTGTGGCGGATGTAGAGCTTGCTGTCGAGCTTGTCGCTCGTGACGACGATCCGGCCGGCGTTGAGGACGATCACGTGGTCGCCCGAATCGAGGGTCGGGCTCCACGTGGGCTTGTGCTTGCCCTCGAGGACCCGCGCGATTCGGGACGCGAGCCGGCCGAGCGTCTCGCCCGACGCGTCGACGACGTACCAGCGTCGATCGATCTCGCTTTCCCGGACCGTGTAGGTCTTCGCGTTCATCGTTGCTCTTGTTCTCCGTTCGGTCGTTCCGCCGCCCGTCCGAAGACGATGCGGCGAAGGCAGAGGCCCCGGGCCGGGGCGGCTGCCCCGTTGAGGGCCGGCCGTCCGGCGGTCAGGGCCGCCGCGACGTCGTTTTCATTCAGTTGTCCGCGGCCCACCTCGAGGAGGACCGCCGCGATCCGTCGCACCATGCCCCGGAGGAAGGAGTTCGCCCGGACGTCGATCGTCACGAGCCGTCCCTCCCGCCGGACCCGGACCGAGTGGACGGTCCTGACCGGCTCCCGGTCCTTCGCCCCGAAGGCACTGAAGTCGTGACGGCCCTCCAGGACCGTCGCGGCCCGCGCCATCGCGGCCGTATCGAGCGGGGCCCGCACCCCGAGCGCCGTTCGCTCGCGGATTGGGCTGCGCGGCCCGTTCCAGACGGTGTAGCGGTACTCCCGGTACCGTGCCGCGCGGCGGGGATGGAACCCGGCGGGCGCCCGGCGGAGGTCGCGAATCGCGACGTCCGGCGGGAGCAGCCCGTTGATGGCCTCGACCAGGTCCGCCGCCACGAGCCGCCCGGCGTAGGTGAATGCGATCACCTGCCCCGTGGCGTGCACCCCGGCGTCGGTCCGGCCTGCTCCATCGACCGCCCGGCGCTCCCCATTGCTGAGGCGGGCCAGCGCGGCCTCGAGTTCACCCTGGACAGTCCGGTGGCCAAGTTGTAGCTGGAACCCGGAAAAGTCCGTGCCGTCGTATTCAACCGTCGCGCGAAAGCGCAACGGGGCGACCTCTCGGTCGCCATCTCGGTCCGAGGAGTTACTCGGCTTGCCTATTCAAACAAGCTCGATCTGGACGATTTCCGCTGCGTCGCCCTGGCGCTGGCCGATGCGAACGATCCGGGTGAAGCCGGAGGTCCGGTCGGCGTACTTCGGGGCGATCTCGTCGAACAGCTTCGTGACGACCAGCGGCTCGTTCGGAAACTCCGCGAGAACCGCACGCCGGGCCGTCAGGTCGCCCCGCTTGGCGAGGGTGATCATCCGCTCGACCCGGCCGCGGATCTCCTTGGCCTTCGCCTCGGTCGTCTTCACCCGTTCGTAGCGCAGGATGGACACCGTCAGGTTCCGGTAGAGCGCGAGCCGCGGGCCCTGCTTCCGGCTGAGCTTGCGACCACCGATCCGATGGGCCATCGGTCAGGACTCGGCCTCGTCGTCGAGGCCTTCCTCGCCGTCGACCTCGAGGCCATCGACCTCGGCCTCCGGCAGGATGAAGCCGCGCATCCGGAGGCGCTCCTTCATCTCGTCGAGCGACTTCTTGCCGAAGTTGCGCATTCGGAGCAGGTCGTCGTCCTTGAGCTGGAGGAGCTGTCCGACCTTGACGATGTTGTTCCGCTTGAGGGAGTTGTACGCCCGCATCGGGAGGTCGAGCTCCTCGATCGGCATGTCCAGCATGTTCGGCGGGAGCTGCGGGACGCCGGGCGCGGCCCGGTCCACCTGGGCGGCGGCAATCCCGATCGTGATGAACGGCCGGAACTGGTTGACGAGGATCTCCGCGGAGCGGCTGAGGGCCTCCTCCGGGGTGATCGTGCCGTCCGTCTCGATCTCGATCGTGAGCTTGTCGTAGTTGGTCATCTGACCGACACGCATGCTCTCGACCCAGTAGTTCACCTTGCGGACGGGGGTGAAGATCGCATCGACGGCGATGACCCCGATCGGCAGCGCCTCCGCGCGCTCCGCCCCGAGATAGCCGACGCCACGCTCGACCGTCAGGTCCATCTCGATCGTCACGTCGTCCGTGTCGAGAGTCATGAGCACGAGCTCCGGGTTGACGATCTCGACGTCGGCCGACTCGGCCACGTCGCCGGCCGTCACCGCCCCGGCCCCGCTCTTGATGAGCCGGAGCTGGACCGGGTGGGTCGCGAAGCTCTTCAGGCGGAGCTTCTTGACGTTCAGCACGATCTGGGTGACGTCCTCCTTGACGCCGGGGATCGTGGAGAACTCCTGGTAGACGTCACGGATCTGGATCGACGTCACCGCGGCTCCCTCGAGCGACGAGAGGAGGACGCGCCGGAGCGCGTTGCCGAGGGTGACGCCGTAGCCGGCCTGGAGGGGGCCGGCCTCGTACTTGGCGTACGTGCCGACTTCCTCGACCGGCTCGATCTGCGTGTTCTCGAGTTCGATCATGAGCGGGGCTTACCTCGAGTAGTACTCGACCACGAGCTGCTCGTTGAGATCGAGCGGCATCTGGTCGCGACGGGGCTGGTCGACAATGGCGCCGGCGAGCTTGGCGGCGTCGATCGTCACCCACTCCGGCGCCTGGTGGGAACGGAGCGACTCCTTGGCGATCTTGAAGGGCTCGCGGGAGCGGTGGGATTCGCGGACCTCGACCTTGTCGCCCGGCTTGAGCTGGTACGACGGCACCGTGACAGGTCGGCCGTTGACCGTGAAGTGGCCGTGGCCGACGAGCTGCCGGGCGGCCGGCCGGGACGGGGCGAAGCCCATCCGGTAGACGACGTTGTCGAGGCGCAGCTCGAGGAACCGGAGAAGCGTCTCGCCGGTCACGCCGGGCCGGGATTCGGCCTCGACGAAGTAGTTCCGGAACTGGCGCTCGAGCACTCCGTAGGTCTTGCGGACCTTCTGCTTCTCGCGCAGCTGGAGCCCGTACTCGCCGACCTTGCGGCGGCGAACGCCATGCTGGCCGGGCGGCGTCGGGCGGCGCTCGAACGAGCACTTCTTCGAGTAGCAGCGGGTGCCCTTGAAGAAGAGCTTGGCGCCCTCACGGCGGCAGACTCGGCAGACGGATTCGGTGTAGCGGCCCATGGCGCCGGCTCAGACCCGGCGCCGCTTGGGGGCGCGGCAGCCGTTGTGCGGGATGGGCGTGACGTCGGTGATAGCGGTGACCTCCAGCCCGGCCGCCTGGAGCGACCGGATTGCCTGCTCCCGGCCCGCGCCGGGACCCTTGACGTAGACCTCGACCTGGCGCATGCCGTGCTCCATCGCCCGGCGGGCCGCGCCGTCGGCCGACAGGGCGGCGGCGTACGGGGTGCTCTTGCGGGAGCCCTTGAAGCCGGCCACGCCGGCCGAGCCCCAGCTGATCACCGCACCGGCGAGATCAGTGATCGTGATGATCGTGTTGTTGAACGTCGCCTGGACGTGGACCTGCCCCTGGGGGACGCTCTTCCGTTCGCGGCGCCGTGGCTTGACGGCCCGCTTTCGTTCGGCCATGCCTGTCCTGGTCCCCCGTTACTTGGTCTTCGTGCGCCGCACGCCGACCGTCTTCTTCGGTCCGCGCCGCTGGCGTGCGTTGGTCTTCGTGCGCTGGCCCCGAACCGGCAGGTTGCGCCGGTGGCGCAGGCCGCGGTACGAGCCGATCTCGATGAGCCGCTTGATATTGAGCGCCACCTCGCGGCGGAGGTCGCCCTCCACCTTGTAACGCCGGTCGATCAGCTCGCGGAGCCGGTTGATCTGCTCCTCGGTCAGGTCGCGCACCCGGGTGTCCGGGTTGATGTTCGTCTGGGTCAGGATCTTCTGGCTCGTGGGCAGGCCGAGGCCGAAGATGTACGTAAGGGCGACCTCGACCCGCTTCTCGCGCGGGATGTCGATGCCGGCGATCCGTGCCATCAGTTAGCCCTGCCGCTGCTTGTGCTTCGGGTTGGTGCAGATGACCATCACCGTGCCGTGGCGGCGGATGACTTTGCAGTTGTCGCAGCGTGCCTTGACGGAGGCTCTGACTTTCAACGGTTCCTCGTGCGCGGTGGCAGTCTGGTGATGTCTTACTTCAATCGGTAGGTGATCCGGCCGCGGGTCAGGTCGTACGGTGAGAGCTCGACCCGGACCCGGTCGCCGGGCAGGATCCGGATGAAGTTCATCCGGAGCTTCCCGCTGATGTGGGCGAGGACGCGGTGGCCGTTCTCCAGCTCGACCGCGAACATGGTGTTCGGGAGTGGCTCGATGACCGTCCCCTCAACCTCGATCGCGTCTTTCTTGGCCACAGGCTCCCGGTGCTTCCCTTTCTCACGGCGAGTGTCGGCCCGCGCCGGACCGACACACGAACGCGTAGCGTATCAGAAACCCCCATTCCGAGGCAACCACCGCTAGACCGTGGTCAGGATCTCCGGACCATCGTCGGTCACGGCGATCGTATGTTCGAAATGGGCCGCCAGGGAGCCGTCCCGGGTGACCACCGTCCAGCCGTCCGGCTTGATCCCCACCTCGTAGCTCCCCAGGGTGAGCATCGGCTCGATTGCGAGGCAGATCCCGGAGACGAGCTCCATCCCCTTCGGGCCGACCCGGTAGTTCGGAACCTGGGGATCCTGGTGCATCTCCGTGCCGATCCCGTGGCCCACGAACTGGCGGACGATTCCGAAGCCACCGGGCCGGGCGACGTCCTCGATCGCGCCCGAGATGTCCCCGATCCGGGCCCCCGGCACGGCCGCCCCGATCCCGGCCATCATCGCCAGGCGGGTCGTCTCGACGAGCCGGGCGACCTCGGGAGTGGGCTCACCGACCACGAAGGTGCGGGCGGCGTCGCCGTGCCAGCCGTCGACGATCGCCCCGGCATCGACCGAGACGATCTGGCCCTCCCGGATCGGGCGGCCGCCCGGGATCCCGTGGACGACCTCGTCATCGATCGAGATGCAGAGCGAGGCCGGGAACGGGTTCCGCCGGTCGCCGTAGCCCTTGAACGACGGGGTGGCCCCGGCCGCCCGGATGTGGCGCTCGGCGAGCTGGTCGAGGTGGCCCGTCGTGACCCCGGGCTTGAGCTCCGACTCGACGAGCGCGAGAACCTCGGCCACGAGCCGGCCGGCGGTCCGCATCTTGTCGATCTCGCGGCGCGACTTGCGGGTGACCACCTCAGGCCGCTCCCTTCGCGGGCACCGCAGCGAGGAGGGCGTCGCTCACCGCGGAGATCGGCTGGCGGCCGTCGACGGTCCTGAGGACGCCCTTCGAGCGGTAGAAGCCGACGACGTCGCGCAGCGCTCCGAGCTGCTGGCTCATCCGGGCCCGGACGGTCTCCTCGCGATCGTCCTCCCGCTGGATGAGCGGAGTCCCGTCGATGTCGCACACGCCGGGCACCCGGGGCGGGTTGGCGACGAGGTGATACACGTGGCCGGAGGACTGGCAGATCCGTCGCCCGGCGGCGCGCTGGACGAGATCCTCGATCGGGACGTCGATGAGGAGCGCCCGGTCAACCCGCGCGCTGCGCTCGGCGAGCGCCTCGTCGAGCGCCTCGGCCTGGGGCCGGGTGCGCGGGAAGCCGTCGAGGATCGCGCCGCTGGCCGCGTCGGGCTGGGCGAGCCGGTCGAGGAAGAGGCGGATCATCGTCGCGTCCGGCACGAGCTGCCCCCGGCTCATGAACCGGTCGGCCTCGATCCCGACCGGGGTCCGGGCGCCGACGGCCGCCCTCAGCAGGTCGCCCGACGCGAGGTGCGGGATGCCAAGCTGCTCCTCCAGAAACTCCGCCTGCGTTCCCTTGCCGGCTCCCGGCGCCCCGAGGAGCACCAGCACGGTCATTGCCGGCCTGGGCGGACCAGCTCGCCCGGCGGTGTCACCGGATGAATCCCTCGTAGTTCCTCATCATGAGTTGAGCTTCGATCTGTTTCATCGTCTCGACCACGACGCTGACGACGATCAGGAGCCCCGTGCCGCCGAGGGCGACGTTGGCCAGCTCCGGGAAGAACATCCCGGCGACCGCCGGGGCGACGGCGACGGTCGCGAGAAAGATCGCCCCGGCGAGCGTGATCCGGAACACGACCTTGGCAAGGTAATCCTGTGTTGGCCGGCCGGGGCGGATCCCTGGTATGAAGCCCCCGTTCTTGCGGAGCTGCTCGGCCGTCTCGTCGGGCTTGAACGTGAACGCCGTGTAGAAATACGTGAAGCCCATGGTCAGCAGGAAGTAGAGCGTGACGTAGGCCGGCGACGTGCTGTTGAAGAAGCTGACGATCCCTTGCGCGACCTGGGACACGATCGCGATGTCCGAGTTCACGAAGTAGCTCGCGATCTGCTGCGGGAAGAGGAGGATGCTCACCGCGAAGATGATCGGGATCACCCCGGCCTGGTTGACGCGCAGCGGCAGGAACGTCTGGCCGCCCTGGTACATCCGCCGGCCACGCACACGGCTGGCGTACTGGATCGGGATCCGCCGCTGGCCCTCCTGGATGTAGATGATCACCGTCACCGCCACGAGGCCGATGATCGCGAAGACCACGAGCGAGGTGGGGTTCGGGTTCTGGATGAAGTTCTGGAGGGCGCCGGGTGCCTGGCTCACGATGCCGGCGAAGATGATGAAGCTGATCCCGTTCCCGATCCCCTTCTCCGTGATCAGCTCGCCGAGCCACATGAGCGCGACGGAACCGGCGGTGAGGGTCGCGATCTGGGTCAGGGTCGCCGGGTTCGAAAGGCCGAAGCCGACCTCTGCCGGAATGACGTTCTGGCTCCGCAGCAGCGCGAGGAAGCCGAACGACTGGAGGAGGGCCAGCGGGACCGACAGGTAGCGCGTGTACTGGTTGATCTTGTTGCGGCCGTACTCCCCTTCCCGGCTGAGCGCCTGGAGCGAGGGGACCACCCCGGTCATCAGCTGCATGATGATCGAGGCGTTGATGTACGGGTTCACCCCGAGGCCCACGATCGAGAAGTTCGACAAGCCGCCGCCGGAGAACAGGTCGAGCAGGTTGAACAGCGGGTTGCCCTCGAAGAACGCATCGAGCTGGTCCTTGTCGACGCCCGGGACCGGCACGTGGGCCAGGAGCCGGAAGACGATGAGGATCCCGAGGACGAAGAAGATCCGGCGCCGGATGTCCGGCGCCCGGAAGGCGTTCAGCAGCGACTCGAACACGGGTCAGTCGTCCCCGGCGGGGGCGGCCTCGTCGGCGGGAGAAGCGCGGTCCTCGGCGGCGGTCGCCGCCTTCCCGGCCGGCTTGGCCGCCCCGGCCTCCTTCGGCGAGCGCTTCGGCTTCGGCGCGCGCGGCGCCTCCGCATCGGCCGTGCCTGCTTCGGCCCGCGCCGCCTCGACCGGCTCGGCCGGCTCGGCCACGGTCGCGTCGTCGTCATCGTCGGCGTCGGCAGCGCGCTTCTTCTTCGCCGGCTTCGCCTCCGGGGCGGCTCCGGAACCGCGCTCGACGCCGATCGCCGGTCGCTTCTCCTTCGGAATCTCGAGCTGCGACACGCTGCCGCCGGCGGCCTCGATCTTGACGATCGCGCTCTTCGAGAAGCGGTCGGCTACGACGAACAGCGCGGTCGAGAGCTCCCCGGAACCGAGGACCTTCAGAGGCTTCGCGAGCGTCCTGACGAGTCCGGCGGCACGGAGGATGTCCTGGTTGACGGTGATCGGCGCGGGCGACTTCGACGTCGTCTTCGCGCCGGGCATGTCGCCGCCCGGCTCGAGCCGGCCGAGCTCGACGAGCTGCGCGATGGCACCGATGTTGACGACCTCGTAGTCGACCTTCAGCCGGTTGGTGAAGCCACGCAGCTTCGGGATCCGCCTGTGGAGCGGCGTCTGGCCGCCCTCGAACCAGGCCGGGATCGAGCCACCGGCGCGGGCCTTCTGACCCTTCGTGCCGCGCCCGGCGGTCTTGCCCTTGCCGGCCGCGATGCCTCGCCCCACCCGGGTCCGCGGCCGGCGCGCGCCGTCGGCGGGTCGCAGGTCGTTGAGCTTCATGCCTGGTCCTCCCGCCTCGCCTTCGTCGCCGCGGCAGGCCGCTTCTCTTCGGCGACCTCCTCGACGGAGACGAGGAAGCGGACCGCGCGGACCATGCCGCGGGTCGCCTCATTGTCCGCGACCTCGACGGTGTCGCCGATTCGCTTGAGGCCGAGCGCGCGGATCGTCGCCCGATTGCGGGCGATGTGGCTGATCGTGCTCTTGACCTGGGTAACCCGGAGCTTACCGGCCACTCGCGACCTCCCGCGCCTGGCCCGGAGCGGGCTGGCCGGCGATCCGGGCTCGGACCTGGACGCCTCGCTGGGCGCTCAGCTCCTCGGCGGATCGAAGCGACCGGAGCGCCTCGATCGTCGCCCGGGCGACGTTGACCGGGTTGGTCGAGCCGTGGGTCTTCGAGAGGATGTCGCGGACGCCGGCTGCCTCGAGGACCGCCCGAACCGCGCCGCCCGCGATGACGCCCGTGCCCTGGGAGGCGGGCTTGAGGAGGACCCGGCTGGCAGAGAACTGGACCCGCACCTCGTGCGGAATCGTCGTCCCGACCATCGGGATCCGGATGATGTTCTTCTTCGCGTCCTCGACGCCCTTCCGGATCGCCTCCGGCACCTCGCCGGCCTTGCCGAGCCCGGCCCCGACGTGGCCGGCTCCGTCGCCGACGACGATGACCGCGCTGAAGCTGAACCGCCGGCCGCCCTTGACGACCTTTGCGACTCGGTTGATCTGGACGACGCGCTCCTCGAGCGCGAGCTTGTTGGGGTCGATCCTGGGCACGAGTTGCTCCTCCCTAGAACTCGAGGCCGGCTTCGCGGGCGGCATCGGCGAGTGACTTGATCCGCCCGTGGTACCGGAACCCGGCCCGGTCGAACACGACACGCTCGACCCCGGCCTCCTTCGCCCGTTCGGCGACGAGGCGGCCGACGGTCTTCGCCTCGTCCGTCTTGGTCTGCTTCGACGCGCGAAGCTCCTTCTCGACGGTCGAGGCCGCGGCGAGCGTCTTGCCCGACGCGTCGTCGATGACCTGCGCATAGATGTGGTGGAGGCTGCGGAAGACCGCGAGGCGCGGCCGCGCGACGGTCCCCTCCATGTGGAGGCGGATCCGGTCGTGGCGCTTGATTCGGGCGGCGCCGCGCGTTGCGACCTGCGTCATCGGTAATCGAACCTCAGGTGGTTACTTCTTGGCGCCGATCTTGCCGGCCTTGCCGGCCTTGCGGCGGATGTACTCCCCGGCGTAGCGCACGCCCTTGCCCTTGTAGGGCTCGGGCTTGCGCGTCGCGCGCACGCGGGCGGCGATCTCTCCGACGAGCTCCTTGTCGATCCCGACGACCGCCAGGCGGGTCGGGTTCTCGAGCTCGAATGTGATCCCGCTCGGCGGGTCGATCTCGATCGGGTGGCTGTAGCCGAGGTTGAGCTGGAGCTTCCGGCCAACGAGCGCGGCCCGGTAGCCGACGCCGGTGATCTCGAGGCCCTTGCGATAGCCGGTCGTGACGCCCACGACCATGTTGTTGACGAGCGTCCGGGTCAGCCCGTGGAGCTGGCGGTGGTGCTTCTGCTCCGACGGTCGGCTGACGACGAGGTTGCCGTCCTCGCGGCCGACCTGCATGTCCGGGTGGAGCTCCCGGCTGAGCTCGCCCTTGGGGCCCTTCACGGTCAGGCGGCGACCGTCGATCGTGACGTCGACACCACTGGGAACGGCGACGGGGAGGCGACCGATGCGTGACATCTGCCCGCCTACCAGACGTACGCCAGGACTTCGCCGCCGAGCTGGGCCTTGCGGGCCTGCGCGCCGGTCATGATCCCATGGCTCGTGCTGACGATGACGATGCCGAGGCCGCCCAGGACGCGGGGGATGTCCGTCTTCTGGGCGTAGACCCGCAGCCCGGGCTTGCTGATCCGCTTCAGCCCGGACACGACGGGCGCCTTCCCGTCGACGTACTTGAGGGTCAGGCGGAGGAGGGTCGCAGGGCCCTGGCGCTCCTCGGTCCAGTCGGCGATGAAGCCCTCGTCCTTGAGGATCCGGGCGATCTCCCGCTTCGTCCGCGACGCCGGGACGATCACCTCGGTGTGGCGTGCCCGCGACGCGTTGCGCACGCGGGTCAGCATGTCGGCGATCGGATCTGAGATGTTCATCGGTCCCCTACCAGCTCGACTTCGTGACACCCGGCAGCTCGCCCACGAGGGCCCGCTCCCGGAAGCAGATGCGGCAGAGCGCGAACCGGCGCATGAAGGCCCGCGGCCGGCCGCACACCGTGCACCGGTGGTAGGCCTGGACCGGGTGCTTGGGCGTTCGCTTCGCCTTGGCGATCATCGATTTCTTGGCCATTGGACTCCCTCCCGCGCCTAGCCGGCGAAGGGCATGCCGAGGAGCTCGAGCAGGCGCTTCGACTCCTCGTCGGTCTTCGCCGTCGTCACGATGCTGATCTCCAGCCCGCGGAGACGGTCCACCTTGTCGTACTCGATCTCCGGGAAGGCGAGCTGCTCCCGCAGGCCGAGGGTGAAGTTGCCCCGGCCGTCGAAGGACCGTCCGGGAACCCCGCGGAAGTCGCGGAGCCTGGGCAGCGCGAGCGTCGTGAGCCGGTCGAGGAAGTCCCACATCCGCTCGCCGCGGAGGGTCACCTTCGCCCCGACCGAGTTGCCCGCCCGGACCCGGAACTGGGCAATCGACTTCTTCGCCTTGGTGATGACCGGCCGCTGGCCGGTGACCATCGACAGGTCCCCGACGGCAGCGTCGATCGCCTTGGCGTTCGTGAGCGCCTCGCCGAGGCCGATGTTGACGACGATCTTCGAGACCCGCGGAACCTCCATCGGGTTCGTGTACTCGAACTGCTTCTGGAGCGCCGGGGCGACCTCCGCCTTGTAGCGCTCGTGGAGCCGGCTTTTCATGACGGCTTCACCTCCAGGTCTTCACCGCAGTGGCGGCAGACGCGGACCCGGCGGCCGTTGTCGAGCGTGTTGTGGGCGATCCGCGTTGGTCGCTCGCACTTCGAGCAGACGAGCATGACCTTGCCGATCTCGAGGGGCTGGGCGAGGTCGAGGATGCCACCCTGCTGGATCTTCGGCATCCGGTCCGTCTGGCCGGCCTTCTGGCGCGGCTTCGTGTGCCGCTTGGCGATGTTCAGGCCCTCGACGACGACGGACACGCCGCCGCCTGTCGAGCCGCGTCGATACGTCCCGCGTTGCCCGGACGGCCCGGCCGTCTGGCGGATGACCCGCTCGACGACGCCGCGCTTGCCGGCGTCCTTGCCGGCCAGCACGACGACCGTGTCGCCGCGGTGGATCTCGGGCACTTTCGTGGCCCGCTGGGTCTGGTACTGGCGCGCCATCAGAGGACCTCCGGCGCGAGTGACACGATCTTCATGTAGTTCCTGTCCCGCAGCTCGCGCGCGACCGGACCGAAGATCCGGGTCCCGCGCGGGTTGCCCTGGTTGTTGATGAGCACGGCTGCGTTCTCGTCGAAGCGGATGTAGCTGCCGTCGGCGCGGCCGTATTCCTTCGCAACGCGGACGATGACCGCCTGGACAACGTCGCCCTTCTTCACGGCGGCGTTCGGGATGGCCTGCTTGACGCTGGCCGTGATGACGTCGCCGACGCCGGCCGATGTCTTGAGCGAGCGGCCCATGACCCGGATGCACTGGATCGTCCGGGCCCCGGTGTTGTCGGCGACCTTGACCCGCGACTGGGGCTGGATCATCGGTCGCGATCCTCGTCGCTCATGGTTCCGTCGCCGGCCGCGGCCGGCTCGGCGTCGCCCTCAGCCGAGGACTCGCCAGCTGCGGCAGCCGCGGCCTCCTCCTCCGCCGCCCGGACCCGGCCGGGATGGGCGGCGGCGTGGATCGCCTCCGTCGTGGCTTCCTCCTCGGACACGATGTCGCCGGGCAGCCCGCGATCTCCGATCCGCTGGACGATCTCGACCAGCCGCCAACGCTTCGTCGCCGACAGCGGCCGCGATTCCTCGATAAGGACGGTGTCGCCGATGTGGGCGTCGTTGTCCTCGTCGTGGGCCTTGAACTTCGTCGTCAGGCGGATGACCCGCTTGTAGAGCGGGTGACGCGCCAGCCGCTCGACGGACACGACGATCGTCTTGTCCATCCGGTCGCTGACGACGCGCCCGACCTTTGTCTTTCGCTTGCCCTGCACCGGTGTCTGTGCTCCTGTCATCGCGTGATCTCCCTCATGCCGTCCGAGCGGCGCGCTCGGCGCTCCGCTCTCGCTGGACGGTCAGGATCCGGGCGATCGCGCGTCGCGTCTGCGAGATCGTGCTGTAGTCCTTGAGCTGCCGCGTCGACAGCGCGAAGCGAGCCTGCCAGAGGTCCTGCTTCGCCTCGTTGAGAGCCGCCTCGAGCTCGGCGTCGGACAGTCCTCGAGCCTTATCGATGTCCATCCGACCCCTCCGTCAGGTTGTCGCGGACGACCAGCCGGGTCGCCACCGGCAGCTTGTGGCCCGCGAGGCGCATCGCCTCGACGGCCTCTGAGCGCGCCACGCCGGCCATCTCGAACAGGATTCGACCGGGCTTGACGACCGCCACCCAGTGGTCCGGCGCCCCCTTGCCGGAGCCCATCCTGGTCTCGGCCGGCTTCTTCGTGGCGGGCTTGTCCGGGAAGACGCGGATCCAGATCTTGCCGCCGCGCTTGACCGACCGGGTCATCGCCCGCCGGGCAGCCTCGATCTGCCGGCTGGTGATCCAGGCCGGCTCCTGGGTGGCCAGGCCGTAGTCGCCGAAGGCAACGGTGTGACCGCCCTTCGCGAGCCCCGACATCCGGCCACGCATCACCTTGCGGTGCTTGACGCGCTTCGGCATGAGCATCGGTCAGGCCCCCTGACCGGCGGCCGCGGCGGCGGCCGGCGCCTCGGGCCGGCGGACCGGCTCCTGGGGATGATCGCCCCGGTAGATCCAGACCTTCACGCCGATCCGGCCGTAGGTCGTGTGAGCGTGGATCTGTCCGTAGCTGATGTCGGCGCGGAGCGTGCCGAGCGGGATCCGACCCTCGCGGTCCCACTCCCGGCGGCCCATCTCCGAGCCGCCGAGGCGGCCGGCCACGGCGATCCGGACGCCCTTCGCCCCGGCCTTCATCGAGCGCTGAATGGCCTGCTTCATCGCCTTCTTGAACGCGATCCGGCGGGTCAGCTGCTGGGCGATGTTCATTGCCACGAGATGGGCGTCGAGCTCCGGCTGGCGGATCTCCTTGATCTCCAGCTTGACCTTGCGCTTCGTGAGCGCGCCGATCTGCTGGCGGAGGACCTCGACGTTCTGGCCACCCTTGCCGATCACGATGCCGGGCTTCGCCGTGTGAACCGTGACGGTCACGTGGTTGATGCCCCGCTCGATCTCGACCTGGCTGACGCTTGCGTTCGCCAGCCGCTTCTCGACCAGCTTGCGAATCCCGATGTCCTCCTTGAGGAGCGTCGTGTAGTCCTTGTCCGCGTACCACTTCGCGGTCCAGGTGCGCGAGACACCCAGACGGAAGCCGTACGGATGGACCTTGTGTCCCATGTCAGGCCTCCCGGTCCGCGACGATGATCGTGATGTGGGTCATGGGCTTGTGGATCGCAAACCAGCGACCCTGGGCCCGGGCGCGTCCGCGCTTGATCGTGGGCCCCTCGTCGGCGATGGCGTCGGCGACGAACAGGTCCTCGGCGGACAGGTTGTGGTTGTTCTCGGCATTGGCGGTCGCGCTCTTGAGCACGCGCGCGATGTCTGCCGCGGCGTGCTGGGGCATGAACCGGAGCAGGGCGGCGGCCTCGTCGACCGGCTTGCCCTTGATCGCGGTCGCGATGAGGCGAGCCTTGCGGGTCGAGCCCCGGAGATACCTGGCGGTGGCGGATACACGCACGGTCGGCCGCTCCTACTTCAACGCCGTCGACCGCTCGGTGCTCTTCCCGTGCCCGCGGTAGCTGCGGGTCGGGGCGAACTCACCGAGGCGGTGGCCGACCATGTTCTCGGTCACGTAGACCGGGACGTGCTTCTTGCCGTTGTAGACGGCGATCGTGTGGCCGATGAACGTCGGGAAGATGACGGTCGCGCGCGACCAGGTCTTCACGACCTTCTTCTCGCTGCGCTTGTTCATATCTTCGATCCGGCCCTGGAGCCGCTGCTCGATGAACGGCCCCTTCTTGATCGATCGGGACATGCTCTCCTACCTCCCGCTACTTCCGGTGCCGCGAGCGGACGATGAGCCGTCCGGTCGTCTTCGACCGCCGGGTGCGGTAGCCCATGGCGGGCTTGCCCCATGGCGTCTTGGGCGGCATCCCCGTGGGGGACTTGCCCTCGCCGCCGCCGTGCGGGTGGTCGCGCGGGTTCATGACGACGCCCCGGACCTCCGGACGCTGGCCCATGTGGCGGGCCCGCCCGGCCTTGCCGAGGTTCTGGTTCTCGTGGTCGAGGTTGCTGACCTGGCCGACGGTGGCCATGCACCGGATGCTCACCCGACGGACTTCGCCGGACGGGAGCCGGACCTGGGCCTGCTCGCCCTCCTTGGCAAGGAGCTGGGCCGATGTGCCGGCGGACCGGACGATCTGGCCGCCCTTGCCGGGGACAAGCTCGATGTTGTGGATCGTCGTGCCCAGCGGGATATTGGCGATCGGCAGCGCATTGCCGACCCGCGCCTCGGCGGACCTGCCGGAGACGACGATGTCGCCGACCTTCAGGCCGTTCGGCAGGAGCATGTAGCGCTTCTCGCCGTCCCGGTAGTGGAGGAGGCCGATCCGGGCGGACCGGTTCGGGTCGTACTCGATCGTCGCGAGGCGGGCCGGGATGTCCGGCTTGTCGCGCTTGAAGTCGATCCGCCGGTAGTGCTGCTTCTCTCCGCCGCCCCGGTGGCGGACGGTCATCCGACCGGCGTTGTTCCGGCCGGCCTGGCGCTTCTGGGGCTCGAGCAGGGGCTTGTGGGGCACCTTGGTGGTGATCTCCTCGAACGTCGAGCGAGTCATCTGCCGGAGACCCGGGGAGGTGGCCTTGTACTCACGCAGCGGCATCGCTCAGACCCCCTCGAAGAATTCGATCTTCTGGCCGGCGGCCAGGGTGACGATGGCCTTGCGCCAGGGCGTGGTGTGGCCGACGATCCGGCCCCGCCGGGTGCCCCGCCGCTTCTCCTTCGCCTGGGTCGTGAGGACGTTGACCGCCACGACCGTGACCTTCTCGCTCTTGTAGAGCTCCTCGATCGCGGCCTTGATCTGGATCTTGTTCGCCTTCTCGTGAACGGCGAACGTGTACTTGCCGCGTCCGGATTCGTCGATCGTCTTCTCGCTGATCACGGGCCGGAGGACGATCTGGGGAGCGGTCAGCGTGCTCACGCGTACACCTCCTCCATCCGGGCGAGGGCGGGCTGCTCGATCAGCACGACGTCGGCGTTGAGCAGGTCGACGACGTTGAGCGAGTCGGCGAGGATGACCGCCACGGTCGGCAGGTTGCGGGCCGAGAGGCGGAGGTTGTCGTCACCGCCCGGGGCGACGACGAGGATCCGGCCCTTCGCGGAGAGGGCGTCGAGGACGCCGGCGAAGTCCTTTGTCCTGGCCGCCTCGAGACCGAACGAGTCGATCACCCGGATTGCCTCGTCGCCGAACTTCGCGGTCAGGGCGCCACGCAGGGCGAGCCGCCGCATCCGGCGGGGCAGGCGCTGCTCGTAGGAGCGTGGATGAGGGCCGAAGACCACCCCGCCGCCCCGGTAGTGGGGTGCGGTCGGGGTGCCCTGCCGCGCGCGGCCGGTGCCCTTCTGGCGGTACGGCTTCCTGCCGCCGCCGCGGATCTCGCCCCGCGTCTTCGTGTCGTGAGTGCCCGTCCGGCGGGCGGCCAGCTGAGCGGTCACGACCTGGTGGAGGACGGTCGCATTGACCGGGGCGGCGAACAGCACGTCGCTGAGGTCGATGTTGCCGACCGACTTGCCCTTCCGGTCGTAAAGCGTGGTCTGGGGCATCGTCAGGCCTTCCTCACCAGGATGAGCGAGCCGCGTGCACCGGGCAGCGACCCGTTCACGAGGAGCAGGTTGCGCTCCGGGTCCGTGCGAACGACCCGGACCTTCTTGATCGTCGCCCGCTCGTCGCCCATGTGGCCGGCCATCCGCAGGCCCCGGTAGACGCGCCCGGGAGTCGTGCCGGGACCGATCGAGCCGGGCTCGCGATGATGGTCGGAGCCGTGGCTCTTGGGGCCGCGGTGGAAGTTGTGGCGCTTGATGTGGCCGGCGAAGCCCTTGCCCTTCGATACGCCGGTCACATCGACGATGTCGCCCGGGTTGAACACGTCGCCGACGGCGAGCGTCTGGCCGACGCTGTAATCGTCGACGCTGTCGACCCGGAACTCCCGCAGGGTGCCGAGGGTCGCGCGGTCCTTCGGCAGCTCCTTGAGCTGGCCGGCGTTCGGCTTGTTGATCTTGCGACCGCCGTCACTGCCGAGCTGCACGGCCGTATACCCGTCCCGATCCGTGGTTCGGAGGCGGGTCACGGTGTTCGGTTCGATGGCCAGGATGCTGACGGCAACCATCGTGCCGTCGTCCTGGAACACCTGGGTCATCCCCACTTTGCGGCCGATCAGTCCAATGCTCATCCGAAGCCATCCCTTAGCGCACGCTCAGCCGATCCGAGGGCAAGGCGGAGCCGAGCACTGGAGCGAGCGCACTTCGAGGTGCGTGAGCGAGGCGTGCAGGCGACAACGCCGCCATCGGGTCGGATCAGCGTGCGCGTCATCACATCTTGATCTCGATGTCGACGCCAGCGGCGAGGCTGAGTCGCATCAGTGCGTCGACGGTCTTCGAGGACGGGTCGAGGATGTCGACGAGCCGCTTGTGGGTGCGGATCTCGAACTGCTCCCGGCTGTCCTTGTCGATGAACGGCGAGCGGAGGACGGTGAACTTCTCGATTCGGGTAGGCAGCGGTACCGGGCCGACGACGTCCGCGCCGGTCCGTTGGGCCGTCTCGACGATCTGGGCCGCTGACTGGTCGAGCAGCCGGTGATCGTAGGCCTTGAGGCGGATCCTGATCCGCTGCTTTGGCATGGTGCCCTACTCCGTGATCGTGACGACGGCGCCGGCGCCGACGGTCTTGCCACCCTCGCGGATGGCGAATCGCTGGCCGACCTCGAGGGCGATCGGGGTGATGAGCTCGACGGTCATCTCGACGTTGTCGCCGGGCATGATCA
>CAZVGO010000036.1:0-10339 GCA_964626755.1 uncultured Anaerolineaceae bacterium | reverse complement strand
GATCCCTCCGCCGGCGTGACACGCTGCCATTGGACTGACGCGACCGGCGAGCGTCAAGGTTCAATCGGCATTACAGCGGCCGCGCGCCAGATCACGGTGACGCCGGCGGGCCTCCGCCGAGCTCCCCTCGGACGGATCAGTCGAGGTACATGCGCTCTTCGATCAGCTTCTCCTGGACGGTCCGGCCGGTGGGGTCGAAGCAGGAGAATTCGAAGTGCTTCTCGAATTCGAGGTCGACATTGTCCTGGCCGCCGCGGTTCTTCTCGACCGACACGATGACCCAGTCGCGGAATCGCTGGGCCTGGTACGGATTGAACTCGATGTTGACCTTGGCGACGATCTGGTACTTCTCGTTCAGGATCAGGATGATATCGGCCTCGTAGTTGATCGCCGACGAGCCGCGCAGATGGTAGTTGCGCAGTCGCGAGGCCTTGAGGCCCTCCTTGTCGGCGGCAACGATCGCGATCATCGGGACTTCCTCGGACAGCGCGATGTCCTTGAGGCCGTTGACGATCGCGGTGACCTTCTCCGTCTCGTTCTCCGGCTCGGGGATCTGGGGGACCTTCTGGAGGTAGTCGACGATCACGACGAGGCGTCGATCGCCGGACAGGACCCGATGCTGCTGGACGAGCGTGCGAATGTTGGCGATCGTGCTCGCCGTCTGCGAGCCCCGGAGGAGGAACAGGTTCTGGCCGTAGCGAGCCAGCCGGTCGAGCGACGGCCGGAGGCGCGGGTTGTTGGCGAGGTTCGGGCCGACAGCGCCGTCGACCATCCAGCTGCCGAGGATCTCCTTGCGGACGTCCTGGATCTTGATCGCCCCGGTCTTGTGCGGGAGGTGGGCGAGGGCCGATTCCATCGCGATGAGCCGGTTGAGGAGGTACGGCTCGTCATGCTCGAAGCACAGGTAGAGGACGTTGGCCTGGCCGCCGGACGCGATGTTCCGGGCCATCTGGAGGGCCATCGTGGTCTTCCCGGTGCCCTGGGCGCCGCCGATGAGCAGCAGCTCGCCGGCCCGCAGGCCGGTGCCGATCGTCTTGTCGAGGGGGGTGAACCCGAGCGGGACGGGCTGGTATTCGCCGACGTTGCCGGTCGTTACCTTGTCATTGAGGTCGACGAGGACGTCGAGCGCCGACCGCGGGGCCATGCTGCCGTTTGCGGTGTCGAGACGCCAGTTCTGGCCCGACGGCGCGGCAATGTCGGCGGCCTTTGTGCTCACGAAGGACGACCTCCCGGTGACGGTAGATGGGTGCAGCGTAGCACCGGAATCCGTCCGAACAGCCGCCCGAGAGGACCCTCCGGGTGACCCGAAGGTACTCCCCTCCCCGCCTCGGAGAGGCTCGATTCAGGCCTTCAGACCGGTCGCCGCGAGCTCGTCCCAGAGGTGGCCAATGGCCCGGATTCCGCGCTCGTAGTTGTCCAGGACGAGCGATTCGTTGGGGGCGTGGGCGTTGTCGTCGGGGTTCGTGAAGCCGGCCAGCACGACCGGCAGCCCGAGGATCGATTCGAAACTCGCACAGACCGGGATCGAGCCACCTTCCCGGGCGTACACCGGGGGGCGCCCGAAGGCCCGCTCGATCGCCCGGGCGGTCGCCTTCGTCGCCGGGTGGTCCATCGGGGTCAGGCTCGGCCGGCCGCCGCCCAGGTCGCGCACGGCCACGGTGGCACCCGGCGGGGCGATCCGCTCGACGAACTCCCGGAACAGTTCGTAGATCCGGTCGGGGTCCTGGGCGGTGACCAGCCGGCAGCTGACCTTGGCGTGGGCGTGGGCCGGGATGATCGTCTTGGCGCCCTCGCCCGTGAAGCCGCCCCAGATCCCGTTGACGTCGAGGGTCGGCCGGGCACCGCGCCGCTCGAGGGTCGTGAAGCCCGCCTCGCCGACGAGCGCCGAGACGCCGATCCCCGTGCGGTAGGCCTCCTCGTCGAACGGGAGGGCAGCGAAAGCGGCCCGGTCGGCATCCGAGAGGGGCACGACATCGTCGTAGAAGCCGGGGATGAGAATCCGCCCGTCGGGGCCCTTGAGGGCGGCGATGATCCGGGCCAGGGCATTGGCCGGATTCTCGACCGACCCGCCATAGCTCCCTGAGTGGAGGTCGAGCGGCGACCCGGTGACGTCGATCTGGGCGTACATGATCCCGCGCAGTCCGAGGGTGATCGCGGGCACGTTGCCCTCGAAGAAGCTCGTGTCGCTGATCACCGCGACGTCCGCGGCGAGCCGTGCACGGTTGGCCTCGAGCCAGTGGTCCAGATGGACCGAGCTCGACTCCTCCTCGCCCTCGAACACGAACCTCAGGTTGACCGGCAGCTTGCCGCGGGTGGCGAGGAGCGCCTCGGTCGCCCGGAGGTGCATATGGATCTGGCCCTTGTCGTCGGCCGCTCCGCGGGCGAGCATTCGGCCGTTCTTCACGACCGGCTCGAACGGCGGCGAGTCCCACAGCTCGAGGGGGTCGACCGGCTGGACGTCGTAGTGGCCGTAGACGACGACGGTTGGTGCGCCCGCGGCGTGGAGCCAGTCGCCGTAGACCACCGGGTGGCCTTCCGTGTCCGACACCTCGACGTGCTCGATGCCCATCGCGGTCAGCTCGCCGGCCACGAACTCCGCGGCCCGTCGACAGTCCGCCGCGTGCTCCGGCAGCGCGGAGATGCTCGGGATCCGGAGGAACGCCTCGTACGAGCGGAGGCGCGCCTCGCGGTTCGCGTCGAGGTACGCCTCGAGCTCGGCGTCGGTCGTGGCGGTCGTGACCATCGCCGGAGTTTAGCGCCGGATAACGCTCACCGCGGAGGATGCGCCGGGTGAGCACGGTAATACGGAACGAGCGGGCCGATTGGCCCGCTCGTCGAGGGTGCGCTGGGTGCCGCTGGTCAGGCGGGCTGGGGGTTCGGCTGGGGAGCCGTGCCGGGGGTTGGCTGACCCGGACCGACGACCGCCGGGCGACGGGCCGGACCGTGGAGGTTCTCCTTCGGCGGGAGGTCGCTGAACAGCTTCTCGAACTCCTCCGTGTCGACCGTCTCCTCCGCGATGAGCTTGGCGGCCAGCGCCTCGAGCCGGTCACGATGGGTCTCGAGAACCTCCATGGCCCGCTCGTAGGCCCGGTCGATGATCGCCCGGACCTCCTCGTCGATGGTCTTCGCGACCTCGTCCGAGTAGTTCCGCTGCTCGCCGATCTCCCGGCCGAGGAAGATGAGCTCGTCGCGCTTGCCGAACGAGAGCGGGCCGAGCTTGTCGCTCATCCCGAACTCGGTGACCATCCGGCGGGCGAGGTCCGTCGCCTTTTCGATGTCGTTGCTGGCGCCGGTCGTCGTGTCGCCGAAGATCATCCGCTCGGCGGCGTTGCCGCCCAGCAGGCCGGCGATCTTGTCCTCGAACTCGCTCTTGCTCTGGAGGTAGCGGTCCTCGGTCGGCAGGGCCATCGTGTAACCGAGGGCCATCCCGCGGCTGATGATTGTCACCTTCGCCACCGGGTCGCACTTCGGCAGGACCCGCTGGACGACGGCGTGGCCACCCTCGTGGTAGGCGATGATCAGCTTCTCCTGGTCGGAGATGACCCGCGACTTCCGCTCCGGGCCGGCGACGATCCGCTCGAGCGCCTCGGTGAACTCGCCCCCCCCGATCGTCTTCTTGTTGCGCCGGGCGGACAGGATCGCGGCCTCGTTGACGAGGTTGGCAAGGTCCGCCCCGGAGAAGCCCGGCGACTGCCGCGCGACGACTTCGATGTCGACCGCCTTGTCGAGCGGCTTGCCCTTCGTGTGGACCTTGAGGATCGCGGTCCGTCCCTTCATGTCCGGCCGGTCGAGGATGACCTGGCGGTCGAACCGGCCCGGGCGCAGGAGCGCCGGGTCGAGGACGTCCGGTCGGTTGGTGGCCGCGACGACGATGACGTTCGTGTTCGTGTCGAAGCCGTCCATCTCGACGAGGATCTGGTTGAGCGTCTGCTCCCGCTCGTCGTGCGAGCCGCCGAGGCCGGCGCCGCGCTGGCGACCGACGGCGTCGATCTCGTCGACGAACACGATGCACGGCGAGTTCCGCTTCGCCTGGTCGAACAGGTCACGCACCCGGCTGGCACCGACGCCGACGAACATCTCGACGAACTCCGAGCCGGAGATCGAGAAGAACGGCACGCCCGCCTCGCCGGCGACCGCCCGGGCCATCAGTGTCTTGCCGGTGCCGGGAGGTCCCACGAGGAGCACGCCGCGCGGGATCCGCGCCCCGAGCGAGTTGAACTTCTCGGGGTACTTGAGGAACTCGACGACCTCCTGGAGCTCCGTCTTCGCCTCATCGACGCCGGCGACGTCGGCAAACGTGACGACCGTCTTGTTGCCGAGGAACATCCGGGCGCGGCTCTTCCCGAAGCTCAGGGCCTGGTTATTCGTGCCCTGGGCCTGGCGCATCATGAAGAAGATGAACCCGCCGATCACGAGGAGCGGCAGGAGCCCGGTCAGGAGCAGCCCGATCCACGACGTGTCGGGGGCCGGCTTGGGGTCATAGACCGGTGGCTCGACATTCGCCGTCGTGGCCCACCTGTCGATGTCCTGCTGGACCTGGGTGAGGACGTTCGGGATCGTCGTGGTGTAGTCGGGCGTGTTTGGCGTGCCGCCCCTGAGATAGACCGTCAGGGTCTCGCCCTGCTGGACGACCTTCTCGACCTTGCCGGCGGCGACATCGGCCTGGAACGAAGCCACCCCAGAGGGACCGGAATACGGCTGGGTATCGACGGTATTCGACGATGAGATCCACGTATAGAGCAGCGCGACCGTGCCCACGACGAGCACGAGCATCACGATGCCGTTGCGGAAGAACTTGGGATTCAACGAAGCCTCCGGATCAGCGGCCGCGGCGACAAGCGCCCGGCACGCCAGCGAGTATACCGCCGGGCCCTTCCGCCCCCATCAACAGGGAGGCCTGGACTTGACAGGGTCGGGCGGCGGCGGCTTCTGCGCAGCCGCCCAGAGGTCCCGATCGGGACGGGACGGTCGGGAAGGGTCTGGATTGGTGGTTGGTAGCGTAGACCGGCAAGGCGTAGGTCCGGTTGAGGTCGGGATAGGACTTCTACGCCTTTCCCCGCATGCCGTCGTCAGCAGGACGGAGTCGGGCCGATGGATGCGCGGGTCGTGTGGCCTTCCGCGATCCCGGTGTTGCCCCAGTAGACCGGGTTGATCGCCCGGAGAGACGATCCGTCGCGAAACACCAGCATCTCCGAGTGATATGGCTTGCCGATGGCGTCCCGGCCGCACATCTCCAGGATGACGCCGCCGATCGACATCTGGTCGCCCGTCTGTGTGGTCGGCAGGAAGCGCACGCCGATGACGGCCGGCGGCTCGCGTGGAACCGCCTCGCGGCCGGCCTGGTCGAGGAGTCGCTCGCAGTTGCCGTCGCCGATCGCGCAGAGGCCCTCGAAGTCGCCCCGCTGGGCGAGTCCGACGACCTCCGCCAGGAACGCCTGCGCTTCGGCGACGGTCGGCCCGGCTGAGCCGACCGTCGGCCGCCCCGGCGCACACGCTGAGACAGCGACCACGAACAGAAGCGACAGGGCGGTTTGGAGGTGCGGCCGGTGAGCCAACTAGATGGGGCTTCCGTGGACTTCGGCCGGCAACGTCCATGCCGGGCGGGCCCCCTGGGCGACCCTGACCGCGATCTCGAATGCCATCTCGCGAACGTCGCGCGCGCCGAACCCCGTCCACTGGAGCGTGTAGTCGGGCGATGCCCCATTGGCCGATTTGGTGAGGTCCCACCGGGACGGGCAGCGCTCGATCGAGACATTGATCCCACCGACGGGCGACGTGACGCCGACGCTGACAGGCCCGCAGCTGCCGCCGCTCCAGCTGGACCTGGGGCTCCAGTCGGCCCACGTCTGAGCGGGGCTTCCGGGGTAGCGGTGGGTACGGATCCTGGCCCAGTTCATGACCCACGGGGCATTCGCCTGCATCGATGCGAAGTGTTGCAGCGCCCACCAGTCGTGCTTGGCGTTTCCGTCGTTCGACAACTTGTACATCCAGTAGCAGTGGTCCATCCAGGCCCACGGCCCGTCGCTGAAGCGGGTGAAGCAATCATTGGCGACGAAGGACCATGCCGGCGATGCGAGAGCCGCCGCGTTGGAGGATTGAGCGGTGGCAAGGGCCGGCATGGGCAAACGGGTGACCGGGGCGAGGGCTCTGCCCTTTGTTCCATCAGCAAGCGTCACCTGGACGGCTGTGAGCTTGACGGTGGCTGGAGCGATGAGGATGCCGCCCGCGTCCTCGATGACGCGGAGCGCCCGTGACTTGACGCCCCTTGCCGCGTACCGGCTGGCCGCTTCGGCAAAGAGGCGCTTTCCCCGGGCCGTCCCGGTGATGTCGGATGCCCAGGCCGGCAGGGCCGACGCTCCTGTCGATGGGGGTGAGGCTGCCGTCGCTCCGGACGCTCCGAGGGATGCGATGAACAGACCTGCGATGACGGTGGTGGCCCGTCGGCTCTGTCGACTCATGAGAGTCTCCACTCGATCCGCGCCTTCGTACCGATGCCGCTCGGCACCTGCGGCGGATCAAGTTCCCTCGGTTGGGAGCCCACGGGCGCGATGTGAGCTCCTCCCAGCCTAGAGAGACGCGCTCACCTGCCACTTACCTGGCTGATCGGGGTTGGTAGCGGAGGGCGGATTCGAACCACCGACCAAGGGCTTATGAGTCCCCTGCTCTACCACTGAGCTACTCCGCCACGGCCATCAAGCTTACCGAGCGTGATCCAGGGCGGCAACCGAGGCCAATAGAGCCCATAACTATCGAACCCGGTCGGGCCCGCCTCTCTCAGCTTGCACCGCCTCAGGCGGCGCGACGGCCAGCCCATGTCGGTACGCCGCTGGCGTGAGCTGTGCCTCAACGGCAGTGCGTCCCTTCGACCGGAGCCGCCGCGATGGCGAAGGAGCTGTGCTCGACGTCCGGTCCGTGACGATCGCCGACCACCAGCCGGTGACGGGGTCGCCGCGCAGCTCGAACACGGGCCGAATCCTACCGGATGCCGCCGATCAGTCTTCCTTGCCGGACCCGAAGACGATGCGCTCGCCGCCGCGCTCGCCGCGGACCAGGCGCACCAGCCGTGGCAGATAGGGGAGCAGGAGCGCCGCCAGCGCGCAGAGCAGGATGACGAGCGAGATCGGCCGCGTAACGAAGATCGTCAGGTCGCCCTGGCTGGACGCCATCGCGCGTCGGAATTGCGCCTCCATCAGCGGACCCAGGATCACGCCGAGGATCATCGGTGCGACCGGGAAGTCGTAGCGACGCATGAAGAAGCCCACAACGCCGATGATGTACATGACCAGCACGTCGATGAGGCTGTTGCCGATGCTGTACACGCCCAGCGTGGCGAAGACGAGGATGGCGCTGTAGAGCAGCGCGCGCGGGATCGAGAGGATCTTGATCCAGAGCCCGATGAGCGGCAGGTTCAGCACCAGCAGCATCACGTTGCCGATGTAGAGGCTGGCGATGAGGGCCCAGACGAGGTCCGGATGGTTCTGGAAGAGGAGCGGCCCGGGCTGCAGGTTGTAGATCTGGAAGGCGACCAGCATGATCGCCGCCGTGGCCGAGGTCGGGATGCCGAGGGTCAGGAGCGGTACCAGCACCCCGGAGAAAGCCGCGTTGTTAGCCGCCTCCGGGCCGGCGACCCCCTCGATCGCCCCCTTGCCCCACTCGTCCTTGCGCGTGCTGAGGCGCTTCTCGATGGTGTACGACAGGAAGGTCGGGATCTCGGCGCCGCCGGCGGGCAGGCTGCCGATCGGAAAGCCGATCGCCGTCCCGCGCAGCCACGGTCTCCACGATCGGCCCCACTCCTCGCGGTTCATGAGCAGCCGGCCGCGCACTGGCACGATCTCCTCGCGGTCGTGGCGCAGCCGGCTGGCGACGTAGAGCGCCTCGCCGACGGCGAAGAGACCGACCGCCACGACCACGACGTCGACCCCGTTCAGCAGCTGCGGGACCCCGAAGGTGAAGCGCGCCTGGCCGGTCAGGGCGTCGATTCCGATCAGGCCGATGAAGAGACCGCCGAAGAGGCTGATCAGCCCGCGCAGCAGGGAATGACCGACCAGGGCGGTCACGCTGACGAAGGCGAGCACCATGAGAGCGAAGTAGTCGGCGAACTGGAAGGTGCGGGCCAGGGTGGCGACCACGGGCGCCAGGAACGTGATCGCCACTGTGCTGATCGTGCCGGCCACGAAGGACCCGATGGCGGCTGTGGCGAGCGCCGCTCCGCCGCGGCCGCGCTTCGCCATTTGAAAGCCCTCGATGGTGGTCACCACCGAGGCCGACTCACCGGGCGTGTTCAGCAGGATCGAGGTGGTCGACCCGCCGTACATGCCGCCGTAGTAGATCCCGGCGAACATGATGAATGCAGCGATCGGCTCGAAGTTCAGGGTGATCGGCAGCAGCAATGCCACCGTCAGCGCCGGACCGATGCCGGGCAGCACCCCGACGAGCGTGCCGAGGGTGACCCCGAGCGCGGCGAAGAGCAGGTATTCGGGCCGCAGCGCAGTGCCAAAGCCGCCGAGCAGGCCACCCAGGACGTCCATCGGCTACAGGACGGGGGCCAGGATGCCCTGGGGCAGCCGGATCCCGAGGAATGCCGTGAAGCCGAAGTAGATGACCAGCGCCAGGCCGACGGCGATCACGGCGTCGCGCAGCAGGTGGGTGCTGCCCAGGATCCGAGACGAGATCGGGAGGAGCAGGGCCGTCGCCACGATGTAGCCGAGTGGCGCCAGCGCGACCGCGTAGCCGACGAGGAGCACGGCGAGCAGCAAGACGGTCGGCCAGTGCGTCATCGCCTCCTCGGCACCGGACGCCTCGGCAAGGTCCTCGTCCGGCAGGGCGGTGGTCCGCACCGCGAGGATCACCCCGAGCAGCAGCAGGCAGATCGACACCGCGATCGGAGCAATGCTCGGGCCAACCGCGCTGTAGCCGTGGGTCGCGCCGATCTGGAACGAGTGATAGATGAGGAACGCGCCGCCGGCGATCAGCAACGCCGCGATGATGCGCGGACCGACGAACGAGGGGGCGGCCCTGCGGTCGCCCCCTCCCCCTGCCTCCGCGCCGGCCATCAGATCAGGCCGATGTCGCGCAGGACCTGCTCTACTCGCGTCTGCTCTTGAGCAAGGAAGTCCCCGTACTCGTCACCGGTCTTCAGTAAATCGGTCCAGCCGTTGGATGTCAGGGCCTCCTGCCAGGCGTCACTGTCGTGCATCTTCTCGATCATGCCGACGATCGCGTCGCGGTCCGCGTCGCTGATCTCGGGTGGCGCCATAACACCGCGCCAATTCGAGATGACGACGTCGTAGCCGGCATCGGTGACGGTCGGTGAGTCGACCCCCTCGACCGGCTTGTCGCTCGTCACCGCCAGGTAGCGCAGGTCGCCCGCCTCCACCGAGGCGGCGAATTCGGAGATGCCCGACACGCCGGCGGTCACGCCGCCGGACAGCAGCGCCGGCAGCAGCTCGCCGCCGCCCGCATGTGCGATGTAGTTGATCCCGCCCGGATCGACGCCCGCCGCCTTGGCCAGCAGCGCGACAACCATGTGGTCGGTGCCGCCCGCCGAGCCGCCGCCCCAGGAGATGCTGGTCGGAGCGGCCTTGAAGTCATCCACCAGCTGCCCGAGCGTCTCGTACTTCGAGTCGGCCGACACCACGATGGCCTCCCACTCCGTGGTCAGGCTGGCGATCGGCGTCGCCTGGTCCAGGGTGACCGCGGAGTCGTTGGTCAGGATCCCACCGACCATCACCAGGCCCATCACCATGAGCTGGTTCGGGTCGCCGGAGGCGTCTTCCACGAACTGCGCCAGGCCGATGGTGCCGGCGGCGCCACCGACGTTGTAGACGTCGACATTGACGTCGACCACCCCGGAAGTGAGTGCCGATTGCATGGCGCGCGCGGTGCTATCCCAACCACCGCCCGGATCCGCCGGAGCCATGATCGAGAGGTCGCCGAGTGGGTAGGCCGCGGCGCTAGCCTCACCACCGCTGCTGGCAGCCGGGCTGCCGCCGGGGCTCGCGGTGCACGCGGCGAGCAGCAGCGTCGCGGCGAGCAATGCCTGGGGTCGGCGTTTCGCGAGAGTCATGTCAAGGTCCTCCACGGTGTTGGCGCACCGGTCGCCCGTCGGGGGCACGAGCCGCCGCCAGGCATCGTACTCCCGGCTCTCTTTGCGTGGCAGTGCCAGCCCCGTTGGTAACCTGTCGAGCGGCGATTCGGTTATGCGCTCTATCGGAGTTATATGCTCTTCGCCACCTCGCCGATAGAGCCCATAACTGAGCACTTTCCCGATCAGCCCCCACTCGGGAAAGCACAGCGATCACATCGGCGGGCTTATGAGTCCCCTGCTCTACCACTGAGC
>CAZVGO010000035.1:0-2087 GCA_964626755.1 uncultured Anaerolineaceae bacterium | reverse complement strand
CCGGGGGAGGCTAGACGCTCTACCGCATGAAGCGGCTGAGTGAGGGGGACTGTATCCATATGCCACAATCTGGCGCTGACTTCAACGCAATCCGCATCTCTCTGGCTTCGCCGGAGCAGATCAGAGCATGGTCGTACGGGGAGGTAACCAAACCCGAGACCATCAACTACAGGACGCTCCGTCCGGAGAAGGACGGCCTGTTCTGCGAGCGCATCTTCGGTCCCACGAAGGACTGGGAGTGCTACTGCGGCAAGTACAAGCGGATCCGGTACAAGGGCATCATCTGCGACAAGTGCGGCGTCGAGGTCACCCGCTCGAAGGTCCGCCGGGAGCGGATGGGCCACATCCAGCTGGCCAGCCCGGTCAGCCACATCTGGTACTTCAAGGGCACCCCGTCGCGCCTCGGGATCCTGCTCGACATCAGCCCCCGCAACCTCGAGCGGATCCTCTACTTCGCGCTGTACATCGTCACCCACGTCGACGAGGAGGCCCGGAAGCGAGCGCTCCAGCAGCTCGAGGAAGAGGCCGAGGGCCGTGGCGGCAAGTCCGGCCAGCGACTGAGCGAGCTCGAGGACGAGCTGCGCACCGACATCAACAAGAGCAAGGACGAGCTGAACGCCGAGCTGGCGCGCACGAAGGAGGGTCTCGAGGCCCAGCGAACGACCCGGACCGAGGAGGTCGTCGCGGTTGCCAAGGAGATCGAAGCGCGGCTCGCCGCGCTCAAGTCCGGCGTCGCCGAGGACACGATCGCGTTCGGCCCGACCGGCGAGGTCGTCGTGGCCGCCGGTGAGAAGGGCGGCCGGGAGGCCACCGCGCGCCTGCGCAAGATCGTCGGCGCCCACACGGAGCAGGTCAACGCCGAGATCCAGCAGCGCGAGAAGGACGAGGCGCGCGCCGTCGAGCAGAAGATCGAGGACCTCCGCGCCGGGATGGACGACACCCTGCGGGGGGAGAAGGAGAAGCTCCAGGAGCAGGCCCAGGGCCTGAAGGACGAGCTCCGCAAGGTCCGCGACGAGATCGAGGGACTCAAGCCGATGCAGACGCTCGGCGAGAACGAGTACCGGATGCTCGACGAGAAGTACAACGGCGCGGGCAAGGCCCGCCTCTTCAACGCCGGCATGGGCGCCGAGGCGATCCGGGACATCATCAGCCGGATGGACCTGGAGGAGCTCGCCCGCTCACTCCATGTCGAGGTCCGGACCAGCTCCGGGCAGCGCCGGAAGAAGGCGATCAAGCGCCTCCGCCTGATCGAGGCGTTCCGCCGCTCCGGCACGCGGCCGGACTGGATGATCCTGTCCGTCCTGCCGGTCATCCCGCCGGACCTCCGGCCGATGGTCCAGCTCGACGGCGGCCGCTTTGCCACGTCCGACCTCAACGACCTGTACCGCCGGGTGATCAACCGGAACAACCGGCTCAAGCGCCTGCTCGAGCTCGGGGCGCCGGAGATCATCATCCGCAACGAGAAGCGGATGCTCCAGGAAGCGTGTGACGCGCTGATCGACAACGGCCGCCGCGGCCGCGCGATCGCAGGCACCGGCAACCACCGCCTGAAGTCCCTCAGCGACATGCTCAAGGGCAAGCAGGGCCGGTTCCGCCAGAACCTGCTCGGCAAGCGCGTCGACTACTCCGGCCGCTCGGTCATCGTCGTCGGGCCGGAGCTCAAGCTCCACCAGTGCGGCCTGCCGAAGAAGATGGCCCTCGAGCTGTTCAAGCCGTTCGTCATGCGCCAGCTCGTCGAGAAGGGCTTCGCCCACAACATCAAGAGCGCGAAGCGGATCGTCGAGCGGGTCCGGCCCGAGGTCTGGGACGTCCTCGAAGAGGTCATCAAGGACCACCCGGTCCTGCTCAACCGCGCCCCGACGCTCCACCGGCTGGGGATCCAGGCGTTCATGCCGGTCCTCGTCGAGGGCTCGGCCATCCAGATCCACCCGCTCGTGTGCACGGCGTTCAACGCCGACTTCGACGGCGACCAGATGGCCGTCCACGTCCCGCTCAGCTCGGCCGCCCAGGAAGAGGCGCGGACGATGATGCTCTCGACCGCCAACCTCCTGTCGCCGGCCGACGGCAGCCCGGTCGTCGCGCCGACC
>CAZVGO010000034.1:0-31687 GCA_964626755.1 uncultured Anaerolineaceae bacterium | reverse complement strand
GGCGAAGCGCGACCCGAACCCGAGCGTCCCGAACAGCGTGGCGGCGGCGATGACGATGAGCGAGCCGAGCAGGCCGGAGTGAGCGGTGGGCATGGCCGGCAATGCTAGCCGGGCAACCCCGGGTCGAGTCCCGGCGTCGCGTCGGGGTGCGGGCTGGCGACCCGGCCGGCGACCCGGCCCGGACGGCGCGTCAGGTCGGCTCCGGCCCCGTCTCGCGACGCCCGCCGGCGAGGCGGACGCTCGTGAACGGGATCCGGATCTCGCGGAAGGCCTCGACGGACACGAGGAACCCCGCGAGCAGGAACAGGACCGAGAGGAACTTGGCGAGGTGGAAGAACTCGGTGATGCCGAACCGGGTGAGCGTGTCGCCACCGCTCGCGAGAAACCCGCCCATCGCGATGAGGATCGTCGCCGGCACCCGACTGTGGAGCCGGCCCCGAACGAGGTCACCGATCGCATGAGGCAGCGACGCCGCGAAGTTGACGACGATCGCCACCGGCGAGATCAGGAGGTTGAACAGGAAGTGGTCGCCCGGTTGATTCGGGTCGAGCGAGTACGCCAGGACCCGGCGCTTGGGCATGAACACGTACGCCGAGAACAGCGCCCCGAGCGCGAGCGCCAGGCCGCCCGTGACATTGAGGAACGGGGTGAGCAGCCGCAGGGTGCCCGGGAAGAGGTCGGCGACCGGCACGCCGGTGGTCGGGTTCAACGCGTAGCCGGGAGCCGGCAACGCGGTCGTCGCCATGAGGACGATCGAGAGGGCGGTCGCTCCCACGACCGCGCCGGCCGCGAGGATCGGCCAGCGCTCGTTCTGGAAGTACGTCTCGACCGCGACCGCCAGCGCCAGCACGACCGCTCCGATCAGGTAGAGGACCGGCGCAGAACCGGCGCCCGCGTAGTCGAACCGCCGCTGGGTGAGGACCGTGAAGATCCCGGCGAGGAGCAGGCAGAACGCGAAGGTGTAGCCGAACCGCGTTCGACTCAGGAGGAATGCCGTCCCGAGGCCGAGCCAGCCGGCCGTCCAGACGGCGCCGGTCAGGTACCACGTCCGGTACAGGCCCTCGTTCCAGCCACCAGCCGACGCGAGCGCCTCGCACCCGGAGGCGATCCCGAAGAACAGCATGCCGGTCGCCCAGATGAGCTGGAAGCCGGCCCGCCGCTCGCGCCACTGGTCGAGCAGGGCCACGCCGAGGACGAGTGCGAGGACGGAGGTCAGGCCGGGCAGCAGGACGGAAGCTGCCATCGGTCAGGCGGGAACGAGCTCGTGGTCGTCCCGGTGGATACCGTCGCACAGGCCCCAGCGGACGAGCTCGCCGGGGATCGGGATTGGGCGCATGATCTCGCGGACCTCGCCCTTGCGGCAGAAGAGGAAGCCGCGCTCCGCCATCCACAGCCGGGCGTGGCCGGGATCCGCGTGGAACTGGAACGGCCCCGGGTTGATGGCCGGCTCGCCGGTCCAGTCGGCCGGGACCTCCGTCGCGACGATGTCGAGGATGTTCAGCCGCCACGGGGTGCCGGCGATGATCTCTCGACAGCCGTCGCACCGGATCGCGATGTTGTCCTTGACGATCGTCGGGATCCGGACGCCCATGATCTCCATCGCGGGCGATGGTAGCAGGAGGTCCCGCGACCGGGCGGAGGAGTGCCCCCAAGGGGATTCGAACCCCTGATCTCCACCTTGAAAGGGTGGCGTCCTAGGCCTCTAGACGATGGGGGCGGAGCGCGGCCGAGTTTAGCAGAGGGTCGCTCGGCTCCTGTCCGAGCGGTGCCGGCCGCGCGCCTGGACCTGTTGCGAAGACGTACTACGACTTCGCAGGATGCAATGCGGCGCTGGGTCCCTCCGGGAGCGCGGGACGGAGCGTGCTCGTAGCCCTGCCTACGCCTCCATCGCGAGGACGATCGCGGCCGCGAAGGCGCCGAACCCGATGATCGCCGCCAGCCCGCCCGACAGCGCGAGGAGGACCGCCCGGCGGTCGTTGCCCTCGTAACCGGCCTGGCGGATCCCGAGAAAGCCCGACACGGCGAGCGCCATGAACGCGATCCCGAGGACGGCGGCACCAGAGCTGAGCAACGGCAGCTGGGCCGTTTCGCGCACCGTCAACGCGAACGCGACGTACGCCAGCGACCCGACGAGCGCGAGCACGAGGACGACCCGCACGGGGGTGACCAGGAGCGGGCCGATCCGGGGCCCGCTCGGCGGCGCCGGGACCGGGCGGCGGGGCGGAACGGGGCGTTGTCCGGCGACCGATTGGCGGTTGCGATCCATCGCGCTGATTGTAGGGCTCAGACAGGCTCCGGCTTGCCGGCGGGCACGGTCGCGGCCTCGGTCGCGGACCTTGCCGATCCTGGCTCGGATGGCTTCGAGCGGTGGTAGATCGCGACCTTGTACGAGAGGCGCGGCCGCCGGACCTGGCTTGCCACGGCCCGACCGACGAGGCCGAACGCCGCGCCGAGGAAGGTCTCCAGGTCCTCGAGGGAGTCGAACGTCCACCAGCAGTGGAGCACCCGGATCCGGAACCCGGACCGGAGGAATGGACCGTCGCGCCGGCCCCAGAGGCCGTACTCGGGCTGGTCGCCCCGGAGGCGCGAGACATCGTCCCGTCCGTAGTCGTGAACGACGAGCAGCCGGCCGCCCGGTCGGAGCAGACGTTCGGCTTCCTTTGCCTCCGCGGCATCGACACCCCGGAACGCCGACCACCACGCGACGACAACGTCCGCCGAGTCCGCCGGCGGCGCTGCCCTGCCGGCCTTGAGTGCCGGAATGGCGGTCACCCGGGCGCCGACTTCCGCGAGCTGTCGGTGGCGGATCCCGCCGGCGTCGCCGATGAAGAGGACGTCACGACCGGCCACCGGTCCCAGCTCCTCGAGCACGCGCAGGATCTTGCCTTCCCGATCGAGGGCACGGGCAAGCGCGTCGGCGAGGGCACCCTCGAGGGCGATCGGAAGGTCGGCCACCGGAGCGCGAGTATATATACACGCCGACGCTAGAGAACCCTGGTCACCCGCACTGATCGACGTCGCGCCACTTCTCGACGGCGTCCTCGACCTGCTGCGTCCCGTCCGCGCCGTAGGCCACATCGAACGTCCGGTTGGCGATCTCGCCGCAGGCAGCATCCTTCTCGACTGCTTCCCAGGTCCCCCGGGTGTACTTGTACTGGGGCGGATCGCCCTCGGTGAATGGCAGCGTGATTGACCACGTCGTCGAGTCGACCTTCGTCATCGGCGTGGCGCCCGGGTTCCAGCCCTGGAAGTCGCCGGCGATGAAGACCGTGTCACCAGCCGGCGTGTTTGCGGGGAGGAGCACCGTGAAGGTCACCGTCACGTCCCGCGTCTCCGCGGCGGCGGCGACCTCCGGCGAGCGACCGGACCGGTTGAAGCTCGTATCGACCGCAGCGACGACGTACACGTACTCGTTGCCCTGGCCGACGGTGTCGTCCGTATACGTGGGCTCGGTCGCGGTCCCGACCCGCTCGTATGGGCCGCCGGGCGTCGTCCCGCGGTAGACCTCGTAGCGGAACAGGTCGGGCGCGCTCACGGCGCTCCAGCCAAGGGTCAGCGACGCGTCCGTGACGACCTTCACTGCGAGGCCGCTCGGGGCGGGCGGCGGCTCGCCGTCCGCTGCCGCGACGGCTCCCAGGGTGACCGCCTGGTCCGGACGGTAGCCCCATGGCTCCGGAGCGAACCCGGCCCGATCCGCATACCGCCAGGTCGTGCCCCCGTCCGTCGAGACGCGCAGGACCACGTTGTACGTGCCGGCCTCGTCAGGTCGGACGCTGCCGACGAGCCGATCAGTCCCATCAGCATCGGAGTCGAAGATCATGTCCGCCCAGTGGTAGTCGGCACCCGGGTTGCCGGTCCGCCCCGGCCCGAACCCGAGCTGGGCTCGAACGCCGATCGTGGGACCGGAGGCTGCGGTGACGCCGTCGACGCGGACGAGGGCCCTGATCGGCGTCCCGGGATCGACAGCGGACAGCGGCTGCGACAGCTCCGCGGGGCCCTCGAGGCGCGCGTCGGCGATCGTCAGCACGGGCAGCGCGTCGACCTCGTTGGAGCGTGGGCTCGAATTCCCCGCCGCGTCCCGGGCGACGGCGACGTAGTGGTATCTCGTCCCGTTCCGGGCTCCCGTGTCGGTGAACGAGGTCTGCGTCGCGGTTCCGACGAGCCGGTACCCGCCGCCGGCAACGATCGACCGCCAGATCTCGTAGCCGGCGGCATTGTCACCGGCCGGCGCGGTCCACGTCAGGGCGACGCGGCCGGCGGCAGCCGTCGCGGCAAGCGCGGAGGGAGCCGCCGGCGGCGTCAGGTCCGTGCCACCCGCGGTGATGAGAACGACGACGCCTCGCGCCGGCAGCTCGATCGAGATCCGTCCGTTTGAACCTACCCCGGCCTCGAGCCCGATCAAGCTGTCCAAGAGCTTCGCGCCGTTCGGGAGGTGACCGGCGACGTCGATGTCGATCGTCCGCTGCTGGCCGGACAGGTTGAGCACGGTCACCGCGGCCTCGGCGTCCGTCCGCCGGACCCAGGCGATCGTATCCGCCGCATCGTCCGAGTGGACGAACCGGAGATCGCCCTCGCGGAGCGAGACGTGATCGGCGCGCAGCCGGCCGAGCGTCCGGTACCAGTCACGCAGCGCCTCGTCGCGGGCGTCCCACGGGTAGGGCCGCCGGTCATCCGGGTCGTCGTGCCCGGTCAGCCCAGCCTCGGTGCCGTAATAGATCGAGGCCATCCCCGGCCACGTGAGCTGGATCGCCGCAACCTGGCGGAGCTTCGACTTGCCCTCGGCGAGTGCGGCCGGGGATTCCTTGACCGCGGGGTCGTCCGGGCCGGGCGTCAGGGTCCACAGGATTCGGGTCGTGTCGTGGCTGTCGACGAGGTTGAGCAGCGCGTCGAACGCCGGCGCCGGGTAGTCCTCGAGGACGCCCGCCATCCGCGATGCGAACTGCGTTGGGCTGATGCCGGAGATCGCCCCGTCGAGGTCCGGTGTCTCGCCATTGACGAGACCGATGACGGCGCGCCGGAAGCGGTAGTTCATCGTCGAATCGGCCTGGTCGCCGAGCAGCCAGTTCGACGTGTCGCCCCACTGCTCGCCGAGGACGAGCGCGTCCGGATCGGCGACCTTGACCGCGTCCCGGATCCGCCGCATGAACCCGTGGCTCATGTTGTCCATGACGTCGAGGCGCCAGCCGGCCGTGCCGGCCTTCACCCATCGGCCCGCGATCCCGTCCGCTCCCGTGTACAGATCGTAGACCGCCGGCTGCTCGATGACCTCGGGGATTGTGTCGAAGCCAAACCACCCCACGTAGTACGTGTCGCCTCCACCGGGCGTCGACGGCGCGCAGGGCGACGGCTCATTCGCGGCCGGCGGGCGGAACGTGAACCACGAGCGGGTCGGCGAGTCGGCGGCCTCGCATGCGCCGACGTCGGCGAACCGGCGCGATCGATCGAACCACGGCGAATCGGACGAGACGTGGTTGAAGACCCCGTCGAGCAGCACACGGATGCCCCGCTCGTCTGCCTCGGCGACGAGCTCCTCGAAGTCCGCCATCGTCCCGAGATCCGGGTCGATGAAGTCGTAGCTGCTCGTGTCGTAGCGGTGGTTCGATGGGGCCGCGAAGATCGGGTTGAGGTAGAGCACCGTGACGCCCAGATCCGCGAGGTCGTCGAGCTTCGCGGTGATTCCGGCCAGGTCGCCGCCGAAGAAGTCGCGACCCAGCGGGCCCTCGTCGCACGGCACGCCCTGGTAGGCCCGGCAGTAGCCCTCCGGCCGATCCGTCCAGGCCTTCGGCAGCACGGGATTGCCGTACACATCGCCGTAGCGGTAGACCTCCGCGCCGTCCGTCCCCTGCGCGGCGTCGGGGCTCGGATCGTTGGAAGGGTCGCCGTTGAAGAATCGGTCGGGGAAGATCTGGTAGACGACCGCGCCGCGCGCCCAGGCCGGCGTCGTGAAGTCCGGTTCATAGACGTCGATCTGCCACGACATGTCCGGGCTCTGCGGGTAGACCCGGCCCGGCCCGCCGTCGTTTCCCTCCGGGACCGCCGCGCCGTCCGCGGCGATGTCGTCCTCGACATAGCGCGTCGCGGACCCGTCGCGGGCGATGAACCGGTAGTAGAGCACCGTCGGCTTGCCCGGGGTGTTGAGCGTCGCCTGCCAGTAGTCGTAGCCGTGGTCGCCCTCGGTCGGATCCGTCGCGGCGATCTCCATCGGGACCATCGCCTGGAGCTCCTCGAGGCCATCCCAGACCCGAACAGTCGCCTCAGACAGGTCGCCCGCGGCGGCCCGCAGGCGGAGCGTCACCTTCGTGCCGGCGGGAACGGCGCCGAACGGCGTCCGGTACAGGTCGTCGCGGCTGTCATGGGCGAGGTCTGCGTCGCTGATCTCCCCGTCGACGGCGAGGGCAGGCTTGTCGGCGATCGCCACGGGGCCGGAGGGCGACGGGGTGGGCGTCGGCCCGCAACCGAGCAGACCGAGGGACACGACGGCAACCAATGCGACGGACCCAATCGAACGGCGCCGAGCTTCACGCACGTACAGGACCCCTAGACGAGGCGGAGGACGAGGGCGTCCCGGGCCGGGACGGCGAGGCGGAGACAGCCGTCGGCGTCGACGGTCGGCGTCGGCGGCGTGCCCGTGCCGGCCGACCCGGGGAGGGATTCGCGGATGAGCTGCCGGCCTCGAAGCGCGGGCAGCTGCAGTTCGATCGACCGGGCGTCGTCGCCGGCATTGACCGCGACGACCATGGACGAGCCGCCATCGTGGCGACGGAAGGCGTAGACGTTGCCGTCCGCGGCGACGGTCTCGAGCGCCCCGTGGCGGAGGACCGGTTGCGCATGGCGGAGCGCTGTCGCCGCCCGAAAGAAGGCGAGGAGGTCTCGGTCCCAGAGGCTCTCGTCCCACGGGAATGCCCCACGGCTGCCGGGATCCATCTCGCCCGCCAGCCCGATCTCGTCGCCGTAGTAGATCGACGGCGCGCCGGGCAGCGTCATCTGGAGGAGCGTGGCGAGCCTGACCGACGCCTTGTCGCCGCCGCAGATGCTCAGCAGGCGGGGCGTGTCGTGGCTGTCGAGGAGGTTGAGCTGGACGGCCATGACGTCCGGCTCGTAGACCGACAGGTTCCGATCGAGGCGGCCGGCGAAGGTCGCGGCGTCCTCCTGCCGGACGTTGCTGTTCAGCACGAACTGCTGGCCGACGACCCTCATGTCGAGGTGCCGGCCCCCGGCGAACGAGACGATTGCGGAGCCGAGCGGGTAGTTCATCAAGGCGTCGTACATGTCGCCCCTGAGGTACTCCGGCCTCTCGTCCCAGATCTCCGCCACGATGTACGCGTCCGGGTTACGGGCCTTGACCCGCTGCCGGAACTCGCGCCAGAACGAGTCCTCGATCTCCTCGGCCACGTCGAGCCGCCAGCCGTCGATCCCGAAATCGAGCCAGTGCTCGGCGACCCCGAAGAGGTAATCCCGAACGTGTGGGTTGTCGACGTTGAGCTTCGGCAGGGCTGGGAGGTTCCACCAGGCGCGGTAGCCGAGCATGTCGAGCGACCGGGTGCCCAGCCGCTCGTCCAGGAGCTCCGACACGTCGAGAGGCCCGCTCAAGGCCTCCTCCGCGTAGGCGCGGAGCTGCCGCCCCGCGTCGAGGTCGGCGTCGTTCAGGTAGAACCAGTCGCGGTAAGGCGACGAGCGCCCCGTCTCCAACACGTGGTGGAACGGCCAGAAGCCGCGGCTCGCGTGGTTGAACACGCCGTCGAGCACCACCCGGATGCCCCGCGCGTGGGCTGCGCCGAGGAGCTCGCGCAGAGCGGCGTCGCCGCCGAGCAGCGGGTCGACCGCCATGTAGTCGTAGGTGTGGTAGCGATGGTTCGAAGCGGACTGGAAGATCGGGTTGAAGTAGATCGCGTTGATGCCCAGCCGCTCGAGATGGTCGAGATGCTCGACCACCCCCAGCAGGTCGCCGCCCTTGAAACCGTGCACGGTGGGCGGGCTGTCCCATGGCTCGAGCGGCCCGGGCTTGACGACCCGGGCGCTCGCGGCGAACCGGTCCGGGAAGATCTGGTAGAAGATCGAGTCCCGGACCCAGGCGGGTGTATCGATTGCCACGGTCGGCCGGTTAGCCTTTCACTCCGCCGGCGGTGACCCCGGACACGAGCCACTTGGCCGAGTAGAGGAACAGGGCGACGACCGGGATCGAGATGATGATCGAGGATGCCGCCAGGTCGTTCCACTGCGTCTGGAACTGGGCCTGGAACCGGGTCAGGCCCAGCGGCCAGGTGAGCAGCTCTTGCCTGGTCAGCAGGATCCGGGCAAGGAAGTAGTCGTTCCAGGCCGCCAGGAAGTTGAACAGGAAGACGATCGCCAGGGCCGGCGTCGAGAGGGGCAGGAGGATCCGCCAGAACGCCTCGAGCTGCGAGCAACCGTCGATTCGGGCCGCCTCCTCGAGCTCGATCGGGACGGTGTCGTAGTAGCCCTTGAGGATCCAGATGCTGAACGGCACGGACGTGACCGACAGGGCAACGATCATGCCCACGTACGAGTTAGCCAGCTTCAGCTGGACGGCGAGGATGTACAACGGCACGAGGAGCATCGCCGCGGGAATGAGCTGGGTCGCGAGGAGCATCGTGAGCCCCGCCCCGCGGCCGGGGAACTTGAACCGGCTGAAGGCGTAGGCGGAGGTTGCGGCGATCAGCAGGCCCACGACGGACGCGCCGGTGGTCAGCACCAGGCTGTTGAACAGCCAGAGCGGCAGATCCGTCTCGGTCAGCACGTGGCGGAACGACTCGAGCGTTGCCCCCGGCGGGATCAGCGAGAACTCCGGGTCGAGGAGCCGGTTCCCGGGTCGGAGCGCGACGCCAAAGACGCGGATGATCGGGAAGATCGCGACGATCGACGCGAAGATGAGGATCGCGTGGATCGCGAAGCGCTTGCCCGGGCCTTCCCGGCGGCCCCCGATGCGCCCCGTGGCCTTGCCGGCCGCCCTGGCGACCGGGATGGACGGGACGACGGTGGAGCCGCTCATTCGTACGCTCCCTTCAGGCTACCGGTCCGACGGATGTACACGACGGTGAAGACGAGGAGCAGCGCGAAGATGACGAACGCGAAGGCCGCGGCGTCGCCATAGCGGTTGTACTGGAAGGCCTGCCGGAAGAGCGCCGTCACGAGGATGTCGCTCGTCTCGAGCTCGTTCTGGTTGATGAAGAACGGGACGTTGATGTTGTTGAACGTCCAGACGGTCCCGAGGATGATCGCCGGCGTGAGGACCGGCCGCAGAAGCGGCAGCGTGATGTGCCGGAAGGTCTGCCGGCTGGTCGCGCCGTCCATCTCGGCGGCCTCGTAGTACTCGCCCGCGATGCTCTGGAGGCCGCCCAGGATGATCACCATCATGAACGGGATGCCCAGCCAGACGTTCGTGATGACCATTGCCGCGAAGTTCCAGAGCGGATCCGAGAGCCACGAGACCCCGGGCAGCCCCACCATGCCGAGGAGCTGATTCACAGCGCCATACTGGTTGTTGTACTCGGTCCGCCAGACGAGCAGGGCGATGATCTGGGGGATCGCCCAGGGCAGGACGATGAGCGCCCGGTAGATGCCCTTGCCCCGCATCTGGCGGTTGAGCAGGAGGGCCAGGCCCATCCCGCCCAGGACGTGGAGGGTGACGTTGGTCACGGTCCACAGGATCGTCTGGCCAAGCAGCTGCCAGAAGGTGGTCCCGTTCGGGAGGACCGGCAGCGTGAAGACCTCGATGTAGTTCTGGATGCCGAGGAACATCCCGTTCCCGAGTCCGAGCAGGCCTGGATCCCGGAAGTTCCGGAGGCTCATGTTCGTGAACGACAGGTTCAGCTCCCACAGGAGCGGATAGACGATCAGGATCGCCAAGCCGACGGCCGCCGGGGCCACGAGCATGAGCGGCACCGCGAGGCGTGTCTTCAGCAGCCGGACAAGCAGCAGGTAGAGGACGCCCTCGAGGATCGCGACGAGGATCGCGATGACGATGAGGGTGATACCCAACTGCCCGATCGCGGTCGTCACCGCATTCAGGTTCACGGGATCCTCCAGGACCTCAGGACGGCGGACATCGGGTGACGGGAACGATGCGGGCCTCGGCGCGCCGGTGGCGCGCCGAGGCCCGCGAAATGGCTAGCCGAGCTGGGTGATGCAGCTCTCCGCGGACGTCTGCATCGAGGTCGCGATCCCGGCGACATCGCTGTTGCCGGTGAAGAGGTCACGGACGCCTGCGTTCATCGAGTCGAAGACGCAGCGCATCTCGAGGTTGGTCGGCTGAGGGATGCCCTTCTGGGCTGCCTCGGCCGCGCCGGCCAGGAGGTCGTCACCGGTTACGGCCGCGTCCTCGATCGCCACCGCGCTGCCGGGCAGGCGCTTGAGGGCCGTGACCATCGCGACCTGGTTTTCCGCGCTGGTCGCGAACTTGAGGAAGTCGGCAATGACCGTCTTCGTGTCGGCGTCGTCGCCTGCGGCCTTGGAGACCATGATGAACGCGCCGGCGATGTACGGGTGGGGATCCTCGCCGCCGGACATCATCGGCAGCGGCCCGACGCCAAGCTTGTCGCCGAGCCCGGGTGCCTCGGCGTCGGGTGCAGCGGCGTACGCGCCGAGCGTCCAGTCCCCGTTGATGATGTAGGCGGCCTTGCCTGCCTTGAACAGGCCGTCGGCGACGTTGTAGTCGGCCTCGCCCGGAGTGACCTTGTCGGTGTACTTGACGTCGTAGAGGAATTGGAGGGCGTCCTTCATCGCCTCGGTGTTGAGCGTCGGCGTGACGCCGTCCTCCGCGAACACCCGGCCGCCGAAGCCGCCGAGGAACGGGACGAGCCAGAACGACTCCGTCTGGTTGAACACGATTCCGAACTGATCCCCGGTCGTCAGGGTCTTGGCCTTGGCGACCCACGCGTCGCTGTCGGCAGGAGCCGTGTCGCCGGCGAGGTCCTTGTTCCAGTAGAGCATCAGCTGGTTGCCGAACGAGACCGGCGCGCCCCACAGGGTGCCGTCGACGGTGACGATGTCCGCCGCCGCGGTGACGAAGGTCGAGCGATCGACCAGGTCGTTGAGCGGCAGGATGAGATCGGCCGAGGTGAAGGGACCGATGTGGTCGGCGACCGTCCACAGGAGCTCCGGGGCCTCACCGGCGAGGCTCGCGGTCTGGAAGTCCTCGCGGAGGAGCTCCACGTCCTTGTTTACGACCTCGATCGTGACGTTGGAGTGGAGCGCCTTGTAATCGGTCGCAAGCTTCTGGACGAACTGGAGGCTGCCGTCGCTCTCGCCTTCCTTCGTCCACATGGTGAATGCGAAGTTGCCTGTCGGGAATGCCGCCTCAGTCGGCGGTGGCTGGCTGCCGACGGGCGTGCTGGCCGATGGACTGGTCGCCGCACCACCGCACGCCGCGACCACGATGGCCAGGCCGGCGAACGCCGTTGCGAAACGCATGAATTGCTTGTTCATCTGAGTTGGCTTCCTCCTCTGTGGGGCGTTCGTCGCCCCGTCGTCGATGGATCCGGCCGGTCGGTCCGGCCTGGTGTCCGGGTCGGGTATTCGGTCGCCGGTCGGTGGCGGCCTGGTGCGTTCGGTACGTCGTGTGCGGAGCGAGGCGTACCGTTCTCGGACCGCTCGCCGCTCATGACCTCAATGGTCGACCCCGGCCACCTCCTTCCGCCCGATGGGCGGGTGGCCGGTCGAGCCGCGGACGATGAGCCGCGTCTCGAGCCGTCGATGCTCCGGGATGGAATTATCGCGCCGTTCGACAATCGACAGTAGCAGCCGGACCGCCTCTTCGCCCTTCCGCCGGATCGGCTGGTGGACGGTGGTAAGTGGTGGGTCCGTATGAGTCGCGAGGTCGATGTCGTCGAAGCCCACGACACTGACGTCCGCGGGCACGCCGAGTCGGAGCTCGCGGATCGCGCGCATCGCGCCGATCGCCATCGCGTCGCTCATCGCCAGGACGGCGGTCGGCCGGAGGCCGTCTTCCCAGGCCCGGTTGAGCGCGGCGACCCCGCCCTCGACGCTGGCCGGACCGACGACGACGCGCTCGTCGGCCAGCTCGATGCCGCCGGCCGCGAGCGATGCGCGGTAACCGCGCAGGCGACGGCCCGTGACGCCTTCAGGATCGACCCCGGTGGCCGGCCGCGGCGGCTCGACGCCGATGACGAGGAAGTCCCGGTGGCCCAGCCCGAGCAGGTGGGCCGCCGCCGCCCGGGCGCCGCCCTCGTCGTCGATCTCGACCGACGGATGGTCCGGCAACGCCGTGGAGTCGACGAGCACGATCGGCACCCCGGCCCGCCGGATCTGGTCGACCTCCGGATGGCCGTCGGACAGCCCGACGGCAACCACGCCGTCGACCGTCGCCCGGCCGATCGCCCGGGCGAGCGACCCGTGGAGGGGCGAGATGAAGTGGAGGCCGTAGCCAAACTCCTCGGCGACCAGCGCGACGCCTTCGCTGAACGCCCCGAAGAATGGGTTCGAGAAGATGACCGCCAGTGCCTGGGGCGTGAGCACCCCGATCGTGAGCGTCTGCCGCTGAGTGAGCATGCGGGCGACCGGGTGGGGACGGTAGCCGAGCGTGTCCGCGACCTCGCGAATCCGGATGGCGGTCTCCGGGTTGAGCCGCTCCGGGCTGTTGAACGCGAACGACACGGCGGTCTTCGACACGCCCGCCTCGCGGGCAACGTCGGCGATGCGTGGCCGCCGGGCGATCTGGTCCACTCCGCTCCTCGCGTCCTCCGGCGGCTCGCGCCGCCCGCTCGGATCGATGGCGCGACACAGCCGGTCCCTGGGGGCCGCGACGGATCTCGCGCAAACCGGTTTAGCAAACCGGTTTAGTAGACTGTAGGCGGGGTGCCCGCCGGAAGTCAATACCCAAGCAGGAAAAACGCGCGGACCCGCCGCCCGGCTCGTGAAGTCAGGGCCGGTACAATCGGGGCCCGATGATCGCGCGCCTTCGAGCGATGCCGCCCGGCATCCGACTCTTTCTCGTCTACGGGTTCCTCATCCTGGCTGCAATCGGGGTCGCCCTGCCGGCGGTCGTGGACCTCGCGATCGGGGCCCCGATCACGTTCAGCGGCATCGTTGTGATGACCCTCCTGGCATACACGATCTTCACGTTGACCCTGGTCCTCCAGCGCAAGCGGGCCGGACGCGGCTTTGCCCTCGGCCTCGCCAGCCTGACCGTTCCGGTCGTGCCCGTCCTGGCGTTCGGCGGACTGATCCTCCAGGCGGCCGTCGTCGCAGGCGTCGCGACCGGGCTGCTCTACGGGCTGCTCCGGCCCGACGTCCGCGGCTATCTGACCGAGCCCTGATTCCTGCGCGCCGTCGCGCGCGCAGGTAACCTCTCCCACCAATGACCCGAAAGGAACCCTGTTGAGCAAGCCTTCGCGCCCTGGGCGACGTGACCGCGCCCGGACCGGGTACGCCCGGAAGTCGTTCTTCGAGCGCTACCGCGGCGCGATCCTGACGGTCGCGATCCTGGCCGGGATCGGGCTCGTCGGCGCCGTCCTCGTGACGACCGCGACGGCCAAGACGTACACCTGCACCCAGGTCTGGGAGCCGTCGCCCACCCCGGAGCCGTCGGCCGGCCAGTCGCCCCGGCTCGGCTACGTCCAGCGCGACATGGGCGCCGCCCACGATCCGTCCGTCCCTACCCAATACACCCTCTGCCCGCCGGCGAGCGGCCGGCATTTCGGTTCGCCCGCCGCTCCGATTCAAGCCCGCCTCTACGGCCCGGACGACTTCGCGCCACCCCAGGGCTGGCTCCACAACCTCGAGCACGGCGCGATCGTCGTGCTCTATCGCGGCGGCGAGGCCTCGGAGGCGGTCACCGAGGACGGGCAGGCCAGGCTGCGCGACCTGTACCGGGACTTTCCAGCCAGCCCGCTCTGCGGGTTCGAGCGCGGGAACAACAACGCGGGTGTCGTGATCGCCCGGTTCGACGACATGGCCTGGCCATACGCCGCGCTCGTCTGGGATCGGGTGCTGCCGCTCGAGACGCTCGACGCGGACCTGGTCTACGCGTTCTGGCGAACGGAGGGCGAACTGACGAACCCGGAAACCTACTGCGCCAGGCCGACGCCGACGCCGGGCCCGAGCGAGTCCGTGGTGCCGAGCGGCTCTGTGGCGCCGAGCGCAAGCCCGGCGCCGGCCGGCTAGGCGAGGCGCGGCCGTGCCCGCTCCTGCCATTCCTCGCCCGGGCAAGATCATCTGCGTCGGGCTGAACTACAAGGAGCACGTCGCCGAAGGCGGCCGCCCAGGGCCGGATCGGCCCCTCCTCTTCTCGAAGTTCGCCAATGCCGTCATCGCCTCGGGCGAGCCGATCGTCCGGCCGGAGGGCACCCACGCCCTCGACCTCGAGGTGGAGCTCGGCGTCGTCATCGGCAAGACCGCCCGCCGCGTCAAGGCGTCACAGGCGATGGACCACGTCGCCGGCTACGTCGTCGTCAACGACGTCAGCGCCCGCGACTGGCAGGGCATCCCGGCAGCACTGAACGAGGGGGAAAGGGGCGACGGCCAGTGGATCCGGGCCAAAGGCAGCGACACGTTCCTGCCGATGGGCCCGGACTTCGTCACGGCCGCCGAGGTCGATCCGACCACGGGCCTTCGCCTCCGGAGCTGGCGGATCACCTCCGACGGCACCGAGCACCTCATGCAGGACGGCACGACCGCCGACATGATCTGGTCCATCCCGGTGCTGATCGCGTACATCAGCAATGCAATCACCCTTGAGCCCGGGGACGTCATCGCGACCGGAACCCCGTCCGGCGTCGGGGTCTTCCGGGACCCACCGGTCTTCCTCGAACCGGGCGATCGCGTCCGGTGCGAGATCGAGGGGATCGGTTGGGTGGATAATCCGATCGTCGACTGGATGGAGGACCCGCGCGACGCCTGACGCGAAGCCGATGCAGGCCCTCGTGAAGACGAAGGCGGGGCCCGGGCTCGAGCTCCGCGAGGTCCCGCGCCCGGCGATCGGGATCAACGACATCCTCGTCCGCGTCCGAAAAACCGGGATCTGCGGTACGGACCTCCATATCGACTCGTGGGATCCGTGGGCGGCCAAGGCGATCAAGCCGCCGCTCGTCGTGGGTCACGAGTTCGTCGGCGAGATCGTCGAGGTCGGCTCGAACGTCGCCGACTTCCATCCCGGCGAGATCGTCAGCGGCGAGGGCCACGTCACCTGCGGCCTGTGCCGCCATTGCCTGGCCGGCCGGCGTCACCTGTGCGCGAATACGATTGGGCTGGGCGTGGGCCGCGACGGCGCATTCGCCGAGTATGTCGTGCTGCCGATGACGAACATCTGGCACCACTGGCCGGGCATCGACGAGGAGGTGGCCGCGATCTTCGATCCGTTCGGCAACGCAGTCCACACGGCCCTCGCGTTCAACGTCCTGGGCGAGGACGTCCTCGTGTCCGGCGCCGGCCCGATCGGGCTCATGGCGACGGCCGTCGCGAAGCATGCCGGCGCGCGGTACGTCGTCGTAGCGGAACCAAACGCTTACCGGCGCGAGCTGGCGTCGCGGATGGGCGCCACGGTGGCCGTCGACCCGACCAAACGGGACCTCCACGACGTCCAGCGGGAGCTCGGCATGGTCGAGGGGTTCGACGTCGCCCTCGAGATGTCCGGCAACGCGGCCGCCCTCCGGTCCGCGATCGACAACATGGCCCACGGCGGCGGCGTGGCGATCCTCGGCATCCCGACGGCCGAAATCTCTCTCGACGTCAACGCGATTGTGTTCAAGATGCTCACGCTCCGGGGGATCTACGGTCGCGAGATGTACGAGACCTGGTACAAGATGAGCGTCATGCTCCAGTCGGGGCTCGACATTCGGCCGGCCATCACCCACCGGTTCTCGTACCGCGAGCACGAGGCGGCCTTTGCCGCCGCCCGATCCGGCGACTCCGGCAAGGTGATCATGGATTGGGGTGCGTGATGGCAAGGACGACCCGCCAGAATCCACTCGGCTATCTCGGGCTGGAGCTCGACGAGCTCCGCGAGCGCCACCTGTTCCGGCCGCTCCGGGTGATGTCGTCGGCCCAGGGCCCGATCGTTACGGTCGACGAACGCCGGGTGATCAGCCTCGCCTCGAACGACTACCTGGGCCTGACCCACCACCCACGGCTGCGAAAGGCGGCGCTCGACGCGGTGGGCGTGTTCGGAGCGGGCTCCGGCGCCGTCCGGACGATCGCCGGGACGATGACGCTCCACGAGGAGCTCGAGGCGAAGCTCGCCGAGTTCAAGGGGACCGAGGCGGTCCTGACGTTCCAGTCCGGCTTCTCCGCCAATACCGGCGTGATCCCGACGATCACCGGCGAGACGGACCTGATCGTGTCCGACGAGCTCAACCACGCCTCGATCATCGACGGGATGCGGCTGTCGAAGGCGCCTCGGAAGGTCTTTCCGCATGCCGACGTGGCCGCCCTCCGGGAGGTCCTCCGCGAGGCGCGCGAGAAGGGCCGTGACGGCGGCGGTGAGCATCGCCTGATCCTCGTGGTGACCGATGGCGTGTTCTCGATGGACGGCGACATCGCCCCACTGCCCGGGATCGTGGAGGCCGCCGAGGAGTTCGGGGCAGCGGTCATGGTCGATGACGCGCACGCCTCGGGGGTCCTCGGTCGCAACGGCCGCGGATCGGTCGATCACTTCGACCTTCACGGCCGGGTGGCGATCCAGGTCGGGACGCTGTCGAAGGCCGTTGGGGTGCTGGGCGGTTACGTGGCCGGGCCGATGGACCTGCGGGACATCCTCATCCAGCGAGCGCGGCCATTCCTCTTCTCGACCAGCCACCCGCCGGCGGTCGCGGCAGCCTGCCTCGAGGCGATCCGCGTGTTCGAGGAGGAGCCCGAGCTGCTCGAGCGGCTGTGGGTGAGTACCCGGCGGTTCAAGGCGGAGCTGGTACGTCTCGGCTTCGACATCGGGCGTTCGGAGACGCCGATCACGCCGGTCATCCTGGGCGACTCGGAGACAACGATCCGGTTCAGCGACCGGCTGTTCGACGAGGGCGTGTTCGCCACATCGGTCGTCTTCCCGACGGTGGCACTCGACCGGGCCCGGATCCGGACGATCGTCACGGCGGCCCACTCCGACGAGCATCTCGACACGGCGCTCGCGGCATTCGACAAGGTCGGCCGGGAGATGGGGCTGATTGCCGGTTGACGCAGTCCCGGGATCTACCCCTCGACTCGCACCTCCACACCGACCTGTCGCCCGACAGCAACGTCCCGATCGACGTCTACGCCGCCCAGGCCGCCGAGCGCGGGATCGCCGAGATCGCCATCACCGACCACGTCGACTTCGATCGTCGCGACCCTGCCTACGGCTTCGCCTCGTTCGCCGATCGGGAGCGGGTGGCGCGCGACGCGGCCGAGCGCTGGGCCGGCCGCGGGGTGGCCATCCGGTTCGGGGTCGAGCTGACATACAACCGGGCGTGGGAGCACGACATCCGCGCTCACCTCGCCCGCCACACGTATGACTTCACGATCGGGTCCGTCCATGACTGGCCGGGGTCACCGTACCGGGACCGCCAGGGCCTCGCCGCCTGGGTGCGTGGCCGGTCGGACGCGGAGGCCGTCGCGCCGTACGTCGCCGAGGTTCTCGGAGCGGCCCGCTCCGGCCTGTTCGACACGCTCGGCCATATCGATGTCGTGAAGAAGTACCTCAGCCGCCACGTCCCGACCGCCAGGCTGGCCGAGGCGCCCGAGCTGTACGAGCCGGTCCTCCGGGCACTTGTCGAGAGTGGCACCGCGCTCGAGGTGAACACGAGCGGTCTTCGGCAGGCGCCCGGCGAGATCTATCCCCCGGCCGCGGTCGTGGCCCTGTATCGAGACCTCGGCGGGACGGCGGTCACCGCCGGCTCGGATGCCCACCGGACGGAGACGTTCGCGTTCCGTCTCGAGGACGGCTACCGCCTCCTGGCCGAGGCCGGATTCGAGGAGCTCGCGTTCCGCCGTGGCGGCGAGCCTGTGGCAGTCTCGATCCCCTCGGGGCGCGGATGGAGCTGACCGTCCTTGGCGCCGGACCGGCGTACACGGATGGACCGGGCGCCACCGGCGCGGCCTACCTCGTCCGGACCGGCGGGGAGGCGCTGCTGCTCGACCTGGGCCAGGGATCGTTCCCTGCCCTGGCGTCACGGGTCGAGCCGAGCTCGCTCCGGGCGGTCATCGTCAGCCACCTCCACCCGGACCACTTCATCGACCTCGTCCCGCTCCGCCACTACCTGTACTACGAGTTCTCGCCGCCGCGCCGGGTCCGTGTCCTGGGGCCGGCCGGGCTGGCGGAGCGAATCGATGCGCTCCACGGCGAGCCGGGCTTCACCGCCGCGTCGCTCGACGTCGAGGTGGTCGGGCGCGGGACGGTGACGATTGGACCCTTCGCCGTCGAGGCGGGCCTGGTCACCCATACGGACGAGAGCTACGGGTTCCGGGTCACCCCGACCGGCGACGGACCCGGCCTCGTCTATTCAGGCGACTGCGGCCGTGCCGCCGACCTCCTCCCCCTGGTCCGGCCGGGGGACACGCTGCTCACCGAGATCTCGTTCGGGGCAGGGCCCGTGCCGCCCGGAGCGCTGCACCTCGACGGGCCCGCGGTCGGCGGTCTCGCGGCCGAGGCCCGCGCGGGAAGGGTGCTGCTGACGCACCTCCAGATGGGCTACGACCCGGAAGCCGCGATCGCCGCCGTGCGCGGGCGGTTTGCGGGCCCAGTGGAACTGGTGGCACCCGGCCAAGTCACCGAGATCTGATCCGCCGCCTGTAATGCGAAGGGCCGGCGGCCCGAATGCCGCCGGCCCTTGCCCTCCCGGGGGTTCGCGGGGATCAGCGACGCCGGCGGTTCGGCGTGAGAACGAGGACGCTTGCGAGCAGCCCGGCGATCGCGACGAGCATGAGTCGCCACGAGTCAGGGCTCGGCTGAGCCTCGCCTGCCAGGATGTCGGTCGGCGGCAGGGTCGGCACCACCGGAGTCCCGGTTTCGCTTCCGCTGCTGCCGGTCGGGCTCGGGCTCGCCGTTGCGCTCTGGGACGGGGCGACCGAACCGGTCGGGCTCGGGCTGGCCGACTTGGTCGGGCTCGGGCTCGTGGTTGCGCTCTGGGACGGGGCGACCGAACCGGTCGGGCTCGGGCTGGCCGACTTGGTCGGGCTCGGGCTGGCCGACTTGGTCGGGCTCGGGCTGGCCGACTTGGTCGGGCTCGGGCTGGCCGACTTGGTCGGGCTCGGGCTGGCCGAGTGCGACGGCTTCGGGGACTTGCTGTGCGACGGCCTCGGGGTCTTGCTGTGGGTCGGGCTCGGGCTGGCCGACTTGGTCGGGCTCGGGCTGGCCGAGTGCGACGGCTTCGGGGACTTGCTGTGCGACGGGCTCGCGCTCGCCGAGTGCGACGCCTTTGGGGATTTGCTGTGCGACGGGCTCGCGCTCGCCGAGTGCGACGCCTTTGGGGATTTGCTGTGCTTCGGGCTCTGGCTGGCCGATTCCGATGGCTTCGAGGACTTGTGCGACGAGGTCGTTACCTGGCCGTTGTCGCCTCGGGCGCCCTTGGCCGCGACACCCGTCGCCGACGGGCCGCCGACCGCCAGCGCGAGCATGCTCACGACGACGATCCAGCCGAGTACGCGGTAACGGTTGATCCGCGACCGGGACGCGCTCATTCGGTCAGCTCCCCTGTTCAGTGCTGGCGGGCCTCGCAGGCCCTTCCTCCACGACCGCTCTCCGGCGGCCCTCCACTCGATCCCGGCGCAGTGCCCCGAGGGATCGACGGCTGGCCAATAGTACGGGTGGGCACTCCCCCAGAGGTACTACGCAGGACCCCACCAGACCCCACAAGACCGCCCTATCGACGTGCGAGATTCGGTGCCTCAGTGCACCCGTCCTCGTCACGGGTCGCCTGAGCATCCCGGGGAGGGCCCGGCCCGCTACGATGTCGCTTCCCGCGAGGAGCGCACAACGTGGTCACCGTCGCCCGCCCAGACGCCGCCGCGGCGCCGCAGCCCCTGCGCACGCAGGTGCGCGCGGCGGTGGAGCGGGCATGGGCCCGGGCGGTGGCATCGGGCGCGCTGCCGGCCATGCCGAAGGGGGAGCCGGCGGCCGAGGTCGAGGTCGCGCGGCCGGCCCATCCGGAGCACGGAGACCTCGCGACGAGCATCGCCCTGAAGCTCGCCCGCCCATATCGCCAGGCGCCGGTGGCGATCGCGACCGCGATTGCCGCGGAGCTCACCGCGGAGGCGCAGGGTGCAGAGTCCGACAGCCCGATCGCGAGCGCCGAGGTGGCCGCCCCCGGGTTCATCAACCTGCGTCTCGCCGATCGCGCGCTCGAGGCGATCGTCCGCTCGATCCTCGCCGAACCGGCCGCCTGGGGCCGCGTAGCGCCGTTACGTCCGCGATCGGTCAATGTCGAGTTCGTGTCGGCCAACCCGACCGGCCCGCTGACGATCGGCAACGCACGTGGGGCTTTCATCGGCGACCTCCTGAGCCGCGTGCTCGAGGCGGGCGGCCAGCGGGTGACGCGCGAGTACTACTTCAACGATTCGGGGACGCAGATCGCGAACCTGGGAGCTTCGGTCGTCGCGCTTCGCCGGGGAGAGCCGATCCCCGAGGACGGCTACCACGGCGAGTACGTCCGGGAGCTCGCCGACGCCGTGCCGGAGGACGTCTGGTCGGCCGCGGGCGCGCCGGGCGCCGACGCCGCGGCGCTGGTGGGGCGGTGGGCTGCGGGCCACGTCCGCGAGGGCATCGAGGCGAGCCTGGCAAGCCTGGGCGTCCGGTTCGACGTCTGGAAGAGCGAGGGGTCGCTCCACGACGAGGGCTGGGTGGAACGGGCCATCGCCCGGCTCAAGGAACGCGGCCACGCCTACGAGCAGGACGGGGCCCTGTGGTTCCGGTCGACGGCCTTCGGCGACGACAAGGACCGGGTGATCATCCGGTCGAACGGACAGCCGACCTACTTCGCGGCCGACATCGGATACGTGACCGAGAAGCTCGGTCGCGGCTTCGACCACCTCATCTACATCTGGGGAGCCGACCATCACGGGACGGTGGCGCGGCTTCGCAACGCCGCCGAGGCGATGGGCTACGACAAGGAGCGCGTCCAGGTCCTTCTCTACTCGTGGGTCCGGTTCGTGCGCGACGGGGTCGAGATCTCGATGTCCAAGCGGGCCGGCGACTTCATCACCCTCGACGAGCTGCTGGCCGAGGTCGGCGTCGACGCCGCCCGCTGGTTCTTCGCCTCACGCGCGGCGACGACAGGGATCGACTTCGACATCGAGCTGGCGAAGCGCCAGTCGAACGAGAACCCGGTCTATTACGTCCAGTACGCCCACGCCCGGATCGCTTCGATCCTGCGCAAGGCGGCCGATACGGGGCTCGCCCCGGCCACGTCGGTCGAGGGAGCGCTGGGCGACGCGCCGGAGGCGGCGCTGGCGCGGGCGATCGCCCGCCTGCCGGAGGTCGTCGAGGATGCGGTCGTCGCCGAGGAAACTCACGGGGTGACCGCCTACGCGACCGAGCTCGCGACGATATTCCATGGGTTCTACCGCGATGCCCGCGTCGTCGATCCGGCCGAGCCGGAGCGATCGGCACGCCGGCTTGCGCTCGCCGCCGCGACGAGGGTCACGCTCGCGAACGCCCTCGGCCTGCTCGGGATCTCCGCGCCGGAGTCGATGTAAGGGTCAGTTCCCGGTCAGGCCCATGATCGTGTCGAGCTGGACGGCGGTCGCCGGGTCCGACGCGAACAGCAGGCCGACCCTGGTCGTCCCCGTCTGGTGGCCCAGCGCGCTCTTGGCCTCCAGCGTCGTGAGCGCCTCGCCCGCCGCGTCGGCGAACTCCGTCGCGTCGGCAACGGTGTCCCACCTGGTCACGAGCGCGATCCCCCAGGCGCCGTTGGGGCCCTGGAGCAGGACGACGCGGTCCCCGCCCCACCCGGCGGCCGCCTCATTTCCTGGGACGACCCGGCCGAGCGCGCCGCGCAGCCAGACACCGAGCTGGAACTCGCCGAGCGTGTCCTCGAGGCCGACGGTCCAGCCGGAGCCCATCCGCGTCGCGAGGTCGTCGGGAATGTCGACGACGAGAGGCGACTCATTCGCCGCGTACTTCTCCGGGTGCATGACCTGCTCGCTCGACGCGGGCGGCCGCGCGAACGCCGCGTCCACGGCCTCCCAGCCGCCTTCCGCGTGGATGCCCAGGACGAGCCGGAACCCGGCGTCGTACGGAAATCCGAGCGACTCGCGCAGGATCGGCGGCATCTTCTCGAGGATCGCCAGCGCGGCGGGGTCGAGCGATGCGCGGACGAACTCGACCTGCTCCGCCGGGGTGAGGTGCTGCTGCAGCCAGAGGCTCATCACGAGCGTCGCGTCGCCTTCGATGAGCGACAGCCGGCCGAGGCCGCGGTCACCCTCCCCGACCGCCCCGAGGTCGAAGGACTCGAGGTCGAACTTCTGGTCCTGGAGGGCGTGGGTGTATTCGTGGGCGAACGTCACCCGCTCGGCGGGCCCGAGACCCCCGGTCCGCGAGACGACGTAGAGCTCGTCGTCCTCCGGGCTGTAGAAGCCGAGGATCGTGCCACCGAGCAGCTCGAGGTACAGGCCGCTGAGCGAGGCGTCCTCGGGGAACATGCCCATCCCCTTGAGGAGGCGCTCGTTCGCGGCGATCAGCTCCGGCGGGTTGTCCTCGTTGAACGACTTCTCGATCCGGACCTTGAGCTCGGCCTCGTCGAGGACCTGCGGATCGACGGGGCTGGTCGGCTGGATCCCGCGGATCGCGACCACCTGCTCCTCGATCGCCTTGTATACGGCCGCGGGGTCAGGCGGCGGAGTCGGCGAGACCGCGGGCCCGGTTGGAGTCGCGGAGGCGGAAGAAGCCGCCGTGCCGCTCGGCCGAACTGTGGGCGAGGGCGTGGCCGGACCGCACGCGACGGCGGCCAGCACGAGGGCGGCGAGGAGCGTGGGCAGGCGGCGGCTGAGGTTGCGGGGGGAAGCGGCCATCGGGCCGATTGTCGCATGGAGGCGATGGCCAACCCATGGGACGAGCGTCCGCCGGTAGTACCGATCCGAGGCCGGACGAATGTCGCTTTCTTAATCGGTTGCCGCCTCGTCGATGAACGTGGGGCCCCTAGCGTAGGCGTCGGACCGGACCTTCCAAGGTTCATCCTCCCTCCCTCGACCGGGGGCGCCGATTGGGCAGGCGCCTCCGGTCTACTTATGTCCGCCTCCTATGCAAGAATCTCTGCGTGGAAGTCACCTGGTACGGGCAGACGTGCATTCGCCTCCGAGGCAAGGATGCGGTGGTCGTCGCCGATCCCTATCCCGCGATCGTCGGGCCGACCGGCAGGGGAATCACCGGCGACGTGGTCACGTTCAGCCATCCCGACGACCGACCGCTGCCGAAGACGAAGGCCAGGGCCAAGGCAAAGCGGTCGCGCGACGGTGGCACACTCCTTCCCTCGAGCCTCGACGAAGCGTTCGTCCTCGACAGTCCCGGTGAGTTCGAGGTCAAGGAAGTTCTCCTGACCGGCGTTCGCACGTACCGCGACGACGCCTCCGGGACGAAGAAGGGGAAGCAGACGTCGTTCGTCGTCGAGCTCGACGGGATGCACACGATCCACCTCGGCGACATCGGTCACCTGCTGACCGAGGAGGAGCTCGCCGACGTGGGGCCGGTCGACATCGCCTGCGTCCCGATCGGCGGCGCGCTGACCGCGACGAGGGCAGCCGAGCTGATCGCCCAGATCGATCCCCGGATCGTCGTGCCCATGCCAGTCTGCGAGAACGAACCGGACTGCGACGACGCGCTGGCCCGGTTCTTCCACGAGATGGGTGGCGCGCCGGCCGCCCAGCCGAAGCTGGCGGTGACGATCTCCGGGTTGCCGGCCGAGACGACGACGGTCAGGCTGGAGTCCCGCGGCAAGGTCTAGTCGCGGTCGAGGACGATCCGGCCCCGCTTCACGACCGTCCGGACGAGATCCGCGCCGGGCCAGTACGGGATCTGATCTGCCGACGGCACACGCCACACCACGAGGTCGGCGGCCTTGCCCGGCTCAAGCGACCCGATCTCGTCGCCCAGTCCAAGGCTGTGGGCGGCGTTCACGGTCACCGCGGCGAGCGCCTCGGCCGGGGTGAGCTTCAGCGCGAGGCAGGCGACGGTCATCACGAGCGGCAGGCTGGCGGTGGGGGACGTGCCCGGATTGAAGTCGGTCCCCAGGGCGACCGGGACGCCTCGATCGATGAGCTCACGCGCCGGCGCGTAGTGGTCCGACATGAGGAACCAGGTCGTCGCCGGGAGAAGCGTCGCGACGACCGGGCGGCCGGCGGCCGCCGCGGCCGCGAGCGCGTCGATCCCCGCCGCTGACGGGGCGGCGAGGTGGTCCGCGGAGAGCGCCCCGATCTCCGCCGCGAGCTCCGCGCCGCCGCTCGGAGCCAGCTCGTCCGCGTGGAGCCGCGCCGCCATCCCGAGGCCAAGCGCCGTCTCGAGGATCCGCCGCGACTGGTCCGCGGTGAACACGCCCTCCTCGCAGAACACGTCGCAGAACCGGGCCCAGCCCTGGGCGGCGACCGCCGGAAGCTGCTCCTCGACGACGTGTCGGGCATACGCCTCGGTGGCGTCCGGGCGGTCCCGGAACTCCGGCGCGACCGCGTGTGCGCCAAGGTATGTCGGCACAACGTCGACCGGGCCTTCGGCGCCCAGCTGGTGGGCGACCTCGAGCAGCCGCAGCTCCGTCGCGAGGTCGAGGCCGTAGCCCGACTTCGCCTCGATCGTCGTCGTCCCGTGGCCGAGCATCTCGTCCAGCCACCGCCGACCGTGGGCGGCGAGGTCCTCCGGCGACGCGGCCCTGGTCGCTGCGACCGTCGAGAGGATCCCACCGCCTGCGCCGAGAATCTCGAGGTAGCCCCCGCCCCGCCGGCGCAGCTCGAGCTCGCGCTCCCGGGTCCCGGCGAACAGCAGATGGGTGTGCGGGTCGACGAGGCCCGGGGTCACGGTTCCACCCCGGGCATCGAGCCGGGCGAACCGCGCGATCGGAAGGCCCTGGCTTTCGAGCGCGCGATTCACGTCCCCCCGGCGCCCGGCGGCCACGATGCGGCCATCCCAGGCGGCCACGACCGGCGCATCGTCGTTCGCTCCGCCGCCTGCGACTGCCGCGTCGCCCTGGTTCGATCCGGCACGGATCCCCCCGGCCATCGTGACGACCTCCGCCGCGCCGTGAACAAGCAGGCCCGCAGCGCCCGCCGGGCGCTTTCCACCGGCGATGAGGCGGAGCGTCACCGAGTGCGGCCCGAGCGGGCGGCATCGAGCCGTAGCTCGAGCGCCTGGAGCGGTGAGAAGTCGCGCAGCCGGAGGTACGCGGCCGCGGCTGCGAGCCGGCGCTCGACCGGATCGTCCGCGGGTGCACCGGCCCGGTCTGCGACGTCCAGCAGCGCGGCGACCGGCGCAAGGCCGATGAGCTCCGACTCGGCGAGCTCGACGCCGTCCTCGGCGGCGACGTCGCGGACGGTCTCCCAGACCGCCCACATCGGCGTCACCGCGAAGTCGAGGAGGTTCATCGAGACCTGGGCGCGGCCGAGCTCCTCGATCATGAAGCCGTTCGCCTGGACCTTCGGCAGACCGCCGCCCGATTCCCGGATCCGGCGGGCGATCCGAACGGCGAGGTCGCGATCGGCCGAGGCCAGGTTGATGTTCCAGGCGATGAGGAACGGCCGGGCGCCGACCGCCACCGCGCCGGCCGACGGATGCATCCGCGGCGGGCCGAAGTCCGGCTGGCGCGCGGGCTGCTCGATCTCCGACTTGAGTCCCTCGTACCCGCCGCGTCGGACGTCGGCAAGCTTCACCCGCTCCTGACGGGTGGCTGCCTTCGCGTAGAGGTAGACGGGCAGCTCGAACCGCTCGGCAATCCGGCGCCCGAACCGGCGGGCAAGCTCAACACAGTCGTCGATCGTCGTCCCGGCGAGCGGCACGAACGGGATGACGTCGACGGCCCCGATCCGGGGGTGCTCCCCGGAGTGGGCCTCCATGTCGATCTCGTGGACCGCGACGGCGACGGCCCGCTCGAGCGCCTCCGCGACAGCGGCGGCCTCGCCGGCGAGGGTGAAGACGGACCGGTTGTGGCTCGCGTCGCTCGTCCTGTCGAGAAGATGGACGCCCGGCGTCGACGTGACCGCGGTCGCGAGTCGCTCCACCACGTCGAGGCGACGGCCCTCGGAGAAATTGGGAACGGATTCGACGAGGCCGGCCACGGACCTACTTTGACAGGAAGGAACGCCGCCGATGGCGGCGGGTCGGAGGGGTCAGCCCGCCTCGGCGGTGAGGTCGATCGCGACCGGCAGCGACTCGCTGGCCCATTCGCTCAAAGGCCGACCCTCGCGCCAGCCCTGGTATTTCGCCGCCAGCAGCTGGCGCGCGCGCGGCTCCTCGTCGTGGCCCTCGATCTCGCGGGCCGTGCCGCTGAACCATCGGCTGGCGATGCGAATGCGCGCTTGTGGGTTCACCCGCAGGTTGCGAACCCAGTGGGCGTCGTCGCGGCCACCCGACAGGAGGTAAATGCGGTCGCCGTCCGCGGCGAACCAGATCTCGATCTCGCGCGGGCGCCCGCTCGTGCGCCCGACCGTCTCGAGGCGGCAGACGGATCGCTTGGCGTCGTCGGGTGAAAGCACCTTCACAGCCCGAATCGTGAGGCCCGAGACGCGACGTTCGCGTCCCGGGCCCGGTGCGTCGGGTTAGCTCCGTCGAAGGCGATAAGCCCGGGTCGGCGTCGCGACCGCCGCGATCAGCGCGAGCAGCCCGAGCAGGACGATCCACAGGCTGTCAGGGCTCGTCGTTCCCGAGTCACTGGCGTCGGTCGGTGGGAGCGTCGGAATCGGCGTCGCGCTCGACGTCGGGGAGGCGCTCGGCGAAGAGCTCGGACTCGAGCTGGGAGACGCGCTCGGACTCGTGCTTGGGGTCGGCGTCGGCGTGGGTGCGTCGACCACGGCAAACCGCATGACCGATGGGTCGTGGTCGGACAGCTGGTCGTGGAACTCGGCATTGATGTGGACCGCGTCGAAGGCCAGGCCCGGCGCGGTGAACAGGTTGTTGCTCACGAGGATGTGGTCGAGGGTTTGCGAGTTGCCTTCGAAGACATAGCTGTATCGCTCGCTCTGGGGCAAGGTGTCCATGAGGTCGTGGAGAACCCCGCCCTTGAGGATCGTCACGGTCTGGGAGAACTCGAAGTCGTTGATGTCACCGATGACGACGACATTCGCGTTGGCGTCCACCGCGAGGATCGCGTCGACGAAGTCGTTGAGGAGCTGCGCCTGCTGATGGCGCTGGACCTCGCTCGACCGCGCAGGGGGCTGGAACCGGCCGAACAACGGCTGGTCGCCGCTCTTCGAGTTGAAGTGGTTGGCAATGATGAAGATCGTCTGGCCCCGGAACGTGAACTCGCCGGCCAGGGACTTGCGGCTCGCATTCCAGGCGGAGCTCGCTGGGCTGACCCGTCCAGGGCTGGACGAGAGCTGCGGGTTGCCCCCGACATTGTCGATTGTTGTCGCAGTCGTCGAACCGCCCCCCGCGCGATCGACGAACGCCAGCCCTCGATCGGTCCGGAAGAGGAACCCGACGCGGATGTTCCCGCCCGGCTCGCCACCGTCCTGATCGTCGACCGGGTTGATCTGGCGGAATTGGTAGGTCGGGCCGCCCGCGGCGACGATGGAGTTGATCAGCTTTGTCAGCGTGTCCGAGGCGTCCACGACCGCGTCGTTCGTGGCGCCGTTGTTGTCCTGGATCTCCTCGAGCGCGATGACGTCCGGCGCCCGGAGGTTAGTGATGATCTGCGCCGCGAGGGCGTCGAACTTGCTCTGCGGCTCGGCGGCGTCGAGGTTCTCGACGTTGAAGGTCGCAACCGAGAGCTCGTTGGCGGCCGGAGATGCGGTGACTTCGCGGGCAAGGCCGCCCGGGACCGTCGTCAGGGCGGAGGTCAGGTTCACCTCGAAGTTGCCGAAGTCGTAGTCGAGGATCCCCACTGCGGGGCCGCTGAAGTGGTCGCCGACGCTCGCGTTCGGGGTCGACCCGACAAGCAGAGCGTCGTCGAGCTGGATGCGCTCGGGATTGAAATCGGTCGGCCGGATCACGATGCCGCCGCGGGTCGTGCGGGCGGAGGCACTCGCGCCGTCGTCACCGAGGACAAAGATCTCCCCGAACCGATTGCGGGGACCGACAGCGACAGGGGCATTCACCTGGACCCGCATCGCCTCGAGGCTCTCGTAGAAGTCGATCCCATCGGTCGCGGGATCGAAGACCCCGCTTGTCTCGACACTGCCCGAAGCGTCGTCATCGATGACGCTCGTCGGTGGCACGCGGCCCCCTGTGCCGATGACCGTCACCGGCGGCAACGGGTTGCCGCTCGAGAGAACGGCGAACTGCGGGCCGCTGATCTCAGTGATCGTGAGGTTGGTGGAGCTCGCGCCGCCGGGCCGGAACTCGACGACGTTCCCCGAGACCATCACGGCATCGCCCACGGTGACGGCCGTCGGGGCGCTCGAGGTGAAGACGAAGATCGCCTCGGATGTCGCATCGTTGGCGTCCCAGAACGCGACCGGATCCTGCATGTAGAAGCCATTCGAGCGCTTGGCGGTGACGATCCCGCTCACACTGGAGACGGGGCCGAGGATGGCCGCGGTGTGGGATGAGCCCTGGATGTCGTGAATCCTTGGCGGAGGCCCCTGGGTCGTGAAGCTGAACGAATAGTCGAGCATGAAGTCGGGGGGATCGTTGGTGTCCACGTCCTGGACCCCACCGCCATTGATGCTCAAGCTGCAGGTTTCGCCCGAGGGCAGGTCGGCAGTGGGATCAAGGGTGAAGGTCGTCGGCCCGCCGCTCCTGGTGGCGGCGTGGAACGGGCTCGTTGGGCAGTGGATGACCCACATGTCGCCAAAGCCGCCGAGGGTCACGGGCTCGCTGAAGGTGACCGTGATGTTGCTGGTGACCGGCACGCCGGTCGCGCCGTCTGAGGGGGTCGTGCTGGACACGGTAGGAGCCGCATCGCCGGGTGCAGCCTCAACGGTCGTGAAGCTGAACACATAGTCAGCAGCCATCGTGTTCGGAGGATCGTTGGCGTCCTGGTCCGCCACGGATGCATCGTCGATGGTGACGGTGCAAGTTTCGCTGTTGGCGAAATCGGCATCGGGGTTGAGGGTGTAACCCGTTGCTCCACCGGTGACGTCGGCCGTATGGGCGCCGCTTGTCCCGCAGGAAATCGAGTACCAGGCGCCAGCGACATCGACCGGCTCGTTGAACGTGACGGTGATGTTGCTGTCGACCGCCACTCCGGTCGCGCTATTGGCGGGTGAGGTGCTGGTCACGGCGGGTGCCGCGTCGAAGTTCTGCGGGTTGCCAGCCTTCGGCCCGGCGAAGTCCGCGACGTTGTTGTCGGTGTCTTGCGTGCCCCCGATGCGCTCGAACGAATTATCTGTGTTCGTGCTCGGGGTGACGAACCCGGTCCCCTCTCGGCAGGGGCTGCCCGAGGAGCCGACCCCGTCCACGACCGCGCTGCCCGAGTTCACGATCCGGATCCCCGCGAAGTTCGCGTCAGCGAAGTCTGTAAAGCCAGTGCTGTAGGTCTGGTTTGGCGTGACCGTTCCAGAGTACCCGCCGGTGTTGCTGTTTCCGAAGAGGTAGGACTGGCCCGGCCCGAGCACCACCCCGGCGACCACCGTGGCGCGGGTGGACGCGGTGCCGGGGGTGCCGGATGAGCAGCCTTGCAGCAGCCAGCCGGAGATGTCCACGGCGGCCGCGGCGACGTTGCGCAGCTCCACGAACTCGTCGTTCCCGCCAGCCGGACCGCGCGTGCGGAACTCACTGATCACGATCGTGGTAGAGACGGCGATGGTCGCCGCCACGGGCAGCAGCCCAGCGACGATCAGCAGCGAACCAGCGATGGACAGCAGGCGACGGCGGACGTGACGGACCGGACGCATGGCAGGAACCCCCTCCTCCACCCGCGCAGGTGCCCGCGCGGTCCGGGCATGGTGACTCGAACGGCACAGAACCGCAACTATCCGCCCATGCGATGGTGCGCGGGCGCAACGCTTCCGGGCGTCAGTCCTCGAGCATCGGCACCCGGACTCCGCGGTCGCGGGCCACCTCGATCGCCCGCTGGTAGCCCGCGTCGACGTGCCGGATCACGCCCATCCCCGGATCCGTCGTGAGCACCCGCTCGAGCTTCTCCGCCGCGAGCGGGGTCCCGTCCGCGACCACGACCATCCCCGCGTGCTGCGAGTAACCGATCCCGACGCCGCCGCCGTGATGGATCGAGACCCACGTCGCGCCCGCCGCGGTGTTCACGAGCGCGTTGAGGAGCGGCCAGTCCGCGATGGCGTCGGATCCATCGCGCATCGCCTCCGTCTCGCGGTTCGGCGACGCCACGGATCCCGCGTCGAGGTGGTCACGGCCGATGACGATCGGCGCCGAAATCTCGCCCGAGGCCACCAGCCGGTTGAACTCGAGGCCGGCCCGCGCCCGCTCCCCGTATCCGAGCCAGCAGATCCGCGCCGGCAGGCCCTGGAACGGAACCTTGGCTTGCGCCATCTCGATCCAGCGGCGCAGCGCAGCGTTCTCGGGGAACAACGACAGGATCGCCGCATCGGTCCGCCGGATGTCCTCCGGGTCGCCTGACAGCGCGGCCCAGCGGAACGGCCCTTTCCCCTCGCAGAACAGCGGCCGGATGTAGGCCGGGACGAAGCCCGGATAATCGAACGCCTCGGCCACACCGGCCTCATAGGCCATCGCCCGCAGGTTGTTGCCATAGTCGAACACGACCGACCCGGCCGCCTTGAACGCGAGCATCGCCCGGACGTGATCGGCCATCGAGCGCATCGAGATCCGGACGTACTCCTCCGGCTGCGTCCGGCGGAGCTGGATGGCGTCGTCCAGGGCGATCTCGGACGGGACGTATCCGGCCAGCGCGTCGTGAGCGGACGTCTGATCGGTCACGACGTCGAACCGCTCACCCCGCCTGACGAGTTCCGGCTCGATCTCCGCCGCGTTGCCGACGAGCGCGATCGACAGCGGCTCCCCGGCCGCCGCGGCCGCGCGCGACCAGGCCAGCGCCTCCTCGACCGAGTGGGTCAGCCGGTCGACATAGCCGATCTCGTGGCGCCTCCGGGCGCGCTCCTCGTCGACCTCGATGACGAGCGCCACGCCACCGTTCATCGTGACCGCGAGCGGCTGCGCGCCGCCCATCCCGCCGAGGCCCGCGGTGAGCACGACCCGGCCGCGAAGCGTCCCGTCGAAGTGCTGTCGCGCCAGCTCGGCGAACGTCTCGTACGTGCCCTGGAGGATGCCCTGGGTGCCGATGTAGATCCACGAGCCGGCGGTCATCTGGCCGTACATCGTCAGCCCGGCGCGCTCCAGCTCGCGGAAGTGCTCCCAGGTCGCCCAGTGCGGGACCAGGTTGGCGTTGGCGATCAGCACGCGCGGGCTGTCGGGCGTGGTGCGGAAGACGCCGACCGGCTTGCCGGATTGGACGAGCAGCGTCTCGTCGTTCTCGAGTTGGCGCAGCTCGGCAACGATCGCGTCGAAGGCCTCCCAGCTCCGGGCGGCGCGACCGGTGCCGCCGTAGACCACCAGGTCATCGGGGCGCTCGGCCACCTCCGGATCCAGGTTGTTCATGAGCATCCGGAGCGCCGCTTCCTGCTGCCAGCCGCGGCAGGAGATCTCCGTGCCCCGGGGCGCGCGCACCTCGCGGGCTGTGGCGGTAGC
>CAZVGO010000033.1:0-2124 GCA_964626755.1 uncultured Anaerolineaceae bacterium | reverse complement strand
GGCGCGCGCTGTGCGACAGGCTGATCTCGAATTGATCGAAGAAGTCGCTGCTCACCTGACCGCCGAAGGGCGCGAAGCTCAAGCCCTCCACGTCCATGTTCGCCGTCGACTCGTCCAGGATCTGGAAGCCCGCGTCCGCGTAACGCCACACCGTCATCATCCGGCTGCCGAGCGGCGCCAGCGGCGTGATGATCCCACCCGTCGTCGCCGTCATGATCGAATACAACGGCGTCGTCCGGTCGATCACCCGTTGGTCGCGCGAGACTGACCGCGGCAGGATCAAGCCGCGCACCAGGTCCCGACTGAATTGGCCACGCAGCTCCGCGATCGGCTGGGTCGGATCGATCGAGTTCTTGTCCTCGTCGATCTCGTCGAACGTGTACACGAACCCACCCGTCCGCAACGTCGGCAGCGTATTGTCCACCGTGATCCGGATGTCCGCCGGCAACGGCGTCACCAAGCCGTTCCCCGCCAGGTCGTTCACCCCGTTCGGACCCCCCACGATGTTCAGGAAGTACTCGTCATCCAGGTTCCCGCCCGGGCTCGTCACGTGGTCCAGCGGCACCAGCGGCGTGTAGCGAAACTCGCGCAGGTCCGGTGAGAAACCGATCTGGCCCACCACCGTGTCCTCCGGCTTCGGCCCCGGCAGCGAGCTCGACACGCGATCCAGCCGGAAGTTGTCGTGCGGCGTGATCGAAGCCGGATCCATCGGCTCGCTGAAGCGCACCTTGAACTGCGGCTCCGTGTCGATCAGCGACGTCGGCGGAGCTCCCGGTTGCGGCGAGATCTGGAAGAAGCACTCCGGCACGATCCCCGGACCGAGCTCGAAGATCGACTGGAACTCACCCATCGTCGCACCGATGAAGTCCGCCCGGATCGCCGCTCGGTCCTCCCCCGGCGGGATCGACAGCACCCGCACTTGCACGTCCGAAGCCGTCCCGTTCTGCGGCGGAGCCGCTTGCTGCACCACCTCCGCGAAGACCGCCGGGAACGCCGAGCCCACCATGCGCAGGATGTTCCCAGGACGCGGCGTCTGCGCGCAGCCCTGCACGCTGAACTGGAACGCCGAGAGCAGCACCATCGGATCCGCCTCCGACGGATCGTCGACCGGCTGCGTCACCCACGCGATCGGCTGCGATCCCAGGATCCGCGGCGCATCCAGGTCCAGCAGGAAGCCGTTGTTCGCGTCCTGGTTGTCCGCTCCCAGATCGGAACGACCCGAGCGGAAGGCGCGGATCACGTCCAGGGTCGCCGTCGACTGCGACGGGCTGTTGCCGCTGAAGTCCAGCGTGTGCCCCGAAACGTTGCGCAGGAGCTGGAACTGCCCCACCGTCGCGTCGAGCCGCGTCGGGATCCGCACGACCACGTTCACGAAGCCGTTCGCCACGCTCGCCGGCAGTCCCACCGAGTTCACCACCGCCGATACCTGCTGCGCCTCCGTCTCCGACACCGTGAAATCGATCAGCACCCGCGTCGGACGGAACACGAGCCCTCCACCCCCTGGCACGAACGCACCGTAGTTCGGATCCGCCACCACCCGCACTCCAAACGGCGCCGCCGGCGGATTGCCCGTGAACACCCGCACCGTCTGGTCGTTGATCGTCGCCGGGTCCAACAGGTCCGAGAAGCGGATCGACAGCGCCGCGTTCCGCGGTATCAACGGGAACGGCGGCAGGAACGTCGCGTCCAATCCCGTCGGAGGCACGAACACCAGGTTGTCCGTCGCTGCCCCCAGGAGCCGCGCGAAACGCTCCGCTCCCGTCTCGTTGCTCCCCGACACCAAGTCCTCGCTCTCCGCCTCCGCCAGGATCGTGAGCTCCACCTGCTCCGTGAACGGGTTCGTCTCGAGCACGTAGTCCACGTTGTCCGTGATCACCGTCTCCGCGATCAGGAAGTCACGGTGCCGCGGCAACGCTGCCTTCACCGGCGCCGTCTGCGGATCACCGTCGTCGTCCTCCACGTCGAAGACCTGCACCAACCTCCCCCAACGAATCTCCTCGATCCGGATCGCCGACTCCTTACCTCCCTTGTTCGGGTCCACGATCACCGTCACCTCCTCCCCCTGCACCGGACCCGTCGCCGTCGTCGCTGCGCTCTTCGAACTCGACGGACCGCAGGCGCACA
>CAZVGO010000032.1:0-10685 GCA_964626755.1 uncultured Anaerolineaceae bacterium | reverse complement strand
CGGACGGTGGCCGTCCCGCCGCCAAACGTGTCGGCGCTGGCCAGGTCGCCCCGGGCCGCGAGGCTGCCGGGCCCGTTGAGCACGCCGTCGGTCAGGGTCGTCAGCCCGGCCACCTCGATCGTCCCGTTGAGGGTGACGGTGCCGGCCGTCAGGGTCGTCGAGCCGGCCACGTCGATCGTCGTGCCGGCCGCGATCGTCTTGTTCCCCGAGAGGAACGTCAGGGCGTTGAGCGCGAGACCGCCGGGCGCGCTGACGGTGGCTGCGCTCGAGGCGAGCACGACGCTGCCCCCGCCGTGCGCGAAGGTACCGCCGTTCACGGTAAACCCGCCGGTAACGCGGAGGGTCCCGCTCGTGCTCGTAAACGCTCCGCCGGTCACCGCAAACGGACCGTTCACCGTGATGGCCCCGGTCCCGCCGTCGATCATGCCCCCGTATCCGGGGGAAATTGTCACTCCGGCGACGGTCACGGAAGCATTCACGGTGGCTGGCTTCGAGCTCGTGGCGTCGAAGGTGACGGTATCGTTGGCACCGGGGACGACCAGGCCCGACCAGTTGGCCGGCTCGGTCCAATCATTCGTCAGCCCGAGGCCGGTCCACGTCCGAACGGCGCCAGTGGCCGGCCCCGGATTGACGGCCGCCCCGAGGAGCACGACGAATAGACCGCCCAGCGCAGCCACCCTGCGCAGCGCGACCGACCGCCCGCGGCCATGCCGGGACGAGCGGGGAATCTGTGCGCCGGCCCGCCTCTGGAGGTGGGGCAGTCCGCTCGTCGGTCTCCGTCCTTCCGCTATCGACCTCCGGTGACGGCCACGGTCGATCCGGTGGAACTTGTTCCTTGGGGGTCGATCGCGCTTATCTCACGCCTACGGCAACATGCGTACCAGAGACCAATGGGTGGGCGGGACTAGTACCGTCGTTCCGGTCGTGCGGGGGAACGACGAGACGTAGCCGCCAGGGGCTGGTTTTCGGCTGTCAGGGGCGGGTCCGGCCGCCTCCGCGTTCCTACCCAGGCCAGGCGAGGACCATGATCCGGATCTCGGTCATGTCCTCGATCGACCAGCGCAGCCCCTCCCGGCCCTGCCCGCTGTCCTTCACCCCGCCGTACGGCATGTGGTCGATCCGGTAGGTCGGGACGTCGTTGACGATCACGCCGCCGACCTCCAGCTCCCCGAAAGCCTGCCAGGCATGCGCCAGGTCGTTCGTGAACACGCCCGTCTGGAGCCCGAACGACGAGTCGTTGACCCCCCGGATCGCGTCGCCGAAGTCACGGAACCGGAAGGCCACGACGAGCGGTGCAAACGCCTCGTTCGAGCAGACCTGGGCGGCCGGTGGCACGTCCGTGAGGACGGTCGGCGGGAAGTAGTTGCCGTTTGCCTTGCCGCCGAGCAGGGCCTTGCCGCCGAGCGCGATCGCCTCGTCGACCCAGCCCTGTGTCCGGCTCGCCGCGTGCTCGTCGACCATCGGCCCGACATCGGTCTGCGGATCGAGCGGATCCCCGACCTTCAGCCCCTTGGCACCGTCGACGAAGCGGCCCATGAACTCGTCCCAGACGTCTTCGTGGATGAACATCCGCTGGACGCTGATGCACACCTGGCCGGCATACGCGAACCCGCCGACGAGGTTCCGGCGAACGGCCCAGCCGAGGTCGGCGGACTTGTCGATGATGACGCCGGCGTTGCCGCCGAGCTCGAGCACGACCTTCTTCTTGCCGGCCCGCTCCTTCATCCGCCAGCCGACCGACGGTGACCCCGTGAACGTCAGGAGCTTGAACCGGTCGTCGGCCACCATGCGGTCGCCGAGCTCGCGAGTCATCGGCAGGATGCTGACCGAGCCTGCCGGCGCGCCGGCCGCCTCGACGATCTCCGCGACCGTGAGCATCGTGAGCGGATCCTTCGACGGCGGCTTGAGGACGATCGGGTTGCCGGACGCGATCGCCGGCGCGAGCTTGTGGGCGGCGAGATTGAGCGGGAAGTTGAACGGGCTGATCGCGGCGATCGGGCCGATCGGGAAGCGGCGGGTGATCCCGACCCGGCCCTTGGATGCCGGCATGAGGTCGAGGGGGATGACCTCGCCGAACATCCGCTCAGCCTCCTCCGCCCCGAGGCGGAACGTCAGGACCGCCCGGTCGACCTCGACGAGCGCGTCGCGGATCGGCTTGCCGGACTCGAGGGCGATGAGGCGGCCGAGCTCCTCGCGGCGCGCCTTGATCCCGGCGCTGATGTTCCGCAGGATCGCCCCGCGTTCGAAGGCCGGCAGGCTCCGGGTCGTGTCGAACGCGGCAACCGCCGCCTCGACCGCCTCCTCGTATTGCTCCGGCGTGGCGTTGAACGTCGATCCGGCGGGCTTTTCGGGGTCGGCGGGGTTGGCGATGACGAGCCGGTCGGGCGACTCGACCCACCGGCCGGCGAGGAAGATCGGATGTGGCTTTGCGCCCGTCGCGGTGGCCATGCAGGGTGCCTCGACTGCGGAGATGTCATTCTACCCATCGCCCTCGCCGTGCCCCCGAAGGAGCCCCGATGCCCGGTCACCGGCCGCTCCGCGACGCGCTCCGAGTCCAGCCAGGATCGAGCGTGGACCTGGGCGCGATCGACCCGCGCTATCCCGAGCCAGAGGAGCTGCCGGCGGACCTCGTCATCGAGTAGCGGTTGCCGGCCGCCACTCGTAGCGGATGTCCGGCTCGTGCTCCGCGTTCCGCGCCCCGTCGGTCATCTCGGCCGCGCCGAACCCGTTGCGCTCGTAGAAGCGACGTGCCGGCGCATTGACCTGGAAGCACCAAAGCTGGATCCCGGCCGGCATCCGTTCCCGCGCGAGGGCGATGAACCGGTCCCCGAGCCCGTGGCCACGCCAGTCCGGGTGGAGGTAGAGCTGCTCGATCCAGTCGTCCCGGAGCGCCATTAGCCCGACGATCTCGCCGCCCGCGTCGGCCACCCACGTCTCGTGCTGCGCCACGAGCTCGCGGGCGATCCAGTCGCGGACCTCGTCATCCGAGTGGACGAGCTGAACGGTCGGCAGCGCCGCCCGGAAGGACAGGAGCCAGACGTCGGCGGCGGCCGCGGCGTCCGTGGGCCCAGCGCGCCGGAGGACAACCGTAGCCCATCGCGCTGCCGTGACGACGCCCGGCTCGTCGAGCCCGTGGCCCTCGGCTATCGCGTCCCGAAACGCCGAATCCATGCCGCCTCCTGATCGAGAGCACGCTCGGAGTTGGGGCGCGCCAGCGTACCATCGGCGAGCAACCTGTAAGCCCGACCGGCTACTCCGCCGGGCGCGGATACGACCCGAGGATCCGGACCATCGCCGCTTCGCGGCGGAGCTCGTCGAGCGCGCCGGCAGCCGCCGGGTCGGCCGCATCGGCGTCGAGGTCGACCCAGAAGACGTACTCCCAGCGAGCCGCGCGCGTGGGACGCGATTCGAGGCGCGACAGGTTGAGGCCGCGCGCGGCGAATGCTCCAAGGCAGCGATGGAGCGACCCCGGGACATTGCGTACCGCGAACACGAGCGTCGTCATCATCGGCGCGTCCACCGGTGGCGGCTCGCGGAGCCATGCCTCGCGGAGCGCGTCGCGGGCGAGCACGACGAAACGGGTCCGGTTGTCACCGCCGGTCTGGATGTCCGGGGCGACGACCCCCAGGCCGTACAGGGCGGCGACCCGCGCGGACGCGACGGCGCCCGCCCCGCGCTCACTACGCTCGGCGATCATCCGCGCGGCGCCTGCTGTGTTGTACGTCGTCAGGACCTGCCACGGCCGGGTACGGAGGAACTCGTCGGCCTGGGCGAGCGCCTGGGCGTGGCTGTAGACACGTTCGATGTCCTCCAGGCGCTGGCCGGGCAGGGCGAGCAGCGAGAGCCGGATGGGAACGCTGACGGCGCCGACGATTCGCAGCTCGAACTCGGCGAGGAGGTCGTACGTCTCGCGGATCGACCCGGCGAGCGAGTTCTCGATCGCGGCGACGGCGGTCTCGACCGCTCCGTCCCGGACCGCCTCGAAGAGGGCGCGCCACGTCGGGACCGGGACCGGCTGCGGGTCGGCGAAGAACCCGAGTGCGGCCTCCTCGCTGAACGCGCCGGGCTCGCCCTGAAAGGCGACGCGAGGCGTTACCTGTTGAACCACTCGGTCGTGTCGATCTCGCCGGCTTCCTCGTCGAGCTTCGCGCGGCCGCGGCTCTCCGCCGAGGCTGCCGCCCGCGCCCGCTTCCGGTTGCCGGCGGACTCGGCTGCCCCGGCCCAGTGCTCCTCGTCGAGCATCGCGTTGATCGCGAGGATGTACGCGTCCACGGACGCCGCGATGATGTTTTCGCTTCGCGCCTCACCAGCGTAGTCGCCGGTCGCCCGCTCCCCCTTGGCCCCTGATGGCGGGGCGATTCGGACGGTCACGACGCCCTCGGCGTCGGGGCCTTCGGCGACCGCGTGGACATCGTACCCGAGGAGTTTCGGCTGGCCGGTCAGGACGCCGGCGAGGGCCTTGTCGACCGCGCGGTAGAGCGCGTCGACGGCACCGTTACCCTCGGCGGATGCCTCCCACTGGTGGTCGCCCGACGCGATGACGACGGCACCGCGGCTCTGGACCTGGCTGCCCGAGGTCACGGTCCAGCGGGCTAGATGGAGGGTCGGCGTGGCGGCGTCGGTGGTGGTCATCGATCCTGACTCCCGGTGCTCTACTCGGTGCTCTGGCTGGTGGCTGGGACGGCCCTGGGGGCCCGCGTGGACTTCGGGGAGACGGCGGCTCCGTTGGGCAGTGTCGTGAAGTGGCGCTCGTCGCGCCGCCGGAGCTCCGCCCCGGACTTCCAGATCGCGTACTCGAGCGAGTCGCCGAGGGCGCTCGCGGACGCGGCGATGATGTTCGTGTCGGAGCCCATCGTCGACCACTCGCGGACCCCGTCCGCGGAATCGATGATGACGCGGGTCCGGGCGGCCGTGGCCGCGTCGCCGTCGAGGATCCGGACCTTGTAGTCGACGAGGTGGACGCCGTCGATGGCCGGGTAGAACGCACGAAGCGCCTTGCGCAGCGCGGCGTCGAGGGCATTGACCGGACCGTTGCCGTCGGCCGCCGTGTGGAGCACCTCGCCGTCGACCTCGACCTTGACGGTCGCCTCGGCCCGCAGCTCCCCACCCGCGCGCTGCTCGACGAGGACGGTGAAGTCGACGACCCGGAACGGCGCCTCGTAGCCGGCCTGGTGGCGCCGGACGAGGAGCTCGAATGAGGCCTCCGCCCCCTCGAACGCGAGGCCGTCCGCCTCGAGCCGCTTGATGAGCTTCGAGAGCTCCCTCGGGTCGACACCCTCGAGCTGGTGCCCGAGCTGCTCGGCCCGGAGCTGGGTGTTCGCCTTGCCGCCGAGCTCGCTGACGACGAGCCGGCCGACGTTCCCGACGTCGCCCGGTTCGATGTGCTGATAGCTCCGCTCGACCTTCGCCACCGCGGCGCCGTGGACACCGCCCTTGTGCGCGAACGCCGAGCGCCCCACGTAGGGCTGGTGATCGTCCGGCGTGATGTTGACGATCTCGGCCACGTACCGGCTGAGCTCGGTCAGCTCCGCGAGCCGTCCGGCAGGCACGACCTCGTGGTCCGTCTTGAGAGCGAGATTGGCGAGGATCGACACGAGGTTCGCGTTGCCACACCGCTCGCCGTAGCCGTTGATCGTGCCCTGGACGTGGCGGATCCCGTGGGCGACCGCGGCGAGCGAGTTCGCGACGGCAAGCTCGGCGTCGTTATGAACGTGAATCCCCCACACGACGGCGGGCGCCTCCGGGTCGTCGATCGCGGCCCTGGTCGCGTCGATGATCGCCGTCAGGTCCGCGGTCAGCGTTCCGCCGTTCGTGTCGCACAGGACGAGGCTGGAGGCGCCGGCCGCCCGGGCGGCGCGGAGCGTCGCGATCGCGTAGGCCGGGTCGTCGCGGTAGCCGTCGAAGTAGTGCTCCGCGTCGTAGACCACCTCGCGGCCGGCGCCGACGAGGTGGGCCACGGAGTCGCCGACCATCTCGACGTTCTCCGCCGGCGTCGCGCCGAGGACCTCGACCACGTGGAGCAGCCAGCTCTTCCCGAAGATCGTCACGACCGGCGTGTCGGCCTCGAGGAGAGCGCGGAGGTTCGGATCGTCTGCCGGCTTGTTGAGCCGGTGGCGAGTGGATCCGAACGCCGCGAGCCGCGCCGTCCGGAAGGTCATCCCCTTCGCGGCGGCGAAGAAGTCGGCGTCCTTCGGGTTCGAGCCAGGCCAGCCGCCCTCGACGTACGGGAACCCGAAGTCGTCGAGCCGGCGGGCGATCTTGATCTTGTCGGCGAGCGAGACGATCAGGCCCTCGCGCTGGGTGCCGTCGCGGAGGGTCGTGTCGTAGAGGAGAACCTTGTCGGTCATGCCGCAACCCCGGTCGCGGCGGCGATGCGGCCGGCGATCGCGTCGGCCATTGCCCGCGTGCCGATGGCCGGCCCGCCGGCCGCGAGATCCGGCGTCCGGAAGCCGTCCTCGAGCACGCCGCTGACTGCTGCCTCGATGGCGTCTGCCGCGTCTGGCCGGCCGAGCGAGGAGCGCAGCATCATTGCCGCGGAAAGAATCGTCCCGATCGGGTTGGCCCGGTCCTGGCCCGCGAGATGTGGCGCCGACCCGTGGATCGGCTCGTACAGCCCAAACGTGCCGTGCTCCGTCCGGCGCTCGCCGAGCGACGCCGACGGGAGCATCCCCAGCGATCCGCCAAGGACGCTCGCCTCGTCGGACAGGATGTCGCCGAAGAGGTTCTCGGTCACGATCACGTCGAAGTCCGCAGGGCGCTTGACGATGAGCATCGCGCATGAGTCGACGAGCTGGTGGCGGAGCTCGACGTCGGGAAACTCCGGACGGAGCTCCTCGACGACACTCCGCCACAGGCGCGAGGTGGCGAGGACATTCGCCTTGTCGACGCTCGTCAGGCGGCCGCGCCTCCCCCGGGCGAGCTCGAAGGCGAGCCGGACAATCCGGCTGATCTCTTCCTCCGAGTAGGGCAGCGTGTCACGCGCGGCACGTTTGCCGGGCTCGCCGGCCGCCTCGTCGCGCGGGCCGAAGTACACGCCGCCGGTCAGCTCGCGGACGATCAGCAGGTCGACGCCGGCCAGGAGCTCCGGGCGGAGCGGTGCCGCCTCGAACAGCGCGGGATAGACCGTCAGCGGCCGGAGGTTGGCGAACAGCCCGAGCCCACCGCGCAGCGCGAACAGAGCCTGTTCAGGGCGGACCTTCGCGCTCGGATCGTCCCACCTGGGGCCGCCGACGGCGCCGAGGAGCACGGCGTCCGCGGCGCGGCAGGCCTCGACGTCCTCCGGCCGGATCGCGACGCCGAACGCGTCGATCGCCACGCCGCCGGCCATGATCTCCGTCCAGTCGGTCGCGAAACCGAACCGCTGACCAACGACATCCAGCACGTGGCGCGCCGCGGCCACGACCTCCGGCCCGATTCCGTCGCCGGGGATCGCAACGAGGCGGTACGTCGTCACGAGGGCTCCTCCACGACCCGCGGCGTGACGAACCCGACGGACACGCCGTTGATCTCCGCGCCGTGGAGCTTGTTGATCGCGGCGAGGTAGGCGTCGAGCGACGCCTCGATGATGTTTGTCGACAGGCCGTGGCCGGAGACGATAAGGGCTCCCGGTCCCTCGTCCGAGGACCGCCGGCAGCGCACGAGCACCTGCCCCTGCGCGTCCTCGCCTGCCGACACTGCCTTGATCTCGTACTCGGTCAGCACCGGCCGCCAGCCGAGCACCGGCTGGATCGCCTGGTCGACGGCCGAATAGAGCGCATCGACCGGGCCGTTGCCAGTCGCATCGGTCGCGCGGTCCTGGCCGTTCACGTTGAGCGACACGGTCCCGGTGGCGTTGCCGCCGTGGGACGACGTGACGCTCCAGCCGAGAAGCCCCACCGATGCCGGCACCTCCGCGGCGCGCTGCTCGACGAGCGCGAGGAGGTCCGCATCGGTGACCTCCTTCTTCGCGTCGGCCAGCGCGATCGCCTGGCGGTAGAGCACGTCGAGCGCGTCGCCCTCGACCTCGTGGCCGAGCTCGCGGAGCTTGCCCTGGAGGCCGCGCCGCCCGGAGAGCTTGCCGATCGTCAGCTGGCTGCCGGACAGGCCGACGGACTGGGGCGTCATGATCTCGTACGTCAGCGGGTTCTTGATCACCCCGTCCTGGTGGATCCCCGACTCGTGGGCGAAGGCGTTGCCGCCGACGACCGCCTTGTTCGGCTGGATCGCGAAGCCGGTGAGGTACGAGACCAGGCGCGAGGCCGCCGTGATCTGCTCGGTCTGGACCCGGCTGCCGAGGTCGGGGAACTGGGTGGGCCGGGTGCGGAGGGCCATCACGACCTCCTCGAGGGAGGCGTTGCCGGCCCGTTCGCCGAGGCCGTTGATCGTGACCTCGACCTGGCGCGCGCCGGCCTGGACGGCGGCGAGCGTGTTCGCGGTCGCGAGGCCGAGGTCGTTGTGGCAATGGACCGAGACCGTCGCGTCCCGCCCGACACGCTCGACGACGCGGCCCACGAGCGCGCCGAACTCGGCGGGGATCGCGTAACCCACCGTGTCCGGGATGTTGACCGTCGAGGCGCCGGCCTCCACGACCGCCTCGTAGACCTGGAGGAGATAGTAGACGTCGGTTCGGGAGGCGTCCTCCGCGGAGAACTCGATCTCGGCCTCCTGGCCCAGCATCTGGCGGCCGTACTTGACCCACTTCACCGCGTCGGCGAGCGCCTGTTCGCGGCTCAGCCGGAGCTTGTGGGTCAGGTGGATGTCGCTCGTCGCGATGAACACGTGGAGGTGCGGCCGTTCCGCGACCTTGATCGCTTCCACGGCTCGCTGCGGATCCCCGTCGCGGCAGCGCGCGAGGGCGGCCACGGCGACGCCGCGAGTCTCGCGGGCGATCCGGTTGACCGCCTCGAAGTCGCCCGGCGACGCGGCCGGGAAGCCGGCCTCGATGACGTCGACCTTGAGGCGGACGAGCTGGCGGGCGACCTCGAGCTTCTCGGCCGCCGTGAGGCCGGCGCCCGGCGCCTGCTCGCCGTCACGGAGGGTCGTGTCGAAGATCCGGACCGAGCCCGCGGCTACGGCAGGGCGGCTCATCGCCTGCTACCCGGCGACACGACCCGCTCCGATGCGCCGGCCTGGGCCTGCCCGGCCTGGACGACGACCGGGTTGACGAAGGGCATCTTCGAGCGGAGCTCGGCGCCGACCTTCTCGATCTGGTGGTCGCGGTCCTCGGCTCGCAGCCGGGCAAACTCGCGTCCACCGGACTCGTACTCGTCGACCCAGCGCTTCGCGAACTGCCCGCTCTGGATCTCGGCGAGGACGTCCTTCATCGTCGCCTTGGCGCCCTCGACGATCCGGGGGCCGCTGACGTAGTCGCCGTACTCGGCCGTGTCGCTGACGCTGAATCGCATGAAGTTGAGGCCGCCGCGATACATCAGGTCGACGATGAGCTTCAGCTCGTGCATCGTCTCGAAGTACGCGAGCTCGGGCTGGTAGCCGGCCTCGACGAGGGTCTCGAACGCCGCCTTGACGAGCGCCGAGACACCACCGCACAGCAGGGCCTGCTCCCCGAAGAGGTCGGTCTCGGTCTCCTCCTTGAACGTCGTCTCGAGCACGCCGGCGCGGGTGCTTCCGATCGCCCGGGCGTAGGCGAGCACGCGGTCGCGGGCAGTGCCGGACGCGTCGCGGTGGACGGCGAACAGCGCGGGGACGCCGCCGCCCGATTCGTACACCGAGCGCAGGAGGTGGCCCGGTCCCTTCGGCGCGACCATCCCGACGTCGACGTCGGCGGGCGGGTCGATCCGCCCGAAGTGGATGTTGAACCCGTGGGCGAACATCAGGAGCTGGCCCGGCCGGAGGTTCGGCCGGATCTCGGCGTCGTAGACGCCCTTCTGGGCGGTGTCGGGGACGAGGATCATCACGATGTCCGCCTCGCGGACCGCGTCGGCGACGTCGGCCACCCGGAGACCCGCCGCCTCGGCCAGCGGCCGGCTCTTCGAGCCCGGCGCGAGGCCAACGACGACGTCGACCCCCGACTCCTTGAGGTTCTGGGCGTGGGCGTGGCCCTGGCTGCCGTAGCCGATTACGGCCACGGTCCTGCCTTCCAGCGCTGCGGGATCGGTGTCACTGTCGTAGTACATCCTCGCCGTCATCGCTTCGTGGCCTCCTCAATCGAACCCGAACCCCTCGCCATCACCACTGCCCCGGTGCGAACGAGCTCCTTGATGCCGTACCCCCGGACGAGCGCGACGAACGCGTCGACCTCGGCCTCGGAGCCTGTGACCTCGGCCACGACCGACTCCCCCGTGACGTCGAGGACGCGGCCCTTCGACAGCTCGACGAGCCTGAGGATCTCGGCCCGGTTCGACTCCCCGGCCCGGACCTTCACCAGCGCCAGCTCATGCTCGATCGTCGGCTCTGAGGTGACGTCCTGGACCTTGAGCACGTCGATGAGCCGGTAGAGCTGCTTGGCGGCCTGCTCGACGGCCACGTCGTCGCCGTGGAGCGTGATCGTCATCCGGCTGACGTCGGGTTGATCCGTGCGGCTCACGGCCAGCGAGTCGATGTTGAAGTTGCGCGCGCGCATGAGGCTGGCCACCCGGTTCAGCACGCCGGGCTTGTCGAGGACGATCGCCACGAGCGTGTGGCGCCGATGCTCGCCGCCGCCCGGCAGCGCCCGGGGCGGCGGCGCGGTGTGGGCCGGCGCAGGCCCG
>CAZVGO010000031.1:0-2849 GCA_964626755.1 uncultured Anaerolineaceae bacterium | reverse complement strand
CGCGTCGTGGTGCGCGTTCGCCGGCGCAGGAACGCGCGGCCCCGGTGTCCTCGATGCGGCTCCGTCATGGGCGGTGAGCACCGCATCACGCGGCACGAGTGGCGCCACCTCGACCTGATGAGCACGCGGTGCGTTCTGTCCGCCGACATCCGCGAGGCTCGCTGTCCCCGTCACGGACGGATGGTCGAGCGCGTTCCCTGGGCCGATGGCCGAGCTCGCCACACCAAGGTCTTCGACGAGCAGGTCGCGAGCTTCGTGCAGGTCGCCGACAAGTCCGCAGCCATGCGCAGGTTTGACGTCGCATGGCGGACGGTGGGCCGGATCGTCGAGCGCGTCACCAAGCGGTTCCTCCCCGAGGATCTCATGGACGGGTTGGTCGCCATCGGCGTCGACGAGGTCTCGTACAAGCGCAGCCACCGCTACCTCACCGTCGTGACCGACCTGATGAGCGGTCGCGTCGTCTGGGCTGGCGAAGGAAAGTCCGCCGAGACTCTCCGACGGTTTCTCGAGTCTCTCGACCAAGCGGGACGCGAGAAGATCGAAGTCGTCTGCATGAACATGAGCGGCGGCTACAAAAAGGCGGTCGAGGAGCTCCTTCCCAACGCAGAGATCGTCTACGACCGCTTCCACGTCGTGAAGCTGCTCCTCGATGCGGTGGACGAGGTTCGTCGCGACGAGTGCCGCCAGTCCGGCGGACTCGCCAAGCACCCGTTGAAGAACACCCGGTTCTCGCTGCTGCGCAACCCCAAGCACCGGACGCCGAAGGACACCGAGGCGATCGAGAAGGTCCAGAAGACCAACCGACGGTTGTTCCGTTGCTACGAGCTGCGCGTCAGCTCGAGGATCTCTGGATCTGCGAGACCGAAGACGAGGCCCGCGAGTTCCTCCGCAACTGGACCCGGTCGGCGCTCTTGTCCCGGCTCGCTCCGCTTCGTCGTTTCGCGAGAACGGTGCGCACGCACCTCGAGGGGATCCTCGGCTTCTTCCGCCACGCGCGTCAGACCAGCGGTCCGATCGAGGGGATGAACAACAAGATCAAGCTCGCGATCCATCGTGCCTATGGGTTCCACAGCGTCGACTCGTTGATCGCGATGATCCACCTCTGTTGCTCGGGCATCCGGCTGAGCGCCTGACCCTCGCACCCACACGTTTTCGAAGAACCCCCAAGCCCTGCCTCTCGCCGCGGCCGTCGCTCACCCTCCGGGGCGAAGCGAATGGGCGAGTGCGCCCGGCATGGGCGCAGAGTTGAAGGTGAAAGTCCGTTACGGGACCTACTGGAGGTAACCGTGAGTCGAAGGCAGCCGCACGAGGCGGAAAGGCGAGCCGGGGACCGTCGGCGACGACGGCCCGCGGCGTGGACCCGGGAAGCCGCGCCCGCGAGGGCGTCCGCGAGGTCGTGTGGGATGGAAGCCTTAGACGAACCGCAGCACCGAACGAAAGTGAAGCTCCGTAAGGCTGTCGATGCCTGGGTCAGCGCGCTCGCCAGCGTGACGCCCGATATCCAGTCGTGGCATCGTGGTAGTGGAGACGGGAGCGGCGGGACACTCTGCGTTCTTACCCGGGGAGATCTTCACGAGTCCGCATGCGGTAGGCGGGGAGGAGACAAGGACGACCCGCCGATGCTCGTGAAGAAGTCGGATCACCTCGTAGTAGCGATGAAGCCGGGTAACTCCGGTGGAGCGAAGGGGGTGACAGGATGAGGAAGTCGAAACCACGGCAACTGGTCTTCGCGTTCGTCGACAGCCCGAAAGGGGCCGAACCGGACAAAGCGGTGGACGGATCCACCGCGGAGTCCGTGCCGGTGCACACAGCGATGACCAGCCAACGATCGGAATCGACGACTCCAACGGCAGACGGGACGACCCGTCTGTTGGAGCTGGTGGCGGATCCGGTGAACCTGGAAACCGCCCTGGCGAAAGTCGTGAGCAATAAGGGGGCTCCGGGCGTGGACCGTCAGTCGGTGGAGGAGGTGTCCCGCCACGCGGGACGGCTGCTCCCGAAGCTGCACCGCGCTCTGCTGACGGAGACCTACGGACCCGGCGAGATCCGCCGAGTCTGGATCCCGAAGCCCGGAGGCGGGCAACGGGGTCTGGGGATCCCGAATGTGGTGGACCGCTGGGTTCAACAGGCTGTGCTCCAGGTGCTGGAGCCGATCTTCGACCCGACGTTCCATCCGAGCAGCCACGGCTTCCGGCCGGGGCGGGGCTCCCAGACCGCGATCGTCGAGGCCGTGGGCCACGTGACGCAAGGCCGACGATTCACGGTGGACTTGGATCTGGAGAACTTCTTCGACCGAGTCCATCACCAGCGCTTGCTCGACCGAATGAGTCAGCGCATTGGGGATCGTCGAATCTTGCGCCTCGTGCGCCTGATGCTTCGCGCGAAAGTGGTCCTCCCCGACGGCACGCGTGTGTCAACGGAGGAGGGAACGCCGCAAGGCGGGCCGTTGTCGCCGCTCCTGTCCAACATCGTCCTGGACGAGTTGGATTGGGAGTTGGACCGTCGCGGCCTTTGCTTCGTGCGGTATGCAGACGATTGCAACATCTACGTCGCGAGTGAACGGGCGGGCCAGCGAGTGATGGCCGCGACGCGCCGCTTCATCGAAGGCCGACTTCGGCTGAAGGTGAACGAGGCGAAGAGCGCCGTCGACCTGGCTCACCGTCGCCACTTCCTCGGGTTTCGCGTTGGCGCATCCCGAGGAGGCTACCTGACGATTCAGCTGTCGGAGCGGACGTTGCAGCGCCTCGCCGCCCGGATCCTCGAGATGACTCGCCGGAACCGGGGCCGATCGCTGGACTCCTACTTCGCGGAGCTGAATCGGTATCTCAGCGGCTGGATGGGGTACTTCC
>CAZVGO010000030.1:0-52093 GCA_964626755.1 uncultured Anaerolineaceae bacterium | reverse complement strand
GAACCGGAGCACGATCGCGCGGCGCCGCTCGGCCGGCAGGCGGCCCACGGCCCGCCACGCTTCGGCCGCTTCGTCGCGGAGCGCGGCACCACCTTCGACGTCGAGCGGATCCGCGACGACGGCCGCGGCCTCGAGCGGGAGCGTAGGACGGCGCCGCTTCTGGCGGCGCTGGTTCGCGACGACGTTGCGGGCGATCCGGAACAGCCAGACGCGGAACGTCGACGCGGTGTCGCCGTCGGCCGGCGTCGCGCGCTCCTCGAACCGGTCGAGGTTCGAGAGCGCGGCAAGGAACGTCCGCTCGGTGGCGTCCTCGGCTTCGTGATGGTCGCCGAGCTCGTAGTACGCGTAGCTGTACACCTGGGCGAGGTACCTGCGATAGAGGGCGTCGAATCGTTCGGGGTCGCGCCGGGCGGCCTCCACGAGCGGGCGATCCCGATCGAGGTGGGTCACGGCGCCACGGCGGGCTCCGGCACTCCCCTGCCCGCTCACTCTTCCAAACACCGGACGGGCCATCGTGTTACACCCTCGCCTCGGCCGCGCCCAGGCGCAGGTGGACGATCTCGGCGGACACGATCGAGCGGGCGGTCCCATCGGCCGCCTCGACGAGGAGCGCGCCGGTCGCCGGATCGACGTCGCGGGCGGCCACGACCTCGCGGGAGCCGCCCCGGGTCTCGATCGTCACGGTTCGGCCCGTGGTCGCCTGCCGTCCGGCCCAGCCCGCCCCGTCGAAGCGGCCGTCCCGGAGCGCCTCGACTCGAGGCTCGAGGCGGCCGGTGAACGCCTCGAGGAGGCGAGTCCGGTCGATCGGCCGGCCGCCGCCGGTCTCGCGCAGGCTCGTCATCGAACCGGCCAGCTCGGTGGGGAAGTCGGTCGCCCGCCAGTCCGCGTTGACGCCGATCCCGACGACGACCCGCGGGTCATCGGTGCCGAGTCCGTCCGTCTCACCCAGGACGCCCGCCAGCTTGAGCGGGCGGCCATCGCGCTCCACGATGAGGTCGTTCGGCCACTTCAGGCGGATCGTGCCGGGCTTCAGGTCGGCGAGATCCTCGGCCGCCTCGGCCATCGCGAGGCTCGTGATCGCGGCCAGCCGCCATGCCTGGTCAGCCGGCAACCACGCCGGCGTGAAGCCGAGTGACAGGAGGAGCGCCGCGCCGCGGGGAGCCTGCCACGAGCGACCCTCGCGGCCGCGGCCTGCCGCCTGCTCGTCGGCGACCGCGAGGCAGACCTCCGGAGTCCCGTCCGCGAGCCAGCCGCGCACGACGTCGTTCGTCGACCCGACGAGCGGGAAGTGCTCCTGGCGACTGAGGAACGGCCGGCCGGTCACGGCGGTCAGCCGGCCGCCGCGGTCTCGATCGACTCCGGCCGCTCGAGCTCGAACGCCGCGTGGAGGGCCGTGAGCGCGGTCTCGAGCGCGTCCTCCGCGATGATCGTGGTGATCCGGATCTCCGAGGTCGAGATCATCTCGATGTTCACTCCGGCGTCGGCCAGCGCCCCGAACATGCGAGCGGCGTAGCCGGGCGCGTTCTGGATGCCGGCGCCGACGATCGAGACCTTCGCGACCGCGGTGTCGGTCGTGATCTCGCGGAAGCCGAGGTCGCGGACGATCGGCTCGAGGAGCCGCTTGGCCCGCGCGAGCTCGACGCGCGGAATGGTGAAGCTCAGGTCCGTCGCTCCTCGATGGCCGACGTTCTGGACGATCATGTCGACGTTGATCCCGGCCTCGGCCAGCGGCGCGAAGACGCTGTGGGCGACGCCGGGCCGGTCGGGCACCTCGACGAGCGTGATCTTCGCGACGTTGCGGTCGTGGGCCAGCCCGCGAACCTTGTTGCGCTGTTCCACGAGCGGGTCCTCCGTGATGAGCGTGCCTGGGGCGTCCTCGAATGAGCTGAGGACCTCGATCGCGACGCCGTTCACCCAGCCGAGCTCGACGGCCCGGGTCTGCATGACCTGCGCGCCCTGGTTGGCGAGCTCGAGCATCTCCTCGTAGCCGATCAGTTTGAGCTGGCGCGCGCCGGGGACGATCCGGGGATCCGCGGTGTAGATGCCGCGCACGTCGCTGAAGATCTGGCACCTCTCGGCGTCGAGGCGGGCCGCGAACGCGACGGCGGTCGTGTCCGAGCCGCCCCGGCCGAGGGTCGTGGTCTCGTGCTGGTCGGCCTGGCTCGCGCTGAGGCCCTGGAACCCGGCGACGATGACGACCTTGCCGTCGTCAAGCTCCTTGCGCACCCTCTTCGGCTCGATCGCCGCGATCCGGGCCTTGCCGTAGCGGCCGTCGGTCGTGATGCCGGCCTGGGCGCCGGTGAGGCTGATCGCGGGCACGCCGAGCGCGTGGAGGGCCATCGAGACGAGCGTGGCGCTCTGGTGCTCCCCGGTCGCGAGGAGCATGTCGAGCTCGCGTACGTCCGGGTCGTCCGTGATGCCTGCGGCGAGCGCGAGGAGTTCGTCCGTGGTGTCGCCCATCGCCGAGACGACCACGACGAGGTCACTGCCCGCCGCGCGCTCGCGGGCGATCCGCCGGGCGACGCGCCGGATCCGATCGGCGTCGGCCAGCGACGACCCGCCGAACTTCTGGACCACGAGGGGGGCAGGCATGGCCGAGGGATTCTATCAGCGGGGTTGGGGTGCTCCAGAGAGGCCCATTCGTTCTCGGATTCTCACCTTGAGCGCCTCGGACAGCGCCGGCAGGGGATTCGTCGCCAGATTCCCGCCGGTTGCGCGTCAGGCGACCGATCCGCGGTCCGGGTCGCACGGGGTGGGAATCCGGCAACGCTTCAGCCCCCTGGGCCGGCCCTCCGCTGCCCGAGTCCCACCGCACGGGAATTCGGTGATGAATCGCCTGGCAGCCGCAGGAAGAACAGCCCCGAAACCGGCCCGACGGGGCGTCGGAGCCACCTGAGGACCGCCCAGCCGCGAGCCGGGAACGCCGTATCGAACATCGCCGTATGCCTGGCGACGCGGCGACGCGCCGTAGTCCCCTCGCCGATCAGCAGGATGCGGCCGACGGTCGCGGGGTCCCAACCACGCTCCCGCGCGATCCGATCGGCGAGCCGGGTCTTGCGGTCGAGCGTCGCGAGCGTCGCCTGCGCGTCGGGCACGACCGACTTCACCTCGCCGACGAGCACGGTTCGCTCGGCGGCATGCCAGGCGAGGATGTCGATCGAGCCCCGCTCCGTATCGATCGAAAACGTCGTCTCGATAGCGACTTCCCAGCCGAGATGCCGCAGGAGGCCCGCAGCGGCATCGACCAGGTCTGCGTGTGCCTCGTCGAGCAGCCTGTCGACTGCCTCGCCTCGCCAGCGGAACGTCAACTCGACGTCCGCCTCGAGCGCCGCGCCGACCCGCCGAAGGGTCGCGAACGGGACTCGGCCGACTCGACCGCGTTCGATGCGGCTGACGGTGCTCCTGGACGTGTCGGCGCGAATCGCAACGTCGGCCTGGCGAAGCCGGGCGCGGCGGCGCACGACCCGGATAGCCCGCCCGAACTTGAGCGCATCCACGGGTCGATGATGCGGCGCGACGCTTACTCCGCCGTTGCGTGGCGCGTGGTGCGAGAATGGCGCCATGTGCTTCGATCACGACAGCCGGCCGCCGATCGTGCCGATTGCCGGTGGCGCGCTCGATGCGGGCGAGCTGACCCTCACCGCGGACGACGGCACGCGCTTTTCGGCGTTCCGTGCCCGCGCCGCCGAGCCGACCGACACCGGGATCGTGATCCTGCCCGACGTCCGCGGCCTCCACCCGTACTACGAGGACCTCGCGCTGCGGTTCGCCGAGAACGGCGTCGACGCCATCGCGATCGACTACTTTGCCCGCACCGCCGGCCCAGGCCGGCGCGATGCCGCGTTCGAATTCATGTCGCACGTCGGGAAGACGACGTTCGCCGGGATCTCGGCGGACATCAAGGCCGCGGTCGAGTACCTCCGGTCCGAGCAGGGCGGCAGCCTGAGCCGCGTCTTCACGGTCGGCTTCTGCTTCGGTGGCCGCCTGTCGTTCGACGCCGGAACCCTCGGGCTCGACCTCGCCGGTGTGATCGGGTTCTACGGCCCGCCGGTCGGCCCTGGCCGGAACGACGCCCCCGCGCCGGCGGACGTCGCCGAGCGGATGGCATCGCCCGTCCTCGGGCTGTTCGGGGCCGCCGACGAGGGGATCCCCGCGTCGTCGATCGCGACGTTCGAAGCCGCGCTCACGGCCGCGCGGGTCGATCACCGGCTGATCGCGTACCCGGGCGCGCCGCATTCGTTCTTCGATCGGAAGGCCGACGAGTACGTCCGGTCGTCCGAGGCGGCCTGGGAAGAGGTCCTCGCCTTCGTCCGGGCCGGCGCTCCCGAGCCGGCGGCCACCCGATGAGCTTCCTCCGCCGGCTGCTCGGTGGCGACGATGGAACCGAGGCAACGAACGGGGCCAAGCCGGCGGCCGCCGCGGGTGACCCGGTTGATGCCAACGAGGCCGAGCGTCTCCACGAGCGCGAACTTGCCCGATCGGAGAGCGAGCGCCTCGACGAGCTGCGACTCCGTCAGCTGAGGTACGCGGACAAGGCATGGACGCCGCCGGCGCAGGGTGGCGAGCGGCGGGCCGACGACGAGGACAAGGGGGCCGAGCGGTCCTGACCGCCGCTACCGCTTGGCGAGGAACCAGGCGAGGCCGGCGAGCCCACCGAACACGACCAGCGGGAGGATGCCGCCCGGGAGCGCGGCGTTGGCCGAGGCGACGATGAACCGGAGCGTCCCGCCGATCGTGTCGAACGCCGTCTCGACGACGCTCCCCACCCCACCGCCAACCGTTCGACTGAGCCCATCCATGTCCCGAGTGTCGACCGACCGTCAACGACACCGGACCGCCGCGCACGCGACCGATCCCCGGCAATCCGCACCGCCCGCGGGCAACGGGCTAGCCCGAAAGGATGGTCGGGACCGGGTCAGCGCCGGGCCAGCGCCGGGTCAACGCCGGGTCAGCGCCGGCTGACGACCTGGGCCCCGTGGTTGCGGGGCGACACGACCGAGATCCGACCCGGCAGGTCCGTGTCCGCGGCCGCGGCCGAGAAGGCCGCCTCGATCCGCGTGATCCCGGACAGCGAGTCGGCGAACGCGACGATCGTCGACCCGGCGCCCGACAGGCAGGCGCCGATCGCTCCTGCCTCGAGTGCCGCCTCGATGAACTTTGGGAGCTGTGGGAAGAGCTTCGCGCGGTATGGCTCGTGGATCTTGTCGACCGTGAGGACCCGGAGCAGGTCGTATCGCCCCGTCGCGAACCCCGCGACGCCGAGCGCGACACGGCCCAGGTTCGCGGCCGCGTCCGCGAGCGGTACCTTCTCGGGCAGCGCCCGGCGCATGTCGGCCGTCGCGAGCCGGAGCTCCGGAATGAACAGGACGGCGCGCAGGTCACGCGGAGCATCGAACCGAACCGCCTCGATCCCGTCCGCGGTCGTCGTCACGACGACGAACCCGCCGAGGAGCGCGGCTGCTGCGTTGTCCGGGTGTCCCTCGATCTGCGTCGCGAGTCGGAGGAGGTCCGTCGTCGTGAGCGGCTCCCCGAGGAGCGCGTTGCCGGCAACGAGGCCCCCCACCGTCGCCGCCGCGCTCGACCCGAGGCCCCGCATGAGAGGGATCTCGTTGTGCATCTCGATCCGCCAGCCGACCGTCTCGGGCACCTCACCCCGGATCTCGTTGACGACGGCCTCGATTCCGAGGGAGAACCGGTTCTCCCGGTTCGCGCCGATCTCGTCCTTGCCCTCGCCCTCGATGACCAGCTCGACCTCGCCGCGCGCCCAGCCCTTGACCTCGAGCTCGATCCGGTTCGTCAGGGCCAGGGCGAGGGCGATGCAGTCGTAGCCTGCTCCGAGGTTGGCCGAAGACGCGGGCACGTCGACGACGATCCGGCGCCCGTCGAGCTCGGCCAGCCAGTGCATCACCATCGGAGCACTCGCCGCACGGCGTCCGCGCTGGGATCCGCCTCGAGGATCGGGCCGCCGGCCTGCTCGGCCGTCGCCGGGTCCTTCAGCCCGGTGCCGGTGAGGACGCAGACGACCAGCTCGTCGGACAGCTGGCCGGCCGCGGCGAGCTTCCGAGCCCCCGCGACGCCGGCTCCCGACGACGGCTCGCAGAAGATCCCCTCAACCCGGGCGAGGTCGCGCCACGCGTCGATGATCTCGTCGTCGGTGACACTGTCGATGAGGCCGCCCGACTCGTCGCGCGCGGCCATCGCCTTCGCCCACGACGCCGGATTGCCGATTCGGATCGCCGTGGCGATCGTCTCGGGGCGATCGATCGGGTGGCCGGCCACGATCGGCGCGGCGCCGGCTGCCTGGAAGCCGAGCATCCGCGGCGCCGTATCGACGATCCCCGCGGCCCGGTAGTCCCCGAAGCCCGCCCACCAGGCGCTGATGTTGCCGGCGTTTCCGACCGGGATCGCGAGCGCGTCGGGCGCCCGGCCGAGGTCGTCGCAGACCTCGAACGCGGCGGTCTTCTGGCCCTCGAGCCGGTGCGGGTTGACGGAGTTCACGAGCGTCACCGCGCGGCCGCCCTCGGCGGTCAGCTCGCGGACGATCCGAAGCGCGTCGTCGAAGTTCCCATCGATCGCGACGACCCGCGCGCCCGCGACGAGTGCCTGGAGGAGCTTGCCGGCGGCAATCCGGCCCTTCGGCAGGACGACGATGCACTCGATCCCCGCCGCGGCGGCGTATGCGGCCGCAGAAGCCGACGTGTTGCCGGTCGAAGCGCAGATGACGGCCCGTGCCCCGTCCTCGAGCGCCTTCGAGACCGCGACGACCATCCCGCGGTCCTTGAACGAGCCCGTCGGGTTCTGGCCCTCGACCTTCGCGTGGAGGTTCGGCAGGCCGTACTTTTCGCCGAGGCGGCGGAGCCGGACGAGGGGCGTGAAGCCCTCACCGAGCGTCAGCGACGGCGTCGCGTCGGTGATCGGCAGGAACCGGCGGTAGCGCTCGACGAGCCGGGGGCGGGCGGGCATGCCGCGGACGGTCTCAGTCATCGTCATCGATCGGGTAGAGCTGCGGGTCGAGCGTGGCCGGCACGACATCCACGAGACAGGATCGCACGGCGGCGAGCGTCATCTCCATGGTCCGGATCGCGACGCCCGTCCCCGTCTCGCACTGGGCCTCGGCCACCTCGCGGATGGCCCGACCCGCCGCGACTCCCGGCAGGAACGTGAACCACCGGCCGGTCGTGTCGTCGCCCGCAGTCGGACGAGCCTTCGCATGCTTGGCGGGCGGTCGGCCCGCCCATGTGCTCCCGCCGCCCCGGGCGAGTGCCACGAGGTCGCCGAGGACCGCACTCGAGGTCGCGCCGCCGCCGGCTCCCGGGCCGTCGAACCCGACCGTCCCGACCGGCTCCCCGCGGACCTCGATCCGGTTGCGGACCCCGCCGGTCTGCCCGAGCGGGCTGTCGGCCGGGACCGCGGTCGGCACGACGCCGGCCGCGTCGGCGGTCGCGCTCGCGACGAGCCGGAGCATCAGGCCGACGGACCTGGCCCCCGCGATCTCGGGAGCGGATACGCCGGTGATCCCGGGTGAGCCCTGGCCGCGGAGCGACGGCGGCCGGTCCGGGACGGATTCGGGGTCGAGCCAGCCACCGAACGCGAGCCGGGCGAGGATCACGAGCTTGTTGATCGGGTCCCGACCCTCGACGTCGCCGCTCGGGTCGGCCTCCGCGTAGCCGCGCTCCTGGGCGTCTCGCAGGACGGCCTCGTACGTGCCCCGACCTTCGGCGATCTCGCTGAGGATGTGGTTCGTCGTGCCGTTCACGATGCCCCGCACGCTCGTCACGCGGTTCGCCGCCAGCTCGGCGGCGAGCGGTCCGAGGACGGGGATCCCGCCGCCCACCGCGGCCTCGAACCGGAGCGGGGCGCCGGTGCGCCGGGAGATCGCCTCGAGCTCGGGGCCGTGAAGGGCGACGACGTGCTTGTTCGCGGTCACGACGGGCTTGCCCGCCGAGAGGGCCGCCGCGACGAGTGTCCGGGCCGGCTCGTCGCCGCCGAGGAGCTCGACGATCACGTCCGTGTCCGGCGACGCGACCAGATGGGCAGGGGCATCACCGAGCAGGCTCTCCGGGATGCCGCGGGCACGAGCCGCCTCGATGTCGCGCACGGCGACACCGACGAGGCGGAGCGGGGCGCCGTCGGCCGGCGTCAGGCGGTCGGGTTCATCGAGCAGGCCCCGGATTACCTCGCGACCGACGGTCCCCGCGCCGAGCACGGCGACGCGCAGCGGAGCCGCCCTCACGGGACTGGGCTGTGACGGTGGGGGCATCGGGCGAATGGTAGCCGACAGGATCGCGATCGAGTCCGCGCCGGAGGTCCTGTGCGGTCGGGCAAACGGCAGGCAAGCGGGCTCCGAGCGCCTCGCGCCTCGGCGCGTCGGCGCACGGGCGCCTCGGCCGGGGAAGGCTCGGCTACACTCGGCCCCCATGACCACCGACCCCCAGCTCGCATCGGCGCCTGCGCGGATCTTCAGCGGGATCCAGCCGTCCGGGATCGTCCATCTCGGCAACGACCTCGGGGCAATCCGCAACTACGTGAAGCTGCAGCACGAGTTTGACGCGATCTACTGCATCGTCGACTACCACGCGCTGACGTCGACCCACGACCCCGAGGCGCTCCGTGTGGGAACGCGGCAGATGGCAGCGGCCCTCCTGGCCCTGGGCCTGGATCCCGAGAAGTGCACGCTGTTCGTCCAGTCGCACCGGCCCGAGCACACGGAGCTCGCCTGGCTGCTCGCCACTGTGACGCCGGTCAGCTGGGTCGAGCGGACGCCGACCTACAAGGAGAAGAAGCAGCAACAGCCCGATGACGTCAATCACGGCCTGCTGACCTACCCGATCCTGCAGGCCGCCGACATCGTCATCTACAAGGCGACGCGCGTCCCGGTCGGCAAGGACCAGGAGGCCCACCTCGAGTTGTCACGGGAGATCGTCCGAGCCTTCCATCACCGCTACGGCCCGACCTTTCCCGAGCCCCAGGCCGTGTTCACCGAGGCCCCGGTCGTGCTCGGCACCGACGGCGTCCGGAAGATGAGCAAATCGCTCGGGAACACGATCGAGATCCTTGCCCCGCCGGAGGTGATCGGCCGCCAGGTGATGTCGATGGTCACCGACAGGCAGAGGATCCGGCGGACCGATCCCGGCCGGCCGGAGATCTGCAACGTCTGCCAGCTCCAGCGGTTCTTCGGCGACGACTACGAGGACCTCTGGGAGGGCGAGCGGACGGCCCGAACCGGCTGCGTCGACATGAAGAAGCTGCTCGCCGAGCGGATCATCCGGCACTACGCACCCGCTCGCGAACGGTACGAGTACCTTCTGGCGAACCCGAAGGAGATCGACGAGATCGTGGCCGCCGGCGCCGAGCGCCTCCGCCCGATGGCCGAGGCGACGATGTCCGAGGTCCGCGAGAAGATGGGCCTCCGCTGACCGGCAGTGAAGGTCCACCGACTACCATGAGCCGAAGGGGAGGGGCTGGCACTCCCCACCAATCTGAGGACGCCGCGCAACCGATGGCCCTCGAGCTGATGGAGCGCCGCCGCCGCTGGCTGGACGCCCTGCTGATCCTGGGGACGATCGCCCTCGCCTTCCTCGTCGTCCAGTTCGTGTCGCAGCTCTTCCAGGCGTTTGGCGACATCATCCTCATCTTCTTCCTCGCCTGGCTCCTCGCCTTCATTCTCAGCCCGCTCGTCGGGTGGCTCGCCGCGCATGTCCCGTTCCTGCCGCGGGTCGGCGCGGTCATCGTGGTGTACGCGCTGCTCGTCGGGATCCTCATCTTCCTGACGATCCTCCTGGCGGGTGCGCTGGCGACCTCGATCGCCGACTTCGTCTCCAACGTGCCGGCACTCCAGACCCAGCTGCCCCAGATCCTCGCGCCGTGGCAGGAGCGGCTGAACGGCCTCGGCCTCACCCAGGTTGACCTCGTCGGCCAGGCCCAGACGTTCCTCGCCAACCTCAACTCCTACGCGGAAGAGCTCGTCGGCCCGCTCCAGCAGCTGGCGGTCGCGAGCATCGGCGCCGTCGGCAATCTCCTCATCGTCCTCGTCCTGTCGCTGTACATGGTTGTCGACCGCGACCGGATCCTGTCGTTCCTGTTCCGGATCGTCCCGCCGGGCTTCAAGGGGGACTCGCGCCTGCTCGAGACGAGCGTCGCCCGCTCGTTCGGCGGCTTCCTCCGCGGCCAGGCGATCATCGGCGTCGTCTACGCGGCGGTCGCCGTCGTGACGAGCGCTGTTCTCGCCCTGCCCTACCTCCCGGTAACGTCGGCCGCGGCCGGAATCCTCATGGCGATCCCGTTCTTCGGCCCGTTCGTATCGTGGGCGCCGCCGGTCCTCGTGGCATTCCTCGTGATGCCCGACGCGACCCTGCCCGCGTTCATTGCGATGGGGATCGGCTGGTTCGTCGTCATGAACGTCCTCCAGCCGCGGGTCATGGAGCAGGCCGTCGGGATCCACCCGATCGTCGTTCTCGGCTCGGTCCTCGTCGGGGCCAAGGTGGCCGGCGTGATCGGGGCGATCTTCGGCATTCCGATCGCCGCCGTGATCTCCGCCTTCTTCCTCGAGTACGTCGCCCGGGTCAACGAGGGCGGACCGGTCGCGGCGCGTGCCGCGCGGCGCCTCGAGGCCCGCGAGGGGCGGCCGGTCCGGGTGCCGCGCGAGCCGATTCCGGACGTCGACCCCGACGTGACCGAGTGACAAGCGACGAGCGGGGCCCGACCAAACGGGCCCGCGGCAAGAGCAAGGCGGCGGCGGAATCTCGATCCCGCGCCGAGAAGGCCGCGGCGGCCGGCGCCGGGCGCGTCCGGCGGGAGCCCCCGGACATGACCCGCGAGCGGGCACGAACCGAGCGGCGTGACCTCGACAAGGAGCGCGGCGAACCACTCGCCGGCGGGGCGACCAGGGGCGGGCCCCGCGCCCTCCGCCGGATGGCCCGGCCGCTCGGCGACTGGACGACCCGGCCGAAGATCCTCATCACGAACGACGACGGGATCGAATCGCGCGGGCTCCTCGCGCTCAAGCAGGCCCTCGACAAGCTCGGCGACACGACCGTCGTGGCGCCCGACACGAACCAGAGCGCGGTCGGCCACACGAAGACCCTCATGCGCCCGCTCCGCGTCCGCGAGCGGGTGCTCGGCGACGGGTCGCTCGGGCTGTCGGTCGACGGCTCGCCGACCGATGCCGTGAGCCTCGCGTTCCTCGGCTATTTCGGGCACGGCTTCGACCTGGTCGCCTCGGGGATCAACTACGGGGCGAACCTCGGCGACGACATCACGTACTCCGGGACGGTGAGCGCGGCGATGGAAGCCGTGATCAACGGCTGCCCCGCGTTCGCGATCTCGCAGGAGTACTACGAGCACCCCGACTTCGGACTTGCCGCCCAAACCGCGGTCGCGGTCGCCCGGAACATCCTCGAGCACGGTCTCTCGCCGGGCGAGCTGATCAACGTCAACGTGCCGGCCGTAGAACCCGGGGAGTTCGGGGGCGTCGAGGTCACCCGGCTCGGCAAGCGGGTCTACCAGGACCAGCTCATCCAGCGGGTCGACCCGCGGGGCATTCCCTACTTCTGGATCGGCGGGCCCCCGCCGTCCGGCCTGGCGGTCCCGGGCACGGACTTCCACGCGGTCGTGAATCGCCGGGTCGCCGTGACGCCGATCCATCTCGACCTGACCGGCCGCCGGCTGCTCCGCCGGCTCAAGACGTGGCAATGGGACCTCGAGCCGGATGGCGCCGCATCGACGTCCCGGGCAACGAAGCCGCCCGGTCGCGACCGGCCGCTCGAGGCGAATCGCGATCGGGCGCTGGCGGAGGAGCCGAAGCGCGAGCGCCGCTGACCCCCCGTCGCCAGATTCTCACCGGGTGCGACTGGGACGACGCCTCGGGCCCGAATCGCCGCCAGATTCCCACGCCGCGAGCGCCGGGCGACGAATCCGGGCCTCGGCGGGGCTCCAGGCCCTCAATTCGCCGTCCGAGTCTCACGGGTTGGGAATTCGGCGATAGCCGGGCGCTGGAAAAGGGTCAGAGATCGACCAGCACGCCCTCGTCCGGCCGGAGCTCGACAAGTGCCTCGACCGGGCCGCCTTCGCGCTCCGGATCCGTCGACAGCCGCAGCTTCCCGGCACCGCCCGGGATCGCCACCCGAGCCGGCCGCGACGAGAAGTTGAGCGCCACGAACCGCCGCTCGCCGTCCGCCTCGCGCAGGTACGCGAATACGGACGTCGGCGACTCCATCGACCGGTATGACCCGCGCCGGAGCGCCGGGCTCGATCGCCGCTCGGCGATCAGGCGCCGGTAGAGCTCGAACATCGACCCGGCCTCGCCCCGCTGCGCCAAGACGTTCACGAGCGCCGCCTCCGGGTTGACCGGTAGCCACGGCTCCGCGCCGCCCGCCGAGAACCCCGCCCCGGGCGTTCCATCCCACTGCATCGGCGTCCGGCACGGATCGCGGCCTGCGACATCGACGACCCGGCCGCTCGGGACCGGCCCATCGGCCATCCCGATCTCCTCGCCGTAGTAGACGAACGGCGTTCCCCGCAGGGTCAGCAGCATCAGCGCCGCCAGCCGCGCCCGCCGACGACCGGCAATCACGTCCCCACCCGGCGCGTAGCGCGACACCGCGCGCGGGTTGTCGTGGTTCGAAAGCGTGTAATCCGGCCACGCCCGGACCGGCAGCAACCGCTCGAACGTCTCGACCCGGTCGCGGAACGCGTCGGCCGCCCACGGCGCACGGAGGAACATGAAGTTGAACGCCAGGTGGAGCTCGTCGGCCTCTTCGCCGTAGAACTTCACGAAGCGGTCCGGGTCCAGGACCACGGCCTCACCCACCGTCATCCGGTCGTCGTACTCGTCGAGAAGCTTCCGCCAGGTCCGGAGAAGCGCGTGGAGCTCGGGCTCATCGGCGGGCGGCGTGAGGTCCGGCCTGCCGCGCGGGTTCTCGGGGATCGCGACGCCGACCAGCTGGGCCGGCTTGACGGTCTTGTGGACGACGTCGATCCGGAAGCCGTCGACGCCCCGGTCGAGCCAGAACCGCAAGATCCGCTCGAACGCCGCCCGGACCTCGGGATTGTGCCAGTTGAGGTCCGGCTGCTGGGGCAGGAACGAGTGGAGGTAGTACTGACCGGTGGTCGGGTCGAGCGTCCAGGCCGGGGCCTGGATCAGCTGGAAGACCGACCGCCAGGCGTTCGGTGGCCCGCCACCCGGCGCGGGGTCCGCCCACACGTACCAGTCGCGCTTCGGGTTCGTCCGGCTCGAGCGGGACTCGAGGAACCACGGATGCCGGTCGGATGAGTGGTTCGGAACGAGGTCGACGATCACCCGGATGCCCCGGGCATGCGCCCCCTCGAGCAGCGCGTCGAAGTCGGCGAGCGTCCCGAACTGCGGATCGACGTCGCAGTAGTCGGCCACGTCGTAGCCGAAGTCGGCCATCGGTGAGGGGTAGAACGGCGAGATCCAGATCGCGTCGACGCCGAGCGAATCGGGCGTGCCGTTGAGGTGATCGAGGCGGGCGGTGATCCCCGGCAGGTCGCCGACGCCGTCGCCGTTCGAGTCGGCGAAGCTCCGCGGGTAGACCTGGTAGAAGACCCCCTCGCGCCACCACTCGGGCCCGAGTCCGGCCCGGGGACGGCTCATCGGCGGAGCGTAGCCCAGTCGGCGTTCGGCAGCCACCGGCCGGACGGATGTCCGTCCTGGCGGTCTAGGCCCGGTCGTACACGACGACACGCCAGACAGCCGTCGTCGCCTCGAACCGCGGCTTCAGGCCATTGGCCGCGACGATCCGGTCGATCCGCTTGTTCGGGTGGGCGTAGACGCGGAAGGCCTGGCGCAGCACGATGTGCTTCAGGTTGATGAGCCGAAGCCCGAGCCGGACGAACCACCGATCCCGTGGCAAGACCAGGCCGTACAGCGTCCCGGCGCGCGCCGAGGACAGGCCCACGAGCGCCTCGGCGTCGCGGTAGCAGCAGACGACGCGGTGGAGGGTGACGATGTCGGCCGCGTCGATGTCCGCGGCCTCGCGGACGAAGTCACCCGAGACGAATTCGAAGCGGTCGAGGACGTTCGCCCAACGCGCTTCCTCTCGGGCGACCTTGAGAAACGCCTCGGAGGCGTCGACGAGGACGGCGTGGCCGCCTCCTTCCCGCAGGAGCTCGAGGCCGATCACCCCGATGCCGCCGCCGATGTCGAGGATCGTCGAGCTCGCAACGCCGTACCGGCGGATCAGGCCAAGCAGCAGCCGGGTCGTCGTGTCCGGCCCTGCGCGGCGATACCGGTCGCGGTCCTGCTCGGCCCTGCGCCGGTCGAACGTGGTCGTGAAGCCCTCGCAGCCGCAGGCGTCCATCGGCGCCACGCTACTACTTCCTGCGCTTCTTCCAGTCGATGAGGATCTCCCGGGCGGCATTCTGGCCCGGGCCGCCCGTCAGGCCGCCGCCGGGGTGCGCCCCGGAGCCCGCCAGGTACAGCCCCTCGAGCGGCATCCGGTAGCGGGCATGGCCGAGGAGCGGCCGCCAGAGGAAGAACTGGTCGAGCCCCGGCTCGGCGTGGAGCGGATGACCGCCGGTGAGCCCGTAGTCGCGTTCGAGGTCGATCGGCGTGAGGACCTCGCGCTCGATGACGAGCTTGCCGATCCCCGGTGCGACCGTTTCGAGCCGCCGGATTGCGAGGTCCCCGACCTCCTCGCGGCGCTTTTCCCACGTCCCGTCGCGGAGCGCGTACGGCGCGTACTGGAGGACGATGCTCATCACCTGTGTCCCGGACTTCGCGCCGTCGACGAGCGAGTGGTCGACGAGCGACGGGATCGTCGCCTCGAGAATCGGCTCATCGCTCAGCCGGCCGTACTTCGAGGCGTCGAAGGCCCGCTCCATGGCGTCGATCCCGGGCGCGACGAGGATCCGGCCCCGGAGGAGGCTGCTCGTATCGTCGGCGGCGGCGGGGAACTTCGGGAGCCTGGCGAGGACGAGATTGACCTTGGCGACGACGCCGGGCTGGCGGATGTTGTCGGCTCGCCAGCCGAGGCTCGGGCCGAGCGCGACCGGGTCGATGAGACCGGCGAGCGTCCGCTTCGGGTCGAGTCCGGAGATGACGATCCGGGCCGGGATCTCCTCGCCCGAGGCAAGCGTGACGCCGGTGGCGCGCCCATCCCGCGACGTGATCGCCGCGACCTCCGCGCCGGTCCGGATCTCGACGCCGGCAGCGTGCGCCGCAGCCGCGAGCGCCCACGCCAGCTCGCCCGGTCCACCCCGGGCGAATACGGTCTGGCCGGCCGCTCCCCCGTCGTTGCCGGCCGAGTCGGCGAGAAGGACGGCCGTCGAGCCGCCGGACCACGGCCCCAGCGCGCAGTACTGGAGGCCGCGCCACGCGATCGCGGCCCGCAGCGCGTCGGTCTCGAATGCCTCGGCGACGAAGTCCGCGACGGCCATCGGCAGGACCCGCAGCACCGTGTGAGCGTCGTGCTTGCCGAGGCCCCGGAACGTCCGGCCGAGGCGGAGGCCGGTGAGCGCGTCCGCGAGCCCGGGCGATTCGATGTCCGGTGGGGTCGTCTCCCCGATCTCGGCGAGGAACCGGCCGATCGAGCGAACGAGTCGGTCGAAGTCCGCGTAGCGAGCGGCGTCGCGCTCCGACCAGGCACCAAGCCCGGCCGCGGTACGGTCGACGTCCGCCCAGAGCGTGATCGCGTGGCGCTTTCCCTGGGGGGCGAAGACGCGGACATCGGGCGCGACGAGCGAGAGGCCGTGGCTCGCGAGGTCGAGGTCGCGGACGATCGAGGCGCGCATGCGGCCGACGGTGTGGGAGAGGGTCGGGACCCGGACGCCACCCAGCTGCGACGTGACGGCCGCTCCGCCGACCCGGTCGCGCCGCTCGACGACGAGCGTCCGGAGGCCCGCCCGCCCGAGATACGCGGCGGCGACGAGGGCGTTGTGCCCGGCACCGACGACGACCGCGTCCCAGCCCTCGCCGGCCGCCGACGGAGGCGAGGTCGTCGCGGGCGCGGTCGCCTCGGGCGCGGTCGCCTCGGGCGCGATCGCCGAATCGTCCGTCACGCGGCGCCCCGCCCGCGGCTCCGGAGGACCTCCATCGCCGCGATCCGCCCGTTCGCGCCCATGATGCCGCCGCCGGGATGGGTCGACGAGCCGGACAGCCAGAGGTTGCGGACGGGCGTCCGGAACCGGGCGTGACCCGGCACCGGGCGGTTGAAGAACAGCTGCTCAAGGCTCAGCTCGCCCTGGAAGATGTTCCCCTCGGACAGGCCCGTGGTGCGCTCGATGTCGAGCGGAGTCTGGACGTCCCGATGGAGGATGACGTCCCGGATGTTCGGGGCGAACTCGGCGATCCGGTCGATCACCGCGTCGCCGAACTTCTCGCGGTTGGCGTCCCAGCTGCCGAGCTCCGGCGCGAGCTTGTAGGGCGCGTACTGGACGAAGCAGCTGATGACGTGTTTGCCCGGCGGGGCCATCGACGGGTCGACGAGGGTCGGGATGATCATGTCGATGTACGGCTTGCGGCTCCATCGGCCGTACTTCGCGTCGTCGTAGGCCTGCTCCATCTCGTCGATGCTCGGGCTGAACGAGATCGCGCCGCGGAGGTGCTCGCCTTCACCGGGCAGGCAGGTGAAGTCCGGCAGCCGGTCGATGGCGAGGTTGACCTTGCCGGAGCTGCCCCGGAACTTGAACCGGCGGACCTCCTCCTCGAACTCGGGCCGGAGGGTGCCGGGCTCGAGCAGGTCGACGAACGTCCTCCGCGCGTCGACCGACGAGAGGACCGTCTTCGCCCGGATCTCCTCGCCGCTCTCAAGGACGACGCCGACCGCGCCCCGCCACTTCTTGACGATGATCCGTGCGACCGGCGATTCGGTCCGGATCTCCGCGCCGTGCGCCCGGGCCGCGTTCGCGATGGCGTTCGACACACCGCCCGTGCCGCCCTTGGGAATCCCCCAGGCGCGGAACGCGCCGTCGATCTCGCCCATGTAGTGGTGGAGCAGCACGTAGGCGGTGCCGGGGCTGCGGATTCCCTGGAACGTGCCGATGATCCCCGACGCCCCCATCGTGGCCTTGAGCGGATTGGTCTCGAACCACTGGGTGAGGAAGTCGGCGGCGCTCATCGTCATGAGCTGGACGAACACCGCCTGCTGGCGCTCGGGCAGCCGCTGGAACGCCCGGGCGAGGCCGGCGAGGGGTCGCAGCGGGCGCGGATCGATGCTCGTGAGATCCGGCGGGACGATCGACAGGATCGGCTTGATGAACCGGGCCATGTCGACCATCAGCTGGCCGTATTCCTCGTACGCCTCCGCATCGGCGGTCGACCAGCGGCGCAGCTCGCGCACGGTGCGGCCGTGGTCGTTGACCCGCCAGAGGTAGTCGCCCCCGCCCGATTTGGGTCCCTCGCCCCTGCGGAGCGGCGTGAACGTGCCGTCGAGCGGCAGGATGTCGAGCCCGTGCCGGGGCAGCCGGAGCTCTCGGATGATCTCCGGGCGGAGGAGGCTCACGACGTACGAGAAGACCGAGAAGCGGAACCCCGGGAAGAGCTCCTCGGTGACTGCCGCGCCACCGAGGACGTGGCGCCGCTCGAGGACGAGCGTCTTCATGCCGGCGCGGGCGAGGTACGCGGCCGAAACGAGCCCGTTGTGGCCGCCGCCGATGATCACCGCGTCGTAGCGCTGTGCCACGGTCTGGTCGTGCCCTCCCCGTTGCCCGGCCGGCCTCCCGCCGAGCCATCACGCGCGCTAAGGCAGGGTAGCCGAGGTTCGGCATGTAGTGCCGAGGGTTTCGCTCGACGCCCCGCTCATCTCGCTGGCGAACGAGGTCGAACGAGGTCCTTGACCGATGACCGTCAGCTGCATACGAAGGCGCGGGGCCGGCTCATCGCGTCAATCACCCGCTTCGTATTCTGCCGACGGTCATCGGCTGGGGGGCGGGTTCAGGCAGGGCCGACCGCCTTGCCGACGGCGCGCAGCCGGGCGTGTGCCCCGCCCATCCAGGCGACCTCGCGCGGCAGGTACCGCTTCGGCATCTGGGCAACGATCGTGTAGTTCGCGTCGCACACGTTGGCGATCGGCGACCGCGAGCCCTGGGTGACGAGCTGGTACGTGTCCATCGTCGACAGCCCGGTCTCGGCGACGATCCAGTGAATCAGCTGGGTGTGGGCGATCCGGAACGCGTCCTCGAGCGGCCGGTACGAGCCCGCGACCATGATCGTGTCGTCGTTCTCCAGCCGCGGCCACTCGCAGAACACGCCCTTGATGAGGTCGACCGTCAGCCGCGTGTTCATCGCGCCCTCGACGGCGACGCCGCAGACCTCGCCTTCGCCCATCGTGTAATGCCCGTCGCCGATCGAGAACAGTGCTCCCTCGACGTTGACCCCGAGGTAGATCGTCGTGCCTGCCCGCGCCTCGGGCGTGTCCATGTTCCCGCCGAACGCCTCCGGCACGAGGACGTTCCGGCACTCGAAGGCGGCCGGCGCCACCCCGACCGTCCCGAGAAACGGGGCGAGCGGGAGACGCGTCGAGAAATCGGAATCGAGCGCCCGGTAGACGACCTCGCGAGCAGGCAGATCCACGCTGTAGAACCACGTCTTCTCGGGCAGCGGCGGCTGGAGCGTCGGGGTGTACTTCGTGCTCGTCAGCGAGCCGAACAACGGCACGGTCGTCGAAACCGCCCAGTCGTGGGCGGGCTGGACGTCGATCAGGTGGATCGCGAGGCTGTCGCCCACCTCGGCGCCCTCGACGTAGAACGGGCCCGTCTGGGGGTTCACGAACGGATAGACGATCGACTTGCTCGGAAGGTCGTCGCTCGACCGGATCTTGCCGCCGAATGCATCCTCGGTGAACAGGTCGAGGATGTCACCGGGACGGATCCGCATGACCGGGTCGTAGCCGCCGAACGTCCAGGCGTACTGATCCTGGGTTGGGACGACGCGGGTGATCGACCGTTGTTCCGTCATGCGCGGATCGTAATCGGTCACGCTACCCGGTTCCGGCATACTCGGGCCTCACACAGCGAGGGGAGCGACCAAGTGAGCATCGGCACCGCGTTCCACCCGCGTACCGCGACCCTGAACCGGAAGATGCAGTGGCGCGAGTGGTCGGGCTTCTTCGCGTCGAGCGCGTACGCCGACGCCCACGACATCGAGTACAACGCGATCCGGGAAGCCGCCGCGCTCATCGACGTGAGCCCGCTCTACAAGTACCGGGTCCACGGCCGCGATGCGCTCCGCCTCGTCGATCGGGTCATCACCCGGGACGCGACGAAGCTGAGTCCCGGCCGCGTCTACTACACCCCGTGGTGCGACGAGCACGGGAAGGTCATCGACGACGGGACGATCCACGCGCTCGACGATGGCTCGTTCCGCTGGACCGCGGCCGATCCTCAGACTCGCTGGCTGCGGATGAACGCGCGCGGCCTCGACGTGGAAATCGAGGACCTGTCCGGGAAGGTCGCCGCCCTCGCGCTCCAGGGTCCGCTGTCACGCGACGTCCTCGAGGCGGCGACGAACGAGACGTTCAGCCACATGGGCTACTTCCGACGCCGGCCGTCACAGCTCGCCGGCGTCACGATCGACGTGTCCCGAACCGGCTACACCGGCGATCTCGGGTACGAGCTGTGGATCCCGTCGACCCGCGCGGTCAGGGTGTGGGACACGCTCATGGCGGCCGGCAAGGCGTTCGGGATCCGGCCGGCCGGGATGCTCGCCCTCGACGTCGTTCGCCTCGAGGCGGGCTTGATCCTGCTCGAGGTCGACTACACGTCGGCCCGCCACGCGATCAACCCGGAGCAGAGCTACTCGCCGTTCGAGATCGGGCTCGGCCGTCTCGTCAGCTTCGACAAGGGTGACTTCGTCGGCCGCCTCGCGCTCGAGCGCGAGCAGAGGCGCCGCGGGCCGGCGCGCCGGCTCGTCGGCCTCGAGCTCGACTGGTACGGGATCGAGCGGCTGTACACGGATCAGGGCCTCCCGCCCGCGATCTCGCCGACGGTCGACCGCTCGGCCGTGCCCGTCTTCGCGGAGCGCGGCGGCCAGATCGGCAAGGTCACGAGCCACGGCTGGAGCCCGATCCTCAAGCAGGCGATCGCCCTCGCATCCGTGCCTCCGTCACACGAGCGGCCGGGCAGCCGCGTCGAGGTCGAGTGGACGGTCGAAGGGCGCCGTGGCCGCGTCCTCGGCCGCGTCGTCGATCTGCCCTTCCTCGACCTCGAGCGCAAGCGCGCCTGACGCAGGCGGCGCCGACCACGTGACGGAGCGCGACGAATTCCGCCGCTCCAGCCCGGACCCCGGCGCGTGGGACGCGGCATACCGGTCGCGGAGCGTGCCGTGGGACGTGGGCCATCCCCAGTCCGTATTCATCCGCCTCGCCGACGATGGGGCGATCACGTCGCCCGTGCTCGACTCGGGCTGCGGGACGGGCGAGCACGCCCTCTACTTCGCCTCGCGCGGGATCGAGGCCGTCGGGGTCGACTTCAGCCCGGTCGCGATCGCGGCCGCCCGGGAGAAGGCCGCGGATCGCGGAATCAGCGTCGAGTTCATCGTCCACGACGTCCTCGAGCTCGAAAGGCTCGGGCAGCAGTTCCAGAGCGTCATCGACTCGGGCACGTTCCACGTCTTCAACGTCGCCGGCGACATCGCGCGCTACGTCGCGAGCCTCCGCGCCGCTCTCGCGCCGGCCGGCGTGCTCCACCTGATGTGCTTCTCGGACGCGCAGCCGGGGGACGTCGGCCCGAGGCGCGTCAGCCAGGCGGACCTGCGGGCCGCCTTCGCGGATGGCTGGTCGATCGAATCGATCGAGCCCGCGACGTTCGATGTCAACCCGCCGATCGGCCCGGCGAAAGCGTGGCTCGCCCGGATCCTCCGGCTGGAAGACGGCGCCTAGTTGTGATCGCGGCTGCGGGAGTACAACCGGCGCGGCCGGCGCACGTTCTGGGTCCGCAGGGCATCACTCGATGCCGGCGAGGCACAAACTGGCGCCGAGGACGTCCATCCGATGCATCGAGTGCCGCGGTGGCTCCCCGCTGGTCCCCGAGAGGTCAGGCTCTCAGCCTGTCCGCGCAGGAGGCCGAACCCAGCCACGCGTGGGGGTTCCCTGCCCAGCACCAGCCGAGCCTCGGCCGGCCGCGGCTGACCCACATCGCCGTGACCCGGCGGTCACCGCAACGCGAGCCGAGCATCGAGTAGGCGTTGCGCTCCTTGAGGACCTCGGGGAACTGGGTGACGAGCGCCATCCCCTCGTCGATCGTCAGCGGCGATCGACGGTCGCGCACGATCGTCTCGAGGGCGGCGTCGGGCGTGACGCTCAGGAAGGCGCCGCCGGCATCGACGTCGGTGCTGAGCCAGGCCGAATCGCCCGGGACCTCGAGGCCGTCGATCGGCCGGAATCTCATCAGATCGTCGGCCGGCATGTCGGTGAAGCCTTCGTGCGCGCCCAAGGTGACGAGCCCGATTGCCCGGTCCGACGGAGCCAGGCGGCTCGCCACGACAAGGATGAATGGGATGCGCCCGCCATCCCAGGTCGCGGGCACATCCGAGAGCCGCTCCTCGAGCGGCGCGACGAGGCGAAGGAAGGCCGCCTCGTCGAGGCCCGCCAGGTCCGGATAGCCCCTCCGGACGAGGTTGGTAGCCTGTCGGTTGAACTCGGTCCTGCGGTCGACTTGCGGCGCGGCCTCTGCCTCCCGGGTCGTACGAGCGACCTAGACGGTTCGCCTGCCGGTAATGGTCTTGTAGGCCACGACCACGACGATCGCGCCGATGACCGCGACGATGATCGACGTGATGTCGAGGCGGTTCAGGTAGTCGCCGTCGAAGAGCTGGTTGGCAATGAAGCCACCGACCAGCGCCCCGACGATGCCGAGGAAGACGTGCCCGATCACGCCAAGGCGCTCGTCACCCTTGACGAACATCCCTGCGACATACCCCGCGATCGCACCGAGTACGAGCCAAGCGACGAGTCCCATCCATCTCTCCCAAGGCTGCCTGCGTCCCGCTGGGGGCGGGGCTCTCCCGGACAGTATGCCGCCCCGGCCAAGCTTTCGACGGGCGCTAGCGCTCCCGGCGGGCGAATGCCGCGAAGGGATTGATCCCGGTCAGCTGCCGGATCGTGGCGTCGTCGACGCCCGCCGCTCGGAGGCGGGGCAGGAATTGCTCCGCGAGATAGGTGTACGGCCTGGGCGTTCCGCCACCGGGCTGGGCGGGGTCGTATGTCCCGCGGTCCTGGCTGAGCAGCAGGTGACTGCCCAGATCGGCGTCCAGGACCCGCCGGACGCGATCGACGAAGAACGCGTCGTCGAAGTCGTCGGCGCCGACTGCGTCGTACTCGATCCACGCTCCACGCCGGGCGACCTCGAGGTGGAGATCGAAGTCGGGCTCCGCCTGGGTGTGGATCCAGATGAATCTGTCGAGAGCGAGCCCGACGTCCTCGAGGATCACGAGCTGATCGCGCACGACGGACCCGCGGATCGTGTGGCTGCCGATCACGGCGCCGGTCGCCTTCGCGGCCCGCGCGGCCGCTCGCAGGATCCTTGTCTCCGTGGCGGTCAGCCCGTCGTCGCCGGCGCTGAGCTTGATCCAGCCGGCCCGCACGCCGGTCGATTCGATCTCGCCCTCGAGCTCACCGAGCATCCAGTCGTGGAGCGCGTCCTCGCTCGCCCGGTGGACCCAGTCGGGGACCCACGGCTCACGGTACACCCCCGTTGGAACGACCAGCGGGAATCCCGTGGCCTGCGACACGGCGAGGTCGATGTCCGCCCGGCGGCCGACACCAACCGTGCTGCACTCGACGATCGCGGTGATGCCGGCGGCCCGGGCGTGCTCAATCTCCGGTGCCATGAGCGCGACGACGGCGGCCGGATCGGCCTCGGCGTAGCCGGGCTGGTCCCAGGTCCGCAGGTCGACGAAGACGTGCTCGTGGGGCAGGATCGCGCCGAGCTCCTCGGCGCTCCTGGGGCCGAGGGTCGTGACCAGTCGGGCCATCGGGTCCGGTCTCACGCGAGCGTCCGCTCGGCGTAGGCCTCGAGGAGGGCGAGGGCCTCGGGCAGGTTCTCCCGCCCGTAGCCGATCCGGAAGTGGTTGCCCGGGTGGCCGAACTGCGAGCCGGGCAGGAGCAACACGCCCTCCGCCTCGACGAGGCGGGCTGCGAACTCGTCGACCGGCACGTCGGCGAGGAGGCGCGGGAAGCCGACCGACCCGGCTCGCGGGCGGACCCACGAGAACCAGGTGGATCGACGCCGGAAGAAGTCGTCGAGCAGCTCGAGATTGTCGGCGACGATCCGGAGCGAGCGGGCAAGGACGCGCTCGCGGGCACGCAGCCCGATGAGCGCGAGGATCTCCGACGGCGCGGACGAGCAGATCGTCGTGTAGTCCTTGAACGCCGCGCACCGGGCGAGGAGGTCACGGTCGCGGGTGGCCAGCCAGCCGATTCGCAGCCCGGCCATCGCGAACGACTTCGACATGACGCCGAGCGAGATGCCTCGCGGAAAGGCATCGGCGCCGGGCAGGAGCGCGTCGCGCTCGTCACGCTCGAGGAATCGGTAGACCTCGTCGGACAGGAGGTGGACTCCCCGATCGGCGAGCTCGTCGGTGAGGCGCGCCCACTCGGCGTGGGTCGGCAGCATTCCGGTGGGGTTGTGGGGCGCGTTGACGACGACCAGGCGCGTCTCGGGGCGGAGTGACCTGATCAGCCGCTCGACGTCGAGGGACCAGCGATCGGCCTCGTGCAGCTCGTGGAGCGTGACGTCGGCGCCTGCGGCGCGAGCGACCTCGTAGAGCGACTGATAGCCGGGCCACGTCACGACGGCGTGGTCGCCGGGGCCCACCGCCACGTTGATGGCGCAGAAGATCGCCTCCTCCGCGCCGGCGAAGACGAGGACGTCGTCGGGACCGGCGTGCTCGTACAGCTCGGCAATCTCGGCGCGGAGGAGCGGGTGCCCGGTCGATTCCGTGTAGCCGAGACGGAGCCCGTCCCAGAGCCCGCGGGTCTCGCCGTCCGCCATCGCGAGGAGGTCGGCCATCGGGAAGCCCTCGACGTCCGACGCGCACAGCAGGTACCGGGCGGCGAACTCCCAGCGGGCGAAGAAGCGCTCGAGGGCGAAGTCGGCGATCTGCACCGACGCATCATGGCCCTCGGCTAGGCGCGCCGTCTCGCGAGCCAGGCCACGAGCGCGACCAGCCCGAGCACCACCACGGCCGCGACGACGAGAAGCGGGGCGGTCGGTGCCGTCTCGGCTGTCGGCGGCGGCGCGGCGGCTCCGGGGCTCGCTGTCGGTGCCCGCGTTGGAATCGAGGCTGCCGGGGTGGCCGGGACGGAGACCTCCACGGTTCCGACCATGTTCGGGTGGAGGCTGCAGAAGTACTCGACGGTCCCGGCGTCCTCGAACGTCACCGTGAACGTGTCTCCGGTGAAGAGCTGGCCGCTGCCCTCGAACGCCCCGGCCTCCCTCGGCGTGACGGTGTGCTGCTCCGGGTCGGTCCCGACCGTCCAGGTCACGTTGCCTCCTGCGGCGATCGTGACCTCGGGCGGCTGGAAGGAGAACCCTTGCACGAGGACCGCGGCCGTCTCGGCCGGCGGGGTCGCACCCGACGCGGTCGATGCCAGCCCCAGGATCAGCCCGAGGGCCGCGACGGCACTTCCTGCTCTCATGCTTCCCGATACGTCATCCGAGCGGTTCGGGATCGCCTGAAACCGGCAGCGTCCGGCCGGCGAATCAGTTGGCACAGGACAGTTGGTCCTGCAGGGGTGGAGGAGGCCTGTCCATGAACCGAGCTCGCTTCGCGTTTCTCGCTGCCGGACTGTTGATCCTGGCTCTTGCGCCGGTGGCGCTCGCCGCGGAGACCTTTACGGCACAGCTGGCCGGCGCCAACTCGGTCCCGCCGGTCACGAGCGATGGCACCGGGTCCGCGACGGTCACCATCTCGGACGACGGCCAATCCGTCAGCTGGGACGTGACCTACAGCGGCCTGTCCGGCCCTCCCGGCGCGGCCCACATCCACATCGGTGCCGCGAACGCGACCGGGCCGGTGATGATCCCGTTCGAACCCGTCTCGCCGACGGGCACGAGCGGCACGTTCAACGCTTCCGCCTACACCGGCGGGGAGGGGCTCCCGGCCGACTGGGCCGGCGTCCTGGCCGCGATTCGAGGCGGCAACACGTACGTCAACGTCCACACCGCCGCGAACCCTCCGGGCGAGATTCGTGGCCAGCTCGCCGGTGGCGGGACGCCGCCGACTGACATCGAATCCGTCGCGCCCGCTCGAACCGACGGTTCGGTTCCCGTGCTGCTGATCGCGGTCGCCGCTCTTGGCTTCGTCATCGGCATGCGGCGCTTCGGCGTCTCGCGCCGAGGCTGATCCCAGCGTCTTCACCAGGCCGCCGCGATGGAGGAGTCGCGGCGGCCTCGCTATCCCGGGGCGGGGCTAGCCCTCGACCCGGCTCATCCTGGCGGCGAGATCGCGGAACGTCGTTTCGTCGATCGAACGCCCGACGAGGAGGTAGCTGATTTCGGCTCCCCTGTCGACGACGACCGCCCACGACCCGTCCGAGCCCGCGGTCAGCGTTCCGGCCAGGTCGCCGAACGAGGCCGCGCCGACGTCCGAGCCGGCGGGGACGCAGCCATCGGCCTCGCTGCAGAAGTCGCCTTCCTTGAGCTCGAGCAGGGCCCCGGACGGGCCCTCGTAGAAGATCTCGAAGAAGCCGTTTCCGGCCGACCGCCACCGTCCGCCTGCATCGCCGATGTGCCATCGGGCGGGCAGGTCGGGACAATAGACATCCCAGTCCATCTCGAGGGCCACCGTCGCGTAGAAGCCCTGCTCGTTCGTATTCTCCGAACAGGCTGTCGCCGGGATCGAGGTCCCGGGCGGCGGCGTGATCAAGGGCGGCTCGGTCGGGAGCGGCTCATCGGGCGCCGGGGTGTCGAGCGGCTCCTCGGTCGGGAGCGGCTCATCGGTCGAGAAGGGCTCGTCACTCGGGAACGGTGGCTCGAGCGGCGGCTCGGTCGGGAACGACTCCTCGGGTGTCTCGAGAGGCGTGAGGGTCTCGAGTGGCTCGTCTGGTGGCAGCGACGACGAGGCCGCCTCGCTGCAGGCAGCAGCGACCAGGGCGAGAACGACGATGGCGAGGCAAGCGGTGACTCGACGCACCGCCCGAGGGTAGCAGTTGCGGAAGGTCAGCGGGCCAACCGGACAAATTCCGGATCGACCCCGAACACATCGCGGATGCGCTCGGTGGTCAGGACCTCGGTGGGTGTGCCGTCGGCGACGACCTCGCCCCGATCGAGAAGGATCAGCCGCGGGAAGAAGTGCGCGGCGAGCCCCAGGTCGTGGAGGACGGCGAGGATCGTCGTGCCGTCGCGCTCGTTCAGGTCGACGAGGAGCTCCATCGCGCCGACCTGGTGACGCAGGTCGAGGTGGACGGTGGGCTCGTCCAGCAGGAGGACGGGCGCGGCCTGGGCGACCGCGAGCGCGAGCAGGACGAGCTGCCGCTCGCCGAGCGAGAGCTCGCGTGCGTCGCGACCAAGGAGATGCCCCACGCCGACGCGCTCGATCGCCGCCGAGATCGCGGCCCGGTCGGCCGGCCGAGAACCGCGGAACGGGTCCTCGTGGGGCAGGCGGCCGAGGCCGACGACCTCCTCGACGGTCGTCGCGAACGGGAGGGTCACCTGTTGCGGAACGACGGCGAGCCGGCGGGCGATCGCCGGCCGGTCGAGCCGGGCGAGTGGCGTCCCATCGAGCTCGACCGAGCCGCGTACCGGCCGCAGGACGCCGGCGAGGACGCGCAGGAGCGTCGACTTGCCCGCGCCGTTCGGGCCCACGAGCGCGACTCGCTCGCCCCGGGCGATCGCCACGTCGACGTCGCGCAAGGCCGTGCGGCCGCGGTAATCGGCGGTGATCCCGTCGAGCCGGATCACAGCTCGTAGCCGGTCCGGGTCCGGCGCAGGAGGAGCAGGAAGAACGGCGCCCCGATGACCGCGGTCACGACCCCGACCGGGATCTCGCCGAGCAGCCGCGCCGCGAGATCCGCAATGGTCATGAGGCTCGCCCCGAAGAGGGCCGCGAGCGGGATGACGAGCCGGGCGTTCGGGCCGACGAGCAACCGCACGACGTGCGGCACGACGAGCCCGACGAACCCGATGAGCCCGCTGATCGCGACGGCCGCGGCGGTGATGAGCGAGCCGAGGGCGAGGAGGATCGCCCGCTCGCGGCGGACGTTGACGCCGAGATGGACCGCGGCCTCCTCGCCGAGGAGCAATCCGTTCAGCGCTCGCGCCCGGGCGGCGATCGCGATTGCCGGCAGGATCACGAGGGGCGCGGCGGCTGCAAGGCGCAGCCACGACGAGCCGTCGAACCCGCCGAGGAGGTACGAGAAGATCTGGCGCAACCCCGCGCCGGACAGGTACATCGCCATCGCGAGGCCTGCCGCGAGGAGCGAGCCGACCGCGTAGCCGGTCAGCAGCAGCCCGGTGAGCGGCGACATCCCGCCGATCCGCGACAACCGGTAGACGGTGAACACGGCAACGAGCGCGCCGACGAACGCGAGCCCGTGGAGGAGCCCGAACTCGAGGACGAGGACGCGCACCGGGATGAGCACGGCGATCGCGGCACCGAGCGCGGCCCCGGACGCGGTCCCGAGAACGTACGGGTCCGCGAGCGGATTGCGGAGGAGGCCCTGGAATGTCGCGCCGGCCACTGCGAGGCCGAGGCCCACGAGCATCGCACTGAGCACCCGCGGGAGGCGCAGGTCGAACACGATCGTTTCGGCCGCGGGGCTCCAGGTCTGGGCCAGGTTCAGCCCGAGGACGCGGTGGAGAAGGATGGCAATCGTGTCGCCGGGTGCGACGGACACGGCCCCGAACGCCACCCCGGCAACGAGTGAGACGGCGAGGGCGGCGAGGCCGATCCCGGCGAGCACGACCGGGCGGCGCCGCGCGAGCCGCGGCCGGACGATCGGGCGGCCGTGGGCGATCGCCTCGCCGCGGGTGGTCACGCCGTCAACCGCCCACGGCCGAGGGCGCCGGAGTGGCCACAGGCAGGTCGACGTCCGGGTGGATCGCCCGCGCCAGCTCGCGCAGGCCGTCCACGAGGCGCGGCCCCGGGCGGGTGATGATGGTGTCGTTGACCGGGATGATCCTCCCGTTGCGCACTGCCGTCAGTCCTCCCCATCCGGGACGCTCGGCGACCTGCTCAGGCGTGGTGAACGGGCTGCCGAGCAGGAGGATCTCCGGGTCGAAGGCCACGATCTCCTCGAGCGAGATCTCGTAGCTGCTGTCGGTCAGGAGCGGATCCGAGCCCGCGAGCTGGAGCATCTCCGCGTAGACCGAGCCCTCGGCCGCGGTGTAGATCTTCGAGGTCGCGTCGATCTCGTAGAACACCCTTGGCTTTGGGAGGCCGGCGGTCGCGGCATCGACCTGGTCGAAGGCCGCCCGCATCGACGCGGTGAGGTCGCGCGCGGCAGCAGTCTCGCCGACGGCCTCGCCGATCAGCTCGATGTCGTGGAACGCGCCCTCGGTCGAATCGGCGTACACCACGACGACCGGGATGCGGAGCCGGCGCAGCTGGGCGACGGCGTCCGGATCGGTGAAGCCGACACCGCCCGCGATGACGAGCTCGGGCGTGAGGTCGACGATCCTCTCGAGCTCGACGCCCTGGAACGTCGCGACGACCGGCAGGTTGTCTGCCTCGGGCGGCCAGGGGGTGATGTCCTCGACCTTGGCGACGACGCGGTCGCCCGCCCCGACCGCGAACAGGATCTCGGTCGCGGCGGGGGTCAACGAGACGATCCGGGTCGGATTGCTCGGGATCGTGACCTGCGCTCCTTCGTCATCGGTCAACGTCACGGGGAACGCGGCAGCCGGCGGCGGCGACGTGGGGTTGGAGCTGATGCTGGGACTTGAGGTGGTCACTGGTGCACTGCAGGCCGCGAGGGCGAGGAGGACGGCCAGGACGGTGACGCGAGGTTCCCGGAAATGCAAGACCCCTCGCTTCGAGCGTCGAAGGAGGGGCTTCAGCCGGATACGCATTGGTGCCAACCCTTTCTCTCGAAGGTGGAGCAAACCTCCGCGGGGTCGGCGACCGGACTTACGTCGCTCGCGTCGAGCGGCGATCACCGTAGCGGGACTGTGCCGGACTCGCACCGGCTTCGCGACCGCGCGGTTTTCAGTTGTGGGCGGAGCGTATCACAGGGTTCGGCGACGGCTGGGTCTTCTCATTTGTACCCCCTGGGGACGGGAATCTGATTGTCGACGGCGCAGGGTCCGGATCTCCGCACGAGTCGTTCCCGCTGCGCCGCGGATCGCAACCAAATGTCCCCGTGGGGAGCAGGTGAGAACGCCGCGCAGCCTCCCGTCCTCCGGGAGGACATTTGAGTGCAGCCGCGCCGCGTTGCCCCCAGATTCCCACCCCGTGCGACTGGGACACGGCATGTGGGCCAATCCATCGCCGGAGTCCCACGCCGTGGCCGCCCGGGGACGAATCGGGGCCGCGGCGGGGCCGCGGCGGGGCTGCGGCGGGCGATTCGGCTGTCCGAGTCTCACCGCGTGGGAATTCGGCAGTAGCGAACGCCGCGCGCGTCGACACGGCCCCGATAAGCCGCAGGTGAGAGGCGCCTGCGACGATCCGCGCCTCGCCCTCCTCCCGCCACCGTCACCGCCGGAGGAGATACATCGTGGAGAAGCGATGGCTGCTCCGCCTCGGGCCGCCGCTCGTGGCTGTTGGCGCGCTCGGCCTGGTCGCGTCGGCGTCGGCCGGGGCGGGCGATCGGCCGTGGGACCCGCCCGACTGCGGCCCGACCCTGGGCCCCGCCGCGGCCGGCGCCGCCGCCTCCCGTCCCGGCGCCCCGGAGCGCCTCTCTAGTGAGGCGTGGTTCCGGCTCGACCCGGTCCTCGACGCGGGCGGAACGCTCGCCGGCCAGCGGCTCGAGGTCGGCCTGCACGGCGGAGGCAGCCGCTACCTCGAGCTCCCGCCCGAGTCGTTTGCGGCGGGACCGTTCGGAAGGCTCATCCTCGCCGGCTCGGACGACGGAGAAGTCTCGACGATCCGGGCAATCGACGCCTCGGCCGCGTGCGCCAGGCTCGTCGCCCGGGAGTCAAGCGTCGTCCGGCGCGGCGTGATCGATCCGGCCGGGGCCACCGTGTACGAGTTCCGGGTCGACCGTGCGTCGCGCGCGGACCTCGGGGTCTGGCGGCGCCCGCTGGCCGGCGGCCCTGCCGAGCGGGTCCTCGCGTCGCTGCCGGCCGACCAGCGGTTCGGGCGAACGTACTCGACCGAGCTCTCGTGGAGCCTCGAGGGCGATCGACTCGTCGTCGAGCAGTGCGGCTATGCGAGCTGCCGGACGCGCCTGCTCGATCCCGGGACCGGCCACGTGAGCACCGTCGCGCGGCCGGACCTCGGTGCGGTCATCGGGGTGGCCGATGGGCGCATCGTCGCGTATGCCGCCTGTCACGGCCTCCCCTGCCAGATCGTTTCGGTCGAGGCGTCGACCGGCGCAGCGGCCCTCGTCGCAGAGGCGGCCGGCCTCGCCCGCCTGGTGCCGACCGACCACGGCCCGCGGGTGATCCACGAGAGCGGCCCGGACACGGACCGCCACCTCCGCTCGACCGATCTGGCCGGCGGCTCGGCCGTCACGGTCCCGGCATCGGCCGGCGACCTGCGCCTGGTCCCCGCGTCCGCGCGCGCCTCCGCCGGCACGCAATTGCCGGCCGGCTGGGTCCTGCTCGCACCCGACGGACGTCGGGCGGGCGGCAGCGGCCGACCGGTGCTCGTCCGCTTGGCCGACGGCCTGACCGTCTCTCTCGGGGAGGTGACCCGATGAACCGTTCCGCGGGCCGTGCGTTCCTCGGCCTCATCCTTCTCGCCGCAGCGATCACGGGCGCCGTCCCGACCGCAGCTCACGGTCCCGATCCCGTGTTCGGCGGGGTGCTCTACGCCCAGAACCAGGAGCTGCGCTTCCGCTGGAAGGCTGGCCAGGCGCCGCCCGCGGCCATGCAGCAGGCAATCCGCCAGGGCGCCGCCGACTCGAACGCCACCCGCAACTCGCAGGCGGCGGTCTTCCTCCACGATCCGCTCGGCACGAGCTGGATCAACTACGGCCTCGACGTCGCCTGCGGCGTCAACGGGCTCGCCTGCTTCAGCCGCCTCGGGGCGCCGAAGAGCTTCACGATGTCGTTCCGCGAGAACGGCCACCGGTACGACTGGGGCGTCCTCCGCTGGTGCGAGATGACCGGACGCCCCAACGGCTGCTTCGATGCCCGGAACTCCGCCCTCGACGAGTTCGGTCACGTCGAGATCCTCGCCCATCACGTGAACTTCGCCGACCAGTCGGACTACCGGGACGCGGTCGTCCAGACCATCCAGCGGGTGAAGCCGAAGGCCGGTTACGACGCCCACGTCTTCGGGCGGTGCGACGTCGCTTCGCTCCAGCGCAAGTACGACATGTTGAGCTGGGAGGCGAGGTACTCGACCTGCCTCGACCTGACGACGAGGCTCACGATCAGCGCGCCCGCCTGGGTGACCTACGGCGCGAACATCCCGTTCAGCGCCACGCTCACGGTCGCCGACCTGGATGCGTATGAGCGGCTTGGCGGCAATCCGGCATCGCGCCGGACGATCACGATCCAGCGCCGGCCGCCCGGTGTCGCGGCCTGGGTTTCCGTCGGGACGATGGTCGCGGCAGCCGGGGCCGGGGCGTACACGTTCATTGCGCCGTCCCAGACGGCGAGGCACGAGTGGCGGGCACTGTTCACGAAGCCGGCCGGCGAGGGCCTCCGGGGAGCCGCCTCCCCGATCGTCACGGTGACGGTGTCGTCGTGCCGGACGGCGCCGTGCCCACAGTCCATCCGGCCCGTCGGCCAGCCGTGACATTCAGCAACCGGCTCATCCCGCTGCTCCTCGGAGCGCTGCTCGCGACCGTCGCGTGTGGCGCTCCGCCGCCGCCGGCGACTCCGGGACCTCCCCCGGCCCCGACCGACGAGCCCCTCCCCCAGCAACCGCCGGTCGCCGTCTTGACCTTCCAGGGCGGGCAGCCGACCGCCGGGGACCTGGGCACGTACATCTACCGGGGCGCTGGATCCGACTCCCCGTGGCTCCCCGGCGAGCCCGTTGCAATCCCCCCGGCCGGAGCATTTGGCGAGGTCTTCCTGGGCGAGCCGCTCACGGTGACGTCTTGGCGGGTGAGGGTGGCGCCGGCCGGGAGGGTGCCCGGAATCGGCGAAGGGCGCGAGATCGCATTGGGCGAAGGGCGGATCGCCTTCGAGCTCCCGACGGGCTCGTGGACGCTCCAGCTCTCGGTTCAGTTCGGGGACGGGGCCGGCGAGGCGACCTGGTACTGGCAGCTCGGCCAGCGCTGAGCCGGATTCAGGCGCTCGGGACAGGCTGCGCCGAGAAGATCGAGACCTGGGCCTCCTCGGGCAGCATGCCGCCCATGATCTTCTGGAGAGTCAGCAGATGGACGCACGAACCCCAGCTCTCGAAGTAGTGGCAGGTGCAATGCCACGAACCGGCGTCGAGACTGACGTGGTGGGTGTCGTTGTCGCCGCGGAACGTCAGTGCCAGGCGGTCGATCGTGATCCGATCGAGCTCGCGTGCGTAGCGATTCGCCTTCTCGACCTTGCCGATCAGTGAGCTGTGCATCGCGGTCGAACCTCCGGCCCCCAAAGGGGCGTCTGGCAGGCCGCCGTCCGGTCATGCACCGCGACCGGTGGTGGCGGTCGTGGTGACAGCGTACACCCCCCGGACCCGCCGGTCACCCCCCGAATCGCCCAGGTCGGGGAGGCCGATCGGGGGGCGTGCCCACGGCGCTCTCTTATTGGCTGGCGGGCACCCTGGGGGCAAAGAATGCCTTCCGAATCGCCTCGGTCAGGGCACCCGGGCCGCCCTCGTAGCCGATCGTCCAGACCCCTCCGCCGAGAAGGTTCTGGGCCTTGATAACAGCCAGCTTGTGGGCAAACGCGCGGTGATCGTCGAAGTAGAGCTGGTACCAGCGCAATGGGCAGGTCCGGCAGGCTCGCTGCTGTACGCGCCCCCAGGCGACCTGCTGGGCCTTGTCGTAGCGGAGCCCGATCTGGCGACCGAGGGCGACCGCACGGTGGTACTGGATGTCGTACCCGCCGCCCAGCGTCCGGGCGTTGAGGTTGCCGTTGGCCGTCGGCCAGACGTGGCCGTAGAGCGGGACGCCGACGATGATCTCGTGCGGTTCAACCAGCTTGCGGAGGCCCTTCACCGTGTCGACGACGTCGTAGCGCGGGCCGCCCATCGGGGCGTTCGAGCCGGCGACCTTCGAGAACGTGCCCGAGTAGTGATAGCCCATCAGGTAGACGGCGTCGGCGGCGTCCGGCCCGACCGATGCGCCAACGTCGTACGAGGTGTGGTGGCCGGTGATGGCGAAGGTCAGCTGATAGCCGGGCCGCTGGTCGTCGAGCGCTCGCCGGAGCCTTCGAACGAAGTCGGTGAACTGGACCTTGCGCCCGGCCGGAATCGGCTCGAAGTCAACGTTGACCCCGTCGACACCGCGCCGGGCGACCTCCGCGGCGGCCTCCCGGGCGAGCCGTTCGCGGGCAACCGCGGATCCCAGCAACGCCCGCGTCAGCCTCGTCTGCCCGGGCGACCAGGAGAATCGCTCGAGCGACATGACGACTTTCGTCCGGTTCGCGTGGGCCTTCGCGATGAGGGCATCCATGCGCGGCGAAATCCACGCCTTCCACCCGTTGTCCTTGAGGATCCCGCCGTCCTGGCCCGCCTCGAGACTGAAGAAGGCGACCGTCGAGACGACGCCCCAGTCCATCTCGTCGATCGCGTAGCCGATCTGGCCGACCGACATGAACGCCATCATCTCGTGGGTCATGCCCTTCGCCCGGAAGCCGAACTTCGCCGGGTCGTACGGAACGTCCGGCGGGGCCGGTGAAGGAGTCGGGCTCGCCGTGGGGCTCGCCGTCGGTCGCGGTGACGGCGACGGGACCGGTGTAGCGGCCGGGAGCGCCACCGCGGTCGCCGCTGCGCTCGCCGTGAGCCCGGACGGCGGCGGCGCACCGCCCTCGCAGCCGGCGACGAGGACGACGGCAACCGTGAGGAGGACGGCGGTGCGCCGGAGCGGATGCATGGTCAGCGCCGGATCAGGGCGCGCTCGTGCCCTCCCGGCCGAAGTCGTCCTCGAGCCGCTCGACGTCATCGAGCTCCGGGGTGGAGATCTCGACCAGCTCCACCCGCTCGAGCGCCTCGAACCGGTGGATCCGCCCGGTCGGCACCCGGAGCGAGTCACGGGGCCCCAGGTCGATCGGCTGAACGGTCCCCGACTCGTCCTCGAGGTGGAGCCGGAGCCGGCCGCTGAGGACGAGGATTGCCTCGTCCTTCGTCCGATGGCGCTGGAGGGACAGCCGCTTGCCCGTGTCGATCGTGATGATCTTGCCGCAATACCGGTCGGTCAGGACCCAGATGAGCTCATGGCCCCAGGGCTTGTCGACGCGGCGCGCCTCGCTACCGGTCACGAGCCGCGGACGAGGCGTTCGCCTGCGCCGAGCATCTTCTCGCGCGTCGCCTCGGAGGTCGCCTCCGTGTAGACCCTGACGAGCGGTTCCGTGCCGGAGGTCCGGACGAGCAGCCACGAACCGTCGTCGACGAAGAACTTGAACCCGTCATTCGTCGTCAGCGGGATCGTTCGCGTGACCCGTTGCCCGGCCAATGTCTCCGGCGCCTTCTCCCGCAGGTCGACGAGCAGCCGGCGCTTGACGCCGTCGTATTGCGAGCGGTCGATGCGGATATCGATCCGCCGGTACCACGACGGTCCGGCGACCTCGTGGAAGTGCTCGATCGCCTTCGACACCGGCCAGCGGCCGGCCGCCTTCTCGCGCAGGAACAGGTCGAGGAGGAGGAGATCCGCGTAGACCCCGTCGCGCTCCGGGAGGTGCATCCCGAAGCCGAAGCCGCCCGATTCCTCGGCGCCCATCATCGCGCCGGTCTCGATCATCCTCGGCCCGATGTACTTGAATCCGACGGAAGTCTCGTGGACGGAGATCCCGTAGCGCTCGCCGAGCCGCCCGGCCATCGAGGTGTTGTTGACGCTGATGACGACCGGATCGCGCCAGCCCCGGTGCTCGGCGAGGTAGTACATCAGCAGCCCCGTCACCTGGAGCTGGTGGATGAACGTGCCCTTCTCGTCGGCCGCACCCGCCCGATCCGCGTCGCCGTCGAGCAGGAGCCCCAGGTCGAAGCCGCCCTTCGTGAGCATCCCGAGGGCCTCGTCGATGTGCGGCCGGATCGGCTCGGGACTCACGCCCCCGAAGTACGGGTTGCGCTCCTGGTGGATCTCCGTGACCCGGATCTTCCCGCCGGCGAGGAGGCGGCTGATCCAGCCGGCGCCCGAGCCCCACATCGGCTCGACGAGGACGTGGATGTCGGCCGCCTTGAGCGCGTCGAGATCGAGCGTCCGGCGGAGGAACTGCTCGTAGCCCGGGAACGGATCGAACCACTCGACGAGTCCGGCCGCCTCGGCGTCGGCGAACGGACGGCGCTCGATGGCGCTGCCGCCGTTGACCGCGATCCGCGCCTCGATCGCCGAGAGGATGTCCGGCCCGGCCGCCGACCCCGACGGCGACTTCACCTTGAAGCCGTTGTCCGTCCACGGGTTGTGGCTGGCGGTGATGACGATGCCCGCCGCCGCGCCCCGCTGGACGACCTCGTACGAGCACATCTGGGTGGGAACGGCGTGCTTGGCGAAGACGACCGGGATGTCGTGCCCGAGGACGACCTCCGCCGCGGCCGCGGCGAAGTGCTCCGAGGCGAACCGGCGGTCGTAGGCGATCACGATGCCCTTCGCCTGCGTCCCCTGTCCGCGAACGTAGTGGGCCACGCCGTCCGCGCAGCGCCGGACATTCTCGAACGTGAATTCGTCGGCAACCTTCGCCCGCCACCCGTCGGTGCCGAAGACGATCGTCGTCGGCGCGGGCGGGCTCACGATCTCGGTCATACGCGCTGCCCTCCTGAGCACCGGGCGAGCAGGTCGTCGACCTGCGCCTCGAATCGGCGAGCGCCCCTCAGCAGGGCGATCGTCTCGTAGGCGGTGATCGTAGCGTCCGCGCCGGGCACGGCGAGCAATCGATCGCCCTTGCGCTCGACGACGAGGTCGTTCGGGGTCGCCCCGGCCGATTCGCCGGGCTGGAGGATGCGCGCATCGATCCCCGGCATGCCCAGCGCATCGAGGAGCGCGGCCCAGCTGCCGATATCGCTCCAGCCGACGTCGAGGGTGCCCATCAGCACCCGGCGGTCGCGCGCGGCGCTCTCCATCACCGCCCTATCGATCGAGATCGGCTGAAGTCGCTCGTACGCGGCCGCGAGCGCCGTGTCCGAATCGAGCGACGGCCCGATCACGGTCATCAGGGGCGTATACCGCTCGAGGGCTGCCCGGATGACAGCCCGCTGCCAGGCGAACATCCCGGCGTTCCACGCGACGCCGGGCAGGTTCATCAGCTCGCGGGCCCGGGCCTCGACGGGCTTCTCCTCGAACGCGAGCAGCGGGTACGTCGGGAGGCCATCCACCGTCGCACCGGCCGTCGTGTCGGGGCGGAGATAGCCGTAGTCAGTCGATGGGTGGGTCGGCCTGGCACCGAGCGTGATCAGGGGCTCGTCGATACCGAGCGCGCCGCCGGCGAGCTTGCCGGTGACCGTCTGGAGGACCTCGCGGAAGGCGGCCTCGTCGCCGATCCAGTGATCCGCCGCGAGGACGAGCATCACCTCATCGTCCGGCCTCTGGATCTTCGCGGTCGCGAGTGCGACCGCCGCTGCCGTGTTCCTGCCGAGCGGCTCGACGATCAGCTCGACATCGGGGACCTGGTCGCGTACGAGCCGCCCGTAACGGCGGTCCGTCACGCAGAAGATGTCGCCCTGCCCGACGAGCGGCCCGACGCGGCGCACCGTCCGCTGGAGCAGCGACTCGTCGCCGAGCAACGGGAGGAAGGGCTTGGGATGGTCGGGTCGGCTGAGTGGCCAGAGGCGCGTGCCGCCGCCACCAGCGAGGATCACGACATACATGCCTGACCCATTCTAGGTGCCGGGCAACCGCGAACGGCTCCCCGCCATCGTCACTCGGCGACGATGACGTACTTTCCTTCCCAGACGACCCGGCGGCGGGACTCGTGGTAGCGGGTGAACCGCCCGCGGAACGCGGAAAGCGTCAGGTACCGGTAGGGCCACGGCTCCCTGGAGCGCCGGAGCCGGTAGAGCGAGCCGGACACGTAGAAGCCCTCGACGACCTTGCTCGAGGGGTCGCCCTCGACCATCGAGCCGCGATACCCCAGGACCGTCCAGGCGTGGCTGCCCCGATCGACGACGATCCCGACCGGGTGGCCCGTTCGATCGAGGGCCTCGACGATCGCCCCGATCGCCTGCGACTGGTTGCCGAACGACCGGTCGAGGTAGTGACGGTCGCCCGGCAGCACGAGGTCGAGGAACTTCGCCCAGCCCCGGGGGTCGTTGCCACGGGTCGAGTAGCGGTACTTGTTCAGCCGCTTGGTGTGCCAGGCGTACCGGGCCTGGGTCTTGTAGGTGCGGTCGAGGCGGCCCATGACGAGGTTGACCATCGTCTGGGCATTGGCCGGCACGCACCAGTAGTTCGTGTACTGCCGGACGATCGCGTACGGCCGGTAGAGGTTGATATCGATCGTCAGCCGCGCGAGCGACGGGCCCGACACGACGGCGGGCTCCGGCGTCGGAGCCGGGTCGGGGGACGGCGCCGGGTCCGCCGTGGGGGCGGGAGTCGCGGTCGGCGCCGGGCTGGGATCGCCCTCTGCGGCGGCCGCCGGCCACGGGAGGAGGGCGCAGGCAATCAGCGCGATTGCGAGCGTGCGCGCGAGGAGGGCAGGGGCAGCAGGCCGATCCACGTGGCCATCCTCCCGATCGGGAGGGCCCCCGACGACGGGCCGATGGTCCGAGGCGCATGGGCCGGTCGTCCCGGGCGGTGCGCGCCCGCACCGGGTGGCGTTGCTGCGCGCGTTCCGCTCATCCGTCCCTGGTGGGGACGGAAGAAGGCCCATTGGGGCCGGTGGAGCCCGTGCCGGGTGGTTCGATAGCCCGTGGCGGCTATGAATCGACCTCGAACGCGGCCCACGCAACGCGCCGCTTCTCGTTCCGTCCCCGGGGAGGACAGATGAGAGCGAAACCAGCGGTCAGAAGCCGGCGACCTGGGAGAGGCTGGCTGACCCAGGCCTACTGGACCCGCGGGTTGCAGGCGTTGTCGGTCGTCGAGCCGCCGCGTGGGCAGAAGATCGGTATCGCCACCCGCCGGCCGTCCTCGAGGACGAAGACGACGATTGCCGGCAGGTCCTGGGTCCGCGGCGCCGGTGTCGTGCCGGAGGGCGGATCCCCCTCCGCGTGGAGTGACCGGCTCTTCACCGCAGCGTGCCCGGGACGGGCCTCGTCGAGCTCGACGATGGAGTGCAGGATGATCGCGGTGCACCGGACGTCCGACAACTCGAGGTCGCGGCAACTCCGCTCTGCGCCGACGTAAACGTCAGGAGCGATGACGTCGTAGCTCGCCTGCGGGGAACCGCAGGCGGCCAGGGCGACACCGAGCGCGAGGGCGGCGCCAAGCGCCCGTCGCCTCACTGCGAGACCGAGGATCAAGCGCTCAGCCGGCGGCCGCCACCGGCTTGCCGGATGACTTCATGCCGGCCTCGGAGCGAAGCAGCTCAGCCTTATCGGTCCGCTCCCACGGCAGGTCGAGGTCGGGGCGCCCGAAGTGGCCGTACGCGGCGGTCTGCCGGTAGATCGGCTGGCGCAGGTCGAGCGCGGAGATGATCGACGCGGGGCGGAGATCGAAGTTGCGCTCGATGAGCGCCTGGATGTCGGCGTCGGGAATCCGCCCGGTGCCGAACGAGTCGACCGACATGCTGATCGGCCGGGCAATCCCGATGCCGTAGGCGACCTCGACCTCGAACCGATCGGCGATCCCGGCCGCGACGACGTTCTTGGCGACCCAGCGCGCCGCGTAGGCCGCGGACCGGTCCACCTTCGTCGGGTCCTTGCCGGAGAACGCTCCACCGCCGTGGCGAGCCATCCCGCCGTAGCTGTCGACGATGATCTTGCGGCCGGTGAGGCCGGCGTCGCCCATCGGCCCGCCGGTGACGAATCGGCCGGTCGGGTTGACGTGCATGATCGGGTCGACGTCCCGCAGCTCGTGGGGGATCGTCGGGAGGATCACCGCCTCGACGATCTCGCCGCGGAGCCGCTCCGTCCGTACGTCCGGATCGTGCTGGGCGGACACGACGACGGTCCGGACGCGGACCGGGACGCCGCGGTCGTACTCGACGGTCACCTGGGTCTTGCCGTCCGGTCGCAGATAGGGCAGCTGGCCGGACTTGCGGACCTCGGCGAGGCGGCGCGCCATCCGGTGGGCGAGGGCGATCGGGAGCGGCATGAGCTCGGGCGTCTCGCGGCAGGCGAACCCGAACATCATCCCCTGGTCGCCGGCGCCCAGCTCGTTCGCCGGCGCGGCGTCGTCACGGACCTCGAGCGCAGAGTCGACGCCCATCGCGATGTCGCCCGACTGCTCCTTGACCGAGACGAGCGTGCCGCAGGTGAGGTAGTCGAAGCCGTAATCCGCTCGCGTGTAGCCGATATCGCGGACGGTGTCGCGGACGACCTGCTGGAAGTCGACGTACGTCGTCGTCGTGATCTCGCCGAGCACGATCACGAGGCCAGTCGTCGTGGCGGTCTCGCACGCGACGCGGGCCTGGGGGTCCTCCCGGATGATCGCGTCCAGGATCGCGTCCGAGATCTGGTCGCACATCTTGTCCGGGTGCCCCTCGGTCACCGACTCGGACGTGAAGAGGTAGTGGTCGGCGTCGACGATGCCCATGCTGCTCCCGTCTCGAAGATCGGTGGCAGGGTACCACGGGGTCGTTGGGTGGCCGGTTCCGCGGGCCCCCGGCCTTCCGCCACTTACCCGCCCGGCGGGTGGTAGCCGAGCTGGGTCGCCGGAGTTCAGCCACTTACCCGTGCAGTGGGTACCCGGGCCCCTGAAAGGGTCCGCCGACGCGACTGGTTCCCCTACCACCCATCGCATGGGTAGGTGGGATGTCTCGGGCGTGCCTGGGGCACCGGCTAGACTCGACGGGCCATGGCCATCCTCGATCCGGCCGCCGCCGATCCGGCCCGCGCCGAGGCACTCGACGCGGCCGATCCCCTGCGGGCGTTCCGGGACCGGTTCGCGGTTCGGGACCCCGACCTCGTCTACCTCGACGGGAACTCGCTCGGTCGCCTGCCGAAGGCGACCGCCGAGCGGCTGCGGACGGTCGTCGAGGACGAGTGGGGCAGCGAGCTGATCCGGGCCTGGGATCACTGGCTGAACCTGCCGATCCGCGTCGGGGATCGGCTGGCGACGGCGGTCCTCGGGGCCCGTGGCGGCGAGGTCGTCGTGTCCGATTCGACGACCGTGAACTTCTACAAGCTGGCGCTGGCGGCCCTCGACGCCCGAGCCGGCCGACGGGCGATCGTCACCGATCATGCGAACTTCCCGACCGACCGGTACGTGCTCGAGGGCATCGCCCGGGCGGGTGGGCTCGAGATCCGGTGGATCGATCCGGATCCGGTCGATGGACCACAACCACGGGACGTCGAGGCGGTCCTCGACGCCGACGTGGCCCTCGTCGCGCTGTCCCTCGTCAACTACCGCTCGGCCGCGATCGCGGACCTGCCGGCCATCTCGTCGCTGGCCCGCGCCGCCGGCGCGCTCGCCCTGTGGGACCTCAGTCACGCGGCGGGCGCCGTCGAGGTGGACCTCGAGGCGGGTGGGGCGGACCTCGCCGTCGGCTGCACGTACAAGTACCTGAACGCGGGACCCGGATCCCCTGCGTTCCTCTACGTCCGCTCAGCCCTCCAGGGCGAGCTGCGGAACCCCATCCAGGGCTGGTTCGGGCAGCGCGACCAGTTCGCGATGGGCCCGGCCTACGAGCCCGCGCCGGGAATCGCCGCGTGGCTGACCGGGACGCCGACGATCCCCGCCCTCGCCGCGGTCGAGGAAGGGATCCGGCTCGTCGAGGAGGCCGGGATCGGGGCGATCCGGGCCAAGGCTGCGGCACTCACGACGTATGCCGTCGAGCTCCACGAGGCGTGGCTCGAACCGCTCGGGTTCGGCCTTGGCAGCCCGCGCGATCCGGCGCGCCGGGGCGCGCACATCGCGGTCCGCCGCGCCGACGCCCGCCAGCTCAGCGACGCCCTCCTCGAGCAACGCGTGATCACCGATTCTCGCGCGCCCGACTCGATCCGCCTCGGTCTGTCGCCGCTGACGACCTCGTACCGGGAGGTGTGGACGGGGATGTCGCGGCTGCGCGACGTCGCCGCCCGGTGACCGACCCGGGGCCGGCTCACTCGCTCGACGTCCCGATCCGCCCGATCCGGCCAAGCGGCGGGCGGGACGTCCGCGCCTGGCTGGTCGCGCTGGCCGCGGTGGCGGTTGTCGGCACGGCGGCCGGCTTCGCCGTGCTGTCTCGCCCGGCCGCCTCCGACGTCGCGGCGGAGCCCTCGGCAAGCCTCCCCGGCGCTTCGCCGCGCGCGTCCCCACCGCCGGCCTCGCGTTCTGCCCGCGTCGAGACACTGCCGGACATCGCAAATGTCCCCCTTCCGGGTGCCCCGTCGCCGGTATTCCTCCGGCGGGCCGGCGCGAACCCGACCGGGACCCAGGTGTTGATCGTCGAGCCGGATGGGTCGCGCCGCACGCCGATGATCACGACCGGACCGGTGACCGGCACGTCCGTCGCCAGCGTATTCGGCGACTACGCCCTCGTCGGAATCGTCGTCGAGCGCCCCGAGCAGGTCGTACTCGTGTGCGTCGTGCGCCTGTCCGACGGCGCCGCCAGCGCAATCCCGCTGTCGGGCGCCGAGCTGTCCGGCCTCCAGCTCGGCGGCTGGCTCCCGTAAGCCCCGCCGCGGCCCGTGTCGGACGGCATACTGGGAACCATGCCTTCGTGGAGGGATCGGCTCCGCTACGCCTTCGACAACTTCATGGCTCGGGGAACGATCGCCCTGATCGCCGGCCTGTTCGTCGTCTCCGCGATCGGGATCTTCGCCATTTCGCTGGTCATCACGATCATGGGCCTCTCCGGCGAAGGGATGACCCTTCCGGACCTGCTCTGGGCGAGCCTCATGCGGACCCTCGACGCCGGCACGATGGGCGGCGACACGGGCTCGGCCGGGTTTCTCGTCGGGATGCTCGCCGTCACGTTCGGCGGGATCTTCGTCATCAGCGCGCTCATCGGCGTGATCAACACCGGCCTCGAGGGCAAGCTCGGCGAGCTGCGCAAGGGCCGCTCGCGCGTCGTCGAGACGAACCACACGGTCGTGCTCGGCTGGTCGCAGCAGGTCTTCACGGTGCTCGCGGAGCTCGTTGCCGCGAACGCGAACGTGCCCCACCGGAGCACGGTCGTCGTCCTGGCCGATCGCGACAAGGTCGAGATGGACGACGAGGTTCGCGCCCGCTTCCCCGATACGGGCCGCACCAGCATCGTCTGCCGGTCCGGCGATCCAATGGACATCGACGACCTGGAAATCGCCCGCCTCGAGACCTCCAAGGCGATCCTCGTCCTGTCGCCCGAGATCGAGGACCCGGACGCAGCCGTCGTCAAGACGATGCTCGCCGTCACGAACCACCCGCGCCGCCGGCCGGAGCCGTACCACGTCGTCGCGGAGCTCCACGACGACGCCAACATCGACATCGCCCGGCTCGTCGGCCGCGACGAGGTCCAGCTCATCCTGGGCGGCGACGTGATCGCCCGGATCGTCGCCCAGACCTGCCGCCAGTCGGGGCTGTCGGTCGTCTACTCAGACCTGCTCGACTTCGGCGGCGACGAGATCTACTTCGCCTCGCTGCCGGCGCTCGGCGGGCGGACGTTCGGGGACGCGCTCGCGGCGTTCGAGGATTCGACGCTCATCGGGATCCAGCCGGCCGGCGACGCGCCGCGGCTGAACCCTCCGATGGACACCGTGATCGGGCCAGGTGACGAGGTCATCGTCATCAGCGCCGACGACGACACGGTGCGCCTCGGCGTGGAGGCCGCGACTATTGACGACGCCGCGATCCGGAGCCCCGCGCCGAAGCCCCAGGCGCCGGAACGGACCCTCGTGCTGGGCTGGAACTGGCGCGCCCCGACGATCATCCGCGAGCTCGACGGCTACGTGCCACCCGGATCCCTCGCCACGGTCGTCGCCGACCTGCCCGGCCCGGCGGCCGCCCTGGACGCGCTCCGCCCCTCCCTCGCGAACCAGTCCGTGACCTTCCGCCACGCGGACACGACGAGCCGGTCCGTCCTCGAGACCCTCGACGTCCCCTCGTACGACAACGTCATCGTGCTCTGCTATTCCGACCACCTCGAGGCCCAGCTCGCGGACACGAAGACGCTTTTCACGCTGCTCCACCTGCGGGACATGCAGGAGCGCACCGGCCAGGATTTCTCGATCGTGTCCGAGATGCTCGACCTGCGGAACCGGGCGCTCGCCGAGGTCACCCACGCTGACGACTTCATCGTCAGCTCCCGCCTCGTCAGCCTCCTCATGGCCCAGGTGGCCGAGAACCCCCGCCTGAATGCGGTCTTCGGCGACCTGTTCGACCCCGAGGGATCGGAGATCTACCTCCGACCGGCGCCGGAGTACGTCGAGGCGGGGACCGAGGTCACGTTCGCCACGATCGTCGAGTCGGCGAGACGTCGGGGCGAGGTCGCGATCGGCTACCGGGTCGTCTCGGCGGGCGGGACCGGGGTCCAGATCAATCCGCCGAAGTCGATGCACGTGCGGCTGGCGGCGTCCGATACGGTGATCGTGCTGGCGGCCTGATCGCGCGGGCGCCGCTCAGGCCTCCATCCGGAGCTCGCGACCCATCCGTCAGCGTGCGGGCAGGGCTCTGTCAGCTCCCGGCTCGCGCCCCGCGACGGGCAGCGTCGAGGTTGACGACCTCGATCGGCTCGATCTCGTCGGCCGGCTCGAACCCGAAGACCTGGGCGAGGAACGACAGCTCCGCCCCGAACGAGCGGGTCAGCGACTCGGCCTTGCGGAAGCCGTGGTCCTCGCCTTCGAACGCGATGTAGGCGTGGGGAATGCGGCGCTCCCACAGGGCGTCGACGATTCGCTCGGCCTCGGTCGGCGGGACGACCCGGTCCTCGAGCCCCTGGAGAATAAGGACGGCCGCGGTGATCTGGCCGGCGAAATTGTTGGGCGACCGCTGGCGGTATGTCTCGATGGCCTCGGGGAGCGGGCCGAGGAGCCGGTCGAGGTAGCGCGACTCGAACTTGTGGGTCTCCTTGGCAAACGCCAGGAGGTCGCCGATCCCGAAGTAGCTGACCCCGGCCGCGAAGGCGTCCCGGAACGCGAGCGCGGACAGCGTCGTGTACCCGCTCGCACTGCCACCCCGAATCGACAGTCGCTCGCCGTCGACGTCGCCGCGCTCCGCGAGCCAGCGTGCACCGTTGACGCAGTCGTCGACGTCGACGACGCCCCACTCCCCTTCGAGCCGCTTGCGGTACTCCTTCCCGTATCCGGTGCTCCCGCCGTAATCGACGTCGAGCACCGCGAAGCCACGGCTCGTGAACAGCTGGGTCGAGATAAACAGCCCGCCGAACGCCTGGGCCGTCGGGCCGCCGTGGCTCGTGACGATGAGCGGCGGCAGCTCGCCGGCCGGGCCCTCGAATGCCGAGTTCGTCGGCCGGTAGAAGAGACCATGGGCGGTCCGTCCGCCGGTCGTCGGGAACACGATCGCCTCGGGAACAGCGATCTCGTCCGGCTCGACGTCCGCCGTCGACGAGCGGCGGATCGTCTCGTGGCTCCCGTCGCGCAGGTCCAGGAGCACGATCGCGATGAAGCTCCGCGGCCCGGCACCCATGAGCACCGCTCGATCGCCCGCGACATCGACCCCGCCCATCTCCGTGAACGGCAGGTCGAGCGGCTCTGGCTGGCCGCCGGGCGGGATGCGGTACAGCCGGTCAGCACCGTCGCTCCGACCGATCGCATAGATCGTGCCGTCCGGTGCGAACGCATAGTTCCGCAGGCCGAACAGCCAGTCCGGGTAGGCGAACTCGGCCTCGAGACGGATCACCGGCTCGACCCCGCGCTCGCCGACGCGCTGGAGGTTCATCCAGCCGTCGGGCTCCGCGACGAAATGGAGCACGCCCGACGGCGACCAGGCGGGCTGGGCGATCCAGTCGGTCGGAGAGCCGGCGACGCGCTCCGGTGGGCCGAGCGAGCCGTCGGGGGCGATCGGCGCGACGAACAGCTCCGTCCCGTCCCACGGCAGGTTCGGGTGGTCCCAGGCGAGGAATGCGAGCTCGCTCCCGTCCGGTGACAGGCGCGGCGAGGAGTAGAACGTCCGCCCCTGCGCGAGGACCTCGACGTCGCCGGAGCCACTGAGCGGAATCGACACGAGCGTGTTGACCGCCTCGCCGGACCCGGAGTGATCCTCGCGGACCGCAATGAGCCGTGCGCGCGGCTCGTCCAGCTCGTAGTCGGCGTAGCGGAACGCGCCGTCGGGCGTGATCGGGTCGCTCGTCCGGTCCTCTGTCACGCGATGGAGGCGCCCGGTGGCGAAGTCGGACACGACGACGAGGTCGCCGGCGACGAGATACGAAGCGCCGCCGTACTCGTGGACGCGGTCGCGGACGTTCATTCCGGCGGGGCTGATGTCGCGAGCGCCGTCAGCCTCGGTCCACCTCACGAGCACCTGGCGGCCGTCCTCCTCCGGACGGCCCTCGAGCCACACGATCGCCTTTCCGTTGGTGTCGAACTGCGACTCGAGGAGTCCAACCTTGCCTGCGACGAGGAGCTCGATCGGGAACGGCGAGCGCCAGCCCCCGTACCGCGCGACGATCCTCCCCACGGTCAGGTCCCGTGCTGCCAGGACGCGACGTAGGCCTTCTGCTCGGGAGTCATCGCGTCGAGCTCGATGCCCATCGCCGCGAGCTTCAGTCGGGCCACTTCCGCGTCGATCGCCTCCGGAACGACGTAGACCTTGTCCTCGAGCTCGCCGTGGTGGAGCGCGACGTACTCCGCGGCCAGCGCCTGGTTGGCGAAGCTCATGTCCATCACCGCGGCCGGGTGGCCCTCGGCCGCGCCGAGGTTGACGAGGCGGCCCTCGGCGATCAGGTGGACCCGCTTGCCGCCGAGATCGAACTCCTGGACGTTCTCGCGAACCTCGCGGACGTGTCCCTCGGCCATCTCGCGCAGCGCCTTGAGATCGAGCTCCGCGTCGAAGTGCCCGGAGTTGGCCATGACCGCGCCGTCCTTCATCGCGGCGAAGTGCTCCCGGCGGAACACGTTGACGTTGCCGGTGGCGGTGACGAACAGGTCCGCCCACGGGGCTGCCTGGGCCGCGGTCATCACCGCGAACCCGTCCATCAGCGCCTCGAGCGCGCGGACCGGATCGACCTCGATGATCGCGACGTGGGCGCCGTGGCCGTCCATCCGCGACGCGATCCCCTTGCCGACCCAGCCGTAGCCGGCGATGACGACGTTCCGGCCGGCGATCAGCAGGTTCGTCGCCCGGACGATCCCGTCGACCGTCGACTGGCCGGTCCCGTAGCGGTTGTCGAAGAGGTGCTTCGTCTGGGCCTCGTTGACCGCGACGACCGGGAAGCGCAGCGCGCCGTCGGCGGCCATCGCCTTGAGCCGGATGACCCCGGTGGTCGTCTCCTCTGTCCCGGCGAGCACCTCCTCGACCTGGTTGGGCCGGTCGCTGTGGAGGAGTGAGACGAGGTCACAGCCGTCGTCCATCGTGATCTGCGGCCGGGTGTCGGCGACGGCGTTGAGGTGAGCGTAATAGGTGTCGCGGTCCTCGCCCCGTCGGGCGAACGTCGAGATTCCGTACTCGGTTACCAGCGCGGCCGCGACGTCGTCCTTCGTCGACAACGGGTTCGAGGCCGCGAGCGCGACCTGCGCCCCGCCGGCCTTCAGCGTTCGCATGAGGTTCGCCGTCTCCGTCGTGACGTGGAGGCAGGCGCCGATCCGCAGCCCGTCGAGTGGCCGCTCACGCTCGAACCGCTCGCGGATGAGGCGCAGGACGGGCATCTCGCGCTCGGCCCACTCGATCCTCCGGATGCCCTCGGCCGCGAGGCCCAGGTCGGTCACGTCGTGGGCCGGCAGCCCGGCGCGGGCCGGAGCTGTCCGGGCGCCGGCGGCAGGTGTCGTCATCGAAGTCTGTTCTCCTTGCGGGACGTGAGCAGCCGGCGGAGCGGGGCCGCGATCTGCGACCACGGCGTACCGAGGCGGTGGACGAGGCGCTCCTCGAACCGGACGAGCTCGGCGTAGCCGAGCCTCCGATACGCCTGGAGAGCCGGGGGGTTGTCGGCGCGGACGTTGAGGACGACCTCATCGCAGGTGCGCAGGAGCTCCTCCGTCACGGCGCCGGTGACGGCGGTCGCGTAGCCGCGCCCGCGGTGGTCGATGTGGGTGAGGACGTTGCCGACGACGCCGAGCCGGGCGGTCGGCGAGACCACGTGCGTGCCGGCTGCCGCGATCAGCCGGCCGCCGATCCGGATGCCGTAGTACACGCCCTCGCTGATCGCCGACGCCGGCAGCCACGAGGCGAACCCGAGCTGGTAGAGCCGATTCAGCTCCCCACTCTCGACCGGTTCGAGGCGTGACGCGGTCGCGGCGAACGGCCGGAACGTCGTTCGATCTACCCACATCCGAACCATCTGGGGTCCTGGATCGACCCGGTAGTGGGCCTCGACCGCGGGCATCGACTCGACCCGGGCAGCCACGTACGCCGCCCGCGGCCGCAGGATGTCGCGCAGGACCGCCTCGATCCCGTCGGCCCGGCCGATGACGAACAGCGGCTGTGGGGTGAGGCCCGAGTACTCCATCCCGATCGCCACGACCGCCCCACCGGCGTATGCGACCCCCCAGCGGGTCCTGGCGAACTCCCGGTCCTCGAGGTCGCAGATCGCGTAGGCCGCAAAGAGGCGGTCCCGCTCGAGGAAGTCGCGGAGGAGCCCCCGGTCGGTCGTCGTGCGCGCCTCGACCGCCCGTTCCCGGCGCGGGATCGCGACCGCTGCCATCAGGCGCCGATCCTTGCATGCTCGTCGGCCGCCGCCTGCTCATCGGCCGCCCATTTCGCCTCGGCCGCCGCCCGCGCCGCTGCCGCCCGTCGCTTCCGGGACCGAACGAGGGCCGCTTCGATCGCCGGGCCGAACGGCCGGCGCAACGCGCCCTCCTCGGTGACGATCGCGGTGATCAGCTCGGCCGGCGTAACGTCGAACGCGGGGTTGAAGGCGTCGGTCCCGGGCGGGGCGATCGCCTGGCCTCGGACGTAGAGGATCTCATCCGCCTTGCGCTCCTCGATCGGGATCGCCCCGCCGTCCGGTGTCTCGGCGTCCACGGAGCTGAGCGGCGCACAGACGAGGAACGGGACTCCGTGCCGGGCGGCGACGACGGCCAGTGCGTACGTCCCCACCTTGTTCGCCGTGTCGCCGTTGGCCGCGATCCGGTCCGCCCCCACGAGAATCGCGTCGACCTGGCCCGTGGCGATGAGATGGCCCGCCGCGACGTCGGCGATGAGCGTGTGAGGGACGCCCGCCTGGGCCAGCTCCCAGGCGGTGAGTCGCGCGCCCTGGAGGTACGGTCGGGTCTCGTCGACCCAGACATGGACCGGGCGCTCCGCGTTGTGGGCCGCCTGGACGACGCCGAGCGCGGTGCCGAACTGCCCGCACGCGAGCGGCCCGGTGTTGCAGTGGGTCAGCAGGCGGACCGGTCGGTCTGCCGGGGTGGGGAGTTCGGCCAGGCCGAAGTCCGCGAGGCGACCGTGGTCCGTGGTCGCCTCCTCGGCGATCTGTTCGGCTTCATCGCGCAGAGCATCGGCAATCGCTTCGCCATCGGGCGACAGCTCGCCCCACGCCTCGTACCGGGCGAGCAGCCGGTCGATCGCCCAGCGCAGGTTGACGGCGGTGGGCCGCGAGTTCTTGAGGGCCCTTGCCGCGCCGAGGAGCGTCGCCCTGCGCGCATACGGCTTCATGTCGCGGGCGATCCCGGCCGTGAGGGCGAGTCCGAACGCCGCCACCTGGCCGATTGCCGGCGCGCCCCGGACGACCATCTGGCGGATCGCCCAGGTCGCGTCCGGGGCGGACCGGATCTCGATCTCGACGAGCTCCTCGGGCAGCCGGCGCTGGTCGACGACGAGCAGGAGGTCGTCGGCCGCGAAGCGGAACGGGGTGCGGAAGCCGGTCGGGGCGTGGATGCCGGCGTCGGGGCCGCCGGCGATCATCATTCCGGCCGCGCCGTCGGGGCCGAGAAGCGCGCTCGCGGCCTCGGCCGACGAGCGCTGGAGTGCCGCGGCCGCGCCGACGACGGTGGCGGCGGTCTGGACGACCTCCCCGGCAAAGCGGCGGAAGAACAGCCGGCGGGCGAGGTCGGCGCCTTCGGGCGGGGGCTCCGGCTCGGGCGCCGCGTCGGTGGGGGGGGTGGTGTCGGCGACCACGGGCTCCGGCTCGGCAGCCGGGCCGAGCAGCTCACCGATCGGGATCGAGCCAGGCGGCATCTCGCGCCGATTCTGCGGGGAGTCGGAGGATCGGTCGGCCAACGGTTTTCCTCGCGCGATCAGTACTTGATCGCGCTCGTCACGCGGCGGCCCTCGAGGCGGTCGCGGCCCTTGAGGAACTCGAGCTCGACCAGAAACCCCAGGCCGACGACCTCGCCCTTCAGCCGCTCGACCAGCTCGATCGTGCCGCGCACCGTGCCGCCGGTCGCCAGGAGGTCGTCGACGATCAGGACCTTCTGGCCGGGCTGGATGGCGTCGCGGTGGATCTCGAGCGTGTTCGAGCCGTACTCGAGGGCGTACTCGACGGTGATCGTCTCGGCCGGAAGCTTGCCGAGCTTGCGGACCGGCACGAAGCCGGCGTCGAGCTGGTACGCCATCGGCGCGCTGAAGATGAAGCCCCGGGACTCCATCCCCACGACGACGTCGATCTTCTCCTTCCTGTACGGCTGGAGCATCAGATCGATCGCCTTCTTGAAGGACTTGCCGTCCTTCAGCAGGGTCGTGATGTCGTAGAACAGGATCCCGGGCTTCGGGAAGTCGGGGATCTCGCGGATCTTCGAGCGGAGGTCCTCGGCGGACATCGGTCTGGGGGAACCTCCTTGTGAGGCGGCCGGCTTGTGAGCCGTGAAGTCTACCGCAGCGGGCCCAGCCAGCCGGTGACCGGGATCGAGGAATGCTTTTGCGGCAACTCCCGTTCTTGCACCCTGGAGCGCTACCCGCCTGGCGGTCCGTGGGTGCAAGTTCGGGAGGATGCTGCGGTCAGCGCCCGGCCAGGCGCCCTACGACCGGCGCCAGCTCGTCCATCTCGCCGAGCATGAACGAGCTGATCCCGAGCCGCTCGCGGAGACCCTGGAACTTCTCGACGAATCGATCGATCGAGCCGATGAAGATGTGGGGCGAGTCGAAGACCTCCGCCTCCGTCAGCTCGACGCCGGTTCGCTCCTTCAGGTCGTCGATCACCCGGCGTGCCTCTCCGTGGAGGTCGTCGGTCACGGTGATCGGCCAGCTCGACGGGTAGACGTTGAACTCGAGGCGGTCGAACCGGTCGCCGGCGGCCTCGCGGACCCAGCCGATCTCTTCGACCGTCGCCTCGAACGTCAGGCTTCGCGCATCGACCTTCCGGTCCTTCCGGATCCGCGGGGCGAGGCCGACGATGTCCGCCTCCCGCCCGGCGAGCGATAGCGTCCTGCGCCCACCGCCGCCGATGAAGAACGGAGGATGCGGCCTCTGAACCGGCTTCGGGCGGCCGTCGTACTCGGTGATCGTGTAGTGCTCGCCCCGGAAGCTGAACGGCCCATCCGCGAAGCAGCCCTCGAGCACCGCGACCGCCTCCTCGAGGCGGGCCTGCCGGACCGGCGTGGGGTCGAACCGCAGCCCGATCGCGTCGTACTCGGGCTTGTTCCAGCCGGCCCCGATCGCGACGTCGAGCCGGCCATCGCTCAGGAGGTCGAGGCTGGCGAGGTCCTGGGCGAGCACGGCCGGGTGGCGCAGGTCGTTGTTGAAGACGAACGCGGAAACGCGGAGGCGCTCGGTCGCGGCCGCGATCGCGGTCATGGCCGGCACCGGCGACATCTGGTCGACCAGGTGGTCCGGGACGACCAGCGCATGGAACCCGATCGATTCGGCCCGGCGGGCCTTCTCGGCCAGCTCCTTGCCGGGCACGGCGGCCCGGGCGTCGGCGAGGAAGTGGAACGGTTTCATGGCAGCGGTCGGGCGACGAGAGCCCGCGCCTGCGGCGCGGGCTCTCGGCCCGGTTCAGGTCAGCGAGCCACCTTCACGTCGATCCACACGAGCCGATGGTCCGAGCTCGGGAATGGGAATACGCCCACCGGCGTGAACGTGGAGTCGGTCATGAGCGGCCAGAACACGGCGCCCCGCAGGATCTTCATGTTCTTCCGTGGAAGCACGTAGTCGGCTCGCAGATTGCCCGGCGCAGTATCGGCGAAGTCCGCCGTGTCGAAGGCCGGATTGCTTCGATGGGTCGTGTTCGCGCCGCCCTGGAGCGCCGCCTGCTCGACCGCCCCTGGGCTGCGCGGAGTCAGCGTCGTGTTCACCAGGCGATGCTCGATGAGCTGCTGGATCGCGCCCGGAATGCTGTCGCCGTCGAGCGGATCGGAGTTCTGGTCACCCGCGATCACGAACAACGAGTTCCGCTTCAGGCCGCCGCGCTTGCCGGAGTCGTCGTAGATGTAGCCGCCGCGGCCGGGCGTGATGTAGTCGGCCCAGAACCGAATCTCGTCGAAGTTGCGGGTGCCATTGCGATCCTCCGGTCCGTCGAAGACGGGCGGTGTCGGATGGCTGGTAAGGAAGTGGACGGCCTTGCCGCCGATCACGACCGGCAAGTCCCAGTGGCTCTTCGAGGAGAGCCGGAAGACGTCCAGCTCGGCCGGCGAGTACCAGTCCGCAGGCGCGGCGGTGGCCGGGTCGTCGGGCAGCATCGCCCCGGGCATGTCCTTCCAGAGGAACTTCTGGAACGTCCGGATCCCCGTCGGGTCGATCGGGTACATCGAGTAGACGGCCATCCCGAACTGGCCCGGGAAGAAGCCGAACCCGAACGCGTCGTCAGGCCCGCCGACCTGACCGTCGTTGTTGAGGTCGGCGCCGCTGGGGATGCCGGTATTGGAGGGGGCCACGAAGGCGAACTCGTAGGTGAT
>CAZVGO010000029.1:0-8508 GCA_964626755.1 uncultured Anaerolineaceae bacterium | reverse complement strand
GGGAGAGGAGCTTCCCGCCGAGGAGGGCATCGACCAGGCGCGCGAGGTCGGTCGCCGTCGTGATCATCCCGCCGTCGGGCATCCCCCTGCCGGTGAGGCTGAAGACGTTCGATCGCCACGTGTCGGGCGGGCCGTCGGCGTGGAGGTAGCCGGTCGCGTACCGCGGCGGGTCCTGGTCGAGCTCCTCGAACGCCGTGTCGGCCATGCCGGCGGGTCGGAGGACCTCCTCGGTCGCGACGTCGTAGAACGACTTGCCGGTCGCGGCCTCGATGACGAGCCCTGCGAGGATGAAGTTCGCGTCGGCGTACAGGTGCTTCTCGCCGGGCGGGCGCTCGGCTGGCAGGTCGGCGAAGAGGGGCAGCATGTCGACCGGCCGCCGGGCCTTGTTGCCCGGGATCCGATCGAGGGCCCCGACGAACGAGTCCCACGTCTGGGCCGCGTCGTCGTGGTAGTTCGGGAGCCCCGAGGTGTGCGACAGGAGATGGTGGAGCGTGTGCTCGGCCGTCATGGCCCTCGTGCGGTGCCCGGGCGGCAGGATCTCGATCAGCGGCTGGTCGAGCCGGAGCGCGCCCCGATCGACGAGCCGGAGCGCCGTCGCCGCGGTGACCATCTTCGTGACCGAGGCAACCCCGAAGCGAGTCTCGGTCGTGATCGGGGCCTGATGGCCGCGGTGGGCGATGCCGCCGGCGAACTGGAGTAGGGGAGCGCCGTCGCGCCACGCGAGCGCGACGCCGCTGAACTCGTGACTCGCCACTCGCTCGTCGAGCCACGTCCGAACGGTGACCAAGCTCCCGATCGCAGCTCCGCTTCGACTCATGGTGCAACCATACGTTTCCGAGGCGCGGTTGAGGGCGGCCTACAATCGGGAGCGCCCAGGAGGAGGAACCATGGCCAGTCTCGTCGTCGCGCCGTAACCGTTGTCCGTGCGCGCTCGATTGGCACTCGCGGCTGCCGTGGCGCTCGTCGCGGTGGCCCTGGCGATCGCCGGGGGCTGGCCCGACCCAACGCGTCCGGTCCCGACGCAGGCCGCACGCGAGACCGCCGCCCCAACGCCGGCGTCGCCCGACGCGCCGCCCGAGCGATGGGCACGGGTGACCTGGACCCGCCTCGAGGGCGCGCCGTTCGACGACCCGGACGTGCGGTTCGGCGGGGCCGACACGGACGGCTCACGGGTCGTCGCCTGGGGCGAGAAGGACTCGGAGGACGGGGTCGGCCCGCCGGGGAGGCGGGTGATCGCGATCGTCTGGACCTGGGACGGCGGGCTGGGCTGGCGTCGCCACGAACCGCGGCTCCCGGGCGGTGAGCCCTTCTACCTCCGGCACGTGAGTGTCTCGGCCGAAGGCTTCGCGACCCTCGGCGGCACGGGTGGCCCGACCGAGATGGCGTCGTCAGTCGATGGTGGCCAGTGGACGATCGTGGACGCGCCCGTTCAGCCACCTGGCCTGGTCTTTCCCTCGACCGGTGGCCTCGTGACGGTGGGGGTCGTTGCGGGCGCGCCGGTCGTGTTCGTGAGTGATGGGTCCGACTGGCGAGCCATTCACGGTCCAGCCCAGCCGGGTCAGTACGGGCTCAGCGACGTCGCCCGGACCGCTGACGGCCTCGTGATCGTCGGGGCCTTCGGCGCCCAGGGGAACTGGGACGGCCTCCTCTGGCGATGGGGGAGCGGCGGACTCGTGGACGTCGCCGGTCGGGCGTCCGCGTTCACCGGCCCCGACCGGAGCGTGACGCTGCATTGGGCCGTACCGCATGCCGGCGGCGTGTACGTTGCCGGCTCCGTCGACATCCCGGTACCGGGTGAGTGTGCCGGCCTGGATGGCCGGGTCGCCGCCCTCGGACCACCGATCGCCGACGTATGCGGACGGACGGAGCTCGTCTGGACGTCGCCCGACTGGGTTCAGTGGCAGGAGCGCGAGGACACGCTCCCGGTGCTGTCGCCCGAGACCCTCGCGGCCGGCGTCGATGGCCTCGTGGCCCTCCTCCACGGGGCACCCGGAGCCGAAGATTTCGGCGCCGACCCGAGCCTGTGGACCAGCTCCGACGGCATCGAGTGGCGGCGCCTCGGCGAGGGCATTCCCGAGACCACCGCCCTCGTCGCCCTGCCGGACAAGCTCATCGCGTTCGTTCCGAACCAAGCAGCTCCGGACGAAGAAGTTGAAAGGGGATTTGTCGTCTGGGTCGGCACGCCGCGCGGCGATTGAGCCGCCGCGGATTCTGACCCCTATAGGGACCTGCGGGGGCAGTCGCGACTCGCTCGTCGAACCATTGGCGAAGGGGCGTCGGCTTCTATGACCCAATTGTGACGGCCTAGGGACCGAGGTTGGCCGCGGCAAGGTGAAGGGATAATCTGGGCGCGTGATTCGATGGCCGAGGGGCAGGTGCTGGTTGGCGTGCGGACTGACTGGCGCCGCCTTGCTGCTCGCGGTCAGCGGATGCACGATCGCGCCGACATCGCCGACCCCCACCAGCGGGTCCGAGCCACCTCGACAGAGCGCGGCGCCCCGCGCGCCGGCGAGTTGGACCACCACCCAGCAACTGGCCACGCCCCGCGACTCGCACACGGCCACGCTCCTGCGCGACGGCAGGGTGCTCGTGGCGGGCGGCAGCGGCGATGGCGGCGGCTTGGCGAGTATTGCGGAACTTTGGGACCCCGCCCGCCGGGCCTGGATCAACGCCGGGGGACTGGTCAAGGCCCGGATCGGTCACACGGCCACGCTGCTGCCCGACGGAACGGTGCTCATCACGGGTGGCCTCGCCAGCCCCGACCTCGGCCCCAACCCGGGGGACTCCGTCGGGCCCGTTATCCTGGCCTCCGCCGAGCTGTACGACCCGGGCAGCTTCTCGTGGATCCCCATCGGTGAGATGGGCGACGCCCGCCGGGGCCACACGGCAACGCTGCTACCCGATGGCAAAGTGCTCGTGACCGGCGGCTTCGGCATCCTGACCATGGACCCATCGGCCCTCGGATCCGCCGAGCTGTACGACCCGAGCAGCGGTTCCTGGACCGCCAGCCGGCCGATGAACCACGCTCGGTACGGTCACACGGCCACGCTATTGCCGGATGGCAGGGTGCTCGTGACGGGCGGATACCCTGGCGGCGGCGACCCGCTGACCTCGGCCGAGCTGTATGACCCGAGCAGTGGGTCCTGGACCGACACCGGCGTCATGGACGGCGGCCGCGGCGGGCACACGGCGACGCTCCTGCGCGACGGCAGGGTGCTCGTGGCGGGCGGCCCGCTCTACGACCCCACGACTGGGTCCTGGACCGCCACCGGGAGCCTGGTCGAGGCCCGCGACTCCTTCACAGCCACGCTGCTCGCCGATGGCCAGGTGCTGGTCGCGGGCGGCCTCGGCAACAACAGGTTCCTGGCCTCCGCCGAGCTGTACGACCCCGCCAGCGGCTCGTGGACCGCCACCGAGAGCATGGGCAGGTCCCGTACGGAGCACACGGCCACGCTGCTCGCCGATGGCACGGTGCTGGTGGTGGGCGGCAGCGGCGACGGCAGCATCGCGTCCGACGGCGAGCTCTACGACCCAGACACCACGAACTGACAGCCCGCAACTAGCCTTGCGCTGAGCCGGCGCGGGCCGCGCCCTCGATCGTGTTCGCGTCCGCGTATGAGTACTTCTCGCCGGGTGGCCGCTCGGCGGGCAGGTCGGCGAAGAGGGCCAGCATGTCGGCCGGCCGCCGGGCCTTGCTCCCCGGGATCCGATCGAGGGCCCCGACGAACGAGTCCCACGTCTGGGCCGCGTCGTCGTGGTAGTTCCGGAGCCCCGAGGTGTGCGACAGGAGATGGTGGAGCGTGTGCTTCACCGTCATGGCCCTGGTCCGGTGGTCGGGCGGCAGGATCTCGATCAGCGGCTGGTCGAGCCGGAGCTCTCCGCGATCGACGAGGCGGAGCGCCGTCGCCGCGGTGACCATCTTCGTGACCGAGGCGACCCCGAAACGGGTCTCGGTCGTGATCGGGACGCCGTGCCCGCGGTGGGCGATGCCCCCTGCGTACTGGAAGAGGGGAGCGCGGTCGCGCCAGACGAGCGGGACGCCGCTGAACTCGTGGGTGGCGACTCGCTCGTCGAACCATTGGCGAAGGGCGTCGGCGTTCATGCCTCATGTCGGCCCATGGCGGCAGGTGATCGTGATTTGTGCCGTTGCGCGCGGCGTCGCGAACGGCAGGAGGCGCCGGCGACCTCGGTGACCCAGGGTCGAACCCGCCCTCGCCCGACGCCCGCGCCCAAGCCGAGCCTGTTCGACCGCGAGGCCAGGCTCACCTCTCTGGCGAAGCCGGGCGGGTAACCGAGGAGGCCACCGAACCACAAGTTGCACGGTAGTTGACCCGACGAACGATACTGATAGGCGAAGTTGACGTTTCTGGGGAGGCGGCCATGGCACGGCGCAGGGGTTTCCTCGCGGCGATGGCACAAGCCAGCCGCGAGTACGAACGGCAGAAGCAGGCCGAGGCGCGCGCACAGCTCCAGGCAACAAAGGCGAGGGAGCGGGCAGACCGCGCGGCCGACCGAGCACGCGTTGCCGATGAACGGGAGCGCCGCCGACTCTACCTGGAAGCACGGGAACAGGAAGTTGAAGCGCTAGATGCGGAGCTAGCCTCTCATCGCGAGTTACTCGAGCGGGTGCTGGAGGCCACGCTGGAGGTCGACGATCACCTCGACCTCGATCGGCTCAAGCAGGCGGCCAACATCGGACCATTCGATCCAGGACCTCTTGCGGTGGCGCAACCGCGCCCCGATCCAGCGGCGTATGAAGTCACCCCTATGACCTTTACCCAGCGACTCCTTCCCGGAGCGAAGGCTCGGCATGAGCGCCAGGTCGAGGCTCGACACCAGACCCAAACACAGGACGTGGCCAGCTGGGAGGCAGCCGAGGGCTCGAGGCTTCAGGCCCTTGCGGCGGCTCGGGAGGCGTACGAGACCGAGATAGCGGCGGTCGAGGCTCGAGCCGCGGCACAGAACGCTCAGATCGACCAGTGGAAGGCCCAGCTAGAGGCGGGTCAAGCCGAGGCTGTCCGCACCTACTTCGACATGGTCCTCGCAGGCTCATCGTGGCCCGATGGCTTTCCACACCAGTTTCTGCTCGCATACGACTCGGGAAGCAAGCTACTCGGGGTCGACTACATGCTTCCGGACTGGTCCGTAGTACCGGAGGCCAAGTCACATCGGTACATCAAGGCTCGCGACCTCATCGAGCCGGTCGCCGAGCCTGCGGCCAAGCGACGCGCTTTGTACTCAAGCGTCGTCTGCCAGGCAGCCCTTCGCGTCCTCCACGAGATCTTCGAGGCCGACCGGCGAGGCCATGTTGAGACTGTCGCGCTGAACTGCCTCGTCGACACGATCGATCGCGCGACGGGGGCTAGACACGTGCCGTGCATCCTCTCGGTCCGGACAACGGCGTCGGTCTTCCAAGGCATCAATCTGGCGGCCGTTGATCCCGCTGCGTGCCTCAAGGGGCTGGCTGCGGCCATGTCTCCAAGTCCTGCAGAGCTCGCTCCCGTGCGCCCGGTGCTTGAACTGAAGATGGTCGATCCGCGGTTCATCACCGAGGCAGACGTCCTATCCCAGCTAGATCAGCGTCCCAACCTGATGGAGCTATCTCCCGCGGAGTTCGAATCCCTCATCACCAACTTGTTCACGAGGATGGGCTTGGAGGCCCGCCTCACTCAGGCGTCCCGAGATGGCGGCGTCGACTGCGTTGCCTACGACCCGCGACCAATATTCGGGGGGAAGGTTGTTATCCAAGCCAAGCGGTACAAGAACACGGTGGGGGTATCGGCCGTGCGCGACCTCTTCGGGACGATGCAGAACGAGGGTGCGAGCAAAGGAATCCTCGTCACGACGAGCGGTTACGGCTCCGCCGCCTTCCAATTCGCCGAGGGCAAACCGATTGAGCTGCTCTCTGGTGCCAATCTCCTGTTCCTCCTCGCGGAGCACGCCAACATGGAAGCGCGGATCGTGGTCCCGGACCAGTGGCGCGATCCCGTGGCAGACGCCGAGCCGGCCGCAATCCTGGCCGGGACTCCGGGCTGAGGGGGATGGGCTACAAGGTCTTCCTTAGCCATAGTTCCCGAGATACCGACTTGGGGCGATTGGTAAAGACCGAGGTAGAAGCGACGGGCAAGGCGTCCGTGTACCTAGCTGAGGACGACATCCAGTTGGGGTCCGTGCTTGCCGCAAAGCTCCAGAGGGAACTGAAGGCATCCGACGCAATCGTCGTCCTATACACCAAGGACAGCGAGGTCTCTGCGTACGTCAACCAGGAGATCGGCTTCGCCCTCCGGGACAAGCTCGTCATCCCAATGGTCGAGAAGCGGTCGGATACCCGCCGCCTCGGAATGCTAGCCGGAAGAGAATTTGTCTCTTTTGATTCTGAAAACCCCGGGCAGGCAGTCCAAACGTTGGCCCAATTCGTCCAGCGGAAGGCTGCGGAACAAGACATGAAGGAACTAGTGGGCATCCTCATTCTTGTTGGCTTCGTGGCGATCATGGCGCTCAGCGACGACTGGGGACGAGCGTCCGTCTGACCACAACGGCGGGAGTAGTCAAGCGTAGGTTCCGGCCGCGACCCCGGAGCGATGTTCCATCGCCTGGCGTTCGTCGTCCTTAAGACCGTCGCGTGCCGGCGCCGCCACGGTGTGCTAGATAGGCCACGCAGCGCGAAATGTGAGGCCACGAACATGAAGACTGACAGCCCCGGAGCGGACGCGAGGTGACAGCGAGGCCAGAGACCTTCCAAGAGCTGGGCGCGGCATTTGATGCGCTCCCGGGCGAGCGGAACGCGGCGGCGCGTGGGCACGCTTTCGAGCGGCTGGCATTGCGAATGCTTGAAGCCCACGGGTACGAGGTCGACCGACGCCCGCATACCGCTGCCCCTCGAGAGACCGACCTATTCGCGGCACGCGACGACGAGTATTTGGTGGAGGCGCGTTACCGAGCGAAGCCCGCCGGTTCGGATGCGATCGATGGGCTCCGCGCTCGACTCGAGCGAACCGCCTCTGACGTTGTTGGCCTCTACTTCAGCAAGTCGGGATTTACAGCACCGGCGCTAGCGGAGGCCGCCGACCGGCGAACCCGCCTGATCCTGCTCGTCGATGGAGATGAGCTGCGAAGGCTGAGCCACGGCGAAGTCCAGCTCTCCGCCCTTCTCCGGCGCAAGAAGCGTGCGCTGATCCGCGATGGTCGAGTTCTGGTTGGAAACCATTCGTCGAGCAGCGACCGTCGACTCGAATCCGAGCGAGTACCCGAACCTCACAGCCGTTTCGCCTCGTCGACGGCCGGCGCCGTGGAGTGGATCACCGCGCGCGGTGGATTCGGAGTGCCGATCTTCGTCGACGAGCTACCGGACGTCGAATGGACAACGGCACAGGGACGAGGCGTGGGCTTCGACCTATCGTTGCCCATCGAGTCGGAAGCGGAGCTTCTCAGCCTGTTTGAGAACCTTCGAAGGTTCGGATGGATCAGCGGCGCGGGACGTTTCGCAATTCACCAGTTGAAGGCGTCCTGGCATGGCTTTGGATTGATCCCATTCAGTGCCGCCCTGCGCGCTCGGGACCTCCGATACATTGGAATCCCCCGCCCGCACCACTCCGAAGAAGCTATCTACTTCGATATGTGCCCAGGCGGCATGTACACACTGAAACTGGACCTTGCGGCGAATCAACCTGGGCTTCGCGTATGGAGAGCGGACCTCTCGTCGCAGATAGCTGGCGTCCCGATTGACACCGCGCCGTACCGCAACCTGGTTGCCACGTACGACTTGGACGACGAGGCGTACTTTAGGTCGCTCGCCGACGAGTTCAGCCGGGTGCGCGGATTTGGCGTTGACGCTAACGCGCGGTTGCGTGTTCTCGATTTGATTGTGTCGACTGCAGAACCCGGTGTCGTGCGCGGCCTGGTCGTGAAGAACCCCTTCTACGGCAGACGCAGACGGAGCGTTGGCGAGGATCGATACGCTGATCTCCGGGAAACGGACACTCTCGTGTGCCGGCTATCGTCATGGCACGACATTTCGCAACCGCCCGATTGGTACTTTCTAAAGAGAATCGAGAAAGTCGCGACGGCTGACGCGATCGTCTATCGGGTAAGTGCTGACTGGCACGCTATTGAGCGGTCGCGGACACTGACTACCACCAGAGGGCCGATCAGCCCTGCGCCTCCGCGACATCGCGAGGGTCGGTCAACCCGAGCTCCTTCGTGATCTGCTTCACCGCCGCCCACGAGCCGCGATCCTGGTTGCAAAGCACGACGATCGTTGTGCCCGCAACAACGTGGTGCGAGACCATCGTCGACACGCCCGGATCCGCGCCGCCGTGGCCGAGGATCGTCACGGCCCCGTCCTCGACGACGAGCTCGAGCCCGTAGCCGTACTGTTCGAGATCTTTCGAATCCGGTCCCTGCGGCGAGGTCATCGCGGCCAGCAGGGGAGGGGAGAGGAGCTTCCCGCCGAGGAGGGCATCGACCAGGCGCGCGAGGTCGGTCGCCGTCGTGATCATCCCGCCGTCG
>CAZVGO010000028.1:0-409630 GCA_964626755.1 uncultured Anaerolineaceae bacterium | reverse complement strand
CGCCCAGGTGTACAACTTCGCGGTCTATGAGCTCGGCGACCATCACGAGGCCGAAGACGCCACGGAACGGACGTTCCTGTCCGCTCTCACGGGCCTGACCGGTTTCGAGGAGCGCGCGCGCCCGGAGGATGGACCGGAGGCTTCCACGTTCCGGATCTGGCTGTTCCGGATCGCCCGTAACGTCGTTGCCAACCAGCGCCGCCAGAAGCGGCGCCGGCCGACGCTCCCGCTCGAGGCCGCCGCCGTCGTCGCGGATCCCATGGACGTGGAAGGCACGGCGGCACTGCGCGACGAGGCCGCCGAGGCGTGGCGAGCCGTGGGCCGCCTGCCCGCCGATCGCCGCCGGGCAATCGTCCTCCGGTTCGTCGAGGAGATGTCGACCACGGAGATCGCGGGGATCCTCGGCCGTTCCGAGGGCGCGGTCCGGGTGCTGATCCACCGGGCGCTCCGGTCCGTGGGCCGCGAGCTCGGCCGCGATCCGCGCGGAGAATCGAAATGACGCTCCCCGGCCGCGACGCCGCCGAGGCGGACGCGCTCCTCACCGACGGCTACCTCGAGTCGCTCCTGGCCGCGGACGACCGGAGGGCCGCCGACGCACCCGCGGACGCGTCCCTCGATCGGAGTGTCCGCGACGCCGCCACTCGCCTGCGCCGCAATCTCATCCGTGTCCACCCCTCGTTCCGGTTCGAGGAGCGCCTCGCCGGCCGGCTGAGCGACGTCGCTCGATCGATGCGCCTCGCGCCCGCCGCCGGCGGGGGAGCAGCGACCGTCGCGATCCGGCAGGTGGACCGGGACCAGGGAGACTTCGATCCCCTCGCGGACCCGAGCGACAGCGACGACACCACCGCGCGCTCCCGCCCCCTGCTCATCGGCGGCGCCCTGACATCCGCCGCCCTCTCGATCGCCGGCGCGGCGTTCGTCGCCTGGCGCCGCACGCATCCCGCCCGCTCGCCGATGGCCCGGGCGGTCCGCGCCATCCACGCCGAACGCGTGCGGACGACCCTCCGCCAGCGAGCCGACTGATGCCGATCAAGCTGCCCTCGTTCCGACCGCGCAAGGACGCGTACCCGCCCGACCTGTGGACGAAGTGCCCCTCGTGCGTGGAGATGCTGTTCAACAAGCAGCTCGACAAGATCCTCCGGGTCTGCCCATCGTGCGGCCACCACTTCCGGCTCTCGGCCGCGATGCGGCTCGAGCACCTCATCGACCACGGCTCGTTCCGCGAGCGCGACGCCGGGCTCCAGTCGCTCGACCCGCTCGAGTTCGTCGACCAGAAGTCGTACCCGGACCGCGTCGCGGCCGCTCAGCTCGCGACCGGGATGCGGGACGCCGCGATCTGGGGGACCGGCTCGATCGAGGGCCGCCCGGTCGCGATCTGCGTCATGGACTTCGGGTTCATGGGCGGCTCGATGGGCGCGGTCGTGGGGGAGAAGGTCGCCCGAGCGGCCGAGGCCGCGACCACGGAGCGCATCCCGCTGATCATCGTCTCCGCGTCCGGCGGGGCCCGGATGCAGGAGGGGACCCTCGCGCTCATGCAGCTCGCGAAGACCATCGGCGCGATCGAGCGCCTCCGGGCGGCAGGCGTGCCGTTCATCTCCATCCTCAGCGACCCGACGACCGGCGGCGTGTTTGCGAGCTTCGCGGCGATCGGGGACGTCAACATCGCCGAGCCGAACGCGCTCATCGGGTTTGCCGGCGCCCGCGTCACCGCGGGCACGATTGCCCAGGAGCTGCCCGAAGGGTTCCAGCGGGCGGAGTTCCTCTTCGCCCACGGGTTCGTCGACCGGGTCGTCCACCGCACGGACCTGCGCGCCGAGCTCGCCCTCCTCCTGCGCTACGTCGTTCCCCGTCCGATCGACGAGACCGACGGAGCCGTGGGCCCGGTGAGCCCGATGTTCCGGACGCTGTCGTTCCTGTCGTCACTCGCCGACAAGGTGAGCCCCGAGCCGGAACCCGAGCCGAACGGGCGTGGCCGGGCGGCGCGGGCGGAGGCGGACCGTGGTTGACCGGCTCCGGGGCCGCCGCGAGCCCGCCGCGACGGCCACCGAAACGCCGACCGACCCGAAGGCGGCTGCCTGGGCCCGCGTCCAGGTGGCCCGCAACATCCGCCGCCCCCGGACGCTCGAGCTGCTCGCCGGCCTCGCCGACGAGTTCATCGAGATCCACGGCGATCGCACGTTCGGGGACGATCCAGCGATGGTCGCCGGCTTCGCCCGGATCGCCGGCCGCCGCGTCGTGATCGTCGGCCAGCAGAAGGGCGCGGACACCGACGAGAACATCCGGCGCAACTTCGGGATGCCCCACCCGGAGGGCTACCGGAAGGCGATGCGGGCGATGGAGCTCGCCGAGCGGTTCGGGCTGCCGGTCGTCACGTTCGTCGACGTGCCGGGCGCCCACCCGGGCCCCGAATCGGAGGAGCGTGGAATCGCCGAGGCGATCGCCCGCTCGGTCGGCCTGATGACCCGCCTGCGGACGCCGATCGTCGCGGTGATCACCGGTGAGGGCGGCTCCGGCGGCGCGCTGGCGATCGCGGTCGGCGACGTGGTGATCGCCCTCGAGAACGCCGTCTACTCGGTCATCAGCCCGGAGGGCAGCGCGGCGATCCTGTGGCGAACTGCCGACGAGGCGCCGACCGCCGCCCTGGCGATGAAGATGACCGCCGCCGACCAGGAGGCCCTCGGGGTCGTCGACATCGTCGTCCCCGAGCCGGGCGAGGGGGCCCACACCGACCACGCGGAGACCGCCCGCCGCCTGCGGACGGTCATCGCCGAGCGGCTCGACGCGCTCGCACTCGTCCCGATCGACCTGCTCGTCGAGGAACGCTACCGGCGCTACCGCAACCTGGGGGCCTACACTGAGGTCGCCCAGCCCACAGTCGCGCCGCCGGAACGGCCCGGTTTCGCCGACCGACTGCGCAACCTGCTCGACCCGGACCGCTGGGCTCGCGTCCAGCTCCCCGGACCGGGGCGCGGGCGCGACGAGCCGCCTGCGCGCGAGGAGGTCTGACCAGTGCCCGAGCCGACGCCCGAACGGCGCAAGGCCGAGCGCCGCACGAGCGCAGACCGCACGGGCGCCCAGCGGGCGGCGGATCACGCCGCGATCGACCGCCTCGCCGGCGAGCTCCTGCCCGCCCTCGTCGCGAAGCTCGGCGCATCGGGTCTCGGCGAGCTCGAAGTCCGCGAGGGACCCTGGAAAGTCCGCTTGCGCCGGCCCGGCGTCGGGCCCAACCTCGGGCGCCGGGCGTCGGATCGAGCATCGCGGGCGCAGCCCGGCCACGCCGGCCACGGCCACGCCCCTGGCGCCCTCGAAGGCCACCGACCCTCGCGTCCGGCCGGCGCGGCCGTCGCCGACGCCGCCCACTCGACGAACGGCAGCGGTCCGCCGGGAGCATCGTCACCGGTCTCCGGGACGCCGGCCGAGCCGGCCGAGGGCGGCCGGCGGCGCGACGACCCGGACCTGCACCGGACGGTCGCGACCTCGCCGGCCGTCGGGATCTTCCGGCCCCGGAAGCAGGCCGGCTCCGGAGCCCGCGTCCGGTCCGGGGATCCCATCGGCGTCGTCGACGTGCTCGGCATCCCGCAGGAGATCATCGCCCCCGTCGACGGCGTCGTCGGGGAGAGCCTCGTCGAGGCCGGCGAAGCCGTCGAGTACGGGCAGGAGCTCATCGTCATCGAGCTGGTGACCGCACCCGCCGCGGGCCCGTCGGCCGACGCCGGCTCCGGGCCGGCGAGCGGCTGATGTTCCGCAAGATCCTCATCGCGAACCGGGGCGAGATCGCGCTCCGGGTCCTGCGTGCCTGCCGCGAGCTCGGTGTCGAGGCCGTCGTCGCCTACAGCGAGGCGGACCGAGAGTCATTGCCGGTCCAGCTGGCGGACGAGGCAATCTGCATCGGGCCGGCGGACGCGAAGCGTTCGTACCTGTCCGCGCCGGCGGTCATGTCGGCGGCGATCATCACCGGCTGCGACGCGATTCACCCCGGCTACGGCTTCCTGTCCGAGGACGAGGGCTTCGCCGAGGTCGTCCGCGCCCACGACCTGACGTTCATCGGGCCGCCGTCCCCTGTCCTCGAGCGGTTCGGGAGCAAGGAGGGGACCCGCCGCCTCCTCGCGAATCACGGGCTGCCGACGATCCCCGGCTCGCGAGGCCTGCTGCGCGACGACATCCATTCGCTCGAGGAAGCCGAGCGGATCGGCTACCCCGTGCTCATCAAGCCCTCGGCCGGAGGCGGCGGCAAGGGCATGCGGATGGTCCGCTCGCCGCGCGAGCTCGAGTCGGCGATCAAGGTCTGCCGCTCGGAGGCCAAGGCCGCTTTCGGCGACGACTCGCTCTATCTCGAGAAGTGGCTCGAGGAAAACCGCCACGTCGAGGTCCAGGTGGCGGTCGACCGGTACGGTCACGGCGTCCACCTCGGCGAGCGCGACTGCTCCGTCCAGCGGCGTCACCAGAAGATCGTCGAGGAGGCCCCCACCCCCGCCCTGTCCGAGGCCGCCCGGGCCGCGCTGAACGAGACGGCAGTCCGGGCGGTCGTCGCGGCCGGCTACGAGAACATCGGCACGCTCGAATTCCTCGTCGATCGCGACGGAAATGCGTTCTTCATCGAGATCAACTGCCGGATCCAGGTGGAGCATCCGGTGACGGAGCTCCTGACCGGGATCGACCTCGTCGCCACCCAGATCCGGATCGCGGCCGGCGAGCCACTCGGGTTCAGCCAGGCGGACGTCGAGATCCGGGGCCACGCGATCGAGTTCCGGATCAACGCGGAGGACCCGGCGAACGATTTCCGGCCCGCCGCCGGCCTCATCGAGCGCTGTCTCTTCCCGGGCGGGCCGGGAATCCGGATGGACTCGCACGTGTACGCGGGCTACGAGGTCCCGCCGTTCTACGATTCGCTCCTCGGCAAGCTCATCGTATGGGGGCCGGACCGGCCGACCGCGATTGCCCGCGCCAGGGGCGCGCTCGACGAGCTGCTGATCGACGGAATCGTCACGAACGTGCCGATCCACCAGGCAATCCTTGCGTCGGAGCCGTTCCTCGAGGGCCGGATGACGACGAACCTGCTCGACCGGGTCGGGAGCGCCGCCTTCCTCGCGGCGGCGTCGCGGGCGTGACAGCGTGACGGACCAGATGGAAGCCCCGGCCGCCCCCGCCACCCCCGGAGTCGTTCACACCACGGCCGAGATCGAGAAGCTCATCCCGCACCGCTGGCCGATCCTCATGGTCGACCGGATCATCGAGTACGACCCGGAGGCCAAGCGGATCGTCGGGATCAAGGGCGTGACCGCCAATGAGTGGTTCTTCCAGGGCCACTTTCCCGGGCTGCCGGTCATGCCCGGCGTGTTCCAGGTCGAGGCGCTCGCCCAGACGATGGCGGTGTACGTCGCGAAGCAACCCGGCTTCGGCGACCGGATCGGGCTCTTTGCCGGGATCGACGAGGTCCGCTTCAAGCGGGTCGTCTCCCCGGGCGACACGCTCCGGCTCGAGGTGACGATGGAGAAGCTCGGATCGCGCTTCGGGCGCGGCCGGGGCGTCGCCACGGTCGACGGCGAGGTGGCGTGCGAGGGCCTCTTGAGCTTCGTGATCCCGCCCGCCGGCATGCTCCGCTGATGGCCCGAATCGCGGTCCTCTCGGACGTCCACGGTAACGCCACCGCGCTCGACGCCGTGCGCAAGGCGATCAAGGCGGCGAAACCGGACACGATCCTCGTCGCGGGTGACCATGCCCTCAACGGCCCCGACCCGGCCGCGGCGATCGACGGGATCCGCGAGCTCGAGGCGGGTGGCGCCATCGTCATCCAGGGCAACACGGACATTGCCGTTGCCGACTTCGACTACACGGCCGCGTTCCCGTGGCTCACCGACGGGGTCCCCGAGGCATTCCGGGCCGCCGCGGAGTGGGCCCACGAGGCCCTCGGCGAGGAGCGCCTCGAATGGCTCCGGCGGCTCCCGGCGGAGCGGCGGATCCGGGTCGACGGCACGCTCGTTCTCCTGTGCCACGCCTCCCCCGGCTCGCAGACCGCGGGCTTCGACCAGCAACTCGACCCGACGGTCGTCATCGAGCGGCTCGGCCGAACCGACGCCCGAATCGTGTGCTGCGGGCACACCCACATGCCCGAGGTCCGCGACTTCGGCTGGAAGCAGATCGTCAACGACGGCAGCGCCGGATACGTGTTCGACGGCGATCCGACGGCGTCCTGGGCGCTCATCGACTTCGACGGCGACGAGGTCAAGGCGGAGATCCGGCGGACCGAGTTCGACGTCCTCTCGGTCGCCAACGCGATCTCCGCGCGCGGCCTGGTGGGCGACGTCTACCGCGCCGCGACCGTCCGAACCGGCAAGCTCGTGCGATGAGCGCCACCCAACGGCGCGTGGTGGTCACCGGGATGGGCGCCCTCACCGCGCTCGGGAACGACGTCCCGTCGACCTGGGACGGACTCACCGCCGGCAAGTCCGGGATCCGGACGATCGAGGCGTTCGACCCGTCCCGGCTCACCTCGCGGGTCGCCGCCGAGGTCCGCGGTGTCGACGGATCGCACGTCCTCGACCGCAAGGACCTCCGGCGGGTCGATCGGTACATCCTGTTCGGGCTCGTCGCCGCTCGCGAGGCGATGGACGCGGCAGGGATTCCGGCCCGCCTCGAGGGCGAGCACGCGGAGCACACCGGCGTCATCCTCGGGACCGGTCTCGGCGGCGTCGGGACGCTGATCGAGGCGATCACGACGAATGTCACCCGCGGGCCCGATCGGATCAGCCCGTTCTTCGTCCCGTACGGCATCCCGAACGTCGGCGCGGGGCAGGTCGCGATCAGCTTCGGGATGACCGGCCCGAACTTCACGACCGTGTCCGCGTGCGCGACCGGCGGCCACGCGATCGGGGAGTCGTGGGAGACGATTCGGCGCGGCGACGCCGAGGTGATGATCGCGGGCGGCGCGGAGGCCGGGATCTACGAGGCGCTCGTCGGCGGGTTCTGCGCGATGCGCGCGCTCTCGACCCGGAACGACGACCCGGCCGGGTCCTCGCGGCCGTTCGACAAGAGCCGCGACGGGTTCGTCATCGGCGAGGGTGCCGGGGTCCTCGTCCTCGAGGCGCTCGAGCACGCCGAGACGCGCGGCGCCGAGCCACTGGCCGAGCTCGTCGGCTACGGCGCGACAGCCGACGCGTCGCACATCACGCTGCCCGCCCCCGGCGGGATCGGGGCGGTCCGGGCGATGCGGCGGGCGCTCGAGAAGGCGGGCCTGGACGCAACCGACGTCGACCACGTGAACGCCCACGCGACGTCGACGCCGGAGGGCGACAAGGCGGAGCTCCAGGCGCTGCGCACGCTGTTCGGGGATCACGCGCCAAAGGTCGCGATCAGCGCGAACAAGTCGATGCTCGGTCACACGCTCGGGGCCGCCGGCGCGATCGAGGCGATCGCGACGATCCAGGCGATCCGGACCGGCTGCATCCCGCCGACGATCAACCTCGACGACCCGGACGAGGAGGGCGAGGGCCTCGACCTCGTCCCAAACCGTGGCCGGCAACGCGATGTCAACGTGGGCCTCTCGAACTCGTTCGGGTTCGGCGGCCAGAACACGGCCCTCGTGTTCCGACGGTGGGACGGGTGACCGAGCCCCGGAACCCGAAGGCGACCGTGGCCGACGACGGCGACGCGTCGCTGCTCGCGCTCATCGACCGGCTCTCCGCGCTCCTCGAGCGGAGCGACCTGACCGAGCTCGAGGTCGAGGCCGGAGGCACGGGTTTCGTGCTCCGCAAGCCGGCCGCCCTGGCGGTGCCCGCGATGGCCGGCGCGGCCACCGCCGTCGCCGAGGCGCCTTCCCCTGAGGCGCCGCCCGCCCTCGAGGCACCCGGCCGGCCCGCGATCCTGGCACCGCTCACCGGGATCTTCTACGCCTCGCCCGCACCCGGCTCGCCACCCTACGTGACGGCCGGCGGAGAGGTCCAGGTCGGCCAGGTCATCGGCCTCATCGAGGCGATGAAGCTGTTCAACGAGATCAAGTCGGACCTGGCCGGTCGGGTCGTCCGGATCGTCGCCGAGGGCGGTCAGCTGGTGAAGGCGAAGCAGCCGCTCATCGAGGTGGAGCCACTGTGACGACCGATCGACGCCCCACGGCCGCTCATCTCACGGGCTGGGGCCGCTACGCCCCCAAGCATGTCCTGACGAACGCCGACATCGAGAAGTTGGTCGAGACGTCCGACGAATGGATCGTCAGCCGGACCGGCATCCGCGAGCGGCGCGTCGCCGCCGCCCACGAGACGACGGCGTCGATGGGCGCGGTCGCCGGCCTCCGGGCGATCCGGACCGCGGGGCTCGACCCGGACGACATCGACGTCATCATCCTCGCGACCCTCACGCCGGACTACTGGATGCCGTCGACGGCGGCGCTCGTCAAGGAGGCGATCGGCAACACCCGGGCGGCCGCGATGGACGTCTCTGCCGCGTGCTCGGGGTTCGTGTACGGGTACGCGACGGCCCAGGCCTGGATCACGAGCGGCCTCGCCCGGCACGTCCTCGTCATCGGCTCGGAGACGCTCACCCGGTTCCTCGACTACACGGACCGGAACACGTGCATCCTCTTCGGCGACGGCGCGGGCGCCGTCGTGCTGTCCGCGTCGGACGCGCCGGGCGGCGGCCTCGGGATGAAGCTCACGACGGAGCCACAGGGCGCCTACATGATCTGGCTGCCCGCGGGCGGGGCGAAGGCGCCGCCGACCGCCGGGACGATCAAGCGGGGCGAGCACTACGTCCGGATGGAGGGCAAGGAGACGTATCGATTCGCCACCCGGACGTTGGCGACAACGGCCCTCGAGTCGATTCGCGACGCCGGCCTCGAGCCGTCGGACATCGCCCTGTTCATCCCCCACCAGGCGAACATCAGGATCATCGAGGCAGTCGCCAAGGGGCTCGACCTGCCGATGGACCGGATGTACGTCAACCTCGACAAGTACGGCAACACGTCCGCGGCCTCCGTCCCGATCGCCCTCGCCGAGGCGGTCAACGAGGGACGGGTGAAGGTCGGCGACAAGATCGTCATCGTCGCGTTCGGGGCGGGCTTCACGTCCGGGGCCGTGACGATCGAGTGGACGGAGGACCCGGCGCGGGGGATCGCCGGCGACGCGGCGGTGAACCCCGATGATGTCAAGGTCCGCCTGCCGGTCGACTGGGACTCGGTCGATCCGATCCCCGACGCGCTCGCGGCGATCATGGCCCGGCCGGGGCCGGTCGACGTGCCGCTCGACGATGTCGTCCCGGGCGAGCCGCCGCGGGCGAAGCACCCGGTCGGCTGACCCAAGCTCCCCGCCGCGACGAGCCACCAGCGCCGATGACCGTCGCATGCATACGAAGAGGTTGAGGTGCGGCTTCACCAGCTTGGTATGCCGCCGACGGTCATCGCTAAAGTAGCGCGTGCCCGGACCGGGAGGAGGACGTTTCGATGATCGACCTGAGCGGCAAGAGCGCCGTCGTCACCGGAGGCTCACGCGGGATCGGGCGAGCGATCGTCCTTCGCCTCGCGGAGCAGGGCGCCGACGTCGCGTTCAGCTACCGCGGCAACGAGGCGGCAGCGAAGGAAACCGCGGCCGCGGTCGAGAAGCTCGGGCGCAAGGCCGTGCCGGTCCAGGGCGATGCGACGGACCCCGCGGCCGCCGAGGCGCTCGTCAAGGCCGCGCTCGACGCGTTCGGCAAGGTCGACATCCTCGTGAACAACGCCGGCATCACCCGCGACGACCTCATCATGCGGATGACCCCGGAGATGTTCCGCGAGGTCCTCGAGACGAACCTCTTCGGGGCGTTCTACGCGACGAAGGCCGTCACCCGGCCGATGCTCAAGGCGAAGGGCGGCCGGATCGTCAACATCACGTCGGTCTCGGGGCAGGCCGGCCAGATGGGCCAGGCGAACTACTCGGCGGCGAAGGCAGGCCTGATCGGGCTCACGAAGGCCACCGCCCGCGAGCTCGCGTCGCGCGGGATCACGTGCAACGCCGTCGCCCCGGGGTTCGTCCTGACCGAGCTGACCCAGGACCTGCCGGACGCGCTCAAGACCGAGATCACGTCCCGCACGCCACTCGGCCGGTTCGCCACGACCGAGGAGATCGCCTATGCCGTCGCGTTCCTCTGCTCGGACGAGGCGGCGTTCATCACGGGCCAGGTCCTCGCCGTCGACGGCGGCCTCGTGATGATGTAGCGCTGGCCTTCGGGCGGAGCCCCCACGAAGCGGTTTCGTGATGGTTGCGGCGCCGCGCATCGACGCCGCGGGCAGACCTACGCTCTGATTTGCCTGCGCGCGATGCCGATAAGCTGGGTGATGTCGGTTCGCGCGGTGGCGAGCTCCTGTGCCCCCGGCTCCGCCGGCGTCTCATACATGAAATCGTGCCGGCGTCGGCGGAGTCGATGAAGCCGGACGAAGATCCGATGGTGGCGGTGGGATGTCAAGGCGTCGGCGGCATCGATGGCCGTCACGTGGCCTCGGTCGGCTGAGATTCGGTATCCGCCGGCCATCACGATGACTCGGGCAGCGCGGAGGCCCGCCTCGTAGAGCATGGTCTCGGCCCAAGGGGGCGAACCGATCCGTGTTCGCTGCTGCAGCCTCGAGGTCTCGCTCGGCCAGCTCCAGGGTCTCCATGAGCGCATCGTCATCCGGCTCTTGCGGCCGAAGGCGGCCCGCCGCGATCAGCTCGGCGAGTATGGGTCGCGGTTCAGGCACGGGCGCGCTCGAGAACGAGGAGGGTTGGCCCACCCTCCACGGAAGCGACGAAGCGATCGCCGCGTTGCCGCCGCCGCTCTAGTTCGCTCTCCGTCAGGATCGTGTAGTTGAGCGATCGTCCTAGCTCGCCCTCCGCCGCGGAGACGCGGTCGGTCAGCTCATCGATGTCGGGCTTACCGATGACCATCAGATCGATGTCGGACGCGGCCGTCTCCTCGCCGCGTGCATACGAGCCGTAAACGATCGCGCGCTCGAGGCCCTCGACGTCCGCGAGATGCCGGCGAATGACGTCGGGAGCGCCAACCGTCCGCCGGATGATGGTCTGGACGGCATCGAAGAGCGGCGACTGCGAATCCGCTCGGAAGTAGACCTGGCGGCCTTCCGCCGAGCGCTCGACGAGTCCCGCCTCCACGAGCCTCACGAGCTCGCGGGCAGCGGTACCGGCTGACGCCCCCACGGCACGCGCCACGCCTCGAAGGTGCAGACGCCGCTCAGGACGATCGAACAGGAGCGCCAGGATCCGCCGGCGAATCCGCGATCGCCCGAGAAGGACCCCGACGTCCAAGCCGTTCTCTGACATGAGGACATATGTACTCAACAACGAGAACAATGTCAATACCCAAAGAAGCCATCCGCGTCGCACCGCGGCGCGCGCCTCAGGCCGGCTGAGCCCCCACCAAGCGGATTCGTGGTAGTTGCGGCCACGCGCAACAATCCGGCGATCTGCGGCTGTTGCGGTTGCTTCGAACTACCCCGATTCCGCCGCGCTGGGCGACGGTTCCGGCCGGGTAGGCGAGCCGCCGGCGTTCGGCGGATTTCCCACCGCCTCGTAGCGGAAGCCGAGCTCGCGCATCCTGGCGCCGTCGAGGATTCGGCGTCCATCCACCACGACCGGCTGCGCCATCCGGTCCCGCAACGCCGCCCAGTCGAGCGCCGCGAACTCCGGCCACTCCGTCCCGATAACCGCCGCGTCCGCGGAGTCGAGCGCCTCGGCGGCACTCGCCGCGATCTCGAGTCCCGGCAGCGCTGCCAGCGCGTTCGCGCCGGCTTGCGGGTCGTAGGCGCGCACGGACGCCCCGGCATCGAGCAGATGGGCGGCCACGTTGAGCGCCGGCGACTCCCGAACATCGTCCGTGCCGGCCTTGAACGCGAGCCCGAGGAGCCCGATCCGGCGACCATCGAGGCCGCCCACCACCGATTCGATGCGCTCCGCAAAGCGCGCCTGCTGCGCGCCGTTCGCGCGTGACGCCGCGATCGTGACGTCCATCGACAGGCCGCGGGCCGCGCCCGCTGCAGCGAGAGCCTGGAGCTCCTTCGGCAGGCAGCTCCCGCCAAAGCCGAAGCTCGGGCGCATGTACTGGCTTCCGATCCGCGGGTCGAGGGCGATTCCGGCGATCACCTCGTCGACGTCGGCGCCGTATTCCTCGCACAGCGACGCGATCTCGTTGGCGAACGAGAGCTTCAGGGCGAGGAACGCATTCGCGCCGTTCTTGATCAACTCGGCGGCCGCCACGTCGACGACGAGCCGCGGCGCGTCGATGCCGTCGTACAGCGACTCGACGAGCGCGAGCGCCGCCGGGTCCGCGTCCGGGAATCGGCCGATCACGATTCGGCTGGGTCGCCGGAAGTCCTCCAGCGCCGTGCCCTGCCGCAGGAACTCCGGGTTCGAGAACACCCGGCGCGGAGGAACGCCGGACCATTCGACCGCGAGCCGCGTCGAGCCCGGCGGGACCGTGCTCCGGATGACAAGCGGGACCCACGGGCCCAGGTATGGGACCAGCCCCGACAACGCGGTTCGCAGCTCGGACAGGTCGCTCCGCCCGTCTGCCCCGATCGGCGTGCCGACGCATACGAGGGCGATGCCGGCATCTGCAGTCGGCTCGGCGGACACCGTGAGGGACCCGCTCGAGATGGCCGCCGTGAGCGCCTCCGGGAGCCCCGCCTCGTGGATCGGCGGGACGCCGCGGCGGAGCATCGCAAGACGGTCGTGCCGGATCTCGACGAGGTGCACCCGGTGGCCCAGTCCCGCGAGGCCCACGGCCGTGACGAGGCCGACGTAGCCGGCTCCGACGACGAGGACGGGTGCGGCCGATGAGACTGGGGTCATGGCCCGAAAGCCTACCAGCGACCCGCCAGAGGATGCGTGCTAGGCTCCAACCCCATGACCCAAGGACCCTGGCGGAAGGCACTCCGTCAGCCGCGGCCGGAGACGGCCACGTTCCTCTCGTTCCTCTGGCCCGGCCTCGGGCAGTGGTATGCCGGACGCCCCAAGGCGGCCGCCCTCCAGGCCGCACCGTTCGTGCTCGCCCTCGTCGCGGTGGCGATCCTCGTCGGCGGCGACCTCCAGCGGATGGCGATCCTGCTGTTCGACCCGCAGGTCGCGATCGCGATCTTCGTGCTGGTCCTCCTGACCGGCGCCTGGCGCATCGGTTCGATGGCCCACGCCCACGCGATCTCCCGGCGCAGCGGAGCGTTCCGGGGCGGCGCTCCGGCGGTCTTCGCCGTCCTTGCGCTTGTGGCCGCCGTTGCCCACCTGGCCGTCGCGAGCGTCGCGCTGGACTTCTACCAGGCGGGCTCGAGGATCTTCATCGCCGACCCCTTGACGCCGTTCACGCCGACGCCCGCCCCGGGCACGACCCCTGGACCTGCGCCGACCGCCCCGCCGGTCGAGGTGCAGCCCGGCCGGATCAACGTCCTGCTCACCGGGATCGACTCATCCGAGACCCGGAACCACGCCCTGACGGACACGCTGATCGTCATCAGCATCGACCGGGCCACGAAGGACGTGGCGATGATCAGCTTCCCCCGGGACATTGCCCGCTTCCCGCTGTGGGACGGGCGGACCTTCACCGGCAAGATCAACTCGCTGATGACGTACGCGAACCAGCGACCGCAGGAATTCCCCGACGGTGGGCTGGGGACGGTCACTCGCGAGCTGGGTTACCTCCTCGGTGTTCCGATCGACTATTACGCCGCGATCAACCTCGACGGGTTCGAGCGCCTGATCGACGAGGTGGGTGGGGTCAGGGTCGTCAACGACCGGGCGATCAACGATCCGGGCTACGGCGGCTGGAAGGATGGCCGGATCGGGTTCAAGCTGTCGGCGGGTCCCCACACGCTCGACGGGCCGACCGCGCTCGCCTACGTCCGCTCCCGCCGGGGCGCCGGCGACAACGACTTCACCCGGGCGCGCCGGCAGCAGCAGCTCCTCGTCGCCCTCCGCCAGAAGCTGACCGATCCCGCGATGCTGCCGAGGCTCTCCGGCGTGCTCGAGGCCACCTCGGCGACGGTGACGACGAACTTCCCGCCGGGGCGGCTCTCGGAGCTGCTCGACCTGGGCAGTGGCATCAACGACGACGAGATCCGCCGCTACGTCCTGGGGCCCCCGTACGCCAAACACCCTCCCACGAGCTCGACGGGCGGCATCTACATCCTGGCGCTCGATTTCGACCGCGTCGCGAAGCTGTCGGTGGACCTGTTCGGGAGCGACAGCCGGTACGCGCAGACGGGATTGCCCTGAGGACGACGGCTCGCGGTCAGCGGCCCTGGTGGAGGACCACCGCCGGGATCGTCCGGGCGATGATCTTCATGTCCAGCCAGAGCGACCATCGATCGATGTACTCGAGATCCATCGCCACCCACCGGTCGAAGTCCGCCTCCCGGCGGGCCGAGACCTGCCAGAGGCCCGTCATCCCCGGCTTCATCGAGAGCCGCCGGCGATGCCAGACGTCGTAGCCGACGACCTCGCGGGGGAGGGGCGGGCGCGGCCCCACGATGCTCATCTCGCCGCGCAGGACGTTCCACAGCTGGGGGAGCTCGTCGAGGCTCGTCCGGCGGAGCCAGCCGCCCACCCGTGACAGGCGCGGGTCGAGCGTCACCTTGAACGCGTGCCCCTTCACCTCGTTGAGACCCTCGAGCTCGATCAGCCGCGCCTCGGCGTCCCGGACCATCGTCCGGAACTTCACGACCTGAAACGGCCGACCGTGGAGGCCCATCCGCGTCTGCCGGAAGAGGATGGGACGCCCGTCGGCGATGAATACCGCGAGGGAGACCGCGAGGAGGACAGGACTCAGGACGATGATCGCCGCCCCGGACAGGGTGATGTCGATGATCCGCTTGAGGAGCAGCCCCAGGGTGCGGTCCGGCCCGTGGACGAACGACATGACCGGGACGGTGTCGAACTCCTCGATGCGACCTCCGGTCAGGGTCAGGCCCAGGTCGTCGAGCGGCAGGCGAACGATCCGTCCCTCCTCCTCGCACAGCCGGACGATCGGCTCGACCAGGTGGAGCGACGCCGGAGGCAGGCAGATCGCCACCTCGTCGATGATCCGCGAGTGGAGGATCTCCTCGATCTCGTTCACCGAGCCGAGAACCGGCCGACGACCGATAAAGGCTCCGTTCGTCTCGAGCGCGAGGTGGCCGACGACCTGTAGCCCGAGGTCGCGATGCCGCTCGACGCGAGCAGCAAACCTTACCGCTGAGGGGCTGGTCCCGACGACGAGCATGTAGCGGGTGTTCATCCCCCTGCCCCGCATCCAGGCGAAGAGCCGTCGCAGCGCGAAACGGGAGACGAGCGTGACGGCGAGCTGGGTCGGAAACAGGAAGACCAGGAACAAGCGGCTGACGTCGGGCCGATTGACCACGAACAGGATGGCGAGGGAGGCGACCGCCAGGATCGCGCCCGCCCGAACGAAGTCGACCAGCTCGCCGCGGAAGGTCCACCGGCTGCGAACGCGGTACAGGCCGGCCAGCCACAGGACGGCCGGCCAGGCGATCCCGAACGCGACGGCCGCAGCGAGGGGATCGATCTCCGCCGCGTGCCACGTCGCCGTCCAGTCGTCGCCGAAGCGGATGACCGAGAGCACGACGAAGACGGCGGCCGCGGTCACACCATCGGCCAGCACCAGGGCGAGGCGGAGCGCGGCACTGTAGCGGCGGATCACGGGGCCCTCTCTCCATCCCGGGGGTCAAACCGGATTCGACGACGCACGATACCACGCCCACCAGTGGGGTCGGGCCCGGTTGGGACCATGGTCCGGGGGCGAGGTCCGGTGAGGTCCGCTATCGTCAGGGTATGTCCAATGTCCGCCAGACCTGGTCCGGGATGGGCCCCGGCAGCCGCGCCGCCGCCATCGCCGGCCTCGTCGCCCTTGTGGTCGTCACAGGGGCAGTTGCGGCTGCCGCGTTCATGCTGGCCCGTGGGCCAGGGCCGATCGCGGCGGTCCCGACCGCCACGCCGGGCCCGGATGTCCCGCTGCCGCCGATCCTGACACCCCCGCCCCCAGCGAGCCTGGCCCCGACCCCGACCCCTGCGCCGACCCCGTCGCCGACTCCGCGCGGGGCAGACCCGCTGCTCGGCACGGACGGCCGGTTGACCGTGCTGCTCCTGGGATCGGACTACCGGCCGTCGAAGCCCGGCAACCGGACGGATGCGATCATGGTCGTGTCGGTCGACCCCACGACCGGGCAGAGCGCCGCCTTCAGCATTCCCCGCGACACCGTCAACTTCCCGCTCCCCAAGTCGGGCACCTATCGGCCCAAGGTCAACGGGCTTCTCGCCTCCCTGGAGAAGACGACAGGTGACGGTTACGGGGGCATGAAGCGGGCAGTCGCCCGGGCGTTCGACCTCGAGATCGACCGCTACGTGTTCATCGGCTTCACCGGGGTGAAGTCGCTCGTCCGAGCGGTCGGCGGCGTGGACGTCACCCTCGACAAGGCCTACTACGACCCCTACTACTGGGTGACCAGCCGGCAACAGGGCTGGGGGCTGCCAAAGGGAACGAGCCACCTGGGGCCGAACGAGGCGTTGATCTTCGCCCGCAGCCGGAAGGGCGACAACGACTTCGGGCGGGCCCGGCGTCAGCAGCTATTGGTGATGGCCGCCCTCGAGAAGGCTCGAGCCGCCGGGCTGTCGAAGGTCCCCCAGCTCATCGCGATCGCGCAGGATACGGTCCGGACGGACCTGCCGCTCGATCGTGCCGGCGACCTGTTCGAGCTGTTCTCGACCGTCGACCTGAGCAAAGTGAAGCGGACGGTGTTCGGTCCCCGGACCTACGCGACGGCCACGTCAATTGGCTCGTTCGCTCTCAAGCTGGACGTCTGCCGGAACTGGATCAGGAAGAACTTCCCGCCGGCCCGCCCGCTGGGAGCCTGGCCCGATGACCAGGTCCCGGTCGTGTCACCCGCGCCGAGCGCTGCGCCCGGCGGCTGACCGCCTCTACTGGAAGATGCCTGTCTGGACCCGCCAGGCGAGATCCTTCATCCAGGCGACCATCGTCGGGTCACGCCGCTGGTCCCAGACGTAGTTCGGGTTCGACCAGGTGTGGAACGCGATGCCCGTGGCCCCGAGGTAGACAAACCCCTCACGCATCTGCCGCGCCAGGAGCGACCAGCTCGGCCGCTGCTTCTTGTGCGTCGCCGGCTTCAGGTACTTGTGCGTCCCGACCATCAGCCAGATCGGGGCCGCCGGTGTCTTCGCCGCGACCCAGGCCCGGACCTTCTTGAACCACTTCGGCCCGGTGGTGAGGTAGATGGTGTTCCTGCCGGTCGTCGTCTCGACGGGGTACCAGTCGACCATCACGATGTCGGCCATGCCCGCCGTGTACGGGTTTACGCTCGCCCCGAAGTGCGGGACGTCGCCCCACAGGCCGATGACCGGATGCCCGGGGTCGGCTTTCTTGAATGCTGCGTAGAGTGCCCGGATCTCGTAGCGGTTGATGCCAATCCACGACGGCTCCTTGACCGACAGGTAGCCGAAGAGCGCGGGGTGGTTCTTGACCGCATTCACGAGGGGCCCGACTCGCGACGGGTAGACGGTGCCGCCGCTCGTGGTCTGCGAGAAGAAGAGGATGGCCTTCAGGCCGCACGCCTGAGCGGCATTGAGGTATCGGAGCGAGTTGGTGGGGCCGAGGACGTTGCGGATCACGTGCGTGAACCTGCCCGAGCAGATCCCGCGCTTGTTGGCCAGCAGGTCCTCCGGCGAGGGCCCCTGGAGGATCATCGGCGCGTCCGTCGGATAGGGCGTGGCCGCGCTGGCGCTGGCGGCGCCGAGGGCCCCCATGACGAGGGAGGCGGCGACGAACGCGGTGACCAGGCGGGAGGAGGTGCGGCGCTTCGCGGGCGAAACGGTCATGCGATGGGGCTCCGATCGGGTGCACGAGGGCATGGGCGGATGAGTCCGGGTTTGAATATGGCCCAGCTCGCCTCGCCTGCCTATCGACCAGCCCGCTCAGCCCAGGCGTACCTTGGGCCTGTGCATCCGGGCACCGGGTCAGTCCGGACAGTCCCCGACCGGCCCCAACTGCATCGCACCGGCCGGTGCAGGGACGCGACAGGCGCGGTCACCCAACCTCTCGAGGAGCCCCGCCAGCCCCTGGCCGGAGACCACGGGGTGCGCTTCGAGCAGGCGCTCGGCGGCGTCAGGCCGGCCGACCAGGTCCAGCCAGGCCATGGCGGCATCGGCCGCCAGGTGGAGCGGGACCTTGCCGGTTTCGGCAAGCACGCGTCCCTGGTCGATGCGGAAGATGTCCGCGTGGTCGGCGCCGCTGTCCAGGGTCGCGACCGGCGCCAGCCCGGGATGGGACGGTCCCCCGGCTCGAGCGGAGACGAGATCGACCGGCGTGAACGGGTGGGGGCTCACGAGGACGAGGTATGCCGCGGGCGGCTCGGTTAGCGCCGCGACCCAGCCGGAGCTTGGATAGCCGAAGAGCTGCCGGTCGCGCAGGCCCATCCAGATGAAGGCATCGGGTGGGTCAGCCGCGTCGACCCGGCGGACTCCGATGAGGCGGACCTCGGTCCGGCCGAACAGCCGGAGCGCCATCTGCTCGCGGTCCCGGAAGGTCATCACGATAGGTTGGCCTTCCTCGACATTTGCCGAGAGCCACCCGACCAGGTCGTCGGCGAGTCGGTCCGGCGCGGGCCTCGGAACCGCCAGCTGGCCGAAGACGGGTCCCGCGACCGCGAAACCGAGGACGGCGGCGAGCACGATCGCAGCAGTCGGACGGGTCGCGCGTGACGTCGAGGACGCGCGGCGCCGTTGCGCTTCCGCCGCGACGGTCGCGCCCGCGACGCCGGTGGCCACGGCCGACAGGACCGCGAGACCCACGAAGTTCCGGGCGTTGAGTCCCTGGGAGGCTGCGTAGATCGCCGCCGGGGCGAGACCGAGGGCGGCCACCAGGACGAGCCGGGCCCCGAGCTCCTGCCTGGCGCGCCAGGCGATGACGGCCCAGGCGATCACCAGCAACCCGAGCACCGGGAGCGCGGACCAGGGCACGCCGAGCGCCGCACCCACGTCGCGAGCCTCGATGACGGCGAGGGCGTTGGCGGGAAAGACCGTCCCGGACTCCGCCCAGACGACCACCCACCACCAGGCGGCCGTGGCGACCGCGGCCCCGACGTAGGCGAGGGCCAGCCGCCGAACGTCGCGGCCCGGCACGGACCCGATCAGGGCGACCGGCAGCGCCAGCAGCGGCAGGGCAGTCTCCTTCACGAGCACGAGGACGCCGAGGACGACACCGGCGGCCGCCCACCGCCGGAGTGTCGGCCGCCACGCGACCAGGAGGAGCCCGAGCACGAGGGCGGTCTGGGGCAGGTCGATGCGCAGCGACGGCAGCAGCAGCCACACCAGCGGGACGCTGGCGAGCGCGAGGGCGGTCCCCAGTGCGCCACCCGGCCCTGCGATCAGCCAGCCGACGCGGAGCGCTCCGAGCAGGCCGAGGAGCGCCGCCGCGACGGCCACGATGCGGGCCCCGGCCAGCGGATCGCCGCCGACGAGCCGGCTGCCCAGGGCGAGCGCGAGTCCGTACGCCGGCGAGCGCAACACGTACGGGTCGCCGCTCGGCGTCACAGCGCCGTGCCCATCGAGGATGGACAGGCCGACATACAGGTAGCGCGCATCGTCCGCGGCGAGCGGTGCCCACCCGGACGTGGCGATCCGGGCCAGCCCCAGTCCCACGATGGCGACGACGAGGCCCGTGGCGAGGCCGGCTCGCCTCCTCCGGGCGATGGCGGCGCTCAGATCCTCCATCGGACCACATCGCCGAGGGTCGCGAGCGTCTCCCGGAGCCCGCCGGCGGCGATGATCCGCCAGGCCGCGACGAGCACCAGGAGGAAAGCCACGCCGTTCAGGCCGAGGGCATGGGTCCGGGCGATGAACACGACCGCCAGGGCTCCGGCGACGAGGTCGCCGGCAGCGACGCGCCGCCGGCCGAGGAAGGCGCCGAGTCGCTCGATCGCTACGCCGAGGAGTGCAAACAGCCCCAGGCCCAGGGCGCCGAAATTCGCCCATGCCTCACCGATCAGGCCGGGCGCCGCGTAGCCCGGCGGGTCCTGGCCGGGGAAGAGCCGCGGGTAGATCCAGTATCCGAGATTGGGGATGTCCGGCCGGCCGAAGAGCGGGCCCAGCCGGCGCAGCCAGGTCAGCCCGTCGAAGTGGGGCTGTTCGGCGGGGATCACGTCCTGGAGCGCCTCGAGCGTTCTGGGTTGCACGAGGACGACGCGGCTGACGGTGCGCTCCACGGCGAACGCCAGCTCGCGACCGGCGGCCTGGTCGTAGGTCCGCAGGACCTGGATTGCACCGAAGGCGACGACCGCGACGAGCGCGCCGATGAGCAGGAGACGCGGCTGCAGCCGCCAGCGGGCAAGGCCGATCCCCACGAGGAGGACCGCCAGCAGCTCCGCGGCCAGGTAGCGACTGGCGAGCGCGATGTCGAACGCGAGCAGTGCCGCGACGACGAGCCATGGCCAAAGGCGCCCCCGGGCCCGGAGGGCGAGGGCGAGCGCGAATGCCGGGACTGCCACGCGCATCACCTGGATGTGCGGTCCCGCGACTTCGATCCGGGCCCCGGTGATGTCCTCGACCAGGAACGGCAGGCCGACCCGCAGGAGGGTCGGGAGGACGAGCGCAAGCCCGACGAGTGCCAGCAGGCCTACCGCGAGCGGCCGCAGGGGAGCGTCGCCGACGGGGCTCAATGCCGTGGACCGCCGAGCGGCGACGCGGTCGCTCACGACGACCGCGATTGCCAGTGCCGCGGCCGCGCCGGCGACGTAGAGCGCCGGGCCGAGCCGGCCGTCGAGCGCGAGGATGGCCGAGCCGAGGCCGAAGAAGACCGCGTGGAGCGCGAGCCAGGGAAGGGCCGGATGCCAGATCCCGAGTCCCGTCCGGCGCGCCGCCGGCCAGACGGCCGCGGCCGCGGCCGCGATCGCGCCGAGGACCAGCATCGCCGCCAGGACCGTCATGCCTCGTCCCGAAGGGCCGCCTGGGCGGCAGTCGCCGCCTCGCCCGCGTGGCCGTGCGGGAGGCGGGCGGAAAGGAACGCATACGACGCGACGCCGGCCAGGCCGAGGGGCAGGGTTGAGACAATCCGGTAGCCGAACGTGATCGCCGCGGCCTCGGCGACCGGCACGCCTGCCGCTCCGAGCAGCGCGACGACGACGAGGTCGGTCGACCCGAGGCCGAATGGCAGCAGCGACACGACCCCGGCAACGATCCCCAGGCCGAGCGCCCCCCACGCCACCGCCGGGTCGATGTCCCGCCCGATCGCGGCCGCGACGAGCAGGAGCTGGCCGGTGTAGGCGATGAACACCACAGCCGTCCAGGCGCCGAACCCAGCGGCCCGGCGCGGGTCCATCAGCAGCTTCGCCACCGCGGCGTCGACCCGCTCGAGGGCTCGACCGGCGGCGCCCCAGCGCTCCCGACCGACGAGGGCTCCAAGCGGCACGAACCGGAGAAGGGAAGTCGGGCGGAAGCCGACCCGGTACACAAGGCTTGGCAGCAGCGCGATGACCACGAGCGCCGCGGCCGCCAGCGGCGGCCAGGCCCCAAGCCACCACGCGACCCACAGGATCGCCGCGCTCGCACCCAGCAGGCCGATGGCCACGACGCGCTCGACGAGGACAACGGCAGCACCGGTCGTGTAGTCGACCCCGTGGTGGGCCCGCAACAGGTAGAGCCGGGCCAGCTCCCCGACCGATCCCGGGGTCAGGTTGTTGATGGTGTTGGCAAAGGCGGTCATCGGGATGAGCGGCGGCACCGGCACCGGGCGGCCGGCCCCGGCCAGCAGGTCGGACGAGCGGGCCGCCCAGGCGGAGAGGATGACGAGGTTGAGGAGGAGCGCCGCGGCAATCGGCCCGGGATCGATCGAGCCGATCCGATCGCCGAGCTCCCACGCCCGCGACCGCCAGGCCACCAGCGCGAGCAGCGCCAGCGAGATCGAGCCCCAGACGAGCGGGTGGCGCAGGAACCGGCTCACGGCACGCGCCCCCAGACGATCGCCTCGTCGGTTTGAGTCACGACTGTCCAGCCGTCCGGGGGTCCGGGGTCCGCCACGAACCCGGTGATCGATTGGACCGTGATCGGATCGATCGCCTCGAGGCGGAGCGGCGCTCCGGCCACGAGGTCGACGGTCGTCGTGACGACGGTGAAGTCCTCGCCTTCGATGGGAATCGCGTTCACTTCCGTGAGCGTATTGCCTGCCTGGACGCGGAGGCGCCCGCCGTTGAGGAACCGGATCTCGAGGTCGACGCGGCCGGTAGAGGTGACCGGGATCGTGAATGCGGCGCCAGGATCCAGCACCACGGCGTCCCAGCCGTTGCCCCGATGGACCCGGATCGTGCTGGTCGTGCCACCCGCCGCGGCAGCAAGAACTGCCGGCTGGCCGATCAGGCCGACGGTCGAGCCGCGGCGAGCCAGCACGATCCGGTCGGCGCCGTACCGCGCCGCCACCGAGACCAGCGAGTCCACGTCCCCGCGCAGCGCCGCAGCGAGATCGGATCGCCGCTCGGCCTGGCTGTGGCCGGTGAACGGCGCAGGATCGAAGGCGAGCTTCGCGTACCCGGGCGGTTCGATCGCCACGACGGCCGCGCCCGTTTCGTACCAGGCGAGCGCGGACCAGTCCTCGTAGGTGAGAACCGTGGGCCGCGGGGCCTGGACGTCCAGCAGCCCGTCCATCGCCGGGACCCGATCCGGGCCGAGACGGAGGTGGGCGTACCGGGCCTCCGTCCACAGCGACGCCATGAGCCCCGTCGTGGCCAGCGTGGCCGGAGCCGAGGCGACGAGGACCGCGGCGATGACCAGCGGGACCGCCCGCCTGAAGCGCGACCTCGGCGAGGCTGCAATCGCCTCTGCCAGCGCGACCAGCCCCATCGCGGCGAGGATGAGGCCGGGCTGGCTCGACAGGAGCCACATCCGCTGCGGGCGCAGCGCGTCCTCCAGCGGCCAGCTCGGCTGGTAGAGGACGGCCAGGGCGAACGGGACGATCCACCACGGAAGCAGGACCAGCGGGCCTTCGGCGGGACGCGGCGCCCACCCGCCTCGCATCCCGTCCGGGCGCGGGCCGTCGGGACGGCGCAGGAACAGCAGGACCACCCCCGCGCCGATGACCGCGAGCGGCAGGACGAGTCCGAACTGGATCGGGTAGTCCCAGAAACCGATCCGGACCGGCAGCAGGTCTTCAGAGGACTCGATCGATACGCCGCCGTTCCTCCGGATGATCCCGGCGAGGTAGACGAGCCACGGCCCGACGAGCGCGACTGCCACGACCCCGGTCACGATCAGTGCGCCGACGGCCGGTCGCCATCGGGAGCGGTCGCGCCAGGCCCGCGCCGCCGCGAGCGCGGCCAGCGCGAACGGGATCGGGAGGAGCAGCTGGACCTGGATCAGCGCGCACAGGCCCAGGAGCCCGCCGGCGACGATCGCCCAGCCCATCCAGCGGCGCCCGCCATCGGTCGAGCGGAGGAACGCGAGGACCGCGAACGGCAGGATCCCGAAGACGAGGTCACGTGGGTAGATCGGGGAGGCGACCTGGCCGACCATGAACATCGAGTTGACCCACAGCCGATCGTTCGAGACGTCGAAGCCGCCGGCGAACGCCGTGAGAATCGCCGCGACGAGCGCGACGTCCGCCCGGCCGCTCAGCCGTCGGGCGAGCAGGTAGCCGCCGAGCGGAATGACCGGGAGCCAGACGAAACCGAGGAGGGCGGTCGCGCCCGGCACGTCGAGACCCGGCAGGGAGGCCAGCGTCGCGAGGATGAGGTGGAAGCCGGGCGGGTAGTACGCGGGAAGGCCGGCGTACGGCCCCTCCGCCGGGAACGACCCGAGCTGGATCGTGTGGGTCAGACCCCAGTGGTAGAGGAGGTCGCCACCGATGAAGAACGGCAGCGTCGCGCGCCAGCCGTGGACGACCACCACGAGCCCGAGGATCCCCACCAGCGCCCACCGTTCCCGGGGCAGCGTGGCGAGGCGCTGACGTACACTCCCGAGCGACTCCTCGTCGCGGCGGCCGATCGCGTCGCCGGTGGTCACGCGCCCGGCACGAGGTTTGAGCGAGCCTTCATGGATCCCATCGCGCCGCTGGCCTCCGCCGTCGTGGCGACGATCGTAGCCGTCCTCCTCTTCCTGCTTCCGGGGATGGCGCTGGGCCCACTCATCCTGCCGGGCGCTTCGACCCCCCTCGCGAGGATCGGCCGGGCGGCGGGCGTCAGTCTACTGGTGGTGCTTGTCGGGTGCACCGTCCTGGCCTCGCTCGGGCTGCTGACCGGGGCATCGGTCGTCGTGCTCACTGCGGGCGCCTCGGCGCTCGGGTTCCTCGTGCGACGGCCTCGGTGGCGGACGCCGGCCCTGCGGGGCCGCCGACGGGCCTGGTGGGTCGCCGCAGCGGCCGGGACAGCACTGGCGCTCATCCTCATCGTCATCCCCTCGCACCTCGGTGTCCGTCCGGAGCTGCTGCCCCGCAGCTCCACGACGTTCTATTACCTCCACCTGGCGCAGGCGACGGCGGATCTCGGGGCCTTTCCCGCCCAGCTCGGGGAGTGGGGTGCGCTCCGCCCGTTCCCGACCGATTACCTGCCCGTCACCGCCCACACGGCTGGTGCGCTGCTGCTCCTGCCCGGCGATCAGCTCGTCCGCCTCGAGGTCTATCGCGTCGTCGTCCTTTGCCTCGCTCTCCTGTTCGCCGCACTCCTGTTCCGCCGGTGGGTGTCCGGGTGGACGGCCCTCGCCGGCGCGATCCTCCTGCTCGGGACGGTCCGCCTCGACCAGAAGTTCGACGGCTATCGCCCGGAGACGGTCGCGCTGGTGCTGGCGCTGTTCACGCTGTGGGTCGCGGACCGGGCTCTCGTCGAGCGAGACCGGAGGCTCGTCGCGCTGGCAATCGTCGGCGCCGCGGTGGTCTTCCTCGGTCACGCGGAGGTGTTCCTGATCCTCGCCCCGGCGCTGGTCGGGATCGGGATCGCACGCTTCCTTGTTCCGGGTCTCGCCGCCCGCCGGCTGGCCGTGCCGGGGCTCGCCGTCGCGATCGTCGCCGGCGGCCTGGTCCTCGGGGCCGCGAGCGGCTGGGCCCTGACCGGCGAGTCGCGGGTGCTCGGGTATCTCGTCGGCGGTGCCCCGCCTGACCTCGTGGCGGCGCGTGGCCGGCCCGGCGAGATCCCGGCCGGCTGGACGTTCACGGACGATCCGACGTGGGACTTCTACACGGCCTCCGTGGCGCCGCGACTGAACGGGACGCCGCCACCGGATGCGTTCACCGATTCGCAGCTCTTGCCGAGGTCCATGCTGCTGATCTGGCCGGGCCTGGACGGCCGAACACGCTCCGGCCTTGCCGTCCTCGGCGCTCTCGTCGTGGCACCGTTCCTCGCCTGGCCGTTCCTCGATGCCCGCCGCCGCCGCTTCCTCCTCGGCTGGGCGGTCTTTGGCGGACTGTTGATCGCCGGATCGATCGTTCTCTTCGCGCTGTCCGACACGTACGTCCCGCAACGCACGGCCGGCCGGCGCCTCATGCCGTACCTGCTGCTCGTGCCGGTCGTGGCGATGACCGCCCTGCTGTGGATCCTTGGGCGGCTGTCCGCGCCGGCCTGGCGGGCGCTCGTTCCTTCTCGCGGCCGCGCCGTCGCTGCCGGGCTCGCGCTCGCCCTGCTCACCACGGGGGCGGTGTCCGCCTCGCCGCGCGGGGACGCGGCCGTCGACGAGCGGGACCCGGCCCTCAGCCCGGCCGGCTACGACGCATACCGCTGGATGGCGGCCGAGCTCCCGGCCGATGCCCGGATCCTCGCCAACGCCTATACGGACGGCGCGATCGCGGCCGTGACCGGGCGGCTGGGGATCGTCGATGGGCGGGCCGTCTACCTGGAGGACCCGGCGTTCCTGGACGAGGCCACGTCGCTAAGCCTCGGCGCGCGGGTGGTGTTCGGGACGCCGGCCTCAGCCGGGGCGGCGACATACCTCGCCCGTGAGCGGGTGAGCCACCTCCTCGTGGCCACGGTCGGACCGAACGGGACGGATCTCGGTGGCTATCTGCTCTTCGCGACCGACGTCGAGGCGATCCGGGCGGACCCACGTTTCAAGGTCGTGCGCGAGTTCGAGGGCGGGCGCCTGCTCCTGTTCCAGGTCGGTGGGGGCGAGGCCGCCAGTGGCTAGCGCGGCCGGCGAGGGCCGTCTGGGCGGCGTCGCGGCCTTCTACGGCGCCCTCTGGACGGAGGCACGTGAGGCAGCAACGCGCTGGCGGTTGGACATCGTCGTCCCGGTGGCGATGGTGATCGCCTGGTTCGCGATCCGGACCGTGGCCGGCGCCGAGGGCAGCGCGTACCTGCTCTGGGTCATTGCAGCCGGTGCCCTTGCTCTCGTCGCACCCCGGACGGGCCTCGTCCTGTTCGTGGCTACATCCGTCTTCTTCGAGCCGGACACCATGGCGCCGACACTTGGCCCCCGCGAGCTCGTCGTGCTGCCGCTCGGCCTGGGGATCCTGATCCGGTTCGTGGCCGACCGCGGTCGGTGGCGGCCCGGGCCGGCGATCTGGCTCGCCGTGTTGCTCCTTCTCGGGACGGCACTGGGCGTCGTCCACTCGTTCGTCCGATTCGACCACGACTTCCAATGGCACGCGGCCCAGTCGTGGCTCGGCAACATGCTGGCGCCGGTCATCCTGTTGATCGCGGCTGCGTACACGGCCCGGGATGGGTCCGTCCGCGTCCTCGCGGTCGCCGCGGGCGTCGCGGTGGTCGCCGCGGTCGCGGCTCTCGTGGAGTACGTGGCTCCGGGGACGGTCTCCGCTGGGCCGCTCGGCTGGATCGGGTTCTGGAAGGACTTCGGGGCGCGACTCGCGGGCATCGTCCCTTCGCCGAACGCTGTGTCCGCCCTGCTCATCGTCCCGACGATGGTCCTGTTGGCCGCGTCCCTGTTTGCCCGTGATCTCCGCCTTCGCGCGGTTGCGCTCGTCGCCTCGGTGCCGCTGCTCGCGGCCCACTACCTGACGTTCAGCCGGTCCCCGATCATCGCGCTCTACTTCTTCGTCGTCGTCGCGGCCTGGCGGATCCGCCGTTGGTTCGGGGTCGCCGCGCTCGCCGTCGGGCTCGTTGTCGGCCTGGCCCTCCTGCCCTCCTACCTGGCAATCCGCAGCCAGTCAGCGGGGGAGGGGATCATCCCGGGCACGATCCTCGTTGCGAGCGACGCGCACCGGCTTCGAGCGTGGGGGGCCGCAACCCGGATGTGGGCGGAAGCCCCGCTGACCGGTCAGGGCTACCTCGCCTACAAGGCACTCGCCGAGGATTACGGCGATCCGGTCCTGGGCTCGCCGCACAACGAGTGGCTCCGCCTCTTTGCAGAGGGGGGCGCGATCGTGGGACTCCTAGGCGTCGGGTTCCTGGTCGCGACCGGCGCCACGCTGGCGCGTGTGCCGGGCTGGCTCGGGACCGGGCTGCTCGCCGGCTTCCTCGGCTACGTCCTCGCCGCATCCTTCAACAACCCGCTGTTGTTCGTGCGGGTCAGCGCCGTAGCCTTCCCGATTGTCGGCGTGGGCCTTGCTCTGGCGCGCCGCGCCCGGGCCCCCGCGAGGCCTGCCGGGATCACTGAGGCGCGCGGCGACCCGCCACTACACTGACGCCGCATGGACATCAGCCCCCTCCGTCTCGCCGGCATCGCTCTTGCCGTCATGCTGATCCTCGTGGGAGCCGGCCGGCTGCGCCGGCGCGGAGCCGGCAGTCGCGTCCCGGCGGCCGGGTTGATCATCGTCGGGCTGGGTCTCGGTGCGGTCGCGATCTTCCCGGACTTCGTCCGGCCCATCCAGGACTTCCTCGGCCTCGAGGGCGAGCCGCTCGGTCGGCTGGTCACCCTGCTCGTCGTGACCATGGCCGTGGCCTACCTGCTCGTGTTCTACGCCCTCGCACGGGCCGACCGGGCAAACCAGCGGGTCAGCCGCCTGATCCGGTCACTGTCAGTCGCCCAGCTCGAGGTCGAGCGGCTGGGGCCGCGGCTCGGCGGCGTGCTCGTGTGCATCCCTGCGTTCGAGGAAGCGGAAAACCTGACCGCCGTGATCAACGAGGTTCCGGCCCGCGTCGCTGACCTGCCGACGCACGTGCTCGTGATCGACGATGGATCGCGCGACCGGACGGCCGCCGTCGCTGCCGGGCTCGGAGCGCACGTCGTGACCCATCCGGTCAACAGCGGCCAAGGGGCCGCGCTCCAGACCGGCTACCTCGTCGCCGAGCGCCTCGGGGTGGACGTCGTGGTGACCCTCGACGCGGACGGCCAGCACGATCCCCGGGAGATGGAGCGGCTCGTCGGTCCGATCGTGGGAGGCACCGCCGATTTTGTCGTTGGCTCGCGCCGGATGGGCGCCTCTGACGGAGATTCCCGTGCGCGCAACGCCGGGATCACCCTCTACACGCGACTCATCAACTTGCTCGGTGGGACGGACGTCAGCGACATCGCCAACGGCTATCGGGCCATCCGCGCAAGTCGCCTGTCGGAGATCGCATTCACCGAGGACCAGTTCCACAACCCCGAGTTGCTGCTGGGGGCTGCCCGCGCCGGTCTGCGCGTGGTCGACGTCCCCGTGACGATCCGGCGCAGGGCGTCAGGCACGAGCAAGAAGGGTACGAACCTCCGCTACGGGCTCGGTTTCCTGCGAGTGATCGTGAAGACATGGCTGAAGTAGGTAACCCCCGCAGGCCCGAGAATCAGCCGATGAGGGTTGCCTTTCTTGGGATCCGGGGTGTTCCCGCCAACTACGGTGGGTTCGAGACCTTTGCGGAGCACCTGGGAAAGAGGCTGGTCGCTCGTGGCCACGAGGTCACCGTGTACGGCCGCACGGCCTGGGTACCTCGGGGTATGGCCTGCTATCTGGGCATGCGGATCATCCGCCTCCCTGCCCCCCGATCGAAATATCTGGAGACGGTCGTCCATAGCCTGTTCGCCGCCGCTCACGCTGCGATACGCCGGTACGACGTCGTCTACGTGTGCAACTCCGCAAATGTGCCGGCCGTGATCCTCCTGATGCTCGCCGGGAAACGAGTTGTCCTCAACGTCGATGGCCTCGAGTGGCAGCGGGCGAAATGGAACCGGGTGGGGAAGGCCTACTACCGCGCGTGTGCTGCCATTGCGGCGCGCCTGCCAGTTCATATCGTGACCGACGCCCGCGTCATTCAGGACCACTATCGGGCCGCCTATGGCCGGGAAACGAACTACTTCCCGTACGGCACCGAGCTCAGCCGAGCCCCTGACGAAGCAGAGATCGAACGTCACGGGCTGGAACCTGGCAAGTACGTCTTGTACGTGAGCCGGCTGGAGCCGGAGAACAATGCCCACGTGGTCATCGATGCGTACCACAACGTCAGAACGGAACTTCCTCTGGCGGTTGTGGGCGACGCCCCGTACGCCTCCGACTACATTGCCGCCCTCAAGTCCACGATGGATCCCCGGGTTCGATTCCTCGGGGGTGTCTACGGTCGAGGCTATCGTGCCCTGCAGGGTGGGGCCGCGGCGTACGTGCAAGCGACCGAGGTCGGCGGCACGCATCCGGCACTCGTCGAGGCGATGGGCTTCGGCAACGCCATCATCGCCAATGACGTGGCTGAACACCGAGAGGTCCTCGGGGACACCGGTCTCTTCTACCGGACGCCAGGCGAGCTGGCCGCCAACCTCCAGTTGGTGCTCGATGATCCGACTCTCGCCGAATCGCTCAGGAACCAGGCCCGCGAGCGCGCCGAGTCGCTATTCGATTGGGACCGAGTCACCGACGCCTACGAGGATTGGCTCCAGGGCTTGATCGAGGTCGCGGAACAGGCGGAAATCGCAGCTGGCGCGGCGAAAGCACACAGGAGTTGACCGCCCCATGAGGGAGCGTGCAAGCTCAGCGCCCGACCGGTCGCGCCGATGGCCAGCGTCGCACCTCATCATGCTTGTCGCCGGGACCGTGATGTTGGGCATCCTGCTCTATGTTGGCCGTTGGTTCCTCTTCTGGCGCGACGAGTGGGACTTCATCTCGGACCGACCCGACCCGACGATCGACGCGCTGCTCGCCCAGTACAACACACACTTCGTCGCCGTGCCGGTCCTCGTCTATGACGGCCTGCTCGCGGTGTTCGGACTCCGGACCTATCTCCCGTACCTCGCCGTCGCGTGGGCCGCCCACTTCCTCATCGCAGGGCTCCTGTACCGGATTGTCTCCCGGAGGTCGGGGCGAGTTCTCGGGCTCGCAGCGGGCCTCTCGATCCTGTTCCTCGGCAGCGGTTTCGAAGTATTCCTGCACGCCTTCCAGATCCAGTATGGCTTCGCCCTTGCCGGCGGGCTACTGGCGCTTGACCAGCTCGACCAGCCTGCCCCCAACCGGCGTCGCGTCATGGTCGCCGCGCTGGGCCTTCTCGTCGCCGTGGCCTCGTCTGGGCTCGGGGTGATCTGCACGGGCCTCGTCCTGCTGTGGGGCCTGCTACGACGGCACCGCCCGACGCTCGCAGCCGCCGCCCCAGCCATCGCCGCGTACGGGGCCTGGTACCTCGTCTTCGGACGAGGGGGTGGCATATCCTCCGGCGCCGGACTGACGCCGATCGAGAGCGTTTACGCTGTCCTGTACGGGATGGGCGCGGCCGTGGTGGGGTTGCTCGGCCTACCGCCGACCCGCTTCGCCCTCGTCGGCGTAGGCGTCGGGCTCGGCGCACTAGCGGGACTGGCCGTCGCCCTCCGCCGCGGCTACAGGCCCGACCCGCTGGCGATCGCCGCTCTGGCCGCCCTGCTTGCCGAGCACGTCCTCCAGACGATCTTCCGGGCGGCCTATGGGGTCGAACACGGCGCGCGGCCGGGCTACGTCTATCCCGGCGTGGTCTTCCTGTGGCTGGCCCTCGCAGGCCTCGTCGGAAGCCGGATCGAACGGTTGCGCTGGCGCGGGCGGGCCCTCCCGCTGGCCGCCGCGGTCCTCGTCCTGCCGATGGTCCTCGCGAACATGCGCCAGCTCGCCGGGATCGTGACTCTCTCGCGGCAGCTGCGCGCGACCGAATTCGCCGAGCTCCGCCTGATCGAATCGCTCCGCGACGAGCCTGGGCTCGCCCTCGACGTTCAGCCAGACGACGAGTACCTGATTTCCCTCACGCCGCGCCGCTACCTGGCCGCGATCGACCGGTTCGGCAGACCCTCACTCGGCTATCAGGGTTGGGAGGCCGACGTCGACGTCGCCGCCGTCGAAGCCGCGAGGCGCCGCCTCCTGCCCGACTGAGGGCGGCTACCTGGAGTGCCACGAATCCGGGCTCGCGGCCCGACTGCGCTCGGGCGAATCGCGTTCAAGCTCCGCGATCGCGATCAACACGGTCGTCAGACCAAGGACCCGCTGGCGTAGCAGACGGACGTGCGCGGATGGCGGGAACAGTGCTCGGAACTCCCGCTCGCTGAGCGGGTTGAGCGACGCCTCGCTGGCCCAGAAGGCATTTCCAGTCTTCCTCAGCACCGGGTGACGAAGCCGCCTGGGAAGCCAGTGCACGAAGGGTAGCAGCGTGTGGGGATCCACCGGGAAGGAGCCGTTCGGCGTCGCGATGAAGACGCGCCGACACGTGCGGAGCATCTCCCTCACGAATTGTCCCTGCTGTGCGCGATCGCCGACATGCTCGACGACGGCGTTCGAGAACCCGATGTCGAATTCGGCATCGGGCAACGGCAGCGCGCGACCATCGCCAACCACGAACCGGACATCTGGATGAGCGCGCTGAAAGTTCGGCATTGGTGCGAGACCAACGGCGGTGATCCTGCGGGGCCACGGGTAGGACGCCTCGAGAAAGTTGCTCGAGCGCCATTCCGTGTCAATCACCCCCACATCGAGGATGGAGTCACCCGAGGTCGGTTGCATCGCGTTCATGAAGCGCTCGAAGCGCCGTCTGCGGGAGCGCGCAGTGAGGCGAGAGGTGAGCTTCCAGAGCCCGCCAGGAGACTGCTCGAGGAGCGGGTCGGCTCTCGTCACGACTGCGTGCCTACGAGCGGGCTTGCCATTCGGCTCGATGCCACGCTTCGATCCTCCGGCCGAGGAGGACGTTGACCCAGGCGGTGGCGAACGCGAGGTTGACGACCGCAAACGCCCTGGTGAAAGCGAGCAACCGTGGAGGCCTGCGGCCCGAGCGTGAGATCAGATGCGCGATCACAGCGGCGACTCCGCCGCCGACAAGTCCGATCGGAACGACCGCATAGGGTGGCTGCCCGCCGAGCGCAAGAGCGGTTCCGCTCAGACCGGCGGCCGTGAGAAGAAGCGGCGTCGCCCAGCGCAGCACTTTGTGCGACCACACGGCGAGCGCAGCGCGCGGGTGGCGCCACGGCAGGAGCCGACCCACCATCGAGAGGTTGGCCTCGATCCCGCGTGTCGCCGTCCGTGCCCGGTTGCGGAATTGTTCGCGGAGCCCGCTGATCGGCCGGTCGGTCGCAACGGCTGCCGGAACAAGCACGACAAGCAGGCCCTGCTCAAGGATGAGTAGCGGCAACAGGTGGTCCATGCCGGTCGTAGAGGTCACGGGCCGGTAGCAGGAACGGCGCAGGGCGAGGATCGCACCGGTACCAGCCGTCAGAAAACCGGCCCGGCTCTCCAGCCCCCGTATCCGCCGCTCATAGCGCCAGTAGAGGCCCTCGTTGCTCGAGGTCGCGGTGGCGTCCTCCTCGATCCACTCCAGGCGCCCCGTCGCACATCCGACACGAGGATCCCGGAATGCCTCGACCAGCGCCGCGATGCAGCCGGGATTGAACCGCGTTTCCGCATCGGTCAGGAGGACGATCTCGCCGCGGGCGGCCTCGATCAGGGCGTGCTGCGCTGGAGTGGTCCCTGCGCGAGGGAGCGCCAGGAGACGGATGCGCGGGTCGGAGGCGGCCAGCTGGGCGACGATCTCGTCGGTACCATCGGTGGAGCCGTCCGAGCCAACGAGGACCTCCAGGACGCTCGCGCCGGAGGTCTCCTGCGCGAAGAGGTCGGCGATGCGCTCCGCGATGTTGGACGCCTCGTTGTGGGCGGCAATTGCCGCGGTCACGGTGGGGGTCGGCCCGCGACCCTGGAGCGTTACGGGACGAAGGTGGGCGACAGCCGAGATCGTGAGCGGATATCCGAGATAGACCCAGCCGAGCAGCAGGATCGGGACCCAGAAGGCGATGTCGGCAACCACAACCGAAGCCTACGCGAAGGGGTCCGCGAAGTGCTGCTCGAGCCCGGCCGGCGTGGGGCATCAACCCGACGGAGCTTTTGCCCCTTCGTAGCGGACCGTTGCATCGGCGAAGACGTCCCGAAGGGTCTCGCTGAGCGGAATGGCGGCGGTCCAGCCGAGCTCCCGCCTGATCCGCGACGGATCTCCTCGAATCTCGGTTGCCTCACCTTCCCTCACGAGGTTTGGATCTGTCGCGATGCCCACAGAAACTCCGGCCAGCGCGGCGATATCGTCGATCAGCTTGCGGATGGCCACGGCCCGTCCGCTGGCGATGTTGAACACGCGCCCCTTTCCCACCCGCCCGTCGGCCAAGCCTTCGAGCACGATGCGGTAGGCACGCACGATGTCGCGGACATCGCTGATATCGCGCCGAACGTCCACGTTGCCGGCCCTGATGGTGCTCCGGCCTTCGGCTGCCGCCGCTGCGATTCGGCTGGCCAACGCCGGGACCACGAAGTCCTCCCGTTGGCCGGGCCCAGTGTGATTGAAAGCACGGGCGACCGCGGTGGGTTGTCCCCACTGGGCCGCGGCGTGCACGGCGAGCGCCTCCGCCGCCAGCTTCGACAAGGCGTAGGGTCGCGCAGGACGAAGCGGCGCGTCCTCACCGAGCGGCAGGTCGTCGGGGCGTGGCGCGCCGTACACGTCCGATGAGCCGACGATAACCACCGGCACAGTCCGTCGTGTCGCCCTCAGCGCTTCGAGAAGCGCGAGTGTCCCTCCAACGTTGACCCGAAAGGCCCGGTCCGGATCTTCCGCAGCGTCCGACGCGAGAGATACCCCGGCGAGATGGACCGCGCCCGTGGGTTCCGCCTCCGCAACGAGCTGCCGAACGGCCTCGTAGTCGCTGATATCGACGGCCTCGCGGGGCGGGGCTTCGATCACCTCGTGTCCATTCGCCGTGAGCTCGCGAACCAACCAACGACCGGCAAATCCGCCTGCGCCGGTCACGAGGACCCTCACGATCGGCTCGCAGCCGGCGCCTCCCGGCTCATCGACAGGCGAGCCTGATGCCGCGACATGTCGGCGTCAACCATCATCCTGACGAGTTCGTCGAACGCCACGGTCGGCTCCCAGCCGAGTGCAGAGCGAGCCTTTGAGGCGTCTCCGCGAAGGTGGTCGACCTCGGCCGGCCGATAGAGGCCTGGATCGACCGTGACATGGCGCTCGAAGTCGAGACCCACGTGCTCGAATGCGACTCGACACAGCTCGCGAACTGAATGGGCGACGCCCGTCGCGACCACATAGTCGCCCGCCTCGGGTTGCTGGAGCATCAGCCACATTGCCCGAACATAGTCGCCGGCAAATCCCCAATCCCGTTCGGCATCGAGATTTCCCATTGGCAGCTTGGTCGCAAGGCCCAGAGCGATCCGTGCGGCGCCGTCGGTCACCTTACGGGACACGAACTCAAGGCCGCGGCGCGGGGACTCGTGGTTGAACAGAATCCCGGAGACGGCGTAGAGGCCGTAGCTCTCCCGGTAGTTGACGGTCAGGAAGTGACCGTAGGCCTTGGCGACCCCGTAGGGGCTCCTCGGGTGAAATGCCGTCCGCTCGGTCTGCGGAACCTCACGAACCTTTCCGAACATCTCGCTCGACGATGCCTGATAGAACCGAATCTTGGGGTCGACCTGGCGCACCGCCTCGAGCATCCGGGTGACACCGAGCCCCGTGAACTCACCGGTCAGGACGGGCTGGTTCCACGACGTCGGCACGAAGCTCTGGGCGGCGAGGTTGTAGACCTCCGTCGGCCTGACGCCGCTCAGCGCCGCGACGAGGGAGGCCTGATCGAGCAGATCGCCCTGGATGAGCTCGAGTCGGCCCGACAGGTGGACGATTCGCTCATCCGTCGCCGTGCTCGAACGCCTTGTCATGCCTACGACCCGGTACCCCTGCTCCAGCAAGAGTTCCGCGAGGTAGGAGCCGTCCTGGCCGGTGATCCCGGTGACGAGCGCGACGGGGGCTGACATCCCCGGGAGTATAGCGAGGTGCTCCTTCTGTTCGGCCGGGCCCGACCGCCCGCGACCACCCGCCCGGTGTACCCTCCCGCCTGCGCATCCGTGGGAGGGCTGGACCCTTGGGGCCACCACTGCTTCTCGATCTCGGCCCAGCCGTCGGTGGCCACGGCCAGCGTGGCATCGGCAGATACGTCCGGGGACTTGCCTCGGTCGCCAGTCTGTTACCGGCGGAGCTCGCGGCGCGAATCTGGGCGATGGGACCGCATGGGTCGCCATTGGGCTCGTTCGCCGGCCGGGCCATCCAAGTCGCGGATAGCCGGCGGCTGGGCGGATTGCCGGCCCTCGTGACCCATCGGCTGGCGACGCTCCGCGCCGTGAGGCGGTGCGGCGCACGGGTCTTCCACGCGACGGACCCCCAGCTACCGTGGGTGGAGTCCACCGTCCGGTCGCTCGTCACGGTTTACGACCTCATCCCGCTGCACGAGCCTGGGCTGCTCAATTCCTGGCGGCCGGACCACAGGGTCATCTATCGGCTGTACCTTCGCCAGGTCAAGACTGCGGCCCGCATCGTCGCCATATCGGGAACGACGGCAGAGGCCCTCCAGGAGCGACTCGGGATCGCCGCCGACCGCATCGATATCGTCTACCCAGTGGTTGCACGGCCGCCGGACATGGAGCGCGTCGAACCGACAGAGCCGACGTTCCTGGTCGTCGGTGCGCTCGACGAGCACAAGCGGCCACAGCTCGCCCTGCAGGCGTTCGCCCGTTTCCGGGCCATTCAGAAGGGAGGACGCCTGCGCCTCATTGGCCCAGTCGACGCACGGGCGGCGCAACCGCTGCGGGCGCTCGCAGAGAAGCTGGGGATCAGCAGCGCCATGACAATCGAGGGCCGGGTCTCCGATCCGGAGCTCGAAGCCGCCTATCGCTCTGCCACCGCCCTGGTCGCCGTGTCCCGAATCGAGGGCTTCGGCCTCCCGGCGGTGGAGGCACTGGTGCGCGGCCTGCCGGTAGTGGCGGTGGAGATGCCAGCGTCCCGCGAAACGCTCGCCGGAGCGGCAGCCCTCGTGCCCGCCGACGCGGAGGCGATCGCGGCGGCGATGGCCAAGCCGGTCCCACCTGCGGCCGACGTCGTCCGGGCCGTTGCCGCTCGGTTCTCGGCGGCGAACGCGGCATCCGCGCTAGCCGTCAGCTACCGGAAGATGCTCGATTGACGCCATCGCCGCCTGCCCGGCTCGGCTTCAGCCGATGGAGCTCTTCGTACGTTCGGAGCAGGTCCTGGGCCGAATCAATCCACCTGAAGTTCTTCGCCGCGTAGCGGCGGGCGTTCTGCCCCATCGTCTCCAGCCTTGACCGGTCTGCGAGGGCCTCCACGAGGACGTCGGAAAGCACCGCAGGATCGCCGGGCGGGACGAGGTGGCCTGTCTGCCCCGCGACTACCCTGGATCCATGCTCGCCGACGGCCGTGGCGATCACCGGTCGGCCGGAGTTGTACGCATATCGGAGCACCCCGCTGGTTCCGATGTCGTGATAGGGCAGGACGACGACATCAGCCGCGCGGTAGTAGGCGTTTGTGTCGGCCGGACCCACCTGTTCGAAGCGCGTCACGACGCTCCGCTCGATGCCGAGATCGCGGATCTGGCCTGTAATCGCCGTCGTGTCGAGGCCCTTGAAAGGCTTGCCGGTCACCAGGAGCAGGGCCTCGGGAGACCGCCTCGAGACGCGGGCCCAGGCCTCGAGGAGAACCTCCAGGCCCTTGGACGGGCGGATCGAGCCGAAGAAGAGCGCAATGGGCCGATCGTTGGCCAGACCGAGCGAGGATCGAGCTGCCGTCTGCGGCATGTCCGGAGTCGCGAACAGTGCGTAGTCACCCAGGGCCGCCACCGGTGCCTTCGCTGGATCGATGTGAAAGCGGCGAGCCAGCTCAGCCTGCTGTTGGGTGTTGTGCACAACCACCCGGTCGACGACGCGGTACACACCGGCGAAGAGCCGATGGTCGAAGCGGCTCGCGCTCCAGGGGAGCAGCTCGTGCGCCGTATAGACCTGCGGGACGCCCAGCAGCCGAACCGTGGCCATCGTCACCAGGTCGGCGATCGGGACCTCGGTGAACTGCCAATGAACGATGTCGGGGCGCTTGCGGCGGATGCGAACGACCAAGCGGGCGAGGGAGACGAGGTATCTCGCCCCCTTCACGATCCGCCACCGACTGCCGTAGGCGCCCCGAAAGACAGCCATACGTGGCACCAGGTCGGGTTCCAGCATCCAGCTGTCGCTACCCACCAGGAGCGGACGAGCGCCGAGCTCGCCGAGGGCGACCATCTGACCGACGTCGGAGTAGGCCATCCCGGAGTAGGAGATGGGGTCCACGAGCCAGACACGGAGCGGCGGCTCCATGGGGTCACGCTCGATCATCGCCTTCGGCGCTAGTTCCGTGCGGCGACGACGATCCGCAGGTACCCGGCGGCAGTCACGGCCAGAACACGAAGTTGCCGACATAGGCATCGTTCCTGAAGTCCGGCAGTAGCGCCAGCTGGTCACGCTCGAGGCTGAACTGGTCGATGTCGAAAGTCTCCCACCGGCGTACGAATGCCCCCCTACGGTAACCGAGCGTTCCGAACATCCAGTCGATCACGTCGCCGGGGGCACCCTGCGCGTGGCGAGCCTCGCTCTCGACGAACAATACCGGCCGGCTTCGCTGGATCGTCTCCAGCGCGCCGCGAAGGACGGCCATCTCGTGTCCCTCTACGTCGATCTTGATGAAGCCAACGTCAAGCAGGCCGAACGAGTCCAATGACCGGGTAACCACCTCCAGCCCCGAACCAGGTTGCTGACCGGACGGAGTCAGGTGGGCGAGGCCATCATCATGAGGCACCACGAGGTGGGCATTTCCTGCGCGGTCGGAAAGCGCCACCTCGTGCACTCGGACGCTGGACAGCCGCGCCTGGCGGATGTACCTGGCGAGGCTTGGTTGGGGCTCGAATGCATCGACTCTTGATGCCCGCGTGTGCATCCAGTACGTGTAGATCCCTCGGTTGGCGCCCACGTCCACCGCCGCCCGACCTGGAGGCACGAGCCGGGTGATCAGGTCGGCCGCCTGGTGTAGGCCCAGCAGCCGGCGCATGTTCCGCTCCGACCTTAGCCTGAGCGAGATCCACGCGGGCAGCAAGTCCATGAGTCGGCCGCGTGCGCTGACGGCGCCAGATGGATCGTGCTGACCGGGCACGTGGGCCTTCCCGGCGGGAACGTCGTCTTTCGGCGGAGTGGGTGTCATCCGGTGATCCGGGGGCGAAGGCGTTCACGCCCGCGCGGGACTGGCAAGCGGTCCCATTGTACGAGGCGGACTCCGTCACCCGCGGGGCAACGGCCCCGGGATAAACTCGGCTCGATGAAAAGGGGGAACCGGGAACGGGTGAGGGTGCTTGTCGACGCCAGCATCCTCAGGCGGCCATCGCCTGGTACGGGGCGGTGGGTTCGAGGGCTGACGAGCGCCCTGACCGCCGTGCCCGACCTGGAAGTCATTACAGCCCCAGGTCCAGCTCGGCTTGGGCCCGGGCGCACCGGCCGGGCTCGTCCAGGCCTCCGCGGTTGGGTCCTGCGCATCCCCAATGCTGCGCGGGAGCGCTGGTGGTACGAGTCCGGGATCGGCAGACTGGCGCAGCGCGAAGACGCAGATGTTCTTCTGATGCCAGCGAACCTGTCCGCCCGTCGCGGCCCCATCCCCCAGGTCGTCGCAGTCCTTGATGTCAACTTCCTGACGGAGCCGGAGACTTACGAGCCAGCCGCCGCGCGCTACCTGGGTTGGGGCTTCCGACGGGCCGTCAAGAACGCGACCCGGCTCATCACCATCTCGGAGTTCAGCCGTTCCCAGATCTGCCGATATCTGGGAGCTGATCCGGAGCGGGTCACGGTTGTCTACCCGGGAGTCGACAAGCCGGCCATCCTCGCTGATCCGGTGCCTCCCCTCGATGGGCCGTACGCCCTGTGGGTCGGCGCAACCGAGGTCAGCAAGAATGTGGGCCTTCTGCTCGATGCCTGGGTTGGCGGACCGCCGAACGGCCTGCGCCTCGCAATCGTCGGCCCGCCTGGGCGTGATCACAGCGCGCTCGTGCGACGGGCCGCCGCGATCGGCCACGACGTGGTCATCCGGGGACCAGTGGACGAGGTGGAGCTCGAGCGCTGGTATCGCCACGCGTCAGTATTTCTCTTTCCGTCCCGGACGGAAGGATTTGGATATCCCCCCGTTGAAGCCATGCACCGGAGGGTGCCGGTCGTGGCCGCCCGAGCGGGGCCACTGCCCGAGGTCCTTGGTGACGCTGCTCTCTTCCACGATCCCGACGATCCGGTCGCACTGCGGGCGCAGATTGGCCGGTTGATGGCGGATGACGCCCTGAGGGCCGAGATGATCTGCCGTGGCCTGAGCCGCGCGGCGCGCTATTCCTGGGAACGGGCCGGTGGTGAGGTGGCCGAGGTACTCCGCGCGGCGGCGTCGACGCCCCGCTGACCCGCGAGGGTGGCAGGTAGTCGCCCTGGCATTGTCCCGCTGATGAGTGCCGCGGCTGCCCCGACGACGATCCAGTTGATCGCCAGATGGAGCGCGTTATTGCCCTGGTAGGCGACCAGGACCGAGACTACCGAGCCGATAAAGGCGGCGCCGACGCCCACCGTACGCCAGTTCCCTTCGGCGGCAGACCCCTTCACGGACCGCCAGAGTGACCAGAGCAGAAGCCAAAAACCGACGGTCAGCGCGACGACGCCGCCGATCCCTGACTCGTACAGGACGGCCACTGCCAGGATCGCTATGTGGTCAGCCCTGGGGCCGGCACCTCGCTCCGGGTGGCGCTGGCCAAAGGAGACTGCGCCGAAACCGATGAGCGGGCTATTCGGTACGTCCATGAGAGCAATGGGGACCCGCTCCAGCCGGTAGGCGATCGTGTCACCGCCGATAGCCAGGCTGGGCGCTGGACTGGGTGTCGGAAGCGGCGTGGTGGCAGGCAGCCCTGAAGGCCCCGCCGGCGGATTCCCGGTCGCGCCGGGGACATTCGGAACGGACGGCCTCGGCACGATCGCGGTCGCAACCGGACCGGCAGGGCCGGCGCGCGCCTGGCGCTCGAGGGCGTTCGGCAGAAGGAGATCCATCGCCACGAGGCCGACGACTAGCATGCCGACGGCGCTGGCCACGAATCGGGGCAGGTCACCCGGCCTGCGCTCCGCCACGAGGCGGGCCGCGGCGTAGGCTGCCGCTCCAAACGCCAAGCCAACATAAGCACCTCGTGTAAGTCCCAGGGAGAACCCCACCAGGATCAACGCCAGCATGGCCAGTCCGGCGCGTTTTCGAGGTCCCCGGGCCACCTCCACGGCGAAAAGTGCGCACATGCCCAGGAAGCTCGCGTAGAGATTGGTCTCCCAGCCGAAGGCATATACGCGCGGCTGGGCGGCGTTGCCCTCCTGTATCCCGTGCGTGAATTCTGGGCCGAGCACGAGGAACAGGACCGCGACGACGATCCCGATCGCGCCCATCAGTGCGCCACCGAACGCCAGCGGTTCGATCGCGGTTTCGGGCCGTGGGCGGATCAGGATGAACGCCACGACGCCGCTCAGCATCGAGGTCGCAAGCCAGGCCACCATGCGAAGGCTCTGGCCCGTGTCGGGCGCAAGGAGAGCGGAGGAGATGCCCAGGACGATGAGATATGTTCCGAAAGCCAGCGCCATGACGACCAGGTTGCGAGGCAGGCCGAGCAGGCGCCTGAACCTGCCGCTCAACAGGAGGATTGTCGCGACGACCGCGACCGCGGGCATCTCCGGCCGCATCGTGCCTAGGGGTGTCTCGAGGGTAGCCCTGGAGAACGAAGCGAGCAGGAATAGGATGCCGAACGAGATCCGGGGATAGCGGAGGGCTGTGCCGCCCGCTCCCAGGGCGCCGACTGCCGCCACGGAGACGATCAGAATGGGGGCGGGGTCGGCCATGGAGGTCCGATCGTATCAGCCGCGCAGCGGTGTTGGGCGGGGCCAGCAGCGGCTTGTAGACTCGCACCACGCCGAATCGCATCCAGGGGCCCATGTGACCCGAGCCCACCAAGCGCGCCTTCCGCCGGCCGGAGACAAGCCCGACTGGCTGCCCAGCCAGCCGAGCCCGGCCGACTTTGACCGGCCAGCCGACCGCTACGTCGAGTTCGAGCGCGTGGTCGCCTGCCCCCTGTGCGGGGACCCGCGACGAGGCACTACCGACGCCGGGGCGTCGATGGCCCGCTGCCTGGGGTGCGGGCACCGGTACGTCGATCCACGACCGACGCAGGCCGAGATCCTCCGCGGATACGCTCGCCCTGACGCCTACGACTCCTGGCTCGCGTCCGCGGCGGACCGCGACCGGCTCTGGCGACGCCGCTTCGCAACCGTGCTCGGCAGCGTGGCTCCGGGCCGCCTGCTCGACGTGAGCGCGGGCGTTGGGACGTTTCTCGCGATCGCTCGCGACCACGGCTGGGCAACGGAGGGAACGGAGGTTTCGCCTACCGCCTTGGAACACGCCCGGAGCCTCCATTCACTGACAATCCATCTCGGGACGATCGACGCGGTGAAGCTCGACGGCTCCTTCGATGCGATCACACTGTGGCACGTGCTGGAGCACGTCCCGGAGCCGCTCGAACTCCTGCGGCGGTGCCACGCTCTCCTTGCTCCGAACGGTCGACTGATCCTGGCCATGCCGAACGACGGAGAGGCGGCCTGGGCGCTGACGGTGGCCACGAACGTTGTGCGCCGCGCCCTCAGACGCCCTGTGTCAAGGCGATACGAGCCCCTGCGCCCCGGCGTTGAATCCCACATCCAGCAGTTCGAGCCGGCGACAGTGGATCGGGCTTTAGCGGCGACCGGCTTCCATGTCGTCTCGATTTCCGTGGATGACGCCGCTCCCCGTCGTCGAGCAGTCGGCGCGGCGGTGTTCGCCGTGCGGGCAGCGCTGACGCGACTGCTCCCGTGGAATCTCGGCCACGACATGCTGGTCGTCGCGCGGCCCCGACAATGAACTGGCCCGCACCATCCGGGGCGCTATTCCGCGCGGGTTACGCGAGGAGAGCGAGCTGTTCAGCCGGTGCAAATCTTGCGCACTGCGCCAGCCGACTTGGCCTCCTGGATCGGCGGCTGCCTTCTGAGCGTCGCCCTCCAATCGGTCGAGAGACTGGGTAGGCGCCGGCCACGCTCTTGGCATTCGTCAAGGTCAATGTCGAGTAGTTCGGGGCTGACTCCGCTGGCCCAAATCCGTCGTGCGGACACGCGTGCGCACTTGACTTACCGTGTCGAGTGGACGCGCGGCCCGGTTCGTCCGCGAACTGCATCAATGGTCCCGCGCCATGCACCGCGCAGAAAGGGCCAATCGCGATCTAGCAGCCGCCGTCGCGAGAAGAGCGGCCGGACGCTGTTCCTCGGATTGGCAACGAAGAGCGCCACGAGTGGGCTGATCCCTCTGTATCTAGCAGCGAGCAGGAGCCGATTGCGGAAGAAGTAGTACGTTTCGAGCTCGCTCCCGGGGCCAAGGATGGTCGCTCGACGATGGGGTACCGGCGCACCGCAGTCGAGTACGACCTCGGCGCCGGCAAGGACCGCCCTGAGGCTGAGGTCGACGTCTTCGAAGTAGTGGAAGAACGACTCGTCAAAAAAGCCGACCTTCTCGAATGCGGGTCGCGACATCAATATCGAGAATCCTGACAGGAAGTCGACCGTCCTCAATCTTCCTCGGACAGCCCGTATCCGGCCACGCAGGACGGGCGGCAGCCACGGGGCCTGATACGACCACTGGCTCTGCGCGTCGACGTCACCAGGATCGAGCTCGAGGGCGCCGACCAAGCAGGCCGCTCGGCAGCTCCCAACAGTCTCGAGCAGCCGTTCAAGGGTCTGGGGACCTGGTTCCGCATCGTTGTTGAGCATCCACACAAAGGAAGCTCCCTGGGAGAGCGCGTGGCGAGCCCCCGCGTTCGCGCCACCGGCAAATCCCGTGTTGCCGCCTGTGTGGAGGACGTCCACCCCTTTCGGGCCCAAGAACGCACCGTCATTGTCGGCGACGACAACGTCGAGAGGGACCGTGGAGGCAGCGAGCTGCCGAAGAATGTGGTCAGTCTTTGCAGGTTCGCCGAAGTGCACAACCACCGCCCACACCGCGGCGTCACCCACGGCGGCGCGGGGTGCCCTGGACCACGTCGTACAGATCCTCTTGGTATTCAGCAGCGATGGACCGCCAGTCGTAGTGCTCTTCTACCAAGCGCCGGGCAGATTGCGCCATCGCTCGCCTTGCTGGGAAATCGTCGAGCATCCGGATGACCTCGTGGGCAAAAGTCTCCTCGTCGTCCGCGGTGGCGATGTCCGTGCCATGGCGTACGGCGATCCCTGCGCTGGCCATTGTCGTGGCTACAACTGGGAGACCTACCGCGAACGCTTCGAGCAACTTGATGCGAGTCCCGCCACCTGCCCGAAGCGGTGCCACAAACAGATCTGCGGCGTCCAGGAATGGAGAGACGTCCGGAACACGCCCAACGATTTCCACGGCGACCCCTGCTCTCTGCCGCAGCGAGTCAGGTGCGCTCGCGCCGACCAGGATCAGCCGAGCTGACGGGCGGACCTGGCGCACGCGCGGGAGGATGCGCTCAATCATCCAATGGGCTGCATCGAGGTTCGGCAGATAGCCGAGCGTGCCCGTCATGATGAGGCGATCGCCACGATTCTCCCGATGATCCAAATAGTGAAGCGACCGTATGTCCGCGCCATTCGGATGGACCGCGACCGGCGCAAATGGAACGAGCCTGCGAAACGCTGCTGCATCGCGCTCCGACACGGCGATGGTGCGCTGAACGTGGCGTATGAGTCCCCGCTCGTATGATCGCCACTTCCAGATGTCAGCGCGAGCGCGGGCCCGCCCCATCCATGTCGCAGAAAGGTTTGCGACTTGTGCGCCGATCTCGGACTCAACATTTTGCTGGTCCAGAACGACCGGCACGCCAGCTTGAACGAAGGGAGCCGCGTAACGGCCGACATGAGCTTGCATCAACACGACAACATCGAAACGGGCGAACAGATCATCATCCCATCGAACGGCCACCGGCGGGCGAGTCCAAACCCCCTCCGGCATCGGCGAGAGAAGTGCCTGAACCTTGGAGGCGATGGACTGGCGAGGCCGAGCGGCGAGGGCCCGAAGCTGCGGCCGTGGGCCCCTATCTGACCATTCGAGGAGATGCTCATCGGCGGGCGCCATCCATAAGGTCACCTCGTGGCCAAGCAACATCCACTCCTGGATCAGGTGATAGACGCGCATTCTGCCGCCCCCGACTGGCGGGTAGGCGGCGTAAGGGGCGATCGCCAGCACGCGCAGCGATTGGCGGGCTGTCAACTCCGGCATCTTCTTAAGCGGGACTAGAACCAGCGCCGGAGAGCTTGTTTCACTGGTTGCGGCACAAACCATTTCGTCCGGACGACCAAGCGCTTCCGCGCCGGCAGGTGATCTAGTCGGGGACGGACGTTGTATTCCTGGTCCTGCCAACCGTCGCCGAGCGGGTTGAAGGTGGGCTCCCCGGTTCGGCGAAAGAACGCGGTTGTTTCCACCAAGTCGACCAGTTCCCACATTGCATCCGCCCGCAGGAACCGGAATAGGTTATTGACGGTCGGGATCTGCACATCGTCCACCACAAGCAGGCCGCCCGACCTAACGTGAGGGTAAACGGCCCAATACTCGAGATCAGGGAACGGATAGGCATGCGGTCCGTCGAGCAATGCCAGGTCGAGTGGCCCGAACTCATGGCCGCGCACGGTGAGCTGGGTCGGACCCACGACGAACCTCACACCCTCGCCAAGGAGAGGTGAGGACCGGACCGCACCGAGGCTGTTGCCGTCACCCTCGTCGTCCTTGGTGAACACCACGTGGGTTGCGCTGATCTGTGACAGCAACAGGGTGGTTCGCCCTGTGCCCGTCTCCATGCTCGACCCGCCGCGTGGAGTATTCCGCTCCAGCGCGGCGAGCACCGCGGGCCCCACAGAACCAGAGCCGTGCCATCCATCGGGGAGGGCCGCGATTCTGGCAGCTATATCACTCAAGGGCGACACGCTGGATAGACATTCGAGGTCACTTCTCTGAGTCGCTTAGCCATCGCTCGGCCTCTTTTTCGTAGATGCGCTCAATGTCCTCGCGGGTTCCGATCGATGTCCGCTCCCAATCCTTGGCATAGACCGCGAACCGATAGAAAGCCATGAGCCCGGCGAGATAGAGGCCGCGCCTCCCGTCGCGGTACCCCCTATAGCGCAAGAACCGATCCGTGAACTCCCGAATCGTTGCACGGATCACACGGGCTGCCCCCAACTGAGGCCGGCCTCTCGCCCCTCCTACAGCCTCGATCGTGGTGTAGGTATTTAGCTTCTCGATGAAGTGGGCAACATCCGTATAGTTGAAGTGGACCAAGGCCAAACCGTCATCCGAGGCGAGTCGAAGGACGCGCGCCCCTTCACGCATTGTAAGAGCGGCATGGATGACGTTGGTCGGTTCGGCCCAGCCCGTCTTGAAGAATCGTTGGTGCCGGTCCTGAGAAGGACCCCAGCCCGTCCAAGCGAGGGGTGCTCCGAGCAAGTAGTTCAACCGGGGAATGTCAACCGCGTCGGCTTCATCGCCGAACGCGACGCCGCGCAGTCGCCGCGCGAGGGATGGCGGCACGAGCTCATCGGCGTCGAGGATCAGGGTCCAATCTCCTGTCGCCCGGCCTAGCGCATATGCTCTTGCCGGCTCTACGTACCCGACCCGCTCGTGCGTAAATACCCGTGCACCGAACGCCTTGGCGATCTCGACGGTTCTGTCGTCGCTATGCATATCCACGACGATGATTTCGTCGACCCAATCCTGCACGGAGCGCAGAGCGTATGACAGGCGGCGCTCCTCGTTAAGCGTATTCATAACGACGGAAATCCGTTTGGTCCTGCCATCCCGTGAAGACAACGTCCCACTCCGAGGTGTCACGCGGTTGCCGGCAGCGCATGAACCCTTCGTCATGTGGCTGACCCTTGACGCGAGACCAATGATCGCAGCATTGAGACGTCCTCTCGGACTGAATGACGACAAAGCACGAGCCACGCGGCGACGTAAACGGCCAGGCAGAGAGCGCCGACCTGAGCGGCCAGTTCCAGATCCATCGGACGCAGGGTGGCTAAGGCGAGGCCGAGGCCGATGGCCAAACCGCCGGCCGCGACTCCGGGCAGGAGTCCGGCCACGGAATGTATGGGCAGGCCGCGCTCAACCACGCGGTAGAAGAGCGGCGCGGTTGTGAGCGTGACAATCGCGTTCGCGACGCCGTAGCCTAGCCATCCACTGATCAGGACCGCGGGGACCGTAAAGAGCCACGTCGCCCCCATCCAGAGGGCTGCGAAACCCAGCGCAATCGCACTGCGGCCGGTGGCGTTGAGGATCCCCATGCCCACGGCGACTGCCGCTGCGAACGGAATGGCGATGGCCTGCAGATACAGAAGAGGCACTGCAGGAAGCCACTGGCTTCCGAAGACGACGTGCGTCCAGTAACTCGCAGCCGGAAGGAACGGCACCGTCAGCCCCACTGCGATGAAGACACTCCATCGGATGACCGCGCCACCGAAGGCGGAGGCTATCTCAGGTCGTGACCTCAATCGCGAGAAGGCCGGGAAGTACAACCGGGCCAGGATCGCTGAGATGAGGAGCGGGTATCCGACGATGACCGTCGCCCAGTTGATGAAGCCGACAGCGGCGACGCCGGCGATGATCCCAATGAAGAGCGGATTCACCGCGTCTTTGACGAACGAGAGGACGCCGGCGCCCTGGTACGGGAGCCCGAAACGCAGGAGCCCTCGCACCTCGGCCCAATTCCAGGCAAGCCCGGGCCGCCACGGGGCGATCACGTTCAGGATTAGGGTTGCCGCGATGGTACCGGCAATCGCTGCCAGGCCGAAGCTCAGGACTCCGAGACCAGACACTGCCGCGGCTATCGCGATCACCTGAAACACGATGCCTTGAGCAGCCTCTGCGAGGACAAGCTGCCGGTATTCGAGATGGCGCTCAAGCCGTAGGGCGGGCAGCGTCCGGAGGGAGGACACAAGCAGGCCGAGTGCCAGAATCCGCATGAGCCACACACCATCGGAACCGAGACCGAAGCGGGTCGCGATCCACGGGCCGAACAAGATGATTGCCGCAGATGCGCTCCCAAAGACGACCAGCTGGACCGTGAAGACCACTCGATAGTTTCGTTCGGTTGGCTCTGTCTCCTGCTGGATTAGGGCGGCCCCCAGGCCCATGTCCCCAATGAGACTGAACAGCGCGACAACAAAGACGACTATCGCGTACGTCCCGAAAGCCTCGGGAGTGAGGATGCGGGCAAGGATGACTCCGCCAACAATGGCGAGTCCCTTGACCAGGCCTTGTCGGAGCACCAGTGCCGCACCGCCGACGATCGCCCGTCGTCGATAGTCAACCGCCTGGGCTTCCGCGGTGGCAGGCGACCTAGAAGGATCCGTATCCGCCTCTTGGCTCACGGTATTCCAAGGCCTTGAGGTGGCCGATCCCCTGCCGCAAACGTGCGAAGTCTAGCAGTGCCGCTGACCGGCGGGCCCTCTCCGTCGGACCCACGCCACGTGACGATGCTCGCCTTCGGCGTCGGTTGCATGAACGTCCCTGGACGCCGCAGCCGGAGACACGCTTTCAACCCCACGGCAGTTCCGGGTAGCGGTAGCGCCAGCCGGCGACGAGCCGCGCAGCCTCCGCCGGTCGCGTGTGCGCCGTTGCGAAGGTGAGGCCCGCGGCGCGCTTGCGGAGGGCTCGCTCCGGTGTCGCGGTCAGCCGTCGAAGGGCGTTGGTGATTGCGGCGGGATCGCCGGGTGGCATGAGCACCAGCAGATCGGTCCCGAGCTCGGCCACGGCGCCGCTCGGGGTTGCGAGGACCGGCAGCCCGACTGCCATTGCATCCAGGATCACCTTGGGAAAGCCCTCGGCCGGGGACGGGAACACAAACACATCCGCCCCCGCTAGGCGGTCCAGATAAGGCGCCCTCTCGGCGACATAACCGACAAAATTGACGCGATCAGGAAGACCCCGGGCCCGCGCTCGCGCCTCAAGCTCGCCCCGAGCGGGGCCGTCACCGAGGAGGTCGAGCGTCACCGATGGCTCGAGCTGCGCCAGGGCGTCGAGCAGTGTCTCGATGCCTTTTCCGGCGGCCAGGCGACCCGCCCAGATCAGGTGAAGCCGCCCAGCTTGCCGAGGCCAGGGGCTGGTCGGCTCGCGGATCTCGGCGGGCTCGACGAGGCTCGTGACGATGCCGCGACCGTCAACGAGCCCCTCGCCGACGACGACACGCTGCCCTCCAACGGCGACGAGCCGCCCGATCCCGTCGTAGGCGGCGGCCACGGCCCGGGCAGTCAGGCCGCCGACGAGGCCACGCCGCTGCCCGGCCACGACGTGGAGGGCGCTCCCGGCGACATAGACGCAGCGGGACACGCGTGCTCGCCGCGCCAGCCACGTGGCGAGCAGGGCGTTGGACGCCGGCACCTTGAGCCAGAGCAGATCGGCCTCCGCCAGGGCAGAGCGGAGGATCGGGGCATTCCGTCGGGTGATCGCAGGAGCCCGCCGGAGGAAGCCGGCGATCCCGTCGAACCGCTCCGTGCCCACGACCTCGAGCCGTTCGTCGAGCGGCAGCGTCCGCGGAGCCTCGGTCGCCGGCCGAAGCGGCACGGCGTGGACGATGGACGCGACCGGCGCTCCGGGGACGTCCAGGACGGCGGAGAGGAACCGGTGGAACGTCGCGTTCACCGGATACACACGGCCGTGCCACGACACGTGCGGGTTGTCGTCGACGACCACGACCCGGATGCCCACCTAGCGCTCCTCGCCGGGCTCGCGCTCGCCGATGACGATCTCCGCGGCGGCGCCGCCGCCCCGGAGACCCACGAGCGGCCCTCGCCGCCGGCCACGGATTCGATCCCAGAGGGCGGCCATCGCCCGGCCGACGGACCGCATGTCCGCGTCGCGGAGGATCAACGTCTCGACCCAGCCCCGACCGGACAGGCGGCGGAACACGATCAGCGTCAGCAGGGCCGTCACCGCGTACGAGATCGACGAGCTGGCCGCGGCCCCGAGAATCCCGAACCGCGGGATGAGGATCAGGTTGCTGCCGACATTCAGGGCGAGGCCGATGAGGAGAACCGCCGTGCCCGTGCCGGGCCGGCCCTGGCCAACGATGTAGCGGGACAGGACGGCCACGACGCTGTACGCGACGATCCCGGGCAGGATGAGGCGCAGCGCGTCGCCCGCCGCGCCGAACTCCGCGCCGTAGACGATCTCGACGAGGCGCGGGCCGAGGATGAACGCCGGGATCGAGGTGGCGATGGCGACGGCGATCGTCGTCCGGGTGAGGACCGCGGCGATCCGGCCCGCGTCCGCCGTGGGGTCGACGGCTCGGCTGAACATGACGGTCCCGAGGGCGTTCGGGACGTACCAGAGGGTCTCCGCCAGCCCGCTCGTCACGGAGTACACGCCCGTCTCCCGCACGCCGCGGATCGCGTTCACGAGGAAGGCGTCCGCCCGGAACTGAAGCCGTTCCGCGAGCGTACCGAGGATCGCCCGGCCGCCGAATCGGAGCTCCTCACCGAGCAGCGGTCCGGAGGGCCGCAGGCCGAGCGTCCCGCCCCTGCCCGCAGCCCACAGAATCGCGACGCCGGTTACGACGAGCACCAGGACGTTGAGACGCAGGGCGGCGACGAGATCCAGCCGGGCGATCGCGGCCACGGCGATGACGAGGACGACGAGAAGCCCGCGGCGGAGGAGCCGGATTGCCCCATAGGCGATCACCCGCTGGCGACCGAGGAGGGCGTACAGGCCGAGCGAGAAGAACAGCTCGCCCGGGATCGCGAGGGCGGCGTAGGTGAATTGTGCGGCGGACAGGTTCGGGATCACCGTGGCGAGCGGGCCGCGCGGCAGGACGTCGGTCGGCAGGCCGTACAGCCAGGCGCTGACGACCACGGCGAAGCCGCCGGCAACGGCGGTCCAGACGATCGCGTTCGCGAGGCCCCGGCGGGCGGGCTCACGGCCGCGCCCGGAGACGAGCCCGAGCGCCGAATCCATCCCGAAGCCGACGACGAGGGCGGCCAGCTGGCTGTACAGCAGGACGAGAGTGAAGCGCCCCTTGGCCGCCGGACCGAGCAATCGGGCAAGCAGGATGTCCGTCGCGAAGATGAGGACAGCCAGCCCGAACCGCGTCCCGATCGTGTAGAGGGCGTCGCGGAGGAGAGGGCTGGGGGCGGTCCCGGCGCTCACCCCTCTATCCCGATCCAGAGGCGCCGTGGGGCACGACGCCGGCCAGCGCCGGATCTCGCAGGGCGGAGCGGAACCAGCTGACGGTCCGCGCCAGCCCGTCCTCGAGCGGGACGGTCGCCCGGTACCCGAGATGCGTCTGCGCCTTGTCGACGCGGCTCACGTTCCGCCGCACGTCGCCCGGCCGCGCGGGCTCGCGGAGGATCTCGATCGGTCGACCGACTGCGCGCTCGACCGCGGCGACCAGCTCGTTGATCGTCGTCTCGCGACCGGTGCCCGCCTGGAACAGCTCGCCGGCCACCACATCGGGCGGGGCGTCGAGAGCCGCCAGCACAGCACCGGCGAGGTCATCGACGTAGACGAAGTCCCGGGTCTGCTCGCCGTCCCCGTGGATGGTCACCGGCTCGCCCGCCAGCGCGGCTCGCACCCAGGCCGCGACGACGCTCTTCTTGTGCAGCGAGCGCGGGCCGTAGGCGTTCGAGAAGCGCAGCGAGCAGGCGGCGATCCCATACGTCGCGGCGTAGGCCTGGCAGTACGCCTCGCCGGCGAGCTTCGACGCGCCGTACGGAGAGACAGGGTGGGGGAGGTCCGTCTCGTCGGCCGGCGGCTCGTGGTCACCCGCGGCGGCGTTCGAGGAGGCGAAGACGAAACGCGGCACGCCGGCCGTACGGGCCGCATCGAGCACGCCGAGGAGTTGGCGAACGTTGACCTCGAACGTGCCGAGCGGGTCCGCGACCGAGTCGGGGATGCCCGCCCGGGCCGCGAGATGGACGACTGCGTCGACGCCCTCGACGGCTCGGGCCACGGCTTCGCCTTCGGCGAGCGGCATCCGGATCAGCTCGTGCGGGACGCCCTCGAGATATTCGGCCCGGCCGATCGATAGGTCGTCGAGGATCCGGACCCGATCGCCCCGGGCGGCCAGGAGTCGCGCGAGCGATGAGCCGATGAACCCGGCGCCGCCGGTGACGAGGACGGTCCGGCTCACCCCGGGTGCTCAGGCGCGGCTGGTGGCGCGCGCTTCCGTCAGTGGCTCGGGCACCCAGCGGACGTTCTGGACGAGGGTGGTCGGGTCGATCCGGTCGCGCTGGTCGGCGATCTTGAGGAGCATCGTGTCGATGAGCTCCTCGTTGAGCAGGGTCGGCTTCAGGCCGAGGTCGAGGAGCTTCGAGTGGCGGGCGTTGTAGTAGTGCTCCTCGGACTCCTTCCTGGGGTTCCGGGAGTGCTCGATCGTCACGTCCCAGCCGAGGTGGGTGGCCGCGGCCTTCACGCGTTCCGCGAGCTCGAGCACGGTGAACTGCTCGGTGAACTGGTTGTAGACGCGCAGCTCACCGGCATCGGCCGGGTTCGCCGCCGCGAGGGCCACGCACTGGATCGTGTCGCGGATGTTCAGGTAGCCGCGCGTCTGGCCGCCCTTGCCGTACACGGTCAGGGGGTGGCCGATCGCCGCCTGGACGCAGAACCGGTTGAGGGCCGTCCCGAAGACCTCGTCGTAGTGGAAGCTCGTCGCCAGGCGCCGGTCGAGCGCCGTGTCGTCCGTCTCGAGCCCGTACACCACGCCCTGGTTGAGGTCCGTCGCCCGGAGACCCCAGATCCGGGTCGCGAAGTGGATGTTGTGGCTGTCGTGGACCTTCGAGAGGTGGTACATCGAGCCCGGCGTCTTCGGGTAGAGGAACGTGTGCGACCGCCCCTTGTGGGCGACGGTCAGGTAGCCCTCCTCGATGTCGATGTCCGGCGTCCCGTACTCGCCCATCGTCCCGAGCTTGACGAGGTGGGTCTCCGGGGATCGGTCGCGGATCGCGAACAGAACGTTGAGGTTGCCAACGACGTTGTTCGACTGGGTGAAGGCCGCATGCCGGGCGTCGATCATCGAGTACGGCGCCGAGGGCTGCTCCCCGTAGTGGACGATCGTGTCCGGCCGGAAGCCGTCGATGACGTTCTCGACGAAGCCGTAGTCCGTGAGGTCACCGACGAACAGATCGATGTCGTTCTCGGTGACCTCCCGCCAGGCGTGGATCCGCTGCTCGAGGCTGGGGATCGGCAGGAGGGGCTTGACCCCGAGCTCAGCCTCCCAGTCGCGCTTGGCGAAGTTGTCCAGGACGGCCACCCGGTGACCCGCCCGGGAGAACGCCATGGCCGTCGGCCAGCCGAGGTAGCCGTCGCCGCCGAGCACGAGGATCCGCTGGGTCACCGTCCGAGCCTCCCACGACGCTCCGACGCCGCCCTCCGGGCGCGCCGGGATGCCTGCCGAACCGGGCGGAGTCTAGCACGGGGCTCCCGGCGACCGGCATCCGGCCGCCCAGGCTATGTGGTCGGCTAAAGTGATGGCCCATGGCGGAGCAGACGCTCGACCTTGATCTTGTAGTCCTCGGCGGCGGGGGTCATGTCGGCCTCCCGATCAGCCTTGCCTTCGCTCAGGCGGGACTCCGGGTGGGCATCTTCGACACGAACCAAGCGACGCTCGACCTGATCAGGGGCGGGCGGATGCCGTTCAAGGAAGAGGGCGCCGACGAGCTCCTCCCTGAGGTCCTTGCGACAGGTCGCCTGGAGCTCTCGGCGGCCCCTGAAATCCTCTGCCGCAGCCTCCAGATCATGGTCGTGATCGGCACGCCGGTAGACGAGTTCCTCAATCCCTCGATGACGATCTTCGAGCGCACGGTCGATCAATTGGCACCCTACCTCCGTCCAGGCGCGCTCGTCATCCTGCGCAGCACGGTCTACCCTGGGACCACGACCTACGTTGCGGAGGCGCTCGCGGAGCGGGGCTGCACGATCGACCTTGCTTTCTGCCCCGAGCGCATCGCGGAGGGCCACGCGCTCGAGGAGCTCGAGACGCTGCCCCAGATCGTTGGGGCGGACAGCGACCCCGCGTTCGAGCGCGCGTCCGCGCTCTTCGGTCGCCTTGTCCCAACCGTCATCCGGACCTCTTCGAAGGAGGCGGAGCTCGCGAAGCTGTTCACGAACACGTGGCGGTACATGAAGTTCGCGGTCGCCAACCAGTTCTTCATGATCGCCCACCAGGCGGGCGTGGACTACGCCAACGTGCTCCACGCGATCCGCCACGAGTACCCGCGGGCGGCCGACCTGCCGGGCCCAGGATTCGCAGCCGGCCCGTGCCTGTTCAAGGACACGATGCAGCTCGCCGCGTTCACCAGCGACCACTTTCCCATGGGCCAGTCCGCGATGCAGATCAACGAGGGGATGCCGGCATACATCGTGGCGGCGCTTGAACGGGTCTACGGTTCGCTCCGAGGCCGCAAGATTGGGATCCTCGGGATGGCGTTCAAGGCCGAGTCTGACGATAGTCGCGCGTCGCTAAGCTACAAGCTGCGAAAACTGCTCGCGTGGGCCGGCGCGCGGGTCCTGTGCACAGACCCGTACGTCGCCGACCCGCGCCTCGTCCCGGTCAAACAGGTCGTTGCCGAATCGGAGGTCCTCATCCTCGGGGTGCCGCACAAGGCGTACCGCGGGCTGCGCGTCGACGGCCGAGACATCGTCGACATCTGGGGGGCCCTTGGGGAGGGGATCCGGCTGTAGTGGCGACCGGATGAAGGTCCTCGTCACCGGGGCGGCCGGGTTTATCAACGGCTACCTGATCCCGGATCTACTCGAAGCAGGCCACGAGGTCGTCGGCGTCGACAACTTCAGCAAGTACGGACGCCTCGCGAAGTCGTACGACGGCCACCAGAGGTACCGGTTCATCGAGGGCGACGCGAAGGACACGGCCCTCCTCACGGACCTCGCCGCGGACTGCGATCAGATCGTGGCCGCGGCCGCGATGATCGGCGGGATCAGCTACTTCCACGAGTTCGCGTACGACCTACTTGCGGAGAACGAGCGGATTCTCGCCTCGACGTTCGATGCCGCGATCGCGGCCCACCGCGCCGGGCGGCTCGAGCGGGTTGTCGTCATCAGCTCGTCGATGGTCTACGAGTCGGCGACGGTCTTCCCGACCCCCGAGGGCGCCCAGCTGAGCTCGCCGCCGCCAGTTTCGACGTACGGCTTCCAGAAGCTCGCGTCCGAGTACTTCGCGAAGGGTGCTCGGGAGCAACACGGGATTTCGTACACGATCGTGCGGCCATTTAACTGCGTCGGGATCGGCGAGCGCCGGGCGGTTCGCGACAGCGATGTCATGAGCGGCAACGTAAAGCTCGCTCTTTCGCACGTCGTGCCCGACCTCGTCCTCAAGGTGCTGAAAGGCCAGGACCCGCTCCACATCCTCGGCGATGGCAGCCAGATCCGCCACTACACGTACGGCGGCGATCTCGCCCGGGGGATCCGGCTCGCGATGGAGTCGCCGGCCGCGATCAACGACGACTTCAACCTATCGACCGCCCGGTCGACGACGGTGCTCGAGCTGGCCGAGTGCATCTGGACCAAGGTCCACGGGAACGGCAGGCCGTTCAGCTACATGTCCGACCCGCCGTTCGAGCACGACGTCCAGCTCCGCGTGCCCGATACCCGGAAGGCCGCGACCATCCTGGGGTTCGAGGCGACGACCTCGCTCGACACGATGCTCGATGAGGTTATTCCCTGGATCCGCGACGAGGTCGCGGCCGGCCGGCTGTGAGCTCCGCCTTCGGTCCCGCTCCGGAGCTCTCGATCGTCGTGCCGGTCTACAACGAGGGCGAGGCGGTCGAGCCGGTCCTGCGGGCACTCACGGCCGCGGTCAAGACTCGCCATGAGATCCTCGTCGTCTACGACTTCGACGGCGACACGACCGTGCCGGTCATCGCTCGGCTCGCGGCGGGCCTGCCGGCGATCCGCGGGCACCGGAATGAGTTGGGGCGCGGCGTCCTCAACGCGATGCGGTCCGGACTCGCCGCTTCGCGCGCTCCGTATGTCCTCGTATCGATGGCCGACGGATCGGACGAACCGCACCTCGTCGACCGGATGATCGAGCTGGCTCGGGACGGTGCCGACGTCGTCTCGGCCTCACGCTACATGCGCGGTGGCCGGCAGATCGGCGGCCCGCCGCTGAAACGGCTGCTCAGTCGTGCCGCTGGGCTGACTCTCCACTGGTTCGGCGGCGTCGCGACGCACGACCCGACGAACAATTTCAAGCTCTACACGCGGCGCTTCCTCGACACCGTGTCCATCGAGAGCACCGCCGGCTTTGAGCTCGCGCTCGAGCTGACCGTAAAGGCGACGCTCGACGGGCGGCGAGTCGCCGAGCTGCCGACGACGTGGCGCGATCGCACCGCTGGCCAGAGCAACTTCAAGCTTCGGAAATGGCTGCCGCACTACCTCCACTGGTATGGACACGCGATGCGCGGCAGGCTGCGGCACCGACGCAGAACTCGCACGTAGGGCGCTGAGGGGATGATCGAGAGTGGACGCGTCAGAGGAAGACCGGGCTTGAGATTGGGCTTCGACCTGCGTATCCATCGCTACCCGCCGGGCGGGACTACTTCCTATGCCGACTGGATACTGGGTCGGATGGCGGAGCTACGTCCGGATGGGTGGCAGGTCGTTCCCGTCGCCGGATGGCCGCGCCTCCCCCGCCGGACGAGGCTTCCCGCCCCGATCCGACGTGGCGCTAACCTGGCACTCGACCTGGGGTGGCTTACGCTGGGCGGCCCGGCCGAGGCGGCCCGGGGTAGATTCGGAGCCTGGTTCGCACCGGGAGGGCCGCTACCATGCACACTGCGGCAGCCCTCGGTCGTCATCATCTACGGCATCGACTTCATGCTCCTGCCGCATCTGTACGAGCCTGGCTTCCGGCGCGTCGCCGCGATCCTCGCACGCGTCACGGCGCGACGAGCCAGCCGGATCGTCGCACCGTCCGACTACACTCGGCGAACGATCGTTGAGCATCTGGGCGTCCTGCCGGAAAAGGTGACGACAATCCCCTTTGGCCTCGACCACCTTCCAGCTCCGGACCCTCGCAACCAGCACCCACGGCCATATGCTCTCTTTGTCGGGCAGACCCAACCGGAGTGGAACGTGGGCGTCTTGTTGGATGCCTGGCGGTCGGGCGCCGGCGGAGAGCTGGATTTGGTCATCAGCGGGCCTATCGGTCGCGACGAGCCGGGGCTCCGGGGGCGCGTCGAGCAGGAAGGTCTCGCCAAGCGCGTGTACTTCACGGGCCACCTGCCTTCCCCACGACTGATGGCGCTGATCCGGGATGCGGACATCTTCCTCTACCCCGCGCTGGCCGATGGTCGGGGAATGCCACCCCTCGAGGCCATGCTCTTCGGGGTCCCCACCGCGGTGTCCAATCGAGGGGCCCTTGTCGAGGTCACCAAGGGCGCAGCGCTGACATTCGATCCGGACGATCCCGACGCCCTCGTCGATGTCGTCACGAGGCTCCGCGAGGACGACGAGCTCCGCCGACGGCTCCGGCGCGAGGGACCGGAGGTGGCGCGCCGGTATCGCTGGGACGACGCCGTGACCGGCTACTGGCGTGAGGTGCAGCTCGCGTTGGACGCGTGAGCGGGGGAGAGGATCTCGCGTGAGACTGGGCTTCGACCTGCGGATTCATCGCTATCCGCCCGGTGGGACCACGGTATATGCCGACGTGATCCTGAATCGGATGGCGGAGCGGCGTCGCGACGAATGGGAAGTCGTCGCCGTCCACGGATGGCCCCGCCTCTCGCGCCAGAACAACCTTCCCGCACCGATCCGCCGGGGGACGAATCTGGCCCTTGACGTCGGCTGGCTTACGCTCGGCGGCCCGCTCCGGTCGATCCGCGGTGGGTTCGCGGCGTGGTTCGCGCCGGCCGGGCCACTCCCTGTCACGCTCCCAGAGCCATCGGTGGTCATCATCCACGGCATCGACTTCATGTTGTTGCCGCACCTGTATGAACCCGGCTTCAGGCAGGTGGCGGAGATTCTCGCCCGCGTCACGGCACGACGGGCCAGCCGCATCATCGCGCCTTCGAATTACGTTCGGGACACCATCGTGGAGCATCTGCACGTTCCGCCAGAAAAGGTAACGACGATCGCCTGGGGCCTCGACCACCTGCCGCCGCCCGACCCGGGGACCGAGTACCCGCGGCCCTACGCCCTCTTCGTCGGCCAAACCCAGCCGGCCTGGAATGCCGGCGCGCTCCTCGATGCCTGGCGGGCCGGCGCCGGCGGGGAGCTCGATCTCGTGCTCTACGGTCCGAGCGGTACCCAGGACCTGGCTCTCCGGCGCCGGGTCGAGCAGGAGGGTCTGGCTGGACGCGTTCAATTCATCGCCCACCTGCCCGCGCCCCGGCTCATGGCACTCATCCGGGATGCGGACATCTTTGTCCACCCCGCCCTCGCAGACGGCTCCGGGAAGCCGCCGCTGGAGGCGTTGCTTCTTGGGGTACCGACCGCCGTCGCCAATCGGGGAGCGCTCGCGGAGGTCACGAAGGGAGCAGCCTTGACGTTCGATCCGGAAGATCCTGATGCGGTCGTCGACGCCGTGACGAGGCTGCGTGAGGACGAGGAGCTCCGCCGCCGTCTCCGTCGTGTTGGACCCGGTGTCGCGCGCCAGTACCGTTGGGATGACGCCATAACGGGCTTCTGGCACGAGGTCGATCTCGCCGTGCAGGCTTGAGCGATCCGGGATGACGGCCCGGGCGCTTGCAGTCGCGGGGCTGGCGCTCCTGCTCGCCGGTTGCGCCGCTACGCCGCGGCCGAGTACCGGCATGGAGCCGCCCGGAGACGAGAGCGCGGTCCCGCCCGGCTTCACCGCAGAGGTCGTCCTGCGCGGCCTCGAGCGGCCCACGGCCCTTCGTTTCGGACCGACCGGACGGGCGTGGGTGGCGGAGCAGTCGGGGGTTGTGAAGGTATTCGACCGACTCTCCGATGGTGCACCGGTGCTGAGGGCCGACCTCAGCGACCATGTCTTCGGCCGCAACAACCGCGGCCTGCTCGGCCTGGCGCCAGACCCGGTAGATGACGCGGCTGCGTTCGTGCTGTACACCTATCCGGCCCCGCCGTCCGCGGCCGATCCGGTCTGGAACGACGACGCGACGAACTGTCCGGGCGGTGCCACGAGAACCTGCGTCTCGACGGGTGTGCTGTCGCGCATCGCGTTCGGCCCGGACGGTGTCGCGACCGAAACGGTCCTCGTCCGGGCGTGGTGCCATCACCATGGGTCGCACGCCCCGAACGACCTCGCCTTCGGCCCCGACGGCGCCTTGTATGCCGCGGCCGGCGAGGGGAGCGTCCCGGAGCTCGAGGCCGACGACGGCACCTGGCTGCCGCCCGACGAGCGTTGCCACGACGGCGCGTTTGCGTCGCGGGCAAACCCTCGGGAACGGACGCCAGGTCAATGGACCGGCGCAATCGTGCGTTTCGCGGCGTCGGACCTCGCGGCCGTCGCTCGGCACGAAGAGACATCCGACTGGCTGGCAGGCCGCGTCACTGTCGTGGCCTACGGACTCCGGAACCCCTTTCGGATGGCGTTCCGCCCGGGCACTCCGGAACTGTGGATCGGAGACCCTGGCTGGGAGACCTGGGAAGAGATCAACGTCGTGGAGGATGCGACCGACTCAGAGGTCGACGACTTTGGATGGCCCTGTCGGGAAGGACATGACCGCCAAGCGAACTTCGCCTCGGACGCGCGCTGTGCTGCGCTTGATCGCGACCCAAAGTTGGCCGTCGAGCCATGGTTCGTTCTGCGGTGGGGAGAGCAGGTCAACACCTCGGATCGCTGCGTCACCGAGGCTTCGTCAATCACCGCGATCGCATTGGGACCCAGCGCCTGGCCCGAGCCGTACCGAGGTGCCCTCACCTTTGCGGATCTCTCGCGTGGGTGCGCGTACCTTGCCCCGGTAGGCGGCGACGGCCGCCCCGATCCCGCGGGGGTCCGCCTCTTCTGGTCCCGCGCAGGCTCGACGGTGGACCTCCAGGCAGGTCCCGATGGCGCGCTCTACGCCGTTGGGTTCACCGAGGGCGTCGTCACGCGCCTCGGCTGGGCGGGACCGTGAGAGTGCCGTCGGCTTTCCGACGAGGACCTCGCCGCGCGTAGTTGGGGACGGCCTGCCCGAGCAGCCGGGCGATCGCTCGCCGCGCCGCCGCCGCGGGTACCGCCCGCACGGACTCGAGGCCCCAGGCGTACTGGAGGTACCGGCCGAACGCCAGCGGGTCCCGACCGCGGCCTTCGTCGCTCGTGCGCAGGTAAGCGAACCAGTAGCGGGGAAGCTCGCCGAGGCGTTCATGCCGTCGCACGCGGACCTGGTATTCGATCCGTTCGAACAAGCTCACGGGGGCCTCGGCGAGACGCTGGAGCACATGCGCCGGGACGGGCGCCCCCAGGGCGGATCTGAGGTAGGACAGGCACGACCGGACGCGCACCACAAAGCGGCGCTCCTGTGCCTCGCGGACCAGGGCGTCCCAGTCGATATCGCCGGCGCTGATGATGAGCGTGCTGTCCGCAACCCACCGGATCCCCGGGTCGGCGGCCCACTTGGACCCGTGGGCGCACGCGTGGAGGAGCAGGGGAGCGGGTGCCAGCATCCGCGTGGTGACGCCTGCCACCTCGACCGGGACGGCCGTCTCCCAAGCCCGATCATCGATGCCTGGACGGCAGTCGTCCTCGTGGATGGCCCAGTGCAGGTCGATGGTGCTTCCCCCGGCGTCGCGCAGGGAAACCCCGTGGCGCATCCGCATGAACTGCTCGTCCACACGCGCCTCGGGCGTCAGACCAAGACCGGCAGAGAGGTCCAGGACCTGCCGTACCCGTGTGCGCGGCACCATCAGGTCGGCGTCATTCATGGGGCGAAGCCCGGCATCGCCGTAGTACCTGGCGGACACCCCGACCCCCTTCAGGACCAGAGTCGGTACAGCCTCCATGTCGAGCGCCCGCAGCAGGACGCCGAGCCGGCCGAGCAGCAACTGGTTGTGCGCCCACCAGTAGCGATAGACACCTCGCATCCGGTCGGACCAGGGGTTCTCCAGTCCGTGGCGGCGCAGGTTCCGTTCCAGCAACGGGATGAGCCGGGTGGAGCCTTCGTCGAGCCTGTCGAGGTCGAAGCGTGGTCGCAATCCCCGCCACCCTCGCTCGACCGGCTCGCCTTCGAGGAGCGCGATGCGCAGTACCTGCAGGCCCTCAGGCGAGGGCCAGTGTCCGGGACGGCTCACGGGCCGGACTCCCGGCGCCGACGCCGGTGGATCGCCATCCGCGCCATGGAAAGGTAGTCCCCGTAGGCCGCGCGGTTCCGCGTCCCGTGGCTCTCGGTGTGGACCCGCCGCAGAAGCACCACCTGCGACAGCACCGTGATTCGGGCACCGTGGTCGAGGGCTCGCGCGTGCCAATCGATCGCCTCTCCGGCACGAAGCGTCGGGTCGTACGGCCCGACTTCGTGGAAGAGCCCCCTGCGGATGAGCAGCGTTCCGGGCACCGTGCCGGTCCGCCACGAGCCTGGCGGGGGTCCTTCAAGCAGCGCCCGATTCCACTCCGCCTGCGGCACCTGGGCGGTCCACCCGCTCACCATGTCGATCTCATCCGTCATGAGGTCCAACTGGAGCCGAAGCTTGTCCCCCGTCCAGCGGTCGTCTGCGTCGAGGAAGGCCAGCAGGGGCCTCGAAGTCGCCATGACGCCGGTGTTGCGCGCCCCGCTGATCCCCTGGGTTTCCTGCCGAATCAGTCGGACGGCCGCTCCGTAGCCCGAGGCGACCTCGCCGGGGCCGTCCGTGGATCCGTCGTCGACGACGACCAGCTCGCCGGGCGGCTCCGACTGCCCCAGAACGCTGTCGATGGCCTCGCCGAGAAGGTCGGCGTGGTTGAGCACCGGGATCACTACCGACACATCCTCGCCAAGGAACCGCTCCGTCACGAGGCTTCCGCTCCCCCGACGGGCGCCCGGCGACGGCGCACGGACCTCCCCAGCATCAGCAACAGCTCGTCGGTGCTGGCGGGCGCAGACGACAGGTTTGTGTCGTGGATGCGCTTTTCGATCACCACGTCGTCCACCACGGCCATCGGCACGCCGGCGTCGCGCGCCCGGATGAGCCACTCCGAGTCGCTCCCGATCCGGTAGCCCTCGTCGAAAAGCCCGATGGAAACGAGTGTGGACCGCCGGATGAGCATCGCGCCGGGCAGGAAGCCCACGTGCGGCCGCTCGAACAACTGCGAGCGCGCGCCGAACCATGGCGGGAGCGGGCAGCCGGGCTCGAGGAACAGCGATTGTCGCCCGAGCGCGTACCCGACCTCCGGGTGCTCCCGGAGCAGCTCCACTTGTCGCGCCAGCTTGCCCGCCACCCAGCGGTCGTCCTGGTCGATGAACGCGACGAACTCGCCCCGTGACTCCGCGATCCCGCGGTTGCGGGCTACCGCGCAACCGCCGTTCGGCTGGCGGATCGTGCGGACGTCCGGATAGCCCGCGAGGATGGCGGCGCTCCGATCCGTCGACCCGTCGTCCACGGCAATGATCTCGATGGGCCGATAACCCTGCGCCCGCACGGAGCCGATGGCCTGATCAAGCCAGCGCTGCCCGTCGAAGACGGGCACGATCACGCTCACGAGGCCCGGCTCGAACGACGGCGATAGCGTGACGCTGGCTGTGTACGCCGGGCCCGTCACCCGGACACCTCGGGGGCCTCCAGCAGGAAGCGGCGGACGACCCGGGCGAGCGCGGCGAGGTCCGTGCCGCTCCTGAGCCGGAAGCTGGGAACGTGGCCGAGGAACGCGCCGATCGCCGACAGCGAACCCTGGTCGGCGCCCGACAGCTGCACGATCGTGCTGGGCGCGAGCGCCGCCAGCGCGGCGGCCGGCCGGAGCGGGACGATCGTGCTTCCTCGGTCGCCGGTCAGCTGCGGAACGAGCACGGCGACCGCTCGCGCGGACGTCTTCGTCCGCTCGGGGAAGTGCCGGTGGAGAAACCAGACAGCCTTCTCCGCGGGCAGCTCGTGGGCGTTCTCGATGAGCGGACGCAGTTGCGGGAAGGCCTCGAGGTGCCCGGGCTGGAGCTTGCCCGCGCTGTAGAGGCTGTGCACCTCCGGTCGCGGGCCGTCGCCAACGAGCACGTAGTCGTCGCCCAGGTAGTCGAGCCCGCCGAGGAGGCATGCGAGGGCCGCCGTGGACTTGCCCGCACCGCTGGGGCCTGCGAGGAGCACAGCACGACCATCCAGCCCGACGGCCCCGCCGTGCACGAATTGGAGCCCATGGTCGCGGGACCACCAGTGGAGCAGGGTCCGCAGCGGTGACGCGAGCTCATTCGATGGCACCTCCGCCGCGTTCGGGACCCAGACCGCGGCCCGCCGCCCGATCCGGTCGTAGATCGACAGGATCCGCGGGACCGCGTGGTATGCGGACTGGACGGCCGGGTCGCCGCCCCCGTCGGTGTCGCCGGAAGGCGGCAGCTCGGGAACGGGCACCCCGGCCGAAGCGCTATCCCAGAGTTGAACCAACAGGTCCTGCGACTGCTGGTCATCCGTGGCCAGGTGTGCAAGCGCCGGGTGCACGGCTCCCATGACCGCCTCGCCGGCCGCCTGGATCCGGACGGCGTGACCGCCGATGCAGTAGGACCGCTCGACTTGCCCGGTGCGCCGGGCAGTCAGGGCAAAGGCATCGGTGAGCCGGCCCAGCCCTTCCGAACGCGACCAGTTCGCGCCTGTCGCGGCAACGACCGGCCTCTTGGCGATCATGGGCATCCCGGGCCGGGTCTCGGTCACGGGCTCTCGCGGCGTTCGGGCCACCCGCTCTCGTCCACCGCGTGGATAGGGTCGAGGAGCAGCAGATCCTGGAGGTCGTCGAAGCGCTCCAGCCGGGGTGGCTGGAAGGTCGCGCCCCCAGGAGACCCGGCCGCCTCGTCAAGGACTGCACTGGGTATCGCCACGCCGTCGCCGCGGTCGGCACCGTCCAGGACGATGAGCTCCTCCGAGCGGAGACGGTCGACCAGGGAGTCCACCGCGGCTCCGACCTCGGCTCGTTCCGAAGGAAAGCGCCCGGCGAGCCGTTCGATCACCTCCGCCGACGAGCGCCCCGCGGCGAGGCCCTCCCAGACGTGCGCACCGGTCGCGTCGAGGCTGTAGTACAGCCCGCGCTCGAGATGGATGATGACGGTCTCGCCATCGATGGTCTGGTGGATGACGGCGGGCTGGTTCACCCGATACCGATCTGCCACGTCCCTCCCGTCCTCGCCTCGGTCTCACCCTGATTTGGGGCAGCGTAGTCTAACGGGGCCCGATCCCCGGTTCGCATGTCAGCCTGATGGTAGGCTCCCGCTCGTGCGGATCCGGCAGTTCGTCATCCCGGGCCTCGGCCACCTGTCGACCCTGATCGCGGACGACGGCGCAGGCGTGGCAGCCGTCGTGGACCCCCGGCGGGACGTCGACATCTACCTCGAAGCCGCCGAGGTCGACGGCGTCCGGATCACCCACGTGATCGAGACCCATCTCCACAACGACTACGTCTCCGGGGGTCGCGATCTCGCCGCCCTGACGGGGGCCGCCCACTTGATCGGGGCGGGGGCGGAGCTCGCCTTCGAGCACCGCGGCGTGCGTCACGGCGAGAGCATCGACCTCGGCGAGCTGCGCCTCACCGCCCTCGAGACGCCGGGCCATACTCCGGAGCACGTCAGCTACGAGGTGGCCGACACGTCCCGGGCCGAGGAGCCGCTGTTGCTGTTCACCGGCGGCTCCCTCCTCGTCGGGGCGGTCGGCCGGACGGATCTCCTGGGCGAGAAGAACGCCGTTCCGTACGCCCGAGCGATGTTCCGGTCGCTCCACGAGGTCCTCTTGCCGCACGAGGACTTCGTTGGGGTCTACCCGACGCACGGCGCGGGATCGCTCTGCTCGACGGGCATCGCCTCGACGCCGAACTCGACGATCGGCTTCGAGCGGCGCCACAACCCGATGATCCAGCCGGCCGAGGTCGAGGAGTTCGTTCGAGTCCTCCTCCGTGACCAGCCCGCGTTCCCCAGCTACTTCGCCCGGATGCGCCCTCTCAACAAGGCCGGCCCCCGCCTCCTCGGCGGCCGCGTGCCGGAGGCCCGGCCCATGACGGTCGACGAGGCACGCGACGCCCTCGCCAGGGACGCGCTCCTGATCGACGCCCGCGAGCCGGTCGCGCACGCGGTTGCCCACATCCCCGGATCGGTTTCGATCCCGTACGGCTCCTCGTTCGGGACGTGGCTCGGCTGGGTGGTGGAGCCTGACCGTCCCCTCATCCTGTTGGTCGACGATCCGGACGACCGGGACGACCTGGTCCGGCAGGCGCTGCGGATCGGCTACGAACGGGTGGTCGGGTACCTGGTCGGTGGAATCGCAGCCTGGCGCGAGGCGGGCCTGCCGACGGAATCGACCCGCCGCCTGTCGATCGAAGACCTGGCCGGGCGCCTTGCCGCGGGGGGTCCTGACGCTCCGATCGTCATCGACGTCCGGCAATTGGGCGAGTTCGCCGCCGGGCATGTGCCCGGGTCGGTTCACATCGGGGGCGGCGACCTCCCGGATCGCCTCGGCGAGCTCCCGCGGGACCGCCCGATCGCGACGATCTGCGCGTCGGGTTATCGATCGAGTATCGCCGCGTCGCTTCTCCGGCGCGCCGGCTTTGAGGACGTGACCTGGATGGCCAGTGGCATGCCAGATTGGTCGGCTCAGGGTCTGCCGATGAGCTACGGACCCGAGACGGACGCCCGTCAAACCCGAGCGGTTGGAACGAGATGATGCAAGTGCTACCGGCCCACTTTCGGTAGCACCTTCTCGTTCAGTCGGAGGCGGCCGCGGTCGAGCGGCCCCGGACCGTCGCCCAGGCTTCTCGAACCTGGTCGCGCGAGGTCGCGAGGAGAAGGGCGGCATAGACAACCCCGAATGCCGCCGCGGCGGCGGCCAAACGCATGGGGCCGCCCGCCGCAAGGGCGAGCGAGCCGGCGGCGATGGCGATGACACCGCTCGCGTAGATTGTCAGGACCCGCGGCCACGAACCACCAAGCAGTCCGGACGCCGCCCGTCGGTGGAGGACGAGCGACATGGTGCCCCCGACGAGCGCCGCCAGCCCGGCGCCGGCGAGGCCGACCGTTGCGACGAGGGCCGTGGCAAGGAGTAGGGAGACGGCGGCGACCACGATCGCCAGCCGCAGTGTGGTGTCCGAGCGTCCGCTGGCCCAGAGGAGGGCGCGGAGAACCCGAGCCGGCACCGTAGCGAACGCGGCGAGGGCCATGAGTTGCAGGGGGACGATCGCCGGTGCCCACTTCTCCGAGAAAACGACCGGCACAAGGATGGGGGCGACTGCGACGAGGCAACCCTCGACCGCGACGACGGCGATCGTTGTTGCCTCCAGCACCCTTCCGGCAGCCCGGCTGCGCCGCGCCGGGTCGTCCTGGAGTCGGCTCATTACCGAGAAGGTGATCCGGCCAACGATCTCGTCGATGCCCGCAGCAAGGTGCGCGAGCCTCGAGGCGAACTGGAGGTAGCCGATCCCCGTTAGTCCCCCGGCGAACGTGCCGGCCAATGGGATCGCGTTTTCGGTCGCCCAGTTGACGAGCGTCGAAAGCTGGAGCGGAAGGCCGAACCGGAGGAGCTTCCCCAGGGTCCCTGGATCGGCGGCGACGCCTGGCCACGATCTCCACGCGAGGTTCACGACAAGAGTGCCGACGGCCGACTGCGCGACGAGGGCGAGGACGAAGCTCCAGGCGCCCGCCCCCAAGAGCGCGGCGGTGATCGCCACGCTATAGAACGCAGCCTGCGTGAGAACCTCGGCAACGGCGATCGGCCCGAACCGGAGGGCTCGCACCAGAAGCAACTGGGGGAGCATCCGTAACCCGGTAAACAGCAATGCGAGCGACCCTACGCGCAGCAGCCAGACTGCATCGGGCCGCAGGTCAGGCGCGATCACAAGGAGGATGGGCGCCAGGATCCAGATCAGCACGACCGCGGCGACCATGACGACCTGCTGGGCGGTCCATGCTGTCGCGAGATCTCGGCGATTCGGCTCGGCACGTTGCCGAACCAGGCCGGCAGGCAGCCCGAGGTCGCCGAAGAGGGTCACGATCGTGACAGTGGCGGCCACGACCGCGTACAGCCCGAAATCGGCGGGTGTCAGGATTCGGGCAAGGATGATGGAGCCCACCAGGGAGACGCTGCGCATAACCCCGGTGCGAGCGAGCAGCTGGAAAAAGGCCGCCCGACCGAGCTGGCCGAGGGCGGGTCCGCCCGTGCCTGCCTCGCGGCCGGCGGCATCCTCCATCGGATCGATGATAGGCGTCTTAGTGACGGCGACGGTTCGCCAGTTGGCGCATGCGATCATCTCGCGCAATGCGTGAATCGGAAGCGCGGATCAGGGTGGCGCTGGACGCCCATGTCGTAAGCCGGCGCAAGGCCGGAAACGAGACCTACATCCTCGCTCTTGCCCTTGGCCTCGCCGCGCGCTCCGACGTCGATCTAGTCGCCTACATCGACGGCGGAGTCGACTGGCCGCATGGGACTCCATCCTCCTTGCGAGTTCGCTCCCTGGCGGCACGGTCACCGCTCCTGCGGATCCCCTTCGAGCTCCCGCTTCGCGCCATGCGCGATCGCGCCGACGTGCTCCATGTGCAGTACGTGGCACCACCCGTGACTCGAACTCCGGTTGTCACGGCTATTCACGACATGTCATTCGAGGACGTTCCGGAGTTTCTCCCATCCTTCACTCGCTTACGGCTCCGCGCGCTCGTCCGCACGATCGCGCGCCGCTCCGCGGCGATCGTTACTCCGTCGGCCTTCTCCCGAGAGCGCATCCTCCATCACTACGACATCGATCCTTCGCGGGTGTGGGTCGCGCCGCTCGCGCTCGGACCGAGGCTGCCCGTACTGAGCCGCGACGAATGCCTCAACCTGACGGCAGGCTTGGACCTCCCCGAGGTTTTCGTCCTGTTCGTGGGACAGCCCAGTCCGCGCAAGAACCTCGCCAGAGTCATTGCCGCGACCGCGCTGGCCCGCGCGCACGGGGGCGAGCTCGGAATCGTCGTGGCGGGCTCGCGAGCGCGGTGGACCGGGGTCATCGACGCGGCGATCGCCACCGCCGGCGCCGGCGCCTGGGCCCGCAGCCTCGGTTATGTCGACGCCACCACCCTGGCCGCACTCTATGGCCGCGCGCGAGTCGTGGCGTACCCGAGCCTCTACGAGGGGTTCGGCCTCCCGATCCTCGAGGGTATGGCGACGGGCGTCCCGGTCGTGGCGAGCACGACGTCGGCCATACCGGAGGTGGCCGGAGACGCCGCGCTGCTGGTCGATCCAACCGACGTATCGGAAATCGCCGACGCAATCGCCCAGGCGGCCTGGGACGAGCCTACTCGAGCCCGCCTGACCGTGGCCGGCCCACGTCGCGCAGGGCAATTCACATCGGCGGCCCTGGCTGAGGCGACCGTGGCTGCCTATCGATACGCGCTGGGCCGATGACGTCCGGGGCCGCGCCCCGTAGGATTTGGATCGCGAACATGGAGAGCCCCTTGACCGATACGGCCATCCGCGCCACGCCCGACGCGAGTGCCGGATTCACCCTGCCGATCACGCTCACGGTCGCGACCGTGCAGGGTTGGCCCACCATCGCGTCCACGATCGACACACTGCGAGTGGCCGCGGAAGCGGTCGGCGGCGAGGTAATTGTCGCCGACGGGAGCGGCCATGAGGTGCCAACCGAGGGGCAGATCGGGCAAGCCGTCCGATGGGAGAGCCACCCGGGCGAGTCAATCTTCCAGCTCCGGTATCGAACCTATCGGGCGGCGCGAAGCGGAGTCGTCGCCGTCACGGAGGACCACGTCCACGTACCGCCTGACTGGGCGATCCGGATGATCGACGCCCATCGGCGAAATCCTGAGGCGGCCGCGATCGGCGGATCCGTCACAAACGGAGCGACGGACTCGATCATGGACTGGGCCAGCTTCCTGATCGTCCAGGCGCCGGTCGCTGCGCCAATGCGGAGCGGCCGCGCGAAGCGGCTGTCCGGAGCAGTGAACGTGTCCTACAAACGGTCGGCGCTCGACCATCCCGATACGCATGAGGGCATGGGCGCGATCGACGTCCTCCATCAGCGCGCGCTGGCCCGCGATGGGGCAGTTCTCCTGAGTGACGATACGATCCGCGTAGCCCACGTTCAGCCGCTCGGATTCCGTCGCACCACCGTCATCAACTTCCACGCGGGCCGGACGATCTCAGGCTTTCGAAGGAAGCGGATGGACGCGGTCAACATTGTGCGGATCCTCGGGGCGCCGTTCATCCCGCTCGCCCGCTACATCCGGACAGTCGCTCTGCTCGCGCCGAGAGGCTATGGCCCCCTCCTCGTTCGATGCAGCCCGGCCATCCTTTGGCTGCTATACGCTCAGGGCCTCGGCCAGTTCGTCGGCTACCTGGCCGGGGAGGGGGAAAGCCCGCGCCACGTCCTGTAGGGCCCGTGGTGACCTGACTCTACGGTTGGTCGGGTTTGCCCAAGCGTTCTTGCACCATCCAGGCAAAGAACCTGGGATCGTCCCACAGATACCGTTTGGCGAGTCGCGTCGGCTCCTGCGCAAGACGAAAGAACCACTCGAGTCCAACGGACGTCATCCAGCGGGGGGCCTCTCGAACACGGCCGCCGAGCACGTCCACGGCCGCGCCGACGCCCACGAGGACAGCCTGTGGAAGGCGCGAACTGTTCCTGGCCATCCACAGTTCCTGTTCTGGAGAACCAAGGGCCACGAAGACGGCCCGCGCCTGGGATTCGAGCAGGGCCTCTACCATCCTCTGCTCGTCATCCGATCCAGTCGTCGTGCCCGCCGATGGCGCGACGGTCGCTACGATGTTCGCGCCCCTTGAAGTCAGTCGCGACGCTGCCCTTGCGAGGACTTCCGGTCGCCAGCCCACGAGCGCCGTGCCGACCCCGAGCGCGCCGAGGCGAGCACTGACGGGAGCCGGAATCAGGCGCCCAGTTACGCTCGATCGGAGGGCGGCACCACCGGCGATCCAGCTTCCGTAGACCACCCCCATTCCGTCCGGGACTCGCAGCCGCGCGCCGAGCAAAGCCTGACGAAAGCGTGGATACCGGCGCGCCAGGACGAAGTGGTCAACGTTTGGCGTGCAGACGTATCCGCCGCTCCCGTCCTGGGCCCACTCCAGGGCGAGCCGCACCGCGTGATCGAAGCGAATGGCATCGATGGGTATCCCATCGATCGTGACCTGCGCGCCCATCGTCATTCGAGCGCCTGGCTCGAGGCCATCGGGTCGCAAGATCTACGTCGCCGGCCGTGCGATCACCTCGATCGACGGCCCCCGCTCGACGAGGCTTCCGAGGACGAAGCTCGCCTCTCGCAGCGTGCGCAGCCGCTGCGTGTGATGGTAGACCGGGTTCCAGGGCAGATACGTCCGGCTCTCGAGGATCTCGAAGCCACTGAGGTCCAGGGCGTTGCGCAGTGTCCGGGGCGTAAAGAACGAGAGGTGGAAGTACGGACCGGCTTCGGCCCAGAAGAACGGCAGGATTCGTTCGCCCAGGACAGCCAGCACGGCTTCCTTGAACCGCTCCTTGAGGCCCTCGAACTGGTTGGGCGCCTCGACGACCACGACTCCCCCGGGCTTCAGCACTTCGCGAAACGCGGCCAGCGACTGGAGAACGTCCGGGACGTGCTCGAGGCTGAGGGTGTGGATCGCGTCGAAGCGCCTGCCGTTCAGTGCGTCGAGACTCCACAACGAGGAGTGCACCATCTCGACTTCCCTCGTGGCCTCGGCCTTGAGCAGCGACGGGATGAACTCAACGCCGACCACCTCCCAGCCGCGCCGCTTGGCGTTGTCCATCACCCAGCCACCTTCCATGGCCCCGACAGCCAGGAGTGAGCCCGGTCCGCCGGTCCACCGTTCGACCCGTTCGAGTCGTGCCCGGTCGAAGTTGCGTCGCCGTGATCGCGCGGCCAATGGCTCACCCCGGTACCAGGGATGAACGGCGTAGAGGTCCAACAGTTCATCGCGCGTAGGCCTGGGGCTGAGGTATTCGAAGCCGCATGATCCGCAGCGCTTGATCTCGTATGGGCTGGGCATCTGCACCAGCCGCGTTCGCAGCTCCTGCAACGTCGCCTCCGCCGACCCGCAGAGACCGCAGGCGACTGTCTCCGGCACGAGTCTCCTCCTCCCCTCCGGTTAGACCGCTCAGCCTCGCGTCGACAGGGCCTCGCCGTCAAGCAGCCGCCGATGGAGGTCGAGATAAGCTTTGCCGATCCGGTCGGGCGCGAACGCCTCGCGCGCCCTGAGGAGAGCGCCAGCACCAAGCCACCGGCGGCGCGCTTCGTTGGATAGGAGCGACTCGAGCGCCCCGACGAGAGCCGCTCGGTCTCCGGCCTCGACGATCACGCCGTCTTCGCCGTCGCGAATCCAGTCGGTGGCCAGGCCCGTGGACGTCGTGACCACCGCGAGGCCCGCGGCCATCGCCTCGGCGAGGGCGAGCCCGAAAGCCTCACTGTGGCTGGGGTAGACGAAGATCTCGGCCGCTCGGAAGTATGGCTCGGGATCCCCTACACGCCCCACAACGCGGATCGCGTCGGGGCGACCGAGGGTCGCCGCAAGCTCTTCTGCCCGCGCCCGCAGCGGTCCATCGCCAACGAGGACGAGCGTGGAGTCGTGGCGCGCTGCAATCTCGGGCCAGGCCTCGAGGATCACTCCGACGCCCTTCGCCTCCACGAGGCGACCGACATAGAGGACGGTGGGTCGATCCGGCAGCCCGATCGCAGCACGAACCAGTTTGCGGTCCTCCGGCTCGAGCGGCCGGTCGAGGATCGGACCGAGCAGCGCCGGCGCGGACACGACCTTGGCCGGCTGGATCCCGTTCGCCTCGAGTTCCGCTGCGGCGACCCGCGTCCGTGCCAACACGACGTCGGCAGTCGCGAACAGCCGCCACAGTAGCCGGCCGCCGACGCCCCGCCTTACACGGGCGATGTCGCCGCGTGGTCCGATCGTGCATGGAAGGACGATCGTTCGGGCGCCTCGCACTCCGGCACCGAGCATCGCTCCGAGCGTGAAGGCCGAGAGGCATAGGGCGTGGACCACGCGGAATCGGCCCCCATTGGCGAGAAACCAGCCGAGGGCGGCAACGAACTCGACTGGGCGGCTCAGCGGTCCGCCGACAGTCACAAGGCGTCGCACGCTGACGCCCCCTTCGGTCTCGCGCGACCGAAGGTCTCCGCGAAATCGCGTCGTGACGATCTCGCAGGCCCCACCCTGTTCCGTCAGAAAGCGCGCGAGGCGGCCGGCCTGAACCTCCGCGCCGCCCGCGCGCTCGTAGGGCTGGTAGAACCGCGTCGCGATCGCGACCGCTGCGGGCACGGATTGGTGGCGGCCAAGCCCGGCTCGAGCGGGGACCGCAGCCATCCCACCTTCACCGCGGGCGTACTGATCGTCCACGCCGTCCACGGGTGGATGCTAAGGGAACCACGGGAACGCCACTCAACTACCGCCTCCCGGTGATACCGTCGCGCGTGCGCTGCTGCCGCCGCGCTTGGCCGGTGACGCGACGGCGCGGGTGGGCTGATCCACAGCGGCTGTAGGATCACGCTCGCAATGTCTCCGGGAGCTCCGGGACACGCCTTGAAGGACGTATCGATGGGGCATCCCCAAGCAATTGAGTTGCGTTCGATCGTCGTCGCGGCCGCGGATGTCGTGGCCGCAGACCTCGGCCGCGAGAAGGCGTTGCTGAGCATGGCGGACGGCGTGTATTACGGCCTCAACCCCGTCGGGGCGATGATCTGGGATCTCGTCCAGGAGCCGCGCAGCGTCGAGGAGCTCCGCGACGCCGTCGTTGCCCGGTATGAGGTCGAACCGGCGCGCTGCGAGAAGGACGTCCTCGCCGTGCTTGCGAAACTGTCGGGCTGGGGGCTGGTCGAGGTCCGAGCCGCCGAATCGTGAGCCGCAGGTCCCCGATTCGCCGCTTCCTGGCACTCCCTCCGTCTGAACGACGGCTTGTTCTTCGTGCCCTCGTGGTGGTCAGCTGGGTTCGAGTTCGATTGACGGTCAGCTCGTTCCCGACGGTCGATCGCCGGACGAAGGAGCGACAGGTCAGGGACGTCGCCGGGGGACATTCCGCCGTTCGGATCGGCTCTGCGGTGGCGGCGGTGAGTGGCTACGTCCCCGGAGCGAGCTGCCTCACCCAGGCACTCGCGGCTCGCGTCCTCCTGGCCGACGGGGGGCACCCATCGACGCTTCACCTCGGGATGGCTCGGATCGATGGCCGGCTGCAGGCACACGCCTGGCTGGAAAGTGGCGGGACGATCGTAGTCGGCGCCGCCGGCCATAGCCGGTTCACGCCTTTCGACGCAGCCGCCCCCTCGCCCAACAGGTGAGCGTCCTCGGCGGGATCCTCGAGCGAGGGAGCAGAGCAGCCGAGCGAGAGGGTCTGCTGGAGCTCGCGCCCCCTGACGGTCCCGAGGTCACGACGTCGACCCGGCTCGAAGGACCGATGGGCCTGCTCCACGCCGTCGAAGGGGTGGGCTCGGAGACGCCGCCGGGATTCCAGCCGACGGTCGATCCGGGGACGGGCGCCGTCGTCGTCTTCGACGGCCGTCTCGACGGCCGGGCCGACCTCGCCGCGACCCTGGCCGCCGGTCCGATCAACCATGTCACCGATCCCGAGCTGATCCTGGCCTCGTACCGGCGGTGGGGCGTCTCCTGTCCGGCGCACCTCGTCGGTGACTACGCATTCGCAATCTGGGATCCCCGGGAACGCCGGCTCCTGATGGCACGTGACCCTCTCGGCGCGCGGACCCTGTTTTTCAGCGAATGGGGAGGCACGTTGCGGTTCGCCAGCACCCTCGAGCAGATGCTCCGGGTTCCGGGCATCCCGACCGATTTGGACGACCTCGCTATCGCGCGCTACCTCTACGGCGACACCCGGCCGACGCCCGGCAACGGGCACTACCGACACATTCATCTGCTGCCAGGCGGTCAAACCTTGACGGTCGCGAGCCGTGGGGAACTGGAACTGGCGACATTTTGGGCTTGGCCGGATGAGCCCCCCGAGCTCCGGCCGCTCACAGCCGACGACGACCAACGGTTCCTCGAGATCTTCACGACCGCGGTCCAGGAGCGCCTCCGCAGCACGCACCCGGTCGCAGTGATGCTCAGCGGCGGACTCGACTCTGGAGCGGTCGCCTCGGTGGCCGGAGCGCTCCACCAGGCTTCGGGCATCCCTCCGGTCCGGACGTACTCCAGCGTCTTCGACAGCGAACGATTCAAGTCCGTGGACGAGAGGCGATACATCAAATCCGTTGTCGAGCGTTACAACCTGCCGCACCGCGACTTACCCGCCGACACTCAATGGCCCCTGAGTTTTTTCGAGACGTGGCGGCCTGTGTTCAACGAGCCGCTTTTCGCGGCCTTCGACGGCACCCTGTACCAGCCTCTCGCCGCTGCCCGCGCCGACGGGGCGCGAACGATGTTGATGGGCCACCTCGGCGATCTGATCGTCGGTGGGAGCACGCGCTGGTTGATCAATCTCCTCGGACCAGGATCGCTCGGGGAGCTGCGCAGACAGGTGCGCGGGCACGCCCTCATTCGCGGGGGAACCGTTTGGCGCTCTCTCGCGGCTACAGTGCTCTTCCGGCTTCTCCCGGCTCGGCTTCAAGGTAGCGTCGAATACCGTCGGGGGCCTCGACTCGAGGCGTGGATGACGCCCCAGCTCCGACGTGGTGGGGACGTTGACCCGCGGCGGCCGGCGTACGGCGGCCGGGCGGCCTGGTGGCACGAACTGAGGGATGGTTTCGGGTTGGTTGGGCAGGGTAGGGCGGGAGGGTACATGGACCGCATGTTCCGCCTGTTCGGCTTGGAGCAGCGCCAACCGTTCCTCGACACGCGGTTGATGATGCTCATGCTCACCATGCCGCCACAGGGCCTCTACAGCGAAGGCCTCCAGAAGACGATCCTTCGGCGCTCGCTGGCAGGTTTCCTGCCGCCGATCGTTCGGGATCGCCCCGACAAGGCAACGTTTGCCCCACTCGCCGAGTACGGGCTGCGCGGGCCCTACCGGTCGTTCGTGGAGTTGCTGACCCGGTCGAGTCTGATTGTCGACGCCGGTCTGGTTGCGGAGCGGCCCTGGCGGCGATCGATGAACACGTTCCTTGACGGCGAGGAACCGCTGTCGTGGGGAGCGTGGCGCAGCATCACGCTCGAGATGTGGCTGCGTCATCGTGCCGGGACGTTGCCGCCCCTCGGCTAGCTGTGGATTCCGCGCCTCGACCTTTGCCGATCGGCGGATCGAGGGCGACCTTGGCCTAGCCGGCGATCACCCGACAGAGCTCGTGGCGTCGCCCGGCGTATTGAAGGGGGACAGTCCGGCGGTGAGCCCCTGCGCGGTGCCGAGGCGCTCCACATCCGGTGGCGCGTAGGGCTCGTCCGGGTTGGCGGACTCGATCTCGATCTCGAGCTCGGATCCCATTATTCCCTCCTCCTGCGCGTGAACCGTGCACGCCCGCCTACGGGATGCTCAGTTGATCGTGCTGCCCCCGTCGCCGAGGTTGTCATCACCGACGCCGGCCGTGAGCACCTCGGCTGTTCCAAGTCGAACGACGTCCGGCGCCACGTAGTCCTCTTCCGCGTGGACGGACTCGATCTCGAACTCGGGATTCACGGTTCCTCCTACCCTCATGTCCGCGAGCCTCACCGCTCGCTCAGCCGACGAAGCTCGTAACGTCATTCGGGTCAATTCCCTGCGCATTGCCGGCCGTGAGTTCCTCAACGCTGCCCACGCGCGCCACGTCCGGCGCGATGTAGGCCTCGTCGCCACGGGCAGAGCGGATCTCGGGCTCGTGTTCCATCTCTCCTCCAACCCACACGTCAGCGCAGCATCGCGGTCAAAGCGCATCGCCGTCAAGTCTGTTGCGTGCGGGAGGGCCACCTCCGGTGTGGTACAAGAGGCGCCGATGCACGAATACCGGGCGTACGGCCTGAATCTCCGCTCCGAGCTCGCCCTGACGGGATTGACGCCTTCACACGGAGAGCCGGACGTCGAGGTCCGGTTCGGCCGGGTCGAGGTCGGGGAGACCCGACCGATGCTGAGCGGCGCGGGCCGGCGGCGGGTGAGTGAGTCGGAGGCTTGCCTCGAATACGACAACGTCGGGGTGCTCCTGATCCGGGAAGGCCGCGAGATCGTCCTCAGCCCGGAGCCCGGCAAGGGCCAGGAGAGCCTCGCGCCGTTCGTCCTGGGGCCCGGGCTGGGGATGCTCCTCCTGCAGCGTGGGACGCTTGGGCTCCACGCCAGCGCGGTGGGGCTGCACGGAGCGGCATCGATCTTCCTGGGGGGACCGGGGTGGGGGAAGTCGACGACCGCAGCGGCGCTCGAACGGCGCGGTCATCGGCTCGTTGCCGACGACATCTCGTCGATCACGCGCGACGGGGAGGGGCACGTCGTCCAGCCCGGGTTTCCGACCCTCAAGCTGTCGAGCGAGTCGGCCGAGGCGCTGGGCCACGACTTCGAGCGGATGCATGATCTACACACGGTGCGACCAAAGCGCGGCCGAACCGTCGAATCATCGTTCGAGGACGCGCCGCTTCCCCTGCGCCGGATCTACGTTTTGGCCGACGGCGACGTCATTCGAATCGAGCCGATAGCCGGAGCTGCGGGGCTTGCCGAGCTCGTCCGTCACTCGTATGCGGTGGCGGTGATCCGAGAAGCAGGCATGGGCCCCGCGCACCTGCGGCAGTGCGCGGACGTCGCGACCCGCGTGCCCATACGGCGGCTGACGCGACCACGGTCGTTCGACCGGATCCCGGAGCTCGCCGAAGCGATCGAAGCCGACGCGGTGAACGGTGCTCACGGCTGACGGGAGGAGCGGCCGGGAGGAGCAGCTGATCCTCGACCTGGCGAGGTCCCGGATCGTGCCCCGGGCAGGGCGCGAGGCGCCGATCGAGGTCGGGGGCGTCGACTGGGAGTGGCTCGTCGGCTTCGCCCGCGCCCACGGCGTTCTGCCGCTCGTGCGCCGGGCACTGTCGGAGGGCGCAGTGCCGAGCCTGGGCTCGGAGGCGCGCGCGATCGTGGACGGCGCGGCCGACGCCGGCGCCCGGCACAGCCTCCTCATGACGTCGAAGCTCCTGCAGCTTCTCGCCCAGCTGTCGTCGGCCGGAGTCACGGCAGTCCCGTGGAAGGGTCCGGTACTGGCGGCGATGCTCTGGTCCGACGTCGCGATGCGCCAGTACGCCGACCTGGACGTGCTCGTCAGGCGTGCCGACCTCGAGCGCGCCCGCGACGTGCTGCTCGGGGCCGGCTTCAGGCGTGTCGTGCCGCTCTCTCCCTGGCAGGAGCCCCGCTACATCGCCCGGAACGGCACGCTCGAGATGATCCGGGAGAGCGACGGACTGGTGGTCGAGATCGGTTGGACGATGGTGCCGAACCATTACTCCTCCGCGATGGACGCGGACGGCATCTGGGATCGTCTCGAGGAGATCGAGATTGCGCGTCGTACCGTCCGGACCCTGGCGCCGGAGGACGTGCTCGTGGCACTCTCGATCCACGGCTTCAAGCATCGATGGGAGCGCCTCGGCTGGATCGTTGACGTCGCCCGGTTAATCCAGGTTCGCCCGGGTATCGACTGGGCGGCTATTCGCGAACGCACGCGGCGTGACGGCAGCCAGCGGCTCGTCCGGATCGCGGCCGGCATCGCCGGGGCGATGCTCTACCCGGCGGTGGCCGCGGAGGCGCTCCGGGTGCTTGGCCCGGACGCGAAGGCAGAGCGGATCGTCGACGAGCTTCGACCCGCAGTTCTCCGCCGCGTTCCCGACGGCCATGTGATCAACGCGTCCGCGTTGCACCTCAGGGCGCGCGAGCGCGGGCGGGACCGGATTGCATATGCTCTGCGGGGCCTGACCACCTCGACGGTAGGTGACTGGAGGGCGTTCGGGGTGCCGCCCCGCATGTCCGGTCTCTACGGGATCGTCCGGCCGGTGCGGCTCCTCGCGAGGTACCTCAACCGCGTTCGGCGAGGCGCCTAGCCCGTGCCTGCCACTGCATCCTCCGCGGCCACGACCGCGCACCCGGTCGACGGCACGATCGCTTCCCGCGCGACCGCCGGGCCGGGTCGTCGCGAGCGGTTCATGGAGCAGCGTCCGGCGGAGCGAGCCGGCCCGCCGCCAGGGGTTGACGGGCGTCGGTCTATGAGCTCCGATCTGGTGGAACAGGCGTGGTGAAAAGAGGCCTGCATGTGGGCCTGGTCGGGTGCGGCAACTGGGGTCGCCACATCCTCCGGGACCTGGTCAGTCTCGGCTCACGGGTGACGGTCGTCCTGCCGACCGATCGCAATCGCTCGGCAGCACTCGACGGGGGAGCGGTCGCGATCGTCAATGCAGTCGGCCAGCTCCCTGACGTGGATGGCATCGTCGTGGCCTCCCCGACCACCACGCACGCCGCCGTCGTCCGTGAACTGCTTCCGCGGGGGGTGCCCATCTTCGTTGAAAAGCCCCTCTCTGACGATGCGCGTGCCGCCCGGGAGCTTGCGGGGGCCGCGGCGGGGCGCCTCTTCGTCATGCACAAGTGGCGATACCATCCCGGCATCGAGGCACTGGGCGAGATCGCCAGGAGCGGGGAGGTGGGAGACGTCGTAGGTCTCAGGTGCACCCGAATCGGGTGGGGCAACCCGCATGAAGACGTTGACGCCGTCTGGCTGCTCGCCCCACATGACATCTCGATCGGCCTCGAGGTGCTGGGTCACATTCCGGCCCCTCGGTGTGCGGTGGCCGAACGGGTGGGAGGGACGGTCACAGGCGTCGTCGCGCTGCTTGGAGACCATCCGTGGTTGGCGATCGAAGTCTCGACCGCGGCGGGGGTGGAACGCCGCGAGGTTCGGCTCATCGGGTCCAAGGGGATTGCGACCCTTGGGGATGCCTACAGTGATCGCATCGTCGTGACTCGCGGTCGGGATCATGCGGGGGTCACCCGACATGATGAGGCGAGGTATATCTCCACGGAGTTGCCGCTGCTCCGCGAGATCCGCGCGTTCCTGGATCATCTCGCGGGCGGGCCGCCGCCCAGGAGCAGTGCCGCAGAGGCCGCGGATGAGGTGCAGGCCATCGCCGACATCAGGCGGCTGGCGGGACTGCGCGAAGCTTCTGTGCTCGGGTGATGCTTCGCGCGACCGTCCTCGTCCCAACCCACGTCCATGGTCCGACCCTGTACCACTCCGTCGCCAGCGCGCTCGCGCAAACGATCTCGGACATCGAGGTCATCGTCGTCGGAGACGGCATTGACGAGATCACGCGCGAGGTCATTACCGAACTCCTGCGTGGAGACCCCCGCGTCAGGTTCCTCGACTTTCCGAAGGGGCCGCGCCGCGGCGAGATCCACCGGCACACCGCGCTCGAGAGTGCGACGGGACGCATCGTGTGTTACCTGAGCGACGACGACCTCTGGTTTCCGGACCACCTCCAAGAGATGGACGCCTTGCTGCAGGGCAACGTCGGCTTCGCCCATGCACTGCCGATTTCCATCGACCCGGATGGTCGCTTTGTCGTATGGCCAATCGACTTGGCTTTGCCCTACTACCGGGAGGGTACGCTCGCGGGTCGAGGGGTTCCGCTCTCTTGCGGAGCTCACACGCTCGAGGCCTACCGGCGGCTGCCCGTCGGTTGGTCAACCACGCCAGCGGAGGTTCTTGGGACGGACATCTACATGTGGCAGAAGCTGCTCAGGTCTGGCTGCGGTGTGCTCACCGGAACCCAGCCGACGGTCCTCAACTTCCCGAGCCCGCTGCGCGAGGGGTGGCCTGTTCAGCGTCGTGCCGACGAGCTCGCCGGTTGGGCACATCGTCTCGTCGTGCCGGGGTGGCGAGCGACCTTCATCGAAGAAGTTCTTGATTACGCGGTCCGCGAGCGCGCCCGAGCACACACACGTGCTCCGCGTTCCCGGATCATCGGGCTGCTTGCTCGAGTCGGACTGTTTCGGCCGCTCTATCGGGCCCGAAAGGCTGCCAGGGCCGTATTCGCTCGAGGAGCGCGCTGAACGGCGGGGCAGCGCGATCGCGATCGGAGACCAATGAGGGCATGTCGGGCCACGGGATGCCCAGCTCCGGATCGGACCAGAGACATTCGAAGTCGTCCGCCGGATCGTAGTAGCTCGTGACTCCCACGAGGAGTGTGGTTGGTTCTCGAAAGAGGAACCCGTGCAGGACGCCGTGGGGAATGACAACGGAGGTCCGAGCGGCGCCGGACAGATCCAGGGCGACGGTCGTTCCGTAGCTTGGTGAATCTTCGCGGACGTCTCGTAAGCCGAGTGTCGCCCTGCCTTCGAGAACCAGCGCTACATCGTCGTGGACGACATGGACGTGGACGCCGCGCAGCACCCCTGCTGCTGACCGGAAGAAATTCCACTGAACGGGCTCCACGCCATCGGTCCATTCCTCGCGGAAGGCCTCGGTCATGTTGCCCCGGTGGTCATCGTGGCTTTGGAGCGGGTGGAGCTGGACGCCGGCAGGAAGCATCGCAGGATTATGCCTAGTCGCGCCGTTGTCCGCCCGCCTGTCCCGCGTGCGCGGCGGCCGCGAGCCGGTCAGGCACCGAGCATGCGACCTAGAAGCAGGGTCAGGCGCTCGAAGGCCACGAAGACTCGGGCTCCGGCGGCCTTCCCGCCTGGGGTGAGCGTGAGTGCAAACAGGACTCCAGCGAGCGGCGCAAGCGAGACCACCGCGACCCCGATGATCAGGTACCGGCCGAGCGGGCGACGACCCCACTGCAGGACGGTGGCCTTCAGGTCCCGGCCGCCAACGACAAGTGGCCGTTCCGCTATCGGACCGAGGATGACGCCATGTTTTCGTTCCAGCTGCGCCAAACCCTTGCCGCGACGCAGGCCCCTCCAGAGGACGGATCGCAGGGAACGTGGATGATCGTGCCGCAGCCGGAGCGAGGGCTCCATGCGGATCTGGATGCCCGCCTGATAGAGGCGCAAGCCGAGGTCCAGGTCGCCCGCGTGGCGGAAGCCAGGGTCGAATGGGACCTGATTGAGCACGTCTCGACGGAGCGCCAGGTTGCGCGTATCGCAGAACGCGGTCCGATCCATCATGGATGCAATCTGCCAACGCGACTCATCGATGGCCTGCACCCAGCTCGAGACCGTTGATTCGTCACTTGATGAGCTGGGTCCAGTGACAACCTGGCAGGTCGGGTCATCGAAGATCCGGTCGATCGTGGACAGCCAATCCCGGGGCGGCATGCAGTCTGCGTCCGTGAACACCAGGATGCTCCCTCGTGCCTCACTCGACGCGCGGGCACGAGCTGAGTAGCTGCCCCCCTCGAGATGGACGAGGTAGTGCGCCGAGGCCGACCTTGCCAGGGGTCCCGCCGATGGGTCCGGACCGTTGTCGACCACGATGATCTCGAACCGGGAGCGGTCGAGTGTCTGGGCGGCAAGCGCGGCGAGGCACGCAGCAAGCCGCGGATCCTGCCTTACGGGAATGATGACTGAGAGTCTGACCTCATCCACGGGCCTAGAATCGTGTCACGGCCCGGCCGCCCGGGGACGTTGAGAGGAGCCGCATGCAGCCCACCATCACGATCGTGATCGACCCGTATGGCGAGTATCGACGGCCGCGGGAGGCGGGCATTCCATTCGAGGACACGGTGCGGGCCCTCCTCGCGCAGGCGTACCCTCCGGAGCTGACCACCATCCTCCTCACCTGCACCGCGGCCGAAGCACCGCTCGTCGAGCCCTTGGTGGCCGCGGAGCGGCGCATCCGTGCCTTAACTGTGCCCAACGGAAGCGGCTACTACCAGAAGAAGAATTTCGGAGCGATGGCGGCAGATAGCGACATTGTGCTGCTCGCTGACGGCGACTGCCTCTACCCGCCCAACTGGGCATCCGAGATGGTTGCCGCGTTCGAGCGGGGCGGCCGACTCGTGGGGGCCGTTCAAGGCGTTTCGCGATTCGCTCCCGGTCGGTACGCACACATCCTGAACCCGGTCTACTGGCAAGGCTACAAGCCCGAGGGGCCACTTCACCAGATCTACTCGGCCCATAACCTGGGCCTATGGCGTCGCGACCTCCCGGGCTTCCTGTTTGAAGACACCCCGCTCCGAGCGGGGCTCGAGCGGCAGCTGAGCGCCAGGATTCGCCGCACCGGACGCACCATCTGGCACAACCGTCGAACCACCGTGCTCCACGAGGGGTCGTCGACGCTGGGCGAGCTGCGGCAGCAGGCCCTTGGCCGAGGCTACTATCGGATGATCCTCTGGCGGCGCCATCCCAACACCCTCGACCGGCTCCTCCGTCCGCTCGGCTATCTGGCGATCCCGATCTACGTCCTGCTTGTCTCAGTCCGCGACAGCTTCCGCCAGTTCCGCGGCCTGCGAGAGCGTGGCCTCGTCGGCTTCGCCGGTCTGAAGCTCCCGGCCTACGTTGCGTTCACGATCGGCTTCCACATCGTCGGTGGCGTCAGCATGTTCCGGGTGCTCCGACACCTGTCACGTGCCGGGACGTTTCCACCAGCCGAGTTCTATGGTACTGACGGTCCGCCCGATCTTGGGCGCCGGTCAACAGATACTGCGGCGGCAAACCACTAAAGGGGAGGCAGCCCGATTCCGGCAACGCAAACGGCCACGGTACGCTTCCACGTCCCCGCCCTTCCGGACGTCGATGGTTTCCTCGACGATGCTCGGGCAATCCTGGAATCGGGCAGGCTGAGTCAAGGTCCTTTCGTGCGCCGGCTGGAGGAGGCATTTCTGGATCTGACCGGCGCGGCAGCGGCGATCGCGGTCTCGAACGCCTCGGACGGCCTGATCGCCGCGCTGCATGTCCTCGGTCGCCCGGGCGGTGAGGTGATCGTGCCCGGGTACACCTACCTTGCGACGTGGCAATCGGTCTTGTGGGCCGGCATGGTGCCCGTCGTCGCCGACGTCGACGACCGGGGGCTGCTCGACCCCGACGCCGCCGGCGGTGCGCTGACACGGGACACGGCCGCGATCTTGCCCGTGCACATGACCGGCGCGCCCGCCGACATGGAAGCCCTGCGCTGGGTCGCCGACCGGGCCGGTGTCCCACTGATTGCCGATGCGGCTCACGCCGTCGGTTCGCGCACGTCGCGTGGGCCCGTGGGGCGAGACGGCGACGCCGAAGTCTTCAGCATCGGCGCCACGAAACAGCTTGTGGCGGGGGAGGGCGGGATCGTCGTGCTCCGCGACGCAGCGCGGGCCGCAGCGCTTCGCCGCTTTGCACTCCAGGGCCACTTGCCAGGAGAGCTGGACGCTCTCGGGCCGGGCCTCAACCTCCGCCTGCCGGAGCTCAGCGCGGCGTTGGCTCTGCGAGGTCTGCCGGGCCTCGAGGGTCAGCTCCGTCGGCGCGAGGTCATCCACGAGCGCTACGCGCGGGCATTCGCGGACCTTCCGCTCAGGCTGTCCGGGTCCCTCGCCGGCGAGCACTCCGGGCACAAAGACCAGATCGTGTGGCTCGATGACCCGACGTCTCGGGCGCCCCTGCGCGCTCATCTGGCGGAGCGCGGCGTCGAGACCAGGGGGTACTACGATCTGGCCGTGGCCGACACGACGTCATTCGAAGGACGCGTGGCCTCAACCTCACGGAGCCGTGACCTGGCCGCCCGTTCGTTTGCACTACCGATCCACGCTCGGCTCACCGACGAGGATGTCGAACGGGTCATCCACGGCGTCTGCGGCTGGTTCGAGTCCAGGGCGTGACCGCAGGCCGTCTGATCGGAATTGCGGCCGGCGCAACCGACCCGCTCACGCTATCCCTCATCGCCGCGGTGAGCGCAGCCGCCGAGGAGAGCGGATACGGCACCCGCAACGTGGAGGTGGGCGACGGCAACGAGCCTGTTGACGTGCTGCTTGCGGTTGGCCTGCCCCAGTACTACGAGGTGATGTTGACGGGCAGGACCCCGGGCACGCCGGCAATCGCCTGGTTCGGCGAACCCTTGCCTCGGCGCGCTTCCCTCAATGGATCGACTCCGCCGGTCGCCCGCAGGACTCTCGGCCGGGGGCTCCGCTTCGCTCGACGATCGCTGCGGCCGCTCCGCGCGGTCCCGCTCCCCAAGTCGCTTGCGGCGGCGCGGGCAGCCGCGTACATCGAAGAGAACCGCCAGACGAATCTCGACGCGGCCAACAGAGCCAGTCGCCTCGTCGACCTCCTGGTCACGACGAGCCATGACCGCCAGGCCGCGCTGAATCGATCCGGCGTGGATTCGCGAGTAGTGCCGTTCGGGTACCACGAGCGGTTCGCGGGTCCGCTGGTTCCGTCAAACGGAGCGCGAGACATCGAGGTCATCTCGATTGGCGGCGGCTTTGAGTGGGACAGCCGCCGGGCGCGCGGGACTCAGTCGGTCGTCGAGGCTCTGGGGCCCACGGTCCGATTCGCGAGATCAGAGCGAGTGTGGGGTGAGGAACGGCACTCGTTGCTGAGCAGGGCACGGGTGATGCTGGATGTCCATCGGGTGCCCGGCAACTTCGTCGGACTTCGTCTCCTGCTTGCCCTCGCCGCCGGAGCCGTCCTGGCCACCGAGCCGCTTGACGATCCCCGCCCGTTCGTTCCGGGCGTCCACTACATCGAGGCTCCGCTGCGGGAGCTGCCGGCGGCTATCACTGCGCTGCTCGCGGACGAACCGATGCGGCGACGGATCGTCGACGCGGGCCAGGCGTTCGTGTCGACTGACTTGACAATGGAGCGGTCGTTGGCGGCGGTGCTCGCGTGACGAGCCTTCAGCTCGGGAGCCGGGCAATCCTCGTGGGCGCGGGCCGCTTCGCGGAGGAGATTACCGATGTCGCGCGTGATGCCGGGGTCGACGTCGTCGCCTGGATCGAGGGACTGGACCAAGGGCGGGCAGATCCGCACCATGAGCCTCCCATCCTGTGGGTCGACGATCAGGCCTCGTTCGAGCCGGAGTTGCCCATCGTGCCGGCCATCGGCGCGGTGAGCCGCCGCCCGCTGATCGAACGGCTCGTCGCCGAAGGCCGCTCGCTGGCGACGCTCGTGCACCCCTCCGCGGTCGTCGCGGGATCGGCCGTCCTCGAGCCCGGCGTGGTCGTGTTGCCCAACGCGGTCATTGGCGCGCGGACGAGGGTCGGCTCGGGCACGATCGTCAACCGGGGTGCGCTCATCGGGCACCACGGCGAGGTCGGCCGGCATGCATTCATCGGACCCGGAGCGAATGTGGGTGGCGCCGTCGTGATCGGCGATGGTGCCTATATCGGTATTGGCGCGGTGATTCGCGACCAGCTGTCCGTTGGCAGCGGCGCGACGGTCGGTGCGGGGGCCGTCGCGGTCAAGGACGTGGTAGCGGGTGTGGTGGTGGTCGGTGTGCCGGCGCGGATCCACGATCGTGTGAGCGCGGGAGCCGAACGTGGCTGACGATCTCATCGTGAACGTTGCGCCGACGGGGATGGTGCCCACCAGAGCGGACAGCCCGCATGTCCCGCTCACGCCGGAAGAGGTGGCTGCAGATGTCCGGCGGTGCCGCGACGCCGGCGCGTCGATCGTCCACGTCCACTCACGGGACGAGAGCGGCGCCCCGAGCCAGTCGCCGGACATCGCCGCCCGGTTTATCCGAGCCGTTCGTGAGGCGGCCCCGGACATCGTTGTCTGCATCACGACCAGTGGGCGGGTGGAGCCCGCGCTTGAGGCCCGGGCACGGGTTCTCGACCTCGACGGCGACGCGCGCCCGGAGATGGCCAGCCTCACATTGGGCTCGCTCAACTTCCCCCAGCAAGCATCGCTCAACGCCCCCGCAACGATCATTGGTCTCGCCGAGCGCATGCAGGAGCGGGGGATCGTGCCGGAATGGGAGGTGTTTGACGCCGGGATGATCGACTACGCGACCTACCTTCGTTCGAAGGGCCTCCTCGGTGACCCGGTCTACGTCAACCTGCTGCTGGGATCGCTCGGAACACTGTCGGCGACGCCGCTGAACCTCGCGCTCCTGGTCGAGCGTCTGCCGGCCGGCGCGACCTGGGCGGCGACCGGAATCGGTCGGTTCCAGTTCGCTATCAATCGCCTGGCGATCGCGATGGGCGGCCACGTTCGCGTCGGGCTCGAGGACAACCTCTGGTTCGACGACGATCGAACGGTCCCGGCGACGAACCCGCGCCTGGTCGAGCGGCTGGTCGCGATCGGGCGAGCGATGGGCCGCGAGCCCGCCACGCCTGCGTTCGTCCGCGAGCGGCTCGGCATTCCCGCCCCGCTGGTTTCCGCGTTCCGGACGGCCTAGCCGATCCGCACCCCGATCGCGTCGAGCAGGCCCGTCGCGAGGAGGACGACGTCGAGCGCGATCACCAGCCCCACCGCCCCCCAGGCGAGCACGTTGAGGAGCCGGCCGTTCGTGTAGCGGCCCATCAGCCGCTTGTCGTTGACGAGCAGGACCATGAACACGAGGACCACCGGTAGCAGCAGGCCCTGGAGGTACTGCGAGGTGATGATCACCGGCAGCAGGTCGAGGCCCGGGATGAGGACGACGAGCGCCCCGAACGCCAGCACGAATGTGTAGATGCCGTAGAACGTCGGCGCGTCGCGGAACGGCTTGCCGACCCCGGACTCCCAGCCGAACGCCTCGCAGATGACGAACGCCGTGGTGATCGGCATGATCGTCGCAGCCAGGACCGACGCCCCGAGCAGCCCGAGCGCGAAGAGCGCGCTCGACAGGTCGCCCGCGACCGGCGCGAGGGCTCGCGCGGCGTCCTCCGCGGACTCGATCGATCCGCCCGTCGCGAAGATCGTCGTCGCGGTCGCGACGACGATGAAGACCGCGATGACGTTCGTCCAGATCGCGCCACCGATCGCGTCGGCCCGCTCGAGCCCCAGCTCCTCCTCGGCGATGCCCTTCTCGGCGACCGCGCTCTGGAGGTAGAACTGCATGTACGGCGTGATCGTCGTGCCGACGAGCGCGACCATGAGGAGCAGGACCGTCGGGTCGAAATCGATCGACGGGCTGACGAGCGACTGGCCCACCTCGCCCCAGTCGGGCCCCGCGAGGAAGGCGGACGCGACGTAGGCGAGGAAGACCACCGTGACCGAGAGGAAGACCCGCTCGACGGTCCGGTAGCTGGCCCAGATGACGAGTGCCCAGATCGCGGCGGCAACGATCGGCACCGTGAGGATCCGGGGGATGCCGAAGATCTCGAGGGCGGCCGCGGCGCCGGCGAACTCGGCGACCGTGTTGGCGAGGTTCGCGACGAGGAGCACGACCATCGCGAAGACCGTCCAGCGAACCCCGAACCGGTCGCGGATGAGGTCGGACAGGCCCTGGCCCGTGACGACCCCGAGCCGCGCGGCCATTTCCTGGACGATCGCAAGGATGACGATCGTGACCGGGAACAGCCAGAGCAATCGGTAGCCGGTCTCGGCCCCGATGACGCTGTAGGTCGTGATCCCGCCGGCGTCGTTGCCGGCGATGCCGGCGATGAGCCCCGGGCCCATGACGGCGAGGAACGCGACGAGGCCGCGCCGGCCGCGGAAGCGGCCCCGGAGGCGGAGGAACTCGCGCTGGCGTATCCGCTCGAAGAGCCCGCGCACGTCAGCCCCGCGCGAACAGGCGCGGGAGGCGTTTCTTCCAGGCGGTCGGCAGGATCGAGTCCATCGCGTCGTCGACCGTCACGATGCCGGCGAGGCGGCCCTCCACGTCCACGACCGGCACCGCGAGCAGGTTGTACCGGGCGACGACCTGGGCCACCTCGTCCTGGTTGTCGTACGTGCCGACGGCGACCGGCTCGGGGATCATCACGCCGGAGATCGGGCCGTCCGGCGGGGCAACGATGAGGTCGCGCAGCGACAGCACGCCGACGAGACGGCCGTCCTCGTCGGTGACGTAGACGTAGTAGATCGTCTCGGCGTCCGGCTCGAGCTCGCGCAGCCGGTCGATCGTCTGGGCCGCGGTCAGATTGGCGGGCACGGCGACGAATTCAGTGGTCATGATCCCGCCGGCCGAGTCCTCCGGGTAGCCGAGCAGCTGCTCGACCTCGGCTGCCTCGCCCCGCTCCATGAGGCCGAGGATCTCCGAGCGGGTCGCGTCGGACAGGTCGGCGACGAGGTCCGCGGCGTCGTCGGGCGACATCTCCTCGAGGATGTCGGCCGCCCGACCGGGCTCGAGGCCCTCGAAGACCTCGACCTGGGTCTCCGGCTCCATCTCCTCGATCGCGTCCGCGGCCGCCTCATCGTCGAGCGAGGCAAGGATGCCGGCGCGGTCGCGCGGCGCGAGCTGGTCGATGATCGAGGCGAGGTCCGCGGGATGGAGCTCCGCCAGGCCGCCGTGCGGGACACGGAGCTTGATCGAGGCGATCGACGACTCGACCGGATCGACGTCCTCCCAGTCGATGTACCGCTCGGGGAGGGGCAGCCGGAGGTTGCGGGCGATGACTCGCCAGGCGCCCTCGATGCCGAGCCGGCGGACGAGGCCGGCCGCCCCGACGTCGACCGCGACGAGGTGGAGCGCGTCGCCCTGCGTGGCGAGGCGGAGGTCGTTGACCCGGACGACCTTGCGCCCGTCGATGTCGACGATCTGCTTGTCCATGAGGTCCGCGGCCAGGCGGATCTCGTCCGGGCGCTGCTGGTACCGGCCGATGTCGATCGTCTGGGTCCGCAGGCGGGCCCCGGTCACATCCACCTTCTCGACCGATTCCCAGGGCAGGAAGATGTCGCGCCGGTTCGTCCGGACGACCAGCCCGGTGACGGGCGGGTGCCGGTCGCCGACGTCGACGATGAGGTCCGCGACCTTGCCGATCGGCTCGCCGCCGGCATCGCGCACCGGCTTGCCGATCGCCTGGCTCAGGTAGAGCATCTGCCACCTCGCGGGCGGGCCGTCCCGCCGGAGGCGGCGCCGGCACCTCGGCGGCCGCGGCGGCCGGCTCCCCGGCCGGCTCGGTGGCCCGGCCGAGTGTAGCAAACGGGACCTTCGAAGGACCCCACCCGTACCTTGGGCGACCACCCCCGGGAGGGGCCGAGTGGGACGATGGGCCGGATGGCCAATCCCGCCCGCTCCGACGAGCTATTGCCCGTGCGCCTGCCGCAAGATGGGCAGCGCGGGCTGCTCGGCCGCCTGCGGGACGCCCTGTCCGGCGGGCCGAAGCGGATCGACCGGGCCGCGGACCTGGCCGACCGGCTCGACATCCTCCTCGACGTCGCCGGCCAGCTGACGAGGCCGCTCGAGCGGGGCGAGATCCTCATGACGATCGTCGAGGAGGCGAACCGGGCCCTCCGGGCGGACGGCACGACGATCCGGATGATCACCGGCGACCGGGTCGAGCTGGCGGCCTGGGTCGGGATCTCGGACGAGATGGCGGCCCGGCTGCCCTCCCTGGCCCGGGACACGGGCTGGTTCGCGGAGCTGGCGCGGACCGCCCGGCCGCTGGCGATCGACGACATCCAGTCCTCGCCGGTCGCGGACCTCGACCGGTATGGTCCCGACTCCCGGTTCTCGGCCTGCCTCGCCGTCCCGCTCCTCCATCAGGACCGGGTGATCGGCGCGCTCGCCTGCATGACCCACCGGCCCCGGGCGTGGACGCCGGACGACATCGAGTTCGCCACCACGCTGGCAGTGCACGCGTCGATCGCCCTCCACACGGCCGATCTCTTCGAGGAGACGGTGAACCGGGCACGTCAGCTCGCGGTCCTCCAGTCCGCCGCGGCGCGGATGAACCGGGCGAAGTCGGTCGAGGCGGTCGGGCGGTCGATCGTCGAGGAGACCCGGCGCGTGCTCGACTACAACAGCGCCCGGGTCCACGTCCTCGAGGCCCCGACCGACCTCGTGCCGATCGCCTTCGAGGGCCGGATGGGCGCGGGCGACGAAGTCGACATCGAGAGCTTCCGGACGCAGGTGGGTCACGGGTTCACCGGCTGGGTGGCGGAGCGGGGATTGCCTCTCCTCATCGACGACGCGAGCGCCGATCCGCGCGGCGCGCGGATCGCCGACACGACGGAGGTCGACGAGTCACTCCTCGTCGTCCCGATGCGCCACGACGGCGACGTGATCGGAGTCATCACGCTCTCGAAGCTCGGGCTGCGCCAGTTCACCGAGGACGACCTTCAGCTCCTCTCGATCCTCGCCGACCAGGGCGCGACCGCCCTCGAGTCGGCCCGGCTCGTCGCCCGGAGCGAGGGCTTCGCCCGGGAGCTGCGCCGGCTCGTGGAGATGAGCAGCGACCTCTCGGCGAGCCTCGATCCGCGCCAGGTCGCGGACCTCATCGCCAAGCACCTGGCCGGGGCGATGGGCGTGGACGAGTGCGCGATCAGCTACTGGGACCGGCCCGGCGGTCGGGTGCTGACGCTCGGCTACTACCCGGCGGCCCGGATCGATGAGCTCGAGCCGTATTTCGACGTCGCGGGCTTTCCGGTGACGCTCCGGGTCCTCGAGACCCAGGCGACCGTCGTGATCGACACCAACGACCCGGGCGCCGACCCGGCCGAGACCAAGCTCCTCCAGCGCGACGGCAACCGGATGCTCGCGATGCTCCCGCTCGTCGCGAAGGGCCAGTCGATCGGGCTCGTCGAGCTGATGTCGAAGACCTCGGTCCGGTTCGACGAGGATCACCTCGCGCTCGCGCGGACGATGGCGAACGAGGCCGCGATGGCCCTCGAAAACGCCCGCTTGTACGACGACACGCGGAAGCTGGCCGACCGCGATCCCCTGACCGGCTTCTACAACCACCGGTACCTGCAAGAGCGGCTCGGGGAGGAGGTCGTCCGGGCGCAGCGTTCGCGCAAGCCGCTGAGCGTGCTGATGCTCGACGTCGACGACTTCAAGCTCGTCAACGACACGTTCGGCCACCTGTTCGGCGACCGGGTCCTCACCTGGGTCGCGGAACGGATCCGCTCGACGCTGCGCAGTCCGGACGTCCCCGCCCGCTACGGCGGCGACGAGTTCGCGATCATCCTGCCCGAGACGGACAAGGTGAGCGCCCGCCGAGCCGCGGACCGGATCGTCGAGACCTTCCGGAATCACCCGTTCGAGTCGGAGGTGCGCGGGCCCGTGCCGATGGCCGTGTCGATCGGCGTGGCGACCCATCCGAGCGACGGGCGGACCGCGACCGAGCTCCTCGCCGCCGCGGACCGCGGTCTGTACCGGGAGAAGCGATCGGGCCGGCAGCGGGCCTTCGACCGGGCAACGGACCGGCCGCCCGACCCCGCGCCCGCGCGCGTCAAGAGCCGGCGCTCGAAGCCCCGGACGAAGTCGGCGACCGACGCCGCCTGACAAACGGAAGTACTACCTCACCTCGACCGGACGTACCCCGTCCGAGCCATCGACGCGACCTCACCGGACCGCCATGCTCTGGTCCGAACGTGACCGCACCCACCACCCCCCGTGATGACCCCCAGGACCGGCGAATCCGGCAGACGTGGTGGTTCCTCGCCGGCTCGTTCGCCATCCTCGGAGTCACTGCCGCGCTCCGGTTGGCCGGGGCGGGTGCGCGGCCGATAGACGTCCTGGTTGCCGGTCTCGTCGTCGTCGTCGGGTGTGCCGCGATTCTCCATCGGAACGCCTTGCAGGCACTCGAGGTCGGTGGTCGCGAGGAGGCCGAGAGCGTCGCCCGGATCCTCCAGGGCCTGTCCCGATCGGTGTCGCCGGATGCGATCGTCGGCGCGATCGTGGAGAACCTCGGCCGCGAGACCGGCGCGGACCACATCGTCGTCGTCCGGCGCCGGGATGGCGACTCCCTCGAGGCGACCCTCGTCACGAGCCGCGCGGGCGTACCCAGCTCGATGGCCCTCCTTCCACTCGGGGCAGCTCTGACCATCGAGCTGATCACCGACCGGATGCGTTCCCTGTACGGCCTGCAGCACACGCTCGCTGCGCCACTCCGCTCCGAGCTCGGCGTGATCGGGGCGATCGTCCTGTCGCGACGCTCCCCCGACTCGTGGCCCGCGTCGACGCAGCGGATCCTCGCCGGGGCCGCCGTCGAGGCCTCGGCCGCCCTCGCCCGTGCCCAGTCCCATCGCGCGGCCGATGCCCGCGCATCGACCGACGCCCTGACCGGACTGCCGAACCGGCGCTACTTCGATGAGTTCTGCGCGCTCCTCGGGCGCCGCCGGCGGGCCGACGATGCCGTCGGCGTGCTGATGATCGACATCGACCGGTTCAAGGCGCTCAACGACGCCCACGGCCACGCGATCGGCGACGAGGTTCTCCGCGCGGTCGGCGGCGCGATCGCCCGTGCCGTCCGGGACGACGACGTGCCCGCACGCTACGGCGGCGAGGAGTTCGCGGTCCTGCTGCGCAACCCGACACCGTCGGTCGCCGTCGATGTCGGCGAGCGGGTACGCGACGCCGTCAAGCGGCTCGACCTTCGACGATTCGGAGTGACCGCGGTCAGTGTCTCTGTTGGGGTCGCTGTTGCGGAGGCTGCGGACGAACCAATCGACGACCTCCTCGCCCGGGCCGATCGCGCCCTCTACCGCGCGAAGCGCACCGGCCGCGACCGCGTGGTGGCCGCCGCATAGCGGTGACGCTGGAGTCGCTGCGTCGCCAGATTCTCGTCACCTGGGACTCGGACAGCGTTTTGCGTCCCGGGGGCCCGCTCCTGTCCCCAATTGCTCATGGGCATGGGCCATTGGCAACGAAATCGGGCAGAAACGCCTCGTAATCGCGCCCGAGTCCCACCCGGTGGGAATCCGGTGACGCGAGCGCCGCGACTGACGCGAGCGCCGCGACGGCCGCGAGCGCCGCGACGGCGGCCGCCGCGGCCTGACTCCCCGCCGCTCGCTACCATCGGGGGATGCCCCGCCGGCCGACGACTCCCGTTGCCACCGCCGAACCCGACGCGCCCCCCGTCCTCCCCTCCAACGGCGACCTCGCCCGGATCTTCCACGAGATCGGCGACATCCTCGAGGTCAAGGGCGAGCTCGTGTTCAAGACCGTCGCGTACCACCGCGCGGCGGATGCGATCGGGCGCGCCCCGTTCCACGTCGCCGACGCGTACAGGGCCGGGTCGCCGCCGAAGATCCCCGGTGTCGGCCAGGCGATCAGCGACAAGATCGGGGAGTTGATCGCGACCGGCCAGATGGCCGTCCTCGATCGCCTCCGGGCCGAAGTCCCGGCGAGCCTCGTCGACCTCCTCCAGATCCCGGGCCTCGGGCCGCGGACGGTCCGGCTGATCTACGAGGAGCTCCGGATCGAGACGATCGAGGACCTCCGCCACGCGGCCGAGGCAGGCGCGCTGCGCACCCTCAAGGGCCTGTCCGAGAAGACCGAGGCGATGATCCTCGCGGGAATCGTCGCCCTCGAGACCCGCCCGCAGCGGCTGCTCATCAACCAGGCGGAGGCGATCGTCGACTCCCTCGTCGAGGCACTCGAGGGCACCCCCGGACTCCACCGCATCGTGCCGGCGGGCTCGCTCCGGCGGCAAAGGGAGACGGTCGGCGACCTCGACCTGCTCGCCGAGACCGACGACCCGCGCGCGCTCATGGAGCGGTTCACGCGGATGGGCACCGTCGACAAGGTCATCCAGGGCGGCGGCCACAAGGCGGCCGTCCAGCTGCTCCGCGGTCCGCAGGTGGACCTGATGATCATGCCGCCCGGCGAGGCCGGCACGTACCTCATCCACTTCACGGGCTCGAAGGAGCACAACGTCGTCCTCCGGGCACGAGCCCGCGACCGGGGCTGGAGCCTGTCGGAGAAGGGGTTCCTCCGGATCGGCGACGACGGCCAGCCGCTGACCGGCGCCGACGCGGAGCTCCGCACGTTCGCCACGGAGCACGAGGCGTACGCGTTCCTCGACCTGCCGTTCATCGAGCCCGAGCTGCGCGAGAACCACGGCGAGGTCGAGGCCGCGCTCGCCGGCCGGCTCCCGTCGCTCATCACGCTGTCCGACCTGCGTGGCGATGCCCACAGCCACTCGGACTGGTCGGACGGCATCCACTCGATCGAGGTCATGGCCGAGGCCGCACGGCGGCGCCGCTACTCCTGGCAGGTCCTGACCGACCACTCGATCTCGCTGGCGATCGCCCGCGGCCTCAGCCCGGAGCGGGTCGACGAGCAGCGGGCCATCATCGGCGAGCTCAATGCCCGGTTCGCGCGTGAGGAGGCCGAGGGGATGGCACCGCCGGAGACGCCGGCCGAGGGCTTCCGGCTCCTCCACGGCTGCGAGCTGGAGATCCGCGCCGACGGCCAGCTCGACTTCGACGACGAGCTCCTCGCCCGCTTCGAGGTCGTCGTGGCATCGCTCCACGTGTCGCGCCGCCAGCCGCGCGCAGAGTTGACGCGCCGGACGCTCAACGCGATCCGCAGCCCGCACGTGGACGTTATCGCCCATCCGGCCGGCCGGATGATCCAGTCACGCGACGATCTCGATCTCGACTGGGAGGCGGTCTATGCCGAGGCGGCCCGGACCGGGACCGCGCTCGAGATGAATGGCTCGCCCCACCGGCTCGACCTGTCGGTCGAGCGCGCCAGGCGGGCGGTCGAGCTGGGCTGCGTGCTGACGATCGACTCGGACGCCCACAAGACCGCCGAGCTCGACTATGTCCGGTGGGGGATCTCGCAGGCTCGCCGGGCATGGGTCGAGCCGCGCCACGTGCTCAACACGCGATCGCGCGCGGAGCTCCTCGAATGGGTCGCCGCCAAGCCCTCGCGGGTGGCGGCATGACTGTCGCCAGCGCGCAGCTCGGAGCCGCGCCGCGCCGCGACCTCGTGCTCGCGGCGGTCACGATTCTCGGCGTCTCGCGGTTCGTCAGCGGGTGGCTGCTCTGGGTCGTGGCGGCACTCCTGTTCGCCGCCCTCCTCCTCGGCACGCTCCAGGTCCTCGCCCACGCCGACCCGTTCGGCGAGACGGCCGGCGTCCCGATCGAGGCGCTCCTCACCCCAACCGTCGCCGCGCTGGCCTGCCTCGGGGCGCTCCGCCTCGTGCCGGTCGGGATGTGGCTCGCGCCGGCGATCGGGCTCGCGTGGCTGCTGATCGATCGCACGATCCGGACCGAGGCGCGGATCCTCGCCTCGCCCCACGGCCCCACGTCGGAGGACCGGGCCCGGATCCTCGTCCAGGCCCTGATCGTCGCGTTTCTCGCCTTTGCCGGAGCGGCGGCCCTCGTGCCCGGCGGCCTGCCCGAGCCCGCGTCGCCGGGCATAACGCCTCAGCCGCTGTCAGAGGCCAACCTGCTGCTCCTCGCCACGCTCGACGCGATCGTGGCGGGCCTGCTCGGCTACCGGGCGTCCGCCCTCCGGGTCACGAACCTCCGCGACGCGCTGTGGTCTGCGGCGACGTACGCGAGCGCCATCGCGATCGGGGCCGCGGCTCTCCGGGCGATGGACATCCCGCGACTCGTCGGGCCGGCGATCCTGACGCTCGTGTTCTTCCTGTGGGACGCCTTCCACGCGGCGTCGCCGTCCCGCCGGCGCCACCCGCGCTGGATCTGGCAGATGGCGATGCTGGCCGGCCTCGGCATCCTCGTGATCGGCTGGAATCTCGCGCTCCGGCAGGCCTGAACCGGGGCTGGCGTGACGACTCGCTCATCGCTATCCTTGCGGACCGCCGTCACGAGGATCCGGTGACATGACCGTCCCAGCGCGCAGCTACCCCTCGATGACCCGGGGCCTGGTAGGCCTGCTCGCGCTGATGCTCATCGCCGTCCTGTTCCCCGCTTCGGCCATCGGGACTGCGGCACCGGTCCCGGAGGCGGCAGGTCGAACCGACCGAGTGCTCGTTCGCTGGTCGACCCGACTCTCAGCCGCGGCGGCGCGCGCGCCGGGGCGCCTCGCAGCTCTGGCGTCCGAGACCGGTCGAGAACCGGCGTTCGTGCGGTTCACGGGGTCGGGTGCCGCGGTCTACGACCTCGGCGCTCCGCTCGGCGCAGATAGAGGCGCGATTCTCAAGGCACTGGGCGAGGCCGAAGGGGTGGCGAGCGTCGAACCAGACCTCTGGATGACGGTCGACGCGCTACCGAGCGATCCGCGCGCTGCAGAGCTGTGGGGACTCCTCGGCGCGGCCAGCGCCTCCCCCTACGGGATCGATGCGCCTGGGGCGTGGGCGACGTCGACTGGCTCCGGGGTGGTCGTCGCGGTCATCGACACCGGGCTCGTCGCCCACGAGGACCTCGCCGGTCAGGCCGTTGCCGGCTACGACATGATCGGTGACATCGCTACGGCCAACGACGGGGACGGCCGCGACGGGAATGCGTCGGATCCCGGTGACTGGTGCGGCACCAGGCCGTCTACCTGGCACGGGACCCACGTCGCGGGCACGATCGCCGCACTGTCCAACAACGCCACCGGGGTCTTCGGTGGGGCGTCGGGTGTCAAGATCCAGCCGGTCCGCGTCCTCGGGACCTGCGGCGGGTACCTGTCCGACGTCGCCGACGGGATCCGCTGGGCCGCCGGCGGAAGCGTTCCAGGTGTCCCTGCCAACGCCACACCTGCCCGGGTCCTGAATCTCTCCCTCGGTGGCACCAGCCCATCGTCCTGCCCGGCCGAGATGTCGGCCGCGATCTCAGATGCCGGAAGCCGCGGGGGCGTCGTGGTCGTCGCGGCGGGCAATGATGCGGCGGACGCGAGCCTCTTCGCGCCGGCGAACTGCGACGGCGTCATCACCGTTGCCGCCACCGATCAGGCGGGACGACGCGCGTCCTTCTCGAACTACGGGTCGGTGGTCGACGTGTCGGGACCGGGTGTGGCGATCCTGAGCACCGTGGACTCAGGCACGACCGTGCCCGCGGGCTCGGCGTATGTCTCCCACGGAGGGACATCGATGGCGACGCCCCACGTCGCCCTCAGCGCGGCCCTCGTCGCGGCGGCCGCGCCCGCGCTGACTCCTGCGCAGATCGCGACGATCCTCGCCGACACATCCACGCCCGTTGGTGCTGACACCTCGGCGGGTGGCTGCCCGGCCCTCGGCTGCGGCGCCGGAATCGTGCATGCGGCGAGGGCCGTCGCCAGCCTCGACGCGACCGCTCCAGTGGGCGGCGTCTCGATCAATTCCGATGCGGCCACCACGACGAGCGCGGCCGTCAGCGTCGACGTCGCCGCGAGCGATGCCTCTGGCGTGAGCCAGGTCCGAATCTCGAACAGCCCGGCGATGGCGGGCGCGGAAACGCGCGCCTATGCGACGCCCCAGGGCTGGACGCTCGCGGCCGGGGCCGACGGAGGCAGGGCGGTGTACGTCCAGTGGCGGGACAGCGTCGGCAACTGGTCGGCGGTCAGCTCGGACTCGATCACCCTCGACAGGATCGCGCCAGCCCGCTCGGCCCCCGCTGCGTCCCTCGCGAATGGCGTGGGCCTCGACAGTGCGACTGTGCCGGTGCGCCTCGCGTGGTCCGGCTCGGATGCCGGCTCGGGCCTCGCCCGCTTCGAGCTCGCCCAGAGCACGAACGGCGGCGCCTGGGTCGCGCTTGCCCTCCCGAGCCCGACGGCGAGGACCCTCTGGCCCTTGCTCAGCCCGGGGAACGCGAGCTATCGCTTCCGGGTCCGGGCGATCGATGCCGCCGGCAACGCGTCGACCTGGGCGACCGGCCCGATCTTCCGCGTCCGCAAGGTCCAGGAGTCGAGCACCGCGATCCGGTATGCCGGGACCTGGTCAAGGGGCTCGGCCGCGGCGGCCCTGGGCGGCCGCTACCGGGTTACGAGCCGCGCCCGGGCGAGCGCAACGTATGTCTTCACCGGCCGAAGCGTCGCCTGGGTCGCGCACCGGGGCACCGCGCTCGGCTCGGCCCGGGTCTACATCGACGGCGTGTACCGGGGAACCGTCAATCTCCGCGCGCCGTCGGCCTCGTGGCGGCGAATCGTGTTCAGCCGGACCTGGGCGACCGCGGGTCGCCACACGATCAGGATCATCGGCTTGGGTACCCGGGGCCACCCCCGGGTCAGCCTCGACGCGTTCGTGGTGCTCCAGTAGGGCGGGCCGCCCGGCCGGCGCGTTTGACGAACCCGCCGGTCGGTGCTAGAAACGGGAGCCCGCCCGGCCCCCGGACGGCCGAGGCGCCGTGCCCTCCCCAGATCCGTTCCGAAAGGACGACTCCCTCGTGACCTTCCCCGAAGTCGACACGAACGCGGCCCCCGTCAACCAGGTCCGGCTCAAGCGCCAGCTGGCCGACCAGGCGATCGGCCAGGCCGCCTCCTCGCAGTGGGCCGACGCGGCCGAGACGAACCGCAAGCTTCTCGAGCTCGGCCAGGACGCGGAGGCGGAGAACCGCCTCGCCAAGGCGCTTTGGGAGATGGGCGAGCTGGGCGCCGCCCGCGAGCACTACCAGACGGCCCTCGCCCTCGACCCGACGAACCGGATCGCCGAGCGGAACATCGACCGGCTCAGGGTCCTCCTCGTCGCAGCCGGCGAGAAGACCGTGCCGGCGCAGGAGGGCAGCAAGGCCCCGGTGTCGATCTTCGTCGAGGAGACCGGCAAGACCGGCTTCGCGTTCCTCACCGACCTCGCCCATCCGCGCGAGCTCGCCCAGGTGAACCCCGGCGACTACGTCGAGCTGACCCCGGAGGGCAAGCGCCTGATCGCGACGAGCAACAGGGTCCGGATCGGGGTCGTCGAGCCGCGCGTCGCCGCCCGGCTGCTCAAGCTCATGGCCGACGGCAACAAGTATGCCGCCGGGGTGACCGCCCTCGGCGACAAGGACGTCCGGATCATCATCCGGGAGGTCTCCCAGGATCCGCGCAACTACGGCAAGGTGTCGTTCCCGACGGCGGCGAAGTCGACCGACCTCCGGCCCTACACGAAGGGCACGCTCATCCGCGAGGAGATGGCGCTCGAGGAGGATCTCGAGGACGACGAGGAGGACGAGGAGATCGAGGACCTCGACCGAGTCCTGCCGGCGGACGTCACGACCGACGAGGCGTTCGTCGAGGAGCCGGACGAGCTCGACGAGGCGTAGGCCTCTGGGCCGCGGCGCCCGCGGCGCCACCCGCTGCGCGGGTCGCCGCCTCCGAGCTAGGCCCCGGCCGCCTCGCGGACGCTCCTCGCGAGCCGCGCCGCCTCGGCCGCGCCGGCCTCGACGAGCGACGCCGCGCTCGAGCCGTCGGGAAACGCCCGCTCCACGTCCGCGGCCGGGCGCGCGAAGACCGCCGCCTCAAGCCGTCCGAAGCTGTCCGACGCGAGCCGGACGAGCCGCTCGACCTCGCTGATCGGTCGGCCGAGCATCACCAGCGTCTTGTCGACCTGGATCGTGTGCTCGCGGATGTGCGACCCGAGCCGGCCGAGCCGGAAGTCGATCGTCACCGGCAGGCCCGACCACCGGCCGGGGACCGCGAGGGCCGCCTCGTCGAGCCCCCCGAACCGCTCGGCCGCCGCGTCGAGCAGCCCATCGAGACGGGCGCGGATGTCGGCCGGGCCGCCCTTCGCGGCGGTCCCTTCGTCCGGTTCGGGCGGGAGTGCGCCCTCCGGGGCGTACTCCCCGGCATCGGGCATGCCCGCCCGGCTGATGAACCAGGCCGACGTCCAGCCATACGACTCCTGCACCGCGAGGACGTGCCCGAGCGTCTGGCGAACCGACCACTCCCCGCCGCCCGGATCGGCATCGAGCTCGTCGGCGCGAAGCGGGGCGAGGGCGCCGTGGAGGGCCCACTTGGCGACGGTCGCAGCCGCCAACACCGGTACAGCCGGTGCTGTGCGATCGCCTCCGAGCGTGGTCCGGCCGCGCGCGACGGCGGCGGCTGCCTCCTCGAGCGCCTCGTGGATTCGGAAGAGGCCGTAGCGGACGTCCGCATCGGTGGCATCGTCGGCGCGCCACCGCCATGGGCCTTCGAGCGCCGCGTCCGGCACGGCCAGGATGTCGGCAACGGCCGCCCCGAACGACCGCCGAGCGCGGGCGATCGCGGGCGTGGGGACGACGGTTCCGGGCAGCAGCTCCGTCAGCGGATCGCGCAGGGTCACGAAACGAGGGTACCGCGACCGACCAGAGCCGCTACGATTCTGGGGTGCGCGGTCGTGAGCTCCTCGGGAGGGGCGAGCCCGGCTTCTCGCTGCCGGTACTCGGTCGCATCGCGCCCCCTCCGCCACGCGACCAGGTCGCCGCGCAAATCGAGCGCCTCACCGGCCCGGGCGACGTCATCGTCGACCTCCACGGGCGGGGCGGCTGGATCGCGCGGGCCGCCATCGACCGTGGTCGGCGGGCGCTGACGATCGAATCGGGCCCGCTCAACCGCCTGCTTGCGGAGATCGTCCTCCGGCCGCCGGACATCCGACATCTCGATGCCGTGTTCCAGGCGCTCGCGGCATCGCCCCGCGGCCAGACGAGCCTGCGCCTCGCAGTCGGCGGGACGTTCGCGACCCATTGCGTTACGTGCAACCGCTCGCTCCACGCCGACGACGTCGTGTGGGAGTCGCCGTCCGATCCGCCCGGTGCGCCCCCCGTCCCCACCCGGAAGCTCTATCGCTGCGCCACGTGCCGAGAGCAGCAGGGCGGGGGCGAGCAGCGTGAGGGCCCGCTCGACGAAGACGACCGGACCCACGCCGAGCCGTTGCCGGCCGCGGCCGCAATCCGGGCCGGCCTGCGCGATCGGTTTCCGGTCCCACCCGGCGCAGGCGATCTCGTCGATCAGCTCCTCGAGCTCCACACGGATCGCCAGGTCGTGGGGCTCGCCGCGATCCTCGAGCGGATCGAGGGCGACGTCCGAGCCGAGCCGGTCGAGGCGGCGCTCCGGCTGGCGTTCCTCGAGGCGATCCTCCCGGCGAGCCGCCTCGCGACCGCGTCGGGACGGCACGCGTCCCTTCGCGTCTCGAACGGCCGGGTCCGCTCGGTCGCCGACAACTGGCGGGAGCGGAACCCGTGGCTCGCGTTCGAGGACGGTTTCCGGCTCGTCCGGACGTTCGTCCAGCGGCTCGACGCGGCCGGGGACGGGCCGGTCCAGGCTCGCCTCGGGGCCGACCTGTGGAGCCTCGGCGACGGAGGGGCGACGGCGGTCCTCCGGGTCGCGAGCCCGGCCGGGCAGCGTGCGCTCGAGGCCGAAGTCGAGGAGATGGCCGGCCGGTCGAGCCAGCGCTTCCGCCTGATCCTCGGCCAGCCGCCGGTCCGGCCGACCCAGGAGGGCCTCGCCGTCGCGTACTTCCTCACCGCGTGGGCGCTCGGGCGCGAGGCCGCGGCCGCGCTCCCGATCGAACCGCTCCTGGGCCCGTCGGTCAAGGTCGCGTGGAGCTGGCAGTCCGCGGCCCTGGGGCGATCCCTCGCGGCCGTTGCGCCGGTCCTCGATGCCGACGGTCGGGCGGTGATCGTCCTCGAGCAGGGCGTTGCCGGCGCCGAGGCGCTCGTGTCGGCCGCGCTCGGTGGGGCGGGGGCGGGCTTCCGGCTCGTCGAGGCGAGGCTGGCCGAGCCGGGCGAGAACCACGGCGGGATCATCGAGCTGGCGCCGCCTGGGGCCGTCCTCCCGCCGGTAGCGAGGACGCGGGCGAACGTCGCACTCCCGCCGCTCCCCGGCGGCGCGGGCGACTCGGACGTAGTGCCTGGACGGGGCCTGTTCGCGCCACCGGAGCGGGTCGACGCGCGGCCGTTCTCGCCCGGGGAGGCGGCGCGGACGGTGACCGAGGCCGCGGTCGAGATTCTCCTCTCGAGAGGCGAGGCGGCAACCACGGGTCAGCTCCTCGGGGAGATCCTCATCGGTCTCGACCGGGCCGGTCAGCTCCGGCGCCTGGCCGACTCCGCGACCGTGCCGGCCGCCGACCCCGTCGAGCGCCTCCTCGCCCTCATCCACGACGAGCTCTCGCGCCCTACCCAGCGTCGCCTTGTCGAGGTCGAGCCGGACCGGTGGTGGCTCGGCGAACGCGATGACCGGGCCTCCGCGGCGCCGCCGCTGGCCGATCGGGTCGAGTGGGCCGTCTACAGCCTCCTGTCCACGGGCGGGCCGCTGTCGGAGACGGCGTTCCTCGACCGGATCGCCGGCCTGTTCGGGCCCCACGACCTGCCCGACGAGGGGCTCGTCCGGGCGTGCCTCGAGAGCTACCGGAGCGTGGCCAGCACGGCCGACCGCCTCCTGACCGACGAGGACCTCCTCGGCCGCTCCTTGGAGCACGCGGAGCTGCTCGCCGCGCTCGCCGCGGGCGGCCACCGGCTCGGGATGCAGGTGTGGCTCGCCCGGCGCGAGCAGTCCCGGAGAGTAGGGGAGCGGCATCTCGGGGAGCTGCTCGACGAAGGCGAGCGCGCCAGCCTCATGCCCGCGATCGTCCGTGGCCGGGCGGAGGACGTGGAGGCCGTCGACTGCATCTGGTACGTCCGGAGCAGCGCCGCATTCCTGTTCGAGGTCGAGTGGACCGCAATGCTCGGCGAGCCGATCCTCCGCCGCCATGGCCGGATCCCGCCGGACGAGCGGCTCGTCCGCTTCCTCGTCGTCCCGCCCGAGCGAACCGGGCTCATCCGCTACAAGCTCGACCACTCGCCGGTCCTCCGCGCGGCAGTCGAGAGCGGCAACTGGCACGTCCTGAAGTGGGACCACCTCCGGACGTTCCTCGAGGGCGAGACGATCGACATCGGCGGGCTCGAGCCGCTCCTCGGGCTCGATCCCGCCGTCGAGCGGACCGACGAGCAGCTGCCGCTGTTCGTCGCGGGACGGTAGGCTAGTTCGACCACGACCCCTGGAGGCTCCCCCGTGACCCAGTCAGACACGAACAGTGCCCGCGTGAACGACCTGGCCGATCGATTCTGGGAGTCGATCCTCGAGCTGAACCCGACGCTTGCGACCCAGTACGGCGACGAGCGCTACGCGGACCGCCTCGACGACCCGAGTCCGCAGGGCCGGGCGAAGATGCGGCGGCTCATGGAGCGGACGCTCGCCGAGGCGCAGGCCATCCCGGCCGACGACCTGCCGGTCGAGGACCGGATCACCCGCGACATGCTCCTCGTCGTCACCGAGCTGAACATCGAGGAGGACGACCAGAAGCTCTTCCAGCTCCGGGCCGTCGACCAGATGGGCGGGCCCCAGACGCTCCTGCCCCAGCTCGTCCAGTTCCAGCCGGCGGACACGCCGGAGCGCCTCGCGAAGCTCCTCGCCCGCCTCGCGGCGTACCCGGCATACATGGCGGCCAACGCGGACATCCTGCGCGAGGGGCTCGCGAGCGGGCTGACGGCGCCGCGGATCGTCGCGGAGCGGACGATCGCCCAGATCGAGCGGCTCCTGTCCGTCCCGATCGAGGAGGCGATCATCCCGTCCCTCGCGAAGGTGTCCTCCGATGCGGACCGCGAGAAGATCCGGGCCGCCGTCCGCGATCACGTCTACCCGGCCGATCGCGCGTTCCTCGACGCGCTCCGGGGCGACTACCTCGCGGCGACCCGGGTCGACCCCGGCCTCTGGTCGGCGCCCAACGGCGAGGCCCTCTACCGCACGGCGGTCCGGTCGTGGACGACCCTCGACCTCGATCCCCAGGAGGTCCACCAGATCGGCCTCGACGAGCTCGGGGAGATCGAGTCGGAGCGCCGCGACATCGCCCGCCGCGCCGGCTTCGGTGACGACACGAAGGCGTACCGGGCGGCGCTGGCGGCCGATCCCGCGAACCTCCCGGCGAGCCGCGAGGCGCTGGTCGCGCGGGCGACGGAGGACATCGAGCGGGCCGCCGCCGCCGCACCGCGCTATTTCGGGCGGCTGCCGCAGTCGGGCTGTGAGGTCCGCCCCGTCGAGGAGTTCAAGGAGCGGGACGCGCCGTTCGCCTACTACTTCCCGCCCTCGATCGACCGGAAGCGCCCCGGCATCTACTACGTCAACACGTACGACCTGCCGTCGCGGACCTACACGAAGCTCGCCACGACGACGTACCACGAGGCGATCCCGGGCCACCATTTCCAGATCGCGCTCGAGATGGAGAACGAGAACCTCAACACGTTCCGCCGGCTCGGCTCGCGGATGGTCGGCAGTGCGTACGTCGAGGGCTGGGGGCTGTACAGCGAGAAGCTCGCCGACGAGATGGGGATCTTTCGCTCGGAGGGGGAGCGGTTCGGCATGCTCGACGCGATGGCCTGGCGCGCCGCCCGGCTCGTCGTCGACACGGGCCTCCACGCGCTGCGCTGGAGCCGCCAGCGATCGATCGACTTCCTCCTCGACACGGGCCTGTCCGAGACGGACGCGACGATCGAGACGGATCGCTACATCTGCTGGCCGGGCCAGGCGCTCACGTACAAGACCGGCCAGCGCGAGATCGAGCGGCTGCGCCGCGAGCTGGAGCGGCGGGACGGGTCGCGGTTCGACCTGCGGGCCTTCCACGATGCGGTCCTCGGCCACGGCGCCCTGCCCCTCGCGACGCTGAGCCGCGAGCTGCCGAACTGGCTGGCGACCCCCGCCTAGGGAGAAGGCGGTGCCAGCTGGCACCGGGCGGCTTGCCGTTGGAGAGCCGGCGGGGCACCATAGCCGTCCGCACCGGACCGCCGCGCCCTGCACAGCGCCGCACCACGGCAGGTCCCGATCACACCGGAGGAGGAGTCCATGCGTCCGTCCAGGCACGTGCGTCCCATTCGCGGCGCAGCGTTCGTCGTCGCCGGTCTCCTGCTGTTCGGCTCGGTGCCACTCGCATCGGCCGACGATGACGACGACGATCGGCCGCCGAACCGGGGTTTCATCACCAGCTTCCCCGCGATGCTCGACCCGGTGGCTGCCGGCGTGCGAGTCAAGCGGATCATCTCGGTCGGGGAGACCGCCGGCGAGGCGGACTGGTACATGGACGCGATCCCGGACGGGATCGCGATCAACCCGTTGACCCGCCGCGACGACGACGACGATGATGATGATGATGATGACGGCCCGGGTTCCGTCGAGATCTTCCTCAACCACGAGACCTCGCTTGTCCCGTTCCAGAACCTGAGCGACCTCACGAACTCGCAGGTCAGCAAGATCACCCTCAACCGGAAGACCGGCGGCGTGCTCGACGCCGAGTTTGTTATCCCGTCGAGCGCGAATTACCAGCGCTTCTGCTCGAGCTTCATCGCCACGCGCGAGCACGGCTTCGACCGGACGATCCTGTTCACCAACGAGGAAGCCACCGACTGGGTGAATCGCACCGGCACTGCGTGGCCGGCGACACCGTTCGCTCCCGGTGCGGAGCAGGCGGGCGTGGTCGTTGCCTACGACGTCCGCTCCGGCGATTACAAGACGATCTATGGCATGGGCCGCCACAACCACGAGAACAGCGTTGCCATTCCAGGCTACCGGGACCTCGTCGTCCTGTCCGGCGACGACACGTTCTCGGCGCCCGCTTCGCAGCTCTACTCGTACATCGCAGACGACACTGACGAGCTGCTGGACGACGAAGGCACCCTCTTCGCCTTCAAGTCCAACAACGCGGCCATCAACGACTACGGCGATCTCTCCGGCGGCATGTCGGTGTCCGGGACATTCATCCCGGTGCCGAGGCACATCGCGACCGGCAAGGATCCCGTGACCGGCGACGAGATCACCGGCAGCGATCCGCCGCCGACCGGCGTGATCCCGGGACCGCAGTGGGCGCTGGAGGAGTGGTCGAATGACAACAACGTCTTCCAGTTCATCCGCGTCGAGGACATCGCGTACGACCGGAAGAACCCGCGGATCGTCTACTTCGCGGACACCGGCGAGCCACGGGCCGTGCCCGATGCGACGACCGGTCGTCTGGGGCGCGGGCCGTCCGGCACGGCCGGGCCCTGGCCGAACGGCCGGATTTTCAAGATGGTCCTCGACAAGAAGAACCCGCGGAAGGTCCAGAGCCTGTCGATCCTCATCGACGGCGACGCCCTCGGGGCCGCCGGCGCCGGGAACGTCAGCCTGATCCACCAGCCCGACAATATCGAGACGACCCGGAAGGCGCTGCTCATCCAGGAGGATCCGGGGAGCCAGAACCAGTACGACCTGGGCGCCGCCGGTACGACCGCCAGGATCTGGAAGTACGACTTCAAGACCAGGTCGATGACGGTCGTGGCCAAGGTCAATCAGGCGATCGACAACGCCGGTCTGGGCGGTGTCCCGGCGATCCCCGGCGTACCGAACGACACCCAGACGTCCGTCGCCCGGCAAGGCGGCTGGGAGTCCAGCGGCATCGTCGACGCGTCACGCTGGTTCGGGCGCGGCTGGTTCCTCGTCGACATCCAGGCGGGGACCTACGTGCCGTACTTCGAGACGATCGGCGGGATCCGCCACGAACGGGAGGGCGGCCAACTCCTGCTCGTCAAGATCCCCGGTACGTGAGCCGTTGCTTCTGAACCAACGACGGCCGAAGGCCCCGCTCCGGCGGGGCCGTCGGCCGTTCAGGAGTCGTAGCCGATGCCGATCGCGTCGAGCGTCCGCAGGAGGAGACTCCGGCGGCCTTCGTTGCGGTCCGCCCGGTCCAGCTCGTGGCGAACGAGCTGGACGGCCGCGTAGCGGAGCGGCTCGGGCGGGAACGGGAACGGCGCGGTCTGCACGAAGCGCAGGCGGAGCAGGTCCGAATCGGGCCGCAGGACGAAATCGCGGACGACTCCTCCGGCCCACCGACTCGCGCCGACCCCCAGCCCGGTGTAGCCGAGCGCGTACGTCAGCCGTCCGCCGAGCGACTGGCCGAACGTCACCGTGAACCGGCTCGTCGTGTCGATCGCCCCGCCCCACCGGTACGGGAAGCGCAGTCCGGCGAGCTGCGGAAAGGCCCGCCGGAACTGGCCATCGAGTCGATCGAACGTCGCGGGCCGGACATCGAGCGCCGGCTCGACCCGGCTCCCGAAGTGGTAGATCGCGTCGTAGCCTCCCCACAGGATCCGATCGTCCGCGGTGAGCCGGAAGTAGTGGAACTGGTTGTTCCCGTCGGCCATGCCCTGGCGCCGCTGCCAGCCGACCGATTCGCGCTGCTCCGGCGTGAGCGGATCGGACACGAGGGCGTAGTCGTAGACCGGGACGAACTGGCCGTCGAGCCGGCGGAGCCAGCCCGAGTAGGCGGACGTCGCCACGACCACGTGGCCGGCATCGAGAGTAGCCCCAGCCGCCGTCGCGATGCGGACGCTGCCGGCCCGACGCGCGACCGACGCCACCCTGGTCCGCTCGTGGACGGCCACGCCGCGCTCGAGCGCGACCCGCTTCAGCCCGCGCACGAGCTTCATCGGGTCGAGGAGCACGTCCTCGCCGCGGCGGTGCAGGCCAGCGTGCCATAGGGGGGAGTGGACCTCCGCCCGGACCGCCTCGCCGTCGAGGAACTCGTTGTCCTCGCCCCAGGCAGCGGCCTCGTCCACCCACGCCCGGAACTCCTCGACCTGCCATGCCTGGTCGGCCACTTCGAGGACGCCGGTCTCCTCGAGGTCGCAATCGATCCCATGCCGCCGCGTGAAATCGATCAGCCCGCGCAGGTTGGCCTGCCCTTCGCGTCGGAGCAGCGCCAACTCGTCGGGGAAGTGACGGATCCCGTTCGCCAGGCCGTGCGTGAGGCTGGCCGAGCAGAAACCCCCGTTCCGGCTGCTCGCCCCGAAGCCGACGGTCTCCATCTCGAGGACTGCGACGCGGATGGATGGGTCGGTCTCGGCCAGGGCGAGCGCCGTCCACAGGCCCGTGAAACCGCCGCCGACGATCGCCACGTCGACCCGGCCGTCACCCTCCAGGGGCGGGCAGGCTTCGTCCCGCGACGTCGTGAGCCAGTACGGGGTGCCGGCAGGGACCATCGCGGGATGCTAACAGCGGTTCACGTGACCATGACGATTTCCGCGGTTCCCCAGCCGCCGCGGGCGCTTGAGACCGTCCTGTTCCGCGTCGGCCCTTGTCGCTGAGTCAACAAACCGGGCAGTTGGTGGGCGCTCGCCGCTCCAAGCCAGCCGTTCGGGCCCCGAATCGGTCGTTTTCCTGTTCCAGCGACACCAACCCGCGCTGAATCGTTGGTAAACGCCGGTCAAGGGGCGACCAATCGCTCGTAAGCGCCCTCGTTGCTGATTGTGAGACAACGCCGCAGCGCCGCGGCGTTTCCCACGGTTCGCCGGCCGGAGCAGGCGGCAGACCTCGCGATTCGTGCTCGATTCGGCCAGTCCGGTACGATATTCGCGTTGACGGGCCGATCCGGCCTGTGCCACGATGCGCTCCCGTCGTTCCGCCCGCCGCAACCGCCGTCCCACCGTCCGCGCCGATCAGGGGAGGAGACATGGCCACGGCACGTGCGTCCCGAGTCGCCGCGCCCAGCCGCAAGAGGCAGCTGGAGATGTACCAGCGCGCGAAGCGGACGTTGCCCGGCGGCGCCGACTCGAACTTCCGGTCGTGGGGCGAGGACACGATCTACGTCGACCGGGGCAAGGGCGGCCTGGTCTGGGACCTCGACGGCAACGAGTACGTCGACCTGCGGATGGGCTACGGGCCGGTCATCCTCGGCCACGCCGACGAGCGGGTCGATGACTACGTCAACGAGCGGATGCGCCGGGGGGTCAGCTTCAGCCTGACGACCGAGGACGAGGTTGCCGCGATCGAGCTCCTCTGCCGGCTCACCGGCTGGGTGGACATGGCCCGGATGACGGTCTCCGGCACCGAGGCGACGATGCACGCGATGCGCCTCGCCCGGGCCCATACCGGGCGCGAGAAGATCGTCAAGTTCGAGGGCCAGTACCACGGCGTCCACGACTACGCCCTGATCAGCGTCGCCCCGAACGACATGGCGGAGCTGGGCGACGAGGACAACCCCGTCCGCCTGGCCTGGGGCCGGGGCATCCCCGAGGCGGTCGCCGACACGATCATCCCGGCCCGCTACAACAACCTCGAGTTCCTCCGGGCGCTGTTCGAGCGCCACGCCGAGGAGATCGCGGCGATCATCGTCGAGCCGGTCCTCGGCAACGCCCAGGCGATCATGCCCCGGCCGGACTTCCACCGGGCGATGCGGGCGCTGACCGAGGAGTACGGGATCCTCCTGATCTTCGACGAGGTGAAGACCGGGTTCCGGCTCGCGAAGGGCGGCGCCTCGGAGTTCTTCGGCGTGAAGCCGGACCTCGCCACGTACGCCAAGGCGATCGGCAACGGCTATCCGGCCGCGGCGTTCGGCGGCCGGCGCGACATCATGGAGCTCCTGCCGGACAAGGTCAGCCACGGCGGAACGTACGCCGGCAACCGGGTCGCCGCCGCCGCGATGGTGAAGACGCTCTCGATCATCGACGAGACGCCGGTGCTCGACACGATCCACGCGACCGGCCGGCGAATCCAGGACGGCCTGCGGACCGTCCTCGACGCCAGCGGCCTGCCGTACCAGTTCACCGGCCACCCCTCGATGTTCGGGGTGATGTTCACCGACAAGGAAGTCACCGAATACCGCGATTGGGCGGATACCGATCACGACCTCTATGACGCGATCGCGATGGCGATGCACGCCCGCGGGGCGATGCCGGAGCCCGATTCGCGTGAGCCGTGGTTCATCTGCGAGGCGCACGCCAGGGGCGACCTCGTCGATCGGGCCGTCACCGCGTTCAAGGAGGCTCTCGCGGCGTCGCTCGACGCCCGGACGACCGGGCGGCAGGCAACGGCCGGCTGAGGGCGAGGGAGGCACCACCATGGCCCTCGACGGGAACGCCGTCCGATCGGTCGATCGCGCGGCCGCGCTCCTTCTCGCACTCGGCGAGAGCCAGGGCGAGGCCGGGGTCACCGAGCTGGCACGCCGGCTCGGCCTCCACAAGTCGACGGCGTCGCGGCTCCTCGCGACCCTCCAGAAGCGGGGCCTCGTCGAGCAGGACGACGAGACCGGGAAGTACCGGCTCGGCCTGGTGGTCATCCGTCTCGCCGAGCGGGCCGAGCGGACACTCGACCTGCGGGGTATCGCGATGCCGGAGCTCGAGCGGCTCGCGCGGCTCACCCACGAGACGACCGGACTAGGCGTCCTCGACGGAGACCAGCTGCTGACTGTCGCGCAAGCCGACGGCCCGAACCTCATCGCGGTCGGCGACTGGACCGGACGCAGCGTGCCGCTCCACTGCGTCGCGTCCGGCAAGATCCTGCTCGCCGCCCTCGCCGAGCGCGAGGTTCTCCGGATCGTCCGGCGCGGCCTCGTGACGTACACGGAACGGACGATCGTCGAGCTCGAGCCACTCCTCGAGGAGCTGGCCCGGATCCGGCGGCGCGGCTACGGGACGGCGCTCGGGGAGTACGAGGTGGGCCTGAACGCCGTCGCGGCCCCGGTCCGCGACGCGCGCGGGACCGTGATCGCGGCGGTCGACATCTGGGGCCCGGCGTTCCGGCTCACCCCGCGCCGGATCCCGGAGCTCGGCGCCCAGGCGCGGGAGGCCGCGGCTGCAATCTCCGTCCGGCTCGGCGGCGCCACGGGCCTGGCAAACGGGGCCCCCGGCACCAACGGGGTCAACGGCATGAACGGGGCGAACGGGACGACCGGGACGACCGGGACGCACGTCCCGACGACAGCCGCTCCGGCCTGATCCCGGCTCGTCGCGCGCGGGCAGCCGGTAGGCTGTGACGATGTCGCCGACCGAACTGTGGGCTTTCGCCGCCCCGATCCTGCTGATCGTCGTCCTGACGCTGCTCGCAGCGCGCGGTGCGCGCCTCCTCGTCCACGGCCTCGTGAGGGCGGTGCTGGCCCGGGAGCCCGCCGATGGCACCGCGGAGGAACTGTCCGCGCTCGAGTTCCGCAAGCGCAAACAGACGATCGAGACGCTCGGCTCGCGGGTGCTCCAGGCGTTCATCGTCGTCATCGGCGCACTGATGGTGCTCGGCGAGCTCGACCTGGACATCGGCCCCGCGATCGCCGGTCTCGGCGTCGTCGGGATCGCCGTGGGCTTCGGGGCGCAGAGCCTCATCCGCGACTATTTCAACGGCGCTCTCATCCTGCTCGAGAACCAGTACTCGCTCGGCGACGTCGTCTCGCTCGCGGGGGTGACCGGCACGGTCGAGGAGCTCAGCCTGCGCCGGACCACAGTGCGCGACCTCGACGGCGTCGTCCACACCGTCCCGAACGGCGAGATCACGGTGGCCTCGAACCGGACCCGAACGTGGGCCCGGATCAACCAGGACGTCACGATCACGTACGGCACGGACGTGGACCGGGCAACCGCGGTCGTCGATGCCGTCGGCCGGGCCCTGGCCGAAGACCCGGCCTGGAAGGACCGGATCCTCGAGCCGCCGCGGGTCCAGCGGGTCGAGGCGCTCGGCGAGTACGGGATCACGCTGAAGATCCTCGGCACGGTCCGGGCGATGGACCAGTGGGACGCCGGCGGCGAGCTCCGCAAACGCCTTCTCGCCGCGTTCAACGAGCACGGCATCGAGATCCCCCGGCCGCAGCGGGTCGTCCTCGCCCGCGACCCGGACGGGCCGGGTCCGCGCCCGCCGGAGGTCGTCGTCGGGCCGCCCCAAGACCAGGACGACCTCGCCGGCGAGTAACGCGTTGCCGGATTCTCACCCGGTGCGACTGGGGCGCGATCAACCGCCGATATCGTCCCCAACGGCTCATGCCCGTGGGCAACTGGCGATAGATCCGGCCTCCGGAGCGCCTGCTACCCGTCCGAGTCTCACGGGGCGAGAATCCGGGAACGAGTTCGGCTGCCCGCGGGCCGCCGCGGCGCCCCGCGTAGAATGACCCGGACCCGGATGCGCGAGGAGGTGACCCGGTGAGCGTCGAGCAGCGCCCCGCGATCGAGAACCTCATGGCGGAGCGGCGGACGTTCCCGCCGGATCCGGCATTCAGCGTGCAGGCCAACGCGCAGCGCGCGCTGTACGACGAGGCCGAGCGCGACTTCGAGGGCTTCTGGGCGCGCCTCGCCCGGGAGCGGGTCGACTGGGTGAAGCCGTTCGACACCGTCCTCGAGTGGGACCTCCCATTTGCCAAGTGGTTCACCGGCGGCGAGCTGAACATCAGCTACAACTGCGTGGACCGGCACGTCGAGCGCGGCCTCGGGGACAAGGTCGCGTACCACTGGATCGGCGAGCCCGGCGACACGCGCACGATCACCTACGCGGACCTCCACCGGGAGGTCCAGAAGGCCGCCAACGCGCTCAAGGAGCTCGGGATCCGCAAGGGCGATCGGGTGGCGATCTACATGCCGATGATCCCCGAGCTGCCGATCGCGATGCTCGCCTGCGCCCGGCTCGGCGCGCCGCACACGGTCGTCTTCGCCGGCTTTTCCGCGGAGGCGCTCGCGGGCAGGATGAACGATGCCGAGGCGAAGCTGCTGATCACCGCCGACGGCGGCTGGCGGCGGGGCAAGCCGGGCGAGCTCAAGCCCGCGGCCGACGCGGCAGTCGCCGATGCCCCCACCGTCAAGCACGTCCTGGTCGTCCGGCGGCTCGGCGACCAGGCGCCGGGCACGAAGATGGTCGAGGGCCGCGACGTCTGGTGGCACGACATCGTCGAACGCCAGCCGGCGGACTGCCCGCCGGTCCCGGTCGAGAGCGAGCACATGCTCTACCTGCTCTACACGTCGGGGACCACCGCGAAGCCCAAGGGGATCATCCACACGACCGCGGGCTACCTCGTCGGCACGAGCTACACCCACGAGATGATCTTCGACCTCAAGCCGGACGACGTGTACTGGTGCGCCGCGGACGTCGGCTGGGTGACGGGCCACAGCTACATCGTCTACGGGCCGCTGGCCAACGCGACGACCGGCGTGATGTACGAGGGCACGCCGGACACGCCGGCGTGGGACCGCTGGTGGCAGATCGTCGAGGACTACAAGGTCACGATCCTCTACTGCGCCCCGACCGCGATCCGGGCATTCATGAAACAGGGCGACGAGTTCCCGAGGAAGCGCGACCTGTCGTCGCTGCGCGTCCTCGGGTCGGTCGGCGAGCCGATCAACCCCGAGGCGTGGATGTGGTACCAGGAGCACATCGGGGCGGGCCGCGCGCCGATCGTCGACACCTGGTGGCAGACCGAGACGGGCATGATCCTGATCACGCCGCTGCCGGGCGTGACGACGACGAAGCCGGGCAGCGCGACGTTCCCGTTCCCGGGCATCGCCGCCGACGTCGTCGACGGCGACGGCAACTCCGTCCCGTTCGGAGGCGGCGGATACCTCGTCCTCAAGCGGCCGTGGCCGGCGATGCTGCGCGGCATCTACGGTGACCCGGAGCGGTACCGCTCCACGTACTGGAGCCGGTTCCCCGGGATGTATTTCGCGGGCGACGGGGCGAAGCGCGACGAGGAGGGCTACTTCTGGCTCCTCGGCCGGGTCGACGACGTGATGAACGTGTCCGGTCACCGGTTGAGCACGACCGAGATCGAGAGCGCCCTCGTGTCCCACCCAGCGGTCGCCGAGGCCGCCGTCGTGGGCGGGCCGGATGCGGTCACCGGCGAGGCGATCATCGCGTTCGTCATCCTTCGCCGCGGCAACGAGCCGACCGAGGCGCTCGGGATCGAGTTGCGAAACCACGTGGCAACGAAGATCAGCCCGATCGCCAAGCCGAAGACGCTGATGTTCACGCCGGACCTGCCGAAGACCCGCTCCGGCAAGATCATGCGCCGCCTTCTCCGGGACATCGCCCAGGGCCGCGCCCTCGGCGATACGACGACCCTGGCCGACGCGACGGTCGTCGAGACGATCCGGGCGAACTCGGGCAAGGGCGAGGACTAGCGTGCCGTTCGATTTCCTGCGCCGCCGGAAGCCGGCCGCAGCCGGCGCGCCAGGACGTCCGGCCGCCGAGTCGCGCGGCACGATGATCCGCTTCGACGGCCTGACCGAGGAGTGGCGGCTGCTGGGCACGATGCACGTCGAGGGCCGCCTGTCGGACGTCCTCAACCGGCGGGAGGCCGTTCCGATCTCGGACGTGTCGTGGGCACCCATCGACGGGTCCGGCCCGTTCACGGCCGTACCCGGCCTGAAGAGCGTGGACCCGTACGACCTCATCCTCGTCCTTGCCGGCCCGGGCTCGAAGGCGCCCCTCTCCGAGCAGGAGAAGGCCGCCTTCGCGGTCCACAAGGTTCCGTTCGACGTCGCCATGGAGGCGCCCCCGTACCGGATCATCGGCACGGTGTACCTGTTCCCCGGCACGGAGCCGGCCCGGCTCCTCGATCGGGGCAGCGAGATGTTCATCCCGGTCGTCGACGCCGTCGCCCACCTCGGTGAGCGGCAGGTCAGCGGTGAGGAGGTCGACTCGATCCTCGTCAACCGGTTCTACCTGCGCGGGATCGAGGGGATCGACAAGCGGACCGGCGAGCCGCCCGAGAAGCTCCCCGGGAGACCGCTCGGGGGCACGAGCTGGCAGGACAAGAGCTGAGAGCCGGGTCTGCGAGGGCCCGGCTCTAGACGCGCACGGCCTCTTTTTGCCGATTGAACAGGCGGAACGCGGGCCGGACGGCCGGGTTCGTCTTGGGCGTGCCCAGCAGCCGGTCGGCGAGCACGTCGAAGTCCTCGGAGATCCTCTCCCGCGGGAACATCTCGATCACCGTCCGGCCCTCGTTGGCCGCCCGGACGAAGAGGAGGCCGCCCGACCGGATCAGCGCGAGCGCCGGCATCCCGACGGTCCGCTCCATGTCCGCAACGGACACGCCGCTGTTCGCCCGGTTGACGACCATCGAGAGCCGGTCCTGGAGGCCCATCTCCATCGCCACGTCGCGCAGCTGGACGGCGGCCCGCAGCGCCGGCACGTCCGGCGTGACCGGAACGAGGATCTGGTCGGCCCGCTCGAAGACGGCCTGGTTGAGGTCGCTGTACGAGGGATGAAGGTCGACGATGATGAAGTCGAAGCCGCGGCGGGCGGCCGTGATCGCGTCGCCCACCCTGTCCGAATCGAGGATGTCCGTCGCGAGCGGGCTGGACGTGAGCGAGACGACCCGCATCCCCGACGGATGGGGCGCCGCGAGCTCCGTGAAGTTCTCCGGATCCCCGCCCTCGGACTGGTCGCGCCAGCTGTCGGCGACCGTCCGGATGTGCTCCATTCCCAGGGACGTGGCGACGTGCCCGGTGACGATGTCGGCGTCGACGAGAAGGACGCGCTGGCCCTTGTTGATCTGGAGCGCGGCCGCGACGTTCGTCGCGATCGTCGTCTTGCCGACCCCGCCCTTCGGGTTGAAGACCGCGACGACGGCCGCCCGGCGCGCCCAGTCGCCGTCCATCGCCCCCGACTGGATGACCGGCCCGCTGCCATCGTCGACGGTCTGCGAGCGGATGCACATCGCCTCGACCCGCCAGCGCAGCGACTCGATCGAGTAGGGCCGGGTGAAGTACTCGTCGTTGATGCCGGTCCGCGTCACCGCCCCGCTCAGCTTGTCGAGGGCCCGGGGCGAGACGACCATCAGCGCCGCGATGTCGCGGCCTTCCTCGTGGAGCAGCCCGTAGTACTCGAGCGACGTGTCGAAGTCGCTCTCCCCGTCGAGGATCGCGAGGCTTACGTCGCGCCGGCTGCTCAGGAGAGCCTCGAGCTCGTCGGGGCGGTTGACCGCGATCGGTTCAAAGCCGGCTTCACGCAGCTGGCTGACGACCGGGGCGCGCTCCTCCGGCGGTAGAGCGACAACGATCGCCTGGCGCGCCACGTTCGGTTGGTCTCCTTGCCGGTTCGAGGATGACCGGGGTTACCCGGTCAGCCCCCGGATTCGGGATCGTGCGCGGCGACCTCCACGGTCGAGTCCTTCTCGCTGGTCACGCGCGCCCGGAACCCGGGCAGGCCGGGGATCGCGTCGCGGAGGACGGCCTCCGGGCCGTGGTGGACGGCGAAGATGAACTCGCCTTCGGGACCGGACGACACCCCGACGGACTGGACACCGGGTACGCGCCCGAGATGGCGCTTGAAGCTGGCAATGCTTGCGACGCTGACGAGCCCGGTCACGACGATCTGGGTCGTGACCGCCTCACCGGAGACCGGCGGGGCGGCATCCTCGCTCGTCCCGGGGACGAGCCCGGCCAGGCGGGCGGCGAGCGCGTCGTCCGCGATCGTCGGGATTTCCTCGGTCATGTCGCTGGCGCCGACCGCAGCCGCGGCCTCGGCCTCGGCGGCGGCGAAGTCCGCGCTGCCGCCGAAAGCGGCGAGGCGCGGGTCGTCAGCGCCGGACTCGGTGACCGGAGCGACGTCCGCCGACGCCTCGGGTGCGAGCACGGGTTCCGCGAGGTCGACCGGATCGGTGCCCTCGGCGGCCTGGGCGGCAGCCTGGATCGCGGCCATCGAGGTCGCCGGGTCGGCGGCAGGTTCGGATACCTCGCGCTCGGCACGCTTCGCCCGCGCCGGCGGATCGGTCCGCCGCTCAGCGGACCCAGCCGTCATCACCTCGTCGGCGTCGAACGGAGGCGGCTCGGGCAGCTTCTCGGCCATCGCGGCGAACTGGGTGGGATCCTCCTCGGCGAGGAGGCGCTCGAAGAAGCTGGCCATCTCCGCCTCGAACGTGGCGACCCGGCCCTGGACCTTCTCGATCCGCCGCTCGATCTGGGCCGCGTGCTCCTTGGTGTCCTGCTCGAGGGTCGTCTTGCGCGAGGCGATCCGCTGATCGGTCTCGTCGCGGATGCGGGCGATCTCGGTCTTCGACCACTCCCGGATCGAGGCGACATCGTCGTCGGCCTGGCGGCTGAGGTCGGCCGCCTCGGTGGCCGACCGCTCGTGGATCTGCTCGACCGACGTCTTCGCCTCGGCCTGAAGGCGGGCCATCGTCTCCTCGCGGGCAGACTCGGCCGCGACCTGCATGGCCTTCGTGAGGTCGGCGAGGAACTTGTTCGTCCGGCGCACCCCGGCCGCCGACTTGCCGGACGACGGCGCGAGATCGCCTTCGCCGGTAGTGGCCGCTCCTGCGGTGGCTTCGGACATCGTTTCGTCCCCTTCGGGCGCAGCATCGGCGATGGGGGCCTGGTCGGGCCATGCCCCGTTGGTCGCCTCCGTCGCCTCGCCCCCGGCCGGCGGGGCCTCGGCCTCTCCGTCGGTCTGCGGTCGCTGGTCGGAGCCCCAGGGAAGCCTGAAGCCCGTGCGGGAGTCGGTCGTCGCCATGCGATGTGTCGTCCTCTCCACGTGGACATGCCGAGGGGGGCCAGGGCTTGTTTGCATGCTGCCAGCCGTGGATGGTGCGGTGGAGTCCGCTAGAGGTACCACGGGCTCGGAGACGGTGGTACCGGCGGGGGACGGGGCAAAGCCGCCGGGGGTGCCCGCGCACCGCACGGTTTCCGCTCGAAGTCCCTGCCCCAGGGCTCCCCGGGGAGCGTGAATCGCCCGGGCGGTACGATTGGCAGGTGAACCCGCCGATCGTTCCCGTCGAGGCCCCCCGCCGGTCGCGGCCCGAGGCAGGCTTCGACGGCCGCCCGGGCACGCTCGACACGTTCGGGCGGGCGATCCGCGACCTCCGGATCTCGGTCACCGACCGGTGCAACTTCCGGTGCACCTACTGCATGCCCCGGGAGATCTTCGGGCCGGACTTCGAATTCCTGCCCCGGGAGCTCGTCCTGACGTTCGAGGAGATCGAGCGCCTTGCCCGGTCGTTCGTCCGGCTGGGCGTCGAGAAGCTCCGGATCACGGGCGGGGAGCCGCTCGTCCGGCGCGACCTGGCGAGCCTCGTGGCGATGCTGGCCCTGATCCGGACCCCCGACGGCCGGCCGGTCGACCTGACGATGACCACCAACGGCTCCGCGCTCAGGCCGCTCGCCGGCCGCCTGCGCGACGCCGGCCTGGGCCGGATCACGATCAGCCTCGACTCGCTCGACGACGCCGTCTTCCGGGCGATGAACGGGGTCGACTTCCCGGTCGCCCGGGTGCTCGACGGGGTCGCCGCGGCGCGCGAGGCGGGCTTCGCGCCGGTCAAGATCAACATGGTCGTCCGGCGCGGGGTGAACGAGGCGAGCATCATCCCGATGGCCCGCTGGGCGCGAGACGAGGGCGTCACGCTCCGGTTCATCGAGTACATGGACGTCGGCCACTCGAACGGCTGGCGGCTCGACGATGTCGTCGGCGCCGAGGAGATCGTCGAGGCGATCGACGCCGAGATGCCCCTCGAGCGGGTCCCGGCCGCCTACCGCGGCGAGGTCGCCAACCGGTGGCGGTATCGCGATGGGCGGGGCGAGATCGGGCTGATCGCGTCGGTCACCCAGCCGTTCTGCGGCGACTGCACCCGGGCCCGGCTGTCGGCCGAGGGCAAGCTCTACACCTGCCTCTTCGCGGTCGACGGACACGATCTCCGAGCGGTCGTCCGGGGCGAGGCGACGGACGACGACCTGGATGCCTACCTTGCTGCCGCGTGGCACGTCCGGGACGACCGCTACTCCGACCTGCGGACGGAGGCGACGGCCGATCTCCCGAAGGTCGAGATGTTCGCCATGGGCGGGTGATGCCCCCCGGTCGCGCAGCCAGACCGTTTGTCCACGACTTGTCCACACGGGTCCAGAAGTCGTGGACAGTGCCGGAGGGCCAGCAGGCGAGGTGGTGGATAACCGCGTTGACTCGACGTGCAGGGGACTCGTACCGTAGGTCTTGCCCGGAGGGGCCGTCAGGGACCGAGGCAACTGAGATCACATCAATGTTCCTCCGTCCGGACCGGTCGCTTCGGGCGCTTCGTTGCCCGGCTCCGGCAGCCTTCAGGGGCTGCCCCCGGGTGGTCGCCCGGCGGGATGTGATCGGCATCCCGGTGTCGGTACTCCTGTCGGGCGATCGGAGCAGCGGGCCTCGGCCGTCTACCCCCTGGACGCGTTCCTTGAGGCCCGCGCGCCCGTGAGCGACAGCCCGTCGTCCAGCCCGGGCGATCCCATCACGCCGGCCGCGCAGCCTGCCCGGCTGGCCGCCCTCGCCGCGGCCGTCCGGGCCCGCACGGACCTCGTGCCGAGAGTCGGGATCGTCCTCGGATCCGGGCTCGGCGGGCTCGCCTCCGAGGTGGAGGACCAGGTCGCCATCCCCTTCGACGAGCTGCCCGGCTGGCCGGCCGCCACGGCGCCCGGGCACGTCGGTCGGCTGCTCCTCGGACGCCTGGCGGGGACGCCCGTTGTCATGCTCCAGGGCCGGTTCCACGTCTACGAGGGCAATGACCCGGGCCTCGTCGTCCAGCCGGTCCTGCTCTTCCGGCGACTCGGGGCGGAGATCGTCGTCCTGACGAACGCGGCCGGTGGCGTCAACCCGGCGTACCGGCCGGGCACGCTCATGGTGATCGGCGACCACCTCAACCTGACGGGGCGGACGCCGCTCCTCGGACCAAACGCGGACGAGATCGGCACCCGCTTCCAGGACCTCGTCGACGCCTGGAGCCCGCGCCTTCGCGAGGGCCTCCACGCGGCCGGCCGGGCCGAGGGTGTGAGCCTCGAGGAGGGGATCTACGCCGGGCTGCTCGGCCCCCAGTACGAGACCCCGGCCGAGGTGCGGATGCTCAGGACCCTCGGGGCCGATGCCGTCGGGATGTCGACGGTCCTCGAGTGCATCGCCGCCCGCTGGGCGGGCCTCGAGGTGGGCGGGGTCTCGCTCGTGACGAATGCCGGGGCGGGCTACACGGGCGAGCCGCTCAGCCACGAGGAGGTGCTGGCGGCAGGGGCGGAGGCCGGGCCGCGCCTGGCCCGGGTCATTCGGCGGTTTGTCGCGGGTCTGGCTTAGCGGGCTCGGCCGGCAGTCCCACGAGGCGCTCCCGGATGATCCGGACGGCCTCGTTGAGCGCCCTCGCCGCATCCGGATGAGCGAGCCGGTCGGTCGCGCCGTCGACGAGCACGGAGTGCCGGCTGCCGAGGATCGGGGTCATGACGGCGCCCGCCCCCAGCTCCTGGGCGAGCCGTTTCGTCCGGGCGGTCGGGGAGATCCTGTCGTCGGCGTAGCGAACCGCCCGGACGACGGCGTCGCCGTGTGCCACGCGGCCCTTGATGACGGCGAGGTCACCCGGCGACACGCCGAGGTCGCGGGCCTTCCGGGTGGGCCAGCCCCGGTACGTCAGCGGGAGTGACGGCTGGCCCGCGATCGCGACCTTCACGAGCTGGTCGACGACCATCGCCAGCGCAAAGCCCCCGGAGAGGCACATCCCGACGACCCCGACGGAAGCCCCACCCGCGATGACGCTCTCGCGGGCGGCGAGCCCACGGAGCCAGCCCACGATCGGGCTCGTCCGGCCCGACGCGAACGAGACGAACTCCCAGCCGAAGCACACGGGCGCGACGCCCTGGAGCGCGCTGTCCTGGCCGGGGGACCCGAAGAGGACGGGCATGACCGGGGTGAGGTCGCCGTGGGCGCCGATCCGCTCGGCGACCCGGAGCGTCGAGTCGTTGAGCCCGGAAAGCGCGTGGAGCACGAGGACCGGCGGCCCGGCCGGCTCCCGCCGAAAGACGTCGCGCCGGATCCCGCCGTACTCGAACGGGTCGCTCGCGTATCCCTTCGGGGGCCACGTCGACGGCACAGCTTCTCCTCTCTGCGCTCCGGTCTCCGCTCTGGTCTCCGCTCTGGTCGTGGGCGGGCCCGCGTCTCCCCGCCGGGGATCAGGTGACCGGCAGCTCCCGGCGCGCCGCTCGGGCTGCCTTCGCCTTCTCCGCCCAGGCCCCCAGGACGTTGTCCTTGTGGGGCCTGATCGGGCAGTGCTCGTCCCGGTTGCCCATCTCGTCGCAGTAGCCCAGCGGGACGCACTTGGGGGCGAGGAACGCGCCGAGGAACGGGCTGATCCCGAAGATCTCGTGGCGGATGAGCTGGAACAACCGGCGGATCTCCCACTGGGCCATCGTGCACAGGCGCAGGCCGGACATGTGGATGAGCGCCCGCAGGTTCGCGGTCATCACGAGGTTCGTCCGCGTCGCGTTCGGAAAGACGAACCGGGCGTCCTCGCCCGGGACGCCGGCGGCGAGCATCTCGCCATAGAGCCCGAGCGCGCCGTCGACCTGCTCCTCGTACCTCTGGCGCAGGTCCGGGTCGCCGTCCTCGATCGTCGCCGGGAGCATCGCGGCCGCGCCCTTGAACTTCACGTAGCGCTGGCTCTGCTGGTCGAACGCGACCCCGGCCCGGTGGCGGACGAGCTGGTGGGACAGCGTTCGAGACACGCCGCTGATCCCGAAGGTGAACACGATGTGCTCGATCGTCGATCCGTGGCCGGACTCGATCACCCCGGCGATGAGCTTCTGCATCTTGTGCTGGTCGATCTCACCATCGACCGCGCGGCGGAAGATCTCGTCCGGCTCCAGCTCCGAGTAGCACGTCCGGCAGGCCGTGTAGATCAGGGGGACGTAGTAGCGCTCGACGACCTCGCGGTTCGGGAAGAGGAGGGTCGCCTTCATCCCGAGGTCGCGACGGCCGGGATTCCGGGGGATGCCGGTCTTCTCGCGCGCGGGGGCCGTTTCGGTCATGGGCGAGAGGATACCGTCGGACGCTGGACCTGCCCGTGCGAGCCGCTCCCCGAACCGTTCGTCGCGCTGACACCGAGGGTCTCCCGGAGCTGGAACTGGCGCAGCAGGTCGGCCCGGGTGAGCATCCCCACGAGGCGCCCGTTTTCGACCACCGGGACCTGCTCGTAGTCGCCCCGGCCCAGCGCCTCGAGAGCCGCACCGAGCGAGGCGCCCGGGGCGACAGTCACGACGCCCTCGCGGCCGCCCATGACACTGCCGACCGGCGTCGTCGCGCGCCGGTCCAGCGGGACCTCGCGGATGTCCCCGAGGGTCACGATGCCGAGCAGCCGGCCGTCCTGTGCGACGGGCATCGCCCGCCGGTTCTGGGGCAGGAGGTAGTCCTCGATCAGGTCGGCCACCGACAGGTTGGGCGGAACCGTCGCAGGGTCGGGCCGGACGATGTCCGAGACCCGCGTCCCGCGGAGCGCCTCCTCGAGCCGGACCTGCTGGACGCTGGCGGCGGACGCCATCTGGAGGAACCAGCCGATCGCCGCGATCCAGATCCCGCCGAGGAGCTCGCCGTTGAGGACCTGGACGAACCCCCAGACGAGGAAGCCGTAGGCGACGATCGTGCCGGCCGCCCCGGCGATCTCGGTTGCTCGACGGAGGCTGCCCGTCGCCTGCCACACGATCGAGCGCAGGACGCGCCCGCCGTCGAGCGGGAACCCCGGGATGAGGTTGAAGAGGCCGAGGAGGCCGTTCACGATGGCGAGGTACGAGAGCACGGCGTGGGCGGCCGACCCGGGCGGCGTTATCTGCGCGCCGATCAGGGCGAGTCCCGCGATCGCAAAGCTCGACAGCGGTCCGACGATCGCGACGAGGAACTCGACGCGCGGCCGCGGCGACTCGCCGCCGAGATTCGAGACGCCGCCGAAGATGAACAACGTGATCGACCGGGCATCGAGGCCCTGGGCGCGGGCGACGAGCGAGTGGGCGAGCTCGTGGACGAGGACGGCGGCGAAGAGGAGCAGCGCGGAGATCGCGCCGAGCGCCCAGTGGAGCGTCGTGTTCGCGTCGCCCAGGGCTTGCGGGTAATAGCCGCTCGCGAGCGACCACGTGACGAGACCGAAGACGACGAACCAGCTCGGGTGGACGCCGACGTCGACGCCGGCGATCCGGAACAGGCGGTACGAGCGCATCTCCGTACTATCGCGCTTCACGCGGCTTGGCGCACGGGCTATTCCGGTGGGGCGGGTTCGCGCGCGTACGCGAGCGCGTCGGCGGTCGAGAGCCCCTCGCCCGCGACCCAGGCGGCCGCGGTGTCCGGGTCGTCCCGCAACGCCGCCGGGTCGAAGCCGAAGACCAGCCGATTGGCCGGGTTGAGCCCGGTCCCTGTCTTCGCCTCGAGGTTGGCCACGATGCCCGACAGCCTGGCGGCCCGCTGCCGGTCGCCGCCGCGCTCAGCGGCGATGGCCAACCCGTCGAGGACGAGGGCGAAGCCGGACATGTCGTCGGCCGCCGCGAACAGGTCGAGCGCCTCGAGCAGGCGCACCCGGCTCGCTTCGAGGTTGCCCTCGTTGGTCTCGACCTGGCCGAGCGTGTACAGGCTCCAGGCGAGCATGAATGACTCGTCGAGGCGGCGCAGGATCGGGATCGCCTCCTCGCAGTAGCGCCGCGCCGCCGCCGGGTTGTCCTGGTAGCTCGCGACATTGGCGAGCGCCCAGAGCGCCCTGCCGACGCCCCGCTCGTCACCGGTCTCGCGGAACAGCGCGAGTGCTTCCTCACCGAGCGCTTGCGCCCGCTCGACATCCGCTCGGAAGAACAGCTCCGTAAACCCGAGGTTGTAGAGGGCCTCGGCGATCGCCCGGCGGTCGCCGCCGGACCGGCGAGCCGCGAGGACCTCTTCGTAGCGCGACTGGGCACATGAGAATTCGGCCAGCCAGTAGCAGAGCCCGCCGGCCGCCTCGAGCGCCGCGACGTACGCCTCGCCGGCGTCCCTCGCGCCGGGCATCCCGATCGCGGCGTCGGCCCGCGACCGGCCCTCGAACAGGTAGCCACGGATCTGCCAGAAGCGCCACAGCGCAGCGATGAGGCGGAGCCCGACAGCGGCATCGTCCTTCTCGAGGGCCCAGCCGTGGGCTGCGCGGAGGTTGTCATGGTCGCGGGCCAGCCGGTCGAGCCAGGTCCGCTGGTCACTACCGGTCAGCGACGGGGCGGCCCGCTCGGCCAGGCCGAGGTACGCGAGGGCGTGCCGCCGGCGGAGCGCCTCCTGGTCGCCGCTCGCCGCAAGCTGCTCGGCCGCGAAGTCGCGGATGGTCCCCAGCATGAAGAAGCGCGGCTCGCCGACTCGCTCCACCTGGCGGATCAGGCTGTGGTCGACGAGCGCCTCGAGACCATCCAGCACGTCCTGTCCGACCTCGCCGGCCGGGCCGCACACGGCTTCCGCTTCGGACAGCTCCGCGCCACCGACGAACACGGAGAACCGGGCAAACAGCCGCCGCGCGGGCGGCTCGAGGAGGTCGTGGCTCCAGGCGATCGCCCCGCGCAGCGTCTGCTGGCGCTCCGGCAGGTCGCGCATCCCGCCGGCGAGCAGGTCGAGCCGGTGCTCGAGGCGGGGGAGCATTGCCCCCGGCGACAGCAACCGGCTCCGCGCCGCGGCAAGCTCGATCGCGAGCGGCAGGCCGTCGAGGCGCGACACGATCTCGGCCACGGCCCCGGCGTTCGAATCGTCGAGCGCGAAATCCGGCCGGACGGAGCGGGCTCGCTCGACGAACAGCCGGACGGCCTCATTGCCGGCGATCGCGTCGGCCGGCCCCGCGCCGGTCTCCTCGTTCGTCCCGGGCAGCTCGAGCGGGGGAACGGGGTACTCCTGCTCGCCGCTGATCCGGAGGGCGATTCGGCTCGAGACGAGAATCCGCAGCCGGGGCGCCTCGCGGAGGAGGTCGCCCAGGAGAGGGGCCGCAACCGCGACTTGCTCGAAGTTGTCGAGCACGAGAAGGTGCTGCCGATCGCGCAGGTGATCGACCAGACGGTCACGGAGCGGCCGTCCACCGGCGTCGGGCAGGCCGAGGGTCGTCGCAATCGCCGAGGTGACGAGGTCCGGATCGGCGATCGGGGCGAGGGCCACGAACGTCGCGCCGTCGACCTGGTCAGCGGCCGTCTCCGCGGCCACCTGGAGGCTGAGGCGTGTCTTGCCCGTGCCACCCGGACCCGTCAGCGTGACGAGGCGCGCCGTCTCCATCAGGCGCACGACCTCGGCGAGCTCGTGCTCCCGGCCGACGAACGAGGTGAGCTGGGTCGGGAGGTTGTTCGGGCGGGCATCGAGCGACCGGATCGGAGGAAAGCCACCCGGGAGCCCGTCGACGTCCAGCTGGGCGATGTGCTCCGGCCGAAGATCCTTGAGCCTGTGCCGGCCGAGGCCCCGCAGGTGGACACCGGCCGGCGGGTCCGTGACGAGGGCGGTCGTCGTCTCGGACACGAGCACCTGTCCGCCGTGGCCCGCGGCGGCGATCCGCGCCGCGCGGTTGACGTCCGGTCCCACGTACGACCCGTCGACGAGCAGGCCGTCCCCGGTGTGGATCCCCATCCGGACGCGGATCGGGGCCTCCGCCGGCCAGTCTGTTCGGGCCAGCGCGAGCTGCCCGTCGGCGGCCGCGGCGAGCGCCGCCAGCGGCGTGGTGAACACGACGAAGAATGAGTCGCCCGCGGTCCCGACCTCGACCCCGCCGCACCGCTCGAAGCCCGCCCTGAGCGCCTGCCGGTGCCGCTCGAGGAGCACGCCGTAGCCGGCTGCGCCGAGCTCCTCTGTCAGGCGCGTCGAGCCCTCGATATCGGTGAACAGGAATGTAACCGTGCCGGTCGGGAGAGCGTCGGTGGGCGGCATCCGGGCGGCCTGCGGCGGCCGTTCCCCTACTGGGTGGGCTGTTGCTCGGAGACCGCGCGGAGGCGCGCCGCGAGCCCCCGCAGGATCGCCAGCGACAGTGCGGGCTGCTCGAGCAGGACGTTCTCGAAGTCCCACGACGCGAGTGCGAGACAACGCGTCGGCTCCTCGGCCACGACCTGCGCAATCCGCGGCTGACCGTCGAGGACGGACAGCTCGCCGAAGAACTCGCCCGGGCCGAGCGTCGCGAGTGTCCGCCCGTCGCGCACGACCTTGACCCGACCGTCGACGACGATGAAGAACCCCGTCCCGATCTCGCCCTGGCGGACGATCGTGTGGCGAGGCTCGAACTCGACCTCGGTCGCCTTCTCCGAGAGCGCCGCGAGATGCTCCGGTCCAATGCCGCTGAACAGCGGACAACCCGCCAGCAGCTCGGTGCGTCGATCGTGGGTCAGGATCATCGGTCTCCTCGAGGTAGCAGGGTCATGCTGCCGTGCGGCGAACGTCGCGTCAACGTCCCCGCTCGTTGCACAATGACCTGCCATGGCGACCCTGGACGAGATCGTCGACGCGCTCGCGAGCATGGCTCTGTTCTCCGACCTGTCGGGGCCCCAGCTGGAGGGGGTCGCCCACGCGCTCGAGGAGCACTTCTACCCGGAGGGCACGAGGGTCATCCGCGAGGGCCTGAGGGGTTCCGCCCTGCACGTGATCCTCGAGGGCGAGGCCCAGATCGTGGTCGACGGGACGGCCCGAGTGACGCTCGGGCGGGGTGATCTCTTCGGCGAGGTCTCGGTCCTCCTGGGCGAACCGCCCATCGCCGACGTCGTCGCGACCCGGCCGCTCCGCTGCCTCGTCCTGGCCGGCCCGGATGTCGAGGGCTTTCTCGTCGCGCACCCCCGGGTGATGTATCGGATGCTCCAGGCCGGGGCCCGCCGCCTGCGCAACGCCGTCCGGTGGCGGAGCTGAACGCGAGGCGCGAGGAGCGGCCGTTCGCTCCGGGAACCTATCCGGTCGTGGTGGTCGGCAGCGGCCCGGGCGGCATCCAGCTGTCGTACGCGCTCGGACGCCTTGGTGTGCCCCACGCGGTCCTCTCTGCGGATGAGGGCGCCGGCGGGATGTTCCGCAAGTGGCCGCTGTTCCAGCGCCTCCTGTCATGGACCAAGCCGTTTGCGTCCCCGGAGCGGCAGACGCGCACCTACGAGCGCTACGACTGGAACAGCCTCATCGCCGACGAGCCGGAGAACCGCTCGATCATGCCGGAGTTCATGGACGGCAGCTCGTCCTTCCCGTCCCGGCCGGAGATGGAGCAGAACATCGCCGCGTTCACGGTACGAACCGCGGTCGATGTCCGGTTCGGCTGCCGCTGGACGGCCACCCGGCGCGAGAGCGGGCCGGACGGCGACGAGTTCGTCCTCGAGACGACCGACGGCGAGTACCGCACCCGGGCCGTCGTGTTCGCCGTCGGTATCGCCGAGCCGATCGTTCCGCCGTCGCCGGGCAGCGAGCTGGCAGTCCACTATGCGGGGACGCGGCCGGCGGAGTCGTACGCGGGGCGGCGGGTGTTCATCCTCGGCAAGCAGAACTCGGGCTTCGAGCTGGCGTCTGGCCTCCTCCCCTGGGCTCGCCAGATCATCCTCGCCTCACCATCGCCGGCGAAGCTGTCGGTGAACACGAAGTCGCTGGTCGGGGTCCGGGCGCGGTACGTCCAGCCGTTCGAGGACCATGTCCTCGGCGGTGGCGTGTTCGTCCTCGACGCGGGCCTTGTGCGGCTCGGGGGGACGGCCGACGGGCCGATCCAGGTGGCCCTCCAGCGGACCGACGGGGGCGGCGAGCTCGCGCTCGAGGTCGACGACGTCATCGCGGCGACCGGGTTCGTCGCGCCGCTCCTCGACCTTCCGGCACTTGGTGTTGCGATCGTCGGGCGAAGCGGCCTGCCGGCCCAGACGCCGTATTGGGAGAGTGCGACGGTGCCGGGGATCTACTTCGCGGGCACGATCAGCCAGGGTGCGAAGGGCCTCCAGAAGCACGGCCTGCCGTCGAACTCGGGCGCCGTCCACGGAGCCCGCTACAACGCCCGCGTGCTCGCCCGGCACATCGCCCGGACCCGGTTCGGGGTCGACCCGCCCGCGCCGCCGATCGATCCCGCGGTCCTCGTCGACCGGCTCGTCGAGGAGGCGACATGCAGCCCGGAGCTGTGGCACCAGAAGGCGTACCTGGCGTGGGTCGCCTCGGTCGGGGACGACGGCGGCTGGCGCGACGAGGGCGTCCAGCCGCTCGCCCAGGTCCTCGACGCCCCGGGCCCCGACGCCCTCATCCTGACGCTCGAGGCCGACGGCGACGGCACGATCTTTCCCGTCGTCTACCTTCGGACCGCCGGGGGGACCGAGGAGCGGGCGATCGAGCCCGATCCGTTCCTCGACTTCGGCGGCCCGGGTCAGCGCCGCCAGTTCGCCGAGGCGGCTGCGGGCGTGGCGGGCGTCTCGGCGGCCGGTCGACGTTGAGTAGCCGTCCACGGCTATCTGGTGCCAAGATAGTCATTGACGGCTAATGCCGGCCTTGATAGCCTCCAGCGTCGATGGTCGGTATGCCGTTCGGCATCGTGCTATTCGGAGACGTCGTCGCCTCGCGTGCCACGCGGGGGGCAGGCGAGTGGCTCCGCGCGCTGCGCGACGAGCTCGACGAGATGTACCGCGGTGAGCGGGTCGCCGCGTTCGAGTTCACCCAGGGTGACGAGCTCCAGGGGCTCCTCCTGCCGTCCGCCGATCCCCTCGAGGCCGTCGTCCGCGCCTCGCTCCGGGCCGACCGCCTGCCGATGCGCTGGGTGATCGTGGCCGGCCGGGTGGAGCAGGGCAGTGGCCCGGCGACCCAGCGGAGCGGGCCGGCGTTCCTCGCCGCCCGCGAGCTGGCGAGCGCGGCCCGGCGCCAGCGCGACAGCCTCCTGATGCGGACCGGCCACCCGGAGACTGACGAACTGCTCGACGGCGTCGCGCCGGTCCTCGGGCGCCTGCTCGACGAGCTGACCGATCGCCAGAGAGAGGTCGCGCGGCTGCTGCTCGTCGAGGGCCTGAGCCAGGCAGCCGCCGCGACCCGGCTCAGTGTGCGAGCCCCGACGATCTCCGTCGCCGCGGAGCGGGCTCGTGTCCGCGACATCGGGCGGCTCCGGACCGCGACGGTGAAGCTCCTCCAGATGGGCGTAGCGCGTGTGAGCGCTTGATGACGTCCGAGGCGGTCCTCGTCCTCGCCTGGCTCCTCCTCGCCCATCTCGTCGCCGACTTCGTCCTCCAGACCGACGGGATGGTCACCGACAAGTTCTCGCCCGGGCGGCGGGGCTGGCGCGGGTTGCTCGCTCATGGCGGCGCCGTCGCGCTCTGCCTCCTCCCGGTCGCCGCCGTGTACGGAATGCGCGGCCTCGCGTTCCTCGTCGTGTCGACCGCCGGGCATGTCCTCATCGACAGCTGGAAGGTCCGCGCCACCCGCCACGCGGAGGCCGAGGCGCTCGCCGAGGCGCGCCGCCGTCACGAGCTCACCGAACGGGCGGACGGCCTCGGGCCGGCCTGGACTCCGAAGCCCGCCGCGCTGTTCGTCGCCGACCAGATCGCGCACGTGGTGCTCCTCGCCGCCGCGTGGCTCGTGCTGCTCGCCGGCCAGCCGACGCTCGACTGGTTCCGCGATGCGGCCGCGAGCGTTGTCAGCCGATTCGACGCGGACGCGCTTCACGGCGCGATCCTCATCGGCGTCGTCCTCGTCTCGCTCGTCATCGTCAACGTCCGCGCCGCCGCGCTGTTCGTGGCCACGCTCGTCCATCCCCGCGAGTCCGTCTCGGGCGGCGCCCTCCCCGGCGAGCCGGATCCGCCACGCCCGGCACGACCGGGCGGCTGGCGGCTCCAGGTGGGGCCGGTCGTCGCGACCGCCGAGCCGATGCCCGCCGGACAGGCGCCCGCGGAAGCGGGCCGCCCGGCCGCGGCAGCTCCGCGGGCGGAGGCGCACGCGTCGCCGGCGCGGATCGGGGCGACGATCGGGGTACTCGAGCGGCTGCTGATCGTCGCGTTCGTGCTGACCGGCTCGACCGCCGCGATCGGCTTCGTCGTCGCCGCGAAGACGCTCGCCCGCTTCCGCCAGCTCGACGACCGCGACTTCGCCGAGTACTACCTGCTCGGGACCCTGGCCAGCGTTGCCGTCGCGCTCGGCAGCGGGCTCCTCGCCGCGGCAGCCCTCTCGACCCTGGCCGCGGCCTAGGCGCGCCTCGGGAGGATGCTCCAGCCGCCTGGCTCAGTGCGACTTCGTAGTACGAGTTCGCAGCATTCCTGGCCGCCTGGCTCAGTGCGACTTCGTAGTACGAGTCCGCAGCATTCCTGGCTGCGCGGCATCTCCCCGGGAATAGGAGCGGCCGCGGCCTAGGCGCGCGCCGGGGCGAGTCGCATCAGGCGTTCAGCGGCCGCGGCGAGCGTCTCGGCCCGCTTCGGGAACGCGAACCGCAGCTTCGTCCGGCCCAGCTCCGGGCGCGAGTAGAACGACGAGCCGGGGACGGCAGCGACCCCGGGGTCGGCGATGAGCCGGCGGGCGAACGTGGTGTCGTCGTCGGTCGTGAGTCCCGCGATGTCGGTCATCACGTAGTAGGCGCCGTCGGGATCGAACACCCGGAAGCCCGCGGCCCGCAGCGCCGGGACGAGCATGTCGCGCCGGACGCGGTAATCGGCGGCGAGCCTGGCGTAGTACTCGCCGGGGAATGCGAGGGCGACCGCCGACGCGTGCTGGAGCGGCGCCGCGGCGCCGACAGTCAGGAAGTCGTGGGTCTTGCGGATCCCCGCCGTGAGATTCGCCGGCGCGATGACCCACCCGACACGCCACCCGGTCACCGAGTACGTCTTCGACATCGAGTTGACGGCGACCGTCCGCTCGGCCATGCCGGGCAACGTCGCGAGCGGGATGTGCTCGCCGGCAAAGACGATGTGCTCGTAGATGTCGTCGGTGAATGCGACAAGGTCGTGCTCCCGGCAGAGCGAGGCGATCAGGTCGAGCTCCGCGCGGTCGAACACCTTGCCGGTGGGGTTGTGGGGCGAGTTCACGACGATCCCGCGGGTCCGCGGCGTGATCGCCGCCCGCAGCTCGTCCGGGTCGAAGGACCAGTTCGGTTCGTGGAGCGTCACGTAGCGGGGGGTCGCGCCCGTGAGGATCGCGTCCGGACCGTAGTTCTCGTAGTACGGCTCGAAGACGACGATCTCGTCGCCCGGATCGAGGATCGCGAGCATCGCGGCGATCATCCCCTCGGTCGCGCCGCAGGTGACGGTCAGCTCCGTCTCAGGGTCGACCGTCCAGCCGGGGTAGAAGCGGGCGGTCTTGGCCGCGATCGCGTCGCGCAGCGGCTTCGCGCCCCACGTGACCGCGTACTGGTTGAGATCGGCGTCGACCGCGTCCGCGGCGGCCTGCTTCAGCTCCGGTGGGCAGGCGAAGTCGGGAAAGCCCTGGCCGAGGTTGACCGCGTTGGCCGCCACGGCCAGTCGGCTCATCTCGCGGATGACCGACTCGGTGAAGCCCTCGGCCTTGCGGGAGATGCGCGGCATGGCCCCGAGTCTAGTCGCCTCAGGCGAGATCGCGCGGGATCGTCTCGTCCCAGCTGGCCGTGTGGAAGGACGCGCCGTCGAGCCTGATTCGGAGCCCACCGGCCAGCCTGAACTCGGTTGCGGTCGAGGTCATCTCGGCGGTCGCCTCGGCGACAATCTCGTGCCCGTCCTGGCTCAGGCGATACACGACCTCCGACGCCATCCGGGCGTTCGAGGGATCGGCGTCCGACGCCGTCATCTCGTGTCCTTCCGACCCGTAGAGTCGAGTGCCATCCTCGGTGATCGTCTCGCCACCCTCGAACGACGACACCGTCACGGTCCCGTTCAGGACGTCCTCGGCGACGCGCCAGACGGGCGGATCGTCCGAGCCACCCCCGACGACCGGGATGTCCGCCGGATCGGTGCGGAACGCGGGGACGGCAGCCGAGCCTTCGGGCGGAACGATCGGAAGAGTGAGCCGCGCGGCAGCGCCACCGGTGAGCAGCTCGAATTCGGCGGGCTCAGGCGACGGCCAGATCACCGGCCAGGCCGCGCTGGCGACCGAGACCCGGATCCGATGGCCCGGGAGGAAGCGGTACCCGCACGCGCGCATCGGCACGCGCGCGACGACCGCCTCGCCGATCGGCAGCGCCGACGGCCGATCGTGCCCGTCGCGATGGGTGAGGTTGAGAATCCCGGCCGTGACCTGGACCGGCGTGCCGTCCGCGGCCACGTCCTGGAGACGGACGACGGCGGTTGCCACCGGAACCGGAGAACGCCACGTGAGCACGACCTCGGGCATGCCGAGGACCTCGACCGCCGCCTTGAGTGGATCGGACGTGTAGGTCGGGACGAGGGCATCGTCCGGTCGGAGGTCACGGGCGAGGCCATTCGGAGCGCCGCCGGCTCCCCACGAGAGCGCGCCACGCGTGCCGACTGTTGCGCGATGACGGAATGCGTCCGCGCCGATTCGTCCGAGCTTGGCGAGCAGCCGGCCCCGGAGCGGCTCCGATCCGCCGGCGAGGAACCACTCGCGGGTCGCGCCGCTCGCGAGCGGCCACACGGACTCGGCTCGCCAGCCGCCCGGCCAGATCCTCGGGAACGGTTCCGGCGGCGCCCACTCGCGCTCGAACCAGGTGAGCGGCGGCTCGTCCATCACGCCGTTCGACTCGCCCTTCAGCCAGTGATCGAAGAAGCGGACCATCTCGTGGAGCCAGTCGAGGTTCGGGCCCGGGTAGCCGTCGTCCGGGTACTCGTGGGTCCAGTTGCCGACGATCGCGCGGCGGGGCGCCGTGCAGCGCTCGAGCATCCGGAACACCGGGTCGATGTACGAGTCCATCCAGCCGCCGAACATGAGAATCGCGGCCTCGATCCGTTCGTAGTCGGGTGCGAGGGAGCCCTGCCGCCAGTACGGGCCGTCGCGTTGCTGTCGCAGCCACTCGACCAGCCAGATCGGGGTCTTCTCGAGCCGCTCGCGCCACTCGTCGAGCCACGCTTCGCCGCGGTAGGACGGCCGGGGCGGCAACGCGTTGTTCGCGACCATCGCAACGGCGTACTGGGTCAGCTCGGACGCCGTTGGGCAGCCGCCGACGTAGTGGACGTCGTCCGTGTAGCGGTCGTCAGTCGCGTACATCGGGACGATCGCCTTGAGGTGGGGCGGGCGCAGCGCGGCGACCTGGATCGAGGTGAACCCGCCGTACGAGATGCCCCACATCCCGACGTTGCCGTTCGACCACGGCTGCGCCGCCAGCCATTCGACCGCGTCATATCCATCGAGTGTCTCCCGGGCCGTGTACTCGTCGAGCGCGATCCCGGGCGACGAGCCGGTGCCCCGGATGTCGAGCCGGCAGAGCGCGTAGCCGCGCGCGGCGAGATACCGACCGCGCGCTTCGTCCCCGTTCGCGCGCCAGTCGTCCTTGCGGTACGGGATCATCTCGAGGACCGCGGGGAATCGCTCGCCGGAAGCGCCGTCGCGCGGCACCGGCAGCCAGAGATTCGCCGACAGCTCGAGCCCGTCGCGGACGCGGATCCGCACGTCGAGCTGCCGCTCAACCTCGTAGACAGGCTCGCTTGCCGGCATCGCGCGAGTTTAGGCACCCGAGGCGGTCGCCGCGATCCTCAGCAGGCCGACCATTCAGGCGGCGCCTGGCGGAACGCCTCCTGCGTCGCTTCGCGGATTCGCGTGAACCCTGTCGCGATCTCCTCATTCATGAGCGCCACCCAGTCGGCATCCGGCGCGATTCCCGCGCGGGCGTCACGCTCGATGTCGTCGACGTTGGTCAGCAGCTGTGGCACGAACGGATTGAGCCAGCCGAAAGTCTCCTCGCCGGGAGGCCAGCGTGACCAGTTAGCGACGATCTCGGCGGCGCGGTTTAGGTGATTTCGGACAGGCGGGACTGCCGCCAGGATCGCCTCGGGATCGCGCGCATCAAGGGCATCGAAGAGTGCCTTGGCCTCCGGGCCCCGCACGCCGGCGCCGTTGCCGACGGCCAGCTCCAGCTCGAGGAGCGCGGTACACGCGTCTGCGTGAAACGTGGCCGCCCCCACATCGAACGACGCGGGCGCGGAACCGTCCGGCTCCGTCGCTCCCGGTTCGGGCGTCGTGCCACCCTGCCCCGGCAGTGTGCCCGGCTCCGGCGGACTGACCCAGACAGTCGGGCCGCCTGGCGTCTCTCCGGTCGCGATCAGCCGGTTCCCGATGAGGTAAACCGCCCGCATGCCGTATCTGAAGCCCGAGTCCTCGCCGCCGTCGAACACGGGATCGTGCGGAACCCTCGCCCACGAGCGCCCGTCGCGCGAGGTCCAGACCACGGCGCGTTGGAGGAACTTCGAAGTCAGCCCGAACTCCGTGCCGACGGCGACGAAACCCTCGGGCGTTGCGACGACGTTGGAGATGATGCGACCCTGGAGCGACCCCTCGACTGAGACCCACGGGTTTGGATCCGTCGGTGTGGCCTCCTTCGTCCACGTGAGCCCGTCCGCGGATGTCCAGATCGCGGGGAAGAAGACCCCATTGGGGTCGATCGGGTCGATCGTGCTGCCGACCGCGACGAGCCCGGGGCCTCCGCTGACGACGGCGCTGATGGTGGAGTTCGCGAAGATCGGGCCGTCCGGGACCCGCGTCCAGATCGTGCCATCGACGGACGTCCAGATCCCCACATGGGCGCCCGGCATCATGTCCCCTTCGACGGACTCGCTCGAGCCAACGGCGACGAAGCCTGGACCACCCGCCACGAGACCCATGATCCCAAGACCCGCGTCCGGTAGCGTGGCGCGACTCCAGTTGAGCCCGTCGGGGGACGTCCAGGTGACGCCGTCCTGACCGACGCTCTCGTTCCACTCGGCCCCGCCGGCCACCCACTTTCCCTGGCCCCAGGCGACCGCGGTCATGTCGCTTCCGCCCGAGCCGCTGGCGTTGCCGAGATCGGGCCCGTCCGGAGCACGATTCCAGCCCCCCGCTCCGTCGCTGACCCAGGCGGCTGCTCGCCCGATCTCTGATGCTTCGGTCGAGGAGCCAACCGCGACGAATGCATCGCTACCGCCGCCCGCCTTCGCGGCAATGGCGGCGACGCGCGCCTTGTCGAGGGGATCGATGGCCGCCACGGCCGTCCATGTGATGCCGTCGGTCGATCGAACCGCTTCCAGCCCGCTCTCGTCGCCGCGGAAGCCGACGACCACTCCGCTGCCCGCGCCCATGACGAAGGGCATGGCGACCGTGCCCTCGTGCCGGCTCCATGCCCAGGCGGGGAGCAGGTCATCCGGCCGCTGCAACCGCGATCCGACGAGGAGCGCCGCCCCGAGCAGGAGTCCCAGGAGGAGAGCCGCGGCGAGCAGGAGCTGCACTCGCCCACCGGCACGACGGGCCGGTCGACGGGCCGCCTGCTCGAGGGCTGCGCGGACCCGCGGCGGAGCGTGGTGCCGCGGCATCTGGCTGACCCGCTCGGCGTCCGTGCGCAATGCCGCGGCGTATGCCGCACAGGCGGGGCAGGATGCGAGATGCTCGGCGACCTCCCGCGCAGAGGCGACCGCGAGGTCGAAGTCGATCGCCTCGGCGAGGAGGAGCTCGACGCGGCTGTGAGAGATCATCGGCGGCTCTCCGCTTGGGACAGGGTCGTCCGGAGCTGAGCGCGGGCACGCGACATCAGCGTCCGCGTGGCGCCCTCCGACTTGCCGAGGTGTTCTGCGATCTCGCGTCCGGACGAGCCACGGGCCGCGAGGAGGAGGCCTGCCACGGCCGCGGCCGGCAGCCCGACGAGGGCGGCGCTGAGCTCCGCCGCGCTCTCGCGATCGACGACCTCGCCCTCCGGCCCGGTCGGTTGGCGCCGATCGACGAGCGATGGCGCGAACCGGCGGGCCACGGCCCGCCGTCGGGCTTGGCTGACGATCAGGTTCGAACAGACCCGGTAGAGCCATCCGCCGGGGTTGTCGGGCATGTCGTGGGACCGGGTGTAGTCCAGCAGGCGCAGAAATGCCTCCTGGACCAGGTCCGCGGCCGCCTCGGGATCGCGAGTGGAGGCCAGGGCGAACGAATAGATCGCCGACTCGTGCGCTTCGTAGGCCGCCATGAGCGCGTCGGCATTTGCCGCTCGAGCACCCGCTCGGTGGGCTGAGATCGCGACGGGCTCGGTGACCGGTGACGGATCGTCCACGAACTGTCGACGCACGGGGCCGGGTGTTGTTACCCGGCGACGGAAGCGTACGCCCCCGTGGCGCGGCTACGATCACTCCGTGGCCGATCTCCCGCGTGTGTCCCCGTGGCGCCGCCGCTCAAGGCGCATCGCCTACGAGAACGACTGGATCACGGACGAGGCCGGGATCTTGTACCTCGCCACGGGCCTGATGGACGGCACAGCGACCCCTGACGGGACCGAGGAGCTCGAGGTTCGTCGGGTGCCGTTCGAGGAGACCCTCGCGATGACCCGGGACGGGCGGATCACCGACGTCCTGTCGATGGTCGCGATCCAGGCAGTGGCGCTCGAGCGGCTGGCGCAACGCGGCGCACCCGATTCGCGGGCCTCGCTACGATCGGACCAACATGCCTGAGGGACTGCTCGAACGACTCGACCGCGGCCCGGTCCTCGGCGACGGTGGCTACCTGCTCGAGCTCGAGAAGCGCGGCTACGTCCAGGCCGGCCCGTTCACGCCGGAGGTGAGCATCACCCATCCGGACGCACTCGCGGAGCTCCATCGCGAGTTCCTCCGGGCGGGCGCGGAGATCCTCCAGGCCCTGACGTTCTACGCATCCGAGGAGAAGCTCGCGACCGTTGGCCTCGCCGGACGAGTCGACGACATCAACCGGGCGGCGGTCCGGGTCGCCCGGAGCGTCGCGGACGAGGGCGACGCACTCGTGGCGGGCAACCTGTCACTGACGTGGGCGTACGACCCGGCCGACACCGCGTCGCCGGACCGCGTCCGCGCCCTGTTCGACCGCCAGCTCGATGTCCAGATGAGGGAGGGGATCGACCTCGTCATCGGCGAGACGTTCAGCTACCTGGGCGAGGCATTGATCGCCCTCGAGCGGGCGAAGCTGACCGGCCTGCCCGTGGTGATCACGATGTCGTTCGAGGACGTCGCCGCGAAGGCGTACGAAGGCGACGACGCCGGGGCTTGTGCCCGGGTGCTCGTCGACGCCGGGGCGGACGTCGTCGGGATCAACTGCCTGCGCGATCCGGAGCGAACGCTGCCGCTGGCCACGCAGATGCTGAAGGCCGTGCCGGGCGCCCGGATCGCGACGCAGCCCGTGGCGTACCGCGTGACCGACGAGAAACCCGACTTCACCGCCTGGCCGGAATTCCCGTTCGCGCTCGAGCACCTAGCGCTCTCCCGGGCCGAGATGGCCGACTACGCGGTCCGTGCCCGCGACCTCGGAGTGGGGTTCATCGGCTCCTGCTGCGGCTCCGTCGCGAACCACGTTCGTGCCATGGCCAAGGCGCTCGGCAAGCTCTCCGGCGAGGAACGTGAGTGGAAGTCGCCGACCGGCAAGGCGATGTCCGCCTACGAGTATCACGGCCACACGGAGGTCGAGGCAGGGACATGACCGTGCTCCACGTGCTGCGGGTCTTCCTCGGGCCCGGGAGCAGCGGCGGGAATCCGCTCGGGGTCTTCGTCGACGGCGCGAAGATTCCGAAGAAACGCCGGCAGGCGGTCGCGGCCGACCTCGGGTTCAGCGAAACCGTGTTCGTGGACTCAGTGTCAGACGGCTTGGCGCGGATTGCCATCTTCACGCCGGGCACGGAGCTCCGGTTCGCGGGCCACCCGACCGTCGGGACCTCGTGGCTGCTCAACCGGCTCGGGAAGCCTGTCGAGGCGCTCCGACCGCCCGCAGGCGAGGTGAAGACGTGGCGCGATGGCGAGCTGACCTGGATCCGCGCCCGCGCCGAATGGGTCCACGGCATCCGGCTGGTCGAATACGCGACGAGGGCGGAGGTCGACGCGCTCGTTCCGTCGCCGATGGGCGACGCCGGCATGTACGCGTGGGCGTGGGAGGACCCGGGCATCGGGCAGCTCCGGTCCCGCTACTTCGCGACGGATATCGGGATCGCCGAGGACGAGGCGACCGGGGCCGCAGCCGTCCTCATGGGCGCGAAGCTCGGCCGCCGGCTGACGATTCGCCAAGGCGTCGGCTCGGAGCTGCACGTCCGGCCCGGCCCGGACGGCACAGTCGAGGTCGGCGGTCGGTGCGGCTTCCTCGAGACCCGCGAGTACACGCTGTGACGGCGATGCCACCCCCGGTGGCCGCGCCCGAACGAGTGAGCGCGGTGCCCTCGCCGCAGAGGGCGCTGAGCCGCAGGTCACGCGCACTCATGCCACCTCCGCCACCCGGAGTGGCCGGCACGAAATGGGTCCGAGCTCCGCGATGAGGAGCGACTGGGACGCGATCGTGGTGGGGCTCGGGGCCCTCGGATCGGCGGCGGCGTATTGGCTCAGCCGGCGGTTCGGGGACCGCGTCCTGGGGCTCGAGCAGTTCGACCTCGACCACGACAACGGCGCCTCGCGCGACCACTCGCGGATCATCCGGCTGTCGTATCACCGGCCCCACTACGTGCGCCTGGCCCGGCGGGCGTACGAGACGTGGGCAATCGTCGAAGCCGAGTCAGGGACACAGGTCGTGACCCGGACCGGCGGCCTCGACGTCGCGCCGCGGGACGCGGCGATCCCCCTGTCCGACTACTCGGCCAGCCTCGACGCGGAATCGGTGCCGTACGAGCACCTCGACGGGCCCGAGATCGCTCGCCGCTGGCCGCAGTGGCGGCTCACCGACGAGCACCATGGCCTCTTCCAGCCGGACGCCGGGCTGGCCGACCCGAACCGCGCCAACGTCGCGCACCGCGACCTTGCCCGGGCCAACGGCGCGACGCTCCGTCCCAATGCCCGGGTCACGAGCCTGCGGGACGCGGGCGACGGGATCGAGGTCGAGACGGGCGATGGCGTGTACCGTGCCGGGGACGTCGTCCTGGCGGCCGATGCCTGGACGAACGACCTGCTCGATCACTTCGATCGCCGCCTGCCCCTGACGATCACCCAGGAGCAGGTCACGTACTTCGCGTGCCCGCGGCCGGAGGACTTCGCCCCGGACCGCTTCCCGATCTGGATCTGGCTGGACGTCCCGTGCTTCTACGGCTTCCCGGCGTACGGCGAAGCCGGGCCGAAGGCCGCCCAGGACGTCGGCGGTCGCGAGGTCACGCCCGCGACGCGGACGTTCGAGCCGGATTCGGCTGCGCTCGGCCGGACCCGCGCGTTCCTCGGGCGGCACCTGCCCGGTGCGCTCGGCCCGGAGATCTACACGAAGACCTGCCTCTACACGATGCCCCCCGACCGCGACTTCGTGCTCGACCGGTTGCCCGACCATCCCCGCGTCCACGTTGTCCTCGGGGCGGCGCACGGGTTCAAGTACGCCTCGCTGTTCGGGCGGATCGTCGCCGAGCGGATCGGGGACGGGGCCAGCCCGTCCGAGGCCGACCTCGAGGGGTTCAGAATCGACCGGCCGATCCTTCTCGAGTCGAATCCCGCGACGAGCTTCATGGTGTGAGAAAGCCACCCCGCCTCCGGCCCGGCGACACGGTGGGTCTCGCCGCGCCCGCGAACCCGTGGTCGAACCGGAGCGAGCTGCTGCGGGGCGTCAAGGCGCTCGAGGACTGGGGGCTCCACGTCAAGCCGGGCGCGCACGTCAACGACCGGCACGGCTACATGGCGGGACAAGACGAGGACCGGGCGGCCGATCTCAACGCGATGTGGCGCGACCCGGAGGTCCGCGCGATCTTCTGCCTCCAGGGCGGCTACGGCAGCCCGCGGATCGTCCCGCTCCTCGACCGCGAGGCGATCGCCGCCAACCCCAAGGCCGTCATGGGCTACAGCGACATCACGGCGCTCCACCTCGCTGTCGCCGCGTGGGGAGACGTGATCTCGTTCTACTCAAACGGCGCCCTCGGCGTGGGCGCCGTCGAGGTGACGGACTTCTCAAAGCAAAGCCTTCATCGCGCGCTGTTCGGCGACGAGCCGTACGGCCGGATCGGCCCGAACCCGGACGACGCATGGGTGACGACGATCCACGGCGGGACGGCGACCGGGCGCCTGATCGGCGGCTGTTTCGGCCTCGTCGAGGGCACGATCGGCACCGACTGGGAGATCGACACCCGCGGCAAGATCCTGTTCCTCGAGTCGACCGACGACGACGAGGTCTATTCGATGGATGACGGCCTCACCCATTTGCGGAACGCCGGAAAGCTCGAGGGGGTCGCCGGGATCGTCATCGGCGACATGCCAGGCAAGCACTCCGGCGTGACCCAGGAGCTGTCGCTCGAGGACGTGCTCGAGGAGCTGCTCGTGCCGCTCGGCGTGCCGGTCATCGCCGGGTTGCCGATCGGCCACGGCAAGCATCACGCGACCGTGCCGATCGGCGCTCTCGCCACGCTCGACGGGGACGCCGGGACGCTCGTCGTGGACGAGGTCGTAACCGCGGACGATTGAGGCCGGACCCGCGCCGTGCGCCACGCTTGCATCTGTCTACGCGAGTGTGTCACGCTCCGGCCCCCGGAGGAGGAGACCACTGATGCACCTGCCGCAGCGTTGGCGCGCCGTTCGACTACTGGCCGGTCTCGGACTCGCGATCTCGACCGCCCTGCCAGGCCTGTCGGCGTCCGCTGCCGAGGGCGACCTGGTCCTGCGGACCGGCACCGACCAGGACCTCCAGGTTCTCAACCCCTGGAACTCCGTCGTCGTCGCGGACTTCGAGGTGTACACCCTGAACTACGACCTGCTCGCCAACTTCGGGCAGGACCTCGAACCGGTTCCGGGCTTCGCCGAATCGTGGTCGCAGTCGAGCGACGGCCTCTCCTGGACGTTCAAGATCCGGCCCGGGATGCTGTGGTCGGACGGCGAGCCGGCCACCTCTGAAGATGCGCGCTACACCTACCAGCTCGTGATCGACGCGACCGCGAAGAGCGATGCCTCGGAGGACGGCTTCTATCTCGGGCAGGGGTACCTCGAGCCGTACCTCACGAACGCGGGGATCACGGCGGTCAGCGCGCCGGATCCGACGACGCTCGTGGTCGAGACAGAGTTCGCCAATACCCTGCTCCTCCAGTCATACGTCCCGATCCTGCCGAAGCACATCTGGTCGGAGCACAGCCTCGACGAGATCGCCAACGCGGCGGACGTCACGCCGTTCACGAACGAGCCGCCGGTCGTGGGCACCGGGCCCTACCAGGCGGTCGAGTGGCAGCCCGGCGACTTCATCCGGTTCGCCCGGAATCCCTACTACTGGGGTGAGATCGGCGCAGCGGACGAGGTGATCATCCAGCACTTCGGAGCCGCCGACACGATGGTCCAGGCTCTCAAGACCGGCGCCATCGACTACGTCCGCGGCGTCCTGCCGGACCAGTTCAACGACCTCTCGGACGATGCCGACATGGCGGTGGTCGAGGGGGTCGCGAACGGGTACAGCGAGCTCTCGTTCAACACGGGTGGCAACAAGGAGGGCTACGGGGGCTCGACCGCGGCGCTGTCCGACATCGCGTTCCGCGATGCCCTCGGCTACGCGATCGACCAGCAGGCACTCGTCGACGCGACGCTCGGTGGGTACGGGACGCCGGGGACGACGATCATTCCGCCGTACCACACCCGGTGGTATACGCCACCCGCGAACCCGCGCCGCTTCGATATCGAGGAGGCGAAGCGCCGGCTCGACGCCGCGGGCTACACCCTCGACGCCCAGAACCGCCGGCTCGACAAGGAAGGTCAGCCGATCAACCTCCGGCTCACCTGGCCCGATTCCGAGTCGGAGAACTCAACGAACGCGCAGTTCATCGTCGACTGGTTCGGCCAGCTCGGCATTTCGGTCGACGCGAGCGTCACTGCAGAGGGCGCGCTGATCGACGCGGTGACCGGGCCGCCAAACGGGCCGGCCGACTACGACATCTACATGTGGGGCTGGATCGGCGACCCAGATCCGACGTCGCTGCTCAACTTCTTCCGGACCGAGGAGATCGGCGGGTCGAGCGACAGCTTCTACTCGAACCCGCGCTACGACGAGCTCTTCCTCCTCCAGCGCGCGGAGGCGGATCCGGTACAGCGCAAGGCGTATCTGACCGAGATCCAGGAGCTCGTCTACGCCGAGGCTCCATACCACATCCTCTACTACGACTCGGAGCTGCACGCCTACCGGACCGACCGGTTCGCCGGCTGGACGAACCAGCCGAGCACCGGGGGCACGCCGCTCTTCGGCTACGGCTCGTTCGGCTACTCGAAGCTGACCGATGTGAGCGCCGTCGCGACGCCCGGTCCGGCGGTTGCGAGCGGTGCCCCGACACCCGCCCCGGGGGGCAGCGGACAGCCCGCCGCGACGGACAGCACGCTGCTCCTCGTGCTCGGGGTCGTCGCGCTCGTCGTGATCGTCGCGGTCGGCCTCGTGCTGATACGGCGCCGCGGGGTGACCCGCGAGGAGGAATGATCCGATCTCGATCGCCGGGCCGCTCGCGGCGATGATCCCGCCATGCGGCGCGCGCCGGGCTTCGGCGCCCGCCGGCTGACCGCAGCGGCCGGGCGACGGTGGGCGGGTACTTCGTAGCGCGGCGCCTGGCGACGGCTCTCATCACGATCGTCCTGATCATCGTCGTCAACTTCATCCTGTTTCGGGCCATGCCCGGCTCGCCCGAGCGGGTGATCCTGCGTGGTACCCCGAACGTCACCCAGGCCCAGCTCAACGCGGCCCGCGAGCGGTGGGGCCTCAACGACCCGGTGTTCCCGGACCAGTTCGTGGCCTTCGTCGGCGCGACGCTGCGGGGCGATCTCGGCTACTCGTTCGTCGCCCGCGGGCAGACGGTCACGGACGTGCTTGCACAGCGGATCTGGCCCACGGTTCTCCTCTTCGGGCTGGGCGAGTTCCTTGCGATCGGTTTCGGGCTCGCCCTCGGTGCGTTCTCAGGCTGGCGGCGCGGCGGGCCCGTCGACTACCTCGGCAACGGGGTGTCGCTGATCCTCTACTCGACGCCGTACTTCCTGCTCGGGATGGCGCTCCTGCTGATCTTCGGCAGCTGGCTTCGGATCTTTCCCGTGTTCGGGATGGTCACGGCCGGGGCGACGTACGCGGGCTTCCTCGACTACCTGGGCGACCTGCTCATGCACCTGGCGCTCCCGCTCGCCACGGTGTCACTCGGCCTCGTGGGCCAGTACGCGATCGTCATGCGCTCGTCCATCATCGAGACCCTGTCCGACGACTACGTGACGACGGCCCGCGCGATGGGCCTCAGGGAGGGCCGAATCCTCCGGCACCACGCTCTCCCGAACGCCCTGCTGCCGACCGTCACGCTCATCGCGATCAACCTCGGCTACGTGATCGCCGGAGCGATCACGGTCGAGGTGGTGTTCAACTGGCCGGGCCTCGGGACGCTCGCCGTCGAGGCGCTCGAGGCGCGCGACTACCCGGTTCTCCAGGGCGTGTTCCTCCTCCTCAGCGTGTCCGTCGTCGTCGCCAACTTCGTCGCCGACCTCGTCTACGGGCTTCTCGACCCGCGGGTGCGGACCTGATGGCGGTTGAGATCGCGCTTCCGCGGCCGTCGGCCGCGGGACGGCTCACCCGTCTCGGAGGGATGTTCCGGGCGCTCGTTCGACGGCCGGATGGCCTGATCGGCCTGGCGATTCTCGTGGTCTTCTCGGTGCTCGCAATCGCCCCGGAGCTGTTCGTGGGACCGCTCCAGACCGCGGTCACCGCGCGCGAGGCGGGCTTTCCCCGCCTGTCGCCGCCGATCGCGGGGTTCCCCCTCGGCACCGACGAGCTGCGTCGTGACGTGGTCAACCTGACGGTCCACGGGGCGCGGGTGTCGATGGCGATCGGCCTCCTGGCCACGATCATCACCGTCATCGTCGGCGCGGTCGTGGGCATCGTCAGCGGGTTCGCCGGCGGGCGGGTCGACGGCCTGCTCATGCGGATCACCGACTTCTTCCTCGTGATCCCGACATTCGTCCTCGCCCTGATCCTCACCCCGATCCTGCGCGACGTCCTCGGATCGGGCTCACGGGAGATCTTCGGCATCCGGATGACCCTCGTCGTGATCATCGTCGTCATCGGGATCACGAGCTGGTCGTCGACGGCCCGGATCATCCGGTCCCAGACGCTGTCGCTCAAGGAGCGGGCGTTCGTCGACCGGGCCCGGGTGATCGGCGCGGGGAGCGGCCACATCATGCGGCGCCACATCCTGCCGAACGTCATCAACCTGATCGTCGCCAACGCCGTGCTCGTCTTCGCCGGTGCGGTCCTGACCGAGACGACGCTCTCGTTCGTCGGCCTGGGGGATCCGGCTCAGCCCACGTGGGGCCAGCTCCTCGAGGCCGCGCGCTCGATCGGCGCGCCCGGGCTCGGCGCCTGGTGGTACTTCGTGCCGGCCGGTGTGTGCATCGTGCTCGTCGTCTTCGCGTTCACCCTCGTCGGTGGTGCGCTCGACGACCTTCTCAACCCGAAGCGCCGGCAACGGCGATGACGGCCCCCGCTCTGTCCGCGTCCGCGCGCCGGCTGCCGAAGCAGGCCGACCCGGCCGCCCCGCTGCTCGTGGTCGACGGGCTGAAGACGTATTTCGGGCTCGAGTCGGGGACCGTCCACGCGGTCGACGGGGTGAGCTTCCGGCTCGACCACGGTGAGGCGCTCGGAATCGCCGGCGAGTCCGGCTGCGGCAAGACGACGACCGCGCTCTCGCTCGTCCGGCTCCTGCCGCCGAACGCCCGGATCGAGGCCGGCTCGATCCGCCTCTACGGGATCGACCTCGTCCCGAAGTCCGCGAACGCGCTCCGGCGCTACCGCTGGCGCGAGATATCGATCGTCTTCCAGGGGGCGATGAACGCGCTCAATCCCGTCCACCGGCTGCGCGACCAGATCGCCGAGCCGATCGTCGAGCGGCTGGGGCTCGACGGGCGCGAGGCCCGCAAGCGGGCCGGCGAGCTGCTCGAGCTGGTCGGGATCCCGAGGAAGCGCGGCAACGCCTACCCGCACGAGCTGTCCGGCGGGATGCGCCAGCGGGCGATGATCGCGATGGCCCTCGCCTGCGATCCGGCGATCGTGATCGGTGACGAGCCGACGACGGCCCTCGACGTCATGGTCCAGGCCCAGATCCTCGAGCTGCTCGAGCGGCTCCGGTCCCAGCTGGGCCTGTCGCTGATCCTCATCACCCACGACCTGTCGGTGATCGCGGAAACGTGCGACCGGGTGCTGATGATGTACGCCGGACGGGTCGCCGAAGAGGGACCCGTCCGCGAGGTGTTCGCACGGCCGCGTCACCCGTACACCCAGAAGCTCCTCGCCGCGTTCCCGAACATCCAGGCGGACCGGCGCACGCTCGACGTGATCCCCGGCTCGCCGCCCGACCTGCGCCACCCCCCGCCCGGCTGCCGGTTCGCGCCGCGCTGCCCATTCGCGATGCCGGTCTGCACGGAGGTCGTGCCGCCGGAGGTCACGTTCGCCGACGCGGTCCGCGTCGCCTGCCACCTCTACCCGGAGGGCAGCGACGGCATCCCGGTGACGGTGCCGCCCGAACCGCTGAATCCCGGTCGCCCATGACGGACCTCCTCCGCCTCGAGAACCTCGCCGTTCACTTTCCGATTCGGGGCAGCCTGCTCGACACGCTCCTTCGCCGCGGTCGGGGCGTCATCCGGGCGGTCGACGGGATCGACCTCGCGATCCGCAAGGGCGAGGTCCTCGCGCTCGTCGGCGAATCGGGCAGCGGCAAGACGACCACGGGCCGGGTCGTCGTGAAGCTCACCCGCCAAACCGGTGGCCGGGTCTGGTTCGACGGGCAGGACGTCAGCGGCCTGTGGGGCGTTCGCGCCCTGCGCGGCTACCGCCGGCGGGTCCAGATCATCTTCCAGGACCCGTACGAGACCCTCAACCCGAAGCAGTCGATCCACGACTTCGTGGCTGAGCCGATCGACGTGAACGGTCTCGCGACGTCTCCGGCCGACCGCGAGGAGCGGGTGACGGGCGCCCTCGAGTCTGCCGGCCTGCGACCCGCGGCCGACTTCGCCGGCCGCTTCCCGCACGAGCTGTCCGGCGGCCAGCGCCAGCGCGTGGTGATCGCCGGCGCGCTCGTGATGGACCCGGAGCTCGTCGTTGCGGACGAACCGGTCTCGATGCTCGACGTGTCGATCAGGACGGAGCTCCTCCGGCTGATGCTCGACCTGCGCGAGGAGCGCGGCCTGACCTACCTGTTCATCACCCACGACCTGTCGCTCGCCTGGGTGCTGGCCGACCGGATCGCGGTGATGTACCTCGGCAAGATCATGGAGATCGGCCCGGCCGAGCAGGTCATCCGCGACCCCCACAACCCGTACACGAAGGCGCTCGTCAGCGTCGCCCCGACGACGACGCCGCCTGCGCCCGGAGCGCGGCCGAAGCGGACGATCCTCGCCGGCGAGACACCGGATGCGGCGCACGTTCCGGCCGGCTGCCGGTTCCACCCGCGGTGCCCGCTCGTGTTCGACCGCTGCCGGGTCGAGGAGCCGCCCCTGTTCGACGTCGGGCGCGGCCAGTCGGCTGCGTGCTGGCTCGTCGAGGGGGGTCGCGCGCTGCCGGTCCTGCCCGTCACCGGGGGCGCGCCGGCCGCCGTGATCGACGACGAGGGTCAGGCCCCGCCGCTCTCGGCGACCCCTCCGGTCTCGAAGACCCGATAGAGCGCCCAGCCGATCGCCGCCCCCACGAACGGGGCGGTCAGGTAGATCCAGACCTGGCTGAGGTCCCCGGCGATCAGCGCCGGCCCGAGCGAGCGGGCCGGGTTCACCGATGCCCCGCTGAACGGGATGCTGGCGAGGTGAATCACCACGAGCGTCAGCGAGATGGCGAACGGGGCCTGCGTCGGGAGCCGCTTCGATGCGGTCAGGATCACCAGAAGGAAGATCGCGGTCGTGACGACCTCGATGGCGAACCCTGCGAGGGGCGCGATGCCCTGCCCGACGCCAGTCGTCGTCCGCGCGACCATGACCTGGCCGCCGGCGACCACACCGACGAGTGCCGAGGCTCCGATCGCGCCGATGACCTGGCTGATGACATACGCGCCGGCGTCGACCGGCCCGATCCGCCGGTCGAGCAGCGCCCCGAGGGTGACGGCCGGGTTGAAGTGGGCCCCGGAGGTGGGCCCGAACGCGAAGATCGCTGCGAGGAGTGCCAGCCCGAAGCCGAACGGCACGACCGCGAGGATCGGGGCGTCCATCGCGATCGCCGCGAGGATGCTCATCGATCCGCAGAAGACGAGGACGAACGTGCCGAGGACCTCGGCGAGGTACTTCCGGGTGTTCATCTGCTCAGTATCGCCGCCTGTGAGGGCTTCAGCGGGGCGGTTGTGCCGCGCGAAGGAGCGCGGCGTCGCGCCACACGCGGCACAGGACGTCGACGAGGTCCATCCGATCGAGCGCCTCCACGATCGTCGCGCCGGCGGACACGGCGCCGTGGACCTCGAGCAGGACGGCACCGGGCCGCGGATCGCCCTCGGCGAACGCGGCCGCGATCCGCGCCGCGAGCTCCGCGCTGCCGGGCTCGCCGAACGGGACGACCGGGAGCCGCGGCAGGAGGAGTGCCGTCTCCGGGAGCCTGGCGGGGTCCGGTGCCTGGCCCGCGAGCGTCAGCGCCATCGCCGCGGGGACGTGGGCGTGAACGACGGCTTCGACGTCCGGGCGCGCCGCGTAGATCGCGCGGTGGATCGCCAGGTCGGAGCTGGGACGGAGGCCGCCTGGTCCGACGTGATCGTTCGCGGCCGGCTGGTCGAGCGGGACCACGAGCAGATCGCCGGGCGCGAGGGCGTCCTTGCGCCGCCCGGCGGGCGTGATGAGGATCCGATCGCCCGGCAGCCGGACGGACAGGTTGCCCTCAGCGGCGGCGACGAGCCCGCGTTCTCCGAGCCGTGCCCCACCGGCCACGAGGGCGTCGCGCAGCGCCCGATCGTCCATCGCGGCATGGTAGCGGTGGGCCGACCACGTCGCGCATCATGTCACCCGTGTCCTTCAGGCGGCCCGGCGGACCTCGTGCGTGACGTCGTCCGCGGCCAGCTCAACCTCGATCGAGCAACCGTCGCAGCGAATGACCGCCTCGAGGGCATCGAGCGCGACGGGAGCCTCACACCAGGGGCAATCGATCTTGATCATCGTGTTCATCCTTTCCAGGTGGTTCGTGACCCGGACGATGGGGCCGCCCCGTGACAGCTAGCGTGTCACGACCCTCGAGCCCATCCTCGAACGGGCCGGCGATCCGAACCGACGATCTCGCCAGGAGGTTCGGGCGCACCCTCGCTCTCGACGGCCTGACGATGACCGTCGAGCGCGGCGAGGTATTCGGCTTCCTCGGTCCGAACGGGGCCGGCAAGACGACCGCGGTCAAGCTGCTCCTCGGTCTCGCCCGTCCGAGCGGCGGCTCGGCACGGGTCCTCGGCGCGCCGATGGGCGACCGGGCGACTCGAGCGCGGATCGGTTATCTCCCCGAGCTCTTCCGCTACCAGCCCTGGCTCCGGGGCCGCGAGGTCCTCGAGCTGCATGCGGCGCTCGGGCGCATGCCGCGATCCCGGCGCCGGGCGGACGTCGCCACTGCCCTCGGGCTCGTCGGGCTGACGGATCGAGCGGAGTCGCTCGTCGGGACGTACTCGAAAGGGATGCAGCAGCGGCTGGGCCTGGCGGTCGCGCTCCTCGGCTCGCCCGAGCTCGTGTTCCTCGACGAGCCCACGTCCGCTCTGGACCCGGTTGGTCGTCTCGCCGTCCGCTCGATCATCCGGGCGGCACGCGACCGGGGCACGACGGTCTTCCTGAACTCCCACCTGCTCACCGAGGTCGAGCGCGTCTGCGACCGCGTCGCAATCGTGGACGAGGGGCAGGTGATCGCGGCCGGGCGCCTCGACGAGCTGCTCGGCGCGCCCGCGCTCCGGATGCGCGTCACGGACGTCGCTCCGGCGGTGGTCGCAGCGCTGGCCGCGTTCGGTCGAGTCGAGATCGACGGGGACCGGCTGACGATCGATCCGATCGACCCGAGTCGCGTCCCCGATGTCATCGCCGCGATCGTGGCCACCGGCGGCCGCGTCCACGACGTCGATGCCGGCCGCGGCTCACTCGAGGACCGGTTTGTCGCGCTCGTCACCGGTGGGGTCCCGGTCGAGCCCGGCCCGCCCGGGAATCCGCCGTGATCACGATCGCCGTCCTCACGGTTCGCGAGGCGGCCCGCCGCAGGCTCCTCTGGCTGCTCGTGGGGCTGACGATCGGCAGTGTTGCGCTCACCGGCTGGGGCGTGGAGCGCCTCGCGGCGCTCGCCCGCGAAGGCGGGTCGGGCGAGCTCGCGATCCGGGTCGGCGTGTCCCAGGTCCTCATCCTCGTCGCGTTCATGTTCAGCTTCGTCGTCGCGATGACGGCAGCATTCCTCGCGGCGCCGGCAATTGCCGGTGACCTCGAGTCCGGTGTCGCGCTCGCGATGCTCGCCCGCCCGATCCGGCGGGCCGACCTCGTCGTGGGCCGGTGGCTGGGGCTGTCGATCGTCCTCGCCGGCTATGCCGCGGCGTCGGGACTGCTCGAGATCGGCGTTGTCGCCTTGCTGACCGGCCACTCTCCACCCTACCCGCTCGTTGCCGTCGCCTTCCTCGCCGGGCAGGGGATGGTCATCCTGACGCTCGCGCTCCTGCTCGGCACCCGGCTCCCGTCCGTCGGCGCAGGCGCGGTCTGCGTCGTCCTGTTCGGCCTCGCCTGGATGGCCGGGGTCTTCGCCGGCATCGCCCGCCTGTTCGAGGTCGAGGTGCTCGCGGTCGCCGCCCGCGCGACCCGCTGGCTGCTCCCGACCGACGGCCTGTGGCGGGGTGTCGTATTTGCACTCGAGCCGCCACTGGTCATCGCCGGGGCCGGTCCGGCGATCGGACCGATGGCCGAGGCAAACCCGTTCTACGCGGCGGCCCCCCCGCCGATCGAGTTCGTTGCGTTCTCGGTCGTCTGGGTCGTGCTGGTTCTCGGCCTCGCGGTGTGGTCGCTCAATCGCCGGGAGCTCTAGCCGGCGCGATAGCGGAAGCAGCCCGACAGGTGGTCGTCGACGAGGCCCACGCTCTGCATGAATGCGTACACGATCGTGGAGCCGACGAACCGAAAGCCCCGCAGCCGGAGGTCGCGCGAGAGCGCGTCGGAGGCCGGGGTCGTGGCGGGTATCTCTCCGCCGCTCGCACCCGCCGGCAATCGCGCCGGCGGGCCCGGCACGATCGTCTCGAGGTAGGCGGCGAACGCCCCGAACTCCCGGGCAGTCGCGAGGTACGCCGTCGCGTTCGAGATCGTCGCGTCGATCTTCGCCCGGTTCCGGACGATCCCCGCGTCGGCGAGGAGTCGCTCCCGGTCGCGGTCGTCGAACGCGGCGACAAGTTGCGGGTCGAAGCCGTCGAACGCCGCCCGGAACGCGTCCCGCTTGCGCAGGATCGTCGACCACGCGAGGCCGGCCTGGAAGCTCTCGAGGGCGAGGCGCTCGAACAGCTCTCGGTCGTCGCCGACGGGGACGCCCCACTCGGTGTCGTGATAGGCGACCATCAGCGGATCCGGCCGCGGCCCACCCGCGGCCCACCAGCAGCGCGGCCGGTCGTCGAGCTCGTTCATCGCCCGCGAGGATACCCTTGGGTCATGCCGATCCACGTCTACATCGGTCACGGCTCGAGCGGGAATGCGGCGAGCATGGCCGGCCACGTCGAGGGTCTTCGCCGGCGCGGCATCGAGGCCACGGCGATCGATCTTCCGAAGCGCCGCGCCGAGGACGCCGTGCCCGTCCTCCGGACGATCGTCCCGGACGGCCCCGGAATCGCGGTCGGCGGCCAGTCGTACGGCGGACGGGTCGCGAGCCTCGCGGCGGCCGAGCCGGACACGAACTACGCCGGGCTCGTCCTCTTCAGCTACCCGCTCCACCTGGTCGGGAAGCCGGACAATCTGCGCACAGAGCACTGGCCGGCGATCCGCTGCCCGGTGCTGCTCCTGTCCGGTGAGGCGGACCCGATGGCCCGGATCGATCTCCTGCGGGCCGCAGTGCCTCTCCTGCGGAACGGGGAGCTGGTGACGTATCCCAACCTCGGCCACATGCTCAAGCCGGTCCTCGACGACGCGCTCGACCGCACGGCCGCATTTCTTCGCGCCCTGGGCTGACTTCAGGGGTAACCGCTCCGGGGCGGACGAGACCGGAGTCCTCCGAACCTCCCCGGACGGGGTATTGCCTCGTTCCCGACCGGCCTCGTATCCTGCCGCCCCGCCCAGTCAGAAGGAGCCCCATTGCGAGTGGCAGTCCCCCGCGCACGCGCGGCCATCATCTCCCTCTTCGCGACGATCCTCGTCCTCGGCCTCGTTCCTCCATCGTCGGCGGTCGGCCACGAACCTGCGGGCCTCGACCGGTTCATGGAGGCGGTGGGCCAGGTCGAATCCGGGGGCCGCTACAACGCCCGCAACCGGTGGAGCGGCGCGTACGGCAAGTACCAGATCATGCCGGCGAGCTGGCGCGGCTGGGCGAAGCTCTACCTCGGCAACGCCAACGCTCCGCGGACCCCGAAAAACCAGGAGATCGTGGCGCGGGCGAAGATGATCGCGCTCCATCGCTGGCTCGGCGACTGGCGGCGCGTCGCCCACTGGTGGCTGACCGGATCGAGCCGGAAAGAGGCTCTCTGGTCGACGACAGGGCGGCGGTACGTTGCCAAGGTCATGAAGGCCTACAAGGCTGTGCCGGCGAAGCCCGCCGAGCCCGCGTCGCCGATCGTCGCCGGCGACCTGCGCTCGTACCAGGAATCCCATAGCGCCGTCGTCTACACGAGCGCCTGGCGGGAGGCTCCGTACCCCGCCTACGCCGGGCGCAATGCCCGCTGGACGAACGTGAAAGGCGCGACGGCCACGTTCAGCTTCAGCGGCCGGACCGTGGCGTGGTTCGGGCCGTCAGGGCCGACTCGCGGCAGGGCGAACGTGTTCATCGACGGGCAACTCGTCGGGACGGTCGACCTGTACGGTTCCCGCTTCCGGCCGAACACGCGGATCTTCCACACCGCACTCCCCGAGGCGGGACCGCACACGCTTCGGATCGCGGTCGTGGGGACGAAAGGACGCCCGACGGTCGCGATCGACCGGTTCGTCGTCACCGACTGACCGCGGGCTACCTCACCGCGCCGCCATGACCTCGATCTCGACCCGGTAGTCGCGGGCGAGGCGGGTAACGCCGACAGTCGCTCGCGTCGGCGGTTCGATCGGGAAGTACGTCCGGTAGACCGCGTTCATCGCCGCGAACTCGTCGAAGTCGACGAGGTAGACCGTCGCCTTGACGACGTCCTTGTAGTCGAGCCCGACGGCGCCGAGCAGCCGGCCGATGTTGTCGAGCGTCGCCTTCGTCTCGGCCTCGATTCCGCCGGGTACCGGCCCCTCGTGGCCGGGAGCGTCGCCGACCTGGCCGGCGAGAAACACGAGCCCGTTTGCCTCCACGACCTTCGAGAACGGCAGCGAGCTCGGCTCGATGCCGGGCAGCGCAGGCACGTGCTTGGGCATTACTCCTCCTCGATGCGTCGCGCCAGCGTAGCCGGACGGCCGCGGTTCAACCGGGTAGGCTCTGCGAAGTGGACACCATCGAGACCGCCGGGCTGACGAAGTACTACGGCCACCGTCCGCCGCCGATCCATCCGCCGTTCATCCATCCGACCGGGATCGTGCGCGCCCTCGAGGACCTTTCGATCACGGTACAAGAAGGCGAGATCTTTGGCTTCCTCGGCCCGAACGGGGCGGGCAAGAGCACGATGATCCGGCTGCTCCTTGGTTTTCTCCACCCGACCGGCGGGAAGGCGAGCGTGTTCGGCCTCGACATCGTTCGCGATTCGGTGGCGATCCGGCAACGGGTGGGCTACCTCCCTGGCGGTATCGCCCTGTACGACTCGATGACCGGCCTGCGGTTGCTCGACTACCTCGCCGAGCTCACCGGCCACAAGCCGGTTGCGAGGGCCAAGCTGTGCGACCGCCTCGAGCTGTCGACGCGCACGCTCCGGCGCCCGGTTCGGGACTATTCGCGCGGGATGCGCCAGAAGATCGGGATCGTCCAGGCGCTCCAGCACGATCCGCCTCTCGCGATCCTCGACGAGCCCAGCGAGGGCCTCGACCCGCTCATGCAGCGCGCGTTCTACGGGATCCTCGACGATCTCAAGGACGCGGGCCGGACGATCTTCTTCTCGTCGCACGTGCTGTCCGAGGTGGAGCGGGTGTGCGACCGGGTCGCGATCATCCGGCGCGGCCACCTCGTCGCGCTGGAGGACGTCGCGAAGCTCCTCAACCGGCGCAAGCGGAACGTCGAGATGCGTCTCTCCGGCCCTGGCACTCCCTCGCTCGAAGGCGTGCCTGGCGTCAGCGGACTCGCCGTCGATGACGGGCGCGTAACCCTCCAGCTCGAGGGCGACGTTGGGCCGTTCCTCCGGGCGATCGCCGGCGCGCCGATCACGGATCTCACGATCGAGCCGGCCCACCTCGAGGAGGCGTTCCTCGAGTTCTATGCCGATGCCGACCCCGGCGCCGAGGACGGTGAGGCGATCGCGCGTGCCGCCGAGGTGGCCGGTTGAACCTCCCGCTCCTCAGACACACCTGGCGGAGCAACGCCTTCCGCCTGATCATCATCGGCCTGGCCCTCACCGCGTGGGGCACGCTCATGCCGATCATCTATTCCCAGTTCGGGGCGCTCTTCCGCGAGCTGATGGAGACCGGCGTCCTGCCCGAGGCGATCACGAGCTTCGGCGGCGGCGACGTATTCTCGCTTCCCGGCTCGATCGCCCTCGGGTTCGTCCACCCGATCGCGATCGTCCTGCTGTCGGTGTTCGCGGTCGGCTTCTCGACCGGCGCCTTCGCGGGGGAACGGCAGCGTGGGACGCTCGAGATTCTCCTCGCCCGACCGCTGTCTCGTCGGCGGGCGTACGTGACGGTCCTCGTCAGCGTGTTCGGCTTCCTCGGCATCGCCTTGGCTGCGTGCCTGGTCGGGGCGGTCGTGTCGGCCAACCTGTTCAACGTGATCGGCGAGATCGACACGAGCCGTCTCCCGCTCGTCTGGCTCAACGGGCTGCTGCTGTTCGGCTCGTTCGCGACGATCGCCCTCGCGGCATCGGTCTCGTTCGACCGGCTCGGGCCCGCGCTCGGGGTCACGCTGGCGATCCTCCTCGTCGCCTACTTCTTCGAGATCCTGGGATCGCTCTGGCCGGACGCGGCCTTCCTCCAGCCCTACTCGCTGTTCCACTACCTCCAGACCCGCGACATCCTCCTCGACCAGGCCGACCCGTTCGGGTTCGCGCTCCTCGGCAGCGTCATCGTCGTCTCGGTCGTGTACGCGCTCCTCGTGTTCCCGCGTCGCGACATCGCCGCCCCGAGCTGACCCGTCCCGCGGCGCGCGCCGTCGCGCCGCGCGCGGGCGAGCTCCCTGGCAGGCGCCCCGCGGCCCCGGGTGCTGCGAACTCGTACTACGAAATCGCATGAAGTCGCGCCGCGCGACGGGATCCCTGCCGCTGTCAGCCTGCCCAGGCTACCCGCCAGACGCGCCACAGAGCCGCCGGGTCACTGAGCGGGTCCCCGTGGACGAGGAAGAAGTCGGCCGGGCCGCCCTCGCGGATGACGCCCCCATCGGGCTCACCGAGGAGCTCGCCGCCCCGCCACGTCGCCGCGGCGAGCGCCTCCCATGGCTCGAGCCCCGCGGCGACGAGGGTCTCGACCTCCCAGGCGAGCTGGTTCGCCCGGAGCGATCCACCGCCGAAGTCGGTGCCGCTCGCGATCCGGACGCCGGCACGCCGCGCGAGCTGGAGGCTGTCGACCGCCTGCTCCTTGCGGGCAAGGGTCGCCCGACGTCCGTCCGCCCCGGCGAAGCGGGGCATCGTTGTCGTCCGGCCGAATGTCAGCCACGACTCCATCACCGCGAGCGTCGAAACCAGGTACGTGCCTCGCTCGGCCATGTCGGCCGCGATCGCCGCGTTGAGCTGGAAACCATGCTCGATCGCGTCGACGCCGCCCCGCACGCCTTCGCGGGCGCCCGAGAGGCGGCCGGAGTGCGCGGTGACGCGGATCCCACGGGCATGGGCCGCCTCGACGACGGGGCTGATCTGGGCCGCGGTCCAGGGCGATGAGTCCGGATCCGGCCCGTCGAGATACAGCTTCAGGAAGTCGACGCCGTCGTCGAGCTGGCCCACCGCGTTGTCGAGGAGCTGCCGGGGGGTCCGCGCCTCGACCGTGTGGGCGGCGGCCGGCAACGTCCCCGCCTTGTCGAGCCACGTGCCGCCGGCGCGGACGTGGGGATAGCCGGGTTGCCCTCGCCACCGGTCGCGGACGCCGAGCGACAGCGCGCGGCGGCGGCCATCGACCGGGTCATCGACGTACGGCGCGCCGACGTCTCGTGCCCACCGCACGCCCGCGCCGGTGAGCAGCCGCCCGTTCCGCTGGGCGACCTCGAGCAGCACCGCGGGCGGGTCGCCGATGCGATCGATCCAGTGGGCGCCGCCCGGCAACGTGACGTGGCTGTGGGCGTCGACCATTCCCGGCACGAACGTCGCGCCGCTGGCGTCGACGACCTCGAGGCCGTCCCGTGGACCGGGATCCGCCTCGCCGTCCGACGGCCGGATCCAGCGGATCGTGCCGTCCTCGACGAGGATGCTCACGCCCCGCTCGAGGCGGTCGGATCGGGCGTCGGTCAGCGCGCCCTCCCGGTAGAGCGTCCGGCCTGAGCGGCCTGCGAGCGCGGACGGGGTGGGGGAGGGTGCCGCCGCGGTTGTGGCGGGCGTGGCCGTTGCCGCGGCGGAGCGGGGTGAAGTCGGAGCACCCGTCGCCAGCGGTCTCGGCGACGCATCGAGCCGGGCGTCGCACGCGGCAACGGTCGCGGCGGCTGACCACAGCAGGAAGTTCCGGCGGCTCAGGCCCATCGGGTCTCCTCTCCGGTCGAGCGTAGCACCGGGCTTCTATCGCGCCATGGGGTCAACGATCCCGGACCTGCCCCGCCTCCCCCTCCTCGAATGTCCCCGATGGGCATACCGATTGCGGGGTATCTGGCCGCGGCGCGAAGCAGACTAGCGAGACGACCGCCACGCGTCGCGAAGCTTGATCCGCCCCGCCGTCTGGAGCACGGCGCCGGAATAGACGCGCGCACCCAGCGCGAACAGCCCGTAGATGAACACGATCGTCACGGCGATCGAGAGCAGGACCTCCCAGGGCTCGATCCCCCCGAGCGCGGTCCGCATCGGGACGACCATCGGCGCGGCCGGCGGGAACAGCGACGCGATTCGCGCGACGGTGCCGTCCGGCTCGTTGATCACCACGAGCAGGGCGACGAAGTAGCTGCCCATCGCGAGGAACTGGATCGGCATCGTCGCGTTCGACGCCTCCTCCATCCGCGACGCGAGCGCGCCGAGCACGGCAAACATTGTCGAGTAGAGCGTGTAGCCGAGGATGAACCAGATGACGAGCTGGAGGAGCGCCGGCATCGTCGTGGCCGGCAGGGTGAACGTCCCGAGGACGTTCGCGGCGACGAGTCCGGTCGTGACGAGGACGACCAGCTGGACGAGCCCGAGGATCCCGATCCCCAGCACCTTGCCCATGAGCAGGTCGCGCGGCCGGACCGTCGAGAGGACGACCTCGACGACGCGGCTCTGCTTTTCCTCGACGACGCCCGAAAGGACCCAGTAGCCGAACGAGAAGATCGAGATGAACAGGAAGATCACGCCGACGTTGGCGATGATGAGCGACGTCGGATCCACCTCGGAGAGCGGCTCGAGGGATTCGACGGTCGGCTGGGTCAGGACGATTCCGGCTTCGATCAGCCTCATCGCCTGGACGGCGGCCGTCACCATCTGCTGGATGCGGCTGTCGGGCGCCTGCTTGAAGACCAGGTGCCCCGGGTCCGACGGATCCGGTCCGGGCACGTACACGCCGTCGACCTCGTCGCTGCGGAGCGCCGATTCGGCGGCCGGCCGATCCGGATACGTCTGCAGCTCGACGGTCGCGCCGCCCTGCTGTGCGAAGCCGTCCATGATCGCGCCGAGCCCGGTAGGTGGCTGACCGACGTAGCCCACCCGGAGAACCGTCTCTCCACCAGCGAACGTCGACTGGAGGAGGAGCCCACCGACGATGAAGACCTGGGTGAGGATCAGCCCGAGGATGAACGCGCGGCTCCGGCCACGCTCGATCAGTTCGCGACGGGCGACGAGCCAGATGGCGCGCAGCGGGTTCATCGCCTCGACTCCGCCACGGCCGGCTCGGTGTCCACGGCCTCCATGAACAGCTCCGAGAGCGCCGGCGGCTCGAATCGGAACCGCCGGATCGTGCCCGCCTGCGACGCGCGATCGAGGATCTGCCGCAGATCGACGGTGTCCTCGACGAGGAGCTTGACCCGGCCACCCCGGTGCTCGAGGACCACGGCGTCACCGAGGCCATCGATCCACGCGCCGTCGCCACCCTCGACCTCGACCTCGAGGTGGCGCCGTCCGGATGACTGCTTCAGCTCGTCGATGGCGCCGGCCGCGACGATCGCGCCCCGGGCGATGATCACGACGTCCTCGCAGATGCTCTCCACGAGGTCGAGCTGGTGGCTCGAGAACAGGACGCCGACCCCGGCAGCGGCCCGCTCGCGCAGCACCTCGGTCATCGTCCGGATTCCGATCGGGTCGAGCCCTGAGAACGGCTCGTCGAGGACGAGCAGCTCCGGGTCGTGGACGAGGGCGACGGCAAGCTGGACGCGCTGCTGGTTGCCGTGCGACAGCTCCTCGAGCCGCGAGTTGATTCGGTCTTCCAGGCCCATCCGCTCGAGCCATCGTCGGGCGGCGGCCTTCGCGTCCCGGGCCGACAGCCCGTGGTGCTGGGCGAAGTACGAGAGCTGCTCGCCGACCTTCATCCGCGGGTAGAGGCCGCGCTGCTCGGGCATGTAGCCGAACCGCAGCCGGGCGGCCCCGTCGATGGGCCGGCCGTTCCAGCGGGTCTCACCGGCGTCGGGGATGGCGAGGCCAAAGACACAGCGCATCGTCGTGGTCTTGCCCGCGCCGTTCGGCCCGAGGAAGCCGACGAGCCGGCCGGTCCGCGCGGCGAACGTGGCGTCGCTCAGCGCCTTGACGCTGCCGTAGCGCTTCGTGAGACCGAGGATCTCGAGCATTCCTGCATTGTCCTCTAACCGGAGAAGCGAACGACGATGCTCGTCCTCGCGGGACCCGGCGTATCCTGCCCGTCGATGACGACCCCGAAACGCTCGACGCGCGCGCCCGACAAAGTCGCCGCCAGCAGGCGCGCCCCGAAAGGTCGCCCCGGCCGCAGAGGCGGCACCGCCACCAACGGCCGCACCGCTACTGCGGAGCTCCTCCAGCGGGCCGTCGAGGAGGCCGCCCGCCTGCTCGAGGCCGACGGGGCGATCATCTACCTCCTCGACGCCGAGTCGGGGATTCTCCGGTTTGCCCACGACGCCGGAATCGCGGATCTCCAACGCCGTCGCTGGGTCCGACGGCTCCGCGTGGCTCTCGGGGCGGGGATGTTCGGGGTCGCGGCCGCCGAGCGCCGGGTCCTCCTCACCCATGACTATCCGAACGACCGGTCGTTCACTCACTTGCCGGCCGCGGACCGGTTCGTCGCCGAGGTGGGCCTCCGGTCGATGGTCGTCGCACCGCTCGTCGCGGGCGACCGGGTGTTCGGGGCGCTCGGCACGTACGCGAACCGGCCGAACGCCTTCGGCGAGGCGCACGTCGCGCTCGTCCGGGCACTGGCCGACCACGCCGCTGCGGCCATGGCCAATGCCCTCCTCATCGAGGAGCTGGCCAGCTCGCGCGGCGAGCTCGAGAAGCGGGCGGAGGCCGAGCGGTCGCTGCTCGAGATCGCCACGCGGATCTCCGCGATCCACGACCCGGCCGATGTGATCCAGCAGGCGGTCGACGAGGCCGCCCGGCTGCTCGGTGCGGAAGGTGCCCGGATCGACCTGATCGACCCGTCGTCGGGACTCTTGCGCTGGGCCTACCAGGCTGGATCGGAGCGGCCCGGCGACGACATCTGGCCGGACGATCCTGACGAGCAGCTCGAGCAGGGTGTCGCCGGCAAGGCGGTCGTCGAGGGGCGCGTGTTCGTCACCGGCGACTACCTGGCCGACGATCGGTTCATCCACCGGCCCGGCCCGGACGCGTACATCGCCTCGATCGGCGTCAAGTCCGTCATGGCCGCGCCGCTGCCCGGCGATGCCGGCCCCTTCGGTGCACTCACCGTCTACACAACGCGCTCGGATGCGTGGACCGAAGCGGATGGCGACCTCCTTGGGGCACTCGCCACCGAGGCGGCCATCGCCATCCAGAACGCCCGACTCATCGAGGAACTCGGTGTCTCGCGCAAGGCCCTCGCCCGTCGCGCGGACGCGGAGCGCTCGCTCCGCCAGATCGCGGCGCGAATCACCGCTATCCGGCAGCCCTCGGAGGTCCTCCAGGACGTGGTCGACGAGGCAAAGCGCCTCCTCGATTCGAGCGACGCCCGGATCGATCTGATCGACGGCCCGCAGATGCGCTGGGCATTCACCGCCCATGGGTCGCACATCGAGCTGCTCCAGATGATGGACACGACGTTCGAAGTGGGGGAGGGCGTCGCCGGCCTCGCGGTCTCGGAAAACCGACCCTTCAGGACTGGCGATTACCTCGCGGACGAGCGATTCCCGCATACCGAGGCCTCGGACGGGTTCGTCCGCCAGAGCGGCCTGGTGTCGGCCCTCGGGGTACCGCTCGTCGGCGAGGCGGGCGCCCTGGGGGCGATCAGCGTCGCCTCACCGCGCCGCGACGCCTACGACGATGAGGACGCCGAGCTGTTGCAGGCCCTCGCCGACCAGGCAGTCATCGCGATCCAGAACGCCCGGCTCATCGAGCAGCTCGAGCGCTCGAAGACGGCGCTCGCCCACCGCGTGGACACGGAGCGGTCGCTCCGCGAGATGGCCGCCCGGATCACCGAGCTGCGCGACCCGGCCGAGCTCCTCTCGCGGATCGTCGAGGAGTCGCGCCGGCTCCTCCGCTCCGACGGCGCCCACCTCACCCGGATGTCCGACGACGGCACGTATCTCTCGCCGGTGATCGTCGCGGGCGGGATGGACGCCGCGAAGGAGGCGTGGCTCAAGGCAATGCGATTCGAGCTCATGGGCGGCATCAACGGCCTGGCCGCGGGGTCCGGTCGGCCGATCTGGACGGAGGACTACAGGCTCGACGAGCGGATCCCGCGCGAACCGGAGGACCTCGCCACCGCCGAGCAGCTGGGTCTGCGCGGCATGGCCGCGGTCCCTCTCCGCGCGCCGGAGGGCGCGATCATCGGGACGCTCGCCGTGTCATTCCGCGAGCCGCACGTCTTCGAGGACGACGACATCGGCCTCCTCCAGGGCCTTGCCGACCACGCTGCGATCGCTCTAGCCAACACGAGCCTGTACGAGCGGCTGCGCGGGTCCGAGGGCCGCTACCGGTTCCTCGTCGAGAACTCGCCGGACATCATCTTCTCGACCGATGCCCAGGGTCGCTACACGTACTACTCGGAAACGGTCGAGCGGCTCATCGGCTGGCGGCCGGACGAGCTCGTCGGTCACCACTTCGCCGAGCTCATCTCACCCGAGTCGTTTCCCGACGCCGCGCCGGCCTGGGCGGCGTTCGTCGCCGAGCCGACTCAGTTGCAGGTCCACCGCTTCTCGCTCCGCCGGCGTGACGGGAGCCTCCTGCCGGTCGAGGTCAGCGCGATCGGCATGCGCGACGATGACGGAAAGTTCGCGGGAATCCACGGCGCCGCGCGCGACATCAGCGAGCGCGACCGGCTCGAGCGGGAGCTACGTCAGCAGGCCGGCGAGCTGGCGGCCGGCGAGGAACGCGCCCACCTCGCCCGCGAGCTCCACGACTCTGTCACCCAGGCGCTCTTCAGCATGACCCTGGTCACCCGCACGACGGAGCTGCTCCTCGACCGCGACCCCGCGGCCGCGCGCGAACAGCTCTCCTCGCTCCGCGATCTCCAGCGCGAGGCGCTCGCCGAGATGCGGGCGCTGATCTTCGAGCTGCGCCCGGGCAACCTCGAGCAGGACGGCCTCGTCCACGCGCTCAAGACTCACAGCGCGGCGCTCCAGGGACGGATCGGCCTGCCGATCGTCGTCCAGGGCGAGGCGCTCGGGGAGCGCCTGCCGCTGGTGATCGAGGAGGTGTTCTACCGGATCGCCCAGGAGGCGCTCCACAACGTCGTCAAGCACGCTGCCGCCAGGCAGGTCCGCCTCGAGCTCGTCGACGAGCCGCCGCTCGTCTGCCTCCGGGTCGTCGACGACGGCAAGGGATTCGACCCGTCGTCGGTCGCCGACGGCCACCTCGGCCTCGCCGGGATGCGGGCTCGGGCGGAGAAGGTTGGCGCGACGCTCGAGGTGCGCTCGAGGCCGGGCGCCGGCACGACGATCGAAGTCGCGGTCCCCCGGAGGGGATCGGCCGAATGACGCAGGCCGGGACGGACATTTGACGATTGGCGGGTCCCAGGCTCCGCCGCACAGTGGATCCATGACCGCACCGCTCGACCCTGACAGACCTCTCAATGTGCTCGTGGTCGACGCGGACGAGCGTGTACGAGAGAGTCTCGCCGGGCTGCTCGGGATCGGGCCCCAGTGCGTCGTGGTCGGCAGCGCCGGCCGGCCGGATGCCGCCCTGGCGCTCATCGCGGCCGATCCACCCGACGTCATCGTCGTCGATCCGCGACTGCCGGAGGTCGATGCGGGCCAGGCGTTCATCGCCCGCGCTCGCGAGCTCGCGCCTAGCGTCCGGGTCCTCGTGATGAGCTGGTCGCACGACCTCGAGCACGGCGCAATCGTCGACGGGGCGGACGCGTTCGTCCGCAAGACCTACCGTCCGCGGGAGCTCGTCGACGCTGTCCTGGTGGCGGGCCGGCGGTCCGCGAACTGACCGGTCCGGTCCCTTGCTAGACTCCACGCTGCCGGCATCGGTCCGGCCCCGCCTAACCGGTTCCGCTGCCAGGGGGAGCGTCGTGGAGGCATCCGCCCGGATCCGCGTGCTGCTCGTCGACGATCATGCCGTCGTCCGGAAAGGGCTGCGCGCGTTCTTCGATCAGCTGGACGACATCGAGGTCGTCGGAGAGGCGTCCGACGGCAGCGAGGGCGTCGCTCTTGCCCGCCGCCACCGGCCGGACGTCGTCCTCATGGACCTGCTGATGCCGAACATGGATGGGATCACGGCGATCGGCCGCATCAAGGCGGAGCTGCCCGAGACCGAGATCGTCACGATGACGAGCTTCATCGAGGAGGACAAGGTCACCTCCGCCCTCGAGGCCGGGGCCTCCGGCTACGTCCTCAAGGACGCCGAGGCGGACGAGGTGGCCCAGGCGATCCGCGCCGCGTACGCCGGGGAGGTCCACCTCGATCCCGCGGTCGCCCGGATGCTCGCCCAGCGGATGCGCAACAAGAAGGCCCCGGCCGACGACCTCGTCGAGCCGCTCACCGACCGCGAGAAGGACGTCCTCCGCCTGCTCGGCCAGGGGATGAGCAACAAGGAGATCGGGACGGCGCTGTTCATCACCGAGCGGACCGCCCGGACCTACGTCTCGAACATCCTCGGCAAGCTCGGGCTGGCCAGCCGGACCCAGGCCGCCCTCTGGGCCGTCGAGCATAAGGTCGCGGAGAGCCCGAAGCCCTAGGGTCGTCGCCGCAACCCGGCCGGATGAGACGGCTTCCGTACGTTCGTCCATGCCGGTTGCCCACGGGCGTCGGGTGTCCACGCGCCCGGCCGAGCGCAATGTGGACTCACTAACCCGGCGGTCCACCGACCGGGAGAAGGGAGGCCGAACAGTGTTTCGTCCATCGGACATCGAAGTGGCTCTTCGGCAGCAGGACCAGCTCCGCGCGGCGGAGTACCGGCGCCTGGTGGCGAAGGCTCGACGCACACCGAACAGCAATCGCATCGCGCGGGCACTCGGCCTTCTGGCCTCGATCGCGCGCTGACCCCCGAAACGAGACCGCCCCCGGCCCGACTGGCCCGGGGCGGTCTTTCCGTTTCGGCTGTTGCCGCACACGCACGTAACCGCCCGTCACGAGGCCGGACCAGGACTCAACCCGTCATTCTGTTGCCTCACGGGCACCAAACCGGGCCCCAGGGCAGATCTCCGCCAGGATGTTGCCACCAAGGCAACGCGCGGGACGGCCCGGCCACGTCGGCTGCCGTTACGTGCGTCGGCGGCAACAAGAGTGGGTCGCGTTGCTCCGGTGGCAACGTTGCCTCGTGCGCCGCGGGAGGCCTGACGCTCCTGGGGGTATCGTCCCTCCATCATGCGTCGCGGGCTGCTCGTCGCTGCCATCGTCGGGTCGATCGCCCTCGGCTCGCTCTTCGCGCTGCTCGGCCTGCGGCCGGCCGCCGGCCCTGGGCCCCTGACAGGGCTTGCATCGCCGCCGGCGAGCTCGGCGCCGGCCGCCAGCCCGTCCATCGCGCCTGAGCCGTCACCCGCCCCCACGGTTCGGCCATCGGCCTCGGCCCCGGTCGGGCCCCGGCCCACGAAGCGCATCGTCGCCGCGCTTCAGAAGCGCCTCGACGAGCTGCGCGCAAAGCACGCGATCCCGGGCGTGTCGGTCGCGATCGTCTTCGACGACGGATCCACGTGGACCGGCGTGAGCGGTCTGGCCGACGTCGCGGCGAAGCGGCGGGTGACGCCGGACACGGCATTCGCCATCGCAAGCATCAGCAAGACCTTCATCGCGGCCCTCTTCCTCGATCTCGCGGCCGAAGGACGCCTCACCCTCGGGGACGCGGCCACCGAGTACCTCCCCGCCCAGAAGATGCTCGCCGGGATCACGATCCGGATGCTGCTCGACCACACGAGCGGGTTGCGCGACTACTTCGAGAATCCGAGGATCGACGTCGCGCTCCTCGCCGATCGTGCTCGCGGCTGGGCACCGGCCGAGGCCCTCGGCTACGTCGGAAAGCGCTACTTCCCGCCGGGGACCGACTGGCACTACTCGAACACGAATTACCTGTTCCTCGGGCTCATCGCGGAGCGGATCGACGGCCGCCCGCTCGCCGAGCAGCTCCGGGAGCGCTACTTCGAGCCGTTCGGACTGAGGAGCGCGTTCTATCAGGGCGCAGAGCGGCCCGCCGGGCCGACCGCCCACGGCTACAGGTTCACGGGCCTCAAGACGAGCCTGCCGCCGATCGACCTGGCCGACGGCACGGGGATCATGCCGTTCAAATCCGTCGTGACGGCGTCAGGCGGCGCCGGCTCGGTCGCGGCGACGGCGCTCGACACGGCCCGCTGGGCGCGCGCGCTCTACGGCGGTCGGGTCCTCGATTCGGACGGCCTCGCGCTGATGCTCGGCGGATTCGACCTGGTGGCGGGCTATGAGCCGTCGGTCCCGTACGGGCTCGGCGTCCAGGCCCTCGACGTCAACGACCTGCGGACGCTCGGGCACAGCGGCCGCTTCCTCGGTTTCCGGACCGTCGTTCGGTACCTCCCGGAAGAGGACATCGCGATTGCCGTCCTGACCAACCAGAGCCGGGTCGATCCTGGCATCGTCGTCGGGACGATGCTCCGGATCGTCGTCCCGCCGCCCAGCCCGTGCGGTGTGTGCGCCGATCCCTCGTGACCGGCGGTACCAATTGCGCCCTGCCCTGGGACCAATGGGTGGTGCGGCGGGTACCGATTCCCCGTGGCGCGCCCACGCCGGATGGCCGATGCTCGTGGCCTGCTCGAGGGGCCAGGAGTGCCGATCAAGGTCGTCGCATACCTTCAGGAAGGTGTTCTGGGCGGGGTCATCGACAGCCCCGAGCATCTGCGTGACCTGCTCGAGACGTCGGACCGCCTCCAGGTCACCGAATCGACGTGGACGCCGCTCGACGGCGGGCTGCCCGCCACCAAGGGTGAGGCGACGATCGTCATTGACGACCTGGCGCTTGCGGCCGGCGACGAGGAGCTGCCGGGCCCGGTTCACGCGGCGTTCCACCCGATCCGGCTCGAAGCCGGGCCTTACCTGATCCGGGGCGATCTCGCGACGCTGCCCGGGTTCGACCCGGGCCGGGCCCTCACCCGACCCACGGGCACGTTCGTCCTGCTGAGCGACGTCAAGGTCTCCCTGCTGGCCGACTCGAACGCCGGTACGGCGAACCACGAGCGGGCCCTGGTGAATCGCTACTCCGTCGATCGGGTGGACGCGGATATCATGCTCGGGTTCTTCTTCCCCGGCGCCCACATGGAGATGCCCGAGCCGCCGCCGCCTCTCGCGGCAGGTGGCCCGGCCGCGGGCGCCACACCGGCCGCTGGCGCCACGGACGCACCCTCCGCTCCGGCTCCGGCTCCGGACGCCCAGCCGGCCTGACCGCTCGTCGCCGACGTCGTCGTCAGCGCCGGTCGCGGCCCCCCGCCCGCGATCGGCTCCGGAGCGGTTTTGCATGGAGTGGCCCCTCGTGGCGCGGCCGTTCGTGACCGAGCGGGCGCGGCTCCGCGTCACGTGACGGAACGAAGCCTTCCTCGACGGTCCACGGGATCGCCATCCGCAAGAGCCGCTGGACGCCGCGCAGGAGGTCGGCCTCGTCGATCGTCACGAGGCTGATCGCGTCGCCGGTCAGGCCCGCCCGCCCGGTCCGTCCGATCCGGTGGATGTAGTCCTGCGGATTCCACGGCAGCTCGAAGTTGACGACGTGAGGCAGCTCCTCGATGTCGAGGCCGCGGGCCGCGACATCGGTCGCCACGAGCACGCGGACCGTGCCGGCCTTGAACCCCTCGAGGGCGCGCGTTCGCTCCGGCTGGGTTCGGTCGGAGTGGATCGCCACCGCCTCGAGGCCCTGCCGGTCGAGGATCGCCGCGAGGCGTGAGGCGGCGAGCTTCGTCCTCGTGAAGACGAGGACCTGGCGGAGATCCTCCTTCCGGATGATGTGGGCGAGGAGCGCCTCCTTCCGGTCGCGATCGACCGGGTAGACGAGCTGGCGAATGCCCTCGACAGTCGTGTTCCGCGGGGCGACCTCGACGGTCTCCGGGTCGCGCAGGATTGTCGCCGCCAGGCGCCGGATGTCATCGGAGAACGTCGCCGAGAACATGAGGTTCTGGCGCTTGGCCGGGAGCAGCTCGAGGATCCGCCGAATGTCCGGCAGGAAGCCCATGTCGAGCATCCGGTCGGCCTCGTCGAGGACGAGGATCTCGACCTGGCCGAGGTTGACCGTCCGCTGGCCGACGTGGTCGAGCAACCGACCCGGCGTCGCGACGAGGATCTCGACACCGGCGCGGAGCGCCTTGATCTGGGGCTCGATAGGAATGCCCCCGAACACGACCGTCGGGCGGAGTGGCACCGTCCGGCCGTACGTCCGGACGCTCTCATCGACCTGCATCGCCAGCTCGCGCGTCGGGACGAGGATGAGCGCCCGCACGGGATGGCGCGCGGGCGAGAAGCTCGTGTTCGCGTGGTGCCGGAGGCGGTCGAGGATCGGCAGGACGAAGGCGGCGGTCTTGCCGGTCCCGGTCTGGGCGGCGGCGAGGACGTCACGGCCGGCGAGGACGAGCGGAATCGCCGCAGACTGGACGGGTGTCGGCTCGTCGTAGCCTTCCTCCGCTACCATCGCGACGAGGTCAGGCGACAGGCCGAGCGTGTCGAAGGTCAATCAATCTCCCTGGGCGTCTCGCGGCCGGAGAATAGCCGAAACGCGCGTGGCGCCCCTGGCGGGTCTCCGGTCGTACCATCGACCCGATGGTCGCCCGAGGGACGCCCGCGATCGACGCGCTTCGCAAGGCCGGCGTCGCGCACACCGTCCACGAATACCTGGCCGGCCTGGCCGATCCGCGCGGCCAGGACCGCAAGGCATGGGGCGAAGAGGCCGCGGCGGCGCTCGGCGTCGGGCAGGATCGCGTCTTCAAGACGCTCATTGCCCGGCTCGACGGCCGGCTCGTGGCGGCGGTCGTGCCGGTCGGCCGCGAGCTCGACCTGAAGCGGCTTGCCGAGACACTCCGCGGGCGGCGTGCGGTGCTGGCGGCCCCGGCGGAGGCGGAGCGTGCCAGCGGCTCGGTCGTCGGTGGGATCAGCCCGCTCGCGATGCGCCGCTCGTTGCCCACGGTGGTCGACGCGTCGGCCTCGGAGCACCCGACGGTCTTCGTGAGCGCCGGACGTCGTGGGCTCCAGCTGGAGCTCGCCGCCGCCGACCTCGTGCGCCTGACGGACGCGACCGTGGCGCCGGTCGCCCGGGCTCGCTGATCGTCAGAGCGTTCGGCGGACGACGCGGAGTGGGGTAGGGAACACGATCTGGCGGGCGAGGCTTCGCGCATGGACATTCGTCCCGAGCCCAAGTCGAGCGACTTCCGTCACCTACGCGCACCGCGCGCGCTAGACGGGCCCGCGGCCCGCCTCCGAGCCGAAATCCGCGCAATGGTAGCCGCCACAGGCTATGTGGCCCCTGGATTCGGCGGCTAGTAGGCGCCTGGTGCGAATCTGGCGGACTTCTCTGGATCGCTAGACGTCACCCCCGCCGAATTGAAGAACCCACGCCCGCACCGGGCGTGGGTCCCTTCTTGTTGTGATGGTGATCCGTCAGCGCCGGCGTGGCGCGCCTCGCTGCTCCCGGATCACCCAGGTCTGCCCGCGCGAGTGTCAGTGCTGATGTTGCCCGCTCGGGGCGTGGTGGCGAGGTTGCTCGAGCCACGCGACTGATCCGCGGTCATCGGCAGCGTCGACGCCCTGTGAAGGCCCCAGGCGCTCCGTCCGGTCAGGTGCTCCGGATTGCGGTGGTCGGTCATGCTCGGCACCTCTGGCGGTCTGAATCCTACGCCTCTCGACGGCTCCGGTCCACCCCGAAACCCGGCTCAGTGCCGCGTGCGGTCTCCGAACTGTCGCCCGGGGGGAACACTCTCGCCTCGTCGGCGCCTCCCGACTACCATGCCCAGCATGGCCCCGACGACTCCTGACAGCCTCCCGTTCACCGGCGACCCCGAGGCAGATGCGCTCATCGCCCAAGATCCGGTCGCGCTCCTCATCGGGTTCACGCTCGACCAGCAGGTGACCGTCCAGAAGGCGTTCTCGGGCCCGCTGGAGCTGCGCCGACGGCTCGGCCATCTCGACGCCGCGAGGATCGCCGCGACCGACCCTGCGGAGCTCGCCGAGGTCTTCCAGCGGCGCCCCGCCCTCCACCGCTTCCCGGGCGCGATGGCCGGTCGGGTCCAGGTGCTGTGCTTGATGATCACGAAGGAGTACGGCGGCGATGCGTCGCGGATCTGGCGCGACGCGAAGGACGGCCGCGACCTCGAGCGCCGCTTGCTCGATTTGCCCGGCGTCGGCGACATGAAGGCGAAATCTCTCCTCGCCGTCCTCGTCAATCGGTTCGGTGTTCGCCCCCCGGGCTGGGAGGACGTCGCGCCGACGCACCCGACTCTGGGCGATGTCGACTCGGCCGAGGCTCTCGCGCAGTACCAGGCCGGCAAGCGCGCGCAGAAGGCCGCGCTGCGCGGCGGCGCCGCCCGCGGCGGGAGCAAGCCCCGGTCCCGGTAGGCTGCGATGTCCTTCGAGGTCCCGACCCGCCCGATCCCACGGTCCCGCCGGCCGATCCTCGTTCCGCCGCTCATCGCGCTCGCCATCGTTGCGGCCGGGCTCATCGCCGGTCCAGCGCCGGCTCCGGGCCCCTCGCCGCTCGCCAGCCCGGCGCCGACGGCTGAACCGGTCAGTGCCGGCCTGACCGACTGTCGCGATCTCCGAGCTGTCCCGTGCCGCAACACCGTCCGGGCGGCCCAGCTCGCCCTCGACACCGGCTACCCGCCGATCACGTCGGCGACGGCATCGCGCAGTCTCATCTGCGGCAACGACTTCGACTGTCCGCGGGGGATGCTCGACCGTGCTCGACCGGCCGGCAGTGTCATCTTCCGATTCGCCGACGAGAGCATCGCCTGGGTCAATGTGCTCTGGCTCGACGTGTCGTCGCGTCGATTCGAGGACGGCACGGAGCGGCTCGCCGGCTATGTCGTCCGCTGGTTCGGAGCAGATGCGTGACCCGGAGCGAACAACCGTTGACCGATGATGACGACAGGGTCAGGCGGGCGCTGTCCCGCGGCCACAGGGTCGACATCACCACCACCGGGCGGCAATCCGGCCGGTCGCGCCGGATCGAGGTCGTGTTCCACAACATCGACGGCCGGATCTACATCTCCGGGCTGCCCAGCAGGCAGCGCCGGAGCTGGCTGGCGAACCTCGACGCCGATCCGGCGATGACATTCCACCTGAAGGGACCGGTCGAGGCGGACATGCCGGCTCGAGCCCGCATCCTCGTCGACCCGGCCGAGCGCGAGGCGGTCCTCCGCCGGATCGCCCGGGCCTGGGGCCGCACCGACGTCGAGTCGATGGTTCGCTGGAGCCCGCTGATCGAGGTCGAGATCGAGGGGCTCGCGACCTGACCCGGATCGGCCTCGGCTGCCTAAACATGACGGGAAATGGCATGTTCCTCGGCTAGTCTTCGGGGTGAGATGACGCGGTCGTGGGGATCGCAGGAAGCCGAGGTTGGAGATGCTGATCGAGGGGCTTGGACGGACGATCCAGGCGGACCGGGAGCGCGATATCGAGGAGCGGATGCGCCAGCGCGGGCTGCTCCAGGACGCGCTTGAAGCGATCGCCACCGGCGGCCTGCAGGTGACGGCCCTCGAGCCGCGAATGATCGAAACAACGGGGAGTCGCCCGGCCGGCGGCAGCTGGCTGGGCCTCCCGGCACGCGGCCGGACGCGCTAGGCGCCGGCCTCGACGCCGGCGTAGCGCTCGGCAACGGCGCGGGCGAGCCGGACGACCCGGCGGCGCGTCTCCTCAGGCGCGAGCACCTCGAGATCGGCGCCGACCGCGAGGAGCCGGGCGGGGACCTCGCCCGGCCAGTCGAGTCGGAGGCGGAGCCGAAGCCAGCCGTCCGGATCTGGCTCGTCGAGGCGCTCCGCAGCCTGCACCGCCCGGCTGCCGACCTCGTCCGCCAGCTGGTCGAGCCGGTTCGGGGCGATCCGGATCGTCACCTCGACGCGCGGCGCGTCCCGCTCATAGGCCGCGCTCGACTCGGCCCAGAACGCGGCGAGGTCGAAGTCGGCCGGCCGTTCGAAACGTTCGTCGAGCGGCTCCGCCGCGGTGACTCGCGAGGCGCGATATGTCCGGACCTGGCCCTCCGAGACCGCGACGATGTACCAGACACCGGCCTTGAGCACGAGCCCGAGCGGCTCGAGCAGTCGTTCGACCGTGACGTCGCCCCGCTCGTACGAGATCCGGAGCCGTCGCATCGACCAGACCGCCTCCGACAACGCGGGGAGATGGGGGACGGGCTCGCCCGCGCGGAACCAGGCGGCGGCGTCGAGGTGGAATCGCTCGACGAGGCGGGACGCGCGGGCACGCAGCTCAGGTGGGAGCGCGGCCAGGACCTTGAGGCGCGCGGCGGCGACGACCGTCCCGAGGCCCAGCTCGGCGGCCGGCCCGGGCAGGCCCGAGAGGAACAGCGCCTCTGCCTCGTCGGCGGTCATCCCGGTCAGCCGGGTCCGGTAGCCGTCGACGAGTCGAACGCCGCCGTGCGGCCCGCGCTCGGCGTAGATCGGGACCCCCGACGCGCTGAGTGCCTCGACGTCGCGATGGACCGTCCGGACGGAGACCTCGAGCTCCGCTGCGAGCTCCGCGGCGGTCATCCCGCCCCGTGTCTGGAGCAGCAGGAGCAGATTGACAAGCCGGCTGGCGCGCATCGCGCCTCAGCCTACCGCAATTGATGACAGTTGTCGTCAGGTATCTCGGTCCGGTTCCGCAGTCGGTTCGGCCCGCGGCGCTTCAGAGGGGGGCGCTGAACGTGTCGCAGTTGGCGGCGGCGCCCCGTTCGTAGCCGGTCAGGAACCACTCCTGGCGCTGCTCCGCCGAGCCATGCGTCCACGACTCCGGATCGACCTGGCCCTGCGTCTTCTCCTGGATCCGGTCGTCGCCGACCGCCGCCGCGGCGGAGAGTGCCTGGGCGATCTGGACCTGCGTGAGCGGCTGCAGGTAGCCGGTCTCCGCTGCGTTGTTCGCCCACACGCCCGCGAGGCAGTCGGCCTGGAGCTCCGTCCGGACGGCACGGCCTTCGGCGCCCTCCTGGCCGGGCCCCGGCGTGAGGTTGCCGGTCAGGTTCTGGACGTGGTGGCCGTACTCGTGGGCGAGGACGTATGCCTCGGCGAACGGCCCGCCCTCGGCTCCGAACCGGGTCTGAAGGTCCTGGAAGAACCCGAGGTCGAGGTAGACCGTCGTGTCCGCCGGGCAGTAGAACGGCCCGACCTGCGAGCTGGCGACGCCGCACGCGGTCGAGACCTGGTCTTCGAAGAGAACCGTGTCGGCCTCCTGGTACGGCTCGTTGAGCGACTGGAACTCGGTGTTCCAGAAGGCCTGGACGCTGTTGACGTAGCCGACGATCCGGCAGTCCTGGCGTTCGTTGGCGTCCGCGCCGGTGCGGCACTCCTGCTGGAGCGTGCTGTTATCCGGCTGGTTACCGGTGCCGGCGCCGGGATCGATCCCCGCGAGGTCGGCGGGGTTGCCGCCGAGGAGCAGGTAGACGATGGCGATAACGAGCGCGATGCCACCCCCGCCCGCGGCAATCGCCCCGCCACCGCCCCGACCCCGGCGGTCGCGGACCTGGCCCGGATCGAGCGGCTGGTTCGGATTGAACGTCATCGGGCACCTCGGGGAGCAACGGTTGGCCGGGCGCGGCCGGGCGGATTGTGCTCGCGCGGGCGTTGACGGTGCGCCGGGGCGTGCGCTGGGGCCGTCGCAGGAGCGTTGCGATCGCGAAGAGTCCGGTCCTGGGGGCTACGCCCCGTCGGCCGGGAGATGCTCCGTGAGCAGCCCGGCGAGCCGGGCCAGCTCGGCGTCGGTCAGGCCGTTCCGCAGGAGCAGCGCGGCGGCCCCACCGTGGCGCCGCTCGAGGTGCTCGAGAGCCGCAAGCATGTTCTCCGGCGCACAGTCGACGACGGCCGGTGCCGCACGCCAGTCGACGAGATGCTCGTCCGTGACGTCGGCCGCGAACAGTTCAGCCGAGAGCGCGTAGTCGCCGGCGACGATCTCTGTCGGTACGCCGATCGCGGCCAGGACGAGGGCGATTGCCACTCCGGTCCGGTCCTTGCCCGCGGCACACCCCACGACGGCCGGCAGGCCGCCTTGCGTGAGGAGCGCTCGGACGACCTCGACGAGTTGGGGGCCCCGGGCGTCGAGCATCAGTCGGTAGATGTCGGCCAGGCTCTTGCCCGGCCCCGGGTCCTCGTCGAGCAGCGGGATGCTCCGATACCGGACGGCCCCGGAGGCGCGGAACACGCTCGGCGCCTCGTCGAGCTCGCTCGGCCAGCGGAGGTCGATGACCTGTCGCAGGCCAAGCCCCACGAGCTCAGCCTGGGAGGTCGCGGGCAACCGATCGAGTGCGTCGGTTCGGAGGAGCGTTCGCCAGCGGGTGCGTCTGCCATCTCCCGCCGGGTAGCCACCGACGTCGCGCAGGTTGCGCGTCCCGGCGAGCCGAATGTGGCGGTCGAGGACGGCCATGGCCCCCAGCCTACGGGGTTTGCGGCCGGATCGGGGACAATGAGCGGACCTTGCGAGGCACTCGGATCCGGGCGCTGCTCCTCACGATCACCATCCTGGCCATCGCGGCATGCGGTGGCGCCGCCGGGCCTTCGCCCACCGGTCAACCCGCCGCTCCGACGGCCACGACCTCGCAGGCGACGCCTCGCCCGACCGGCTCCAGCCCCGCGACGCCCGCCCGCGACCCTGTCCTCTCGATCCGCGAGTACGAGGTCACGGCCGGGTCGCATCCCCACGACGTCGCGCCGGCCGCCGACGGCGGCGTGTGGTACACCGGCCAACGCAACGGGACGCTCGGCTGGCTCGACCCGGCGACCGGCGAGGTGCGCGAGATCGCCCTCGGCGGCCGGTCCGCGCCACACGGCGTGATCGTGGGGCCGGACGGCGCGCCATGGATCACCGACAGCGGCCCCAACGCGATCCTTCGGGTCGACCCGGCGACCGAGGAGGTCCGCTCGTTCCAGCTCCCCGGCAATACCGTCAATCTCAACACCGCCACGTTCGACGGCCGCGGCGTGCTGTGGTTCACCGGCCAGGGCGGGGCCTATGGTCGGGTCGATCCCGCTACTGGCGATGTTCGCGTGTTCGACGCGCCTCGCGGGCGCGGGCCGTACGGCATTACGACGACCCCCGCCGGCGACGTCTGGTACGCGTCGCTCGCGGGGAATCACATCGCCCGGATCGACACGGCGTCGGGCGCGGCGACCGTCGTCGAACCGCCGACCGCCGGCCAGGGGGCCCGCCGCGTGTGGGCGGATTCGCGAGGCCGATTGTGGGTGGCGGAATGGAACGCCGGCCAGCTCGGGATGCACGATCCGTCGACGGGCGAGTGGCGCGAGTGGCGGCTCCCCGGAGACGGTCCCCAGGCGTATGCGGTCTACGTCGACGACCGCGACATCGTCTGGCTGACCGACTGGGGCGCCAACGCGATCGTTCGTTTCGACCCGGCGACCGAGGGGTTCTCCTCGATCCCGCTGCCTGATGGGAACTCCACGATTCGCCAGATCCTCGGCCGGCCGGGCGAGGTCTGGGGCGCGGAATCCGGCCTCGACCGGCTCGTCGTCGTCACGGAGCGCTGACCCTCAGCGGCTCAGGGTCGCTGGCTGCCCTCGCCGCCGCGCTCGCGGAGGAATCGCTCGATCTCGGAGATGAGCTCGTCGCCCGAGGGGAGCCGCGCCTCGTCGACCATCGCCTCGAGCCGCTCGACATACTTGCGGGTCGTCTCGTCCTCCGCCGTCGCGGCATCGAGGTGCTTCCGAAGCTGAACGGCCTCCTCGCCGAGCTCGCCCTCCGGGATCTCCGCCTCGAGGTGGCGCCCGAGCGCCCGGAGGAGCGCGAGGGCGGCGAGGGCGTACGGGCCGGACACGTAATGGGGAACCTGGGCGTAGTAGCCGAGAGCCGGCATCCCGGACCGCGCGGCGGCCAGCTCGAGCACGGAGATCGCGGCCGACGGGACGCGAAGGCGGCCCTCGGGCCCGGGCTGGACGCCGCCGCGGAGCAGCCCCGTGCCGGAGGCCGAACCGATGATCGGCACGGACCGGGTATGGGGCACGGCCGCCGGGATCGCCCCGAGGCTGATCCACTCGGCGACGCCCAGGCGGCCCGCCAGCTCGATCAGGTCGTCGGCCAGCTCCTGCCAGTGGAAGTCCGGCTCCGCTCCGCTCAGCACCAGCACGTCTCGCTCGCCAACCCGAGTCCGGCGGAGTGAGAGCTCGGGCCACGTCAGCTCGGACAGGCGGCCGTCGACGATGTCGAGCGTCGGCCGGCGGGCGCGGTAGTCGTACAGCACGTCGGCGTCGAAGGTCGCGACGATTCCCGCCCCGTCCGCCAGCCGGCCCGCGGTCGCGGTAGAGGCGCCGCCCGCGTCGATCCAGCCGTCGAACGCGGCGATGAGCGTCGGAGCGACGAGCGGCTCGGTGTCGCGGAGCCGGTAGAGCGTCACCGCCCGCGCCTCGGCCAGACCGGGCTCCGCGGCTCCAGGAGCGCGAACGCCCAGTCGGAGCGGGTCGGGGCGAATACGTCGATGACGATCGCGCCTTGCGGCCCGGCGCGGGCAACGTGCGGCCGGTTCGACAGGATTCGCCACGTTCCCCCGGGCCCGAGCTCCCGGGTCTCGCCGTCGATCGTGAACGTGATGCTGCCCTCGATACAGATGCCGAGCTGCTCGCTCTCGTGGCGGTGCTCCGGCACGAGCGCGTCCGGCCCGAGCTCGACCACGGCGAGCGTCAGCCGCTCGCCCTCGATCTTCCGGGCGCGCACGGCATCGCCCCATACGTCGAACGGCTGGACCGCTTCGAGGTCGACGAGATTTCCCACAAGTACCTCCTCCGATTGGTTCGCCCGATTGTGCGACGATTCGCCGCGAGGAGGCTGCATGCCGGAACGCGCCACACCACGCGTCGATCGCCCGAGGATGCCCAAGGAATACGGAGTCCCGAAGTCGGGTGGCGCGCTTGTCCCGTGGAGCCACGTCGAGCAGCGGCTGGCGGAGGCGACGGTCTACTGGATGTCGACATCGGGACCCGGTGGCAAGCCGCGCGTGCGGCCGCTCGACGGGATCTACCTCGACGGTGTCCTGTACGTCGGCGGCAGCCCGGAGACCCGCTGGGCCCGCGATATTGCGGCCAATCCGCAGGTCGCCGTGCACCTCGACGGTGGAATGGACGCGGTGATCCTCGAGGGCGAGGCCGAGCTGCTCGAGCCACCCCCGCGGCGACCCGCTACCGGGGCCGGCCGAGTCAGGTCTGCGCGGGGCCGGCCTCAGGGCCGGCCGAAGGCTGTGTCACGAGCGGCGGCCGCGGCGCCGTCGGGCGGAGGTAGAGCGCCAGCACGCTGACGACGTACGCCACGTGGACGACGAGCGTGGTGACCTCGGGCGTGGACGTGTAGCCGAACAGCGCCCGGAGGAACTGGCCCATCAGGTTCCCGCTCGCGTCGTCGTGGGGCAGGATCGCGCTGATGTCGAACGCGGTCTGGGTTCCGAACCGGATGACCCCCACCTCGATGAACTCGTGGATCGCGTGGCTCAGGAGGCCGGCCGCGATGAAGATGAGCCCGACGCCGGTCCATTTGAAGAACGATGCGAGGTTGATCCGGCGGCTACCGCGATAGAAGCCCCAGCCGAGGAGCACCGCGATCGCAAGGCCGATCACGGCCCCGAGGAGGACGGACGGCGCCGCCGTGTCCGCCGAGTTCACCTGGCCCACGAGGAACAGCGACGTCTCGATCCCCTCCCGGATGACCGCCGTGAACGCGAGGAGGACGAGGCCCCACACGGTCCCCTCGTTGAGCACCCGGTCGACCGCCGCATGGAGCGCACCCTTGACCGACGCGGCCTGGCGGCGCATCCAGAAGAGCATCCACGTGACGACGGCCGCGGCTACGAGCATCGCGATGCCCTCGAAGATCTGCTCGTACGGCTCCTCGAATCCGCCGATCGTCACGAACAGCGCCACGCCGACCGCCACGCTCAATGCGATTGCGGCGCCGGCACCCAGCCAGATGCGGCCAAAGTGCTGCCGGTTGCCCGTCCTCGCGAGGTAGGCGAGAACGATGCTCACGATGAGAGCGGCTTCGACGCCCTCCCGCAGGCCCGTCAGGAGGCCGCTCGTCAGTGCACCCAGATCCATCGGCGAAATCCTAGCGCAGCGTGGAATTTCGAGTCAAGCGCGCTTGCGTTTGCATGACAGGCTCGCTTGCAACTGGGTCATGAGCCGAAACGGCGACCCGCCGAGCGAGCGGCGTGGAGGCCGCACATCCCGTGGACACCGCCGCCCGGTGGGGTCGATGCGGAGCACAGGAAGATGCCCGGATCCGGAGTCGAGTACGGGTCGAAGAGCCGCAACGACGGTCGGGTGAAGAGTTGCCGGAGGTCGTTCCGCCCGCCGGCGATGTCGCCACCCACGTTGTTCGCGTTGTACGCCTCGAGCAGGGCGGGTCCGGTCGGGGTCTTCAGGAGGATGCGTTCGCGGAAGCCCGGCGCAAAGCGCTCGATCTGGGACAGGATCGGCTCCGTCATGTCCGCCGCGGATCCATTCGGGACGTGGCAGTACGCCCAGACGGTGTGCTGCCCCTCGGGGGCGCGGGTGCGGTCGAACAGGCTGTGCTGGGCGAGGAGGACGAACGGGTTCGCCGATGTTCGGCCCGCGGCGACCTCCGCCTCGGACCGCGCGATCTCCTCGAACGAGCCGCCCAGGTGGACGGTGCCCGCGCGGCCCAGCTCGGCCGCCCGCCACGGGATCGGCCCGTCGAGCGCCAGGTCGAGCTTGAACACGCCCGGGCCGTGGCGGAACCGCTCGAGAGCGCGCCGGTAGCCGCCGGACAGCCGCGAGCCCGCGATCGCGAGCAACTGGCGCGGCGCGACATCGAACAGCGCGACCCGGTGGGGCGGCAGCTCGTCGATCCGGGTGATGAGCCGCCCCGTCTCGATCGATCCACCGAGCCGCTTCAGCTCCGCGGCGAGGGCGTCCGGAATCCGCCCGGCGCCGCCCTCCGGAAACGGCCAGCCGTCGGCGTGTGCGCTCGCGAGCATGACGAGCGTGGCGGCGGCGCTAGTCGGCTCGCTGAGGCGGATGAGGGAGTGTGCGGCCGCCCCGCCGAGCAGCGCCCGCGCGGGCTCGCCGCGAAAGCGCCGCGCGATCGACGTTGCGGAACGGATCGCCAGCAGCCCGAACCGGGCGAGGCGCAGCGTGCGGGCCGCTTCGAGCGGGACGTGGAACGGGCCGAGGAGATCGGGCAGGAGGGAATCCCAGTCTTGCACGAGCCATCCGAACAGGCGACGGTACGCGTCCGCGTCCCGCCCCAGCCGCGAGGCCGTCGCGTCGACGTCGCGCTCGACGAGCACCGCGCTCCCGTCGTCGAGGGGGTGTCCCAGGCTGTAGGGCGGGTCGATCCAGGAGATCCGCGCGCCGAGATCGAGCGAGGCGAAGAACGGCGACGTTCGCCCGAACGGGTGGATCGAGCTGCACACGTCGTGGACGAAACGGGGCAGCGTCACCTCCGCCGAGCGCACCCCGCCGCCGACCGTCGGCGCGCCTTCGACCAGGCGGACGGAGCGGCCCTCGCGCGCGAGCGCGATCGCGGCCGCGAGGCCGTTCGGGCCGCCCCCGACGACCACCGCGTCGAGGACCTCGGAGGTGGGGCTCACACGAGCCCCTTCGGATCGTCACCCAGGTCCGCGTGGCGCAAGCGGAGTGGCGGGACGAACACCCCGGCATAGGACCGATCCCACCAGGCGCCGGTCGCCCGCAGCTCCGCCCACGTCGTGAACCGGTAGCGGAACAGGCGAGCGCGGACGTAGACCGGCGGCCGCTGGGGGAACGGGTTGTGGCGAAGGAGGCGAAGGATGGCCGGGTCTCCCAGGATCAGGCGGCTGAGGAACGCCGGGAACCAGCCCTCTCCGTAGGCCGGCGAGAGCGGCAGGAACCACATGAGCCAGTCGAGGCGGAGATGGTACGGCGCGACCTGGGGCGGGATCCGCCGCACGCCGCCCGGCTTCGCCTTGAACTCGTACTCGCGCCAGACCGTGACGTCGCTCAGCTCCTCGGCGTCGGTGCCCTCGACGATGACCTCGTAGCGGGTCCGCCCCACGGTCCCGAACGCCCCGTACGTGTTGACCAGGTGGAACGGCTCGAAGGACGCGTTCATCGCCTGGTACCGGCTGAGCAGGTTGCGAACCGGGTAGTAGCTCAGGACGACGACTGCGAGCGTGAGCCCGAGGACCGCGACGACGAACCAGCCCGGCGGCGCGACGAAGCCGCTGAAGGCGGCGTCGATTCCCAGCACCGAGCGGACGGCCTCCGGCGCGACCTGGTCGGCGATGCCCGCGGCTGCCACGACGATTGTGATCCAGTTGAGCCAGGCGTAGTTGCCGCTGACCACGAGGTAGAGCTGGGTGGCGATCAGGAGCACGGCGGCGACCGACGCGAACGGCTGGGGCAGGAACAGACCGAACGGCAGGACGAGCTGGGCGACGAAGTTGCCGATCGCCTCGAGGCGGTGGACGGGGCGGGGGAGGTGGTGGAAGAACCACGACAGCGGGTTCGGCAGCGGCTGGGTCTCGTGGTGCCACTCCATGCAGGTCAGCTGCCGCCAGCACGCATCGCCGCGGAGCTTGATGAGGCCCGCCCCGAACTCGACCCTGAAGGCAAGCCAGCGGAACAGGAGAATGACCAGCCACGGCGGCGCCACCTCGGCGTTGCCGAGGAAGATCGCGAGGAAGCCCGCCTCGAGGAGGAGCGTCTCCCAGCCGAACCCGTAGAACCGCCCGCCGACGTTGACGATCGACAGGTAGAGCGCCCAGAGGACGAGCCAGCACAGCATCGTGACCGGCAGCGGGGCCCGCTGGGCGAGCCCGAGGACGATCGCGCCGGACACGACGATGCCGACCCACGACACCGCCCGGAGGAGGCGGTCCGAGTAGCGCCAGTGGAACAGGCTCGGCGTCTGCCAGAACCGCGTCCCGCGGATGATCCGGTTCGCCGGGTCGAGGCCGCGCTCACCGACGAGCGCCGGGAACTGGCGCAGCGCGACGACGAATGCGATCAGGTAGATCGCCCCGAGCCCGCGCTCGATGACGAGTCGCGCGAGCTGGTAGTCGGGAGCGGCGAACTCGGGCATCCCTCAGGGTCCGATTCGGTTGGCGGAAGCGGAGCTGCTCGCCTCCAGTTGACAATTGTTGCCTCCAGGCGCGCTCCCAAGGCCTCGGACGCGCAGCTGTTCGCTGCAAGCGAACGGTGCGACGCGAGTTCGGGTCCGCCGGGCCATCGCCAAGCCTGGCGGACCCATCATGGGCACCCGTGGCGGGATTCCGCACAGATCTGTCGCCCTGAAGCGAGCGGCCCGTCCATGGACGCCCTGAACGGACGAATCTGTCGCCCTGCAGCGAACAAGCCGCCTGTCTGTCAGTCGTCCTCGACGAGCGGCATGTCGACGACGTGCGCCGAGAGGAACCACACCTGGAGCTCATTCGCGCGCAGCACGTCGCCCATCAGCAGGTCGTTCGAGCCCCAGTCCTCGTTCTTCTCGGTTGCGTCGATCGCCCGCCGCGTCTTCTCGATGACCACCTCGTGGGCCCGGAGCGTCCGGGAGATCATGTCCGGCGCCGATTCGGCCCCGTTCGGCGGCCGGTCGATCGTCGTCAGCTCGGCGGCGTGGCGCGGGTCGCCGACGGCGATCCCGCCGAGGGTCTGGACGCGTTCCGCCAGCAGGTCGATCAGCCCGGACTGCTCCTCGGCATGCTTGTCGAACAGGAGGTGGAGCTGGTAGAACGTCGGGCCGGCGACGAGCCAGTGGTGCTTCTTGTAAAGCGAGTAGAGGATCGTCGTGTCGGCGAGGATGACGTTCAGCATCTGCGAGGTCTGGGCCCGGGCACGCGCATCGAGTGCGATCGGCATGAGCCGGAGCGTCCCGAACTTCTGAACCTCACCGCTCGGCCGGCTCAGCCTCGGGGTGGGGGAGATGCGTCGCCCGTTCGTCCGCGCGAAGCCGTCAGACTGGCTCCCGCGCTTCGCGCTGGACTTTTCCGCTGCGCGACGGGTCTTGCTCGCGCTACCCGCGGCCGACTTCCTGGCCATGGCGACGTCCTCCAAGCGTGGTCGAGTGTCTATGAGCCTCAGTGTGCGCCTCGCGCCCGCCTGGCGCTATCGAACGGTCGCTGTAGCTCCCTCGGCCATCTCGACCCCGGCTGCGCGCGCGTCCGCCGCGAGCGATTCGAGCGCCTCGTCCGACGTCGCGGACGCGTGCAGCAGGGTCATCACCCGGCTCACACCGACCTCGCGGTACGCCGCAAGCTGCTCGACTCTCGCCCGTCCCGCCTTCGCCAGCACCGAGGGCCAGACGTGGACCGAGACCGGCAGGCTCGCCGGGTCGCGGCCGATCTCCTCGCAGCGGCTCCGGATGACCGGCAGCGCCGCCTTGACGTCTTCCGGGGACATCCCATCGACGTTCAATTCGTCGGCGTGTTTCGCGGCGAGGCGCCACGTGACGTTCGGGCCGTTGCCGCCGACCATGATCGGGACGCGCGGCTTCTGGATCGGCTTCGGGACATTGATCGCGTCCTTCACCTCGGCATACCTGCCCTTGAACGTCGCGTGCTGGTGCCTGTCGCCCGCGAGCATCCGGGTGATGACCTCGAGGTGGTCGGCCAGCGCCGCGAGCCGCTCCTTCGTCTCCGGGAAGCCGTAGCCGTAGGCGATCCACTCGTCGCGCTTCCAGCCGGCGCCGATCCCCAGGTCCATCCGGCCCCCGGAGATCGAATCCATCGTCGAGATCATCTTCGCGGTGAGTGCCGGGTTGCGGAACGCCGTGCAGATGACGATGTGGCCGAGGCGCGCCCGCTCGGTCTGGGCGGCGAGCGCCGACAGCGACGTGAACGACTCGAACGTGATCTCGTCGGTCGGGCGGGGGACCGTGTGGAAGTGGTCGAACAGCCAGATGGACTCGAAGCCGAGCCGATCCGCCTGCTTCGCGACCTCGACCGTTCGCCGCCACGCGTCGAGCGGGTCCCAGCCGTCGTACTCGCCCTGCCAGCCCTGGGGAACGATCGCTCCGATCTTCATTGTGGGGCGGCCTCCTGCGTCGGGGACTTCGGGGGCTTGAGGTGGGGCGCGATCTGGGCCTCGAGCTGGGGCTTCGGCAGAGCCCCGACGACCCGGTGAACCACCTGGCCGTCCTTCATCACCACGAGCGTCGGGATGCTCATCGCGTTGAACCGCTGGGCAAGGACCGGGTTCTCGTCGACGTTGACCTTCACGACCTTCAGCCGGCCGCCGCTCTCGCGGGCGAGCTGATCGAGCATCGGGCTGACGATCCGGCACGGCCCACACCACGGCGCCCAGAGGTCGACGACGACCGTCGGCGACGCCTTCGCCTCGATCTCGAACGTCGCCTCGTTCGCGTCGACGACCCACGGGAGAGGCTTGCCGCAGACGGAGCAATGCGGCGCACCGCGCTCGCTCGGCGCGATCCGGTTCTTCGCTCCGCAGTTGCGGCAGGTGAGGACCGAGACGGGCTTGCCCTCGCCGGGGGGCGCCTTCTCTTGTCCGACGGTCGTCATGGCCGCAATGCCTCCGAGCGGAAGGGCGAGTCTACCGCGGACGGATCAATCGCCCAGCTGGAGGATCTTCCCGCCGCAGAACGAGGCGATTCGGTCGTCACCACGCTCCCAAGTGTGGCCGATGGTGCCCGCGGGCACCATCGGCCCGGCCGCGCCCCCGATCAGGGTTGGCCTTTCTCGAACAGATGTGCTACGCTGCTCGCTCGTCATTGACTTATGACGTGCTTCGTGTGGTCGACCCCCTTCTCGAACTGACCGCTCGTCTGCAGTCTGTCGTTCGAGAAGACGTGGAGGTCAATGTGACCACCGGAACCATCAAGAAGGTTGTTTCCGATCGCGGATTCGGCTTCATCGCCGCCGACGATCAGAAGGAATACTTCTTCCATCGTGACGGCCTCAATTCCTCGCTGGACTTCGACCGCCTCGTCGGCGGAGAGAAGGTCTCCTTCGAGATCGAGCAGAGCCCGAAGGGGCCCCGCGCGAAGGACGTTACGAAGGCCTAATCCGCCTCGAGAGGCCGCCCGCATCACCGCGGGCGGCCTTTTGCTTTGGCACGCTGTATCACGAGAGGACTTGCGTTGACGAAGCACTCGAAGTTCGAAAATGAGCGGCGCGCCGCCGAGACGACGCGGATCAAGGAGATCGAGGCGGCCTGGTTGGGGAGTCTCCCCGCCGAGACGGCCAAGAGCTTCGCGACCGCGGTCGAGGCCGCCCGCGCCCGGCCGCCCCAGGAGCGAGCCCCGGACATGGCCCCCGGAACGCTGCCCCGCCCGCCCCGCCCGGGGCACGAGCCGCGCCCGCCGAAGGAAGAGCGAAACCGCCGACCGCGAAGCTGAGCTCGCGATGAAGACCCTGCGGCGCAGCCCCGATCCTGTCGCCGAGCCGAACGCCTACCAGGCGATGCTCCTGGGCCTCCTCGGCGACGACGACCCGGCCGAGGTCCAGTCGGGGACGCTCACCGAGCTCCCTGAGCTCATCGCCGAGGCCGGATCCGACCTGCGCACGCCGCCGGCGCCCGGCGAGTGGTCGGTCGTGGAGCTTCTTGGGCACATCACCGACGCCGAGCTCGTCGCGAGCGGCCGGTACCGCTGGATCCTCGCCCAGGACACTCCGCCGATCCCCGGTTACGACCAGGACCTCTGGGCTTCGCGCCTCCGCCACCGCGACGCCGATCCGCAGGAATTGCTCGCCCTCCACCTGGCTCTGCGCACCGCGAACCTCGCGCTCTGGCGCAGGGCGCCGGTCGAGGATCGGTCGCGCTACGGCATCCATTCCGAGCGCGGTCCCGAGAGCTACGAGCTGACGTTCCGCCTCATCGCGGGCCACGACCGCTTCCACATGAACCAGGCCCACCGCACCCTCGATCAGGTCCGCGCTTCGCTGTAGCTCGCCTATGCCACGCGCCAAGAAGGGCCCATTGGACTTGTCAACTGGTGCTTGTCGAGCCACCTATGATGGTTGGCCGAGTGAGTGGAGGGGACCGGTGGCTGGACCAAAGGCCATGCCGAAAGCTACGCCCAAGCCCGAGGAGACATGGCGCCCTGCTCGTCTGATCCCAACGACGGGCATCGGCGGTCAGGAGGAGCAAGAGCAGAGGGCGACCTCCTCGCTACTCGCGGTGATGCAGGCCGTCCCGCAGTTCGGCCGAGCCATCATCCAGCACGCCGGGGCTCCTGCGGGCCGGATCATGACCTACACCGAAATCCGGTTCCAGGATCAGGACGAGAAGTTGTCGATTCCGGATGGCGCGGTGGTCGTCGAGCGTGGGAAGACCCGCTGGGTATGCCTCGTCGAGGTCAAGACCAGCGGTGTCGAGCTCAAGGCCGACCAGGTCACCCGCTACCTGGACCTTGCCCGCGCGAACGGATTCGACGCCGTCCTCACGATCTCGAATCAGATCACGTCCTCTCCGAGCGAGAGCCCCGTCGCGGTGGATGCTCGTCGCTTGAGGAACATCGCCATGCGGCACCTGTCGTGGTGGCAGGTCATGACCGAGGCAGTTCTAGAGCACAAGCATCACGGTATCGCCGACACCGACCAGGCATGGATCCTGGGAGAGCTAATTGCCTATCTCGATCACGAGCGCGCGGGCGCCGGCGGCTTCAACGATATGGGTGACAAGTGGGTTGCCGTTCGGGATGGCGGCCGAGCCGGCACCCTTCGAGCCGCAGACGCCGGTGTTCGGGACGTTGCCGGGAGGTGGGAGGAGTTCGTTCAGTACCTCGCCTTGGGACTTTGCCAGGACCTGGGTCGCCAGGTTGAGCCGGTCTGGCCCAGAAACATGGAGCCGCCTGCAAGACGCGACGCTCTCGTGGCGTCGCTCGTGGAGGACGGGCATCTTCGCGCCCACATCAGAGTCCCCGATGCAGCGGCATGGATTGATCTCGGTGCCGACTTCCGCACACGACTCTTCACGACGAGCGTCGAACTCCCGGCCCCGCGTGACGGGCGGCCCAAGACCCGGATTGCATGGGTCCTTCGCCAGCTTAGGGATGCGCCGGAGAACCTTCAGCTCGAGGTCCGGTATCCGAACGCGAAGGAAACAACAGCCGCGACACTGAAGGATGCCCGCGAGAAGCCGGACAAGTTGCTGTTTCCGTCGGACGCGAAACGCGAACCTCGCTCCTTCAGGATTTCCTTGGCAAGGGACCTCGGCGCCAAGCGTGGAAAGGGCCAGGGCTCGTTTGTCCACGAGTCGAGGCAGCAAGCGATCGACTTCTACCGATCAGCCGTCCAGCAGCTGCGCGCATGGACCGCAGGAGCGCCGAAGCTGCCCGTTCCCCCCGTAGCCGCTTCGCCGGAGGCTACGCCCGCGCCCCCTGACTTCAGTTCACCAACCGACCGCGACTTCGGCGAGGCGACGCTGCCGAGGTAGCGTCGCGTCCTCGCCGCGCGGATGCAGAGGCGTTTCGGCACCCACGCGGCCGGTGAGCGCGACGACTCCACCGTCGAAGGGGCCCGCCGAGGCCTACTCATCGTCGCGCACCGCATCAGACAGATATTCGCGCTTGACATCCGCGGCCAGTGTCTCGAGTTCGGCAACCCGCGGGTGGCGGCGTACGCCTTCTTCCAATACGGCCACCAGGCTCCTGAGGAACTCGTGCCTCCGCTCCGTGCTTAGGATTCCCCGTCTCGCCCACGCGAGGCCTTGACTGCCCATGACGTGATAGGGATATGAATCGAGCTCGCCGCGCGTGCGGACCAGATCCTCCAGCAAGGCCCGTGCTTGGTTCGCCAGGCTTTCGGCATCCACGCCGCGCGGATCGGCAAGCGCCTTTTTGAACAACAGGTAAGCCCATTCGTTGTCGACGAACGGGTCGCCGGCCGACAACGCCCGCGCCTGTGCCAAGAAGTTTTCCGCAAGGGCTACGTTGCCGATCTCCACCTCGAGACTTCCCCGCTGCAGCCAATAGTGGTAGTCCCAGGCAAGACTCCCCTCGATTCCCCCGTAGATGTTCCTCGCAACCTCCACTCCGACCGTCTTCATGAGAAAGTCATGGCTAATCACTCCACGCAGGAAGCGCCACGCACGAGCGGACCTCGGTAGGCCTCTACTGACTTTGGTAGCGGCCACGAGTGCCAGGCCCTGCATGACGTCCGCGAGCTGACCGCGTCGTCGCAACTCGTCGAGGAGGAGGCTTGCAACGACCCGGTGTCTCGCCCGCAGACGCGTTCCATCGCCTGCCGGTACCACGATGTGGCGAGCGACGAGTCTATCTAGGACATTGAGCGTCGTATTGGTCCGGTCCCCGGAAGCCAGCAGCACCTCATCCGGAGAAAGGCTATACCCGAGAGCCGAAGCCACGACGACGAGCGAGTAGGCCACCTTCTGGCTCGGTTCCAGCTCCTCGAATTCCTCGACGACCTTCTCCTCGAATCGGCGCCCGGAAGTCGCTTGGTATAGCGCAACGAGTAATTGGCGTCCGGCCTGTTCGCGAAACGCCAATCGCTGCTGCTCGCGATTCATGCCTCGGAGGACGCCTAGCCTGTTGTCCCGGTCCAGGGCATCCAATAGGTTGTCGATGTCTCCGTCCTCCAGGGGCGGCATGCCGATCTCGGTGTGAGGCGTCGCTCCGAGCCTTGCCGGGTTGAGGACCTGATCTGCGCGGCCAGCGCGAACTGCCGCAATGACCACAAGCGGCCGGTTGGTCAAGGCCAACTCTCGGACGATAGATGCGAGTTCGGCCCCAAAAGCCTCGCCATCATCAATCGCCAGAATGTCGGGTCCCTCGCTTGACGACATGCGCTCGCGAATCTCTCGCGGGGTGAACTCGGACTCCCGCTCGATCCAAGCGACTCGTCGTCCGGCGGCCGACTGGCGCAGTGCCTCACGCATCAGAGCGGCGCTCTTTCCCGAACCTGCTGTCCCCGCAACTGAAACCAGCCCGCCCTGAGCGGCTCTCAAGACTTCGACGGCGCCGTGGATTCGCTCGTCGACTCCTCGCGGAACGGCCCGTCCTGACACGATGTCCGCCCAAACGGGTTCCTGCCCCAGTAGAAAGTCGGTCCGTTGGTCGGCGTTAGCCGCCAATTGATCCACTTCGGGGAGCTGGGCGGGGCGCGTGCCTCGGGGCCCGGCCACCCGGGCGATCAATTCCAATCCAGTCGTCCGTTGAGCGGCCAACTCCCGTGCGACAAACGACACGAATTCGTGGGCGGAGAGAGGTACCCACACCACGTTGAACTCGGCGAGTAGTGCCAGACGCGCCTGATCCAGGTGCGGTGTCACGAGATAGGATCGAGGGCGCATTTCCCGGAGCCCTCGGGTGGCGCCTCGCTGTGCGCGCAGTTCAATGTGCTGCCAGAGCGGCGGCTCATCGAGTCGGGTGCCGACAAAGACAAACGGACGAGTGACGAGGTCGGAAGCCAATCTCGAGTACCACACATCGTTCGCCGCGAGTCGCTCCGCGTATTGGGTTGGCGAAAACGTGGTGTCGGCAGGAGCATCGTCGAGGGTGCCGTTCAGGTGCACGACCTCGAGTTCCGAGTTCAGAGAACCATGCGCCTCCCGCTGGGGAACAGCAGCGGTAGCGGAGATGGCTACCACCCGTCTCGGCAGCGCAAATCGCCGAGCCGACGCCAGCTCAAGGTCGTCCACGTTCAGGGTGTAGCACCTGAACCACGGCAATGAGAATGCTTGCTCGTACCACGTGGGCAGGCTATCGGCTGCAACCGACAACTCTGTTCTGAGTAACTCCGCCAACGCGGGCATATGCCTGACCAGGGCGTGTTCATACAGGTAAGGGAGGCTGCTCGTTTCGTCGACCGGCTGCCCGGGAAAGCAGAGTCCCCAAAGTTGATCACGCAACTCTTGGGCAGTCGGAACGGGGCGGCCAGCCGCGTTTTTCGCCTGGCTGGAAAAGCCAGCCCCCGTGAAGAGGATGACGTTAGCGCGCTCGAACTGGCCCGCGAGGTGGGTGCGGAGCAACTCGACCACGTCGGCCGGCACCGGCCGGACTTCGCCTGCGGCGCCCTCGTTGGCAACTGTAGACATCGATCGATTCTGGCTCCGCACTCCGGTCTTCCGGCGGTCCGGGCCGGTGGAGCTGTGGCTCGGCGACCCCTCGTGGTCGGACTGGGGTGCCTTTGGGTCAGGTTCCACGAACGGCTATGAGGAGCCGCACTCCGCAAAGCTGAGGCATCCTCGCATTTGGGGGCGCGGCCGGGGGCCGCACAGCTCCGGCGAGGGGATCAGCAGCCGCTTGGCGGAGTGCGGCTGGGCGAAAAAAGAGCCGTCGAATGACGGCTACTTCTTCTTCGTGGCCTTCTTCGTTGCCTTCTTCTTCGTGGCCTTCTTCGCGGTAGCCATTGTAGACATCACCTCCCTTCCGAGGATGTGTAGATACCTGTCCAATGGGACCTCGAATTAAGCAGCTCCGACTCGCAGCTGCGCCCTGGCGTCGGGTCGCAGTGTAGGCATTTATCGGAGCCTGTCCAGTGGGCCCTTTACCGCGGCAGCTCCGACTCAGCTGCACCCACTCGTCGAGCCGCAATTGAGGCACTTGTAGCAGCTTCCGTTGCGGACCATGATCGATCCGCAGTCGGCGCAGCTGGGGGCGTCCTCCTGGATCTTGAACGCCACGTTCGTCGTGCCCAGCGACAGGGTAATCGCCTTGGCAACCCCTCCGTTCGGGGTGGCCCCGTGACCGTTCGTGTGGCCGCTCTTCGCGATGACCTTCAACTCGTCGCCGGGAGTCGCGGACTCGGCCGGCGGAGTCGCGACGGCCGTGGCCTTCGAAGTCAGGTCGGGGGCTGACTTGGCCTTGGCTTCCGGTGCCTTCTCCGGCGGGGACATCGCCTCGTCGATCGCGCTGAGACCCTCTTCAGCCTGGGGCGCAAGGGCGGCAACCTCGGTGACCGCGGGGGAGGAGCTCACGGGCCCCGAGGTGCCGCCCAGCGCTGATGTAATCGGCGGGTCGGTGACGATCGCCGACCGATCGATCAGCCCGAGCATCGCCCTGTCCTCTGCCGAAAGGAAGCGCGAGCCGAGCCAGCGGAAGATGTAGTCGATCAGGGACTTCGCGATCGGGATTTCCTGGTTGCCGGTGAAGCCGGACGGCTCGAACCGGACGTGGGCGAACTTGTTGACGAGGTCGCGCAGCGGCACGCCGTACTGGAGCGCGACGGATACGGTGGTCGCGAAGGAGTCCATCAGGCCCGACACGGTCGAGCCCTCCTTGGCCATCTTCAGGAAGATCTCGCCGGGCTGGCCGTCCGGGTAGAGCCCGACGGTGATGTAGCCCTCGTGGCCGGAGATCTCGAACTTGTGGGTCACGGCCGTCCGCTCCGACGGGAGCCGGCGGCGGTGGGGCTTGCCGGCCTCGGCCTGGGCGGTCGCGAGCTGCTTCTTGAGCGCGGTGACCTCCTCGGCCTCCACGACGTCGCCGTCCTTCTTCTTGCCGGTGCTAAGCGGCTGGCTGCGCTTGCTGCCGTCGCGGTAGATCGCGATGGCCTTGAGGCCCAGCTTCCAGCCCTCGAGGTAGACCTGCTCGATCTCGTCGACCGTGGCCGCCGCCGGCATGTTGACGGTCTTGCTGATCGCGCCGCTGAGGAACGGCTGGATCGCGCCCATCATCCGGACGTGGCCCATGTAGTGGATCGACCGTTCGCCGTTGATCGGCTTGAAGGCGCAGTCGAAGACGGACAGGTGCTCCGGCCGAACGTGCGGCGCCCCCTCGATCGTCTCGCGCTCGTTGATGTAGGCGAGGATGTCCTCGACCTGGTCCGCCTTGTAGCCGAGCTTGCGGAGGGCCGACGGGACCGTCTGGTTGACGATCTTCAGGAAGCCTTCGCCGACAAGCTTCTTGTACTTGATGAGGGCGATGTCCGGCTCCACCCCCGTCGTATCACAGTCCATCATGAACGCGATCGTGTTGTGGCTGACGAAGCCGTTGGCCACGTAGCTCACGTTCGCGGGGACCGACAGGTCGTAGGTCAGCTGCTCCTCGCCGAGCTTCGCCGAGGTGATCTCGTCATAGAAGTAGCCGAGTGACTGAGCCAGCTCGGGATCGGCTGTCCGCTCGAGAAGGGCCGTCGCCGAGCGGCGCGAAACCATCCCGCGGCGGGCCATCGAGAGGAGCATCGTCCGCCGGAGACTGTCGTTCCCGGGCGCCAGCCGGTCGAGCAGGGCCCGACCGACCGGGACGAGGTCGTGGCGCGCGGCCTGCGGGTGCGAGGCGAGCGCGAGTGCCTCCCGCTTCCGCTCGGACACGAACGAGATCTCCGACAGAAAACGGCCGCCGGCCGACGCGTTCAGCAGGCGAAGAACGAAGACGGGATTCGTGCCCAGGTGCCCGCCGGTCGGCTGGTCGACCTTGCGCGTCGTCGCGAAGCCGAGGGCGAGGAGCAGCGTCTGGACTTCGTGGCTGAAGGTCTCGGAGACGGTCGACCACGAGGCGTACCCGTTGTTGACATTGCCGTCTGCCTCGAACAGGCCGCGGACGAACGCGCGATAGCTCGTCGGATCGTTCGTGTAGAGGATGGCGTCGGGGATGTGGCCTTCGTAGCCCTTGCCACGATGATCTGTCGTCGGGGCATGCTTGGCGAAACCGCAGGCATCCCACCACAGGGCGAGCCGGACCGAGTCGAAACGGACCTCGGTGTATCCCTGCCTGGGCGTCGATGTCGCCGTCAGGCCGAACAGACGGCGGCCGAGGTCGACCAGGCGGTCGACGACGTCGGTATCCGCAGCGGCCACGCAGAACCGCAGGCCTCGCGCATGCAGCGAGCCGTCGCCCATGAAGTAGCCGACGAGCTCGGCCAGATCGGAGTTCACGTAGCGCGGGACGAATGTGCGGTGATCTGATGTCCAGTACGCCTCGGGCAGCGGCGGCAGGGGCACTTCGCGCGGCCCGCCGACCATCCCGCCGAGCATCAGGGGCACCTGATCGCCGGCGCGGAGGTCGGCAAGGCGCCGCCACTGCCAGTCGCCGCCGGCGTCGACGACCCGGATTCGGTGGGTCGTCGTGCCCTGGATCCGGTAGCCGCGCATCGTCTCGACGGAGACGACCGGCTCGGTCCCGTTCACGTAGAACTTCGTGGCCTGCCGCGGGCCGTCGTCCGTGGCGACCGACAGGTCGAGGTCCTGCCACTTCTCGCCGTCCGGGCTGCCGAGGCCGCGAAGTCGAACCACGCCGCGATCGGTGAGCACGAGGCTCCCGCCGACAAGGCAGCCGGTCGGCGCCAGAAGGGTGACCTGGGCGTTCCGGTAGCCGTGCCCCCGACCGAGCTCGAGGGCCTCGTCGTTGACGCGACGGGCCTGCTCGAGCATGTCGGCCGGGACACCCTTCTCGGAGATCTGGTAGGCCGCGTCCCGATGCATCTCGACGACGCCGAGGAAAGGCTCGCGGTTCTTGTCGTACTCGAGGAACGGGCCGCCATGGTCGCGGGCGATGACCGCCGACTGGTGATACGCCTCGCCGTGCATGATCGCGGTAACGGCGGCCGCGAAGTTCCGGCCCTCGTGCGAGTCGTAGGCCAGGCCGCGGCTCATCAGCAGCGCGCCGAGATTCGCGTAGCCCAGGCCGAGCGGCCGGAACTTGTGAGAGTTCTCCTCGATCTTCGGGGTGGGATACGAGGCGTTGTCGACGAGGATTTCCTGCGCGGTGATCGTGACCCTGCAAGCGTACTGGTAGTCGTCGAGGTCGAACTCGCCGTCTTCCCGGACAAACTTCATCAAATTGACGCTAGCCAAGTTGCAGCTCGTGTCATCCAGGAAGCTGAATTCCGAGCAGGGATTTGTTGCCCGTTGCCGGTCAGAGTTTGAAACAGGGTTCCAGTCGTTGATCGTCGTGTCGTACTGGATGCCCGGGTCGCCGCAGACGTGGGCGGCCTCTGCCATCCGCCGGAAGATGGCGCGGGCCTTGTACGTGTCCATCGGCGCGTGGGGCGGCACGACGGCGTGGGTCGTCCAGTCCTTGTCCTCGACGACCGCCCGCATGAACTCGTCCGTGACCCGGACGCTGTGGTTCGCGTTCTGGAAGTAGACGCTGCCGTAGGCCTCGCCGGTGAACGACGGGTCGTAGCCCTGCTCGATGAGGGCCCAGGCCTTCTTCTCCTCGTTCAGCTTCGAGTCGATGAAGTCCATGACGTCCGGGTGGCCGGCGTCGAGGATGACCATCTTCGCGGCGCGGCGGGTCTTGCCGCCGCTCTTCACGACTCCGGCGAAGGCGTCGTAGCCCTTCATGAACGAGACGGGACCCGAGGCGGTGCCGCCGCCCGACATCTTCTCCTTGCTGCTCCGGATGGTCGACAGGTTGGAGCCCGCGCCCGACCCGAACTTGAACAGCATGGCTTCCGTCTTGGCAAGGTCCATGATCGAGGACATCGAGTCCTGGACGGAGTTGATGAAGCAGGCGCTGCACTGCGGCTTCGGCTCGATCCCGACGTTGAACCAGACCGGCGAGTTGAACGCCATCTTCTGGTGGACGATCAGGTGGGTGAGCTCGTCCTTGAACGCCTTGAGGTCGTCGTCCGTCGCGAAGTAATGCTTGGTCTCAGCCCACGAGGCGATCGTGTTGACGACCCGGTCGATCAGCTGGCGGACGCTCGTCTCCCGCTCCGGCGTGCCGAGGTGGCCGCGGAAGTACTTGCTGACGACGACGTTCGTCGCGAGCTGGCTCCAGAAGTTGGGGACCTCGACGTCCTTCTGCTCGAAGACGCTCTTGCCCGACTCGTTGCCGATGCTCGCGTCCCGGCGCTCCCAGGTGATCTCGTCGTACGGGTGGATGTCGGGGCGGGTCCAGCGGCGGGGGAAGGAGAGGCCGGGCGTGCCCTTGCCGTCGAAGCTGGCTCCCCACGGGCCGGACAGCTTGCGGGTGTCCCCGTGCGTCCGGGCCCTGGTCTTGCCCGCCTTGCCGGCGCCCGTGACCGTGACCGCCTCGCTTGCCGCTCGGGCCATCTTTCTGCGTTCCTCCTGCTTCGCTCCGGGCTGCCCTCAGCAGCCGAGCTGCTCGCGTAGCTGCGCACCTGACCCTGCCGAGCGATCATTGGGCGACGTTCGGACCAGCGTGGGGCCGGGGAGATGGGCCCGGCGGCCGTCCTGGCGAGAGCGTCCGGATTGATCGAACGACCGCGCAACAGTACGCCGATCGAAAGTGGTCGTCAAGCGAAAACCACAAGATGTAGTGGTCCGGCCCTCAATTGCAACGCTAGATGTTGTTGACGGGCCGTCCACAGCCTCGGTCGTGTTGTCCACTGGCGACGGCCCGTTTTCCACTCCCGTGGCGGGGTTTTCCACCGCGTGTCCACCGGTTGTCGACGGCCCGGGGACCGGCGGGGAGTATAGAACGATCGTTCGGAATGTGGGAAGCGAGGCGAGGCGCAGATATCAACCCCAGTAGTGGTAACGGCGGATCAGGAGTACCCGGGCCCCTCGACGGGGCCGATCTGAGCGTGGACGGCCCTCGCAAGGGCTGCCGAGGCCACGGATTCGGGCGTTACCACCACCCCGGTTGATATTCGAGACAACCGGTCCGGCCAGCGGCGTGACCTGCGGGCTACAGCCCGCTGTACGAGTGGAGGCCGCTGAACCAGAGCGAGCCCGAGTAGGTCACGAGGACCATCGCGAACCCGAGGACGAGCAGCAGGGCCGCCGGCCGGCCCGCCCACGAGCGCTGGTTGCGGGCGTGGAGGTAGACCGCGTAGACCAGCCACGTGACGAGGGCCGACGTCTCCTTCGGGTCCCAGCCCCAGTAGCGCGACCAGGCGATCGAGGCCCACCACGAGCCGAGGATGATCATCGTCGCGAAGATCGGGAAGCCGATGACCACCGCCCGGTAGGCGACCTCGTCGAGCGTCTTGTGGGACGGCAGCCAGGCGAACCGGTCGTGCCGGCCCTGGAGGAGATACCCGACCGCCGCGGCAAACGACGTTGCGAAGATCCCGTACGAGATCACCGCCATCCCGACGTGGATCGTCAGGAGCGGCGCGTTCTGGAGGGCGGGGACGAGGTTCTCGATCCGGGACGGCAGGGTCGACGCGTAGAGCAGGAGGACGAGCGCCACGCCGACCGCGATGAACCCGATCGAGCGGATCGGGTAGCGGCGCTGGAGGAAGAGGTAGCCGCCGGTGATCGAGGTCGCGAAGGCGACCGTGAACTCGTACATGTTGCCCCACGGCCCGCGCCCGACGATCACCGCCCGCAGCGCGAGGGAGGCGACGAGTGCGGCGAAGGCAATGAGCGTGATCACGAGGGCGGCCCGGGCGAGCGGGCTCGGCGCCGCGCTGTCGGGGGTCTGCGAGGGCATCGAGCGGCCGGTGGCGAAGCTCCCGGTGACGACACCGGCCCAGGCCGGCTGGGGGGCCGTGGCGATCACCGCCAGCCGCCGCCCGTTGGCGAGGAGCACTGCGTGGCCGACATGGGCGGCGAATCCCACGGCGAGGACGATGGTCCCGACGGTGAAAAGGATCTGCGATGCGATGGCCATGGTCGGTGCCTCGGAGACGTTCAGGCGTGGGGGTTGGTTGCGTCCGCCCGCGCGGTCAGGCCACCGCCGCCCCGCCGGGCGGCGGCTGGGCGGGGCGAACGACCTGGGTCTGCGGCCGGACCTTGAGCACGAGCCCGCAGTTGCCGCAGGTCGAGATCGAGGCCGGCCGGCCGACGTCGCACTTCGGGCACCGAACCGACAGCTCGTCGCCGCACACCTCGCAGCGCTGGGCGTTCGCCGGGTAGATCAGGCCGTCGCGGTAACAGAACGGCTCGCCACGCGGGGTGACCGGCTTGCCGTCCGGACCGATCGGCGCGGCCACGGGCTCCGGGTCCGACGCGAGCGGGACGCGCGGCTTGCGCAGGAAGTAGATGAACCAGACCAGGAGCCCGAGCGACAGGACCGGCCCGATCACGCCCAGCACGAGGAACACCGGCAGGAGCTGGATGAGCCCGCCCCAGTCGGGGATCACGAACATCGAGATGAAGTCGAGGAAGCTCTGCCAGATCTGCTGGATCGTGTCGAGGACGGTCACGCCGGCATTCTAGCCGCGGTCAGCCGAGCCTCGTGGCCGGCGTTTCGGGTTGCCGCGCTTCGTCGTCGCGCCTCGGCCGGGTCGCCAGCCGGTTCGGTCGTCGTCGCTGTCATCGGCGCCTGATTGGCCCCGCCCTGGCGCGGGCCCTCGAGGGTTACCCGTCGACGGAGCGGACAGCCGGCCTCGGTCGAGCCGGCCGAGCAGCCAGTGCGTTCCCGCGGTTCGAACGCCGCGGGCCCCGAGGGCGGCACGGAGCTGCCGGTCGTCGGTCACGACGAGGATGTTGTCAAGGGCTGCGCGGCCGTCGTGCGCCTCGTCGACGAGTCGGAGGAGCACGTCGTCGCCCGTCCTGCGCCCGCCGTGTCGGACGACGAGCCCCGATGCGACGCGGGCGCCGTACATCCCGGGCTCGGGCGGTCCGTCGAGTACCAGCTCGATCGCGACGGTTGCCGGCACGACTCCACGCAAGCGCCCGATGAGCGCGGCGGGAGGCGCGCCCGCCCCGTCGCGACGGAGCGCGTGGAGGAGGTTGCTCCCGTCGATCAGCAGCCGGTCGGTGCCGGCAAGCGGGTCGGCCGATGGCTTGCGCATCGTCGGGAGCTTAGCCGCAAGACACCCCCCTCGCGACATGCCCATCGAGTGCACAGACATGTTGCCGATGGGCATACCGATCGAAGGGGTTGCGATCGCGACCCGCTACGATCCGGGGCGATGCTCCTCCTCGTCGACCTCGACGGCGTCGTCTACCGCGGCGCCGACCCGGTGCCGGGCGTCGCCGCCGTCCTCGCCGACCGCGCCGCGAAGGGCGACGACATCGTCTACGTGACGAACAACTCGATGCACTACCGGGCCGACTACGTGACGCGCCTGAGCGCGATGGGCGCGCCGGTGAACCCGGACCGGATCGTCAGCTCGGCGCGGGCCACCGCGCTCTACCTGCGCGACGAGACGCCTGGGATTCGGCGGGTCCTCGTCGTCGGCGCCGGCGGCCTCGAGCGGGAGCTGCGGGACACCGGCCTCGACGTCGTCACCGCGGGCCACGCGGCGACGCGGGCGAACCAGGAGGGGATCGACGGCTACGAGGCGGCCGGCCGGCCAGATGCCGTCGTCGTCGGGCTCGATCCGCAGCTCACGTACCTCCGCCTGGCCGTGGCCGCGGACGCGATCCGCGCCGGCGCCCGGTTCATCGCCACGAACCGTGACCCGATCTACCCGACCGAGCGCGGCCTCCGACCCGGGGCCGGGAGCATCGTCGCCGCGCTCGAGGCGACGACCGGCGTCACCCCATTGTCGATCGGCAAGCCGGCGCCGCTGCTCCTCGAGGAGGCGGCCCGGACCGCCGGCGGGCAGGCGAAGGACGCGGTGATGATCGGCGACAGCCTCGTGACGGACGTCGCCGCGGCTCGGGCGGTCGGAGCACGGAGCGTGTTCATGCTGACCGGCGTGTCGTCCCGGGAGCAGCTCGAACACCTCCCCGTCGACCAGCGCCCCACCGAGATCGCCGCGAGCGCCGAGGAGCTCGCGGCGGCTCTCGACCGCCTGGCCGGCTAGCTCGAAGCCAGCTCGGGGATCCCCGCGCCCCAGGCCTCGAACTCGCTGCTGAGCGCCGCCACCGTCCCGGCGTCGGCGAACGCGACCGACAGCGCGTGCCGGTCGATGGCCCACAGCTCGGGCAGCGTCAACCCGATCCGCCCGACCGCCCGCTCGTACTCGTCCGAGAGCGAGATGTTCGAGACCGTCGAGTCGTCCGTCGAGAGGGTTACCGGGACGCCGGCGCGGTGGAGCGTGGCGAGTGGGTGGGCCTCGACCGAGGGGACGATCCCGGCCTGGACGTTCGAGGTGGGGCACAGGTCGAGGGTCACCGCGCGATAGCCCAGCTCGCGACACAGGTCGGGGTCGTCGATGGCGAGCGGTCCGTGGGCGATCCGGTCCGGCCGCACCTCGAGTGCGCGCCGGACCTGGGCGGCACCGCCCCACTCCCCGGCGTGGAGGGTGATCCGCAGGCCGCCGGCGCGGGCGGCCTCGAACGCCCCACGATGGGCGAGGGGATCGGGGAACGCCGCCTCCGGTCCGGCCAGGTCGAAGCCGGTGAGGCCCTCGTCCCGGAACGTCGCCGCCGTCTCCGCGAGCCGCCGGTTGTCCGCCGGGTCGTGCGACCGCAACGCGGTCGCGATGAACCTGACGATCACCTCCTCACGCTCCGCCGCCCGCCTGCCGCCGCGAACGACCGCCGCGATGCCGTCGGCGAGGGAGAGGCCGCGGGCCACGTGGAGGCGCGGGCCCCAGCGGACCTCGACGTAGCGCACTCGATCGGCCGCCTTCGACGCGACGAGCTCGTACGCGATCCGTTCGAGCGCCTCGGCGTCCTGCATGAGGGCAATCGGCAGATCGAACGCCCGGAGCAGCTCGGCCTGGTCGGCGCTCCGTTCGGGCCCGACGAGCGCCTGGAACATCCCGGCCCAGTCGCGGGGCGCATCGATCCCGCGCGTGCGCGCGAGGTCGAGCGCCGTGTCGATCCGGAGCGACCCGTCGAGGTGGAGATGGAGCTCCGCCTTCGGCATCGCCTCGACGAGCCGCCGGAGGGCCGCCGGGGAGAGGGAGGACATTCCCGGATGCTACGCTGCGGCCCGACCATATGACCACGACCGTCGCACCAGACCGGGACCGTCTCGAGCGGGCCCTCGTCGCCGTCCTCTGGCCGATCGTCCTCGGCCTCGTGGCCCTCGGGGTCGCTGGACTCGTGACATGGCTCGACCATCTGCCCGGAGGCACCAACCGCCCGGAGCTGACGTGGGCCCGCGACGAGGCCGTCCGCGCCGAGCTCGATGCGGCGGCCGTCGACCTCGCGGTGATCGCCGACGAGGTGGAGCGGCTCGGGCAGCTCGGCCGTGGCTCGCTCGCGGCGCTCACCGCTCGCGACTTCGAATTGCTCGATCGAACGATCGCCTCGGGAACCGTGCTCGTGACCGGCGTCCGGGACGACGGTACGGCGCTCCGCGCGCGGCTCCTCGCGCTGCAGCTCTCCGAACCCGACGTGCGGCTCCACGTCTCCGGGAAGACGCTCGACCGGTACGCCCGGCTCGTGGCCGCGGTTGACGCGACGAACGGGCTGGCCGGGAGCTGGGCGCGCCTCGTCGAGGGGAGCCTGAGCGCCGGTCGGCTGACGGGTCTCCTCGACGGCCACGACGAACAGATCGTCTCCGCGATCGAGGCCGGCGTGACCGGCGCCTGGCCGACCGCTCTCGAGCGCATCGACGCCGCGACCGCGCTTCTCGTCGAGGCAGACGCGCTCCGCGTCGAGCTCGAGAACACGGTCGACGTCGGCACGCTCAACGAGTGGATTCGGCGGAACCGCGAGTACGACGTAGCGCTCCGCGCGCTGTACGTTGTGTCGGCTCAATCGCCGACGAGAGTCACCCCGGAGATCCGGGCGGCCCTCGCCGCCGAGAAGGCCGCCCGCGAGGCACTTCCACGCAACACCTCGAACCTCGGGATCATCCTCGCCGAGATCGCGCGTGGCGGCCTGAACCAGGCAGTCATCGCGATCGAGGAGGCGCGGGCCCGGCTGGCCGATGCTCTCGCCATCCTCGAGGAGGACGCGGCGGGCGAGGACGCGGCAGGCAAGGAGCCGGTAGGCGAGTAGTCGGCGGGCGACCTCGCCCGGGTAGACTTCGACGCCATACCAGCGGAGGAGCAACGAGCCGTGCAGCTTCGTGTCGTCACCGACCAGCCGTGGGAGATCCAGGCGGACGTCCTCGTCGTCCCGGTGGTCGGGGATCCCGTGTTCGACGATGGCCTCGGCGAGATCGACCGACGGAGTGGCGGCGAGCTCAAGGCCCTGGCCGATTTCGGCGAGCTGACCGGCAAGCGCTACGAGGCCGCCCTCGGCGCCTCGGGCGAGCTGCCGACCGGTCGGATCCTCGCCGTCGGAGTCGGAGAGGCCGCGAAGCTCGATCGGGAGACGGTCGTCCGGGTCGCGGCCACGGCGGAGCGCCGCCTGGGCGGCCGGACCGTGGCCCGCCTCGCGTTCTGGATCACGCCGCTCGCCGATGCCCTCGCCGGTGGCGCGGAGCGGGTCGCCGAGCTCATTGCCCGCGGCATCGTCGAGGGGTCCTACGATCCGGCGACGATCTACCGGGAGAACGTCGAGACCGCACCGCCGACGCTGGACGAGCTGATTCTCATTGCCCCCGGCGGGGACGCCGCGGCCCTCAAGAAGGCCGCCGAGCGGGGCGTGATCGTCGGCGAGGGCGCGAACCTCGCCCGGACGCTCTCGAACCGGTCGTCGAACGACGTCTCGCCGGAGGTCCTCGCGGACGAGGCGTTCACCCTGGCCCGCAAGCACCACCTGTGGATCGACGTCATCGGCCCCGAACGGGCAACCGAGCTGGGGATGGGGATGTTCATGGCGGTCGGGCGAGGGAGCGACAACCCGCCCCGGATGATCGTCATCCGGTCGGGCAAGGAAGGGGAGCGCGACGCGCTCGACCGGCACCTTGCGATCGTCGGCAAGGGCGTTTGCTTCGACTCCGGCGGGATCAGCATCAAGCCGGCCGAGCACATGGAAGAGATGAAGATGGACAAGACCGGTGCATGCACCGTGATCGCGGCCATCGCCACTCTCGCCCGCCTCGCGCCCGGCACGCCGCTCCTTGCGGTCGCCCCGGCGGTCGAGAACATGCCGGGCGGGCATGCGACCCGGCCGGGCGACATCGTCAAGGCGCTCAACGGCAAGTGGGTCGATATCACGAACACGGACGCGGAGGGGCGGCTGATCCTCGGCGACGCGATGACGTATGCGGAGCGGCTTGGGGCGACCCACCTGGTCGACGTCGCTACGCTCACCGGGGCGGTGTCGCGGGCGTTCGGCCATCTCGTCACCGGCGCGTTCGGGCAGCCCCAGGGTTGGTACGACGAGGTCGTGGCCGCGGGCGCGCGCGCGGGCGAGCGCTACTGGCAGATCCCGCTCATCGACGACTACGTCCCCGACATGGAGAGCTGGTACGGGGACCTCCAGAACTCCGGGTCCCCGGAGGGCTCGCTGGTGAAAAGCGGTCTCTTCCTGCGCGAGTTCGTGTCGAAGCCGTGGGCCCACCTCGACATCGCCGGCACGGCCTACTACCGGAAGGCGACGCCGTTTGCGCCCGTAGGTGCGACCGGCGTCGCGCACGCGACGCTTGTCGAGCTCGCGGTGGCCGGGGCGAGGAACGGGACCAGGTAGGCAGGAGCGCAAGGCACGGCGCGAAACGTGAGTCGCCGCGCCCATAGACTTCACCCGTGCCGTCACCCCTGTCGATCGCCTTCGCGCTGGCCGGGCTCGCCCTCGGGCTGGCGGCGGACCGGCTGGCCACCCGATGGCCGGCCCACGACGAAGACCACCCGCCGGGTAGGCCCCTCGACTGGCGGTCGGTCGTGGTCGGGGCGACCGGGGCCGTGGCATTCGGCCTCCTGCCGGCGCGGTTCGAGGGTGACGGGCTCGCCCTGGCGGTCTTCGGGGCGTGGTTCGCCACCCTCATCGTGGGCCTCGCGACCGACCTCGACCAGCGTGTCCTCCCCGACCTGATGACCCTGCCCGTCATCCCGATCGCGCTCATCTACGCGGCGAGCGGCCGCAACCCGTTCGTCGGGGCGGAGCTGCTGCCGACGATCGCCGGCGCGATCCTCATCCCGGCCGCGATCTACATCCCGTCGCTCGCCTTCGGGGCCGGGGCCTTCGGGCTCGGCGACGTCAAGCTCCTCGCCGGCCTTGGCTTGCTGGCCGGGTTGTGGCGTGCGGCCGGGGGTGTCCTCTTCGGCCTGACCGTCGCCGGTGTCGTGCTCGTCGTGCTCCTCGCCACCCGGCGCATCGGGCGGAGGAGCTACGTGCCGTTCGGGCCCTTCCTCATCCTCGGGGCCCTGTGGGCGGTGCTGATCCGGCCCTGACGCGTTGCCGGATGCCACCGGTTCGGTGCCGCGTTGCACCGAGTCGCGAGGCCCGGGCGCCGCCCCCGTTGCCCGTCGACACCGAACATCCCGACGGGACGCCACAAATCCCGACCGAACCTTCGACCCGGCCGGTGCGCCGATGCGACCCCGTCCGAGGGGCTGGTGCCGGCAGGCGGCCAGGAAGGTGCGGTTACGCCCCCGCCGTCGGAATCCGGGGCCTGATGGGCCGAGCCCAACCTGCAAGGTTCCCGCAAGGTGGGAACATGGTTATAGGTCGCCGCCGGTACGTTCGGGGGATGAGAGCGGTCAGATCCCCCTGCTAGCGTCCCGTTTGGCTGCTAACTCGAGTCCAGACCGGCCTCGTCCCCGGAGGGGGTAGTACTCCCCGGTTGGCGAGTCACCGGCGGGCGTAGCCGTAGCCGCACCCGCGCCAGCCCCAGCTGGCGCACCGATTACGGAGTTTGCTCGCACGATGACGACCGCCGCCTGATGCGCCTGCGACCGAAGAGCGTGCTCCCCCGATCCGGCCCCAGCCGGCGCGCCCGACGCCTGCTCCTCCTGCTCCTGATCGTTCCCCTCGTGAGTGGGATCTTCGTCGCGCCCGCCGGCCGGGTTGCCGGCGACGAGCTGTCCGACGCGATCTCGAAGCAGAAGGCCCTCGAGAAGCAGCTCGCCACCCAGAAGAGCAAGGTCTCCCAGCTGAACGCGTTCCAGGCCGACCTGAGGGCCGAGATCGCGTCGACCGCCCGGGCCCTCCGCGGGATCAATGCCGACCTTGGCGTGCTCCGCGGCCGGATCAACAAGATGGCGAAGCAGATCGACGAGGTGAAGGGCCAGTACGAGGCCTTCGTCAAAGAGCTCGAGACCCTCGACGGCCAGCTCGTCCTGGTCGAGGCCCAGGAGGCCGCCAAGCGCCAGCAGCTGGGCGACCGGCGCGCCTACCTCGCCTCCCGGCTCCGGAACGCCTATGACACGGACCGGACCTCGATGCTCGAGACGTTCCTGTCCGGCGGCTCGTTCACCGACGTCCTGACCGAGGTCAGTTACCAGCTCGACATCGGCGAGCAGGACCGGGCCCTCGCTCAGCAGATCATCGAGGACCAGGAGACGCTCGCCGCGCTCCACCAGACCGTCCTCGCGACGCGCACGGAGACCAACGTCCTGCGCCAGGAGACGGCCGTCCAGAAGCAAGAGCTCGACAGCCAGATGGCGGACCTCAAGGTGGCCCAGGCGGAGCTCAAGAAGCTCGAGCGCGAGACGGCCCAGGCCCTGGCCCGCCAGAAGGCCAATTTCGCAAAGATCTCGAGGAACAAGGCCGCCCTTCAGAAGTCCATGGCGGCCGCGGCGGCTTCTCAACGGAAGCTCGCGGCGAAGATCGACCAACTCGTCCGCGAACAGGCCCGCCAGGGCAGGATCCCGTCCGAGTACAACGGCACCCTCGAGTGGCCGATGACCGGCTCGGTAACGCAGAACTTCGGGTGCACCGGCTTCGCCTGGGAACCGCCCCTCGGCGACTGCGCCCACTTCCACAAGGGCATCGACATCGCCGCCCCGATGTACACGCCGATCCGCGCCGCGGGCTCCGGCACCGTCGTGTTCGCCGGGCCGAACCCGTACGACCCGTATCCGAAGGCCTGGATCGTCATCATCGCCCACTCGGCCAACCTGCAGACCTGGTACGGCCACGTCGACAACAGCGTCCGGCCGCCCAAGGTCCGGGCCGGCCAGTGGGTCCGCTCCGGGCAGGTCATCGCCTACAACGGGATGACCGGTCGGACGACCGGCCCGCACCTCCACTGGATGGCCGAGTTCAACGGCGGCTTCGCCAACCCGCGGCTCTTCCTCTAGCCCCCGGAGCCGCGCCCGATGGGGGTCCGAATCGCCGATCGGGGGGTCCTGAAATCCCGTGCTAGCATCGTCCCGACGGCGTCTTCAGGCAGGGGAAGGACGGCCCGATGAAGCGGACCATGGCGGTGATCCTCGCCGGCGGTGAGGGCGAGCGTCTCTCGATCCTGTCGTCGGTGCGCGCCAAGCCGGCCGTCCCGTTCGGGGGCAAGTACCGGATCATCGATTTCACGCTGTCGAACTGCGTGAACTCGGACATCGACAACGTCGTCGTCCTGACCCAGTACAACCCGCGCTCCCTGAACGACCACATCGGCCTCGGCCGGCCGTGGGATCTGGACCGCAACCGCGGCGGGGTGAAGCTTCTCCAGCCGTACATCGCCCGCGGCCGCGTCGCGGAGTGGTACCGCGGGACCGCCGACGCCGTGTTCCAGAACATGAATGTCATCGAACACGAGGCGTCCGACACGATCCTCGTCCTCGCCGGCGACCACATCTACAAGATGGACTACCAGCCGTTCATCACGGCCCACCGGCGTCACCGGGCGGACGTGACGATCGCGGTCCGCCGGGTGCCGCTCATCGAGGCGACCCGGATGGGCATCCTCGCGATGGACGAGTCGGACCGGATCGTCGAGTGGCAGGAGAAGCCGAAGCAGCCGAAGAGCGACCTCGCGTCGATGGGCGTGTACGTCTTCTCGAAGCGCGCGCTGCGGCGCTGGATCGGCGAGAACCGGGACGACTTCGGCCGCCACGTCATCCCGGCGATGCTCGACGGTGGTGCGCGGGTGTACGGCTACCGGTTCGACGGCTACTGGCAGGACGTCGGCACGATCCAGTCCTACTGGGAGGCCCAGATGGCCCTCCTCGTCGACCAGCCCGAGCTCGACCTGTACGACCGCGAATGGCTCATCCATACGAGATCCGAGGAGCGCGCGCCGGCGAAGATCGGGCCGACCGCCCAGGTTCACCGGAGCCTCGTGTCCCACGGCTGCGTGATCAACGGCACGGTCGTCAACAGCGTCCTGTCACCGGGCGTCCGCGTCGACGTCGGGGCGGTCGTCCGCGATTCGATCGTGATGTTTGACACGGTCATCCGGTCCGGCGCGGTCGTCGACCGCTCGATCCTCGACAAGGAGGTCGTCGTCGGCCAGGGCGCGATCGTCGGCGACGGACCCGACTTCGACACGCCGAACAAGCAGGAGCCCGGTCGCCTGAACACCGGGATCAACGTCGTCGGCAAGCGCTCGATCATCCCGCGCGGCGTGCGCATCGGGCGCAACGTGAAGATCGCGGGCGACGTTCGCACATCCGACTTCCTCTCGAAGGTCGTCAAGACCGGTTCGTCGGTCGAGCCCGCCGGCGAGCGCCGAAGACGACCGCGGAGCGGCACGGTGGCGGTCCTTCCCGTCGAGGAAGCGGCGGCGGCCGGCGGCAACGGCGCCGCGCGGGCGTCGGGCCGCGGACCCGGTGCTCCAGCGGCCCGGGGCGGCTGATCCGGGCCTTTGAGGGCCGGCTCGGCGGTCTCGGCTAGACTTTCGGCCATGTCCTCACCCCGGGTAGCCCCCACGGGGCTGCGCCCGGCCGACGTCGAGCGCTGGCTGACCGAGCTGGGCCTCGAGCCCCTCGAGCGGGTCGACCGAGACGGCACCGTCGCCTGGGACCTCGTCCTCGATGGCCGGCGCCGACGCGACCTGCGCGTGACGCTCATCTGCCAGCCGGACCTGGGCCTCATCTGCTGGAGCCACTACGCGCCGCCGATCAACGACATGTTCCGCAAGTCGTACCGGCGACTGCTGCGCTGGAACGACGAGCTGCCGTTCGTGAAGTTCTCGGTCGGAGAGGACGAGCGGCCGATCCTGACGGTCGAGCTGAGCGGAACGGACCTCGACGCCGACGGGCTCGGCCTCGCCCTCGCCCGGATCCTCGGCGTGAGCGATCAGCTGCTCGAGGAGTCGGCCGGGTGGCTGTGGCTCGGCGGCAAGGCGCCGGCAGGCTACGGCGAGCGGCCGCCCCGGAACACGGCGCTCCTCGACCGCTACGCTGCCCGGTTGCCGGAGCTGTTCGGCTCGTGACCGGCGGCCCCGCGCGGCGGCGGCTCGGAGGAGGGCTGCTCGCGGCGATCGTTGCAATCGCGCTCGCGGCCGCGCCCCCCGGCGCCCGCGAGACCCGGGCCGCGACCCCGGACCTGACGATCGTCGGCGACGCCCGCTACGAGGTCCTGCCGGGGGAATCGCTCGTCCGCGTCACCGTCGATCTCGTTGCCCGCAACCACCTCCGCGACACGGCCGCGCGCAAGTACTACTTCGACCAGGCGTTCCTCGCGGTCCCGCCCGGCACGACGTCGTTCGCCCTCAGCTCGCCGAGCGGCAAGCCGAGCGTCCGGGTGAGCAGCCGCCGGGCGGACCACCAGGTGCTGGCGCTCTCCTTTGGGCAGCGGATCGCCTCGGGCAAGTCGGCGAAGCTCCGGTTGACGTTCGACCTGCCTGACCCGGGCGGGGCGGCGGCCCGCGACGTCCGTGTTGGCGCGGCGCTCGTGTCCTTCCCCGTCTGGGCGTACGGCTACCCGAACGGCGTTGCCGGCAGCTCCGTGACGGTCGTCTTTCCGGCCGGCTACGCGGCGTACCTCGAGGCCGGCGAGCTTCCCGCTCCAACGACCGATGCCGCCGGCCGGACGACCTTCGCCACCGGACCGCTCGCGGACGCGACCGGCTTCTCCGCGTTCTTCGTCGCCGAGCGTCCGGCGGCCTACGACGAGACCCAACTGGAGGTCGAGATCGGGGGGTCCACGGCCGCGGTGACCGTCCGGGCGTGGCCGGACGATCCCGGCTGGGCGAGCCGCGTCGGCGACCTGTTCGAGCGCGGCCTGCCGGTGCTCGGGCAGCTCACCGGCCTCGGCTGGGAGCGGACCGGGCCGCTCGTCGTGGAGGAGGCGGTGAGCCGGTCTGCCGGCGGCCATGCCGCGCTGTTCGACCCGGCCGCGGGGCGGATGGAGGTCGCGTACTACGCCGATTCGTTCCTCATCCTCCACGAGGCCGCCCACGCCTGGTTCAACGGCGCGCTCCTCGCCGACCGCTGGGCGAACGAGGCGTTCGCGACGTACTACGCGGTGGCCGCCGGCGGGCGGCTGGACGAGGCGACTGTCCCCGCCGAGCTGACCGGCGAGCTGATGAAGGCCCGGATCCCGCTTAACTCCTGGGCCGCGGGCGAGCCGGGCGCAGCGCCCGGCGCAGCGCCCGGGGCGGCGCCGGCCGGCCGGCCGGCCGACGAGTACGCCTACGCGGCCTCGTACGCCCTGGCCGCGCGGGTCGCCGAGCGGGCCGGGCTGGGCGGCCTGCGCGAGGTGTGGCGGGCGGCGGCCGCGGGCGACGCCGCCTACCAGCCGCCGCACGTCGACGCGGGCGCCGTCCGTCCGCCGGAGCCCGCCGCCGGAGCGCCGGACTGGCGCGGCCTGCTCGACCTTCTCGAGGACCGGACGGGCGAGACGTACGACGACCTGTGGGCCGAGTGGGTCGTGCGGGACGGTGAGGCGGCCCTCCTCGACGCCCGCCGCGAGGCCCGCGAGCGGTACGCGGCGGTCGTCCGGTCGTCGGGTCGCTGGGAGCTGCCGCGGTCCGTCCGCGACGCGCTCCGCGCCTGGCAGTTCGAGACGGCCACGGCGATGCTCGTCGAGGCGGAAGAGCTTCTCGGCCGCCGGTTGGAGCTCGAGCGGGCGGCCGCGGACGCGGGCCTGCGCCTGCCGACGCGGCTCGAGGCCGCGTTCGAGGGCGATGCCGGGTTCGCGGTCGCGAAGGCGGAGGCGGACGCGGAGAAGGCGACGATCGAGGCACTGCTCGCCGCCGCGGCCGCCCGCCCGGCGGTCCCGGACACCCTCGAGCGGATCGGGCTGCTCGGCTCGTCGGCGGAGGAATCGCTCGCCGCGGGGCGGGCGGCATTCTCGAGCGGCGACCTGGAGTCCGCGGCCTCGGCGGCCTCGTCTGTCTACGTGACCTGGTCCGGGGCCGCAGGGGAGGGCCGCACCCGGATCCTCGCCGCGACGGGGGTCGCGATCCTCGTCCTGCTGGGCATCCTCGTTACGGTCTCGTACGCGCGCGGCGCGCGGGCCTCTCGCCGCGACACAGCACTCGGCTCCCCGTCGGCCGATCCGCCGGCCGCCGGCTAGGGCCGGTCACGCCATGACGCAGCGAGGGACGGACCGCGGCGAGACCGGACGAGGCCGCTCCTTGCCGGCGTTCCGCGGAGCCTTCGCGCTCCTCGCCGCGCTCGGCATCCTGCTCGCCCCCGCGACCGCGCCGCAGGCCCTCGCCGCCGAAGATCTCCGGCTCACTGTGGCGTCGACCTACACGCTCGACCTGGCAGACCGGACGGTCCACGTTGCAATGGACGTCAGCGCGACGAACCTCAAGCCCGACCAGACCAGCGGCGGCATCATCAAGCGGTACTTCTACAACGAGCTGCGCTTCGCGATCCACGCAGAGGCGACGGCCGTCCGGGCGACGTCGGGCGGGCGCCGGCTGACCGCCACGGCCATCGACCGCGAACGCGACCAGGTTCTCATCGTCCGGCTGGCCCGGGACCTCAACTACCAGCAGACGCAGCGCGTCCTGATCACGTTCGATCTGCCCGGCGGGGCGCCTCGCTCGGACAGCCGGATCCGGGTTGGGGAGGCGTTCTCTTCCTTCTACGCCTGGGCGTTGGGAGACGCCGGCCGGTCGAGCGTCACGATCGTCATCCCGGCCGGCTTCGACGAGGACGTCATCGGCTCGCCGATGACGAGGACGGCGGACGGCAAGACGATCCGCCTGACGGCAACGGCGATCGCCGAGCCGGACACCTGGTACGTGACGGTCGACGCGGAGCGGCCGGCGAGCCTGACCAGCGACCCCATCGTGATCCCGGGCGGCGGCCGGCTGACGGTCCGCGCGTGGCCGGAGGACACCGAGTGGCGGACGAAGGTCCACGACATCGTCGAGAAAGGCCTGCCGCTGCTCCAGGAGAACATCGGGCTCGACTGGCCGGTCACCGGCGACCTCGGCGTGTACGAGGTCCACACGCCGCTCCTCGAGGGCTACGGCGGCGTCTACTACACGGACACGGACCGGATCGAGATCGGCGAGGACCTCGACGACCTGACGATCCTCCACGAGGCCTCGCACGCCTGGTTCAACGGCGACCTGTTCGCCGGGCGCTGGATCGCGGAGGGATTGGCCGACGAGTACGCGGCCCTCGTCCTGCGCGAGCTCGGGCTGGGCCGCCCCGTGCCCGACGAGATCAGCCCGACCTCCGCGGCCGCCGTCCGCCTGAACGTCTGGCAGCACCCGGGGCGAATCGAGGACGAGGCGACGGACAAGCGCGAGTCGTACGGCTACAACGCGTCGTGGACGACGATTCGCGGGCTCGTCGACGAGATCGGCATCGACGGCATGCGCGAGGTCATCCAGGCGGCGGCCGCAAAGGAGACGGCGTACCCGGGTGCGCCGCCCGCGGAGATCGTCGGCGGAGTCAGCGACTGGCGGCGCTTCCTCGACCTGCTCGAGGAGGTGGGGGGGTCGACAGGGGCAGATGCGCTCTTCCGGCGCTGGGTGACCGAGCCGCACCAGGACGCGACTCTCGACGAGCGCGCCGCGGCGCGGGCGGCCTACGCGGACTTGCTCGAGATGGGCGACGGCTGGCTCGCCCCGTACTCCGTCCGCTCGAAGCTGAGCGTCTGGGATTTCGGCCGCGCGCAGGCGGCGATCGACGAGGCCGAGCGGCTCATCGCAACGCGCGAGGCGATCGAAGGCCGTACGGCGGCGCTCGGCATCACGCCGACCGCGAAGCTCGAGGCGGCATACGAGTCCGCAAAGGTCGATCTCACCGACGCGCGGGCGCTGGCCGACGAGCAGCTCGCGACGCTCGACACGCTCGTGGTTGCACGCGACGCGCTCGCGCGCGAGCGCGACATCATCGCGACGATCGGCCTCGTCGGCGAGGAGCCGGAGGTCGAATTCGCGGCCGCCACTACGGCGTTCCAGGGCGACGATCTCGCGACGGCGGCCGCGGGCGCGGCGGATGTTCGCGCGGTGATCGACGGCGCGCCGGAGGCCGGCCGGACGCGCACGGTCGGCGCCGGCGCGGCGGCCGGCGGGGCGTTCCTCCTCGGGGCCGGCGCGATCTTCATCGTGCGCCGGCGCCGCCGGCAGGCTCCGGCCGCGACCCTCGTCTGGACGGTTCCGCCGGCCGGGCCGACCGACGCGGGGGCAACGGAGCCGTACGCTACACTCCCCGGCGACCCGGCCGCGTCCGCCCTCGCGCCGTCCCGCACGGACTCCGTGCCCGATCACCTGCCGGAGAGAGGAGACGAGCCCACGTGGTCCTCCCGACCCTGAGGCCCGGCAAGAGCTGATGGGAAATCGGCGGACGAAACCCTCGCCGGAGATCATGTCGGGCGAGTCGGCGGACGTCTACTTCGCCCGGGCCGAGGCGATTCTCGAGCGCGAGGGACTCGACCCCCTCGTGACGATGGAGGTCTTCGCCCGGGATGACGCGGTGCTGTGCGGGATCGACGAGGCAAAGAACCTGCTCGCCCACGTCCTCTCGACCGCCGATCGCGCGGAGACGACGCTCGAGGCGCTGGCGGACGGCGACCCGGTCGGGCCGAAGGAAGTCGTCCTGCGGATCCGCGCCCGGTATCGACAGTTCGGGCTCTACGAGACCGCGTTCCTCGGAATGCTCGCCCAGTCGACCGGCTGGGCGACCGCGGCGCGCGAGTGCGTCGAAGCCGCCGCACCGCACCCGGTCGTTTCGTTCGGTGCGCGACACGTCCATCCGGACGTCACGGACGTCCTCGACTACGCGGCGATCGTCGGCGGTTGTGTCGGCGCGTCGACCCCGGCCGGCGCGCGGCTTGCCGGGCTGAGCCCGACCGGGACGATGCCCCACTCGCTCGTGCTGATCTTCGGCGACACCGTGAAAGCCGCCCAGGCGTTCGACCGCGACCTCGACCCGGACGTCCCGCGGATCGTCCTCGTCGACACATTCAAGGACGAGGCAGAAGAAGCGCTTCGGGTCGCCCATGCGCTCGGCGACCGGCTCTGGGGAATTCGCCTCGACACGCCCGCGGAGCGCGGCCGGGTGACGGCCGACCTCGTCCACGAGGTCCGCGCTCGACTCGACCAGGCGGGCTTCGATCACGTGAAGATCGTCGTCTCGGGCGGATTGAACCCGGATCGGATCCGCTACTTCCAGGAGGCCGCCGCCCCGGTCGACTCGTTTGCCGTCGGGTCGTACATCAGCGGGGCCGCCCCGATCGACTTCACCGGCGACATCAAAGAGCTCGATGGCCGCCCGATCGCGAAGCGCGGCCGGATCCCGGGGCTGACGCCATCGCCCCGCCTCAAGCCGCTCGACCTCGCCGCCTGGCGGGAAGGGTAGGGGAGCGTTCGAAGGCCGGGGCGGGACCCGCAACCGGGTGTCGTTTCGCGCACCCAATGTCGTGCGACTTCGTAGTTCGACTTCGCACGATCGTCGGCCGCCGAGGGCGCACGCCGGCGATCCGTGCCACCATCTGGGCATGGCTGGAGGCGAGCGGCAGGAGAGGCCCCACGAGGACGAGCCCGACGAGCCCGACGAGCCGACGGAGCACGAGAGCGCCTATTCCCTGCTCCGCCGCGGCCACGAGCTCATGCGGCGGGGACACCATGCGCAGGCCGCGATCGTGCTCGAACGAGCGTCAATGGCCGAGCCCGGCAAGGGATCGATCATCGAGGCGCTAGGCCGGGCGTACTACAACAGCGGCCAGCACGAGCGATCCCGCGACGCGTTCGAGTCGCTGCTCGAGGTCGACCCGTCCGCGCACTACGCCCATTTCGCGCTCGGGCAGAGCCTCAAGCAGCTCGGCCGGCGGCGCGAGGCGCGGACCCACCTCCGGCTGGCCGTGGCCCTGAGCCCGTCCTCGAAGTTGTACCGGGAGGCGCTCGAGCGCGTCGGCATGCCGCCCGAGCAGCCCGGCTCGGAGCCGAGCCCGCAGGACTAGCCTCCCGGGCTCTCCAAGCTCCCCATCCGGCGGGCCAGCCGGTAGAGGCCGACGAGCGACTTCGCGTCGACGATCTCGCCCCGATCCGCGGCAGCCACCGCGTCAGGCCAGGCCATCCGCTCCAGCTCGAGCCGCTCGTCCTCGTCCGGCCCGATCCGGTCGGTCTCGGCGGGTCGCAGATCCGTCGCGAGGTAGAGGTGCATGAGCTCCGTCGCGAACCCCGGCGCCGTCCAGAACGAGCCGAGCCGCTCCCAGTGGCCGGCCCGGTAGCCGGTCTCCTCCTCGAGCTCGCGGGCCGCGGCCACGTTCGGATCCTCCGTCGTCCCGGTGGCCGCGTCGAGGTTGAGCGTCCCGGCCGGGATCTCGAGCAGCGCCGCGCCGACCGCGACGCGCCACTGACGGACGAGCAGCACCTGGTCCGCATCGTCGATCGCGACGATCGCGACCGCGCCGGGGTGCCCGACGATGTCGCGCCTGGACCGCGAGCCGTCGGGCCGTTCGATGGTCACGATCCGGAATTCGAGGTAGTGCCCGCGGTGGAGGATCTTCGTGTCGACGACGGTTTCCGACAGGTCGGCGCCGGCCGCCGTGGCCGCGGGTGGCGGAAATGAAGCGGCCCGGGGCGCCGCCGGCACCCCGGGCCGCGATTCGGCCTTGGTCACGACGCCGCGGCTGCGGCTGCCGCCACCGACTCGCGCGCCGTGAGCGAGGCTCCGCTCTCGGCGTCGAACAGGTGGATCTTCTCGAGCGGGGAATGGAAGTCGAGGACGTCACCCGGCTTGACTCGATGCTCGGAGCCGACGATCGCGACGACGTCGCGCCCGCCGACGCTGAGGTGGAGCAGCTCCTCGTTTCCCAGGTATTCGACGACGTCCGCCGTCGCCCGGAACTGGGCCGACGTCGGCGTGCCCTGCCCAATCTCGATGTGCTCCGGCCGGAAGCCTGCGACGAGCTTGCGTCCTTTGGTGACTCCCACTGCCTCGCGGAACTTGGGCGGGAGAGGGACCTTGATGTCGCCTTCGGCGGTCAGGATCGTGCCGTCACTCGTCACGTCGACGAAGTTCATCGCCGGGCTGCCGATGAAGCCCGCGACGAACCGGTTGATCGGCTTGTCGTAGAGCTGCTGGGGCGTGCCGACCTGCTGGAGCAGGCCGTCGCTCATGACCGCGATCCGGGTGCCCATCGTCATCGCCTCGACCTGGTCGTGGGTGACGTAGACGATCGTCGTCTTGAGGCGCTGGTGGAGGCGCGCGATCTCCGCGCGAGTCTGGACGCGCAGCTTCGCGTCGAGGTTGGAGAGCGGTTCGTCCATGAGGAACACGGCGGGCTCCCGGACGATGGCCCGGCCGAGTGCGACGCGCTGGCGCTGCCCGCCGGAGAGCTCCTTCGGCTTGCGGTCGAGGAGCTTCTCGAGCGACAGGATCCCGGCCGCCTCCTGGACCCGCTTCTCGATGTCCGCCTTGGGCACCTTGCGCAGCTTCAGGCCGAAGGCGAGGTTGTCCCGGACGGTCATGTGCGGGTAGAGCGCGTAGCTCTGAAAGACCATCGCGATGTCGCGGTCCTTGGGCGGGACGTCGTTCACGACACGATCGCCGATCCGGAGCGTCCCCGACGTGATCTCCTCGAGGCCCGCGATCATCCGCAGGTTGGTCGTCTTGCCGCAGCCCGACGGGCCGACGAGGACCATGAATTCGCCGTCCCCGATCTCCAGGTTGAAGTCGTGGACGGCGGTGACGTCACCATATTTCTTCGTGATGTGCTCGAATGCGACTGTCGCCATGACAGCTCCTCCATGCCGTCCGGGTCATCGCGGGCTCATGCATCCGGCCGCAAGCGGCGCGAACGAGCCCCGTACGAGGTGCCGGCTCGGTCGGGCCATCGTAGTCCTTGCTCATCCCCTCGGCAACGGCCAAACACCTGTCAATCGGCGGCCGGCTCTCATCGTTCTCTCAGGTGACTGGCGTGTGATGTCCTCCCGGCGGCCTCGGACTACCATCGCACCGGCCGGCCTCGCGCCCCGCCACCGATGGCCGCCTGAAGGGAACGAACAGCAATGCACCTCCTCGTGGTTGAGGACGACGAGCGTCTGAGGCGGGTGCTCAAGCGCCTGCTCGAAGAGGATCGCCACATCGTCGACCTGGCCGGTGACGGGGAGACGGGCCTCGAGCTCGCCTCGGCGGACGGATTCGACGCCGTCATCCTCGACGTCGGCCTGCCGGACGTCTCCGGCCTCGAGGTCGCCCGACGCCTGCGGCGCGAGAAGCGCGACGTCGCGATCATCATGCTGACCGCGCGGGACACGGTCGACGACCGGGTCAGCGGGCTCGATGCCGGCGCGGACGACTACCTCGTCAAGCCGTTCGCCTACGCCGAGCTGGCCGCCCGCCTCCGGGCGCTCGCCCGGCGGGGCGAGCCCGGGCCGCGCCGCGCGGAGCCGAAGCTGGCGGTGGGCCCGATCGAGATGAACGAGGCGTTCCGGAGGGTCACGGTCGATGGCCGGCCGGTCGACCTCAGCCCGCGCGAGTTCTCGCTCCTCGAGTGCTTCCTCCGCCATCCGGGCCAGGCACTCACCCGGGACCAGCTTCTCGACCAGGCCTGGCCATTCAGCGTGGCAGTGACCCAGAACGCGGTCGATGCCTACGTCCACTACCTGCGGGCGAAGCTCGGCAAGGCCGGCTCGCGGGTGGAGACGGTCCGTGGGGTCGGCTACCGGATGCGCGATGACTGACGTCAGGCCGGCCGGATCACGCGAGGACCCCATCGAGCTGCGGGCCGCCGCCGCCGACGCCCGGCTCGTCCGGGACGTGCGCTGGCGGCTCGTCGCGTGGAGCGGTGGCACGACCCTGCTGATTCTCGTGGCGCTCGCCGCGGCGCTCTACGCCGCGACCGCCCGGTCACTCGAGCAATCGGCACTCGCCGAGCTGGGCGATCGTGCCGCGCTCGTCCGCAACTTCCTGGCCGGCCCGGGCCGGCGGCCGAACGACGCACCAACGAGCTTCGCGCTCGGCGGCGACACGTTCGCGATCCTCGTCCGGACCAACGGGCAGCCGATCGGGCCGCGGAACTACGACCTGCCCGAGGGCCTGCCCGATCGGGCCTCCCTCACGGCGGCCGAGACCGGCGGCAGGGATCTCCGGACCAGCGAGATCAGCGGTATCCCGGTTCGGATCCTCACGGTCGAGACGCCCGCGCTCTGGCGCCACGACGTCTCGTTCGTCCAGGTGATCCAGGACCGGACGGCCGAACAGCGGACGCTCGATACGCTGCTCGCAGTCCTCCTCGGCGGGGGCGCGCTGGTCCTGCTCGTCGCGTTCGGGTTCGGCGCCGTCTATGCAAGCAGAGCGCTCGTCCCGATCCGCGATTCCCTCGCCGCGCAGCACGCGGCGCTCCGCCGCCAGCGTGAGTTCGCCGCCGACGCGAGCCACGAGCTGCGGACGCCGCTCACCGTCATCCGCAGCTCGATCGAGCACCTCCGGCGCCACCCGACGGAGCCGGTCTCGAAGGTCGGCGCGGCGGTCGAGGACATCGATGCCGAGGTCGAGCACCTGACGGCCCTGGTCGACGACCTGCTGCTGCTGGCACGATCTGATTCGGGCGCGGTGTCGCTCGACCGGCTGCCGCTCGACCTCGGTGACGTGGCCGCCGAAGCGGCGTCGTCCCTCGACAAGCCCGCGGCCTCGAAGGGCGTCCGGGTCGTCGTCGACCCGGAGCCGGCGATGGTCGTCGGTGACGCCGTCCGTCTCCAGCAGCTCGTCCGGATCCTCGTCGACAACGCGATCCGCCACAGCCCGGCGGGCGGCGAGGTCGTCATCCGGGTTCGCCCGAACGGTGGGTCCGCGTCGCTCGAGATCGCCGACCAGGGCCCGGGCGTCGCGCCGGAGGACATGCCGAGGATCTTCGAACGGTTCTGGCGAGCGCCCGGGGCACCGACCGGCGGGACCGGCCTGGGCCTCGCGATCGCCAAGTGGATCGTCGACCGGCACGACGGTCGGATCGTCGTCGGCAATCGCGATCAGGGCGGCGCGGTATTCAGCGTGAACCTGCCGCGCGCCGAGGCCGCGGCCCCGTCGTCGTGAGGGCGGACTTTCAGCCCCTTCTCAGACACCTGTGCTGGAATCGCGGACATGACCTTCCCTGAGCCCGTTCGCCGCATCCCCACGGCCTCGAAGGCCGGCCGGCCGTCGTGGATCCGGCTCGCGCTCGCCGCCCTGGCGCTCGCGATCGTCGCCGGTGGCGCATTCGGGATCTGGTACCTCTTCCTCCGCCCGGCTCCCCCCGCTGCGGTCGCGCTCCCGTCGATCCCGGTCTCCTCCCCCGGGTCGTCGGCCGCGGCCTCGGCGGAGCCGGCACCCTCGACCGCCGCGGGCGGCCTCGAGGGTACGTGGCAGGTCGACCCGACCGTCGGCTCGTTCGCCGACTTCTCCGGCTCGTTCGTCGGGTACCGCGTCCAGGAAGAGCTGGCTTCGATCGGCGCCCAGGAGGCCGTTGGGCGGACGCCGGATGTCACGGGCAGCCTGGCGATCTCCGGCACGACGATCGCCGCGGTCGACGTGACCGCCGATCTCACGACCCTCCGGAGCGACGACGACCGGCGCGACGGCCAGCTCCGGCGGCAGGGGATCGAGACCGGGACATTCCCGACGTCGACGTTCAACCTCACGACGCCGATCGAGCTCGGTGCGCTGCCCGCCGAGGGCGAGACGATCTCCGTGATCGGGACCGGCGAGCTGACCCTCCACGGCCAGACGAGGACGGTCGAGGTGCCGATCCAGGCCCGCCTGTCGGGCGGCGTGATCAGCGTGACCGGATCGGTCCCGATCGCATTCGCCGACTACGGGATCGAGCGGCCCACCTCGATGCTCGTGCTCTCGATCGCCGACGAGGGGACAATGGAGTTCCAGCTTCACTTCTCGCGAGCCTGACCCGTCTCAGGACACTCTCAGGGGACCGCGTCACGATGGTGACACTCCGGTCCTCGACCGGGACCAGCAACCCACCAGAAGGGGACACCTGATGAGGACACTCAAGACCGTCGGCCTCGCGGGCGCCCTCGTGGCCGCCGCGCTCATCGGCGGGACGTTGATGTCGGCGGTCTTCGCCGCGGACCCGTCGCCCTCGGCCACCACGGCGGAGCCGTCCGCGGACCCTTCGGCGAAGCCGGGCAGGCTTGAAGGCAAGTACTCCGACGCCTTCCTCGACAGGCTCGCGCGCGAGCTCGGCGTGGAGCGCTCGGCGCTCGGGCCGGCCACACTCGCGGCGTCGAACGCGGCGATCGATGCGGCCGTCGCGGCCGGCGACCTGACGGCGGACCGGGCCGCGGCCCTCAAGGCGCGGCTCGCCGCGCTCGAGGACCCGGCAGTCCTCCTCGCCCGTCCGGGCTTCGGCCATGGCCCCCGTGGCGGCCATTTCGGCCCCGGGCGCGGACTCCGTTTCGGCTTCGGACCAGGGCTGGCTGAAGCCAGCGACGCGGCCGCCACCGCGCTGAAGCTCGACAAGACCGCCCTCATCGCGGCGGTCCGCGACGGCAAGAGCCTCAAGGAGATCGCGGCCGACCAGAACGTCGACTACACGACGGTCAGCAACGCGATCCTCAAGGTTGTCAAGGCGCACCTCGCGGACGAGGTCGCCGACGAAGACCTCAGCCAGGCACGCGCGGACGACATCCTCGCGAAGGCGACCGCCTGGCTTGCCGCCGGTGGGGAGCTGCCCGAGCGCCGCTGGCACCGCTAGCCCCGCTCGCGCCCGGCGACCTCCGACAGATCGTGACCGGCTCGGCGCGCAGGCGCTGGGCCGGTCAGGTTTTCCGGCGCGCGTCGCACGCCTATGCGCAGGCGCGCGGCGCCTCCCTTTGCATCAGACGCGGCCTACGTCCCTCTGCGGTGCTCTCGGGCCCACCTCGGACGTTATTTGTTGCCTCTGGCGCATGATTCGGATCGCGACCTGCCCCCCAGCCGACGGTTGCTCCGTTTCGCGCAAGATGTTGGTGACCACCGACCGCCCAATCGACCAATGCTCCGGTTGGCGCAAGACCTTCGGCAGAGGTGGCGGCGTCTCGCTCGGCGCGCGATGATTAGGCGATGAGCAGCGTCCAACTCGCGCCCGGCCTGCGGCGGATCGGCTCCGGTCTCGTCAACGTCTACCTCGTCGAGGAATCCGGCTCGGTCACGATCGTCGACACGGGCGCTCCGGCGTACTTCGGCCAGCTCGCGGCGGAGCTCGCGGCAATGGGCCGGTCACTCGACGATGTCCGGGCGGTCGTGCTGACCCACGGTCACAGCGATCACATCGGATTCGCGGAGCGGATCCGCAGCGAGCGAGGCGTGCCGGTCCGGGTCCACGAGCTCGACGCGGCCCTCGCCCGGGGCGAGGTCCCCAACCCATCGAAGGGCCTCGGTCCGGTCCGCCCGCTGCCAATCCTCCAGTTCCTCCTCTGGAGCGTTCGCCACGGGCTGCTGAAGATCCCGCCGATCAAGGAGGTCATGACGTTCGGCGACAGGGCCACGCTCGACGTGCCCGGCGCGCCCCGGGTCACGCTCCTTCCCGGCCACACGCCGGGCAGCGCGGCCCTTCACTTCGCGAGCCATGACGCCCTCATGATCGGGGATGCGATCGCCACCTACAGCGTCACGACCGGGCTCAAGGGACCGCAGATCTCGCCGTTCACGGCCGATCGGCGGCAGGCACTCGCGTCGCTCGACCGCCTGCTGGGCGTCGACGCCGGGTTCGTCCTGCCCGGCCACGGCCAGCCCTGGACCGAGGGCGTGCCCGAGGCGATCCGGCGAGTCCGGGCCGGGGCGGCGGCGGCCGGCCTCACGAAGGCCTGATCAGCCCTTCGGCCAGCGCTCCTCGAAGACCGCCTCGTCCCGCGGCCTTCGCGCGGTGCCTGGCGCCGACTTCGGACGTTGCGCCTCCGCCGTCGGGTGGCCGAGGGCGACGATCGTCCGGACGATCCAGCCGTCCGGCAGGCCGAGGAGCTCGCCGATCGAGGCGCGGATCTCCGGGAGGATCCACGCGATCGCCGCGCCGAGCCCGAGGAACGATGCGGCGATGAGCATCCGCTCGGCCGCCCGCCCGTCGTCATAGGCGTACGAAACGGCTCGTTTCGGGTCCGACGGCAGCGCGATCGCGATCGCCGCCGTCGCCGTCGTGAGGGATCGCGTCTGGGGCAGCCCAAGCTCGGCGATCCGGCGGAGCGTCGCCTCGTCGCGGATGACGATGAATCGCCACGGTTGCGTGTTCCGGCTGCTCCCGGACCAGCGCCCCACCTCGCTGATTGCCTCGACCTCGGCCGGCGAGACCGGATCGGGCGTGAACTCGCGGACCTGGCGCACCCGGAGGAGCGGTCGGACGACGTCGAGGGCGGCTGTGGTGTCGGTCATCGGTGGGCCTTCCGGTGCGATCTGGGCTGAAGCGGCATTGTGCGCCCGTGCCAGCCGGACGGGCGAGCCATACTCGTCGGAGTGCGCGCGCTGATCTTCGACCTCGACGGCACCCTCGTCGACACGGTCTATGCCCACGTCTTCGCCTGGCAGCGGGCGCTGGCGGAGTTGGGCATGCCTGTCGACGGCTGGCGGATCCACCGCCGGATCGGGATGAGCGGCGGGCTGTTCACCCGGGCGGTGGCACGCGAGATCGGCCGGGAGCTGTCCGACAAGGAGATCGAGGCAGCCCAGCGCCGCCACGGCGAGATCTTCCGCGAGCTCCTTCCCGTGCGGCGTCCCCTGCCCGGCGCGATCGAGCTGCTCGGGGCGCTGCGCGCCGCCGGCATCCCGCACGGGATCGCAACCTCCGGCCGGCGACCCGAGATCGACCAGTCGCTCGACGCGCTCGGCGTGCCGCCGGACACGGTCGTCGTCGAGCGCGGCGACGTGTTGCGGGCCAAACCTGAGCCGGACCTCTTCCTCGCCTGCCAGGAGCGGCTCGGCGTCCTCGTCGCCGACTGCTACGTCGTCGGCGATGCGGTGTGGGACCTGCTGGCTGCCCGCCGGGCGGGGATGCTCAGTGTCGGCCTGCTGAGCGGCGGCTACGGCGAGGACGAGCTCAGCCGGGCCGGCGCGTTCCGCGTCTATCGCGACCCGGCGGACCTCACGCTCTCCCTCGACGAGCTGGGAATCGGGCTGCCCCTACGGTGACGGGTACCGCAGACGTGCAGCGGTCACAGCTGCAGTAGCAGCTGCTCGCGCCGGAATGACCGGTAGCCCAGCCGGATCGCGCCGAGGGCGACCGCCCACACGATCGCTCCGAGCGCCAGGATCACCCCGAGATCAAGGTAGAGGACGCCGACGAGCTGGCCGACGAGGAGGAGTACGAGCGGCAGCACCACCAGGCCGCCGAGCTGATACGCCTCCTGGAAGCCCCGAACCCGCGCAGAGACGTGGACGAGGGCGCCGACGCTGAGCGCCGCGACGGCGGGCGCCAGCCAAAGGACGACGAGCAGCCAGCGCGGCGTCAGCGCGATCGGCCGTCCGACGATCGACGCCCCGAACAGGTTGACGACGAGGACGTACACGACATAGCCGCCGAGGGCGACAAGCATGGAGGCCAGCCATGGCGCGAGGAGCTTGCCGAGATACAGCTCCGTGTCGGTCGTGGGCGTGTGGACCAGGGCCTCGAGCGTCTTGCGCTCCTTCTCGCCGGCAAAGCTGTCGGCGGCGATGACAGCCGACGTCATGAGCGGGACGAGCAGGAAGAACGTGGCGAATACGTACTCGAGGCCCCAGACGAGGACCTGGGCGGTGGGGTCGAGACCGGCCAGCTCGCGGCGGAAGGGCTCGGGCATCATCGCCAGGAGCTCGCCAACCTCTCCGAGGTCGTCGCCGATGGCCGAGGCCGTCACGACCAGGATGAGCGGCAGCGCCACGAAGAAGACCAGCGGCAGGATCGCGATCGGGAGGCTGACCGCCCGGCTCCGGGCGACGACGGTCAGATCCCGCTCGACGATCGCGGCGATCGCTGTTCGGTTCACGGCGCTTCCTCTCCCTCGCCGTCGCCCGGGCTGGGAGTGCCGTAGAGCGCGAAGTACACCGCCTCGAGGTCGGGCTCCGTGTTCGCGACCCGGTAGATCGAGAGGCCCGCGTCGGCAAGCGCCGCGACGCCGGGCGGGATGGCCTCGCGGCTCGGAGCGCGGAACGTGACTCCCGCCCGGCTCAGCAGAGGTTCGGCGACTCCCGCGTCGCGCAGGATCTGGATTGCTCGTTCGCGCTCGTCCGGGCGGACCTCGATGTCGACGGTCACCGGCGCCCGGATCGACCGAGCGAGCTCGCCTGGCGAGCCGATCGCGATCGCTTTGCCATTCCGCAGGATGGCCACGCGGTCGCAGAGTCGCTCAGCCTCGACCAGATTGTGGGTGCACATGATCACCGTCCGGCGCTGGTCGCGGCGGAACGATTCCACCAGCTCGTGGACCTCCCTCGCCGCCACCGGATCGAGGGCGGCGGTCGGCTCGTCCAGAAACAGGACATCCGGGTCGTGAGCGAGGGTCCGTGCGAGGGCGAGGCGCTGCTTCATGCCGCGGCTGAAGCGACCAACGCGGTCATCGGCACGATCAGCCAGACCGAATACGTCGAGCAGGGTGCGGACCCGATCGCGAAGCCTGCTGCCGGTCACGCCGTACAACCGGCCGAAGAACTCGAGGTTCTCCGTCGCCGTCAGCCGCTCGTCGAGCGACGGCGTCTCGGTCAGCACCCCGGTCCGGGCGCGGACACGCTCTCCGTCCGTCGCCGGATCCATCCCCAGCACGGACACTCGCCCCGCGTCGCGCGACAGGACGCCGTTGACGAGGCGGATGGTCGTCGTCTTGCCTGCACCGTTGTGCCCGAGCAGGCCGAACGTCTCGCCGCGGCCGACGTCAAACGACAGCCCGTCCACCGCCGGCCTCTCACCGAATCGCCGAACGAGACCCTCGACAGAGACGGCCGGTTCGGTCGGCGATTGGACGCTCACCGCCTGAAGTTTGGCCCACGTACGGAGCGGCCGTTGTGCGCGCGCGCCGTGGTTGGCTCCTGGGCGCGCGAAGAGAGGCCGGCGGCACTGCCGCCGGCCTCGTGAAGGAACCGGAGTCGGTTAGCGCCAGTTCGGGCGCTGGTACGTCGGGTCCCAGTACGGCCGCGCGATGCCGTAGAACTCGTAGCATGCGAGCACGACGCCGTCCGTGTCGGCTGCCTGATCCGAGCCCTTCTCGAACTCGCGGTCGACCTGCGGGCCAGCCACGATCCGATCGCGCCGCTGGTTGATCACGACCTTGTCCGGCGTCACCGACGTGATCGCGTCGATCGGGACCAGGAGCTTCTTGCCGCCGAGGCCGAGCACGTCACCCGACTTCACGTTGATGAAGCGGGCTCGACGCTCGGTCGGGTCGACGAACAGATCGTCCACCTTGCCGATCTCCTCGCCGTCACGGTCGAAGACCTTCCGGCCGCGGACGTCCTCCGTCGGATCGGCGAGCCCGAGGTGGGTCTGGCTCAGTGGCTCGAGAGCCGTGGTGGTCATGGTCGAACGCATGGCAACGCTCCTTTCGCGGTGTGGGAGCGACCCTCAGGGCCGGTCTCGGCCCACCGTTCGCGCGCCGTCCGGGGTCCGGACGAGCGGTCGCAGCGGTCCCGGGAATCATCGCTCCGACGGGCTCGCAGGGGCGTGAACCGATCCCCGGAAGGGTTGCAGGGGCGTTGCGTCGGCGCACCATTTGCTCGCGCCGAGTGATGCCTCGAGATCAGGGAGTGGGGTGGCCTACGGGGCTCGAACCCGTAACCTGCGGAGCCACAATTCGGCCAGCCTACTCACGGCCCGTGAACGCTCGTTCGGAAGTCCGTTCGCCGGTAGTCGCCGCCGTCCGGGTCCGGTCGGGCTCGTGGCTACATTTCGGGCTACACGGCCGGCCGGTGTCACGCGCGGGTACACACGCACCGCAGCAGCCCTGTCCTCCCACCCCCGATCGCGCCGCCCGCGTACACACGCGACGCCGATTTCGATGGGAAACAAGGTGCGAGTGTCCAGACCGCACCCAGCCCCAGCCCAGGTAGGTACGTGTCGCTGGGCCCGTTCACGAGCGCGGGTATGGGGTCACGCGGCCACGGTGGCGGCACGATCAGTGAGCACGGGCGCGCATGCTGCCGGCCCTCCGGCCCGCGCCCCTACGGGCGGCACAGAGGGTCAGGAGTCCCGTGGAGGAGATGACCAAGACGAGGAGGCATTCCGAGCACGCTGATTCGTTGCATACTTGCACCATTCTCTGTTCGAGCCCGTGAACGCGAGACGGCGGGCAGCGAATGAGGGCCGGCCACGTCGACCGACCCTCCGCGCCCTTCAGCTGTCGAACAGCGCGCCCCGCAAGCTGTCGGGGTTGTCCACGTCGATCGCTGGGGCGACGAGCGCCGCGCTCGTGAGCGCCTGGAACACGTCGCGCGGCAGGTGGAGCGTGAGCTCGGGCGTCCCCCAGCTGACCACGTAGCGATCTTCGCCGCTGTTGACCAAGTGGTACACCTCTGGCGCCTCGCGCGGCCACGCCGTGACCTCGAGCAACCGCCCCTTGCCTTGCCGCTTCGCATAGTTCACGTCGATCGAACAGTCCGCCGCGTCCCGGCTTCGCTTCACCTTGGGCACCGCAATTGCCTCCTGGGGTGCCCGCCCAGCGATTGCGGCGCCGGGCGGGCATCGGGTGGGGCCGGCCGCAATCCGGCCCGTCAAGCGTAGCCGCAGGGGGCCCGAAAGGGTGGTTAGAAGATGTCCGCCGACCAGCGAATGTTCGCTGCCAGCCAGCAGCCGATTTCTGCCAGCGGGCAGACGCCCCGATCACTTTCCGGACCCTCAGATGGGATGTAGCCGGCGACTGCCAGGATCCCGCGAACCCGACCGAGCCGAGCACCGCGTCCTCGACGACAACACGCCGCGACGGTCACGACAGGGCCCCGGGCCGTGATTGCTCGACGGGCCCCACCAGCGCCGATGGAGACGCCGCCCGACCGGGAGGAAATCGGACGGCCCTTTAGCCCCGCCGCTCCGCGGCGACCACGCGATCGTTCGTCACGACAACGCAGCCCACGAAGGCAAGCGCCTCCCGGTCGGCCTTCGTCATCCCGGCAGGCGGGCTCGCCTCATCGGCGACGATCGCTGCCTCGACCGCGGCCGACAGCCCGCACTCGGGCGGCGCCCCGCCGACCTCCCGGATAGCCCCGCGGGCCACCGCCACGAGGATCGCCATCACCGCCTCCGAGACACCGGCCGCAAGGTGCTGGTCACACACGTGCTGGACGCTGACGTGCACCGGCTCGCCGACCTTTCGACCAGCAAGGGCCTGGGCGGCGAGCGCATCGACCTGGGCAGCGAGCACATCCAGAGCAGCGGTCCGTGGTGCATCGCCCGCCACTTCAGCAGTCGCCCCACGCTCCGGCACGTGTCGCCGTCTCAGCCACGGCCGGCGGGTCCCACGACGTGAGGTCGTACGCCTCGTTTTCGTACGCCACATACAAGGCGAGCGCGGTGTGCTCGTCGAAGTGCCCACGGAGCCACCTCCGATACCGAGGGACTGCCTGGTCGGGGTCGGCGTCGATCGCTGCGCGATCCGCGGCGGACAGGCTGGCGAGCCAGGACTCGAACGCAGCGCGGGCCTGCCCGGCGACGATCATGCCGGGGGGCCCGCTTCGATGACCTCGATGTGCGGAGTGCCGGGGGCCTCCACCCACTTGCGCCACTTGGGGTATTCCTCCTCGTCGAACTCGGCGTAGCCGCGGTCGAACACGATGAGCTGGCCCGGGTCCCCCGGACCGAGCTTCAGCCCGGGAGTCTCGTCGCAGATGAGCGTGATGAGCTTGCCCATGGTCTACAAGTAGACCTTTCGACCCGTTGTATCGGTCTCTTTGGCGCGCTTCCGCAGGTTCCGTTCGACGATCTGCTTCTCGATGTGCCAGGGCAGATCACCCCGGCCCGGCCGGACCGCCGTCTCTGGGTCGATGCCATGCGCGCGGCACGCAGCGGCGAATTCCTCATTCGTCGCTGTCGCGCTGAAAATCAGCGCCCCCTCGGCCTGCTCGAGCGACTCGTACCCGTGTTGCTCGGGCGCCGCGAGGATCGATGCGGTGAGCTCGCGCGCCGGAAGCGGCTTGCCCGCGTCGAGGAGATCGCCGAACGTCCGGGCGTCGGGTTCGTCCGCGTCGTCGTTGAACGCGCCGGAGGCCCAGACATCGAACAACCGTGCCGCGGTTGCCTCGTCGGTCTGGGAGCCGAGCCAGGCGCGGTAGGTGTCCTCCGCGAGGTCCGGGTCGCTCTGGACCGCGGCCTCTGTCTCCGCATCGAGCGACGCCATCCAGCTCTCGACGGCCTCGCGGCCAACCACGAGATCCGCATCGTCGAACGGTGCCGCGGGAGTCCCGGCCGACCAGCGCGCCGCGTTGAACACCGCCTCCGCGGTCGCCGGCGATACGCGGTCGCCCAACCAGGCGCGGAACGGCGCATCCGCGCTGTCGGGGTCCTCCCGGATGGCCTCACGCTCGTCAGCGGAGAGCGTTTCGACCCAAGCGTCGACGGCACGCGACGCTTCGAGCGCATCCGTGGGGGTGGGCTCGGTCGGCGGCGCGAAGTCGTCAGCCTCGGCAACGTCGTCCTCGGGCTCCGAGGCGGGCTCCTCCGCCGCAGTGGGCTGGCGCCACCCGTGGCCGGCCGCCAGCCGTTCAACCTCGGCGTCGTCGACTGCCGACGCTGGGGGCTGGCCGCCCATCTGGCCGACGGCATCGGCTACAAAGTTCTTGAGGCGATCGTCTGTCATGTCCGTTGCTCCTTGCTACGGTCGATTGGGGTAGACGCCCTTCATTCGATGGAGGGCCAGCGTCAGTTCGCGGTGTGGCGCCGTCCCCGAGGGCAGGCGCGTGACTTGTGTGTCCCGGGCGAGCCGCGCCAGCTCGGCGTCGAACGTTGCGAGCTCGCCGATGACGCGATCGACCCACGGGCCGATCCGGCGCTCGACAGCATCGAACGCGGCGCGGGCTTCAGCGGCCCGCTGCGCGGCCTCGCGCCGGGCTTGCCGGTCGGCTTCCTCTTGCTCGGCCGCGCAGCGCTTCTCGACAGCGCGCAGCGCCGCACGCGCCTGCTCGAGACGCTCGATTTCCCGACCATGGGCGCGCTGGGCTTTGAGAATCGCGCCGCGGGAACCCTTCCCAACGGCGAGCAACTCGCGCTGCTCATCGACCGCGGCGTTCGCGCGGGGGACGCTGGCCTCGCCGTCGGCGATCGCCTGGCGGGCGGCCGCGAGCTCTGCCTCCCGCCGGCGGGTCGTCTCGAAATACTCGGTCGTCACTCGGGGTTCTCCTTTGCGTGTTGCTCGCGAAGCCGGGCGAAATGGATCCTCGCGCGGAGGTAAGCGGCCTCCCTGGCGGGCCCACGACTCGCGCCCGTCGGGTCGGGGCGTACCGCGTCTCGGAGGCTCTCGAGGTCGGAGAGCGCAAGGGCGACCTCCATCGCGAGCTTCGCGAGTTCCATCTCGGTCGTCGGCTCGGGTTTGTAGGCACTTACACCGCGGCCGCTCCGCGCCGACTCGTTCGGGGCGGTAGCTGGCAGGAAGGTGCCAATCGTCACGCCGCGGTAGGTCAAGCTCGTCGCTTCGTCGAGCGCGGGGTACATCGTCACCAGGGCAGACGCGGGGATGGCCCGGCGGTTCGTCACGACATCAGCTCCGACCAAGCGTTCGGCGGGTCGGCCTCCTCGGGCGGAGGGGGCGGCCAACGCGGGTCATCGCCTCGGTCGTCCGGGGAGTAGTCGTCGTCGGGACCTTCCCCCGATAGTTCCTCCACAACCTCCGCCGATCCGTTCGTCCCGCTGCTGACCTTCGGCGGATGGCCGGGCGAATTCGTGCACACGGGGTGGCGCCCCGGGACCGGGACGAGCGGGTGGCCGCAAACCGGGCAGTCGCCCGACCCGTTGGTGCGGGTATGCAAATCACCGTCATCACCGTCATTGGCGTCACTGGCGAGGGGTTCAGGTGACGGGGATGACGGCTGTGACGAGGTTTTGCGCTTCTGCGCCAACCGGATGAGGCGTGCGGTTCCAAGCCGGATGTGGGTAACGTCGATCGCTTCGACCTTGCGCAGATCGGGCGCCAGACGTCTGATCTCGACGCTGAGGGCCTGTGCGGTCTTGGGCCAGTCCCTGCGCCTGGCGGCCGCTTCGTCGACCTTCTGCTCGAGGACCGCAAGAAGCTGGGTCGCGGTCCCCTCCCAGGCGTCGTCGATCGAGAGGAGCAAACGGATCGGGGCCGCGAGTGGACTCGCCTCGAGGGTCAGCGCACGGCTGTTCGCGCGGTTGCCGCGGTATGCGGCCAGAAACGACCGCTCCGGCCAGCCCAGGGCTCCCTCCGCGGCGGTAATCCAGCGGGCGGCGTCGGCCATCCGGGGCAGTCGCTTGATGTTGACCTGGTCCTCGCGAGCGAAGGCCGAGGAGGCGGCGTCAAGAAGCGCCCCAAGCAGCCGTGGACGGGCGGCCTGGAGCGAGCCGTAGAACTCGTCCTCGGGTCGGCGATCGTCCTCGGGGATCGAGGCGAGGTCGACGACGATCGCCCGGTCCATGAGGTCGGGCCGGGTCACGATCCCACCGATCCCGTTGAGGATCAGCGGACGGGCGACGTGGATTAGCGTCTCCTCGTCGTCGCTGTACAGCTGGCGGGTCCCGAAGCCGGCCCCGGTCGCCAGGCGGGCCAGGGCGTCGGACTGCCAGTCCGCCAGTGTCGAGACGTTGTCGAACGAGGCGATCCAGCTGTTGTGCGCGGCGATGGCCATCGACTGCTCATCACGGGGCAGCGCCCGGTCGCCTACCTCATTGGGGTCGACGAGCAGCCGCATCACCCTCGCCGTTGTCGTCTTAGCCGCATCCTGCTCGCCGGTCAGGACCAGCACGATGTACGGACCGGCCCACCGTAAGGCGCCGACAAGCCAGCCGGACAGCAGCACGAACTGATCACCGACGGCGTTGACGAACTTGCGCAGCTCGTCGAGCTTGCCGCCAGGGATGGGCGTCGGCAGGGGCAGCATCCCGCGCGTCCGACGGAAGGGGACCGGCGACCGATCGAGGATCCGCCAGCCCGCGCGATCAATCTCAACTACACGCCAGCGGTCATCGGCGAGGTCGAGATAGATCGCGCCGTCGTGCCTGGCGATCCGCAGCCCGACCGGCCGCTGGGGGCCCTCGAACAGAGCGACCGAGGACAGGACATCGATCGCGTCGGTGATGGCCTGGCCGCCGGCGGGTCGCCCGACCGTTCGCCAGTAGAGACCGGCAAGAAAGGTGCGGAAGGTCCGCGACCGGATCCGCAGAATCTCGTGGTGTGGAGCCGGCTCGGGTGCCACAACGTCCGCGTAGGGCGTCCCGGACGGGTCGTGAAAGAGCTCGCCAGTCTCGCGCGCAGCCTTCACGAGCTCGTCGGCCTGCGAGGGCTTCTGAGCCGTCATGCCGCGGTCCCGGCCGTCGTCTCGGCAATCCGAGTGAGGATCGCTCGCTCCGATTCCTCGGCCAGGTGAACTTCATCCAAAGCACCATCCGGAAGATGGCTCTCAACCGCCTCTCGAACCAATGCCCGGAGCTCGTTCGGGGCGATGGCGTCGAGCTCGACACTTTGGTTGCCGAACCCACGGCTGCGGCTGTCACTCTGTTTCGTGGGGCGTGTCTGGAGCCGATACGCCTCGATCTGCTCCTCGAACACTGCGAGGGCCTGAAAGGTGAAGTCGCTGCTGAAGAAGGCGCCGAAGGAGTTGCTGAAGTTGATCTCGGACACGAACTCGCGCAGACGCTGCTCGACGTTGCGCCGGATATCGACGCCCGACGGATCGAAGTCGCCGAGGTAGTAGATCGTCGGTGCCCGACCCTGCCGTATCTGGGCGACGATCGCTTCGGCGGCGGCGTGGAGATAGGTCAGGCTGGGGTAGCCGCGGGTCACCATCAGCGGCACGGCGTACTCGCTCGTCACGTCGCTGAGGACGCCCGCCAGGGCCTCCTTCTCGATCCAGACCTCGACGTACTGACCGAGACCCCACCAGACGTTTCGACGGTAAAGCCGCGCCGTCTCGCGCAGGGCGTCCTCGACCGAATTCCACGTCTGCGGCTTCCTCATCCAGCGGGTCGAATCGGCGATCGAGCCGTAAGGGATCGTGCCGTCGAGCCGCATCTCGCCAAGGAGCCGGCAGACCGTCTGCTTGTACTCGGCCTCGGACTTCGCAATGGCGCCGATCGAGACGAGCCGGTAAAAGACCTGGCGGACGGTCATCGGGGCGTCGGCGTAGAGCGCCTCGGTGATCGCGGACCTGATCGCGTCGATGTCGGACCGGGTTCGCCGACGCCTTATAGGTCGTGCCGCATAAGGTGCGGCACGCGGAACGAACCGTCCGCCCAGCTGCTCGATCCGGTCGATGTAGCCGTTGAGGACATCGGTCATGCCGCCCTCCCCCGAGACCTGGTCGGGACGGCGCCCTGTGCTTCGAGGTAATCCGACGGCGAGGCGAAGCCCGCTCGAGCGACGGACGCCTCGAGGCCGACGTGCCAGGCTGCCGCGTCCGCCCTGATTCGCTCCTGCTCCTCGTCGGACAGCAACGTCAGCGGATCCCGTCGTGGCCGGCCGCCTGGGTCGCCCGATACGGTGAACGGATTCGGCGAGGTCGTGGCGGTCACGAGACACGCCGAAGCCCGCGGGGCGCGAGTGCAGCCCGGACCTCTCGGAGGAGGTTCTCGACGGCCAGCCTCTCGGCCGGCCGGTCGGCCGCCTCGAGGGCGAGGACGAGGCCCGCCAGGCGGCGTTCGACGAGGGCCAGGGTGGCCGCTAGCGCCATGATCCGGCCTCGGCTCGCTCGGCAAGTCGATCAAGGTCACGGGCGAGATCGGCGTACGCCTTGGCCGCGGTCTCGTCGTCCGCTGCGGCCTCTTGTGCTCGGGCGCGGTCGGCGTCCAGGGCGATCGGCCGGCCGTTCCGATGCCACTTCCTCGGAACTACATTGACATGGGAGGGCGAGGGCCCAATCCTGACGGTGAACAATTCGCTACCGTTTTTCCTTCCTGACCCGCTGTCCGGTTCACTTGCTGATGCGCCGGCGGCGGGTCTCGTTGTGCGGTTCGAGGCGGTAGGGACCTCGGACCACTGCTACCTAACGGACGGGCACGCCGGTCACCCGGCCACAGGCTCCGCCGTTGCGGTCTCGAGCAACCGCTTGATGGCCGCCACGGGGACACGTCGGCGGGCGCCAATCCTCACCGTCGGCAGTTCGCCGGAGCGGGCGAGGTCGTAGACGAGCGTGCGACCGATGCCGAGGAGCGAGGCCGCCTCGTTGAGCGATACGGCCATCCGCTCAGGCGCGGGGCGAGCTGGCTGCATGTGCGACTCCACTTCGGGGTGCTGGTTTCTACCGACGCTACCCGCAGCCGCCCGAATTGACAACCCCAGAGTCGCGGAGTACCGTTTCACTGGTCTAAGCCCCGTTGCAGCCGTGAGGCGTCCGTTTACAGGTGGCTCGTCTGTCCTGGTATCGCCCAGCGTCGTGGCGATTCGCCTCAAGTTCGCTCGACGATCCGCGCGAGCCCGCAGAACCGGGACTCGTGTCTCCGGAGTGGGTGATCTGGGCGCCCTGGCAGGCCCCGGCCGAGGTCACGTCCGCGAACGGGCGACAACTCCTCGATGCGTTCTGCCGTATTGCCCGGTCTGACGACGCCTGGCCCCGGCAGCGTCGGACGGCAGGTCGCCGACGCTTGGAGGCGATGACCGCATTCGTCGATCGGTACGGGCCTTGGGCCTTCTGCCGCGACGGCCATCTCCATCTGCGGTACGAGGCCCAGCTGGCCGACGGCCAACCGAAGAAGGCGCCTGCGGTGCATCAGGGCCCGACTCCGGGGCGGGTGGCTCCGGAACTCGTTCTGACCGACGACCGCGGAGTCCCACTGATGAAACTCTCAGATGACGGCCGGCTCGGGAGGTCCAGGCGACCCATCGGAGCTCAGTGGCTCCCGGACCTCCAGGTGTCGGCGGTCCGAGTGAACGCGCTTCGGGCGATCGTCGCCAACGTCAGCCGCAGGACCGTCGCCAGCCCGGCCCTCTGGGACCGTCTCCTGCTACCGGGACAGTCCGGCCTGCGCTCTCGAATCCAGGTCGCAACGCTGCTCGACCAGGAACGGGCCGCGCAGTTGCTCCTCGGCTGGTGGCTTGTCGCCGAGCACGTCGAGATGGACCAGGCGGACAACGGCTACGCGTCGGGGCCTGCGGGCGCGCTGGCGCTCGCCCTGCGCGACGAATCCAATCGCCGGCTGCTTGTCGGTGAGTGCCGACGCTGCGGCATTACCTGGCGCCCAGGGCGGCGCCGTGACGGCGGCGCGACCCCCCCGCTCTGCCCGCGCTGCGCGGAGTACGAGCGACTCAACGATTGGCGAACCGCGGCGCGGGCGAAGTCCCCCGCCACCGGGAAATAGAGGAGAGGATCATGGCGAGGACCACTGGCAAACGCGCGAATCGCGAAGCCTCCATCTACGAGCGCAACAGCGACGGCCGCTGGACGGGAGCCGTGCACTTGGGCTACGGATCCGACGGCCGGCGACGGCGCAAGGTCGTCTACGGGCCCACGCAGGCATCAGTCCTGGCGAAGATCGCGGAGCTCAAACGGCTGGTTCGCGACGACCTCCCGATCCCCGACGACAAGCTGCTCACGGGCACGTACCTTCGGCGCTGGCTCGAGTCGATCAGGGCGGACATCCGCCCTCGAACTTACGTCAGCTACGCCGGCCATGTCGAGCGCCTCGCGGCCGCATTCGAGAGGACCCCGGTGCACCGTCTCACGCCGGCGGATGTCCGCACGTTCGTGGCTGCGACCCTTCGGTCGGGGCTCTCGCCGAGGACGGTTGGTTACCGGCTGGGCGTGCTCCGACAGGCGCTGGGCCAGGGCGTGCGCGACGCCACCCTCGTCCGCAACGTCGCGGCCCTCGTGGCTGCACCGCGCATCGTTCGCGAGGAGGTCCGGCCGCTGAGTCCGGAGCAAGCGCGGACCTTCCTGGCAGCGGTCGCGGGCGACCGCATGGAGGGGCTCTACACCACGGCAATCGCCCTCGGGCTCCGACAGGGCGAGGCCCTCGGGCTTCGCTGGGGCGATGTCAGCCTCGACGAGGCGACGCTATCGGTCCGGGTCGCGCTCTCCCAGCTGCCGAAGGCTGTTCGGCCGGAAGGCGGCCGGCGCGGGACCCGGTACGCGCTTGTGGAGCCCAAGACGCGCCGGAGTCGGCGAACCCTCGTCATGCCCGATCTCGTCGTTCGCGCTCTCCGTGAGCATCGCCGCCGACAACTCGAAGAGCGCCTCGCAGCCGGTGCTCGCTGGCGCGGGAGCTGGGACCTCGTATTCACGACCCCCATCGGAACCCCGCTCGACACCCGCAACGTCACGAAGGCTTTCCAGCGTGCCCTCGAAGAGGCCGGCCTGCCACGTCAGCGATTCCATGACCTACGCCACTGCGCCGCCTCGCTGATGGTCGCCCAGGGCATCCACCCGCGGACTGTCATGGAGACGCTGGGTCATGCGACGGTCAGCATGAGCATGGACACCTATTCCCACATCGGGGGTGAACTCCAGCGGGACGCGGCGAAGCGGATGGACGCCCTGCTCGCGGTCGGCGAGAACTGACTTGGCCTGAAGGTAGGGGGTTGCGAAATGACCAACGAGAAGCAGCAGCAGTTCCAGCGCCGCGGCCTGACGCCGGCCCTGCGCCGTGACGTGCTCGGCGTAGACCGCGTAACGGCAATGTTCGGGACCTCCGAGTGGCACCTGCTCCAGGCGTGCCGCTCGCTCGCCAAGGATCACGGGGGATCGATCAAAGAGGGGAACGACGCCTATCGCGCGGCAATGCGCTCCCTCGGCTTGTCGGACGCGCTCCCCCGGATTGGCTGACGAACCAGTCGGCCCGCGAGTCGGTTGCCCTCCAGCACACCCTCCGGTATACTCTCTGGCATCACGTCAGGCACCAGGCAGGAAGGCGGGACGGATGACGGACAAGGTACGCGAGAACCGGGTGCGACGGGCCGCTCAGCGACAGGGGTTGGCGCTTGTGAAGTCGCGGCGGCGCGACCCGCAGGCGACGGGCTTCGGGACGTACGGGCTCGTTCACAACGGCGCTTGGGTCCTGGCCGACGTGAGTGACGGCTACGGCTACGACCTCGCGGCGATCGAGGAGTGGCTGGCCGCGCCGAAGGCCCGGCGGACGCGATGAGGTACGGCTCGCACACTTCGGGGAAGGTCGACCCGACGAACTGCATCGAGTGCCGCACGTGGCAGGCGGCTCAGCAGTGGCCTTCCACGGCGCCCGACGTGCCCCTCGACGCGGAACGCTACCGCCTCACGCAGGCGAACCACCTGCTGCACACATTGGCCCGTGAGGCTGCGATCGAGCGAAGGCGCGGGGGCAGCTGCCAGCTAGGAGACGTCCGCGAGGTCGTCGACCGGGGCTCCCTGACTACCGGCCGGGAGCGTTAGGTCCCGACGTATGCCTCTACGGCCTCGAGAGCCCTCCCGACCGCCTCGATCGAGGCGTCCGTGAGCGTGAGCGCGATCTCGTCTGACGCCCACACCTCGCCGTAGCTGATCCCAGGGGCGAGGGGTGCCGCGGCCGCCTGAATCTCCGACCACGAGAGCGCCCACTCCTTGCCGTGCGCCGCGGCACTCGCCAGGCGATACCAACGCTCGAAGTCGTACTTGACCATGAGCGAGGTTGTATCGGCGTATCCGACGACCGGGATGCCCGCATCTGACCGTTTCTTGTCGAGCTCCGGGATCCGCTCAGCGGCCCACATCCCCTTGGGCCCCGGCTTTGGATGAGGCTGGCCGCGTGACTCCTGAAACTTCTGGTGTTCCTCGAAATCGTCTCGCTTCGCGGCGTACCCTCGAGCGACCCGCGTAAGCGGCGCGAGCCTCTTGTCTAGAAGCCACCGGGCACGGACGGATCCCTCGAGCGACGACCGGAGAAGCGTGAGGTGCGACGTGATCGGGATGCGGCCGCACTCGACGAGAAGCTTCCACGCTCGGATGTGGTCGATCGATGACGAGACCGCCTGCCAGGCATGAATCCGGACGAACCGCGATTCATGGATCGAGCGGTCGGATGCGAACGGCGTGCCGGGGCGGGCAGGCCGTTCCCACGCGGCCTTCAGGCGGGCCTCCATCTGATCCAGGTTTTCGACGAGCCGCAGGATCGCTAGGCGGACCTCGGGATCCATCGGCTGCCCGTTGTCCATTTGGGAAAGCGTAGCGGCCCCCGTCGCCGTCGGTCTGGCCTCGAGGACGTAGCTGGCGCGCGGAGCGGGGTCCCTGGCGAGTGTGTCCGGCGCTCGACGATGCCCCGGGAGCGTCGCCGCAGACGGGCGCGGTCGTGGGGCGCGCCTCGACCGAGTATCCGCCTAGGACCGGCCCCCTGGCGTGCCCCGCGAGGTCGTCATGGAGGTCCCGCGACTGGGCAGGGCGCGCGAGATGCGACGCGCCCAGTCCGCGGTCAGGACGCGGAGCGGCGCCTGCGCCCCGCGGGCTTCTTCGACGCGAACAGCAGCTTCCACGGGTCGGTCGACGGCTGGGGTGGTGGCGAGCCCGGCCGCGGGGTGCGGACCGGGCCTGGCGCGGGTCGAAGATCGCGCACCTGGCTCGCGTTGAGCTTCTTTGTTCGGACGAACAGATCGGCCGGCCCGGCGTTCCGCTCGGTGAGAGGGAACTTGTGAGGAAGGATCTCATCGAGCGTTCGACGACGCCGACGGGGCACAGGCTCCGGCACAGGCCCGGGGACAGGTCGCCAGCCGGCCGAAGGTCGCGGGACGGGCTTCGCCGGCCCGGTCAGCTGCGGCTGCCGACGGCGCGGCCGGTATTCCGTGGTCGGCGGGATGACCGGCTTGTCGCCGCGCTTCTTCTTCGAGAATGCTCGCTTCTTGTCAGCCACGACCGGCCCTCCGCCCTACGAAGCCCCCGACGTGACGGTCCTGCTGCCGCCTGACGATGACGGCCTGTGCCTCGGTGTTCATGCGAGCGGCAGCAGCAGCATCTTCGAGCCTTGCCGCGCCGCGCCGCGGGAGGCGGCGGTGATCTGCCCGGTCCCGCTCGACACCTTCCACCGCAGCGAGATGTCATAGGTCGTCCCGGGCGTCAGGCCCGTGATGACATCGAAGCACGTCACCGACAAGCGGCCCGGGTTGTTCGCATCGAAGGCGTGCCCGCCGAGGTCCACGTCCGCGCCGGCGTCGATGTTGTAGCCGATAGTCACGTCGGCGATGGACCCCGGGTTCGGGTCGTGCAGGTCGAGGACGGCGAGCAGCAGGACACGGCCCGACGGCGGAGCGACCACGTTCTGATCGAACGGGGTGCCGATATCGACGTAGCTTCCGGAGGTCGTGCTGTAATCCGTTGACGACGCGGTTGCCTCGACCGGCGCGTGGACCGTCATACCGTCGAGGCCGCCTGCCGCGAGGAACTTGTCATCGGTCTTGAGGACGTTGGCGGCGGCCCGGTAGAGGTTCACGTCGCGGGCGGCGTTGCCCGGACCGAGTTCGAGGCCCGAGAGGGTGGCATCGCCAAACAGCACGGCCCGACTCGACGTGTCGCCATCGACACGCACCGCCAGGTTGGCCCGCTGACCGGACGTGGCCACGATGTTGAACTGCGCCACGTTGGCCTGACCGTTGGCGTCGAAAAACATCTGGCCGGAGGCAAGCCAGCCGAGTCGCGTGTTACGAGCGGCGTTGCCCGGGCCCCACTCCTGCGTCCCATCGGCCGTCAGGACGTAGCGGAGAACCGTGTCCGCGAACCGCTTGCCGGACCCGATGAGTTCCGCCCCCGTGACCGCGTTCACCCGCTGAAACCCCATCGGCGCCCAGCCCGCGATCGCCGGGGCGAACTGCACCGGGTCAGGGCTGTACGCGAGGTGGAGCTGGGGCTCGCCGATGGAGTACGTCACGTCACCCGTGCCCGCCGTCGAGACGACGATGAGGCGGATGCGCAGCTGGTAGAAGTGGTCCCGCTCGGCGGCAGTGATCGTGGTCAGGTTGAGGGCCGCCCAGATGCGGCTCGCCTCGACGATGGAGTCGCTCACCGTGTCCGGCAGGTCGACGGTCGTCGTCGCCCGCACCACCGCGTCGGCCACGTCGTACAGCTCGACGACGAGCGAGCGGGACGTGATGCCCGTGAGCGTCTGGGCAAAGAACGAGCAGACCCGGATCGAGCCGACGAGGTAGTTGCCGCCCTCGGGCAGGTTCGCCACGGACCGTTGGCCGGCATCGAGTCTGATCTCGTGCGTTCCTGAGCCGGTCGGGCGGATACGCAGGTCAACCCGGGCAGTGGTGAACGGGCTGTCCGTTTGGTCCTCGCGCTCGGCCCCCTGAACGAGCGTGCAGGTGGCGGCCGTACCGGCGGTCTTGAGCGCCCGCCAGGTGACGGACGGGAACCCGATGGCGATCTCGGTCGAGGCACCGTAGGAGACGGTCTGGAGGCTCGTCGTAAGGGTGATGTCCGACAGGCTCACGCCGTCGAACCCGGGCTCGTTGAGGAGGTTCGCCTGCCCCGGGACCGGGACGACGTTGCCGATCGTGTTCGCGATGTCGCGGCCGCTGATATCGACCCCGAGCGGCACCCCGGCGCTGCCGCCTCGCCCTCCGCCGCCACCCGTCGGGCCGACGCCGATCGCCACCCCGAGCCGCCCTTCGAGGCGCTCGCGGCGAGTGATCGCGTTCTGGACCTCGACCACCCGAACCTCGTCCGCGAGCAGGTCCATGAAGGTCGACATCTCGCCGATCTTGCCTTCGAGCAGGGTCAGGCGGTCGCTCACGTCAGTCTCGCCGGATCACGGTGGCGATGAGCCGCCGCGCGATTACTGACCGGATGGGCGTGCGGCCGAGAACCCCGCGGCTGGCGACCGATCGGCTTCGACTCGTTGCCATTTAGTACGCCCGGTTGCTCGTCCGGCGGACGGCCACCTTCTTCTTCGGCGGAGGAGGCGGTACGGGCTTCGGGGCGGCCCTCCTGCCGAGGGTGATCCCGGAGGCACCGAACGGCTTGGCCGGGCTGTAGGGTGCCGGCTTGGGCTTCGGTGCCGGTGCAGTCGCCCTCTTCGCGCCGGTCGACAGCGTCGGGCCCGCACCGCCTGTGCCACCCGTGACCGCCTGGTTGCCGAGCGTGATCCCGCCGGCGCCGAACGGCTGGGCCGGGTTATAGGCCGTCGCGCCGCCTGCGCCGCCCGTGACCGCCGGCGGCAGGGGCATCCCCCCGGGGGCCGGAGGCGGGGTCCGCTGAATGGGCACGGACCGGGCTGGCAGCGGGGCGGGCCCGGGCGGCAACGGCTGTGGCCGCGGCGTCGGGGTGGGCCGCGGCGGAGGCGTGTCGTCAGGTCGCGGCTTCTGCCGAGGCGGCGCGGTGTCCGCGGGATCGGGCTTCTGGCGATCCGACGGTGGCGGGCCGAGACGGTAGGCGTCGTCGATGCTGATGTCCTTGCGCCCGAACGGGGCAAGGGACGCCTTGGCGAAGCTGCCCCGCCGTGACTTCGGGCCGCCGCCACTCGGAGCCCTCGGGCTGGGCGCTGGCGAGAGCGTGGGCTGCGTTGACGACCGCGAGGTCTTGCTGCTGGTCTTTCTCAGTCGAGCCATGACGCGCTACCCGGTCCTGTTCGTCTGCCGGTCCACGGCGGCGATGAACCGCCGCCCGGGATCCTCGTCGCGTCTCGGCCAACGGCCCGAAATCGCAGCGGGCAGGTCGGACCGGGGCGGGAAGAACCCGGACTGGCTGGCAGGCAGATCGCGTGCGTCGAGGCGCGACGGGTCACGCGGCGGGGGAGGGGAGCGACGAGGTGTGGTCGCGTCCCGGTAGAACTTCGGCATCGTGACGGCTCCTGTGCAAGAGGAGGGTTCGGATGCCGGTGTCCGTTGCACAGGCCGGGCCGGCGTCCGATCCCCTTCGGTCGCGAAGCCGGGAGGTCCCGACTGGGTGAGAGCCGGCGACTTGCGCTCTCTAAATCGTCGCGATCGGGCTGGGAATGTCAAAGTGCGCGTCCCGCAACCGAAGCTGGCCCAAGCGTCTGTCAGACGGGCCTCTCGACCTCGATGTCGAAGGAGTCGGGGGACACATCAAGCCAGGTCGCGATCGCCTCGCGGGATGCTGCGGCAACGCCAGACCGGCTCGGCGCCTCCGTCACCAGTTCGAGCTCGGGGATCCGAACCACGACGACCTCGCCGGCTGCCTCGAGCCGCGGACGGTAGAGCGGGCGCTCGCCGCGAGAAATCATCCGTCGGCTGGCCTGAGTCGCAATCTCGCGGTGGCCCGGCATCGCCTCGCTCCTTCGCTGAAACGACGAGCGGGCCGGACCCCGATCGGTGGCTTGGGAGGACAAGCGTATCCTCCTCCCCGAGCTGGAGGCTGGAATTGGCTGACGAACTTGGCAAGTGCGTATTCGAGGTCTGCGAGGAGGATGCGGCCGAGACCTACCTGGCGGACCCGAGTCGCGGCTGGCCACTGTGCGGCCCGCACCACAGTCACGTTCGGTATCGGCTCATCGAGGAGGCGTACCGATGGACGCCGGTCATGCAGTGGTGGGGTGAGGAGCGAGGCAACCGCTTGACCTTCACCGAGAAGTCACCGTGGGACCCGATCAAGTAGGGGGTCGATGCCCGACTGACGCTCGCGGCCGGCGCCTGGAAGAGCGCCTCCGGGCCGAGTTCATCAAGGGTGCCGAGGAGGACTCCCAGCGACGGCTGGAGCGGGTCCTGCGGCGGTTCCCTGGCGCGTCGTGACGACGAGCCGAGCCAGGGGCTTCCCCGCGACCCTCGTTCGCCTCGCCCTGTTCGTGGCCCTCGTGTACGTGCTCTGGACGGTCGCCGCCGGCTGGGCGGAGGACTGTGACGGACGCGGAGATCGCGGCCGCTACGGGCGTGGGGCGCCGGACGGTCGTGCGAGCGAAATCAAGTGAGACAAATGTCCCACTTGATCCTCCCAGCCCGCCTGGCGCCGGGGCTAGGCACGCTGCCAGGCGATGTGGGACACTCGGGCCCGGATGCGCGAGCGCCCCGTGCCCGGGGGTGACCGACGGCTGCAACGCCCCAGCCGTTCGGGTGATGGTGCACCCGCTGGGCGGACCGGCATCGTTGCCCGGTGAGTAGGAGGCCAGTCATGCACCGCGCGAAGCCCGAGTCAGGGCGGGCTCCGTCTGGCCGCGTGTCCCCCACGGCGCCAGAGAGCAAGTCCGCCTCATCGAACGTCTGGCGGGCCCTCGAGCGCATCCCGGGGTTCAATCAGCGGCTCACCCGCGGCCGGAAGGAGCTGGACGCCGGCAAGCGGGTCGAGTTCGAGCCCGACAATCGGTCCGGCTGACCATCTCTACCTCAGCCCCACGGCTGAGAAGGCGCGTACCGACCTCCCCGCGAGGGTCCGCAGCAAGGTCAACGCAGCGCTCAGGGCAATCAAGGCGGACCCCGACTGGATCCCGGGGAGCCGCCTCATCGCGCCTGTCGGGAGCCGCAACGCGGGCTGCATCGTCGACCTGACGGTCCAGGGGGTCGCGATCGTCTACCGGACGCGAAATGGCGGCCGTGAGGTCGAGGTCATCGACATCAACCCGCTCTGGCTCTAGTCAGGCACGGGACGAAGTACACGGCCGGATTTGGCCGGCCGCGCGAGGTCTGACACTCTTCCCCCCGGCTCGGTTCGCGTCGGAAGCTACCCCTACCCCCCGGGTACCTCCGCAATCCGGGGCCGCCGCCGCTCTGTATGGGTGTGCTCGAGAGCTCGACCAGGGGGCACCACACCACCTGCCTGCCTGCTCTATTACTTGGGCTCACCCGACCAGGCACCGGAACCCCCGTGGCTACATTTCGGGCTACATTCGGGGCGAGGCGAGGCCACGCCCAGGCGTCAGCTGCGCCATTTCGTGCGTGAATAGGTGGGGTGGCCTACGGGGCTCGAACCCGTAACCTGCGGAGCCACAATCCGCTGCTCTGCCATTGAGCTAAGGCCACCACGGCGCCCTGGTGACGGCGCAGGGCGAGGGGAGTGTACCCGGAACGGAGCGGCGGCCGTCCAGTGACGGCGGACCTTATCATCCGTCGAATGGAGAGGCTGTCGAGGGTCGCGGCGGTCATCACGAGCGCGTCCCTCGTGGCAGCGGCCTGCGGAGGCGGCGCGGTCCCGAGCCCTTCGTCGCCCGGTGCCAGTCCCGTTCCGGGCGCATCAGGCACGACGCCCTCCAGCGGTGTCCTTGACGGACCGCTCCGATCGCTCGGGGCGGGCCTGACGGTCGACCGCATGACCGGGTTGAACGATCGGCGGTACACGTTCTCGGCGGACGACCCGCAGATCGCGGTCCTCGTCGTCGTCGGCGATCTGCCTGAGCCAACCAGGCTCATCGTGACCTGGCGCGCCGGTATCGAGCCGAGCGGACCTGAGCTGTTCCGGCACGAGATCGAGGTGGCGACACGGGAGCGGGCGTACTCGATCGGAGTCAGCCAGGGGGAGCTCGCGACGGGCCGGTACGTGGTCTCGGCGCATCTCGGCGACTCTGCCCTGGTCCTGCCCATCCGGGTGGATGCGAGCGACGACGTCGCCGGCCTGGCCCCAGGGGCTGCGCCGCCGGGGTCCGGAGACAGCGGCACGTTCCCCCCGCCAGAGACACCTCGCGGACTCGACCTGGGCTACGGCCAACCTGACGGCGCAGCGAGCACGGTGGACTTCACGGTGTTCGGCGGGGGAACGCCGTTCGTGGTCGAGGCATCGATTGGTGGCGCGCCGCTCGAGACGCTGGCGACGCTGGACGCACCGGGTGAGTCTGGGACGGACTTCTGGTTCGACCCGTGCACCCTCGCCAACGGATCGGACCTGCCCGGCACGGTCGCCTCGGTGCGCGTTCAATCCGCCGACGGCTCGGACAGCGCGTCCGGCATGATCGACCTGGGACCCGACGACCTGGCTCCCGATCTGCTGCTGACATCGAGTCCAGGCGCGGGCGCTTCCGTTGAGGCTGGGGACACGATCACCTTCGAGCTCGAGGCGTCCGAAGTCCGGTCCGGTGTCGAGGTCAGGGCGCCGTTCCAGACCGGCGTGTCTCAGATCACGCTGCTCGAGTCGCCGCCGCTATCGGCCGGATACATCGCCGAGTACTCCGAGGGAGAAACGCCGATGGCATGCGGCGGAAAGGTCTGGACGGCCGGTGCCTCGGCAACGTACACGGTGCCGGGGAACCCTCCGCCGACACTGACGTTCGTCGCGACGGCGGCGGACTTCGACGGAAACCTGACGGAGCTGTTCGTCTCCTTTTCCACCACTGACGAGCGGTCCTGGACAGGCATCGCGCCGACGATGCGCTCGGAGGTCGTCTACTCGGGTGGCGCGGCCCGCTGCGAGGACGCCTGGCGTATGGACTTCACGTTCGTCGAGGCGGATGACGGGACGCTCCTTGGCCAGGGTACGGCGGATTTGGTGACCGACTGGATCTGCGAACCTGACTTCCCGGGGGCCAGGAGTCCCTCGCAGCACTTCACGTATACGCTCGCCGGAGAGCGTGACGGAGATGCATTCAACTTGGAGCTCCTGGACCCAAGCGGGACGGGCGGAGTCGGGATGGCCGCAATGTGGCACTCCCTGACGTTGCCGGCTTCGGTCACGATCCCGGTGAGCGGCGATCGCGGATCGGTGGATGCCCTGTGGACCTGGTCGGTTCAGAATCCGGATGGCAGCGCCGTCAACTACACCACTGACGGCCAGATCACCATCTGCACGCCGCAGTGTCCCGTGGGGGTCGGCTGAGCGACGCGCTACCCGGCGAGTCGCCCAGTGGACTCGTCTCGCCCCGGGTGGGCTCACCGGCCCTCGAGCCGCTCGAATCTCAGCTCCACGGTCAGGCCCAGCGACTGGCCCGGCTTGAGCATCGTCAGCCCACCGGGCTCGCCCCGCAGCAGCCGGCGGAGGCCCTGCGGGGCGTGGGTCTCCGGCTCGACAGCGATCGCGTCGATGTAGCCAGGGCTCGCCGCCACGACGTACGGCGCGGGCGGGTCCGCTCGCATCGTGGCCCGGACTTCCAGGTCGGGCCAGACCAGCTCCACCGGAGGGTCGGCGAGCTCCGTCCACGTCGCGTCCAGGTCATCCGCCATTGCGCCGATGCGGCGAAGATCGAAGTGACCGAGGACGGGCTGCGGTTGGGCCGGTGTCGCCGTATTGGGCGAGTGGAAGGCATCGCCCCGGATCGCAACGCGCACCGGCCGGCGGAACCACGGGTGGATGCCGAGCCCGGCCGGCATCGCGTCGCTCGACCGGTTGATCAGGTCCAGGTCGATCCGAACCGTCGGTTCGTGGACCGCGATCCGGAGCCCAACCTCGTAGTTCCACGGCCAACCGTCGCCGCCGCCCTCGACGTGGAGCGTGCCGTCCGGGCGCTGCTCCCACGGCTGGGTGTGGACCTGGCCGTGGATCGCCGTGCCGTCGGGGAAGTTCGCGCCCAGGTCGACCACCCGCGTACCGACCGTCACCGGCCCGGTTTCGATCCGGCCGCACCAGGGCGCCATGACGTATGACCCCCAGAAGAAGCGGTCGCGGAGGTGCTCCTCCGGGTCCGCCGGCGTCCGCAGGAGGTCGTGGCCGAACGCCCGCAGCCGATGGATCCGGGCGCCTGCCTCGGGCAGGACGACGACCTCGATTGCCCCGTCGACGAGCTCCAGCTGCTCCATCTCGTCATCTTGGCCGATTCAACCGGTCCGCACCGATCCGCCCTCGGCCCCGGCGCCGTCCGCGGCTGCCGGCGGCGAGATCGGTGTCGAAAGCGTGATGGGCGAGACCACGACGTTCACGGTCCGGCTGCCGATGATCCTCGAGGGCGCAGAGCTCATCGAGGCCTGAGCAGGGCGCCGAGCACGCCCGGAGCCGGGCTAGCGCCGGCGAAGGAAGCGCGGGCTCTTCTGCTCGGAGGGGGCCTGGTCGGCCGGAGCCGACGAGGCCGACACGACGACCGGCGCCTCGACGTCGCCACGCTTGCGGCGCCGCCGTTCCGCGCCGGCCCGCGCCGAGTCCGGGGCAACGACGGGCTTCGGCGGAGTCGACGGGCCGAGGTCGGGCGGCATGTACGCCGGGATCGCCCCGTCGAGCAGGCCGGTCGCCCTCGATACCGGTTGAGCCTGCCGATCGCGCCGCCACGGCGGCACAAAGTCGGCGGGGCGCTCGGCGGGCACCGGGGGAGACACGACATCGAAATCGGCCGGCTTCTCCATGCCGTGGCGCTGCACGACGCCACTCCCGAAGCCCGTCGCGATCAGCGTGACCTGGATGGACTTGCCGAGCTTCCGGTCGATCATCGTCCCGAACACGAGGTTTGCCTCGGGGTGGGCGTGGGCGCGGATCTCTTCCGCGGCCGCCGTGAGCTCGGCGAGCGTCAGGCTGTGAGACCCGGTGACGTTGAGGAGGATCGACGTCGCGCCGTTCATCCGGCCTTCCTGCATCGACCCGGCCATGGCCTGGCGCGCGGCTTCCACGGCCCGATTCGGCCCCTCGGCCCGGCCGACGCCCATGACCGCCGATCCGCCGCCCTTGATCACCGACCGGACGTCGGCAAAGTCGAGGTTGATCCGGCCGGTCGTCCCGATGATGTCGAGGATCTCCTGGACGCTCCGGCGGAGGACCTCGTCGACCGCCCGGAACGCCTCCTCGACCGAGGCCTCCGCGGGAACGATGTCCCGGACCCGGTCGTTGGGGACCGTCAGGAGCGCGTCGACCCGGTTCCGGAGCTCGGCCGCGGCTGCGTCCGCGACGGCGTGGCGGCGGGGGCCCTCGAACGAGAACGGCTTCGTCGCCACCGCGACCGTCAGAACGCCGTGCTCCCGGGCGATCGCCGCGACGACCGGCGCTGCACCGGACCCGGTCCCGCCGCCCAGCCCGGCGGTGACGACGACGAGGTCCGCTCCGGTGATCGCCCGCCCGATCTCGACCGCCGACTCGTGTGCGGCCGCCTCGCCGACGAGCGGGTCGCCGCCCGCGCCGAGCCCGTCGGTCATGGCCTTGCCGATCTGGATCTTCCTCGGTGCCCGCGACCGCCGCAGCGCTGCGGCGTCGGTGTTGATCGCGACGTAATCGGTCCCCCGGATCCGCGCCCCGATGAGCGCGTCCAGGGCGTTGGAGCCGCCGCCACCCACCCCGATGACCCGGACGTGCCGCGTCACGGCCCGCAGGCCCCAGATGTGGAGAGCCAGCCGGACCGCGATCGCGAGCAGCACGGCGAGGAGCACGAGCTGGACAAGGCGGTTGCCGAGAAGGAGTTGAAGGAGTTCCATGGCCGGGCCACGCTAGCAGCCGGGTCGGCCGGCCGGGTAGCCGCCGAAGGTACCGATCGGCCCGGAACCGATGGTCGGCGCGCCTCAGGCCGGGGGGTCTGGCGCACGGCCCGGGTGCGTGGCAGACTGGCCGCCCCCGCACGCGGAGGCGGCGATGAAGAGCGGCGACGAGCTCCTTCAACCCGGGCGGCCCGATGCCCGGCCGTTCGGCTCCGCCTCGCCGTTCCCACCGATCGCCGAGTACGCCTTCCTGTCGGACTGCGAGGTCGCCGCGCTCGTCGCCCCGAGCGGCAGCGTCGAGTGGCTGTGCGCGCCGCGGATGGACTCCCCGAGCCTGTTCGGGGCGATCCTCGACCGCGGTGCGGGGGGCTTCAGGTTCGGCCCCGGGGACGTGACGGTCCCGGCCGCCCGGCGCTACCTTCCCGGGACGAACATCCTCGAGACGACCTGGGCCACCCCGACCGGCTGGGTGATCATCCGCGACGTCCTTCTCATCGGCCCCTGGCATCACGACCGGGAGCGGTCCGCCTCCCACCGCCGTCCGCCGACCGACTACGACGCCGACCACGTCCTCCTGCGGACCGCCCGCTGCGTGAACGGGGAGATGCAACTGACGCTCGAGTGCGAGCCGGTATTCGACTACGGCCGCTCTCCCGGGCGCTGGGAGCATGTCGGCGAGGGCTACCGGCGCCTAGTCTGTCGCCCCGAAGGGAGCGAGGTCGACTTGACCCTCGCCCTGACGAGCGACATCAACCTCGGTTTCGAGGGCCCTCGGGCGAGCGGGCGGTCGCTGATCAAGGAGGGCGAGAGCCGGTTCTGCGCGATCGCCTGGGGCAGCGTCGCCCCGCCCGAGACGTTCGAGGACGCCTACAAGCGCCTCGTCTGGACGGCCCACCACTGGCAGCACTGGCTCGCCCGTGGCAACTTCCCGGACCATCCGTGGCGAACCCACCTCGAGCGCTCCGCCCTGACCCTCAAGGGCCTGACCTACGCACCGACCGGGGCGATCGTCGCGGCGCCCACAACGTCACTGCCCGAGACGCCCGGTGGCGAGCGCAACTGGGACTACCGCTACACGTGGATCCGCGACTCGACGTTCGCGCTGTGGGGGCTCTACACGCTCGGCTTCGACTGGGAGGCGAGCGACTTCATGCACTTCATCGCGGATGTCGCGGGCGACGACCACGACCTCCAGGTGATGTACGGGATCGACGGCCGCCGCGAGCTCGAGGAGTCGACGCTCGACCATCTGTCCGGCTACGAGGGCGCCCGGCCCGTCCGGGTCGGCAACGGGGCCTACAACCAGCGCCAGCACGACCTGTGGGGCGCGGTCCTCGACTCGGTCTACCTCCATACGAAGTCGCGCGATCACCTCGACGAGCGGACCTGGCCGATCCTCGTCAAGCAGGTCGAGGCCGCGCTCCGGCACTGGCGGGAGCCGGACCGGGGGATCTGGGAGGTGCGCGGCGAGCCGCGCCACTTCACGTCCTCCAAGGTCATGTGCTGGGTCGCCGCCGACCGGGGCGCGCGCTTGGCCAGGTTGCGGCAGGACGAGGCGTCGGCCGCGACGTGGCAGGCCGGGGCGGACGAGATCCACGCAGATATCGTCGCCCACGGCCTCGACGAGCGCGGCGTATTCACCCAGCACTACGACACGAACGCCCTCGACGCGTCGCTCCTGCTCATGCCGCTCGTCCGGTTCCTGCCGCCGGATGACGAGCGGATCCGCAAGACGGTCCTCGCGATCGCGGACGAGCTGACCGTCGATGGCCTCGTCCTGCGCTACCGGACCCAGGAGACGGACGACGGCCTGTCCGGAGAGGAGGGCACGTTCACGATCTGCTCGTTCTGGCTCGTGTCCGCGCTCGTCGAGATCGGGGAGCTGCAGCGAGCCCGCCGCCTGTGCGAGAAGCTCCTCTCGTATGCCAGCCCGCTCGGGCTGTACGGAGAGGAGCTCGACCCGGGCACAGGACGCCATCTCGGCAACTTCCCCCAGGCGTTCACCCACCTCGCGCTGATCAACGCCGTCGTGCACGTGATCCGGGCGGAGCGTCGGGCCGCCGCCTCGGAGCCGTTGACGCCGGGCCTGCCGGAGCATCGCGAGATCCCGATCGCAACGGCGCCGCTGGACCTGGAGGCCACGACGAGCCGCTGATGCGCTGAGGCTGGTACCCGCGTTCAGCCGCTGCCCGGACCATCGCACCGGGGACTCACACCCACCGTCCACCTAGCGTGGCGACCCTACCGGACCCCCGATCGGGGCTGCCCCACAGGACGCCACATCGATGCCCGCTCACGCGCGCCTCTTCCTCACCGGCCGGCGGTTCGCCGCGCTCACCTCGCTCGCACTCGGGCTGACGGCAGCCGCGACCCTCTCGGCGCCGCCCTCGGCCCTGTCGTGGGGCGATGGCGCCTTCAGCGCCACGTCCGAGCAGGAGCTGATCGACCGGACGAACCAGTCGCGGGCGAGTGCCGGCCTGGCGGCGCTCCACGCCGATGCGGAGCTCACGGCGATCGCCCGCTGGCGCAGCAAGGACATGTCGGCCCGCCGCTACTTCAGCCACTCGATCCCGCCCGCCGGCGGGAGGGTCTTCGAGATCATCGAGCACAGGGACTACTGCTTCACGCTCGCAGGCGAGAACATCGGCTGGAACACGCACGCCGACGGCGTCGCAACGGAGCGGATCCACGAGGCCTTCCTCGATTCGCCCGGCCATCGCGCGAACATCGTCGCCGAGCCGTGGCACGCGATCGGCGTCGGGGCCTACAAGGGGCCCGACGGCAAGAAGGTCTGGACGGTCCTCTTCGCGGATCCGTGCGAGGTCACGGGACTGCCGCCGAGGTCCTGACGCCCGCCCACTGGCTACACTGCGGCCATGCCGCGTGTCATCGGCTCCCGGCGCCGAGCCCGAGTGACGGCAGGCACTTCCCCGGCCCGGCGCATGGCCGAGCACGAGCGCGGGCGGCGCGCGTCGGTCCTGCGCGGGCCTGCGGCGCCATCGACCATGACCCTGCTCACGGTCGTTGGTATCGGCCTGGGTGCGTCGCTGGTATTTGCTTCCCTGGCGGTCGGCCGTGGCGTCGAGCGCTCGATCGAGCGCGCGGTCGAGGTGACCCTCGGACGCTCCGATTTCCGCATCTCGGGGCTCGATGGCGGGACACTCTCCGAGGAGATGCTCGTCACCATCCGGAGTGTGCTCGGCGTGGAGCTCGCCGCGCCGGCGGTCGAACAGCGCGCGACGCTGCTGCCCGAGGCGGACACAGCGGCGTCGAGCGGGTCGCCCGTGACGATCCTCGGAATTGATCCGGTTCTCGAGGGCCAGATTCGCGACGTCGAGCTGGTCGCCGGGGCCCCGTTGACGAGGCGCGACGAGGCGGGAGCGATCATCACCGAGCGCCTCGCCGCAGAAGAAGACTATGGCCTTGGAAGCGACGTGATCGTCGCGACGCCGGGCGAGCCTGAGCGTTTCCGCGTGATCGGCATCGCAGCCGGCGACGGGCCCCTCGCCGAGTCGGGTGGCAGGACCGTCATCCTGCCGTTCGACGCCGTGGCCCGGATGTTCGAGCTCGATGGCGTGGCGCGGGTGGACCTGCTCGTCGGGGAAGGCGTCCCGCTCGACGGCGTCCGGGCAGAGCTCGACGACGCGCTCGCGGGCGCGCCCTACGTCCTCACGTCACCCGCCGACCTGGCCGGAGCGCTGCGGCTGCCGACGACCGGCTTCGAGGTCACCGCCGCGGGCATTGCGGCCGTCGGCACGCTCGCCGGCGGGCTCCTCGTCTTCAGCGCCGTCCGACTGACGGGCCGGGAGGCAGGCGAGGTCGGGTCGTACAGGCGGCTGCGGCGAGCAGCCGTGCGCGGCGCGACCGGGTCAGGCGTCGGAGCGGTATTCGCACTGGTTCTCGCTGCGTTGACGGGGGCGGACGTCGCGCCGGTGGCTCTGGGCGTTGGCGGAACGGCCGCGGCAACCCTGGTCGCGGTGCTCTTCGTGATCGCCGGCGGCGCGTTGCCTCTCGACCGGGTGGCCGCAACCCCGGCTCGCATGCTCGTCGCGATCGCCAGGCGGCTCAGCCGGTTCGTCGAGCCGGCGATGCCGCGGCAGCTCCGGGCCGATGCGCAGCTTGCGCGAAGTGCCCTCGACCGCGACCCGGCCGGGACCGCCCGGACCGTGACGGTTGCGGCGATTGCACTGGGCCTGGTCGTGGCCGTCGCCACGGTTGGCGTGAGCGCGCACCGCATCGCCGCCGAGCAGTCGCCTGTTCTTGGCCGCGTCGTCGCGCAGATCGACGCCCTGGGCCTCCTCGCGGTCGTGGTCGGCGGGCTGGCGATCGTTGGCGCTGGGGCGTTGGGCAACCGGGAGCGCCGACCGGCCTCCGGAGGCGCGCGCCGGGTGGTCCTCCTCGAGGCCGGTTTCGTGGGGTTCGCGGGAGCGGTCCTCGGGTCCATCGCCGGTCTCGCCTTGGGGGCCGTGTTGATCATCCTCGGGGGCGGCGGGCTCGACCCCGCGGTCGATGTGCCATGGGCCGCCCTGGGGCTCTCTCTCGTGCTCGGGATCGGCCTGTCGATGGCGGCGGCGTGGTACTCGGGCAGCCTCGCCAGGCGCCTGGCGGTCGTCCGGGCGGTCGAGTTCGGGTAGCTCGCTCTGATAGACTCGGGGCATGGTCGACCGGCCGGGGAGGGCCTCGACGGGGGAGGGACGGATGCTCATCGCGACTCCACGGCTGGACCGCCTGCCCGCCCGCGAAAAGGGGATCACGCTCGCGGATTTCCTCGTCCCGATCCGGGTCGGCGAGTCGCTCAGCTCCCGGGCCCGCCACATCGGGTTGATCGTCACGGGCGCGTTGCTGATCTCCCTGACCGCCCTCATCAGCATCCCGGTCCCCGGATCGCCGGTACCCGTAACGGGGCAGACATTCGGGGTGCTGCTCGTGGGCGGGGCGCTCGGCTTCCGGCGCGGGATCGCGGCGGTGCTCCTGTACGTGCTGCTCGGCGCTGTCGGGCTGCCGGTCTTCGCGGAAGGCAAGGACGGCATCCAGGTCATGCTCGGCGCGACCGGCGGGTACCTCATCGGGTTCATCCTCGCGGGTGGCCTCGTCGGGCGCCTGGCCGAGCTTGGCTGGGACCGCAACCTGCTCGGGGCGCTCGGCGCGATGATCATCGGGAATGGGCTGATCTACGCGATCGGGCTGCCGTGGCTGGCGGCCGTGGGCGGCTTCAGCCCGACCGAGACCCTCCAGTTCGGCTTCTTCCCGTTCGTGTTCGGCGACGTACTCAAGCTCGTGCTCGCCGCGGTCCTCTTCCCCGCGGCCTGGTGGGTGGTCGGGCGACGCCCTGGGGAGCGGTAGGGGCGCGTTCGCCGGCCCACCGGCCCGGCAAGCTTGCATCAGGCGCGGCATCCGTCGGTTGGAGTGTCCCGACGCGCGCCTTCTAGCCGACAGAACCGCCGTCTCGTGCAAGAACAGCCCTTGGGACGGTCACCCTGGCCCGCTCCTTCGACGGAACGTGCATCTCACGCAAGGCCCTCGGCGGCACGCCACGGGCGCCTCCTATATCGTCCCGCCGTGACCATGAATGGCCGCGACCCAGGGCTGTACGGCCCCGACAGCGAGGGCTGGCGCCTCGATCGGGAGGCGATGCTGCTCCTGGGAGCCGGGCCGCGCTCGCTCCTCCTCCAGGTTGCTCACCCGCTCGTCGCCGAGGGCGTCGACCAGCACAGCGGCTTCCGGGCGGACCCGTGGCTACGCCTCCAGGGCACGCTCCGGAGCTACCTGCGGATCGTGTACGGGACGACCGCCGCCGCCCGGGGCGAGATCCGGCGGCTCAACGCGCTCCACCGGGGGATCGGCGGGGCGGTGCGCGACCCTGATGCCCGCCGGGTGCATGGGGAGCGCTACTCGGCCCGCGATCCGGAGCTCGCGATGTGGGTTCACGCGACCCTCGTCGACTCGACGATCGAGTCATACGACGCGTGGCTTGCGCCGTACCCGCGCGAGGCCCGGGCCCGGTTCTACGCCGAGACGCGTCCGATCGGCCGGGCCTTCGGGATCCCGGACGCGCTTCTGCCCCGCGACATCGACGCGTTCGACGCGTACATGGCCCGGATGCTCGCGCCGGACGGCCCGATCCACGTCTCGCCGACGGCGCGCAACATCGGTCGGTCGATTCTCAACCCGCCGCTCGGCCCGGTGATCCCGTCGCTGGGCTGGCTGCCCGCGCCGGCCTATGCCTGGACGCTCTGGCCCGCCGTGGGGCTGTTACCGGCCCGGTTGCGGGATGAGTTCGGGCTCCGCTGGGGCCCGCTCGAGCGGGTCGTCTCCGCGTGGCTCGTCGCGGGCTGGCGTGGCTGGCGGCCGCTCGTGCCGACGTCCCTCCGCTGGGTCGCCCAGGCTCGTGCGGCGGACCGTCGGGTTGGCTCGCGACGGGTCCCGTCCACCAGCGCGCGCTGATGCGACTTCGTAGTACGAAGTCGCAGCAGTGTCGGCGGCGGAGGGCGCTCCCTCTGCTCGCGCGTCAGTAGAGCCGCGGAAACCGTGGCGCGAAGCGCGGTACGAGGTCGAGCGTCGTGTGGGCGTCGAGCGTGTCGAGGAGGGTCTTCGTGGGCGCGATCTCGAACCGGTTTGCCGCGATGTACGCGCGGACGCCGGTCCAGAACCGCGTCGAGCCCATCCGGACCCGGAGGTCGTTGATGAAGTTGCCGCCCTGGATGTAGATCACCTCGTAGTAGCACGCCGACGAGTAGCGATAGATCGACAGGTCGAGGCGCGATGTCCGGCACCGGCTCCCGCGCCGCGTGCCCAGGACGTGGCGGGCCAGGAAGTCGGCCATCGCCTCGTCTGTGAACGGCTCGTTCGCCTGGTCGCCCCCGACGAGCCCGTAGAACCACTGGTGGGCCGTCTCGTGGTGGACGAGATAGGCGAGGTTCCCCGACGGGGTGCCGCGCGGGATCCAGACGAGCCCGGGTGATTCGATCGCGTAGCCGCCGGCCGACTGGGCGACCCGGAACGTCCGGTACGGATACGGCCCGACGAGCGCCTCCATCTTCGTCAGCGCGTTCCTCGCCTGAGCGAGCAGCGACGCGCCCGGCCCGCCCGGCCGGTAGTAGACCCGGATCGTCGTGTCGCCCACGACGACGGACCTGGTCCGGTAGTCCGGGCTGGCGGTGATCGCGAAGTCGCGCACGTTCTCCGCCTCGAACGTCTGGGTCAGCCCGCTTGCCGCGATGCGTTCGCCCGACGTCGCGATCACGAGAGGTCGGTCCGTCGTGATCGTCACCCGAACGCGCGGGCTGACCGGCGTGATCCACGGGTCGCCGATGTTCGGCCGATTGAATGGCAGTCGCCGGCTCACCCACGGCAGCCAGCGGTAGGCCTCGACGATGCCATTGGCCCGGGCGAACATCCAGTTCTGGCCGGCGACGTTCGACCGCAGCGTCGACCGGAAGACCAGGCGCGCCTGGACGAGACCGCCATCGGGGAGCACGCCGCCGAGCGGCATCACGAGCGTCTGGTCGTCGACCGTGACCTTGACGGCCTTGCTGGCGACCGATGCGGCCCGCACCTGGAGCCCGCCGAGTCGAGCCGCAACGGTGTTCAGCTCGAGGCGGTCGATCGGCCCGCCCGACGTGTTCTCGATCGTCATGACCGTGTCGACCGTGAAGGCGCGGGAGTTGTAGCGGAGGGCGAGCGCCACGTCGTACGTAACCTGGAGGTCCAGGCTGGTCCGGTCGACGGACCCGGGATCGAGCGCGGCCGCGGTCGGGGGGATCGTCGGCTCCGCGGAGGTGGAGGGCGCCGGCGTCGGCGAGGCTGTCGGGGCGGGCGAGCCGGTAGCCGTCGGCTGGGGCGATGGCGTCGCCGGGATGCTCTCCGCCGGCGAGGGAGACACGGCGGCCGAGAGACTCGAGCTCGCCCCCGGGCCGGGGCTCGCGCCCGGCTCGCTTTGCATGCCGGAAACGACCGCAAGGGCGAACAGCGCGAGCACGATGGCCGTGCCGACCATGGTCATGGCGATGCGGTTGGACCGGTCCATCAGGCCCAGATCGTAGACGCCCCACCCCGAAGCGTCCCCGGACCAATCGTCGCGGTGGCCCGCGTATCCTTCGGCCATGGTCGCCCCACCCACCCTCCCGACCCCGTCCGAGGCCACCCGGGTGGCCTTCCTCACGGCCCTTCGGGAAGGACTGCCGGGCCTCCGACTGCTGACGGACGAGGCCGATCGCGAGACCTACCGGCTCGACGAAACGGCTTACCTGTCGGCCGGCCTGCCGCTCGCCGTGGCCCTCCCGACGACGACCGCCGAGGTGAGCAGCCTCGTCCGCCTCGCCGCGGAGCACCTGATCCCGGTCGTGGCACGCGGGGCGGGCACGGGGCTCAGCGGCGGCGCAGCGGGGATCGACGGCGGCCTGACGATCGCGTTCGCGCGGATGAACCGCGTCCTCGAGATCGATCGCGACAACCTGTGCGTGGTGGTTCAGCCGGGGATGATCAACGCCGAACTGAAGAAGGCAGTTGCCGAGGAAGGCCTCTTCTACGCCCCCGATCCGGCGAGCTACGAGATGTGCTCGATCGGGGGGAACCTCGGGACGAACGCGGGCGGGTTGTGCTGCGTGAAGTACGGCCAGACCCGTGATTCCGTGCTGGGCCTGGAGGTCGTCCTGGCCGACGGGTCCGTGATCCGGACGGGGGGCCGGAACATCAAGGACGTTGCCGGCTACGCGCTGACCCACCTGTTCGTGGGATCGCAGGGCACGCTCGGGCTGATCACCGAGGCGACGCTCCGCCTCCGCCCTACGCCGCCGCCTCGCTCGACGATGCTCGCGTTCTTCCCGACCCTCGACGCGGCGGGCGACGCGGTGGCCCGGATGACGGCCGGCGGCCTCGTCCCGGTCACGCTCGAGCTGATGGACCGCGCGACGATCGCAGCGGTCGACGACTGGCACCACCTCGGCCTCGACCGCGATGCCGCGGCGATGCTGCTGGTCGAGTCGGACCTGCCGGGCGCGGCCGCGGCCGAGGAGCTCGAACGGGCGGTCGCCGCGTGCGAGGCGGCGGGATCGACCTCGACGGTCCAGGCGGCCGACGCCCAGGAGGCCGACTGGCTGCGCCAGGCTCGCCGGCTCGCCCTCCGGGCGCTCGAGCGGCAGGGCATGGTCCGGATGGAGGACGTCGGTGTGCCCCGCAGCCGGGTCCCGGAGCTCCTCCGGGCGATCGACCGGATCGCGATCGCCCACGGGATCCGGTGCGCGACGTTCGGCCACGCGGGCGACGGCAACCTCCACCCAAACTTCATCTTCGATCGGGACGACCCACGGGCGGAGGAGCTGACCGAGGCGGCCCGGGCCGACCTCTACCGCGCCGCGCTGGCTCTCGGAGGGACGATCACGGCCGAGCACGGGATCGGAAGCGCACGTCGGGAGTTCCTCGCCGCCCAGGTAGGGGAGGGTGCCCTGGCCGTGATGCGCTCGATCAAGACCGCGCTCGACCCCCTCGGCATCCTCAACCCGGGACGAGTCGTCTAGGGCCAGCATCCTCGGTAGTTGACGAACCGCGCCAGGTCGGTGATGATCGCCCTGTGCTGGCACATTTGTATCGGACAAAAGTGCGTGATGCCCGCAGGGGTGGCCCATGAGCGACCTCGAGACTCTCGTTCGGGCGAGCCGGCTCTACTACGAGCTGGGCGAGACGCAGGGTCGCGTGGCGGAGCTGCTCGGGGTCACCCGGCCGCAGGTGTCGAAGCTCCTCAAGCAGGCACGCGCCGAGGGGATCGTCGAGATCCGGATCCATGAGCGGACGGATGTCGAGTCGCCGGCCGCCGGGGAGCTGCGTACGGGCTTCGGGCTCCAGGCCGTCCACCTCGCCCCGAGCCTTGCCGGGCCGGAGGACCTCAGCAGGCGGAGCATCGGCCGGCTCGCCGCCCAGGTGCTGCGGACGGCCGTACGTGACGGCTCGATCGTCGGGATCGGGGACGGCGCGTCCGTCTCCGCGGCCGCGGACGCGCTCGGAGACGCCACCTCGCCCGTGGCCGCGACGGTCGTCCCGCTGTGCGGCGGCTACTGGTTCGCCGGCCCCACCCGCGAACCGTTCCGACGCGCCGCCGAGGCGCTCGGCGCCACCGTCCACGGTCTGCTCGCCCCGGGTCTCGTGGATGACGCGGAAACGAAGCGCGCCCTCTACGCCCACGCCGGCGTGCGCAGCATCCTCGCGCTCTGGGACCGCCTCGACGTGGCGCTGTTCGGGATCGGGGCACCCTCGTGGGGGGAGGCCGCGTTCGGCCCAGAGGTCGTCCGCGACCTCGAGTCGCGCGGCGCGATCGGGGAGCTGCTCATCGCCCCATTCGACGCCCAGGGCCGCTTCGTCGGCAAGGAGCTGCGGAAGCGGGTCCTGGCGTTCGATGCCCGCGAGCTCGCGCGCGTCCCCGTGACGATCGGCGTCGCCGGCGGGCCGAGCAAGGTCCGGCCCATCCTCGGCGCCCTCCGCGCCCGGGCCGTCAACACGCTCGTCACCGATGTGCGGACGGCCGAGGCGGTCGCCGAATTGGCGCAGGCGGAGGCGTGAGCACCCGGCCGCCGGCCACTCTCGCGATCGACGTGGGGTCCACCTCGACGAAAGCCGGCCTCGTCGCGCTCGACGGAACGATCCTCGCATCGGCCCGATCCACGTATCCGCTCGGCGCCGCAGAGCTCGGTCGGGCCGAGCAGGACCCCGAAGCGTGGTGGGGCGCCATCGTCGAGGTCGCACGCGAGCTCGTCCAGGGGCGGGCCGGCGAGATCGTGGCGATCGCCGTCGACGGCCACGGCCCCACCCTCACAGCGGTCGACGCCGACGGTCGCCCGACGCGGCCCGCGATCACCTGGCTCGATGCCCGCGCGACCACCGAGCTCGCCGAGCTCACGGCCGCGACCGGCCTCCGGGGCTGGGCGCTCGGCGTGCTGCCGGCGGCGCTGTGGGTGGAGCGCCACGAGCCCGCAGTCGCCGCGGCGACCCGCTGGTACCTCAACAGCTGGGAGTTCGTCACGCTGCGCCTGACCGGTCACGCGGCAACGACGCTCGTCCCGGGCCAGCGATTGCCCGCGGACCCGGAGGTCGGCGCGCTCGGCTTTCCGGCCGCGAAGGTCGCCCACCCGGTCGCACCCGCCGAAGTCGTCGGCGGGCTCATCGCGCCGGCGGCAGCCGCCCTCGGGCTCCCGGCCGGTGTGCCGGTGGTCGCCGGCGTCGTCGACGCGTTCGCGAGCTTTCACGGCGCCGGCCTCGTCGCGTCGGGCGACGCGATCGATACGGGCGGTGGATCGGGCGGATTCGGCGTCTACTGGCACGAGCCTGTCGAGGCCGCCGGCTCGTTCTGCACGCCCGCCCCTCTGCCCGGGCTCCACGTCGTCGGCGGCGCGATGGCGGCCACCGGCCGCGCTCTCGACTGGTTCCGCGACGACGTTCTCGGCGGCGCCGTGACGACGGAGCGACTGCTCGCCGAGGCGGCAGGCATCCCACCGGGCGCAGGCGGCTTGCTCTTCCTCCCGTACCTCGCCGGCGAGCGGTCGCCGATCTGGGACCCGCGGGCGCGGGGGGCATTTGTCGGCCTGACACTCGGCCACGGCCGCGGCCACCTTGCCAGGGCGATTCTCGAGGCGGCGGCGCTCGCGATCCGCCACGTCGCCGCACCGATCGTCGCGGCGGGCGTCGCGGTCGGCGAGATGCGGGTGTCCGGGGGGCCGGCGCGAGACGCGACATGGAACCAGATCAAGGCAGACGTCACGGGCTTCCCGGTCGCGGTGCCGCATTCGGTCGAGACCGCCGTCGTCGGCTCGGGGATCCTCGGGGCCGTGGGAATCGGGGCGCACCCGGACCTCCCGAGCGCGATCCGGGCGATGACCCGGATCGACCTCCGGCTCCAGCCGCGCCCCGAGCTGCGCGACACGTACGCCGCGGTGTTCGACGCGTACGTCGCCCTCCACCCGGCGATCGCGCCGATCCTCGAGCCGCTCGCCGACCGGCTGGCGACGCATCCGGTCCCAACGCCATGACGGTCGCGATGAGCGCACCAGCTCCGTTGCGCCGCGAACTCCGCGGCGGCCACGTCGCGGTCGACTCGGTCACCGTGTCGTTTGCCCGGCCGGAGGGTGGCCGGCTCACCGCGCTCGAGGGGATCGACCTCGACCTCGCGCCCGGCGAGGTCGTCGCGCTCATCGGCCCGAACGGCTCCGGCAAGAGCACGCTCCTTCGCGTCGTCGCCGGGCTGTTGCGGCCGGACCGCGGGAGCGTGACGCTCGACGGCCGCCCGGTGACCGAGCCCGACCCGGGCATCGGGCTCGTGTTCCAGGAGCCGCGCCTCCTGCCGTGGCGGTCGGTCGCCGCGAATGTCGCCTACCCGCTCGAGATCGCCGGCTGGTCCGCGGACCGTCGCGCGGAACGCGCCATGCAGCTACTCGACCTGGTCGGCCTCGAGGGTGCCGCCGCGCTCCGGCCGCGCGAGCTCTCCGGCGGGATGCGCCAGCGCGCGGCGATCGCCCGCGCGCTCGCGCTCGAGCCGTCGGTCCTCCTCCTCGACGAGCCGTTCAGCGCGCTCGACGCCCTGACCCGCGAGCGGTTCAACGTCGAGCTGCTCAAGCTGTGGTCCCGGACCGGGACGACGATTCTCGTCGTCACCCACAGCATCCCCGAGGCGGTCTTCCTCGCCGACCGCGTCGTGGTCCTTTCGCCGCGGCCCGGACGCGTCATCGCCGACATCCGGGTCCCGATCCCGCGCCCGCGCTCGCTCGACACGCTCGACGATGCCGCCGTCTCCGCGACGGCCCGCCGGATTCGCGGCCACCTCGGCCAGGGCGCCGACCAGTGAACATCCGGAACGCGCTCCCGGTCGGTCTCGGGCTCGTCGTCTTCGTCGGCGCGTGGAAGCTCGTGACGATCGTGAGCGGCTTCCCATCGTTCATCCTGCCGCCACCCGAGGCCGTCGCCGAGCGCTTCGTCGAGGCGTGGGCCGACGGGATCATGACGGCGCATGCGGTCGCGACCCTCCGGGAGGTCGTCGTCGGCTTCGCGGTCGGGGCTGGATTCGCGGTGGCGGTCGGCTACCTGCTCGCCCGGTCGCGCCTGGCCGAGCGGGTCCTCTCGCCGTACCTCGTCGCCGCCCAGGCGACGCCGATCCTCGCGCTCGCGCCGCTCATCGCCCTGTGGTTTCCCGACGGCCTGACGGGCAAGATCGTCATCTGCGCGCTCATCGTGTTCTTCCCGGTCGCCGTCGCGACGATGGTCGGGATCCGGTCGGTCGACGCCGGGCTGCTCGAGCTCGGGAGGAGCCTCCGGGCGACGCCCCGCCAGATCTTCGTGACGCTCGAGATCCCCGCCGCCCTGCCCTCGATCCTCGGGGGGATGCGGGTCGGCGTGACGCTCGCCGTCGTCGGCGCGATCGTGGCCGAGTGGGCCGGCGCCGAGCGCGGGCTCGGCTGGCTCGTGATCCTCGCCCGTGGCAGCCTGTTCGACACGCCCCTGATGTTCGCGACGCTCGTCACGATTGCCATGCTCGGCGTCGCCCTGTACGTCCTCGTCGTTCTCGTCGAGCGCCGCCTCGTCGGCGCTCGCTAGTGTCACCGGAGGAACCGAGCCCCGTGAGCCTTCGCCTCGTCCGACCCGTCGTGGCCGTGCTTGCCATCGTCCTGGCCGTCGTTGGATGCGCCCAGAACGGCAGGACGAACCCAACGCTCAGCGTGGGCCTCGGGTTCATTCCCAGCGTCCAGTTCGCGCCCTTCTATCTCGCGGATCGGGCGGGCTACTACCGCGGTGCGGGCCTCGACGTCACATTCCAGAACCGCATCGACCCCGATCTCGTGACGCTCGTGGGCCAGGGTGCGATCGACATCGGCCTGGCCGACGGCACCAGCGTCATCCCGGCGGTCAGCCAGGGCATCCCGATCCGCTACCTCGCGACGGTCTACGCGCAGTACCCGTCGATCGTGTTCGCGAAGGCGGCGAGCGGGATCAGGGACGCGCCGGACCTCGAGGGCCGAAAGCTCGGGATCCCGGGTCGGTTCGGGTCGTCGTGGATCATGCTCCAGGCGCTCCTCCGCTCGGCCGGCCTGACGCCGGCGGACCTCCAGATCGCGGAGTATCCGGACTTCGGGCAGGGCGCGGCCGTGGCCCAGGGGGCCGTGGAAGCCGCGACCGGGTTCGCGAACAATGAGCCGGTCCAGCTCCAGCTGAGCGGCGTCGAGGTCAACATCCTGCGGGTCGACGACATCATTGCGCTGCCCGGTCCGGGCCTCATCGCGGGGACATCGACGATCGCGTCGAAGCGGGAGGCGATCGGCGCGTTCGTCGACCAGACTCTTCGCGCGATGCGCGAGATCGCGGCCGATCCTGACACGGGCCTCGACGCCGCGATCGCGGCGGTCCCGGAGCTCGGTCAGGATCGGGCCACGCAGAAGGCGATCCTGGAAGCGACGATCGAGATGTGGCAGAACGACCTGACCCGAGCGGAAGGGCTCGGCGCGATCGACCGTGCCGGCTGGATCGAATCGATCGCCTTCCTCAACGAGCTCGGACTTGTCGCGAAGCCGGTCACGGTCGACGAGCTCGTCGAGCCGCGCTTCCTCCCCGTCGACTGAGGGCAGGCGACGTGATCCGTGAGGCAATAGTCCGGCGTGAGCTGGCCGAGGAGTCCGGCCGCCGGCCGGGCCGATTCGTTCGGGAGTTGACCCGATTGCCCGGGCGGCTGGGCTATCATCTGGGCCCGGACAGGTAGTACCCGGGCCTCGATTGGCCCGGCGCGAATGTTAAGGATCGGTTACAATCAGCAGTCCCCGCCGGTCCCGTGCGGGTGCCCAGGAGAGCCCGTGAACGGTCGATCGCCCGCCCATCCCCTTCGCGCCGCCGTCCCGGTCGAAGATCTGCCCCTCAAGCACGTCATCGACACGTACGTCCATCGCGAGCAGACGATCACGTGCGTCTGTGGCTGGCACGGGAGCTGTGCGCCCGGCGATCGCGGCGCCTCGCCGTGGACTGCCCACCTGCAGGAGTTCCGCACCAAGAAGCGGTAGCTCCTCGCGCCTGGGCCAGGGGTGCCGTGAACGCAAACCGCATCGCCCAGCTCGCTCTCGTGCTCAGCGGGATCACGCTGATCGTTGTCCTCGTCATCGCCGTGCGGCCTCTGCCTGAGCCGGTTCAGCCCGTTACGCCGGTCGACGACACGGCCGCGCTCATGGCCGAGCTTCAGGACCTGCGGGTCGACGTCACGACGCTCCAGCAGAGCGTCGTCGACACCCAGTCGCTCGTCAGGGCAGTCCTGGAACAGCGCGGGCCGAACCAGGGCAGCCCGGTCCCGGGCAGTCCGGACCAGATCTCCCGGCAGCTCGACCGCCTCGAAACCTCGCTCGCCGCAGTCCGCGCGCAAGTCGACGCGATTTGCGGGGCGATTGAATCGAGCGCATTCGCCCCATCGGGGTTTGCCTGCCCCTGACGTCGCGACGCGGTGCTAGCATCCCGACTCGTGACTCCGAGCCGGGCCCCCGGCGATCCCCATTCAGCTGACGGGATTCCCGACGCGTTTCCCGTGCGGCCGCCGTTCGTGGTCCGCGCCCGACTCCTGTCGCCACTGGCGTCCGGCGGCACACTCCACGAGCCCGACGGGCTCATCGAGGTCGACGCGGCCGGGCGGATCGTGTTTGCCGGTGGGGTGTCCGTTCGGGGCGACGCCGCCGCGCGTGCGATCGACATGCGTCCGCTCGTCGCGATGCCGGGCCTCGTCGATCTCCATGTCCATCTTCCGCAGCTTCCGAACGCGGGGGTGGGCGCGGGGCTCGACCTGCTGACCTGGCTCGACCGATACGTCTTCCCACTCGAGCGACAGTGGGACGACCCGGCGGTCGCGGAGCGGCTCGCGCCGCTCGCCTTCCAGGCGTTCGCCGCCGCGGGCACGACCACGGCGCTGATGTACGGGGCGGTGTTCGCGGCCTCGCTCGACGCAGCGTTCCGGGCGGCCGAGGCACACGGGATCCGGGCGATCATCGGCAAGGTGATGATGGACCGGGCCACGTACGACGAGACGATCGACCCGACGACGATCCTCGCCCGCTCCCTGCGCGAATCGAACGAGCTGTGCGCGCGCTGGCACATGGCCGATGGCGGCCGGTTGCGCTACGCGTACACGCCGCGGTTCGCGGTCTCGTGCACGGCGGAGATGCTCCGCGAATCCGCGGCCGCGGCGCGCGCATCGGGCGCCTACTGGCAGACCCACGTGTCGGAGGACCGCGGCGAGATCGATGAGGTTCGCCGGCTCTTCCCCGACGCCACCGACTACGTCGACGTCTACGACCGGGCCGGCGGCCTCGGGGAGCGAACTGTGTTGGCCCACGCGATCCACCTCTCGGATCGGGAGCTCGCGCGCCTCGTCGAGAGCCGCACGCGCGTTGCGCATTGCCCGGGGTCGAACCTGTTCCTCGCGTCGGGCGTGATGCCCCTCGCCCGCTATCTCGATGCGGGTCTCGTGGTAGGCCTGGGTTCGGACGTCGCGGCCGGGCCGGACCTGTCGATCTTCACCGCGATGCGCGTGGGGGCCTACACGCAGAATGCCCTGCGTGTCGTGCGGGCCGATCCATGGCCGACCCTGGGGCCCCTCGACTGGCTCCGGATGGGCACGCTCGGCGGGGCCGAGGCGCTGGGCCTCGAGTCGGACATCGGATCGCTCGAGGCGGGCAAGGACGCTGACCTCCTGCTCGTCGACCCGACGCTGACACTCCCGCTGCCTGGCGGCGCCGTCGACGACGACCCGACCGCCCTCATGAGCCGCCTGATCTTCCGGGCTCACCCGTCGATGGTCCGCGCGGCATTCGTCCGAGGCCGCCGCCTGGCGGGACCGGTCTAGAGGATGACCACTCCACTGGCACCCGGATCGCGGCCCTCGCGCAGCGCCTGCAGGACGCTCCGACCCGGAAGCGGATACGAATCGCGCAGCGACGTCGCCTCGAGAGCGGCGCGGTTTCGCGGCGTGTCCGCGACCAGCAGGATCAAGTGATCGAATCCGCCATCGCGCAGCTTCAGGGCGAGCTTTCGCTGCAGCGCCTGACCGTCATCGATGACTGTCTCGGCCTCGACTGGCACCTGCCAACCCTGACCTCCGACGAGTGCATCCCACGCGCGAAGGTCGCCGGCGATCGGGAGGGGCACCTCGCTCCGGAAGGAGAGCGCCCTGTGGAGACGATGCCGGAAACGCTCGAGAAGCCGGGCCTGGCCGGCATCGCGAATCGGATCGCCACGAGGAAAGGTCCGGATCACGAGGTCGAGGCCGACCACATCAGCGATGCAGATGAGCTCCTCGAGCGATGGCTGACGCACAGTGCCCTTCTCGATTCGAGACACCTGCGACCCGGAGAGACGGCAGGTTCGCCCAACGGAGTCGAGGCTCAGTCCGGCGCCCCGGCGAGCTCGCCGCAGTTCGTCGCCCAGCCGAGATCGCATGCGTGCTCCCTCGCGCCGTGCCTGCTCTCGGCTGCTTTCGCGGGTCGCCATCACCGGCGAGCCTCTCACGGAGCCCTTGGCGGCCGATTACCGCACGCGCTTGCATCAAACGCGGCGTATGTCGATCGGGGTCCTGCCGCCGGCCCGCTCAGCCGACGTTCGGTGCATCTGGCGCAAGATTCGGGCCCGAACTGGACCCCCAGTCGACGCATGCCCCGTCTGGCGCAAGGCCGGGGCCAAGCGTGACGGCCGCGGAACTCGTCATCGCCGGGGGCACGATCGTCGACGGCACGGGCGCGCCCGGGCGGCCGGGGACGGTCGTGGTCGAGGGCGATCGGCTGCGCCTCATCGATGCAGGCGCCGAGCCGCCGCGCGCCGCGCGAGTCATCGATGCCACCACCAGGATCGTGGCACCCGGGTTCATCGACCTGCACAGTCACAGCGGTCTGATGATCCTGGCCGATCCGCTCCACGAGCCGAAGGTCCGCCAGGGCGTCACCACCGAGCTCATCGGCGTCGACGGCAACAGCTACGCGCCGTTCGCGAAGCGCGCGGACCTGGAGGCGTTCGTCGAGCTGAACTCCGGCCTCGACGGAATCCCGGACATCGCCTACGACTGGGACACCGTCGCGTCCTACCTCGACCGGCTCGACGGCGCATCGGTGAATCTCGCCTATCTCGTCGGCAACTCGGCGCTCCGAATCGCCGCCCTCGGCTGGGACGACGTCCCGGCCGAGCGGCGCGCCGTCGCCAACCAGCAGGCGATGCTCCGCGAGAGCATGGAGGCCGGGGCGTACGGCGTGTCGAGCGGGCTCGACTACCCACCGGGGAGCTACGCGACGACCGAGGAGCTCGCCGAGCTGGCGCGGGAGGCAGGCAGGCACGGCGGCTTCTACCACACCCACGTCCGCTATCCGCTCGGCGACCGCTTTCTCGACCCGTTCCGCGAGGCGATCGACATCGGCCGGCGAGGGGAGGCGCCCTCGCACATCACCCACTTCTATCACCGGCAAACGTTCCCCGGCACCCCGGAGCACATGCTCACGCTCGTCGACGACGCCCGAGCCGAGGGCCTCGACGTCACGTTCGACGCCTATCCGTACGAGTGGGCGAGCACCCGGCTGCTGATCCTCATCCCGACCTGGGTCCAGGCAGGTGGCCCCGCGAAGACGAAGGAGCGGCTGGCCGACCGGACCGTCCGCGATCGGATCCGTCGTGAGCTCGAGGAGCGGGGCGTCCTCTTTGCCGGGAAGGGCGGACTGCGCGACGTGCGGCTCGGCTATCTCGCCCGCCCGGAGAACGTGCAGTGGGAGGGCCGGACGCTGGGCGATCTCGTCGACGACCGCCGGGCCGAGCTAGTCGACGGCCTGTGCGACCTGCTCCTCTCGGAGAACCTCCGCCCGAACGAGGTCACGCCCGGCCCGCACACCGACGGGATCCGCCGATTCCTGCGCCATTCGGTCGGGCTGGTCGGGACCGACTCCACGTTCATCGGGGCGAAGCCGAGCCCGCGGACCTACGGCAGCTACCCGCGGATCCTCGGCCAGTTCGTCCGCGACGAGGCGATCCTCGGGCTCGAGGACGCGATCTGGAAGATGACCGGCGGTCCGGCGGCGAGGCTGGGGCTCACGGACCGCGGCACGATCCGCGACGGTGCGGCGGCGGACCTGGTGGTCTTCGATCCTGCCACTGTCCGGAGCAACGCGACCTACGAGGAGCCGCCGCAGTATCCGTCGGGGATCGACCTGGTGATCGTGAACGGCGAGCTCGTCGTCGACGGGGAGAAGCACACGGGCGCGCGACCGGGTCGAGCGCTCCGCCGCGGCCGGGACTAGACGACCACCACTAGACCGTCTGGCCCGCCCGGGTCGGGGGACCGGTCCGCTCCCCCTCGGCGTCGGTTGTCGTCGCGAGCTGGCCCTGGCGTCGCCGCTCGGCGTTCAGCCGGTTCTCGGCCATTCCGAGGGCGACCTCGACCGTCCGGCCCGGATTCGCCTCTGCCCAGCCCATCGCCAGCCGGAGCGAGATCGCCCCCGATGCGAGCCACAGGTCGCAGGTCGTCCGGACGCGCTCGACGAAGTTGATCGCCTGGACCTCGTCGGTCTCCGGCAGCAGGACCCCGAACGACCGCCCGGTGAGACGGGCGATCTTGTCCGTGTCCCGGGCGTACCGCCGGAGCGTGGCCGCGACCGGCGGAATGAGCCGGTCCGCGGCATCGGCCCCGAGCCGGTCGATGAGCCGGTCGAGCCCGTCGATCTCGATCAGCACGATCGTCGCCGGGTGGCGATACCGGCGCACGCGGCTGTCCTCCTCCTGCAGCCAGCGTGACCAGGACGTCGCGAGGTCGAGTCCGGTCCCCGGATCGGCCATGACAGCGGGCAGCGGCCCGAAGACGCCGATGGCCGGCCGCCCCACCGGCCGGCCATCCGCGCTGAGCCCGCCTCTCGCGAGCCGGTCGGGCGCCGCGAGAGTCGGGTCGGAGTCAAGCGAGCGTGGGCGGTTGCGAAACCGCGGGGCGACGAGCACGGCGGCGCCGACGATGAGGTTAGCGGCGACGGCCAGAAAGATGATTGCGAGGAGCGTGTCCGGTGTGGGCATGCTCGGAAGGGGCCTCGAGTCAAGTTCGGTGCTGATGGGGTCGGGACAGTCAGAGGTCGTTGGAGGGAATATAGAAGCGTGCGGCCCCCCTGACGACTGTCCGTGCGCCCCCCGTACCAGTTGTCGGTGCCGGGCAGCACCGCGGGGAGCGGATTGGTGCGGTCCGGAGGGGAGGCCTGCTCGCGCCGGGGAGCGGCGGCGCGATGGTACCGTTTCGCGCCAAGGAGGGATTCCAGCCGGCATGACGATCCGGACCGAGCCGCGGCGGACCGCCCCGGTCGCGCCGCCGACCGGCACGCCCGATGCGCTCCTCATCCACCCGGGCGAGATCGCGCCGGGCCGGGTCCGGACCCGCGGCCCGCTTCGCCGGGAGGGCCCGGAGAAGCTGACCGGCGAGGCGAAATACGCCGACGACCTCGTCTTTCCCGGGGCGTGGTTCGGGGCGACGATCCGCTCGACCGAGGCTCACGCCCGCCTCGTCGGGATCGACCTTGGCGAGGACTTCGACTGGTCGAAGGTCGTCGTCGTCACCGCCGCCGACATCCCGGGCGAGAACATCGTCAGCCTGATCAGCGACGATCAGCCGGTGCTCATCCCGCTGGGTGGCGAGATCCAGCATCACGCCGAGCCTCTCGCCCTGATCGCGGCCCCCGACCGGGAGACGCTCCGAGCCGCGAAGCGCGCGCTGACCGTGAGGACGGAACCACTCCCGCCGGTCTTCGACCCGGTCGCCTCGGAGCACGTCTTCGCCCATTACGAGATCGCGTCGGGCGACCTCGATGCGGGGTTCGCCGGGGCGGACCTCGTCCTCGAGGGTACCTACCGGGTTGGCCACCAGGAGCAGCTGTACATCGAGAACAACGCGATGATCGCCGTCCCCCGGGAGGATGGCGGGGTGACCCTCCACGGCAGCCTCCAGTGCCCCTACTACGTCCACAAGGCACTCAAGCGCGCTCTCGCGCTCGACGACGTCCGGGCCCAGGTCATCCAGACCGAGACGGGTGGCGGGTTCGGCGGGAAGGAGGAGTACCCCTCGATCCTCGCGATCCACGCGGCCCTCCTCGCGCTGAAGTGCCGCAAGCCGGTCCGGATGATCTACGACCGCCACGAGGACATCGCGGCGACCACGAAGCGGCACCCGGCAATCGTCAGCCACCGGACCGGCGTGAAGCGGGACGGGACGCTCGTCGCCCAGGACATCGAGGTCGTGATGGACGGCGGGGCGTACTCGACGCTTACGCCGGTCGTCCTGAGCCGCGGCGCGATCCACGCCGGCGGGCCGTACCGCTGCCCGAACGTCCGGATCCGGGCCCGGGCGACCCGGACGAACACGCCGCCGAACGGCGCCTTTCGCGGCTTCGGGGCGCCGCAGACCGAGTTCGCGGCCGAGACCCACCTCAACCGGCTGGCCGAGGCCCTCGGGATCGGCCCGCTCGAGATCCGGCGCCGGAACGTCTACCGGATCGGCGACACGACGCCGACGGGCCAGGTCCTCCGCGAGAGCGTCGCCGGCGAGGAGGTCCTCGAACGCGGCGCCGAGGCGGCCGAGTTCGAGCGGATCCGTGAGAAGACGGCTCGCGCCCGCGCCGAGGCCGCCGGCGCGGGCACATCGACGCCCCTGACGAGCGGCCCGACGCGCCGTGCCTCGGGCATCGGGCTGGCCCTGGCCTGGCACGGCGCGGGGTTCACCGGATCGGGCGAGGTGAAGCTCGCGAGCGTCGCGTCGGTCGAGTTGACGGCGGCCGGCGAGATCCGGATCCTCACCGCCTCGACCGAGATGGGGCAGGGGACGAAGACGATCTTTCCCCAGCTCGTCGCGGACGCCCTCGGCGTGCCCTACGAAGCGGTCGAGGTCGCACCCCAGGACACGGCCTTCGTGCCCGACAGCGGACCCACGGTCGCGAGCCGGACGGCGATGGTCGTCGGCGGCCTGTGCATCAAGGCCGCAGAGCGGCTCCGGGCGACCGTCGAGTCCGCGACTGGCGGCACCTTCGCCGCGACCTACCGCGACTACGCCCGGCAGAGCGGCGGGGTCCGGATCGACCAGAAGTTCGAGCCGTATCCGGGCGTCCATTTCGACGACGAGACATACCGCGGCGACGCCTACCCGGCGTTCGGCTGGGCATCGTGCGTCGCAGAGGTCGACGTCGACCTAGACACCGGCGAGGTCGCGGTCACGAATGTCGTCGCGGTCGACGACATCGGCCGGGTCATCCACCAGACCCTCGCCGAGGGCCAGGTCGAGGGCGGCACGCTCCAGGCGATCGGCTACGCGACGATCGAGGAGATGAAGATCCACGATGGCCGCTACCTCAACGACCGGCTCGCGACGTACCTCATCCCGACGGCCCTCGACGCCCCGCGCATCACCGCGATCCTCGTCGAGGCGCCGTTCAGCGGCGCGCCCCACGGCGCTAAGGGGGTCGGCGAGCTGCCGATGGACGTCGGGGCGCCCGCGGTCGTCGCCGCGATCCACGACGCGACGGGTGCCTGGATCCATGAATTGCCAGCGACCCCGGAGCGAATCCTCGCGGCTCTCGGCGCGACGGCCGTCGCACCGTGAACGTCCGGCTCCTCGTCAACGGCTCTCCGGTCGAGCTCGACGTGCCCGGCATGCGCCGCCTGCTCGACGTCCTGCGCGAAGACCTCGCGCTGACGGGCACGAAGGAGGGTTGTGGGGAAGGGGAGTGCGGGGCGTGCTCGGTGATTCTCGACGGCCAGGTTGTCGACGCCTGCCTCGTCCCGATCAGCCAGGTCGACGGCTCCACCGTCCGCACCGTCGAGGGGCTCGCCCACCCGGCGGGGTCCTCGAGCGACCGCCAGCTCGACGACCTCCAGGCCGCGTTCCTCCAGACGGGTGGCGCGCAGTGCGGGATCTGCACTCCGGGGATGCTGATGGCGGCGCGGGCGTACATCGATGCCGGCGGCGGTCGGAACGTGGAGGCCATACGCGCGGCGATCGCCGGCAACCTGTGCCGCTGTACCGGGTATACGAAGATCGTCGAGGCGATCTCGCTCGCGGTGAGGGAGGACGAGGGATGACGACCAGCAGGGGAGCAGGCTGACCGTGCCGGTCGAACCACACCTCGAGGCCCCGCGCACGCTCGAAGAGGCGTTCGCGATCCTCGCGACCGCGCCCCACCGCCCGATCGCGGGCGGGACGGATGTCATGGTCCAGATCACCGGCGAGATTGGTCCGGCGCCGGATCGGATGATCGACCTGTGGCGGCTCGACGAGCTGCGCGGGATCGCGCTCGACGGCGGCGCGCTCACGCTCGGCGCGCTCACGACGTACACGGAGATCCGGCGGTCGGCGATCTGCCGCGAGCACGTCCCCGCACTCGTCGATGCCGCGGCGACGATCGGCGCGGCGCAGATCCAGAACCGGGGAACGCTCGGCGGCAACGTCGCCAACGCGTCGCCGGCCGGGGACACGCTGCCGGTGCTCCTGGCGACGGACGCGGAGATCGTCGTGGGTGGGACACGGGGCGAACGGACGATCCCGGTCACCGAGTTCTGGGTCGCCTACCGCAAGACGGCACTCGCCCCGGACGAGCTCGTCCTCCGGGTCAGGATCCCGATCGCGGCCGGCCGCGAGGTTCGGTTCCGCAAGATCGGGACCCGGCGGGCCCAGGCGATCTCGAAGGTCGTGCTGGCGCTCGCCTGGCGCGAGGTTGGCCGCGGCTGGTCGGACGTCAGGCTCGCGCTCGGCTCGGTCGCCGACAGGCCGATCCGGGCACGCAAGACCGAGGGCGAGCTCGAGGGCCGGCGGCCCACCGCCGAGACGGCCGACCGGGCGGCCACGACCCTCGCCGGCGAGATCGAGCCGATCGACGACGTCCGCTCGACGGCGGACTATCGCCGGGTCGTCGCCGCGCGCGTCCTCCATCGGCTCGTCCGCGATGCGGGTGGCTGGTGATGACGAACGTGCCCGGCGTGAAGGTCCGCGGTGACGCCGTGCCCGGCATGGACGAGATCCTGACCGACGATGCGCTCGCGTTTGTCGCCCAGCTCCAGCGCGAGTTCGGGGGGCCGCGTCGCGAGCTGCTCGAGCGGCGCTGGACACGCCAGACCCGGCTCGACGCCGGCCAGATGCCGGACTTCCTGTCCGAGACCTCGGATGTGCGCGCGGCGGACTGGCGGGTCGCGGACACGCCTCCGGACCTCGATGACCGGCGGGTCGAGATCACGGGGCCGGCCGAGCCGAAGATGATGATCAACGCGCTCAACTCGGGCGCCCGCGTGTTCATGGGAGACCTCGAGGATGCCCTTTCGCCGACCTGGGCGAACGTCGTCGGTGGCCAGGCGGCGCTGCGCGACGCCGTCCGGCGCGAGCTGACGTACGACTCGCCGGAGGGCAAGTCGTACCGGCTGAACGAGAAGATCGCGACGCTCGTCGTCCGGCCGCGCGGCTGGCACCTCGAGGAGGCTCATGTCCTCGTCGACGGCGTGCCGATGTCGGCGTCGCTATTCGACTTCGGCCTGTTCCTGTTCCACAACGGACGGGAGCTGCTCGAGCGGGGCAGCGGCCCGTACTTCTACCTGCCGAAGCTCGAGGGCCACCTCGAGGCGCGCCTGTGGAACGACATCTTCTGGACCGCGCAATCGACGCTCGGCATTCCCGGGGGGAGCATCCGCGCCACCGTCCTCATCGAGACGATCCTCGCGGCGTTCGAGATGAACGAGATCCTCCACGAGCTGCGCGAGCACGCCGCCGGCCTCAACGCCGGGCGCTGGGACTACCTGTTCAGCTGCATCAAGAAGTTCCGCTCCCGGCCCCACCTGGCGCTGCCCGACCGCTCGCAGCTGACGATGACGGTCCCGTTCATGCGGGCCTACACGGAGCTGCTGGTCCAGACCTGTCACCGGCGCGGAGCCCACGCGATCGGCGGGATGGCCGCGTTCATCCCGTCGCGCCGCGACAAGGCGGTCAACGAGGTCGCGATGGCGAAGGTTCGCGACGACAAGGAGCGCGAGTCGCGCGACGGCTTCGACGGCACGTGGGTTGCCCATCCTGACCTCGTCCCGCTGGCGACGGAGATCTTCGACTCCGTCCTCGGCTCCGCCCCGAATCAGAAGCAGGTGCTCCGCGAGGAGGTCTCGGTCGTGGCCGGGGACCTCCTCGACCTGCGCGTGCCAGGCGGAACGGTGACGGACTCGGGCCTTCGGGCGAACATCTCGGTTGCGCTGCAATACCTCGATGCGTGGCTGAGCGGGAACGGCGCCGCTGCGATCAACAACCTCATGGAGGATGCCGCGACCGCGGAGATCAGCCGCTCGCAGCTCTGGCAGTGGCGGACGATCAGCGTGATCCTCGAGGACGGGCGGGCCGTGACAGGGGATCTGTACGCCGCGATTCGCGAGACCGAGCTGGCCGCTCTCGGCGGCCGGGCCACCGGCCGACTCGGCGAGGCCGCCGACCTCCTCGACCGGCTCGTCCTCGACGACGAGTTCGCCGACTTCCTGACGCTCCGGGCCTACCCGCTCCTCGGCTGAGGCCGTGTCGACAGCGGCACTCGGTGCGGCCTGCGTCATCTTCGACGACGGCGGCCGGGTGCTCCTGGTCCACCACACGTACGGCCGAAGGAACTGGGAGCTGCCGGGCGGCGGGTCAGGGCCTCGGGAAGCGCCGGATGAGACCGCGCGGCGAGAGCTTCTCGCAGAGACCGGTCTGCGCGCGGAGCTGGACCGCCTCACAGGCGTCGGGCCGGTCCACCTCCGACGCGTCACCAGCCGTCAATGGCGAGACTGAAGGAAGGCGGCTAGGCGCCGATCTGTCGCTCGACGAACTGCCCGAAGCCGCGTCGACCGACGAACCTGCCGTCCCGGACGACGGCCCGACCGCGGACAAAGACGCTCCGCACCGCGCCGCTCAGCGCGAATCCCTCGTATGGCGTGTAGTCGCTCGTGTGGTGGAGATCGGCCGCCCGGAGGACCCGCGTGGCTGCCGGATCGAACAAGACGATGTCCGCATCGCGGCTCGGCTCGATCGCGCCCTTGCGCCCGAAGCCGAACAGCCGCGCCGGAGTCGTGGAAAGCAAGTCCACCATTCGCTCGAGCGTGATGCGACCGGCGGCGACGCCCTCGGAGTAGACCACCGAGAGGAGTGTCTCGATACCGGGCGCTCCGTTCGAGATCCGGTCGAACGAGACGCCAGCGGCGGCCCCGGCCTTCTCGACCGCGCGTCGATCCGGCACATGGTCCGTCGCGACGAGGTCGAGGCCGCCATCGGCGAGCCCGGCCCACAGCGCGTCGCGATCGGCCGCCGGTCGGAGCGGCGGCGAGATGATCGCGCACGCGACGTCGAGCTCGTCCGACTGCGCATACCGCGAGTCGTCGAGCGCGAGATAGTGCGGGCAGGTCTCTGCGAAGGCCCGGACGCCGGCCTCTTTCGCCGTGCGGACTTGGGTCAGGGCGGCGGCGGACGAGAGATGGACGACGTAGACCGGCGCATCGGCCGCCCGGGCGAAGGCCATCGCACGGTGGGTCGCAACGGCCTCTGCCTCGGTCGTCCTCGTGGTGGCGTGGTAGCGCGCTGCCGTGTTACCACGCTGAAGCGCGGAGGCGACCGCCGCGTCGATGAGCACGGAGTCCTCGCAGTGGACCTCGAGCATCCCGCCCCGCGCCCCCATCGCGCGCATCGCCTCGAACAGGCGGGCATCGGGCAGCCGAAAGTCGAAGACCATGAACGCCTTGCACGTCGGCACTCCCGCGTCGATCACGGCGGGCAGCTCCGCCACCGGGTCCTCGTGCTGGCCCGTGACCGCGAGGCTCACCCCGTAGTCGACCGCGGCGTCGCCCTCGGTTCGCTCGCGCCACTCGCCGAGGCCGGCGACGAGCGACCCTGATGCTGCCTCAGTCGCGCCCGTACCCGGGTTGTTGAAGGCGAGGAAGCTCGTCGTTCCGCCGAATGCGGCCGCGACGCTGTCCTGGAAGAAGCGATCCGGCTCGGCGTCTGTCGCGACGCGGGTGTGGGTGTGGACGTCGACCACGCCCGGCAGCACGAGCAGGCCCGCTGCGTCGACGACCTCCCGCGCTCCGGCGGCGAGCCCGCCGAGATCTGGTTCGACCGCTTCGATGACGCCGCTCGTCACGGCCACATCGGCCTTGCGCGACCCGCCGGCCGTGACGACCGTGCCGCCGCGGAGGAGCAGGTCGGTCACGCCACCTCGGTGATCGAGATCGGCTGAGCCCCTTCCCACAGGCAGCGCCGGCCCATCTCGCGCAGCCGGTCGAGCCACCCGTCGTCCATCACGACCGATGCGAAGTGGTTCGCTGCCAGCTGACCGACCTTCGACGAGCAGGTGCACGCGCCGTACGGAAGGAAGATCTCGCACTCGCTGATCCCGCCCGGGTAGAGCGCCAGCTCCCCCGGCGCCGGGTGTGAGGTGTGGTTCTCGTAGTCGATCCCCGGCCGGTAGTCGCCGAACGGGATCCACGTCGCCTCGCCCGTCCAGCGGCAGTGGATGAGGCGCGACTCGAGCGGCAGGAGCCGGCGGATCGCCTCGATCGTCCGCGGTGCGTCGGGCTCCCATCGGGCGCTAAAGTGGAGATCGCCGACTCGAATCGCCAGGCCAGCCATGGTCGGAGGATAGCGTGGCCAGCGCCCCCGAACAGCCCCGCCACACGATCTCCACCCACGTCCTCGACGCGGAGCAGGGCCAGCCGGCCGCCGGCGTCCACGTGATCCTGTACAAGCTCGGCGAGGACAACCGGCCGGTCCGCCTGACCCAGGCGATGACCGACGCGGACGGCCGGGTGCGGGACCTCCTCGAGCGGCCGATGGCGCCGGGCGACTACCGGCTCGAGTTCAACCTGGCCGGCGAGACGACGCCCGGCAGCGGCAATGAGTCGAGGTTCTTCCGGCGACTCACGATCGACCTCCGAATCGCCGACACGGCTCGCTCGTATCACGTGCCGCTCCTCCTCGCGTCGTTCGCGCTGACGACGTACCGCGGCAGCTGACCGGGGATGCTCGCCGTCGATCCCGAACAGCTCGATCCGCGCCACCTCGACGGGCTGCCGGAGCCCGAATTCATCGCAGCAATGGCCCCGCTGTTCGAGGGCGCCCCGCGCTTCCTCGGCCGGCTCGCGACCGGGCGTCCGTTCGGCTCCGCCGAACGGCTGTTCGCGGGTGCCCTCGAGATCGCCGTCAGCATGCCGGAAGAGGAGCAGCGGGAGCTCATCGACGCCCACCCGAGGCTTGGGGCACCACCCGGTTCGGTGTCGGTGCTGTCGTACGTCGAGCAGGGCTACGACGACGCCGCGGCCGAGGCGGCCGCGAAAGCGGAGCGTGAGCGTGTCGCGGCCGAGCTCGCCCGCCTGAACGAGAAGTACGAGGCGCGCTTCGGGTTCCGCTACTGCGTCCACGTCGCCGGCCGGCCCCGTGCGGCCCTCCTCCCCGGATTCGAGGCTGCGCTCCTGGCCGGCCGCGACGCCGAGCGGCGACGCGCGCTCGGCGACGTCGTCGCGATCGCCCGGGCCCGGTATCGAAGTCTCGGCGGCGAGGGGCTCGGGACGTGATCGAGCTCGGGCCGAACCGGTACGGCAAGTCGGCGATCCGGCTCGTGAAGGTCATCCGGCACGCCGACCGCCACGAGGTCCGCGACCTGACGGTCGGGATCGTTCTCGAGGGCGACTTCGCTGCCGCTCATGTCGAGGGCGACAACGCGAACGTCATCGCCACCGACACGATGAAGAACACCGTCTATGCGTTCGCGCGCGAGCACCTGACCGGCGCCATCGAGCGCTTCGGGCTCGTGCTGGCCCGCCACTTCCTCGCGCTCGACCCGTGCGAGCGCGCGACGGTTTCGATCGACGAGCACCGCTGGGTTCGCGTCCCGGCCGAAGGCGGCCCCGCGCCGGACGCGTTCTTCCGATCCGGCGACTTCACCCGGACGGCGGTCGTGTCGGCGACCGAGGCCGGCACGGCGATCGAGGCCGGCATTCGCGACCTGACGGTCATGAAGACGACCAGGTCCGGGTTCTCGGGCTTCCCGCGCGACGAGTACACGACACTGCCCGAGGTCGACGATCGGATCATGGCGACGATGATCAGCGCGAGCTGGCGATACGGCGGCCATGCGGAGCACGTCGACTTCGACGCCTCGTTCGACGCCGTCGGCGCGACCCTCCTCGACGTCTTTGCGGAGCACCACAGCCCGTCGGTCCAGGCATCGGTGTGGATCGTCGGCCGGGCGATCCTCGAGCGCCACCCCGAGGTCGACGAGGTCCGGATGTCGCTCCCGAATCTCCATCACTGGCTCGTCGACCTGTCGCCATTCGGGCAGCCAAACGAGGGCGAGATCTTCGTCGCCACCCGCGAGCCGCACGGCCTGATCGAGGCGACGGTCCGCCGCGGCTGAGGTTGGTGGCGGTGGTGACACCCTAGCTGTCACGACCGGCGTCGAGAGTTCGGCCCATGGAAGCCCGCCGAATCGTCCAGCTGCCACCGCCGCCGGAGCCCGTGACGAGTGTTCTCGTCGACGGCGACCGGATCGTCGTCGACCGGCTCGTCGTCGTGGACGCCGCGCTGGCCGGCTATCTCGAGGCGCGATCCGCTGAGGAGCGCCCGGCGCTCGCCGAGCGGGCGCTGAAGATCGGCCTGCTGGCCCTCCAGGACACGGGCGTCACGGTCAACGTGGACGTCGTCCGGGCCGAGTTCGAGAAGCTCGTCCACCAGGCGGAGCAGGTCAACGAGCGGGCCGCCACAGCGCTCGAGCAGACCCTCCGGACGAACTTCGCGGATGGCGACGGGCGACTGCCGCGCACCCTGGAGAAGTTCCTCGGCGACCGGGGCGCCCTGCGCGGCATGGTCGAAGAGCTGTTCGACGAGCGAAAGCGGGACAGCGCGATCGGCCGGATCCGGGGGATGCTCGAGTCGTACTTCGATGGCGACGCATCGAAGCTGGCGATCCTCCTCGATCCGACCCGGCTCAACTCGCCGATGCACCAGTTCCGCCAGGAGATCGCCGCCGGCTTCAAGTCGGTCGAGGAGCGCCTCGTGGCCATCGAGGCCGCTGCCAACGCGCGGGCCACCGAGCGGGCGAAATCGGCTGCGAAGGGCGCCGACTTCGAGGACTTGCTCGAGTCGATCCTCGGCGACCTCGCCCGTGGGGCAGGCGACCTGCTCGACCGGACCGCAGACGAGGCGGGCGACACGATGCGCTCGAAGAAGGGCGACTTCGTTCTGACCCTCAACCCGACGCTGGCTCGCGGGTCGGAGCTGCGGGTCGTGGTCGAGGCCAAGGACCGCAAGATGTCCGGCCGCGAGATGCGCGAGGAGCTGCGCGACGCGAAGACGAACCGGAGTGCCGCGGTTGCCCTCGTCGTCTTCACGCCCGCCCATGCCCCGACCGGGATCGCCCCGTTCGACGTCCGCGCAGGCGACGTGTACTGCGTCCTCGATCCGGCCGCCCCGGACCACGCGACTCTCGAGGCCGCCCTGCGGCTGGCCCGCCTCCTCGCGCTGAACACGCTCCGCGAGCGCGAGGCGGACCTCGACCAGGACGCGATCGCCGAGGCCCTGACCGGGATCCGCGAGCAGCTCGACGTCATCAAGGGCCTGAAGTCGCAGCTGACCTCGATCAGCGGCGCCGCCGGCACGGTGTCGACGGGTCTCGATCGCCTGCGCGACGGGGTCATCGCCCGGGTCGTCGCGGCGGAACGAGAACTGGTGGCGACGAGTCGCGCCGCCGGTTGACGATCCGTGTGGGCCGTCCAACGGCCATTCTTGGACCGTCCCACACCGCACAACCCGCATCGCCTCCACCCGCAAGCCTGACCATCGGGGTAGCCGGGCGTAACCCCCGTCGGCTAACCCGGAACGTGACCACCGGGTGGTTTTGGCGAGCCCGCCGAGCGGCGAGCCTGTCGCATGAATGCGATCCCGGACCTGGCCGTTCGTTCTTGCCGCCCTCCTCGCCCTCTCGGCTCTCCCGGTTCAGGCTGCCTCCCCGGAGGTTGCGCCGTCCGCGGAAGTGACGCCCGCGCCGGACGCGACGCCTCCGGCCGAGGAAACGCCCCCGGCCGAGGAAACGCCTCCGGCCGAGGAAACGCCTCCGGCCGAGGAAGCCCCCGCGGCGGAACCGACGCCACCTGCGGAAGCAGCGCCCGAGGCAGCCGCGACGCCCGAGGTGCGCGCAACGCCCAAGGTGCGCCCGACGCCCGAGGCTAAGGCAGCCCCGAGCAAGGCATCGCGGGGCGGACTCGACGCGACTGACCGGTACATCGTCATCATGGCCAAGGGCGCCGACACGAAGAAGGTCCGCGATCGCCACATCCAACGTGAGGGCCTGAAGGCGGACCGGTCCTTCGGAAAGGCCGTTCGCGGATTCTCCGGAGCGCTCACCGACGACCAGCGCGAGGCACTCGAGGCCGACCCGGACGTGGCCGCGGTCATCCCCGACGAGATCATCGAGCTCGCCGCGCAGACCATCCCGACAGGCGTCGCGCGAATCGGAACTCGCGCCTCGACATCAGCCCAGATCGACGGCGTGGACAAGCGCGTCGACGCCGACGTCGCGATCGTCGACACGGGCATCGACGGTGGGCACGGAGACCTCTTCGTCGTCGGCGGCGTGAACTGCACGACCTCGGATCGCGACGCGTGGAGCGACGGCCACGGGCATGGCACCCACGTCGCCGGCACGGTCGGCGCCAAGGACAACGGGAGCGGAGTCGTCGGGGTCGCGCCGGGCGTCCGTCTCTGGTCGGTCAAGATCCTAAACAACGAAGGCTTCGGCTACCTGTCGTGGTACATCTGCGGCCTGGACTGGATCGCCGCGCAGCGCGACCCGAACGACGCCACGCTCCCGCTCATCGAGGCGGCCAACATGAGCGTCGCGAAGTGGGGCAAGGACGACTTCAACTGCGGCCTGACGAACGGGGACATCCTCCACCAGGGGATCTGCCGCCTCGTCGCGTCGGGCGTCACGGTGGCAGTGGCCGCGGGCAACGACTCGCACAGCGCTGCCGCCCGGGTACCTGCCGCGTACGACGAGGTGATCACCGTGTCTGCCCTCGCCGACACGGACGGCAAGGCAGGCTCCCTTGGCGGCAACCGCTGCCTGTCGTGGGGGTCGTACGACCTCGACGACACGTTCGCCGACTTCAGCAACAGCGGCGGGGACGTCGACATCATCGCGCCCGGCAAATGCATCATGTCGACGATGCCCGGCAACGCCTACGCGTACATGTCCGGGACGTCGATGGCAACGCCCCACGTCGCGGGCGCAATCGCCCTCTACAAGGCGACCCGGCCGTGGGCGACCCCTGCCATGGTCAGGACCGCGCTCCTCGCGCTCTCATCTTCGAACTGGAAGTGGTGGACCGACCCGGACGCCTACCCGGACCGCCTGCTGGACGTCTCGCTGATCGGGCCGGCCGGCGACTTCAGCGTCACCGTCGCTCAGCCGATCCCGATGGGCGAGGCCGGCGGCACGGTCAGCCTGCCGATCACGATCACCCGCACCCCGACCCACTTCGAGACCCTGGCACTCTCGGCGACCACGCCGCCCGGCTTTCCCGTCGCGCTCGACAAGCTCAGCGTGAGTGGCTTCGGTGCGACCTCGGCGATGCTCACCGTGACGGTGCCCCGGTCGCTCCCGGCCGGAAGTTATCCGGTCGTGGTCACCGCCGCGGAGGGCACGCGGACCCGCTCCGCGACGATCCAGATCATCGTCGAGAACGACGCACCGACAGCCAATCCCCCGACCGCGGCTCCAGCCTACAAGTCCTCGCTTTCCGGCGCCACCAGGGCCCCGGTCCGGGTCGTTTGGCCGGCGGCGACCGACCCGTCGAGCAAGATCACTGGGTATGAGCTCGAGTACTCCCTCGACCTCGGCCCGTGGCAGCCCTCCGGCACCGCCGCCGGCACCGCGACCTCCACCGTCCGGACCGTCGCGCTCAGCCGCGCTCACCAGTTCCGGATCCGGGCCCGCGATGCGGTCGGGATCTGGAGCCCGTGGGCCGAGGGCCCAATTCTCCGGCTCGGGATCGTCCAGGATACCAGCACCGCGATGAAGTACTCGACCGGCTGGTACCGGTCCGTCTCAAGGTTCGCGTCCGGCGGGACGACCCGCTACACCACACGGCGGGGCTCGTACGTTCGCCTGAGGATGATGGCCCGGGTGATGGCGATCGTCGCTCCGGTCGGGCCGACCCGAGGCACGGCCAACGTCTACGTCAACGGCGTGTACCAGGCCACGATCAGCCTGTACTCGAAGACGGGGGTCAGCCGGCGGATCGTGTGGACCAAGACGTTCGACGCCGACAGCCTGAAGACGATCGAGATCCGCTCCAACGGCACGTCCCGCCGGCCCCGAATCGACGTCGACGCGGTCCTCATCGGCCGCTGACCGCCCGTCGGGACCCCCGCTCAGCCGCCCCTTGCGCGGGGACGCTATCGTTGACCGTCGCGGCCCCCGGGCAGGGCTGCTGCTAAGAGGACCTGACCGTGCCGCGCGCGATGTGGAAGGGGGCAATCCAGTTCGGGCTGGTGACGATCCCCGTCAAGCTCTACCTGGCGACCGAGTCGAAGTACGGCGTGAGCTTCAACATGCTCCACGCCAAGGACCTGTCGCGGATCCAGATGAAGATCTTCTGCCCGGTCGACGAGAAGGTGATCTCGCGGTCGGACACGGTCAAGGGCTACGAGTACGCCCCTGACCAGTACGTCGTCATCACCGACGAGGACCTCGAGAAGGTCCCGCTCAAGACGGTCCGGGCGATCGAGATCGAGCAGTTCACAAAGGCGGACGATGAGGACGGGGCCGTCAAGTTCGTGAAGCAGGCCTACTACATCGAGCCGGACAAGATCGGCCGAAAGGCGTTCTACCTCCTCAAGCAGGTCCTCGAGGAGGAGGAGCTCACGGCGATCTGCAAGGTCGTGATCAAGGATCGGGAGGCCCTCGCAGCCCTCGATCCGTTCGGCAAGACGCTCCTCCTCACCACCCTCCACTGGCCGGACGAGATCCGCGCCCTGGGCGACTTGGAGCTGCCGGCGGAGGACTTCGACTTCAAGCCCGCCGAGAAGGCGATGGCCAAGCAGCTCGTCGCGGCGATGACCGGCGAATTCGAGCCGGCAAAGTACAAGGACGAGTACCGCGACGCCCTGATGCAGATCATCGAGCAGAAGGTCGAGGGCAAGGAGGTCGTCGCGCCCGAGCCGGTCGAGGAGACGGGCAAGCTCATCGACCTCATGGCGGCTCTCGAGGCGAGCGTGAGCGCGGCGAAGTCCGCTCGGGGCGGCAAGCCCGTCTCGGTCGCCGACGCGAAGAAGGAACGGGCCGCCCGCCCTGCCGCCGCTAAGGCGGCCAAGGCGGCCCCGCAGAAGGCGGCCCGTGCCGGCGCACGAACGCGCGGCAAGGCGGCGGACGAGGACCTCGAGGAGGCTCGACCGGCCCGTCGCCGCCGGAGCGCCTGAGGCCCCGGCTCAGCAACTCCCTGTGCGTGGAACGCACACAACGAGCAGAACACGGCTTCCGCGCGGAGGATTCCGCCCAAATCGTGCTCGGGTGGCACGTTTCCGACCCAACGGATCGCGGCACGTTGGTTGTGTGCGCCCCGCGCACCTACCCGGCAAGGAATCGGCTGCGACCGTTGGTTGTGTGCGTCTCGCGCACGGCGTCCTCGATTCTGTGCCCCACGAGCACCGATTTGGCGGAACTCGGCCGCGGGGCGCTAGCCTGACGGCACATGCCGCTCGACAAGTACAAGGCCAAGCGCGACTTCTCGAAGACGCCGGAGCCGGCCGGGGATCCCTCCGCGCGCGGCACCGGCCGGTTCGTTGTCCAGCGCCACCGCGCGACCCGACTCCATTACGACTTCCGGCTCGAGATCGAGGGCGTCCTCGCGAGCTGGGCGATCCCCAAAGGCCCGACGCTCGATCCCGCCGTGCGCCGGATGGCGGTCCACGTCGAGGACCACCCCATCGAGTACTTCGACTTCGAGGGCGTGATCCCGAAGGGCGAGTACGGCGCCGGCGACGTCATCGTCTGGGACTGGGGGACGTTCGAGCCGGAGGAGGCCACGCTCGATCCGAGGAAGGCGGTCGAGGACGGCGAGCTCAAGTTCATCCTCAAGGGCGAGAAGCTGTGCGGCCGGTTCACCCTCGTCCGGACGAGCCGCCGGCCGGGATCCCAGCCGGCCGTGGCGTTCGAGGACGAGAGCGAGCAGTGGCTCCTGATCAAGAAGCGGGACGAGTGCTCGAAGCCCGGCTGGGATCCGGAGGACCATCCGAAGTCGGTCAAGACCGGCCGCACGAATGACGAGGTCAAGGCCAACCGCGACGCCCTCTGGACGAGCGGCGCGCCGGCCGCCGATGCCGAGATTGATCTCGCCGGCGCGGTCGAGGCACCGATGCCCGACTACATCGAGCCGATGGCGGCCACCCTGGCGAGCCCCGACCCGTTCGACGACCCGGACTGGCTGTTCGAGATCAAGTGGGACGGCTACCGGGTCGAGGCGGTCGTCAGGGCCGGAGAAGTCCGGCTCTGGACGCGCCGCGGCAATGCAGCAGAGACGTATTTCGGGGGACTTCTCAGCCCGCCCTCGTGGATCAACGCGCGCCAGGCGATCGTCGACGGCGAGATCGTCGCGATCGACGACGCCGGCGTGCCCGACTTCGGGCTTCTCCAGGAGCGGATCAGCGCCCTCCGCGCCGGGCGCCCGGAGGGCGGTCGCGGCCTCCTGTACCAGGTGTTCGACCTGCTCTACCTCGACGGCCGGCTGCTCGTCAAGGTCCCGCTCGAGGATCGCAAGCGACTCCTCCGGTCGGTCCTGAAGGACTCGGGCCGGGTCCGGTTCGCCTCGCACGTGGTCGGCGACGGGGTCGCCTTCCACGCCGCGGCGGCCAGGCTCCACGTCGAGGGCATCATCGCCAAGCACCGCCGATCCCGGTACGAGCCGGGAAGGCGCTCACCGACCTGGCTGAAAGTCAAGATCCGCCCCGAGCAGGAGCTCGTGGTCGGCGGCTGGACGCCCGGGGAGGGGAACGCAAAGGACCTCGGGGCGGTCGTCGTCGGGGTGTACGAGGGACGCAAGCTGCGGTATTCCGGCAAGGTCGGGTCCGGGTTCAACGCAGGGGCGAGGCGCGAGCTGCGCAAACGCCTCGAAGCCCTCGCGACCGACACCTGTCCGTTCGAGCCATGCCCGGAGCGGAAGGGCGAGCTGCGCACCGCCCAGTGGATCCGCCCCGAGCTCGTGATCCGTGCAGAGCTCGGAGGCTGGACGCGCGAGGGCTACGTCCGCCAGACCGCGTACAAGGGCCTCGAGCTGGACAAGGATCCGCGGTCGGTCATCCGCGAGCGGCCGATTTCGCCCGCCGCGGCCGATCGGGCCGCCGAGGCCGAGGTTGCCGAGTCGGAGAAGGCCGCGGCCGCGGCCGCGGCCGCAAGAACGGTGCGAGAACGTAGTACGAAGTCGCAGGATTCCACGCCCCGCGCGACGCCTATCCGCGGTGGAGCCGGCGCCGATCCCGGCACCGATCCCGACCGCCGCGCGCCGGACAGCCTCTCCGCCGCCGGGCCGGACGGGCTGCCGTGGGTTGCCTCGGCCGCGGAGCTCGCGGCGCTCGACGCCCTCGGCAAGGAGGGCACGTGGCAGGTCGGCGGGGAGGAGCTGAAGCTCACGAACCTCGACAAGGTCATCTTCCCGGGCAAGGAGAAGAGCGATCCGCCCATCCCGAAGCGCGAACTGATCCGCTACTTCGCCCGCATCGGCCCGGCGATGCTGCCCCACCTCGCCGACCGGCCGCTCAACCTCCACCGCTATCCGAACGGTGCCCTCGCCCCCGGCTTCTGGCAGAAGGACATCCCCTCGACCGCCCCGAGCTGGCTGAAGATCTGGCACGAGACCGGCTTCAACGAGCGCGAGGACCGCAAGGCCAACGACCACCTCCTCGCCGACCGCGCCGCGACCCTGTGCTGGCTCGGCAACCAGACCGCGTTCGAGGTCCACGCCTGGACCTCCACGATCCACGACCCCTGGAAGCCGACATTCGCGCTCGTCGACATCGACCCGGGCGAGAAGACGACGTGGGAGGAGACCCTGCAGATCGCGCGCCTGTACAGGACCGCCTTCGAACATCTCGGCGTCCGCGCCTATCCGAAGCTCACCGGCCGGCGCGGCATCCAGGCCTGGATCCCGATCGTCCGGGGCAAGTACACATACGAGGACACGAGCCGCTGGGTGGAGCGGGTGTCACGGGCGATCGGCCAGATGGTCCCGGACCTCGTGTCGTGGGAGTGGGCCAAAGCCAAGCGGCAGGGCCGGGCCCGCCTCGACTACACCCAGAACGAGCCGATCAAGACGCTCGTCGCGCCGTACGCCGTCCGGCCCGCGCCGGGAGCGCCGGTCTCGGCGCCGATCAGCTGGGACGAGCTGGACGACCCATCCCTCCGCCCCAACCGCTGGACGATCCGCGACATGATCGAGCGGGTCGATCGGGTGGGTGACCCGTTCGCGCCCGCCCAGACCGACGAGCAGGAGCTCCCGCCGGTCTAGCCACCCTCCCAGGCCCGAGGCACCTCCCGCTCGTACGGCGCGAGGAAGAACCCGCGGAGCGGCTCACCGGTCGATGACTCGAACGTCGTCGGGCGGTTGTCGACGAGGTTCATCCGGGCCTCGACGTCGTCGCCGTCCGGATGGTTCGGGTCGTAGATCCGGAGCGTGACCCGTTCGGCCGCGACGCGGTAGCCGTACGCGAGGACCTGGTGGTTGAGCGTCAGCTTGAACGGGTTGAACGACTCACCCCGGACGAGCCCGACCATCGCGAGGTGACCGCCGTCGATCTCCCGGCGGATCGCCGGCCACTCGTCGTGAAGCACGACGTCGCCGATCGATCGCCGCCCGAGCAAGCGGCTCCACCATGTCGAGCCGCTCGGGTGGAGGGCGGACAGCATGTAGAACCGGAGTGGCAGCCGGAACCAGTCGAGCGACTGGACCTGGCGGCGGACGAGCGCCCGGAAGCGGCGTGAGCCGTTGGCGGGCGCCTCCCGGTCGGGTGGCGGATCGACCCGCTCCTCGTACATGTCGCGAACCGTCAGGGCCATCCCGCCGCACAGCCCGAACGCGGCATCGCCGATCCCGACGATCCGGGGGTCGAACGGACCGAGCTTCAGGGTGGGACCCGGCTCGAACCGGTTCGCGAAGTGGAATCCATGCCGGCTCGGGCGGAAGTCGAGCACGGCGTTGGTCATCGGCCCCGCTGCCGGCTCGCCGTCGTGGGCGACACGTCCGGGCATGGCTCGTCAGCCCTCCGGCTCGAGGAGCAGCGCGGCCAGCTCCCGCGCGTTCGTCGACCCGTAGTTCGCGTAGCAGTTGTTCATCAGGACGTGGGTCTCCTTCGCCTGGCTCGCCGCCTGCCGGATCCGCGGGACCCACTCCTCCAGCTCGTCCCGATCGTAGAGATAGCGGAACCGCTCGACCGTCGGGAGCCCCTTGGCCTCCCACGTCTCGGCCCGCCGGCCGTGGAACCGGACGACCGCGAGGTCCGGCGAGGTCGTCGCGGCGATCGGCGGGACGCTCGACTTGAAGCCCTGCGGCCCGTCGACCATGACGAGCGGCAGGTTGTGCTCCTCGAGGAAGCGCATCGTCCGCTCGATGTTCTTGTCGTTGAACCACGACGCGCTCCGGAACTCCACCGCCGCCGTGACGTCGCCGAGGCGTTCCTTCGCCTCGACGATGAGGTCGCGGTTCTCCGAGGACGTGAAGAACCAGCGCGGGTACTGCAGGAGAACGCTCCCGAGCTGCCCGGACTCGCGGAGCGGCTCGAGGCCGTCGACGAACCACTCCCAGACGGCCGCCTTGACATCGTCGGGGAGATCCTTGGCGTAGATCCGCGGCTTCGCCTGGAGCTCCTCCGGCAGCGCCGTCCGGATGTCCTTCGGCAGCCGGCGGGTCTCGGTCGGCTGGCCGGTCATCAGGGCGTGGGCCTTGATGTCGAACGTGAAGTCCGGCGGAGTGCGTTCGACCCACAGCTCGCTCGTCCGTCGGGACGGCAGCGCGTAGTACGTCGCGTCGACCTCGACGAGCGGGAAGCGGCTGGCGTAATAGGTCAGGCGCTCTTCCGCGCTGTCGGCGCCGCTCGGGTAGAAGACGCCCGAGGCGGTCATCGTCGGATCCGTCCAGGAGGCGGTTCCGATCCTGATGTTGCCGCCCGACGGACCGGCGATCGGCTCGACGGCCGCGTCGTCGATTCCCTCAACCCGCTCCTGGGCGGCGTCGGGGCCCGGATCATGGCGCGCGTCCGGGGCACCGAACTTGCTCGGCCCGAGGAGCTCCTCGCGGGAGGGGGTCGCGGACGCGGTGGCGGATGCTCGGCTGGGCATGCCGACAGCCTACGCCGGAGTGCCAGACCCCGCGGCGACCGCGCTCCGCTCCTGACGCCGGCTCTCGAGCAGGTTCCGGAAGGCGACCTCGTAGTCGTCGGTCATCCGCGCCGGCGAATAGCGCTCGATCGCGAGGCGCCGGATCTGCTTGCGGTCGAGGTCGCGGACACGCCCGATGGCGAGCTCCGCCTCGGTCAGGTCATCGATGAGGAACCCATTGACCCCGTGTTCGATCGTTTCGGTGAGCGCGCCCGCGCGGCGGGCGATCACGGGCGTTCCGGTGGCCAGCGACTCGATCGCCACGAGCCCGAACGGCTCCGGCCACGCGCCGAGCATGAGCGTCGCCAGCGCGCCCGCGTAGAGCCGGTCGCGCTCGAGCTCGCCGAGCTCGCCGAGGAACTCGACCGTCCCGTCCGCGAGGGCAGGCGCGACCACCTCCGCGAAATGCTCCTTCTCGTGCTGGTCGTACACCTTCGCCGCGATCTTCAGCCGCAGCTTTGCCCGGCGGGCGAGCTCGATGCACTCGGCGATGCCCTTCTCCGGCGTGATCCTGCCGACGAAGGCGAGGTAGTCCCCGGGCCTGTCCGAGTGGGGCATCGATTCGAGCGGCAGGCCATGGTGGATGGTCGCCACCCAGTTCGCGCGTTCGCCCCATCGCCGCTGGCTGTCGCTGATCGCGACCAGCGGAATGTCGTCGAACTCCTCGAGGAGCTCGGGGATCCCCGACACGTCCAGGCGCCCGTGGAGCGTCGTCAACACCGGGGTGGGGCAGTGCCGTGCGAAGAGGAACCCGAGCGTCTCGACGTGCGAATGGATGATGTCGAACCGCTCGTGGTCGCGCCACACCATGCCCAGCGAGACGTTGATGAACGAGCTCACGTCCCCCCGGTAGTCGATCCTCCACAGGCTCTGCGGGATCGTCGGCACCAGCTCGCAGTCGACGCTCGAATCGCCGGGCGCGAAGAGGGTGACCTTGTGACCGCGGCGGTGGAGCTCGCCGGCCAGCGCCGCGACGACCCGCTCCGTGCCCGCGTAGGTCGGCGGCGGGACCGGGAGCATGGGCGGCGCGATCAGGGCGATCCGCAGGGCCTCTCGTGGGGACATGGCTCCATTAGACCACCATCGGGTCCCGTCCAGCGTGCGGACACCTGCCAACGTCGTTACAGGTTGGCTACGACCTCGAGGTGCGAGCGCAGGCGGCCAGCAGGCTAGCTGGCAGGAACGAGCTCGACGAGGGAGATGGCAGGCATCGGCAGGTCGAACGCCAGCTCCAGGCGCCCGCTTGCCCCCATCTCGACGGAGCGGTCCGGCTCGAGCTCCTCGAGACGATCCGCCTGGCGCAGCGCCGCCCAACCGGCCTCGTCCGGCCAGTCACCGCCGCCGCGGGCGTCCCAGCGTGCGGCGATGTTCGAGTGCTCGAGGTCCAGCCTTCGGTGGCGAGTCGTATACCGCCCGGGCGGCACGCCCTCGATCGTGAGCGTCACGTCGCGGCCCAGGTTCGGGTCCCCGCCGGTCTTCGTCTGGTCGAGCGTGCCGTTCCACGCGGCGATCGCGATCCGGCCATCGCCGTCGCGCGAGGCCCACGCCTCGACGAGCGAGCCGCCGCCGTCGCCCGAGAGGCTGGCCTCCAGCTCGTCCTCGCCGAGCATCTCGAGCATGGCGATCCCCCAGAACCGGGGCTTGCGCAGGTTTCCGACGGTCAGCAGCCCGAACCCGCCGTGGAAGAGACGCTTCGGCTCGCCGAGCTCGACGAAATGGTCCGAGGCGACCCAGTACGCGAGGGATTCGATCCGGCCCGCCGCGGATCGCATGCCGCGCGCCACGAGCGGCGCACCCCAGACGCTGTCGTTCACCGGCGACCCATGGGTCGGGCTGACGCCCCACTCGGTCCACCACAGTGGGATCCCGTCGCGGCCGAATCGCCCGGCGATGGGTCGCAGGTCGATCGGCGGGGCACCGTACGTGTGGGTCGAGAGGAAGTCGAGCGGCACGCCCCCGTCCCGGGTATGCGCGAGCAGGTCGTCGATCCAGCCCGCGGCCGCGGTGGCCGGGCCGCCCACGCGGAACGCCGCGTCGACCGACTTCACGGCCCTGGCGGTGACGTCGTAGAGGCGGAAGTAGTCCCTCTCCGTCGCGCTCCAGAAGACCCGGATGTTCGCCTCGTTCCAGACCTCGAACGCCCAGCGCGCGACCTCGCCGCGCCCGTACCGCTCGACGAGATGCGCGACGAGGCCTCGAACGAGATCGGCCCATCGGTCGTGGTCGCGCGGCGGCGAGATGATCCCGATGTAGTCGAACACGCTCACACCGGGATCCGCGGCGAGGTCGCGGGGCATGAACGACAGCTCCACGACCGGCCGGAGTCCGGTCTCGAGCAGGCGATCCAGGGCGGCGTCGACCTTCGTGAAGTCGTGCACCGGCCGGCCGTCCACCTCGCGGTACACGCCCAGCGAGTCGTGGAGGATCGCGTGGGCACGGACCATCTGCGCCCCGAGCTCCGCCCGGACGATCCGGAACGCCTCGGCCAGCTCCGCGCCGACGTCGCGGCCACCGGGTCCCGCGCCGCGGAGGAGGAGGGCGAGGTGCTCCGAGCCGATAATGGGTCGCCACGGCCGGGCGAGGCGCCCGCGAGCGCTGCCCGCGTCGACCTCGATCGTCACCCGGCCGGGCGACCCGACCTGCGTCGGGGTCACGGCCGGGGAGAGCGCCAGCGACTGGGCCTCGATGTTCGGCAGGCTCGCGACCGCATACCACGCCTCGGCCGTGGGGTCGCCCATCGTGTGGACGGACGGCGAGTGGGGGACGGCGAGGACGTCACCGCCACCGTGGTCGATCGGCAGGAACGGCCCGTCGCGCCCGGCGCTCCGGTGGACGAGGTAGCCGGCCGCGCCGTCGACCGGTTGCCAGGAGACCGTCACCTGTCCGCGTCCCCGCTCCGCCCGCACGCCGGCCGGCGGCGGCAGCCGGATCTCCGGCGCGGCGCGGTTCCGCTCGGTCTGCGCGTCGGGCGTGGAGAACCAGGCGATCCGGGCCGAACCGGATGAGGCCACCGGTCGGGCGTCGAGCGTCGTGTCGGTCATGGCGCCGTGCCGGACTCGAAAACCTCCTGGGCGATGAGTGGCCTGATGACGTTGGTTACGGCACCGGCAGTGAAATACGACTGCAGCCGGTCGTCCGTCAGCGCGTTGCCGATGGCGGCCATGATCATTCCCTGGTCGAGCGCGAGATACGACCTCGACACCTTGCCGGTCTTGACGTCGATTGCGTCGTAGAACCCGAGCTTCCCGTACGCGTCGAAGTTCTTGCGCAGCTTCGCCAGGTTCGCCAGGGCCGCCTTCGGGTCGAACTCGAGGGCGAGGAACGAGGCGTGCGGGGTGACGACGCCACGGCCGTACTTCTTCGGGTCCTTCTGCGCGGGCCGGCAGTCGCCGAAGCCGTAGTCGACGAGCGTGCGCTCCTGGTCGGAGGCGTAGCCGTCCGGGTTCAGCCCGATCGGGTCGACGCCGTACTCGCGGTAGCCCCCGTCCGGGTTGTTCGATGGTGAGAAGCCCCAGTAGCCGTACTTCGCCTCTTTGAGGCCGTGCTCAATCTGGGCCCGGACGTAGAGGGGATGGTTGACGCCCCAGCTCCGGGTCGCCCAGTCCTCTTCCGGCACGAGGAGCGGGACCATGAGGGCCTCGAACATCGAGCCGCCCCACGAGGGGACGATCCGCATGCCGCGGTACTCGTACGTCCCCTCGTAGACCGCGACGCCCTCGTAGGTCCGGGTGACGCCCTCTGGTTTCATCTCCTGCCAGGCCCAGTCGCAATTCGAGGGGAAGGTCCGGAACAGCCGGAAGTAGTGCGCCGCCGGGAGCTGACCGCGGGCAATGCCGATGTAGCTCGCGATCCGCGGCTCGGTATTGAGCGAGCCGTAGTGGTGGCAGGTGAACCAGACCGGCTTGCGGTCGCGGGTGTCCGGGACGCTGCAGCCCGGCGGCTCCTCGGTCCACGCCCCGCCCCGCAGCTGGCCGGGACCGGGGTCGTAGTAGAAGCCGAAGTTCATGCCCTTGAGGATCGCGTTCGCCCTGCCCCGCGACTCGGGAACGGTGTTGACGACCATCATCAATGCCGCAGCCAGCCAGCCGTTGTCGACCGACGAGAGGAAGCCGTAGACAGGGCTACCGTCGGCCGGCCAGACGCGCAGCCGATCGCCCGTTTCGGGGTCGTACCAGTTGTAGTACTGGCCGTGGGCGCGCTCGAGCTTCGCCAGTGTCGCGAGCGTCCGGGCGATGCGCTTCCGGGCGTTCCCGGCGGAGATGATGCCCATGTCGCGGGCGGCCAGGGCCGACCAGATGTACGAGGCGATGTTCGTCGGCGAGGTGTACTTCGCCCGGACGCCCTCGGCCGTGATGTTGTCGGCGGTGAGGCCGGTGCCCGGGTCGGTCATCGCCACGAACGAGCCCCACGTGTCCCGGGCGTAGCCGATCAGCGTCTTTCGTTGGGCGGCGGAGTAATCGGCGGAGCTCGCCCGGGCCGCGAAGGCCGTCAGCGGGGCCACAAGAGCGATACCGACGGCGACGATGACGGCGAGACGGAGAGTGCGCATTCGGAGCCTCATCCCTTCAACCCCGTCGTCGCGATCCCTTCAGTGATCCAGCGCTGCATCAGCACGAACACGATGAGGACCGGAACCACGAGGATCACCGAACCGGCCATGAGCATCCCGTGGTCGGCCTGGTGCTGGCCCGTGGCGAACGTCGCGAGGGCGACCGGCAGGGTGTACATATCCGGGGTCTGGGCCATGACGAGCGGGTAGATGAACGCGTTCCAGGTGCCGAGGAACGTGAGGATCCCGAGCGTGGCGAGGACGGGCCCGGCGAGCGGCATCGCGATCGTCCGGAAGATCCGGAACTCGCTGGCACCGTCGATCCGGGCGGCCTCCAGCAGCTCGTCCGGGAGCCCGGAGAAGAACTGGCGGGTGAGGAAGACGCCGAACGGCCCGGCGATGAACGGCAGGATCAGCCCCGGGAACGTGTTGACCAGCCCGAGCGTGCTCATCAGCACGAACAGCGGGATCAGGAGCGCCGCACCAGGCACCATGAGGGTCGCCATGACGAGCAGCAGCAGGATCCCCTTGCCACGGAACCGGATCTTCGCGAGCGCGTAGCCGAGCATCGGGGTGAACGTCAGGTTGCCGAGCGTGACCGCCGTCGCGATGACCGATGAGTTGAAGAAGTAGCGCGCGAAGTCGAGCCGGTCGAGCAGCCGCTCGTAATTCCCGAGCGTCGGGCTCTCCGGGAGGAACGTCGGCGTCGTGCGGAGGAACTCGGCCTGCGGCTTGAATGAGCCAAGGATCATCCAGATGAATGGCCCCACGAGGGCCAGCAGGCCGAGGAACAGGACGACGTAGAGGACGATGCTCGCCCGGCTCGGGCGCCAACGGGCGCCCCGCGGAGCGCGCAGGGGAAGCGCCGGCACGGAGCCGCGGTCGGGTGCGATCACGGTCATGGCTGCCGCCTCACGTCTGTGACTTCAGGATGCGGAACTGGATGAACGCGATCGCGGCGACGATCAGGAACAGGATCCAGGCGATCGCCGCGGCGTAACCCTGGTGGAAGAACTCGAAGCCCTGGCGGAACATGTACATCGAGATCGACAGGGTCTTGTCGAGCGGCCCGCCGTCGGTCATCACGAACGGCTCCTCGAACAGCTGGAGGTAGCCGATCGTCGTGATGACGGTGATGAACAGGATCGTTGGGCGGAGCAGCGGCAGCGTCACGTGGCGGAAGGACTGCCAGCGGCTGGCGCCGTCGATCGACGCCGCCTCGTAGAGTTGTGGCGGGATCGTCTGGAGGCCGGCAATGAAGATGATCATCGCGAACCCGAGGTTGCGCCAGACCGCCATCGCGATGATCGCCGGCATCGCCAGGACCGGGTCGGCCAGCCAGTTCGGACCCTCGAACCCGATGGATCCCAGGAGCATGTTCACGAGCCCCTGGTCCGGGTTGAGGAGGAACCGCCAGACGACGGCGATCGCGACGATGCTGGTCACGACCGGCAGGTAGAAGCCGACGCGGAACAGCGTCCGGAACCTCGTGATCCCGCGATCGAGGGCGAGCGCGGCGGCGAGGCCGACGAGCAGCGTCAGCGGCACGCCGACGACGACGAAGTAGGCCGTGTTGAACAGGGACAAGAAGAACTTCGAGTCGCCCAGGAGCGCGACATAGTTCTCGAGGCCGATGAAGTTCGTCCCGAGCGGGTTGCGCAGGTCCGCCAGGCCGAAGTCCGTGAAGCTCAACACGAGCGACGCGAGGATCGGCCCGGCCATGAAGACCGCGAACACGATCACGAACGGCAGGGCAAACCCCCACCCGACCAGGTTCTCCCGGAACGCGCGGCTCGCGGGGCCGGTGCGGGATCCGGACCCCAGCCGGGGGTTCCGGATCCCGGTGGCGGGGCCCTCGGCGACCCCGCCCCGACTGGCCATTAGCCGCCGGTGCCGATCGTCTCGGCTGCCTGCTGCATGGCCTGCGCGCCTTCCTCGGGCGAGGTGTTGCCCGCGGTTACCCGCTCCAGCTGCTCGTTGATCGCGGACCCGATCTCGTTCCAGGTCGTGATCGGTGGCGGTGCGAGGGTGCTGGCCAGCTGCTCGCCGAAGACCGCGACGCGCTCATCGCTCGCGATCGCCGCCTCGTCCCACGCCGCCTGGACGGCCGGCAGGACCGTGGCCGTCTCGTACCACAGGACCTGCGTCTCCGGCCGGCTGATGAACTCGACGAATGCCCACGCGGCATCCTTGTTCTGGCTGTCCTTGTACACCACGAGGTTTGCGCCGCCGACCCACGAGATGCCTGGAGGGCCGTCCTTGCCGGGGAGCGGGACAACCGCCCACTTGCCTTCCATGTCGGCGCCGCCGGCCGTCTCGATCAGGCCGATGTGCCACGGCCCGGAGACGAACATCGGGTGGGTGCCGCTGACGAACGCCGGGGTAATGTCGAAGCCTTCCGGCACGGATTTCGGGGACAGGCCCTCCTCGAAGAACGAGTCGTAGTACGTCAGGGCCTCGATTGCCTCGGGGCTGTCGAGAGTGAACGCGCCCGCGTCGTCGGCGATCTGGCCGCCGTTCGACCAGAGGAACGGCAGGTACTCCTGCGAGTTCTTCGTGCCGAGGGAGATGCCCCACTCGGCGCCGCCCTCGGTCTGGAGGGCCTGGGCCATCGCCTTGAGCTCGGCCCACGATTCGGGGGCCGTGGTGATCCCGGCCGCCGCGGCCAGGTCCGTTCGGTAATAGAGGACCCGCGTCTCGACGTACCACGGCACGCCGTAGGCGGTCCCGCCGACGACGCCGGTGTTCCAGGCACTCTCGAAGTACTGGCTGGGGTCGACGTCGGCCGGGACCGTCTCGAGCGCGCCGGTGGCGGCGAACTGGCCCATCATGTCGGTGCCCATCTGGCTGATATCGGGCGTCTGATGGCCGCCGATCGCCGTCTGGAGCTTGGTCACGGCCTGGCCCCAGTCGACCGGGGTCACGTTGACCGTGACGTCCGGGTACTCCGCCATGAACGCGTCGGCGAGGGTCCCGAGCAGGTCGCCTTCGTTGCCCATCGCCCAGACGTTCAACTCGCCGCTGAGCGCGACCGGCGCGCCGCCGTCGCTGGCGGCGGGCGCGGACCCGCCTGGCTGCCCGGTTGCTGGCAGAACCGAGCCCCCCGGATCGTTCGAGCCACAGCCGACTGCAAGAAGGGAGATCGTCGCGACAACGGCGACGATGCGAAGGGTCGACTTCATTCGGGTTTCCTCCTCGGAGGCCCGTGGGCGCGAACCGCGCCGGCGCATGCTCCGTATGGACTCAGCACAGCACACCACGCCATCCGTCCGCACACGTGTGAGTCCGGTGCGGCTTGCAGTGCTCTTGCGAATTAGCCGCGGATGAGCGGGTCCATGGAAGCTTGGCCCGGGAAGTTGCCGGCTTCGCGCGTGCCGGCGAGCCCGCTCAGTCGGGGGCGGCCTCGACGGTGACGCGGACGAGGCCCGGCTCGATGCCATGGGCGGCGAGAGATCCCAGCTGCGGATCGATGACGTCGAGCATGAGCAAGTAGTCGCCCGGGGCCGTCGGGGCCGTGCCGGTGAGGGTCCCGCGGGCCGTCATGCCGAACTCCATCCCTCCCGGCAGCCAGAGTCGCATCAGCGGCGGCATCGCGTCCGTGCTCGGGGTGAGGCTGACCCACTGAGCGACGAGGGTGGCCTGCAGCGCCTCTTCGGCGATACGGACACGGTCCGCAATCCGCCTGTGGCCCCAGGTCGTGGCGCCGACGTTCGCGACGCCAGTTCGCAGCTCGAACGGCTCTCCCGCCGTCGCTTTGGCCGTCTTCGCGACGAGATACCGCGCGCCGACGTCCCCGCTGACCCGGATGATGACGCCGGGGATGAGGGCCTGGGTGGCCGCGTCGTACGCGACGCCGGTCGCGTCGTGAAGCGTCGCGACGAGCCGGTAGCGTCCCGGCTGTGCCGGCAGCCTGACGGTGGCGGTGATCCGGGTCGGGCCGCCGCCGGCTCTCACCGGCTCGACGACCGAGCCCAGCCGTTCGGGCTCGACGAGCGACAGCCGGGCGTCCGCTGCGTCATCGAGCTCCGGCGGTTGTGGCGCACCCGCCGGTGGCTCGGCTGAAGGATCAGGCGACGGTGAATCAGCCGGCGTCGGCTCCGGCCGCGCCGGCGTCGCGGAAGGTGACTCGGCAGGCGATGCGCCCGTGGGCTCCGGCGGCGTGGGCTCCGGCGCCGCGGATGACGCATCGCCGGGCAGCTCCTCGACGAGATCGATCGGATCCCATCGCACGCCCACCGCCAACGGAGGCCGCTTCGCCCCGTCCGGCAGCGTGTACGGGATCAGGAGCGTCGCTTCGTTGCCTGCCAGCAGGCGACCCTTGAAGTACGGCGTGGTCATCGCGAGCCCCGTGCCGGCGAGCGTCGGCTCGGCCGGCTCGCCCGCCGGGATCGCGGCGGTCAGCGTTGCGCCGGCGGCGACGTCCGAGGCGAGTAGCCCCGAGCGGACCACCAGCGACCGGTAGAAGCCGCGGCCGGGCCGGTCCGGGTCCATCGCCGCGCTGAAGCCCGGGCTCCGCGTGCTGGCGAACGTGAAGGTGTTGCCCTTCGCGCTGGGTGACGATCGCCACGTCCGCTCGATCGAGCGCTTGCCGGACAGGATCGAGCGCACGTACCACGCGGGTGACAGGTGGCCCTCGGCGATGACCGCGGAGGCGCCTGCCTCGATGAACCCGGCCGCGTAGTTGTCGACCCGCTGGCGAGCGTCGTCCTCGGTGCCCTCCGGCAGGCCGGGCTCCGTGTTCCCGCTCGCGTAGCAGAGGTGGTGGAGCAGCACGACGGCGTCCTTCGCCAGTTTCACCTCGGCGGCGATCCGGGCTTCGCCGAAGTACTGGTGGGAGTCGTCGTCGCCGCCGGCCACCGGGTTGAGCCCGAAGCCATTCTGGGTGGGCCGATAGAGCTCGTTCCGGTACCGGCTGGGCCAGCCGTTGCCGTGGCCCAGGTAGACGACCATCGAGGCGCCCTGGATCGCCCGCTTGACGGCCGGCCACGTCGCGTTCGGGGTGAACACGCGGACGACGTTCGGCGTCCAGCGCTCGGCCTCCCGAGCAGCGGCCTCGCCCCGGGCGAGGTAGCGCCCGGTTGCCTCTCCGACCGGCCCGACGACGACCACGACCTTGGGCGCCGGCGCCGCGCCGAGGGCAGCGCCGGGCAGCATCGCAGAGACGGCGATGAGCAGCGCAAGCGCCCCTGGTGCGCGTCGCATCGAGCGACAACCCTCCTGCCGCAGCCGGGGTGGCGGGCGCCTAATCTAGCGCACGTCACTTATTCGGGCGTTACGCATCGTTCGGGACCTGCGAGTTCCCGGTGCATCCTGTCGACAGCGCGCCGCCGACGGGGTGCGGCGGGCGTTTGCGCCACATGCGGCAAACGACGATCGAATCCCGTTGACTGGGGGTTTCTGCCCCATCCTGGGGCAGTTTCTTGCATCGGATGCAACGAACAGCGCGCGCGAGCCGGCGCCGATCGATGTAAGCGCCATTTGATGCAAGGCTTCCCCACGGTCAGACGAGCGGCGCGACCTCGCGACCGAACCGCTCCGCGGCGGCCACGACGCCGGCCGGGTCGGTCACGCCGAACGCCAGCACGAGCATCGTCGCGCCGAGATCGGCGAAGGCCCGCCCCTCGGCCGCGATCTGCTCGGCCGTGCCGCGCATCGCGTAACCCTCGCCGGAGGTCTCGTCGAAGCGGATGCGGACCCGGGCGCTGAGCGTCGGCGCCGGCCGGCCGGCCGCCTTCGCCGCGGCGAGCACCTGCGGCACGCGCTTCGCGTAACCAGGAGGCCCTAGCGCGCTCGCGTGATACCCGTCCCCGAGCGTCCCCGCACGGCGGCAAGCGGCGTTTGACCCGCCCCCGACCCAGATCGGCAACGCCGCGCCTTGCGTCGGCACGGGAGCGAACACGTAGTCCTCGAGATCGTGGAACCGCCCGCGGAATGGCTCGCCGGACCCTGCCCAGAGGTGCCGCCACAGCCGGATCGTCTCGTCGAGGTACGCGCCTCGGACGTGGTACCGATCGGCCGCGGCGAGATTCGCAAACTCCTTCTCGTTCCAGCCCACACCGACGCCGGCGATCACCCGACCGCCGCTCAGGACGTCGAGCGTCGCGAGCTCCTTCGCCAGCAGCACGGCGTTCCGCTGGGGGACGACGATGACGCTCGTCCCGAGCCTCACCTTCGGATGCCGGGCGCCGACCCAGGCGAGGGTCAGGATCGCTTCGAAGATCCGCCCGTACTCGGCCGTGCTCGCCCGATTGACGATGACGTGATCGGTCGTCCATACGCCTGACCAGCCGAGCCGCTCGGCGACCTCGGCCGCGGCGTCGATGCCCTCGGGGCTCGCGCCGGCCGGGAAATTCGGAAGCGCGATCCCGTAGTCCACGCGCTGTCGATCAGCGGCTGTCGCCGCCCCGGAGCCGGCGCATCTCCGCCTCGATCTCGGCCTCGCGCCGCTGCTCGTTGACGCCGTACACCGTGTACCAGTGGGCGACGAGGCCAATACCCCACCCGAGCAGCGCATAGATCGGCCAGGGCTGCTGGACGTCGGCCCCACCGAGGAACCAGATCACCCACAGCACTCCGTTGACGAGGGCATAGATCAGCAGGTGGATCCGGAAGTCCTCGCGGGCCTTGACGCGGGCTTCGGCCTTGGCACGCAGATCCTGGTCGTTGGGAGCAGTCATCGGGTCACCTCCACCGGCCGAATGCTACGGCGACCAGGGTCCGGCCGCGCGCAGCACCCGAAGCGCACCGAGGGTCAGCGGCTCGCTAGGCTCGCGGCGGCCCCAGTCGACCACGTCGACGTTCGAGCCCTTCGACCCGGTGGCTTCCAGTGGTAGCCATCGGCGTGCCGGTCGCGCGTGGCCACGGGCACCGGGCGATTATCCGCAGCAGGCGAGTCGTCTCGGGCGGGCTACCTCAACCCGGCATCGCGAGCGCGGATGACGGCCTGCGTCCTGTCGACGAGCTGGAGCTTGTTGCAGATGTTCGAGACGTGGTTTTGGATCGTCTTGAGCGTCACGGACAGGAGGCCTGCGATTTCAGCGTTGGCGTGACCTTTCGCGATCATGGCGAGGACTTCTCGCTCGCGATCGGTTAGTTGCGGAAAGGCGAGTGATGCCGGCTGCTGCACCGAGAAGAACGCCATCATCCGGCGGGCGATCGCCGGGCTGAAGATGGCCTCCCCGGCGGCAACGGCCGCGATGGCCCGGAGGATCTCCGCCTTGGGCGCTCCCTTCACGAGGTACCCGCGGGCGCCGGCGCGAATGGCCGCGAACACCGACTCGTCGTCATCGTGCATCGTCAGGACGAGGATCCCGATGTGCGGACTCGCGGCGACGATGCGGCGGGTGGCGTCGATGCCGTTGCAGTCGGGCATCTGGAGATCCATCAGCACGACATCCGGCTGGACACGAGCCGCGAGGGCAATCGCCTGCTCACCGGATGCCGCCTCCGCGATCGTGGTCGCGCCCAGCTCGGGCTCGAGGATTCCCCGCAGGCCCTCGCGGAATTCGCGGCTGTCATCGGCGACGAGGACCTTGACACCTTCCCCTCGAGTGCTCACGGGACGACGACCTCCGCCGCTTCGAGCGGCTCCTCGCGACGTTCCGGCGCGTCGCCCTGGCGGCACGGGAGCCGAGCGGTAACGCGGGTTCCGCCGCGCGGACCGCGCCCGATCACGAAGCTCCCGCCGAGCTCCTCGGCGCGCTCGCGCATGGAGGCAAGCCCGACGCCGATGGGGTGATCCGTCGCGATCCCGTTGCCGTCGTCCTCGACCTCGATGCACAGCCCGTCTCCGCCGGAGTCGATGGCCAGACTCACTCGACACCGCCGGGCCGAGGCGTGGCGCATCGCGTTCGTCGTCGCTTCTTGGACAATGCGATAGGCGGCGACCTCGACGGCCGCGGGAAGCGCCGGCAGGTCGGGCGGCGCCTGAACCGAGAGCTCGAGGTCCCCCTGGGCACCCCCGAATGTCCCCGCGAGGCCTTCCCGGATTGCGGACACGAGCCCGAGGTCATCCAACGCCGGTGGGCGGAGCGCGTAGATCAGTCGCCGGATGTCCGCGACCGACTCGCGGCACCGTTCCGCAAGGTCGTCGAGGAGCTCCCGCGTACGTGGGTCGGGCGCGTTGCGGTCGCGAGCCGATTCGAGCCGGAGCGTCAGGCTGGCGAGACGCGGGCCGAGCCCGTCATGGAGGTCGCGACGGAGACGGCGTCGCTCCTCCTCGCGCGCCGTCACGAGCCGCTCGCGAGACCGTTGGAGTGCCTCGGTGAGGCGGACTGCGTGGACCGCCACCCCGAACTGCCGGGCGAGGTCGACGAGCAGGCGGCGGTCGTCGCGACTGAGGCCGCGATCAGGGTCGATGCCCAGCAGCAGGTCGCCGACGGGTTCACCCTGGTGGACCAGCGCTATCCGATGCGGGTCGAGCCGCGGGTCACCCGCCTCAGCGACGACCACCGGGCCGCTGGCCTCTGAGATCGCAATGGCGCAATAGCGAAGGCCGAGCGCCGTTCGCGTGATCGCCACGATCGTCGGCAGGACGTCGTCCGGCGACAGGCTCGTCTCGAGCCGCCGACCCAGCTCCGTGAGCACCCTGTACGGGTCGTCCCGGTCGCCGTAGACGAGCCGCCTGACGGCGCCCTGGAGCCTCTCCCGAATGGGCTGGAAGAGAACCGCAACGAGCCCTGTTGCCACGAGCGAGATCAGGAGATTGCCGGTGGTCTGGAAGGCGATGCCCAGTCCACCGACGACGGCGACGTAGAGCGCGACGACGTACGCGGTCAGCGCGCCGTACAGCAGCGTTCGACCCATCATCGCGTCGACGTCGTAGAGGCGGTACTTGAGCACCGCAACGCCGATGGCGACCGGAACAAGGGTGAACGGCAACGTCATCAGGTAAAAGCCAATGGTGGTCTCTCGCGCCACCGTGCCTGCGAGAGCCAGGCCGACCGGCACCAGCGCCGCGGAGAACGCAAGGAGCCGGAGTTGCCGCCGCTCGGCTCCTGCGGCCTTCCGATATCGCGCCACGGGTGCAGCGACTGCCAGGCAGATCGCCAGGAGTTGGATCGGCCCGACAAACGACTGGAGTGCCTGAAGGACCTCGCCGATGGGACCGGGGATGCCGAACGGGTTGGAAATCGTGCCCGGGCCGACCGGCAATCGAGGGGCGAAGGCCCCGGCGATTGCTGCGGTTGCGAGCAGGCCGAGGCTAACCGCCGCAGGCAGCCGCCACGCGCGAGACGGCAGGCGCCCGTTGGGAAAGACGAGTAGCGCAGCAGCGAACAGTCCAAGCCCCAGGAACAGGCTCCACCATCCCACCCACCCAACGAAGGCAGCACCCGAACCCATTGGGAGGACCCCCGAGTTCATGGACTGCAGCGTGAGGACGGCGGCGAGGAACGCCGTCGCGATGCCGATCGCGGAACCGGCGAGCAGCCAGCCGATCGGATTTACGCGTCGACGACTGGCGATGGCCGATCCAACGATCGCGAGCGCCGACCCGGCGGTCACGAGCGGGATCACCTCAGCGATGAGGTTGTCAGCGGGTTGCAGGGCGACGAGGATGGAGAGCAGTGTAAGCTCGCCGATGGCCACAGCGGAGAGCGACCAGGCCAGGATCGTGACCCACCCGAGCTTCACGGCCGCTCGCTGTCTCGCCGTGTCCAGCCGGCGGCCCGGCTGGATCGCCACGTTGGCCTGGTCAGCCAGGCGCGGCAGCGCTGGCCGCGTGGGAGGCGGGCCGGGTGTCGCGGGATCCAGCGATCACCTGAAAGCCCAGCCAGGCGATGGCCCCGAGCGCCAGCTCCGGACCGAAGAGGCTCGTCCGAAGGGCGATTCCTCCAACGAGGTCGAGGACGACCGCCACGATCAGGAGCAGGCCGGTCGCCCGGGCGAACACGCCCGCGCGGATCACCGACACGCCGAACGCAACGGCACCGATCCACAGCGTTACCAGCCCTGTGAAGAGAATGAGCCCGAGTCCCACGGGCATGATGCGCGCCTCGACAAGGGACCGTGTCTCCGGCCGGCCGGCGAGCTCAGCGAGCCACATGCCGTTGGCGGGGCCCACAAGCTCGGTCGTCAGCCCCACGAAGAAGAGCACATATGCGATCAGCCCGAACGCCCCGAGGCGGTCTTTCTGGCGCGCGTAGACCACGGGCAGCCCGAGAAGGATCAGCAGGGCTCCGACGAGTTGAGTGGCCTGTCCCGCCGTCCACAACGGACTCTCGAGCTGGGCGATCGTCCCCAGTGGCCCAGCCGCTCTGAACAGGAACTGGGCGACGATCGCCAGGAGGCCCCCTAACACGAGGGCCAGGCCGCACCAGCGAGCGAGTGTGTTGGACGACATCTCCGCCTCCCGGCTCCAGCGATGGGGTCCGGTGGGCCTTCTGCCTTCCCGGGCCATCTCCTGGACTATCGAGCTCTGCCTTTCCCGTCGTCATCCGGCGCGTTCCCGAGCAGCCGGGAAGCTGCTGACCGTGCCTTATGAAACCTTTACGTGAACGGCAAGGTTGGCGTAGAATACGCTCGATGACCCACCCTGCGCCGACCCAGCCGCGCCTCCTCCGGATCCAGGAGGTCGCGTCCGAGCTGGGCCTGACGTCGCGCGCGATCCGCTATTACGAGGAGCTCGGGCTCCTGAAGCCGGCCGCCCGCTCGGAAGGGGACTACCGGCTGTTCGACCCGGACGACCTCGAGCGCCTGCGATTCATCAAGGGTCTCCGTGACGACGCCGGATTCAGCCTCGCCGAGATCGGCCAGCTGCTCGAGGACGAGGCCGCCCGAACCCGGAACCGGAAGCGCTTCCGAACAACCGCGGATCCGGCCGAGCGGAAGGCGATCCTCGCCGACGCGATCGGTCGGGTCGACCGGCAGGTTGAGATCCTCCGCCGGAAGGTCGCCCGGCTCGAGGAGATGATCGGAGAGGCCGGTGACCGCCGGCTGCACCTCGCGACCCACCTCGCGGACATCGCGGCGGGCAAGGAGCCGGCCGACCATGACCACGGCGGCGCCCCGTGAGCCCGATGCTGTTCCAGGGCACCCGGGCGCTCCGGCACCGCAACTACCGGCTGTTCTTCGGTGGCCAGGCGGTCTCGCTCATCGGGACGTGGATGCAGCAGGTCGCCCAGGGCTGGCTCGTCCTCCAGCTGACCGGCGACCCGTGGATGCTCGGCGTGGTCGCCGTCGCCCAGTTCGGCCCGGTCGTCGTGTTCGGGCTCTTCGGTGGCGTCCTCGCCGACCAGCTCCCGAAGCGCCAGACACTCATCTGGACCCAGGCGGCCGCAATGGTTTTGGCGTTCGCGATGTTCGGGCTGACCGCGAGCGGCATCGTCGAGGTCTGGCACATCGTCGTCCTCGCTGTGCTCCTCGGGTTCGTCAACGCGATCGACATGCCGACCCGCCAAGCGTTCGCGGTTGAGATGGTGGGCCGGGATGACATGACGAACGCGGTCGGGCTGAACTCGGCACTGTTCAACGGCTCGCGGATCGTCGGGCCGGCGATCGCCGGCTTGCTCATCGGCTGGTTCGACATCTCGATCGCGTTCCTCATCAACGGGCTCAGCTTCATCGCGGTGATCGCCGCCTACCAGCTCATGCGTGACGAGGACCTCCGACCCGCGCCGAGGACGGCCCGACCGACCTCGTGGGCGGGCGTCGTCGAGAACCTGGCCGAAGGTGTTTCGTACGTCCGGCGGACGCCGCTCGTGCTGCTGGCCGTCTCTGTGGTTGGCCTGGGCGCGACGTTCGGGATGAACTTCAGCGTGCTGGCGCCACCGCTGGCCGACCTGGTTCTCGACGTCGGCGCGACCGGGTTCGGCTTCCTCATGGCAGCGACGGGAATCGGCTCGACGGCCGCGGCGCTGTATGTGGCGTTCGCGCGACGCCCGCGGCCGCGTCAGATGGTCCTCGGGACGGTGGCGCTGGCGTTGGGCTCGCTCGTGCTGGCCTGGTCGACGTCGTTTCCGGTGTCGCTCCTGGCGATGACCGTCGTCGGAGCCGGCGGCATGGCGATGGCCGTGACGGCCAACACGACGATCCAGCTGGCGGTGCCGGACCAGCTTCGGGGCCGGGTGATGAGCGTCTACACGACGGTGTTCTCGGCCTCGGTGCCGGCCGGCGGGCTGCTGATGGGCGCGCTCGCCTCGCGCTTCAACGTGCCGCTCGCATTCGCGGTCGGCGGGATGCTGACGCTCGCGGTGGGGATCGGTGCCTGGTACTGGCTCCGTCAGCTCGAGGCCCGCGGCGAGGCGCGCTTGCCGGCGCGCAAGGTCGTGCCGGTCGCGGTCGCGGGCGCAGACGCTCCTTCGTTCCCCTCGGCTCGGCCGCGGTAATGGGCCAGGGTTTCCGCAAGGCGCTCGAGCCTGTCTGGCCCTTCGCACTCCCAAACGATCTCGACTCGCCAGCCCAGCGTCCGAAGCTCGTCTTCGCGTCGCAAATCCCGCTGGGCATTTCCGACGAGCTTGTCGCGCCAGAAGGCGGCGTTGGTGTCAGGCCGATAAGCAAGGCGACAGCCCGCATGCTGATGCCAGAAGCAGCCGTGAACGAAAACCGCGGTTCTGTACCGACGTAGCACGACGTCTGGGCGTCCTGGGAGACGCCGATCGTGCAGCCTGAACCTGAAGCCTCGGGCATGGAGGTATCGGCGAACCAGCATTTCCGGCTGCGTGTCGCGCCCCCGAATGCCGCTCATCATCCGGCTGCGTGTCGCGCGATCGACGATATCGGGCACGGTCAGAGGCTGACAGCCTCGAGCGCTCGCAGCAAGTCCGCCACCGTACCCAAACGACTTCGCAAGGGGTTCGCGGCGTAGGCAGACTCGATCGCTGCGGCTGGCAGATAGGGGATCAGGCCCGCCTCGTGCATCTGCTCGAGGGTCGGCGCAGTCAGCCCGGGGTCGACGGTCAGGAGGTATTTCGGCCTGATCCGGATCGCCTCGTTGAGGATCTGACGCCACCGCTCCTTGCTGGTCGTCTTGCACGCCACCATCCGAAGTCGCTCGGCTGGAAACCCAGGGTCGTGGTATTCCGCACAGCCGGGTACGACGAAGTCGGGGGTCTCGCCTGGCTCGGTTGTGCACTGGGGGGAGTGCGGAATGCGACGAGCCTCGAGGATCCTCGCGAAGTGGAGCTGCAGGCTCTGACCCCGTCTCGAGCGCCGGGCCTGGTGCACGCTCATTGCCCAACGAAGGACCTCAGGAACGGAACGACCCACGTCCAGGATCGTCTCGAGTCGACGCTCCGCAACGGCCTCCTCGATACCGAAGAACAGGTCTGTTTCCGACTGCATTGCCCGGACGAGGTACTCGTCAGGCTGGGCCGCTGGATCAACTAGCCCCGCGACGAGCTCCGCTGCTGCCGCCGCCATCTCAGCGGTGCCCGGAACCTGCCCCTCCGCGATGGCTCGGGCGACGATGGGGTGCTGGAGTGGCACATAAGGTCGATCGACCTGAATGACGTCGGGTTCGTCCCAGAGCGACAGCGCCACAGCTGCCTCGCCCGCGCGCGTGGGCGATGGATCCGGGGGATCAACAACGAGGAAGCGCTCGAGGTCAAAGTCTTTGCCAAGCTCGAGGAGCTCCAGCAGCTGAGCTTCAACGGTCGAACCCTTCGACGCCACGATGCCGAACAGGTCATCGCTCTCGTCGGGGCGAAAGAGGACAAGAAGATCGCCCGGAGCTGCGTGGCGCCCAATGTCGGCCGAGGCGTAGTAGAGGTGCCACTCCGTGCGCGGTTTCTTGTGCTCGCGGGCGTCGTAGAGCGTGTAGGCATCCTCGTCCACGACCAACCCGCCGTCAGCGGTGTGGATGTGGAGCCTCAGCTGCCCAGACACGCGCTCGTCGCCGAATCCCAGGCCGGCTCGCAACTGGCCAGCATGGAACTCATGCTGATGTGACCTGTCGGGGCTGACCTCGACGGCCGAGAGGCGCTTGACGGCGAGTTTCCTCGCCAAGTGCTAGCTCGCCGCGGCCCGGAGCTCGGCCGGCGCCAGCAGGTCAGCCAGCTGCCGACCCAGGAACTCGATCACCGGGACAACTACGGAATTGCCGAACTGCTTGTATGCCTGCGTGTCAGAGACCGGGATCACGAATTCGTCCGCACGGCGTTCGATCTCATCGATCGGCGTGGACGACTCGACGACGCGCGGGTTGGGAAAGCCCATGAGCCGCGCACACTCGGTTGGGGTGAGGCGCCGCGGCAGTCGACTTCCGGTATCCACAAGGATCTCGGAGCCATCCTTGTAGTAGCGAGCGCTAAGTGTCCGCGAAACGCTGTCGCCGTTGACCAGGCCGTAACCGAACCCGTTGCCTGCCTTCTTGTGCTTCGCCGCGTACTCCTGAAGGTAGGTCCACAGATGCTGCGACAGCACGTACTTGCGGTCGAACCAAGGTTCCAGGACCCAGCGCATGGTCCGCCGCGTGGGCTCCAGCGGTGGCGGGAATTCGAACCGACGGCCGCCAAATACGCTGCGCCGCAGGCCGACGATGTACGTCCTCTCACGATGCTGCGGGACCCAATGACGGGCATCGATGAGGTCATGGGTGACCTCGTATCCGAGCCGATCCAGCTCCGCAAGGATGACCCTGAACGTGTTCCCGTGGTCGTGGCTCCGCAGGTTCTTGACGTTCTCGAGGAACAAGACCGGCGGCTCCGTTGCCTCAACGAGCCTCGCGATCTCAAAGAACAGGTTGCCTGACTTCACTTCGGCGAAGCCATGCTCATGACCAAGGCTCAGCTTCTTGGACACGCCCGCGATGCTGAAGGGCTGGCAGGGGAAACCCGCTGCCAGGACGTCATAGGCAGGGAGCTCGCCCGGGTTGATGTCCCGAACATCTGATCCCTCGCAGCGCCCGAAATTGGCCTCATACGTTCGGCGTGCGTACTTGTCATTCTCGATCGAGAAGACGCACGTGCCGCCGGCTGCCTCGAGCCCGAGCCGGATCCCGCCAATCCCGGCAAACAGGTCGATGAAACGGAAGCTCCCGACGGGGCGGAGCTGCGCGACCGGGGTCAATTCGAGCGTTGCCACTGGCCCTCCATGGCTTGTTGGCTATGCTCGCCGACGATCCCGGGCGTCAGCGTCAGGTTGGTTGTCACGAGTCAAGCAGGCCGAGCGTAGGTTGGAGCCGCCTTCGGCCCGGTCGACCGCGTGACTCAGCGCGGTACCTCGTCACTTCGTCGGAGGGGATGTCCCAATCGCGCCCGAGCTTCGTTGCGCCCAGACGGCCGTTAGCGATCTGGCGTCGAAGGGTCGCGGGTGACAGTCCCAAGCGCCTTGCTGCCTCGCCGACCGTCACGAGCAATAACGTACACGCTGGCGTGCAGGTTTGCAAGGTGGCGTCGGATTGCGCGCGATTGATCCGCCAGTCAACAGCGAGTAGCATGCGCAACCTCCGTACCGGGCAATTGTCCGGAGCCTGCGACCGAGCGGGCAAGCGCAGGTAGCGCCAGCTCGCCTCTTGTCTTGACGCGACTTCAGGAGGGGGACGGTTGGCTGAACGAGGGTGTCCATCACCGTCAGTGAGGGTTGGGCGCGCGTGCGACTGATACCGCCGACTGTCATGGGTGGCACAAAGAGCGAAGCCGAGCGGATCGTCTTCGACCTCTTGGCGCAGATCGAGCTGCCGGGCGGGACCGCATTTCACTCGCTGAGCATCTCGGAGCATGAGTACAAGCGTTGGGGCGAGCTCGACTTCGTCGTGCTATCACCTCGTGCGCTCATCGCTCTGGAGATCAAGGGCGGTGTCGTCACGTGTCACGACGGCCTGTGGACCTACACCGATCGTTTTGGGTACCCACACTCAAGTTCCGAGGGGCCCTTCCGTCAGGCACAGACTGGCTTGATGGGTCTCAAGACAAGACTCGAGGAACGCGTTGACGCTGGCCGCCTTTCGGCACTCGCCCTCGGCTACGGCGTTGTGCTTCCCCAGACCCCATTCGGTATCCAGAGTGTCGAGTGGCCGCCGGAGGCTGTGATCGACCAGCCCCACCTGCGCAACGCTGGTGACCTCGAGAGCTGGCTTCGAAGGCTCACGGACTACTGGCGGGCGCACTTGCGAGTCCACGAGGACGCGCCGGAACCCTTGGTCCGCGACGTTCGCGAGCTCCTTCGACCGGCGTTTGAGCGCATTCCGTCTCTCGCATATCGCGTCGACTCCCTCGTCACCGCGATGGAGCGCCTGACCGACGACCAGTACCGTCAGTTGGACCTCATCGAAGACAACCCGAGGATCCTGATCGATGGAGGCGCGGGCACAGGCAAGACATTTCTCGCCATGGAGGTTGCTCGCCGAGGTCGAGCTCGCGGCGAGCGGGTGCTCGTGACGGCTTGGAGCCGCAACCTCGCCGCCTTCATCCGCTCGCGTCTCCCGGGAGACGTCGACGTCCGAGCCTTTGACGACCTGAGTGGCCCCACGGAAAGCGATCCCTGGGATCTCCTGATCGTCGATGAGGCCCAAGACGTGCTGACGATCGACGATCTCCAAATCCTCGACCAGCAGGTCCGCGGCGGCCTCCAAGCGGGTCGGTGGTGTCTCTTCTACGACCAAAACAACCAGAGCGCGGTGCGAGGTCACTTCGACCCGGAGGCCGTCGCCTTCCTCGCCGCCATGGGGGCGGTGGTCGGCCGGCTGCGTTGGAACTGCCGGAACACGCGAGAGATCGTGACGCAGACGAAGCTCCTTACAGCGGCCGACTTAGGCACGTCGAGCGCCGGAGCGGGTCCGTCCGTGGAGTTTAGGTACGTCCGTACGCGGGAGGAAGGCGCCGCGCAGCTCGACACGTACCTCAGGTCACTGGTCGCGCAAGACGTGGCGCTGGACGATGTCACGATCCTCTCACCCCGGCCATGGGACGAGTCCGCCGCCCGTCTGCTTCCGCGAAAGTGGCGTGACCGCATCACCCTCGTCGACGAGGAAAATATCGGCCTGGGCACGAGACCCGGCATGAGGTTCGCGACGATCGAAGGCTTCAAGGGGCTCGAAAGCAAGTACGTCGTGTTGCTCGACATGCACGCCTATGACGACACACCGCGCGACGTCAGCCTCATTTACGTCGGGATGAGTCGAGCCCGTGCCGGCCTGCTCGTGATTTTCGACAGCACGCTCGAAGCTGCCATCGCAAGAGCCGCCCGCACGAATCTGGCAGCCGTCCTAGCCGAGCAGGTGGCCCAATGACGGCCGTCGCTCGCGAGCGCATCGTCGAATATCTGGTTCGCGAGCTAATAGGACCCGCAGGCGGGCCCGAGGAGGTGATCGCGGATCCACCCCAACGCCGGTACACGACCGGCCTGTTGTTTCCGAGAGACGTCCCGCAGGGCATCGTCCTGAGCGAAGAGACGGACGACGACACGGTTGGGTCGTTCCGCGACGATCCGGTCGACGACCCGGTAGCCCTCGCCAATCAGTGGATGCCCAGCTCAGTCGGCGTCAGCTTCTATGTTGCGGGGGCAACCGGGATCACCTGTCGACTTTCAGGCGCTCGGTACGAGGCCGTCGAGGGCAGCCGAGGCCAGCGGTGGCGAAGAGTCGCCATCGCAACGATCGGCGAACCTGAGGTCGTAGAGCTGCATTGGGGGGCGCTCCCGAGGTCCGAGGAGGCGGTGCTCGGTGGCCGCGCGAGGGTGCAGGCGTTCGCGCGCGCGGTCGCGGATGGCCACCTCGTCACGGTAAGCCTGCTCAATGAGCAGGTCCAGGACCGCGACGGCCCGATCGACCCGTCGAAGTGCCTCCTCCAACTGTCGCTCAGCTGCGAGCCGATCGGTGGCGCGATCCGAGACTACCCGCGCCCGGAGATTCTATCGAGCGACTTAGAGGACGAGGAGCTGCAGCTGCTCTTTCGCGACACGCACGTGTTCGCCATCGGTCACGGGTGCGCAGCCGCATGGGATTCGGCGGGGAGCACGGCCGAGAGCGTCCGCGTCGCTTTCATGCCCAGCCACGAGGTTCCGCCCCTCGAACCCGTCAAGGCCGACATGGAAGTACTGGGCTTGGCGCACTTGGCGGACGCTGCCGCGGATACCCGATTGCTCGCCAAGGAACTGAACTCATTTGTTGACACCTACCAGCGATGGGCGGAGGGACTCCCTGGAGCCAACGAGGACATCCCTACCGCGCTGCACCCAGCGCGTGGGCGCCTTCTCGGGCGAGTCGATTCGGGCATCGCCCGAATGAGGCGAGGTGTCGACGTGCTCGCCGCCGACTCCGTTGTGCTCCGAGCGTTTCGGCTGGCAAATCTCGCGATGCTCATGCAGATGCATCACACGAAGGTTATCGCCGCGAAACCTCGAAGGGCGGATGCCGAGGGGATACCGGCCGTCGACTATTCAAGACTCCCGCAGTACCGGTGGTATCCGTTCCAGCTCGCTTTCCTGCTCCTGACGCTCGCCTCTGTAGCGGACGCATCGGATGGCGATCGCGAAACGGTCGACCTAATCTGGTTCCCGACTGGTGGCGGGAAGACAGAGGCCTACCTCGGCATCGCGGCATTCGAGATCTTCCTGCGCCGGCTGCGCGCCGGAGACGGGGGAGCGGGCACGACCGTCATCACCCGCTACACCCTCCGCCTACTCACCTCTCAGCAGTTCCAGCGAATGGCCGCGCTCGCCTGTTGCTGTGAAGCGCTGCGGCAGGAGGACATGACGGAGTTCGGCTCGCTCCCGATCACAATCGGCCTATGGGTAGGGGGCGAATCTTCGCCCAATAAGTTCATCGACGCGAAGGATCGCCTCGAGCAGCTTCAGGACGGAGCCACCTCGGACAGTTATCTCCAGATCGACCGCTGCCCATGGTGCGGCACGGTCCTCATTCCCAACGACTACGAGGATCTCGGGGCTTACGGAGTGGAAGCGACCGCCACATCGTTCAGAATGTTCTGCCCGTCGCCAGCCTGTCGGTTTCACGCGCAGCTGCCGATTTCCGTGGTGGACGAGGAAATGTACGGCGCTCCCCCGACGATGATTGTCGGAACGGTGGATAAGTTCGCCCAGCTCGCGTGGTCGGAAAGCGGCGGAGCGTTCTTCGGACTCGGACGGTTTGCTCCACCCTCCCTCATCATCCAGGACGAACTACATCTGATCTCGGGGCCGCTCGGGACCACGGTCGGCATTTACGAAGCCGCGATCGAGGGTCTGCTGAGTCTCGCTGGGGCCATGCCCAAGATTGTGGCGTCGACTGCCACAATCCGACGGTCCGACGACCAAGTTCAAGGGATTTTCGGGCGTCCGGTCAGCCTCTTTCCCCCAGCCGGACTGCGCGCAGCTGACTCCTATTTCGCTCGGGAAAACCGAGATCGACCTGGGCGCCTCTATGTCGGCGTGATGTCCCAGAGCCACACGCCTTCCACGTCGCTGATCCACCTCTCGGCCGGATTGGCCCAAGCCCCGGTTCATTTGTCGCTCGAAGGCGACGAGCTGGACGCGTACTGGACCCAAGTCATCTACCACAACTCACTCCGAGAGCTTGGAAAGACTGTCACATACGCACGCGACGACATTCCTGCCCGCGTGGGGGTCATCGCCGCGGACGAGGCGCGGCGCCGCGATCTGACCGATGACGTTGTTGTGGAGCTCACTGGCAATGTCGCCAGCGCCGGGATCCCGGGCATTCTCGGCCGGCTATTCGTGCCGCACGGCGACGCCGAAGCGATCTCGATTCTGCTCGCGACCAACATGATCCAAGTCGGCATCGACGTGCCACGTCTTGGCCTAATGGTTGTCAACGGCCAGCCGAAAACCACATCTGAGTACATCCAAGCGTCGAGCAGGATCGGACGAGCCGATGCCGTCGGCCTCGTTGTGACGCTCTATTCGGCCTCGAAGCCGAGAGACAGGTCTCACTACGAGAACTTCTTGCCATATCACCGGGCGCTCTATCGATATGTCGAGCCGACGAGCGTGACGCCGTTTGCCCTGCCATCCCGCAAGCGGGCCCTCCACGCGGCGCTCGTGATCCTGGCCCGCCACGGGCTCGGCCTAGGCGGGAACGCGGATGCGTTGCGGTTCGACCCGCGCACAGTCGGAGTCGATAAGGTCAGGCGGCACCTGCTGAACTGGGTCACGAAGGTCGACGCGCCGGAGCTTGAGGCTACCGAAGCGCACCTGGATCGGCTGATCGCCCACTGGGCGATGATCGCCGAACAGCAGCGGCGCGACGCGTCGGGACTCTTCTACCAGGCGGGTCGTCAGCACCGACGCCTCCTCAAACGCTTCTACGAAATCGGCGAGGGATGGGAGACCCTAGATTCCATGCGTTCAGTGGATCGTGAGAGCACCTTGGACGTCGTCGGGGCGGGACCTAGTGCCTGATCGAACAGTTCGGCAGTCGCAGACGCTCAGCCCATTCGGAGTGGGGGCGATCTACGACCTCCTCGGCGAGTCCTTCGTCGCCTGCGACATCGGACGATGGATAAAACACAGCGCCCGGCTACTCGCAGCCCCCCGCCTCGCGAGCGCGCTCGGCGTGAAGGAACTCCGCGAGGCTCCAGCGAGGTCGAAGTCCTTCGATGCCCGCGCCACAGCGGGCATTCCCTACGCACGCTTTCCGAAATGGCTGTTCTGCGGGTCGTGTCGAAGGATGACCCACTGGCTGACCAGACTTGAGGTTCCGGGCGAAGCGGCCCGATGCCAATCGTGCGGCTCTCGGCGACCACTCATCCCCATGCGGTTCGTGACCGTGTGTCGACTCGGCCACCTCGACGAGGTCCCATGGGGCATCTGGGCTCACTCGCGCGCCGAGGATCCGAACCAAAAGCAATGCCAGCGCCCCGAGCTCCGCTTCTTGGCACGTGCGCGCGCGGGCGGAGGGCTAGGCTCCCTGCTGGTCAGGTGCGACACGTGCAAGGCGGAGAGGTCGCTCGCCGGAATCACGGCGCCCGCTAGTCTGGCCCAGCTCAACCTGACCTGTCGCGGAATCCAGCCCTGGCAGGCTCCGCGTCCCGAGCTCTCGCATCCGGAGACCCCGGAGGTAGTACAGCGCGGTGCGAGCAACGTCTACTTCGCCAAGGTCCGCTCCGCTATCGACATCCCTCCGGAGTCGAAGTTCGACGAAGACGAGGAGCTCGCGCACGCGATCAGAGCAACCCCCGAATTTGAGGTCATTGTCGGCGCCCCACAAGGCCCTGTGGCCGCGCCCCTCATCCAAGCGCTTGCCCAGAGCCACGGGGTTGCCGCACCTGATGTCGAAGCACTCGTGCGCGCGGAGGTCCGGCGGCGCGAAGGGATGCCTACACCCGTGGGTGTGGAGGACATCGAGGGCGCGGAGTGGGCCGCGTTTGTGACGCCCCACACCGAAGCGGATGACCGAGATCGGTTCATCACTAGGCACGTGGAGCTTCGTGACGGGACTGCCGATCCCCGTGCGGCGCTGTTCGAACCATTGGACCGCGTCGTACAAGCCATTCGCATTCGGGAGGTGCGTGCCCTCACGGGGTTCTCGCGGCTGACCCCAGACGGTCCAGTCGTCCCGCCTGATCTAGGGCGAGGGCTCGACTGGCTCCCGGCGCTGGAAGGGTACGGCGAGGGAATCTTCCTGTCGTTCAGGGAGGAGGCCGTCCAGGCTTGGGAGCGCGGACCGGCGGCCGATCGGGTGACCGTGCTCGCGGCTCGTCGCAACTCCAGCTTCCAGCGCGCGTGGCTGCCCGACGTCAGTGCACGATTCGTGATGCTGCACACGTTCGCCCATCTGTTGATCCGCCAGCTCTCGTTCGAATCGGGTTACGCATCGGCGTCGCTGACCGAGCGCATCTATGCCCGCCAAGCGGCCAACGATTCGCTAGGAATGGCCGGCCTGCTGATCTACGCCGCAGCAGGCGACCAAGAGGGGACGCTTGGAGGCCTAGTCAGGCAGGGTGAGCCCGAGCGGCTCAAGTCAACACTAATCGCCATGCTGGCCCGCGCGTCATGGTGCTCCTCTGATCCGATCTGTCGGGAAAGCGCGGGCCAAGGCGTTGCAGCGATGAACCTCGCAGCCTGTCATGCCTGTGCGCTCATTGCCGAGACGAGCTGCGGATATGCCAATGCGCTCTTGGATAGGGCACTCATCGTTGGGAGTCCGTCCCGCCGAGTCGCCTTCTACGAAGGCCAATTCGCATCGGTGCTGGAGCGGATCGCTGCGGAGACCGGGGCATGAGACTCCCGAGCTACCAGGACCTATCCAAAGAGCAAGACAAGATCAACAACCTCCCTCTCGATGACTCGTACCTCGTCACAGGCCCGCCGGGAACCGGCAAGACCGTGATGGCGCTCTATCGAGCTTCGATGCTGCAGTCGAAGCGGCGCCCAGTAGCGCTGCTAATGCACGGCCGGCTGTTGGCTCAGTACACGAGGTCCGCCGTCTCCGAGTTACTGATTGACGGAAGCGTGTCCACCTACGATCGATGGCTTACCGACTTCTTCAGGAGGAACTACGGCAGACCTGTGCCAAGCAATCGCCCTTGGGACTACGACTGGGGTGAGGCGCTTCGCATCGTGAACTCGTCGCCCCCACCCGCGAAGGAGCGCCCAGACCTGATTGTCGACGAAGGTCAGGACCTGCCCAAGGAGTTCTACATCCTCGCGAGACTGATATCGAAAAATCTGACGGTCTTCGCGGACGAGAACCAGCGGCTTGGGGAGAGCAACTCCACTCTGGGTGATATTCAAGCTTACGGCCAGTTCTCATCGGATCGTTGCCACGCGCTGACACGGAACTACCGGAACACCCGCGAGATCGCCTCGGTTGCGGCGACCTATTACACCGGGCTGAAAACGGGCATCGCCGACCCGCCACGCCGCAGCGGGGACCTCCCTGTCGTCATGCGCCACCGAAATCTTGACGCGACAGTGGATTTCATCAGGAACTTCGAGAGCACAAGCAGCGACCTCGAAATCGGGGTCATAGCTCAGAGTGACTCCGTTCGCGAACGGATTGTTCGCGCCCTCGGTGACGACACCATCAATCCTGTTCAGTCTTATCACCGGAAGAGAGGCGTCACCCCGCCGGAACTTGACTTCGATTCTCCGGGCATTAAAGTCATCAACTTTCAGAGCGCCAAGGGCCTCGAGTTTGACGCAGTGTTCCTGCCGGCAATGCAGGACGTCCGCGACCCGGAAAGCCTGAACGCTCGCATGCGGATGTACGTCCTGACATCCCGGGCGCGCGATTCGCTGATCCTTTCCTACTGGACGGTGTCTCCGCCTCCTATCATCGCCGGCATACCGAACGACCTCGTCGAAGTAAGAGAGTGATAACTGGAAAGTGACGCTGTTTGAGCAAGATGACGGAATGGAGCGACCCTTTCTAGTCACGAATCGATTCAACCTGCTCGAGGTCCTTACCAGCCGGCTCGTGGAACCGGTTGAAGCCTTCGCCAAGTACTACCGCGACCTCCTCGAGCTGTGTCCAGGCAGGTTGCCGTTCATTGGATTGCCATTTCCCATCGACGTAGTTGACTTCGTCCTGTCTGAAGAGCGAACGGCCTTTCCTGTCGCGATTGAAGTCGAGCCGCAGGTTCTCGGTGCCGGCACACCGCAAGCGCAAGTGCTCTCCAGCGACGGTCGTAGCATCCATGCGTGGGCAGCCGCGGGAACGATCCCACTGACCCACATCATTGGGATCCACTTCCGTTCTGCAGTCGAGCTCGACGAGCACCGAATGCGTGAGTACAGCAACCTCCGGCACCCGGAGAGCCTCTACCGTGTATCTCCGGACCTATACGAGGGACCCGGGGGTCACTCCGCGGGACTCTTCGATTGGCTTCGCTCGACCGAGTCCGCGGTGTCCCTCAGCAGCTCTGGGGGCTTACCTCTGGATCGAGTTGGCGGGGCAATTGCGCTGATGGCAACAACCTGTCCCTCGGTCGAGCCTGCCGTCGAGACGCTGCGTCGGTGCGTGGACCCCTCGACGGTCCGCAAAGGCAAGCGGCCATTTGCCGAGTGGCTGGTTTCGGCAATTACGGCGCGGCCAACTCGTAAGCCGGAGGCCGACGAAATCCTCTTCTCCGCTTCCTTTGCGGTCTTTGGATCGCTTGATAGATCGGAGTCATGGCGCGCCGCCGACGTGTTGTCGACAGTTCAGGGTGCCGTTGAGTCGCGTCTCGACAGACCGACTCGCGACCGGCTGCTTGAGCACTTCGATCGAATGAGGCAAATCCTCCGGAGCGAACGGCCTTTCGAGCGTCTCCGGCCACACGGGTCGCCGGCCGAAAAGGCGCTCCTGCTGGCTCTGGTGCGGCCAGACCCCGAGCGGCTGGCGGCATGGAGTCCCGAGGAGACCGGAGCGGACTGGGCCGTGACGCTGGCCGCATCTGCCCTGGTAGGGGCGCTGAGGGGGCGTCGACGGATGCCTATCGAGCTCCGCCCCGGTGAGGTCGACGACTTTCTGGCGAGGCGCGAGGCGGCCTCGTGGAATACCGTGGTCCAGTCGACGCTGGCGCTCCGCCAGCTGGACCCAATTCGCCTCGAATCCACTGCGACCATCGAGGGTCGACGCCTTCGGATCATCGCCGGTCGATCGACGCTGGGCTCATGGCTTATCCGCGATGAGGCAGGGGCCGAATCGACTCGCTTGGATCGGTGGGACGAAGCCGGCGATCTTGTCACCGAGGAGGCTCTGATCGCGATCTGCGATGAACTCGGGTGGGACGACTGCACCATGACCTATGTCGACACGTCCGGGCGACCCTTGGAGCAGACGGAGCCGTGGGGCACCACGTACTCGGTCTCTGGCCAAGTCACGGTGCGGCGGGGGCTCAATGTGAACGGGCTCCGGTCGCGACTGGAATCGAAGGATACCTCCCCACTCGATCGGGAGAGAGTCCTCGCGCTCCTCGAAGCCGCGCCTCAGCGCCCCCCGGACGCCCAGAGGTACTCGAACTGACGGAACGCCAGCTCCTCGCCGAACTGGGCCACGTTGTCGGCGACGTTCACGACGAGGCAGTGCTCCGTGCCCCCATTCAAGGGCCCCCGGAGTCCGCGTCCAATCATCTGTTGGTAAAGGTTCGGACTGAAGGTCGGACGGGCGACATACACGGCTCGCACCGCTGGAGCGTCGAAGCCTTCAGTTAGGACTGCGTAGTTCGTCAACACTCGAATTCGCCCCGCCCGGAACTCCTCGACGAAGTAGCGGCGTGCGACCGACGGGGTCCTGCTCGAGATCGCGGCGGATGAGATGCCCGCGAGCGTCAGGAAGCCGGCCATCACCTCGGCGTGATCTACCGAGGCGGCGTACAGCAACACGGGCCAATCGGCCGGCAGACTCTTGATCGACTCCAGCAGAACCGCGTTTCGCTCGACATCCGCACCAACCCTGGCTTCGACACCGGAAGGAATGAGCCTGGTTTGTCTAAGTCGATCGAGCTCGTCGGGGGTCAACTCGATATCCGTGCCCGGCAGGAGCTCATGCTGGACTTTCGACAGGACGCCTTTGTCCTGGAGCTCGGAATACGGGTCGTCGCCAAGGGCGGCTGTATCGAGCCGGTTTCGGTTGTAGCGACCAACAAGCCGGTTCGTTTCCTCGACATTGGTCCCCCGGAAAGGCGTGGCGGTCAGCCCTATTAGCGGACAGCGATCCCGCTCGCGGTCTCGACCCAGGCCCAACCACGTCAAGATCTCGGTGTAGGAGGGCGTGGTCGAGCCATGGGCTTCATCGATTACCGCGCAGGCCGCCCCCGCGAGCCAGGCGTAGGCTTCGTCATCGACGCGCCCTTGGAGTTTCGCGACGGTCGCCACTACTACCTGCTGCCCGCCCTCGAGTGCCTCTGCCTCGTTCGACGACCACAGCCGACTGATCCGCAGGGGGGCTGCCGGTCCGAGGGCGCGCCACACATAGCCCCACGTCTGGACGGCCTGCTCGCAGAGCTCATCTGTCTGCGCGATCCACAGGATCGGGCCGCCAATGCGGCCCTCGGCAAGCGCGCGAACGAGAGCCTCGACTACCACGCGAGTCTTTCCAGCGCCGGTCGGGAGCGAGACCAGGCCACGCAGTGACGGTCGTCCGACCAGGAGATCGCGAATGCGCTGGGCGATCAGCTCTTGGAAGTCGTGGAGCACGGGGAGATCGGGTCGTCCCTCGACCTCCAACCAAGGATCTCGTCGCGTCTGCTCCCTGCCGGCAAACTCTGGTGGGAAACCGAGCTCTCTGACGAACATCCGTGCACTCCGCGATCCGGCCCATTGGGACGGCGGAGCCAAGCCGCGCTCAGCAAGCTCGTTGCGGAACTCGCGAAGGGTATCGGCACCGTGCATCGCCAATGCGAGACGAGCAACGTCGCCCTCTTGGAGATTCATGCCGCCTGACTCGACGGCCGCCAGGACATGCGAAGGCACACGCCGGCGGAGCAGGTCAGCGCCGACCGCCACCAATAGGCGACCGGGGAGGTCAGGCCGACGGCGGATTCGACCCACGAGTTCGCGGCGTTCGCGAACCGCTCGCTTAGACGCGAGGAGGCCGATCTCCGCTGGAGTCAGGTCAAGTCGCAGCGCCTCGGAGAGGCGCCTGACAAGCTCTTCGTCACCCAGCGAGTCGAGCCAGTACACGGAGCCCTCGTGGATCATCAAGTCGCGCGCGACGGCAGACTTCCCGCGCGGCGTGACCGTGACAACGAGGATCTCCGCGCAGCGAGCCAGCCGCAGTGCTTGCGCAGCCGGCTCGATCCGAAAGCGAAGCGCCGGGAACTCGTCGACCAAAGGCGTGTCGTCGCGGAGGCGGACGGCATCGACCTCGACCTTGATGATGTCACCGAGGCGCCGCATGCCCCATCGGTCCACCAGGGCGCCAACGTCGCCACCTACTGGGACGTACACGGTTGGAACACCATCGGTCGAGAGCTGATCGAACTGCACAGGGTCGGACACGACAGTCACCTTGTTGGGGGCGAGGGACGTGTACCCGTCCTCCGCGCGAGCCCGGACCTGTTTCGGTGAAGGCACACCGTTCGCGGCCGCCAAGGCATAGAACGACCCGAGCACTGCATCGTCTTCGAGGTGGCCGACTTCCGTCAGGGCGGCGGCCCAGATGTGAGGTCCGATCTGGCTGGCGTCTCGCGGCAGATCGAGATACTCCGCGACGTCGTCCGCGGCATCCGCCACCGGTAAGACCGACGCCCAAGGAGCCAGTTCCCTCCCAACCGCGTCGGCCGGTCGCCTGAGGCCGAGCGCTGTCCGAACTCTGCCCTCGGTCTGGGCGAGCCATCTCGCAGGGTCTGGAAACGTCACTGATTCGGCGCGCGCGGACTTGGTTCTGGGCCGAACCTCCCAGCTCCCGACATCGGCACCGATCCCCGCCAAGGCGTCAACGAATCTTGCTCGTGCCGCGTCGCTGAGCACGAGCAGCGGCTCCAACGGTCCCGGAAACGGAGCGCCCGAAATGTCGGGTTCGGTTCTCAGTGCCGGCCTTACCAGCGTCGCGGCTTGGTTCAGATACGCTGTCTTGGCTCCGGCGAGATAGCGACCAAACCATGACTCCTCGCTGCTGCCAAACTCGGCAAGAGGCGCCGACGACACGCCCAATAGCCGCAGAACCCCCAGAGTCCCTGCATGGAAGCCGGTGTCGACCGTCACAAGCGCATCGCTCGGCTCGGTTCCGGGAACGATCGGACCCGGGAGCATGGTCATCGCGATCGGTCGGTATATGTCCGCAAGCGTCAGGACCTTCGTCCGACTGGCGAGCGTGGCGTCGGACCGAAGCAACTCCACAACTTGCTGCGGATCGATGTGTGAGGCGAGCTGCCAGAACCGCTCCCAGTTGAAGGAGCTGCCCTCGTCCGCCGAACTGACGAGCGCGCGAAGCTCGCCCGTTTTGTCAATCTCGGTGACGCCGAGCCCCACGAGCGCGCCGCGGGCCTCTGCGTGAGCCTGCACGACTGGATCGACGATGGTTGCGTCAGCCGGAGAGTCGGGACCACTGAGAAATACTTGCCCAGGCACGGGCGCCACAAACTGGCCGCTAGTAGTTAGGACGATTTTGGCGGTGCCAATCTCCCGACCTCGCCCCTCGGGCAGGTCGGCCCGCGCGAGAGCAGCGACCCGAAGGGCAGCAATCGAGGCTGCCGCCGAACCGTCGGTAACCAGGGCTTCGAGCCAATCCCGAACGCTCGCGACACGAGCTTGGCCTACCAACCGCTCGGCTCGAAGTCGTCGCTCGCGTGTCTCGACCGACGGATGGCACCATTGGACCGGCCTGCCGGGATATGAACCCCACGCTTCCACGGTGGCCCGGGCAAGGCCGGGAGGATGCAGGAGGAGGGTGGCTGGCAGCGCGAGGGCACCATCCTGGTCCGGCAGGGAGTGCCTCGTACTCGCTAGGTCGTAGATCCGATTGTTCATGATCTGATCGGCCCAGCCGTACCAGTCGCGAGCAGGGAGAAGGTCGAGAAGACGCGCCGGATCCTTCGGGACCACGAGGCCGGGGAGAGTGTTAATCACGAGTCGTGCGCACGCTTCGATCAGTTCTTCATTGAACGGGCCGCGCAGGAGGTTCTGACGATCCTCGTTCGTCTTCCAGGGTGCGTTGACGATGCCGGTCAGTGTCGTCACGTACTCGGTCGGAAAGAACGCCCAGAACCGCCCGCGTTGCGGACGCCCGCTCAGTTGAATTGCCCAGACCACCGGGACGGAATCGCGACCCTCGAGGTCCCCAGCATCCACCTTCGCTACGTCCGACAGCGGGACGTTCGCGGCCGCGAGGTGCCAAAACTCGGATCGGTCGGCCTCGACCAAGCGGAACTGACGCCTGACGGGCTGCATCCGAATTTGTCGCTGAACGCCCTGAGTCCGATCCAGCAGATCTAGGTGCCCGACATGGGGCGAGAAGAGAACAAACTCCGCTGGAAAGGACCGGAGATCGTCATGGAGCCACTCGGCGGCCCCCGGTCGAAATCGGAGCCGGACCACGGTTGTCGCCCATCCGATCAGCTCGTCAAGAATGGGATCGGCTTTGGACGCCGCGATTGCATCGATCGGCCAGGCGAGCCGAAGGATCGGCACGTGCGTGGCGTTTGGGACGATCTGGCGGATCAGGATCGCTGCCTCGTCCGCGCGGAACCCGAAGGAACCCGAGCGACTGAAGAACTCCGGCGACTCGGAAACGGCAAGAACGGATTTGAAGCCGATTCCGAACCGTCCAATCTCGCTCCCGCGTTTCATGGAGACATGCGAGCTCAGGATCGCGTCCGCCCCTTGTGCATCGATTGGGGTGCCTTCATTGGCGCAGTAGAGCGCGGACTCCGTCAGGAGAACCTCGATGCGTCCGGAGTTGTGGCCTGTCAAAGCATCGGCGCCGTTCTGTACCAACTCGAAGATTTGGCGGCGCCCGTAGCCACCTTGTTTCGTTCGGCGCTCGATTGCGGCGTGCTCGGCGACCAACGCAGGCTTCACCCGATAGGCCTCGAGCGTCCTGCGTGACTCATCGAGGACATGCATGCCGATTGACGACTTTTCGCCCGCCCAGCCTCCCGGCTGTTGGGCGCCGGAGCCGACCAAACCTACCCCCTCACGCGGCGACACCTGCCCAGCTCATCGAGGCGGAGATACTACCGGGAGCTGTCCAGTTGGCTGGCCGCAAGCTCTACGATTGCGTACCTTGCCGAACCGCCTCGCGCAGGAGACCAGCCCGTACCTGCTCCAGCACGCCCACAACCCCGGCGACTGGTGGCCGTGGGGGCCTGACGCGCTGGCGCGGGCCAAGCTGCTTGACCGGCCGATCTTCCTGAGCATCGGCTACGCCGCGTGCCACTGGTGCCACGTCATGGAGCGCGAGTCGTTCGAGGACGAGGCAACCGCCAAGCAACTGAACGACCGGTTCATCCCGATCAAGGTCGACCGCGAGGAGCGGCCCGACCTCGACCAGATCTACATGGGCGCCGTCCAGGCGATGACCGGCGCCGGCGGCTGGCCGATGAGCGTCTTCCTGACGCCGGAAGGCCGGCCGTTCTACGGCGGCACGTACTTCCCCGACGAGCCGCGCCACGGGATGCCGAGCTTCCGCCAGGTCCTCGACGAGCCCTTGACGTTCCATCATGGTTCCATATAATGGCTAGCCATGAGGGTTGTAACGCCAACCGATCTCAGGAAGCGCCTCGGGGAAGTGCTCGATGCCGCGTCCGCGGGCGAGCGGATCCTCATCGAGCGCGATCGCAAGCCTCTCGCGTACCTCGTCTCGGTCGAGGAAGGGCGTCGCCTCGAAGGCGACGAGGAGCGGATCGCCCGATCCCTCGCCGCCCTCGATCGCCTCGAGGAGCTTCGCGAGCAGTGGGCTCGCGAGTACCCCGCTCCTGACGACGGACTGACCGTCGCCGAATGGATCCAGGAGGAGCGTGAGAGGCGAACCGACCAGATCGATCGCGCGGCCCGTGGCCAGGATCCGGATGACACCACCTCCCCTAATGGCTAGACCAATCGTCATCGACGCATCGATGGCGATCTCGCTGGTCCACGCCGAGCCCGAGTCGGGTGCCATCGCGGCGCGCGTGACTCGATGGCGGGAATCGGGCACGACGCTCGCGGTTCCGGGGCAGTTCTGGCTCGAGGTCGCGAACGTCCTGCTACGGCGCCACGGACGCCCGGGAAAGGCAGTCGTCGAGGCGCTCCATCTGCTCGACGAGATCGGGCTCGAGACGATCGAGCCGGACAGGCCACTTGTTCTTCTCGCCCTCGATCGCGCCGAGCGTTTCGGACTTTCCGTCTACGACGCGGCGTATCTCGCGTTAGCGGAACTGCTGGATGCCGCGCTGTTCACGGGCGATCGAAAGCTCCTCGCAGCGGCGGGATCGCGCGGCGTTGCGCTCCGCGGTCCTCGGCTGGCTGAGGAGACCGCCGCCTACGACGGCAGTTGGATTCCCTCCTGGCCGGAGTACCGGTCCATCTCGGCGTGGCTTACAGGGCTCCGAGCACGGGCAGGGCAGCCGATCGGGAGGTCGTCCCGCCGGTAGCGCCTACTATCGGCACGTGGCCAATCGCCTCGCGAACGAGACCAGCCCCTACCTGCTCCAGCACGCCCACAACCCCGTCGACTGGTGGCCGTGGGGGCCCGACGCGCTGGCGCAGGCGAAGCTGCTCGATCGGCCGATCTTCCTGAGCATCGGCTACGCCGCGTGCCACTGGTGCCACGTCATGGAGCGCGAGTCGTTCGAGGACGAACAGACAGCGACGTTTCTCAACGACCGGTTCATCCCGATCAAGGTCGACCGCGAGGAGCGGCCGGACCTCGACCAGATCTACATGGGCGCCGTCCAGGCGATGACCGGCGCCGGCGGCTGGCCGATGAGCGTCTTCCTGACGCCGGACGGCCGCCCGTTCTACGGCGGGACGTACTTCCCCGACGAGCCGCGCCACGGGATGCCGAGCTTCCGGCAGGTCCTCGAGGGGGTCGATCGGGCGTGGCGCGAGCAGCGCCCGGAGCTCGAGCAATCTGCTACCCGATTGGTAAGCGCGCTCGTCGAGCAGCAGCGCCTCCCGAGCGACGGCACGGAGCCGAGCCAGCAGCTCCTCGAGCAAGCGACCTCCACGATCGAGGCGGGCTTCGACGCGCAGAACGGTGGCTGGGGCCGTGCGCCGAAGTTCCCCCAGCCCATGACGATCGAGTTCCTCCTCCGGCGGCACGTTGCGACCGGCGACCAGCGTCCGCTCGCGATGGCCCGGCGCAGCCTCGACGCGATGGCCGCCGGCGGGATCCACGATCAGCTCGGCGGCGGCTTCCACCGCTACGCCACCGACGCGACCTGGCTCGTCCCGCACTTCGAGCAGATGCTCTACGACAACGCCCAGCTCGCCCGCGTATACCTCCACGCGTTCCAGCTCACCGGTGACGAGCGCTACCGCGACGTCGCGACCGGCACGCTCGACTACATGATCCGCGAGCTCACGACGCCCGACGGCGCCTTCGCGGCCAGCCAGGACGCCGACACCGAGGGCGAGGAGGGCAAGACCTTCGTCTGGACGGCGGCCGAGATCCGCGAGGCACTCGGTGACGACGCGCCGCTCTTCACGGCCGCTTACGGCGTGACCGACGACGGCAACTGGGAGGGCAAGTCGATCCTCCAGCGGGTCACCCCTCCCGGCGACGAAGAAACCGAGATTCGACTCTCTTCGGCCCGTACGAAACTTCTCGAACGCCGTCATCGCCGCGCTCAGCCGGCCCGGGACGACAAGGCGCTCGCCGCCTGGAACGGCCTGGCGATTGCAGCCATGGCCGAAGCCGGCCGGATCGACCGAAGGTACGTCGACGCGGCGATCCGGGCTGCCGAGACGATCCTGGTCCGGCTGAGCACGCCGGACGGCCGGCTCAAGCGCTCATGGAAGGACGGACGCGCGACCGGCGAGGGCGTCCTCGAGGACTACAGCCACCTTGCCGAGGGATTGCTGGCGCTGTACGAGGCGACCTTCGAGGAACGCTGGTTCGTCGCCGCGCGTGAGCTCGCCGACACGATCCTCGACCACTTCGCCGATCTCGACGGCGGCTTCTTCGACACCGCCGACGATCACGAGCGCCTCGTCACCCGGCCGAAGGATCCGCAGGACAACGCCGTGCCGTCGGGTGGGTCGGTGGCGACGATGCTGTTGCTCAAGCTCGCCGCGCTGACCGGCGAGGCCCGCTACCGGACGGCGGCGGACCGCGCGATCGGGTCGGTCACCGCATTCGCCCCGCGCCATGGCACGGGCTTTGCGAACTGGCTCAGCGCGATGGACTTCGCGCTCGCGCCCGTCGTCGAGATCGCGGTCGTCGGGGATCCCGCGGCAGACGAGACGAAGCGACTGCTGACGCCGGCGCAGACCGGGTATCGGCCGAACCAGGTCCTGGCCGTATCGGCCCACCCGGCGAAATCGGCGGTGCCGCTGATCGGCGCTCGCTTCGCGATCCACGGACGGCCCACGGCGTTCGTCTGCCGCAACTTCGCCTGCCGCCAGCCAGTCAACGAGCCCGAGGCGCTGGCCGCCCTCCTATCGGACTTCGCGCCGTGACCGATCCCGCCCGCACGTACGAGATCCGCGAAGCGCGCCCGGCGGAGTACGAGGCGGTCGGGGAGATCTCCGTCCTGGCATACGGGGCGTTGGAGGGCGAGACGGACCTCGGGTACATCTCGGAGCTGCGCAACGTGGCGGGTCGGGCGGTGCTCGTCAACGTCCTCGTCGCGGCCGAGCCGGACGGCGCACTCCTCGGGACCGTGACGTACATTCCTGGCCCCGGACCGTTCGCGGAATCGGAGCGCGAAGACGAGGCGGGCTTCCGGATGCTCGCGGTCGCGCCGTGGGCGCAGGGCAGGGGAGTTGGCCGGGCGCTCGTCGAGGCGTGCGTCGAGCGGGCCCGTGCCGATGGGAAGGCCGGCCTGGCGATCTACACCCGGCCGTCGATGAAGATGGCCCATCGCCTGTACGAGTCGATGGGGTTCCAGCGCGTCAAAGCGTCCGACTGGGAGTTCGAGCCAGGCGAGTGGCTCTTTGGCTACCGCATCGCGCTCTGACGGGCTGTGACGCGGGCTCGGGATCCGGCCTACGGACCGACGATCTACGGACCGACGAACGGAATCGTCGACCCGTCGACAACCTCGCCGGGATCCTGGACGACCTTGACGGTCACCTTGCCAGTGTCGGCGCCGCCCGCCCCGTCCGAGATCCTGTAGTAGAAAGTGTCCGAACCCTCATACCCCGGATCCGGGAAATACGTGATGGAGCCGTCGAACTCGACCGTCGCGCTGCCGTTAGGCGGATCAGTAACAGCGGCGACGATGAGCGGGTCGTCGTCGGGATCGACGTCGTTCGCCAGGACGGAGACGTAGACGGGAGTGTCACGGGTCGTCAGGACAAAGTCGTCGACAGCGATCGGGCCGGCGGCGGCAGCAGCCGGCAGCGGGTTGCCATCGGCGGGCGGCGGCGGCGCCGCGATCAGGGCTTGCAGCGGGTTGACGACTCCGCAGCCGTACCAGGCCGGGTTACGCGGATCGCTCGGGGCGATGCTCACCAGCGAGGCCGTCGCGCAGAGGTGGGCCTTGATGTCGTCGGCCAGCGTCCTCGGGTCTCCGGCGTTGGCGATCCCGTGTGACAGGACGAGTGCAGCGACCCCGGCGACATGGGGCGAGGCGATCGACGAGCTGCTCTCCTGCGCGTCGACGTACGGCCCGCACCACGGGCAGATTCCGAACGGCACGAGCGGATAGATGAGACTGCCGGGAGCGGCGAAGTCGACCTGCGGGCCGGTACAGGAGAACCCGGTCACGTCGTCGCCGACGTCCGTGGATGCCACGGCGATGACCTCGCCATAGGCCGCCGGGTAGGCGACCGCGCATCGGCTCCGGAGATCCTGGAGCGTCGCCGCGTTGCCGGCGGCGGCAACCAGGACAATCCCGGCGCGGTAGGCCGCCTCGACAGCGGACTGGAGGGCGGCCGATGCTTCGTGGCCGCCGAGACTCATGTTCACGACGTCGATGTCGTTCGCGACGGCCCACTCGAGGGCCGCGATAAGCGCGGAGTACTCGCCCGAGCCGTTGGCGCCGAGGACCTTGAGCCCGTACAGCTCGACCCTGGGCGCCACCCCGACGACGGCGTGGTCGGTCTGTCGCGCGCCGAGCGTCCGGGCGATCTGGGTGCCGTGGCCGTTGTCGTCCATCGGGTCGGCGTCGTCATTGACGAAGTCGTAGCCGCCGCGGTAGTTGCCCAGGAACTCGGTGTCGAGGTCGTTCGGCGGGTCGTTCGCGTCAGGGAGGACGTAGTCGATGCCGGTGTCGATGATGGCGACCTTGATCCCCTGGCCCTGGATCCCGGTGTCGTGGACGGCCCTGTACTCGACCCCCCACGCGTTCGCGAGCTCGGCGTTGGCGCTGCCGTCCCGTTCGAGGGCGGCGATCTCCCAGTCCGGCTCCACGGCCCTGACGAGCGGGTGGTTCGTCAGGTTCTCGACCTGATTCGCCGGCAGCTCGACCGAAATCGCGTCGATGATCGTGAACTCGCGGCGAATCCTCGCGCCGGCGTCCCGGAGGGTGTCGCGCGCCGCATTGCCGGGCGTGGCCGTGAACGTGACGATGACGTGGAGAAGCTCACTGCTCGTCGGGTCCGTGGGTTCGGCGGCGTGCGCGGCCGCGGGGAGAATCGCGGCACAGGCAAGGGCGATCGTCGCAAGGACGACCGTCAGCCGGCGTGTTCGCGGTTCGATCAAGACACCCCTCTCGCGAGCGAAAACTCGCGGTTCGAAGGCGCCCACGCTACGCCGGGAGGGCCGTCGCGACAAGAGGTTTGTGGCGCGCCGGCACCATCCGGTCGGGTGGTCGTTTGGTACTTTTGGGCTATCCCGTGTTTTGGGGGCTGCAGCCGGAAGCGCGACCGCTGACTGCCAGTCAACAAATCGGCATCGAAGCGCGCCGATCCCGGTCGCGGCACCAGCTATCGGACGTTTCCATGTCTCCTGGTCAACGGAGAGGGCCTGAAGCGAGATCGTCCTGCCCCAAACCGCGGCCAAGGGCACGATTTGCTGTCTGGGAGTCAGCAGGTTGGGCGTCGTGACGACGAGGGCGGCTACGATCGTCGGCGTGAACACTCCGGAGATCCCCAGGCCGGCCGCGACGGTCGTGCTGATTCGTCCCGGGCGCGATGGCCTCGAGGTGTTGCTCACTCAGCGGCCCGCGACGATGGCATTCGCGGCCGACATGCACGTCTTTCCCGGTGGAGCCGTCGATCCCGGGGACAGTGATCCGCGCGTTGCCGCGCGATCGAGGCCGGCGTCGGACAGCGAGGAAGCGGCGGCTCGGGCCGCGGGCGTCCGAGAGCTGTTCGAGGAAGCCGGGGTCCTGCTGGCGGACGCGCGCGGGGCGTGGCCGAATGCCGAGCGGGTCGCGGAGGCGCGTGCGGGGTTGCTCGGTGGTTCTGCAACGATCGCGGACGTCGCCGAGGCGCTCGACGTCGATCTCCGTACGGACCTCCTCGCGCCTCTCTCGCGCTGGGTGACGCCGCCGTTCGTGGAAAGGCGATTCGACGTCCGCTTCTTCGCCGCCGAGCTGCCGGCCTCAGCGCTCCCTTCGTTCGTGGGCGACGAGGTGATCGCTCATCGCTGGATCACGCCGCGAGCGGCACTCGACGAGCGGGCCGCCGGCACGATCGGCTTGTGGGTGCCGACGAGCGCGACCCTTCAGCAGCTCGAACACGTTCGATTGTTCGACCAGATTCGCGAGCGCCTGGGACCGCGGCGGGCGGAGGGGATTCGCGTCCTCGAAGAAGAGCCGGGCGTCGTTCGCGTCGTGCTTCCGAGCGCGGGCGGAGTCGAGGGCCAGTCGGTCAACGCATACCTCGTTGGTCGGCGGGACGTGGTCGCGGTGGATCCGGGCGACCCGTCCGACGTCGCCGCGGAGAGGCTGCTCGAGCTGGCGCGCGCGCGCGAAGCGACGATCGTCGGCGTCGTCCTCACCCATGCCGATCCCGATCACGCCGCGGGTGCCGAGGCGCTCGCCGGCCGGATCCGCGTTCCGATCTTCGCGGGTCCCGGAGCGGGCCGCGACCTGCCGCACGACGTCGTCGAGCTCGCGGATGCTCAGCTCATGCCCCTCGGCGACATGAAGCTCGCCGCGATGTCGACGCCGGGCCACCGGGCCGACCACATCGCGCTCGCCGGCGACGGATTTGTCCTCTGCGGCGATCTCGTTGGGCCGGGACCCTCCCGCTCGATCCTCGGTCCGCCGGACGTCGATGCGTTGCTCGCGTCGCTCGATCGGCTCGCTGCGCTCAAGCCACCGCGCCTGCTGCCGGGTCACGGCGACCCGCCCCGCGACGCGACCGCGGCGATCGAGGCGGCGCGCCCGCGTTAGCCCTTCCCGTCCCCCATCAGCTCCACCTGGAGCGAAATGACCCCGACTCGCCTCATTGGTCCGCCGGCAGTGCCGCGCCGAGGTTGCGGATGAAGTTCAGGCCGGCGTCGACCTCCGCGCGCGGGGCGTATGCGCCTGGCATGAGAAAGCACGGCCGGGCTGCCAGCGCGACGCCCTCGAGCTGGCCCCAGCGCTCGGTGAGCGATCGACCGGCAGCGATCTCGGCCGCCCGCTTGTAGATGAACACGATCGCGGCCGGCCGCCAGACCGCGACCTTCTGCCACAGCGGCCCGACGCCGGCGGTCAGCTCGGCCGGGGTGGCCGTGTCGCGCGCGGTCGGGCGCTTGAGCAGGTCGGTAATCCCGTGGCCTGCCGCGAGGAGTGCGTCGTCGGCCGTTTCGATCGGCGTGTCCTTCGGAAGGATTCGGGCGGTCATCAGCCGGCGCCAGAACGTCTGCCCGAGGCGGCCCTGGTGGTAGTGGCCGGCTTTAACGCTCACCGGCGAGGGGTTGAGCCCCACGAACAGCAGCCGGTTCCGGAGCGGCGGGATGTCCGCGAGCGTCGTGATCTTCTTCCCGTCGACCAGGATCGTCGTCCGGTGGGGGCCGGGTTCCGGGCGGGCGGTGAGCTCGGTCAGGTCCGGTGGCGCGTCGCCATTCGTGCGAGATGGCACGTCGCGGCTGGGTGGGCCGGCTAGGGCGCCGGCTCGTCCTTGTCGGATCGGAGCTCGTTCGCCTCGCGTTTCGCCTCTCGCACGCCGCGCCCCAGCGCCTCGCCGAGCTTCGGGATCGTCTTTGGGCCGCGCCAGAGGAGCACGAGCACGAGGATGACGATGAGGACGACGGCCAGATCCTGCATGGCCCGGATGGTACTCCGCAGAAGGGAGCGCTAGCCGCCGCCGAGCCCGCGGGACGGGCCAACTTGCCCAACTTGCACCCTCGGACTCTTAGACGGACCCGAGCCACGGTCCCGGCCCCTGCGCCTTCCAACCCACGCTCGGCGTAAGCGCGAGATGGTCGCGCGTGACGTGGAATGCGGTCGGGAAGTCCCTTTGCGGTCCGGGGGTGAGAGTTGGGGAGAACGCTGGCCCTCGGTCGCTCTCAGCCGCGCTCCGCGCGCCTGGCCACGGGGATCACGAGCCGAAGCGCGGTGTGGGTCGGCGAGAACGACACGACCTTGTTGTCGACGAGCCCGACCGCCTTCGCGGCCTCGATGACGTCGACGTCCCGGAGGGTCGCGGCCCTGCCCTTGCGGGACACGACCCAGATCGCGCCGTTCGGCACGAGCGCCTCCTGGAGCGGGCCGATCCGGAGCAGCTCGTCGATCGAATCCGCACCGAGGAAGACGAGGTCCGTCTTGGGCGCCGGCCAGCCGTCGGTGACGTCGGCCGTCCGTTCGGGGAGGAGCGCGCGGAAGTCCACGTCGGGGACGTTGAGGATCGCGACGCGCGCCCTTGGCTTCACCCCGAGCTTGTCGAGCAGCGGCGTCATGTAGACGCGCTCCATGGCGGGCCTATCCTGCCACCGTGACACCGCTTCCCGGACCGCTGCTCGTGTTCGGCCCGAATTCGGGGCGGTACGACTTCGGGCCGGCGCATCCGCTCACTCCCCGGCGGTTCGGCCCGGGGATCGATCTGCTCGAGCACGTGGGGGCGCGCCCTGGGCTGGCGCCCGAGCCGGCCGCGGACGACGAGCTCCTCATGTGCCACACGGCGCGTTACATCGCGGCGGTGAAGCGCTTCTCGACGGACCCGTGGGGGCCGCCGGAGGCCGGGATCGGACCCGGTGGCGACAACCCGTCGTTCGCCGGGATGCAGCAGGCGGGGGCGGCGGTCGCCGGCGGATCGATTCGGGCGATGGAAGCCATCCTGCGCGGCGACGTCGAGCACGCGTTCCATCCGGGCGGTGGGCTCCACCATGCGATGCCGGATCAGGCGTCGGGCTTCTGCATCTACGACGATCCGGCGCTCGCGATCTCGCGGGTGCGTCGCGAGGGGTTGCGGGTCCTGTACCTCGACTTCGACGTTCACCACGGCGACGGCGTGCAGGCCATCCATTGGGCCGATCCCGGCGTCCTGACGCTGTCGTTCCACGAATCCGGGCGGTATCTCTTTCCGGGCACCGGGTTCGTCGGCGAGATCGGCGAGGGAGAGGCCGCGGGAACGTCGTTGAATTTCCCGTTCGAGCCGGGGGCGGGCGAGGAGGCGTGGCTGTCGGCCGTCTCGTCGCTGGTGCCGGCAGTCGCGGCCGCGTTCGGGCCCGATGTCGTCGTGTCCCAGCACGGCTGCGACACGCATGCCTGGGATCCGCTGGCCGACCTGCGGTTGACGACGACCGCGATGGGCGAGGCGGCGCGGCTGGTCGATCGGGTCGCCCATCGCTGGGCGGGCGGTCGGTGGCTGTCGACGGGCGGTGGTGGGTACGACGCCTACCGAGTGGTGCCGCGGGCCTGGTCGCTGGTCTGGCTCGCCGGCGCGCACCTCCCGGCGCCGGCGACGACGCCTCTCGCGTGGCGGGAGCGGTGGGCGGGCGAGGCGGCTCGGTTCGGGCAGGCGCCGCTCCCCGCGGCGTTCATCGACGAGCCGAATGCGGGCGAGCCGGTCGATGGCCAGCAGCGGGTCGCCGAGGAGGCATCGCTGGCCGGGCTGGGGCTGGTCGAGATGATCGCGGTCCCGGCGTTGCTCCGCGAGGCGGCGCGGAGGGGCTGGTGGGACGCGGCGGAGGATCTCGTCAGGGAGACATTTGCGATCGACACTCACGCCCCAACCGGAACCGCAACAATCCTCGATCCCCTCACGCCAGATCAGCTCGCGCGGCTGAGCGTTGCGCCACGGGTCATGGCGCTGTTTGACCCCGCCGCGGGGAAGGGCCTGCTGCACGCCGCGCTACGGGCCGATTCCGTCGCGGTTGCAGCGGTCGCCGGCGACACGATCGTCGGCCTCGCGGTCGCCGGACCGAGCGGGCCATCACGCCAGCTCCTCGGGCTGGGGGTCGCGCCGGCGTTTCGCCGCCAAGGGTTGGCCGGAGCGTTGCTCAATGCGCTCGCGGCTCGGGTCGGCGGCGAGATCGAGGCGCTCGTGACCGTCGCCGAGCGCGACCCGGTCGAGCCGCTCGACCACGCCTTGCGTATCTCGATCGCCCGACGCCTCCTGGAGCGAGCCGGCTTCACGGTCGAGGGTGCCGCGGCGCCGCTCTCGCGGATCGATCCGCACGCGGTCCGCGCCACTCGCCGCTAGCCGGTGGCGCGTCGACCTGCTAGCCGGGCGTTGGCTCGGCCTCCTCATAGGTCTCCCGGGACTCTCCGGCGTCGTGGCGCGCGCGATCGACCTCGACGGAGGCAGGCATGTCCCTGCGAAATCTGGCCCTGTCGGTCGGCATCCTGGCCGCCGTGCTGCTCATCTAACGCCCGAAGCCGACCCCGCGAGGCGGCCGCGGCATCAACCGAGCCCGGCCGCCGTCGACGACTGCCCACACCAGGCCCGCGCCGGGCCACGGCGCATCGGTCGTCAGCGCCGCATATATGCCTCCCGCGTGCGCCGGGTAGAGGGAGCGCAGCTGTTCCGGGTGGTCGTTGGCGACTGTCCTCGTCGCGCGCGTGGATCGCACGACACGAGCAGGGCCGAGACGGGCGGGGAGTTCGCGGCCGCGGCGAATTGCCAGATGTCGGCCGACGGCAGGGCGTCGCGCTTCTGGTTCGACCAGCGAATGAGCTGCTCGAGCCGTCGCAGCTCGGACTGGACCTCCACGGCAACGACGACCGGGGCGGTCGGGTCGTGCAGTACGAGGTCGATCACGCCCCTCGCGGGCCGGTAGACGGGCACCTCGACGAACCGCTTCCAGCGCGGATGCAGCTCGCGGAGCAGGGCCTCGACGATCGCGGCCTGGATGTGGTCGCGCAGCCGCGGCCCGGTGCCCGGATAGAACCGCACGCTGAGTTCACCCCCGAGAGCCGCCGACGCACGCGCCAGGGATCCGAGACTGGCCTCCACCGCGCCCGCCTCGATTCGCGAAAGGTGGCCTGGATCGATGCCGGCCGACGCTGCGACGGCGCGTTGGGAGATGCCTTGGTCCTCGCGGCTGCGGCGGAGCTCGGCACCGATTGCGCGGGTCGCCTCCCGCGTTCGTTGGTCCGCGGCGAGTTGGATCTTCGTGCGCTGGCCCATGACTGACAGTCAACAACAACGGCCTTTGCGCGCTATTCGCCGAGGCTTACGCGGACGAGATGCCGCAATGCCGGCCGGGTGGTGTCCCCGAAACAGCAAATCGACCGATCGAGGGGCGGCCGGCCCGACACCTGCCCGATTTGTTGACTGGCAGACAAGCCGCAGGGTGGAGACCTGGCCGCGGGCCGCAGGCGGGCTGCGGGCGGTCCGACGCTAGCGGCGCGTTCCGATCAGGACGATGCCGTCGACCCGGCCATAGTGGCTGACGAACCTGTCCCGGCGGATGACGGCACCGCTCGCGTTGCGGACCGTTCGGGAGACGGCGACGTCCATTCCGTTGGCGGGCGTCTCGTCGCGCCGCCTCGTGCCAGCCCGCAGGGCGTCGGTCCGGACGGCCCGGTCGACCGCCCGACGGACATTCGCGACGCTCGCCTTGCTGAACGTCACCTTCCGCCCGGTGGGTAGGGAGTAGATCTCGAACCGCACGGAGCCCCCGCCCCCGATGCCGCGGATGTAGATCGGCACGTTCGTGTCGTTGCGGAACCGCATGTTCTGGGTGCTCCTGCCGCCCGACTTCGAGACGGTCGCGTCGAGGCCCAGCGGGTAGCGGGAGATGTAGTAGAAGTGCGGGGAGCGCTCGACGATCTGGAAGCCGCCACGAACCGCGGCGTTGAACAGCGTCGTCGACGCCGAGCAGATGCCACCGGCGATAGCGCCTGTCGGGTTGGTCCGGCCGCCCTGGATGATGCCGCCCATCCGGAAGCCGCGCGAGAAGGTCACGGGCCCGACGGCGCGCCAGAAGTCGAACACCTCGCCCGGCCTCACGACCGTTCCGTTGATCAGGCGAGCCGGGATCACGATGTTGTTGCCGAAGCCGTTGCGCTCGCTCGAGGTATAGCGGACCGTCCAGCCGGAGATCCGGGTCATCTTCGGGCCGGCGGCGGCAGCCTGTGCGTTGCTGATCTTCGGCTGCACGTCGATCGTCACTGCGTCGACCTCGACAAGCGGATCCGACGGGTCATCCCGCCGCTCGGCGGCAAGCGCCGTCACGGCCCGCGCCGTCCCCGGGACGTCGAGAGTGCGACCTGCGGCGCCGGGCACGTAGCCGAAGGTCGCCCCGGACTTCGTCTTGAGGATGAGCGTCTGCCGTGGGGCGACCTTCACCGTCGAGGCCAGCTTTCGGACAGCCGCCTCGATGGGCGACCCGTACATCACCGGCACCGGTCGCCCGTTGCTCGAGACGAAGACGATCGCGGGGCGAAGGCTCTTCGAAGGAATCGTCCAGCTCTTGTCGTCGAGCGTCACCGTGACGTCGGCGACCATCCGTGACGCTGCCTGGATGGCGCTCGCGACGGCAGCGTCCGCGACGTCCGGGTCGACCGAGCCGACCGGCAGGACGATCCGGGGTGTTCCGCCCTGGGTGCCGAGAAGCGCGCTCCGGATGAGCGCGGAAGCCGCTGCCTCGTCGAGCGCGGCCCCGCGGACGGCTTTCCTCATCTCCCACTGGCCGTCAGCCGGGATGATCTTCGCGTCGACCGGCTCGCGGTAGGCCTCGCCAGCCGCGGCCGCGATCCACGCCGCGAGGGTCGGTTCGTCGACCGTGACCTCGAGCGGCAGCGATCGGCCGTCGCGGACCAGACCGAGTCGTGGGGCGATGTCGCCGAGGAAGCCACGACCCCGACCCGAGGCCATCGCGGCCTCCACGGCCGCATCGATGGCGATCCGACGGCCCAGCGCCTCGGCGGGGACCGTTTCGCTCCTCAAGCCGACCACGAGGACGAGACCGGCCGGCCCGACCGGAAGGCCCGCGAGGCGCGTGCGTGCTTCTTCCGGCGACGCACCGCCCAGGTCGATGCCGGCCACCGACACCCCGGGCAGGACCCGTCCTGCATAGGCCCGGTCGAAGGCCGCTGCCGCGAGGACGGCGGCAGCGACCAGCACCAGCGCGGCGGCCGCCGCCACGACGCGCGCCGTGGGCCGCGTATAACCGCCGAGCGGGGTCGCCCGGCGCGCACGCTCGAGGAAGGTCGCGGTCATCGCCAGTTCGCCTGTATCAGAAGAGCCCTCTCTGGTGCCTGCAGGCACAAGACGCGCGAAGTCTAGCCTTCGTGTCACGCGGCGAAAGGCGTACCTTCGGCGGCCGCCCGGCTCCAACGGTCGGCCCCGGGGCCGTTAGCGCCGTATTCCGGACGCCTTCTGTCAGGTTTCCGTGGGATACTCGCTGATCCCGTGAGTGCCCGACGAGCGACCCCCACGACCGACCCGCTGGCGCCGTTCAGCGCACCCGTCCGCGACTGGTTCGCGGCCACGTTCGAGGCGCCGACCGAGGCCCAGTCGGAGGGCTGGCGCGCGATCTCCGAGGGCCGGCACACGCTCATCCACGCGCCGACGGGGAGTGGCAAGACCCTGGCCGCGTTCCTCTGGATGCTGGATCGCCTCGCGCGCCAGCCCGGCACCGGAAAGGGCGTCCGCGTCCTGTACGTCTCGCCGCTCAAGGCACTGACCTACGACATCGAGCGCAACCTGCGTGCCCCTCTCGCGGGGATCGCGCTCGCCGCGGCGCGGCTCGGGGAGAAACCGCCGAGCATCTCCGTCGCGAGCCGGACCGGCGACACGCCCCAGGACGAGCGCCGCGACCTGACGCGGCACCCCCCGGACATCCTCGTCACGACGCCGGAATCGCTCTACCTGATGCTCACGAGCCAGGCCAGGGAGATTCTCAAGACCGTCGAGCACGTGATCGTCGATGAGGTCCACGCGATCGCCGGCACGAAGCGGGGCGCGCACCTGGCCCTGTCCCTGGAGCGACTGGAGAGGCTGACGAGCAAGCCCCCGCAGAGGATCGGCCTGTCGGCCACGCAGCGCCCGCTCGAAACGATCGCCCGATTCCTTGGAGGCACCGGACCCGGCCGTGACGTGCACGTCGTCGATGCCGGGGCCCGCAAGCCACTCGAGCTCAAGGTCGTCGTCCCGGTCGAGGACATGGCCCGGATCGGCGAGATCCTGCCGCCCGATGACCAGCCCGGCGGCCCCGCGACGAACGGCGACATGCGAACGAGCATCTGGCCCGCCGTCCATCCGCGGATCCTCGAGCTGATCCGGGCGCACAAGAGCACGATCGTCTTCACGAACAGTCGCCGCCTTGCCGAGCGCCTCGCCCACCGCCTCAACGAGCTCGCCGGCGAAGAGCTCGTCCGCGCCCATCACGGCAGCATCGCCCGCGAGCAGCGGATCCAGATCGAGGAGGAGCTGAAGGCCGGTCGCCTGCCCGCCCTCGTCGCGACGTCGAGCCTCGAGCTCGGCATTGACATGGGCGCCGTCGATCTCGTGATCCAGGTCGAGAGCCCCACGAGCGTCGCCCGCGGCCTGCAACGAGTCGGTCGGGCGGGCCACCAGGTCGGCGCACCGAGCAAGGGGATCCTCTTCCCGAAATACCGCGGCGATCTCCTCGAGACCGCGGTCGTCACGCGGCGGATGCACGAAGGCGAGATCGAGGCGACGACGTTGCCCCGCAACCCGCTCGACGTCCTCGCCCAGCAGATCGTCGCAATGGCCGTCCAGGACCGCTGGACCGTTGACGACCTGCTCGCGACGGTGACGCGCGCGGCCCCGTACGAGACCCTGAGCCGCGAGGTCCTCGAGGGCGTCCTCGGAATGCTTGCCGGCGCGTACCCGTCCGATGAATTTGCGGAGCTGAAGCCGCGGATCACCTGGGACCGCGTGACCGACGAGATCGAGGGCCGGCGCGATGCCCGCGTGGTCGCGGTGACGAGCGGCGGGACCATCCCTGACCGCGGGCTGTTCGGCGTGTTCATGGTCGGGGAGGCCGGGACCCCGGGCAGGCGCGTCGGCGAGCTCGACGAAGAGATGGTCTACGAGCTCCGCGCGGGGATGCACGGCGACGTCATCGTTCTCGGCGCGAGCAGCTGGCGGATCGCCGAGATCACCCAGGACCGGGTGCTCGTCGAGCCCGCGCCGGGCGTCCCCGGCAAGCTGCCGTTCTGGAAGGGCGACGCCGTCGGCCGGCCGATCGAGCTGGGTCGGGCAATCGGGGCGTTCGTCCGGGAGACCGAGTCGGATCTCGCAAAGGGCCCGAGAGCCCGGGCGAAGGCCGCCGATCGGCTGAAGGAGCTCCACGACCTCGATGAGCTCGCCGCGGAGAACCTGCTCGCCTATCTCGAGGAGGAGCGCGACGTCGCCGGCGCGCTGCCGACCGACAAGCGGATCGTCGTCGAGCGCTTCCGCGACGAGCTCGGCGACTGGCGGCTCTGCATCCTCACGCCGTTCGGTGCCCGCGTCCACGCCCCGTGGTCGCTCGCGATCGAGACCCGCGTCCGCGAGCGCCTGGGCCAGGAGGTCCAGACGATCTGGTCGGACGACGGGATCGCGATCCGGCTGCCCGACGGCGATCTCGAGGGGATCGAGGAGCTGTTGTTCCCCGACGCCGACGAGGTCGAGGACCTCGTCGTGTCGCAGGTCGGCTCGTCCGCGCTGTTCGCGGCGCGGTTCCGCGAGAACGCCGGCCGCGCCCTGCTCCTGCCGCGCCGCCGGCCCGGCAGTCGGACCCCGCTGTGGCAGCAGCGGCAGCGCGCGGCGGACTTGCTCCAGGTCGCGAGCCGGTACGGCAGCTTCCCGATCCTCGTCGAGACGTACCGCGAGGTGCTGAGCGACGTGTTCGACCTGCCGGCGCTGCGCGAGATCCTCGCCGGCATCGCGAGTCGAGAGATCTCCGTCCAGAGCGTCGAGACGGTCAAGGCTTCGCCGTTCGCCAGCTCGCTGATGTTCGACTACATCGCCGCCTACATGTACGACGGCGATGCTCCCATGGCAGAGCGCCGCGCCGGCGCCCTGACGCTGGACCGCGACCTCCTCCGCGAGCTCCTCGGGCAGGAGGAGCTGCGCGAGCTCCTCGATCCCGACGCGCTCGCCGACCTCGAGCTCTCGCTCCAGGCGCTCACGGTCGACCGGCGAGCGACGACGGCCGACCAGGTTCACGACCTGTTGCGACGGCTGGGCGATCTCTCGGCGGACGAGGTCGCGGCGCGCGTGGAAGGCGGATCGCGGGCGGCTGATGCGTGGTTGTCCGAGCTTGCGGGGGCGCGGCGTGCGGTCGCCGTCCGCATCGGTGGCGAGGAGCGCTGGATCGCGATCGAGGACGTGGCGCGGTACCGAGACGCGGTCGGGGTCGCGCCGCCGGCGGGCGTGCCGCACGCATTCCTCGGCCCGACGAGCGCGGCTCTTGACGGACTCATCGCCCGATGGGCGCGGACACACGGCCCGTTCCTCACGCCTCAGCCCGCGGCGCGGTGGGGGCTGCCGGTCGGGATCGTCGAGGACGCGCTGGAGCGGCTGCTTGCCGCCGGCTCGATTCTCCGCGGCGAGTTCCGGCCGGACGGCTCGGAGCGAGAGTGGTCGGATCCGGACGTGCTGCGGCAGCTCCGCCGGCGATCGCTGGCGCGGCTCCGCCGAGAGGTCGAGCCGGTCGATCCCGCGGCGCTGGCGCGGTTCCTGCCGGCCTGGCAGGGCGTGGCCGCGGCCAGGGACGTGCTGCCGCCACTGCGGGGGACCGCGGCGCTCGAGCGATTGGCGGAGGTCGTCGATCAGCTCGCCGGGCTGCCGATCCCCGCATCCGTTCTCGAGCGCGACATCCTGCCGATCCGCGTTCCCGGTTACCAGCCGCGCCTCCTCGACGAGCTGGGCAGCCTCGGCGAGGTGGCCTGGGTGGGGCGGGGGAGCCTCGGCCGCGACGACGGCCGGATCGCGCTCTACCGGCCAGGCCGCGAGGTGCTGCGGCCGGCCGGGCTTGCCGACGGGGCCGAGCGGCCGGCCGGCGAGCGGCACGAACGCATTCGGGAGCACCTCGCACGCCGGGGGGCCTCGTTCTATCGCGAGCTGTACGTGGCAGCCGGGGGCGGGTCGGACCGCGAAGTCCTCGACGCGCTGTGGGACCTCGTCTGGGCGGGCGAAGTGACCAACGACACGTTCGCGCCGCTCCGGGCGCTCCGCTGGAAGCGGCCCGGCCGGGATGCCCGGCGCCGACCGGGCCGGCTCACTGCACTCGGGCCGCCCGAGGCGGCGGGGCGGTGGTCGCTACTGACCACAGAAGCCGTGAGCCCTGCCGCGACCGAGCGCCTTCATGCCGCGTCGCTCGCCCTGCTCGACCGGCACGGCATCGTGACCCGCGAGGCAGTGGTGTCGGAGGGGATCGATGGAGGGTTCAGCGCCGTTTACCCGATCCTCCGGGCTCTCGAAGAAGCGGGCCGGATCCGGCGCGGCTATTTCGTCGAGGGCCTCGGGGCCGCCCAGTTCGCGCTGGCCGGGGCGATCGATCGATTGCGCGCGGTCCGCGAGCCGGCCGCGTCGCGCGGGGAGCGCACGGTTCATCTCCTCGCCGCCGCGGACCCGGCGAACCCGTACGGCGCCGCGATCTCGTGGCCTCGCCGCGGCGATGACGACCGGCGGCCGTTCCAGCGCGCCGCGGGCGCGTACGTCGTGCTCGTCGACGGCGAGGCAGTCCTCTACGTCGATCGTGGCGGCACGTCTTTGCAGACCCTGCCGGCCTTCGACGACCCGGAGCTGGCCGGGGCCGCGGCATCGGCCCTGCGTGGGCTCGTCGTCGACGGCCGCGTCCGCGAGCTCGTCATCGCGAAGATCGATGGCCAGCCGGTCACCGAGTCGCCCCATCGCCAGGCGCTCCTCGACGCCGGTTTCGTCGCCGGCTACCGCGGCCTGCTGATGCGCGCCGCGCCAGCACCACCGACGCCGTGGGCCGCGGCGAGCAGCGGATCACGGTCGCGCAACCGAGGTGCCTGAGGGCGACACGCTCCACAGGACCGCATCGGGTCTTCGTCCGTACCTCCTCGGTCGCGAGGTGACGGCCGCGCGGGCGCGGATGCCCGGCCCGCAGGTGGCGCGGGTCGTCGGCGCGACCGTGACCGGCGTCGAGGCGCGCGGCAAGAATCTCCTCGTCCGGTTCGACAACGGGCTCGAGCTGCGGACGCATCTCCGGATGACTGGCTCGTGGCATCGGTACCGGCCCGGCGAGCGCTGGCGGCTCGCGCCGTCGCGGGCACGGCTCGTGCTCGAGGTACCGGGCGCGGTCGCTGTGTGCTTCGACGCGCCGGTCGTCGAGCTGTTCGAGCAGCGGACCGAATCGCTCCACCCGTCGCTTGGCCGGCTCGGCCCGGATCTCCTCGATCCTTCCTGGTCCGGGGCCCACGCCGCCGAGGTGATGCGGCGGCTCCGTCATCCGGACAGGGCCGGCTGGACGATCTCGCAGGCCCTCCTCGACCAGCGCGCGCTCGCGGGGATCGGCAACATCTGGCGGAACGAAACGTTGTTCGCCGAGCGCGTCGATCCGCTTGCGCGGGTCCGCGACCTCGACGACGCGACGCTCGAGCGGCTCGTCGCGACCGCTCGCCGGCTTCTCATGCAGAGCGTGGGTCGGGCGCCGGGCCGGACGCCAATGGCGGTCTATCGCCGAGCCGGAAGGCCCTGCCACCGCTGCGGAACGCTCATCCGCTCGGCGCCGCTCCCAGTGGAGCTGCCGCGGACGACGTACTGGTGCCCGGCGTGCCAGGCGTGACCGAGATCGAGGTGGCCTGCCGACCCGACGGCGACGGGTGGCAGTGCCGCGTCCGGCTGACCGACGACCGAGGGACCGGCGAGCATCTCGTCCGCGTCACCCGGGCCGATCTCGATCGGCTCGCGCCCGACGCCCCTGATCCGGAGGACCTCGTGCGCCGCTCGTTCGAGTTCCTCCTCGAGCGCGAGCCGCGAACGTCGATCCTGCGCGAATTCGACCTGCCGGTCATCGAGCGCTACTTTCCGGAGTTCGAGCGCGAGATTCGGCGCGAATTCACACGATGAGATTCCGCGCGTTTGTCGCTGCCATATGCCTGGCGCTAGCGGGCTGCGGGACATCCGCGCCGTCGACCTCGCCGCCAACCTCCGACCCGACCCCGTTCGACCTGAGTGGGACCGCGTGGCGGGCCACGTCGGTGAGCGGCCAGGCGGTGCCCGCGGAGAACGCGCCCCACTTCACATTCACCTCGGGCGGCGATTCGGGCGGATATGGATCCACCGGGTGCAACGACTTCCTCTTCTCGGCGACCATCCAGGGTGACCGGATGACGATCTCCGATGTCACGCCACCTCCGACGGCCTGCATAGGGGCCAGGGGCCAGCTCGAGGAGCGGTTCCTGAACGTCTTCGAGGCAACCCAGGCGTGGTCGGTGGCCGGCGACCGGCTCACGCTGGCCGGCGTGCCCGGGGAGATCGTGCTTGCGCGGCAGTTACCGCCCGCGGGCGATCCTGGCCGGCAGCTCGCGGATGCCCTAATGGCTGGCGAGTGGAGGGTCGTTCGGGCGATCGGCGTAGTTGGTCTCGAAGGCCTGCCCCCGGTGACCTTCACTGACACGCGGTTCGTCGCGCGGTTCATCGACGGTGGCCGATGCGGCTTCTCCGGAGACCACCGGTTCGGCTCGGGTGGTGCGCTCGACATCGTCGACGTGGGCTGGGACGTGGCGGGTGGTTGCGACGGCGGCCCGATCGACGCCCGCGTGGCACTCAGGGCCCTCCTCGTCGAAGTCACGATGGGTCGCCTCGGCGCCGACGGCACGATCGTGCTGTCCGGTCCCGCGGGCGAGGTGGTCCTCGGACGCTGATCGCACGTGGCAGCCGCGTATGATCCGGGCCGATGTGTGAGCACTTCGTTGCCCGGGCCGCGGAGCCGTTCCGGCTCGACGAGCTGTGGCCGTTCGCCGAGCGGCTCGAGCGGTACGGGATCGCCGGCTTCGGCTGGGGAGCCGGCTGGCTGACGGGGAACGGCCGGCTCGAGAGCTACCGCAACCTCAGCGCATTTCGCGACGATCCAGGGCGCGAAGCCCTCGGTGCCACCGAGACGACGAGCGCGCTCGTCCATCTCCGGCGGCCCTCGAAGCTCTCGACGCTGACGCTGCCGGACACGCAGCCGTTAGCCGACCCGGCCGGGCGGTTCATCTTCAGCCACAACGGCGATCTCCGCGAGACCCGCGCGCTCCGTACTCGCTACCGCGCGCAGGGCCGGATTCACGGCCGGGCGGACACGGAGGTCGGCGCTCGCTGGCTCGAGGACGCGTGGCAGGAGGCACAACCGGTGCCCCAGCTCTTGTGCGCGCTTCACGACACGTTCGGCGGCCAGGCAAACCTGGCGGTCCTCACCGCCGATGGCACGCCCCATGCCTACGCCGGCAACACCGAGAACCCGCTCTTCACGTTTCGACTCGGGCGGATCGGCGTCGCGTCCACCGGGATCTACTCAATCGATCGCTCGCTGTTCAGGTTCGTGGCGCCCGAGGCAGCCGATCGGCGCCTCGTCCGAAGCCGTAGCAGCGTGACCCTCGATCCCGCCGGGAGGGCTTCCCCGGCCGCGTAGGATGGTCCCGGCTGTCCCCGCAGCAGGGGCGTAACACCGGCCCGCGTCGAGCGTCTTCCGTCATCACGCGCTCGATCCGAGAGAGGGGTCACATGCAGTCCAGCGCACCGGGTTCCGAACCCGTCACGGACGCCCAGGGCCGGCCGACGACGCTCCTGCCTCGCCGGCAGCTGCTCGCGATGTCCGCCTACTGGCTGGGCCTGTCCTCGATCTTCATCGGCCTGAATGTGATCCTCACCGGCCGGCTGGAATTCACCGGCCTGGTCGGTCCCGGAGAGGCGGGAGGGGCACTTTTTCTGATGACCATCGGCGGCGCGATCATCGCGATGATCGTCCAGCCGACGATAGGCTCGATCAGCGACTACACGACCAGCCGCTGGGGACGCCGCAAGCCGTACATCCTCATCGGCTCGGTCCTCGACGTCGTCTTCCTCGTCGGGATCGCGCTGTCCAACGACCTGCTCGCGATTGCGGCGTTCATCAGCCTGCTGCAGTTCAGTTCGAACTTCGCACAAGGACCGTTTCAGGGCTATGTTCCCGACCTCGTCCCAGCTCAGCAGGTCGGCCTCGCGAGCGCCCTGGTCGGGCTCTTCCAGATCCTCGGTAATGTCGCAGGAGCCGCCATCGCGGCGATCGCTGTGGCGACGAACCAGTTCGCGCTCGGGCTGATCGCACTCGGCGTTTTCGAGCTCGCGACGATGGTCGCCGTCTTCGTGGGCGTCCGAGAAGGCCGAACACCGAAACCCCGTGCGGGCCGCTCCTGGCTGTCGATCGCTCGGGAAGCATGGGGCACCGACATCTTCCGCGAGCGAAGCTTCCTGTGGCTCGTCGGCTCCCGGCTCGCGATCCTGACGGGTGGCTCCATCCTCGTGAATCTCGGGATCTTCTACTTCAAGCGCTCCCAAGGCCTTTCGCAGGAGGAGTCGGCGGGCGCGATTGTCATCAACTCCGCCATCATCGCCCTGTGTGTCGTCGTGTCGGTCGTTCCGGCGGCGCGGGTGTCCGACAGGTTCGGCCGGAAGAAGGTGATCTACGCGAGCTGTGCAATCGGAGCCGTAGGGATTGGGATCGTGGCCGCCGCGCCGACGCTCCCGATCGCCTACCTCGGCGTCGCAATCTACGGTGTGTCGGCGGGCATCTTCCTGGCCGTCGATTGGGCCCTCATGACCGACATCATCCCGAAGGCCTCGTCGGGCCGGTTCATGGGGTTGAGCAACGTTGCGACCGCGTCCGCGGGCGTGTTGGCCACCGGCTTCGGGGGGCCCCTCATGGACTTCATCGGTGGCAAGCAGGAACTTGGCATCGGCCCGCGGTCGGCTCTCGTTCTCGGTGTTGCGCTCCTCGTCATCGGAGCGCTTCTCCTGCGACCGGTCAACGAACGTCGACGCGACGACCCGCCCCTGGGCGAGCAGGCGGTCATCGTTCCCCTCCCTGCCTGAAACGTCAGCAAAGGAGGCGAGAAATTGCGCCTGCGTTGTGTCGCGGTTGTGCTGATCGTGGCGGTTGCAGCGGCGGCCTGCGCGCCGCAACCCCGCCTGGCCTCGTCGTACGAGGAGTATTTCGTCGCGGCCTGCGCGGCGTGGGACGGACTGTTCCGGGCGGTTGGCAACCCGGACACCGGGAACGGCTCGGACCTCAGCCGTGCATTGGACGCGGCGATGACGGCCGGCGATGTGGCGTCCGCGGAGCGGGCGGCGGCTGAGATGGCCAGGGAGCTGAAGGCTGCCCGCGAGCAGGCCGCCGTTGCCCGCGGATGGGCGCCGCGGACCGCCATGATGGTCGAGTTCGACCGGGTGCTCGCTGCCTTTGAAGTCGGCACTGCCGCGAAGCTCGCGGTCGCGAAGAGCGTGCCGAATGCCGTCGATCCACAGGCCGCCTTCGAGCAGGCGGGTGGGCTTGAAGCCTGGTTCGCGATGATCGAGTCCGGTCGCGCGGCCGGATTGGGCGCGGCCGACGGGTCCAACCGGCAATGCGCGAATTCGATCACGCCGTAGGAACGAGGAGGGCCCCACCCTGACAACCCAAGCGGCCGTCCTCGACGGCACGGATGCCCGCGGCAGACCCACCGCGGCGCTGCCCTTCGCCCACCTCGCCCGGATCTCCGCCTACTGGCTGGGCCTGACCGCGATCGACGCCGCCGTCGGCCTCGTCGTCCAGAACCGGATCCTGTACGAGGGCTGGGTTCCCGCGCTCGAAGTGGGTCGAACGCTCTTCCTCGTCGGCGTGGGTGGGGCGATCGTCGGGATCATCATCCAGCCGACGGTCGGGGCGATCAGCGACTACACGGTGAGTCGCTGGGGCCGGCGCAAGCCGTGGATCGTCATCGGCTCACTGCTCGACGTCGTTTTCCTCCTCGGGATCGCCTACTCGAACACGCTCCTCGCAATTGCGGCCTTCGTCGTCCTTCTGGCGTTCAGCACGAACATCGCGCGCGGCCCATTCCAGGGGTATGTGCCGGACCTCGTGCCGAGCCGGCAGGTCGGCCTGGCCAGCGCGATGGTCGGCCTCATGCAGATCCTCGGCAACGTCATCGGCTTTGGAATTGCCTCGCTCGCGGCCAGCCTCACGGCCGCCGAGCGCGCCGCGGCCACGCTGGAAGGCCGCCCGCCGGCCGACTACCTGCCGCTCGCGCTGATCGCGATCGCCGTCGTCGAGCTCGTGACGATGGTCAGCGTGGTCCGCAACGTGGGCGAGGGGCAGCCACCCAAGCCGCGCGGCGGGAGGTCCTGGGGGAGGATCGCCCGCGAGGCGTGGGCGACCGACATCCTCAAGGAGCGCTCGTACGTCTACCTCGTCGCTTCGCGCCTGTTCTTCCTCATGGGCGGCGGCATCCTCGTCAATCTCGCGCTGGTCTACCTCGAGTTCACCCACCGCCTCGGCCAGGCCGCCGCCAACCAGCTCTACCTCGCGATGCTGGTCGTGGTCATCGTCGCCAATGTCATTGCGATCATCCCGGCCGCGCGCGCCTCCGACCGAATCGGCCGAAAACCGGTGATCTACGCCGCCTGCGCGATCGGGGCGGTCGGGGTGACGATCGTGGCCCTCGCCCCGACGGTCGACTTCGCCCTCGTCGGTGCCGCGCTCTTTGGGGGGTCTGCCGGAATGTTCCTGTCGGTCGACTGGGCCCTGATGACCGACATCATCCCGAAGGCCGACGCGGGGCGGTACATGGGCCTTTCGAACGTCGCGACCGGTGCCTCGACCCCGCTGTCCGTCGCGGTCGGCGGCCTGATCATCGACGCCGTGAACACGTCGACAGGCTCGCTGGACGTTGGTCCGCGCGTCGCGTTCCTCACCGGTGTCGCGCTCTACGGCGTCGCGCTCATCCTCTTCCGTCCGGTGGTAGAGCCGCCGCGGGCTGCGCGGGACGCCCCCGCCTGACGCTCAGGCGCCCAGGCCGAGGAAGGCGCGGACCCGGTCGGAAACCTCCCGCCGGGCGACCGCCTCACGTACCCGGCCCGCGAACGCTCGCCAGGCCGACGGCCGCAGGAACCCGAGCGGCTCCTCGCGTCGCCACAGGTACGGCACCAGCGGCCAGAGCAGCACGAGGTAGTCGAGCCGGATCGGCCGCGCCCCGAACCCGAACAGCGCCTGGAACTGGACGATCGTGAGTGGCAGCGTCGCGAGCGAGAGCAACGCAGAGAGACCGAGCCAGACGAGGCCCCACGCCCGCGCCCGCGGAGCGAGGACGAGCCACAGCGGCGCCGGGGCCCACTTCATCCACGTCGCGAGGCCCCACAACAGCCCGGCCAGCCGCGGCCTGCTGAACTGCGCGTACCAGACCGCGAGCGCGAGGAGCAGCGTGACGTTGCCGGTGTCGAGGTTGGCCGCGACCGGGAAGGCGAGGAACACGGCGATGAGCGCCGTTTCGAGCGGCCGGCGGCGATATGCCCAGTCGATGGTCCAGAGCAGCAGGAGGATCGTGGCTCCTCGCCAGACGACCCACGCGACGTCCCACGGCAGGAGCGCCCACGGCGTGAAGAGGGGGAGCATCCAGGGGGCATAGACGTAGGGGAGGAACGGGCCGGTCGGGTGGTATGGATCCCCGCCGCTCAGCCAGATCCGGACCCCTGCCCAGTACGCCCGGGCGTCCGCGCCGCTGAGCTCACCGCGGGCGGCGAGCCCGGCGGCCACGACCCCGAACACGACGATGAGGATTGCCATCGCCGCGATCCGCCGCCGGTCCCTCAATCGGGACGCCTCGCGCCGGAGGGCACGCCGAAAGACGCCGGCGCGACGCCGCGTCGGGGCTCCCACGAGGCTCGCCGGATCCGGCATTGGCGGTATGGGAACCCGCCGGGTCCTTCGACGAGCGGGATCGCGGAGCGGCGGTTCCACGCCGCCGATTGTCACACGGGTTCGCGGCGGTTCGGCGACAGCGAGGATTGACCGATCGTCCCCCCGACCGTACGCTCGCAACGCCGGCGATGGCGTCCGCCGAGGCGCAGCTCCGCGCCTGAACCGCCCTCCTTGGGCTGATGGCTCCTGACTGATCGACAGCCAGGGGCGTTCTTCTGCCCCCGGAGGTGCTCGCGTGGATAACGACTTTCTCGTGGCTGCCCTGTGGATCGGGCTCGCCCTGCTCGCAAGCCTCGTCTCGATCCGGATCGGAATCTCGGTCGCCCTTGTCGAGATCGGGATGGGCGTCATCGGCGGCAACTTCCTGGGGCTTCACACCACCCCCTGGATCGACTTCCTGGCTGCCTTCGGCGCTGTCCTCCTCACGTTCCTCGCCGGGGCCGAGATCGATCCGGACTCACTTCGCCGGCACCTTCGGCCGAGCCTCGTGATCGGGGCCGTATCCTTCGCCGCGCCCTTTGCGGCTGTTTTTGCTGTCGCCAGGTTCGGGCTCGGTTGGTCACTCGAGGCCTCCGAGATCGCTGGCCTCGCGCTGTCGACCACCTCGGTCGCCGTCGTCTACGCCGTGATGATTGAGTCGGGGCTCGCCCGCCAGGAGCTCGGCAAGCTGATCCTGGCCGCCTGCTTCGTCACGGACCTTGGCACGGTCCTGTTCCTCGGGTTCCTGTTCGCAAATGTCAGCCCGATTCTCATCGGGTTTGCCGCGGCGACGGCCCTCGCGGTCCTCCTGGTGCCGCGCCTGACCCGCCTTCTCGTTGCCCATGTCCCCGGTCGGGTGTCGGAGCCGGAGATCAAGTTCCTGTTCCTCGTTCTCCTCGCCGTCGGCGGCATCGCCCAGGTGGCCGGCAGCGAGGCCGTCCTGCCCGCCTATCTCATCGGCCTGGCGGTCGCGGGCGTGTTCGTCGCCGATCGGGTGCTCGTCCAGCGTATGCGGGCCACGGCGTTCTCCCTGCTGACTCCGTTCTACTTCCTGAAGGCGGGCTCGCTCGTGTCGCTCCCGGCAATGGCCGCTGGCGCCGGGCTGATCGGGCTCTACCTGGCCGTCAAAGTCGGTGCCAAGGTGATGGGCGTGTGGCCGGCGGCCCGCGCCTTCGGCCTGCCGACGCGGGACGCGAATTACACGACGCTGCTCATGTCCACCGGGCTCACGTTCGGCACGATCGCCGCCCTGTACGGCCTGACGAACGGCCACATCGACCAGCCGACCTACACGATCCTCGTCACGGTCGTCATCCTCAGCGCAATCGTGCCGACCCTGATCGCGACGACGTTCTTCGAGCCTGAGCCGGCAACCGGCGAGGCGTTCGAGGACTTCGAGGCTGCCGAGGGGATCGACGCCGGCCCGCTGCCACTACCGCCGCGTGCCGCGGGCCCGGACCCCTCACCCCCGAGGCCATGACCGCTCGAGGCTCAGGTGGCGAGGGTGGGACGATGGACCCAGTGCGGCCCGCACGCCGGGCCGGGTATCCTCTCGATCACGTTCAACCGGAGGCGAGCGCGCTCGTGACCGAAGGGTCAGTCATCATCATCGGCGGCGCCGAGGACAAGGTCCGCGACCGGGTCATCCTCAACCGGTTCGTCACGCTCGCGGGCGGCCCGGACGCCACGATCGTCGTCATCTCGACCGCGTCGTCCCTCGGGGCAGAGGCGGGCGAGCGGTACAAGGCGGTGTTCGGCGGGCTCGGGGTGAGCCGGGTTCGGCCGCTCCACGCGGTGACCCGGCCGCAGGCGAACGACGAGTCGGCGGCCCTCCTGCTGCGCGACGCGACGGGGATCTTCCTGACCGGCGGCAACCAGCTCCGCCTCGCCTCGACGATCGGCGGCACCCGCCTGGCCGACGCGATCCTCGAGCGCTTCCGGCACGGCGCCGTCGTCGCCGGCACATCCGCCGGCGCGAGCGCGCTGAGCAGCCACATGATCGCGTTCGGAGCGTCCGGGGCGACCCCGAAGCAGCGGATGGCCCAGATCTCCGCGGGCCTCGGCTTGATCCCGGGGGTCATCGTCGACCAGCACTTCCAGCAGCGGAACCGGCTCGGGCGGCTGCTCAGCCTCATCGCCCAGAACCCGAGCCTGCTCGGAATCGGGGTCGACGAGGACACGGCCGGGGTCGTCGGCCCGGATCACCAGCTCGAGGTCATCGGGCGGGGCAGCATCACGGTCGTGGACGGCTCGGGCTCGGAAACCGACGCCTGGGAGGTGAAGGGCCACCGCCCGCTGATGATCAGCGGGGTCGTGCTCCACTCGCTCCCGTCCGGGTACCGGTTCGACCTCCGGCGCCGCCATCGGATCGCCACCCCCGCGCTCCACGCCCTGCCCGGCGGGGCCGCCTCGAACTGAGGGCCCGCTCCGGGGCCGTGTCTCACAGTCAACAAATCGGGACCTGACGGCCGAAGACGCGTCCTCTGGGCGCTGATCCGTGACTCAGAGACACCAAGTGGCTCGAAAAGTGGCCCCGCGGGCCATCCTGGAGGCGGACAGCGAACCTTCCCGCCGGTTTGTTGACTGCCAGTCACGCGAAGAGCACCCGGTGGCGGGTGACCGCGAGCGCCACAAATCGACGTACACTCCCGCCACTGCGCCCTGCCGAGGAGTGAATCGTGGCCCAGACCGTGCCTCCGCCCCGGTCGAAGCGGAAGGCCGCGCCCGCCACCCCTGCTGCGGCCCTCTCGAACGCGGACGCCCGATGGAGCGGCCCGGAACGGCGCCCGAAGAGCGTCCGCCCTGAGCCGACCCTCCGGATCATCGAGGCGCGGAGCCTCAGGGGCCCGAACTACTGGGCGCGCGAGCAGGTCATCCGGATGCTCGTCGACCTCGGGGTGCTCGAGGAGTTCCCCTCGAACCTCATCCCGGGCTTCACCGAGGCACTCGTCGAGCTCCTGCCGTCGCTCGAGGACCACGCCTGCTCGCTCGGCCGGCGGGGCGGCTTCATCAGCCGGCTCAAGGAGGGCACGTGGGCCGGGCACATCGCCGAGCACATCGCGCTCGAGCTCCAGAACCTCGCCGGCACGAACGTCCGCCACGGCAAGACCCGCTCGACCGGTGACCACGGCCAGTACAACGTCATCTACGAGTACCGCGAGGAGAACGTCGGGATCGAGGCCGGCCGGATGGCGGTCGCGCTCATCAACCACCTCGTCGCGCCGAACGATCCCGCCTACACCATCGACCTCATCGCCGAGCTCGAGCGGCTCATCCTCCTCGCCGAGCGCCAGGCGTTCGGGCCGTCGACCCAGGCGATCATCGACGAGGCGGTCAGCCGCGACATCCCGTACATCCGCCTCGACCGCCACTCGCTCGTCCAGCTGGGGCAGGGCGTCCACCAGCAGCGGCTCCGCGCGACGATGACCTCGCGAACGTCCGCGATCGGGGTCGACATCGCGTCGGACAAGGGCCTGACGAATCGGCTCCTCGATTCGGCCGGCCTGCCGGTCCCGAAGTCGGCGGTCGTTTCATCGGAGGAGGGAGCGGTCGCCGCCGCCAAGCGAATTGGCTTCCCGTGCGTCGTCAAGCCTCTCGACGGCAACCACGGCCGGGGCGTCCATCTCGACCTCCGCTCGGAGGAGGCGGTCCGCAAGGCATTCCCCGGCGCCGCCGCCCAGAGCCAGGCGGGCGATGTGGTCGTCGAGACATACGTCGCGGGCAACGACTACCGCTGCCTGGTCATCGGCGGCAAGCTCGCCGCGATGGCCGAGCGGGTGCCGGCCAGCGTGACCGGCGACGGCGAGCACACGGTTCGCCAGCTCGTCGACATCGCGAACGCCGATCCGCGCCGGGGGATCGGGCACGAGAAGGTCCTCACCCGGATCAAGGTGGACGAGGCGGCCCAGGAGCTCCTCCGCGCCCAGGGCTTCGGGCTCGACGACGTGCCCCCCGCGGGAATCCGGATCAAGCTCGCGCTCACCGGCAACATGTCGACCGGCGGCACCTCGATCGACCGGACCATCGAGGCCCACCCGGACAACGTCGAGATCGCCGAGACGGCCGCCCGGATCGTCGGCCTCGACGTCGCGGGGATCGACTTCATCGCACCGGACATCGCCTCACCCGTTCGCGAGACGGGCGGCGGAATCGTCGAGGTCAACGCCGCGCCCGGGTTCCGGATGCACACCCATCCCACCGAGGGCGAGCCGCAGTACGTCGCCCGGCCGGTGATCGACCTGCTGTTCCCGCCCGGAACGGCGGCCCGAATCCCGATCCTGGCGGTGACCGGCACGAACGGCAAGACGACGACGGTCCGGATGATCAGCCACATCCTCAAGCTCATGGGCAGGCGGGTCGGGATGACGTCGACCGACGGGATCGTCGTCGACGGACGGCTCATCAAGCGGGGCGACATGTCCGGCCCGAAGTCGGCCCAGATGGTTCTCCAGAACCCGACCGTCGACACCGCGGTGTTCGAGGTCGCCCGGGGCGGGATCCTGCGCGAGGGGCTCGGCTACGACCGGAACGACGTCGCGGTCGTGACGAATGTCACCGGCGATCACCTCGGACTCGGGGGGATCGATTCGCTCGGCCAGCTCGCGAACGTCAAGGCGGTCGTCGTCGAGGCGGTGCCGCGGTCCGGCACGGCCGTGCTCAACGCCGACGACCCGCACGTCTACCGGATGGGCCGCCACTGTGCAGGTCGAGTCGTCCTGTTCAGCATGGCGACGCAGAAGGGCGAGGACGGGTTCGATCGGGTCGACGGCCACACGAGCCGGGGCAACGCGGCGTTCTGCCTCGAGGCCACGCCGGAGGGGGAGCTGATCGTCCTCAAGCACGGCCCGCGCAAGATGCCTGTTCTCTACACCCACCTAGCGCCGGCCACGTTCGGTGGCAAGGCGCGGATGAACGTCGCGAACGCCCTGGCCGCGGCTGCGGCCGCCTGGGCCGCGGGCGCCCATCTCCACGACATCCGGCAGGGCCTCCGGACGTTCACGACCTCGTTCTTCCAGGCGCCCGGGCGGCTCAACCTGGTCGACGTGGGCGGGGTTCGGGTCGTGATCGACTACTGCCACAACGTCGACGGGATGCGCCAGCTCGCGGAGTTCGTCCGGCGGATGATGGCCGAGCCACAGACGGCGGCCGGCCGGATCAAGCCGGCGACGAACGGCTCGGCCGGCAATGGGCGGGCGATCGGCGTGATCGGGATCCCGGGCGACCGGCGCGACGACGACCAGCGCGAGTACGGGGCGCTCGCCGCCGCGGCGTTCGACGAGATCATCGTCCGCGAGGACAAGAACCTCCGCGGCCGCGCCCCGGGGGTCTCCGCGACGAACGTCGTCGAAGGAGTCCGGGCGGCGCGGGGCAACGCCGGCGCACGGACGACGAAGGCGGAGAAGGTCCTCGAGGAGATCACGGCCGTCCGGACGGCGCTCCGGCGGGCGAAGCCGGGCGATCTCGTGGTCATGTGCGTCGACGACGCGATCGCGGTCTACCGGGAGGCGATGGCCGCCGCCGGAGCCGCCCACGGGGCGACGGCATTTGCCGATCCGGGGGAGCTCGAGGCGCCGGAGGGGTAGTCCGGTCTCGGCGGCGCTCCGCAACTTGCCTATCCTTCATGCCAGGACCGCTAGCCAGGATCGAACGCCAGAAGCGGCCACCCCATAGCCGTTCCTGACTACGATCGCCGCGAATCGCCCCTGGGAACCTGTTTGGCGGTCCCCGGGTGACAATTGGGGAGGAGGCGACCTTGCCGCGTTCGAAGCCGCGTTACGTTCCCGAAAACTCGCTCGCCTCGCCCCGGTTCACGGGGCCGACCACGTTCGCTCGCCTGCCCCACGTCCGGACGCTCGAGGAAGTCGACGTCGCGATCGTCGGCGTGCCGTTCGACACCGGCGTCACGTACCGCGTCGGCGGACGGTTCGGGCCGGCCGCGGTGCGAACCGCGAGCGTCATGCTCCGCCCGTACAACACGAACCTCGACGTCAAGCCGTTCGACGTCCTGTCGTGCGTCGACTACGGGGACGTGGCGATCGTGCCCGGCTACATCGAGCGGAGCTACGAGGCGATCGAGAAGGCAGTCGCCCCGATCGTCGGGGCCGGCGTCGTGCCGCTCCTCATCGGCGGCGACCACGCCTGCACGCTGCCCCATCTCCGTGCGACGAAGTCGCGTGGCCCCGTCGCCGTGATCGACTTCGACTCCCACACGGACGCCTGGGACAGCTACTTCGGCGAGAAGTACAACCACGGGACGTGGATGCGCCGCGCGATCGAGGAAGGCCTTGTCGACGTCGCCCACTCGATCGAGGTGGGGCTACGTGGCGGGCTCTACGAAAAGGACGACTGGACCGGGCTCCGCGACGAGCTGGGCCTCGAATACATCACGACGGAGGAGGTCTTCGACCTCGGGCCGGAGAAGACCGCCGAGCGAATTCGGAAGCGGGTCGGCAAGAAGAAGGCGTTCATCAGCTTCGACATCGACGTCGTCGACCCGGCCTTCGCACCCGGCACGGGCACGCCCGAGGCGGGCGGTCCGTCGGCCCACGACATGCTCGTCGTCCTGCGCGGCCTCACCGGGATCGACTTCCTCGGCTTCGACGTCGTCGAGGTGATCCCCGCCTACGACCCGGCCGGGCAGACGGCGACGCTCGCCGCGAACCTTGCCTACGAGATGCTCTCGCTCGTCGCCCTCCGCCGCGCCCGCTGATACTCCCGCCTGGCGGACGGCCTGGAAGAGGCGCCTTAGCCGCGCGGGCGGCCCTGGAGGCGCGGGATGAGCTCGGTCAGCTCTGAGACGACATCGACCGGCCGCGCGCCCAGCGTCTCGAGGAGCTTGAAGACCTCCTCGCGCTCCTCGTGGCACATGATGACGATCACCCGGCCCGCGTCGGACCCGCCGGCCGGTGCGCCGTTGAGGGTCACCTCCGCGCGGAGTGCCTCCGTCTCCGATTCGTAGATGGCGATGTCGGAGGTGGAGCGACCCGCGGCTCGGACTCCGGCCAGCAGCTCGCCGATCATCGACTCCCGCGTCCGGCCGCGGAGGTACTTGAGCGTCTCCTTGATCACGACACGCTGGGCCCGCTTTCCGGCGACCCGGCCGATGCCCCGCAGCGTGTCGTCCGGCCGGTCGCCCGCCGTCCCGATGATCGCCGTGATCGGCGCCGTCCGCCCGGCCCCGCCGGCCGCGATTCCCTCGGCCACGTCGAGGATGGCCCCAATGCCCGCCTCGTTGTGGGCGAAGTCGACGATCACGACCTTCGAGCCGACCCGGAACAGGTTGAGCCGGCCCGGCGAGCGCTCCGACGACGGGCGGAAGTCGCGGAGCCCATCGCGGACCTGGGCAAGCGTCGCCCCGAGCCCTCGTGCCGCGCCGGCAGCGGCCAGCGCATTTGCGACGTTGTGGCGGGCGAGCCCGGCGATCGTGATCGGGACATCCGCCGCGGCGATGATCGTCGAGCGCCGCTCGCCCTCGGCCTCGACGATGTCGCCGTCCTCGAGGAGGTAGGCGCGGCCGCCGGACGCGACGTGGCGACGGACGACCGACGCTTTCCCGTCGAGCGAGAAGTAGGCAAGCTTCGACCGCACCCGCCGCCCGACCGCCGCGACGAACGGGTCGTCGCCGTTGAGGATCACCCAGCCGGACGGCTTCGTGATCCGGTTGATGACCGACTTCACCTCGGCAAGCTCGGGCAGGGTGTGGATTCCCTGGAGATCGAGATGGTCGGACGAGACGTTCGTCAGGACGCTCGCGTCGTTCGACTCGTAGCCGACCCCGCGCAGGACGATCCCGCCCCGCGCGGTCTCGAGCACCGCGACGTCGATGTCGCTCCGCTCGAGGATCTGGGCGGCGCCCGCCGGCCCCGTCCAGTCGCCCGGGTCGACCATCCGCTCGTCGACGAGGACACCGTCGGAGGTCGTCGTTCCGACGTGCCGGCCGGCGAGCAGGAGGATGTGCGTGATCAGGCGGGTGACCGTGCTCTTGCCGTTCGTGCCGCTGATCGAGACGATCGGGACATGCCGATCGGTGTCGCGAATCCAGGACGGCGGGGTCGCGCCCGCGGCCTCGATCCGCCGCGTCCACCCCTCGAGGGCCCGCGTCTGCCCGGGCGTGAGCTCATCCTTGCGGAGCGGCGAGGTGTTCCGCTCCGCGAGCGCAAAGGCCGCCTCGGCGATCGTTCGTGCCCGCTCGGCGCCCGTCCACGGCCAGGTGATGATCCAGTGGCCGGGATCGGACGACCGGTGGACCCTGCCACCGCCGGTGCCCTCGCCGTGGTCCGCTCGAAGCCGGCGGATCCAGGCCACGACCGCGGCGACGCCATCCGGCCAGTCGCCGGCCGGGACGGTCGCCCCGAGCGCGACGAGGGCGTGGCGGGCCGGGATACGCTTGCCGTACCAGCTTCGCCGCCGCCCGATGCCGAGCTCGACCTTCACCACCGGCTCGAGCCGGTAGACGTTCGGGCCATCGAGCAGGCGGATCTCGACGAGGCGCACGGTTCGCGCAGGATACCAACGTCTCGATAGACTGCCCCGATGAAGACGGCCGCGGAGCCCGGTGGCGGAGTCGAGCAGGCTGATCTCGAGGCGCTCCGCGAACGCGTCGAACAGGCGCTCCCGTCCTACCTCGCCGATCTCGAGCGCCTCGTCAACACGGACTGCGGCAGCTATTCGAAGGCGGGCGTCGATGCGGTCGGGCAGTGGACGGCCGAGTTTCTCGAGCGCATGGGTGCCAAGGTCGAGCAGCGGGCCCACGACACGCTCGGCGAGACGGTCGTCGGGACGTTCGAGGGGGCGGGGGCCGGACCGCGGCTCCTCCTCATCGGCCATCTCGACACGGTGTTCGACGAGGGCACGGCGGCCGAGCGGCCGTTCCGGATCGAGGGCGGCCGGGCGTACGGGCCGGGCGTCACGGACATGAAGTCCGGCCTGCTCGCAGGGCTCTACGCGATCCAGGCGGTTCGCGGCACGCTCGGCGGTCTGCCGTTCGAGCGGCTCGTGTTCGTCGCCAACCCGGACGAGGAGATTGGTTCGCCGAGCTCGAGCCCCCACATCCGGGCGCTCACCGCGAACGCCGACGCCTGCCTCGTCCTCGAATGTGCCCGCGCCAACGGCGACATCGTGTCCGCCCGCAAGGGGATCCTCGACCTGCGCCTCACCGTCCACGGCCGCGCGGCCCACGCCGGCGTCGAGCCGGAGAAGGGCCGCAACGCGATCGTTGAGGCGGCCCGGCTCGTGGCCGCGCTCCAGGCGCTCAACGGGCGCTGGCCGGAGGTCACGGTGAATCCGGGCGTGATCAGCGGCGGGACGCGACCGAACGTCGTGCCGGAGCGGTGCACGCTCGAGGTCGACGTCCGGGCGGTCGCGCGGGCGGACCTCGAGGCCGCCGAGGCAGCGATCCGCGAGCTGGCCGCGTCGACGACCGTGCCGGACACGCGGGTCGACGCTGAACAGATGGGCCGCCACTGGCCGATGGAGAAGCTCGAGCGGTCCGGGCGGCTCGTCGAGCATGTCCAGGCCGTGGCGAAGCGGCTCGGGTTCGAAGTGCGCGACACGCTCACCGGGGGCGCGTCGGATGCAAATACGACCGCGGGCCTCGGCGTGCCCACCATCGACGGGCTCGGCCCGATCGGCGGCAACGACCACTCGCCGGCGGAGTACCTCGAGGTCGATTCGATCGTGCCCCGGACGACGCTCCTCGCCGGGCTCCTCGTGGCGATCGCGCGCGACCCGGTCGTCGCCGGTTGGCGCCGGTGACACGGCGGTGAGCGGTCCCGCGGTGAGCCGGCGGCTCGTCTCGTCGGGCGGCCCGTGGGAATCGGTCGCCGGCTACAGCCGCGCGGTCGTCGTCGGCGATTCGTGCTGGGTCGCGGGCACGACGGACGCGGGACCGGACGGGCGCTCGCGGCACCCGGGCGACGCCGCGGGCCAGGCGTGGGCCGTGTTCGAGATCATCGGCCGCGCCCTCGAGGAGGGCGGCTTCTCGCTCGCCGACGTCGTCCGGACGCGGATGTTCGTCGTCGACATCGCCGGCTCATCGGCCGCGATCAGCGCGGTCCACGGCGAGGTCTTCGGGGCGATCCGCCCGGCCGCGACGATGGTCGAGGTGTCGGCGTTGATGGATCCGTCGTTGCTCGTCGAGATCGAGGCCGAGGCCAGCCGCGGCTAACCGATTCCCGCCGCGCGTGCCAGCGCGACGATCGCGACCGCGGCCGCGATGCCGAGGAACAGGTTCTTTCGCCAGGCGACGAGGGCGAGACACACGAGCACCGCGATCCACTCGACTCCGACATGGAATGACGCGATACGCCCGCCATCGGCCGCCGTCTCGACGACGACCACGGTATTGACCGCGGCAAGCGCAGCGAGCACGGCCGGGCCGACGAGTCGCAGGTAGGCGAGCAGCGGGGCGGGGAAGCGCGCCGACCGGACGAGCAGCAGCGGCAGCGCGCGCGACGGATACGTCACGAGCGCCATGAGGAACGCGAGCGGGACGAGGCTCACGGCCGCCGATCCGTCGGGCCCTCGAGCCCGCCCTCGTCGATCAGCCGTTCCGGGTGGGCCACACCGAGCGGGACCGGATCGCCGGGATAGCGCTCCCGCATCGGCGCGCCGGGCAGCGCCAGGGCCACGAGCGGTCCGCCCAACCCGCCGGCGATGATCCCGATGGCCGGGTCCCAGGCGAGCGAGATCGCGACGCCGAGGACCGCGCCGACGACCGCCGCGACAATCTCGCGCCGGCCCGTCGCCAGGCCGACGGCGAGCCCGGCCATCGCCGCGGGGAAGACGACGCCCAGCCCGAATCGCGACGGGTCCGGAATCGCGCCGCCGACGAGCACCCCGGCGATCGTCGCGAGGTTCCACGGAATGAACGTCGCCCCGATCGCGGCGAACCAGTAGCCCCACGTGTCGGCCCGCCCGACGCGCCGGAAGTGGGTGATCGACAGCGCGAATGCCTCGTCGGTCAGGAGGTGGGCCATGACTGCCCGCTCGGCGAGGCGGCGGTCGGCGAGCCACGGGGCGAGCGCAGCGGAGTAGAGGACATGCCGCGCGTTGAGGAACGCGGTCAGCAGGACGATCCCGAGCCACGAGAATCCGCCGGCGACGTAGCCGATGGCGGCGAACTGGGCGGCCCCCCCGAAGACGATGACACTCATCGCGCTCGCGTCGAGGAGCGTGAAGCCCGCCGCGCCGGCGGCCACCCCGTACACGAACCCGAAGCCCGCCGCGGTGACGATGATCCCGATGCCGTCGACGACGAGCTGGCGGCGGTGGGCGGAGAGTCCGGGGTCGGTCATCCGGCGCCCCGCGCTCTTAGCGCAGGAACGTCTTTGCGCACGTCCCGTCGCACACGACCCACATGGCATGGAGGTCGCGGGCGTAGCCGGCCGCGTGGAGGAGGCCCGGGCATCCCTTCGTCGGGCACTTCCAGACCCACCAACGGTCGTGGGGGTCGAGCGGCGTCGTTTCGGCGGAGATCGTGGTGGCGAGCCCCTCGCGGGCGGCCACGAGGCGGGCGACCGTCGCGGCGCGGTCCGACTCGGTCTCGCTCGTGTACGGGTAGTTCTGCCCGACGTTCGAGGTCACGCCGCCCTCCGCCTGCGCCCTCCCGCCTCGCCGGCATGGAGACCGGTGGCGGCCTCGTGTGAGCGCAGCCTGCCACCGGCACGGAGGAGTATAGCCAGCCCTGCCGTCAACGCATGGCGGGCCGTCCGTCGCTCCGGGGGTCCGTCGCCGCGGCCAGCGAGCCGTCCCTGGCGCCCGGTCCGCCGCTCACCAGCTCGATCGCGTGGCAGTGGCCGAGCCAGCTGTCGAAGGGCTCGGTCCGGGTCACCGGGTGGCCCATCGCCTCCAGCTCCTCGAGCACGCCCGGGGCGAAGCGCGGCTCGGCCCGGACCTCGACCGGCGGAGCGAAGTGCGCGTCCGACTGGACGTACCAGCGCGGCGAGGCCACGCCGGCGCCGACGTCCACGCCGCCGTCGACGAGGCACGAGACGAGCTGGGCATGGATCTGGGGCTGCGCGTCGCCGCCCATCGACCCGGCCACGACCCACGGCGCAGCGTCGTCCCGGAAGAGCATCCCTGGCATCAGGGTGTGGAGGGTCCGCTTGCCCGGGGCAAGGACGTTGGGGTGGTCGGGATCGAGGCTGAAGTACGAGCCCCGGTTCTGGTAGTGGATCCCGGTATCTGGGTCGACGATCCCGGACCCGAAGCCCATGTAGTTCGACTCGATCAGGCTGATCGCGTTGCCCTCCCCATCGACCACCGCGAGATAGATCGTGCCGCCGCCTCTGGGCGCCGTCGCGGCCGGGGGGCGCGCGGCCCGGGCCGGGTCGATCTGCCCGGCGAGCTCCGCCGCATATGCCTTGTCGAGGAGCCGGTCGATCGGGATCACGTGGAAGTCCGGATCGGTCAGGTGGGCATCCCGATCCGCCATCGCGAGCTTCGACGCCTCGATCCCGAGGTGGACCCAGCGGGCATCAGCGCCGCGTCCGGCGGCGAAGACCGCCGCGGCCGGCGGATCGAACTTCTCGAGGATGTTGAGCAGCTCGAGGGCGACGAGACCGGAGCTGTTCGGCGGGTGGGTCGTGATGCGGACCCCGCGGTACGTGGTCGAGATCGGGTTCGTCCACGTGGACTCGTGCGCCTCGAGGTCCGCGGCGGTGATCTCCGAGCCGGCCGCGGCGAGGGCGCGAGCCTGGCGTTCGGCGAGGTCGCCCGTGTAGAACGCCTCGAAGCCGTCCTCCGCGAGCAGGCGCAGCGTGGCGGCGAGGGCCGGCAGCCGGATGAGCTCGCCGGGACGCCAGGCGCAGCCGTGCGGCCGGTAGACCCGCTCGAAACCGGAGTCCGGGCCGATGTCCCGCGCGACGATCTCCGCCGTCCGCTCAACCGCCCTGATGAACGAGTTGGTTGCCGGGAAACCGCCGTCCGCGAGCTCGATCGCCCGGCCGAGGATGACCGCCCGTGACAGCCGCCCGAAGCGGGCGTGCGCGTCTCCCCACGATCGAACCGCACCGGGAACCGAGATCGACAGGCCCCCGTGTAGCGGGAGCGTACGCAGCCCCTGCTCGCGAAGCCGCCCGGCGTCGGCCGCGGCGGCGGCTCGGCCGGACCCGTTCAAGGCGTGCTGGCGACGGGACGCCGCGTCCCAGAGGAGCCAGAACGCATCCCCGCCAATCCCGCAGCCGCTCGGCATGACGACGCCGAGGACGGCGTTCGTCGCGATCGCCGCGTCGACGGCCGAGCCGCCGGCGGCAAGGATCTCGAGGCCGGCAGCGGTCGCGAGGTGATGGGGAGCGACGACGGCGCCGCGCCGGCCCCGCGCGAGCGGCACCGGGACGAGGAGGGATTCGGGCATCGCCGCATTCTAGGCGGGCAGGCCCGCTACGCTTTCAGTGTGACCCGCTCGCTGTATGCCGTGCTCTTCGGCACGTTCACGCTGCGCCTCAGCACCGGGTTGACCGGCGGGCTGCTCGTCTTCTACGCGGACCGCGTCCTCAATACCAACGAGCTGACGCTCGCGCTGCTCACCGCGACGTTCTTCGCCGCTGAGCTCGTCCTGTCAACCCCGTTCGGTCTGCTGTCCGACCGGTTCGGCCACCACCGGATCATGCAGGTCGGGCCGATCTTCGGCGTCATCGCGGTCGTCATGACCTGGGCGTCGACGGACATCTTCGTGATCGGCGCGACCCGCTGGCTCGAGGGCGCGTCGACAGCGGCCTCCGTCCCGTCGATCCTCGGCTTCATCGCGATGGCGACGGCGGGCAACGAGCTGCTCCGTGGACGAATGTCGGCCCGTTTCGAGGGAGCGACACTCGCCGGCCTCGGGGTGGGCTTCGTTCTCGCCGGCCTTTTGTACGACGGCATCCCGGGAGTGTGGTCCGGCATGGGCCGCGACGCGTTCCTCCTCAACGCCGTGATCTACGGGGTGTCGTTCCTCATCTACCGGGTTGGCGTCGCGACCCCGGCCGGTGAGAAGGCGACGCTCGATGCGCCGCACTTCGGGTGGCGGCGGTATCTCGCCCTCCTGACGAGCTCCCACGTCTGGCTGCTCGCCCCGACCTGGATCGCGATCAACGCGGCCCTCGGGCTGTGGACGAGCCAGTCGATCTTCCAGCTCATCAGGCAGCCGGATCCGCGATTCGCCGACCAGCTCCTGATGGGCCAGTTCCAGGGTGCCCAGATCGCGCTCGGGGCCGCCGTCGGATTGGTCGTGTTCTTCGCCGGGCTCTGGTACTGGGGCGACCGGTTCAAGAACATGCGCCGGACGACGATCATCCTGTACGGAATCCTCGGCGGCGCCGTGACCGTCGGGTCGGCGGTCGTGATCAATCACAGCCGCGGCCAACCCGACCTCTACCTGCTCGCCTTCGGACTCGCAGCGGCCGGCGGCCTGTTTGTCCTCGCCGGGGCCACGCCGGCCGCCCTGGGCCTCCTGGCCGACGTGAGCGAGGCCTACCCGGCCGACCGCGGCGCGATCATGGGTCTCTATTCGGTCTTCCTCGCCCTCGGCCAGATCGGCGGAGCGTTCCTCGGCGGAGCCGCTGCCGGCCCGTTCGGGATCGACGGAATCCTCATCGCGACGCTTGGCCTCCTTGCGATCGCGATCCTGCCCCTGTCGCGGCTGCGCTCGGTCGAGTACGAGGTGGGCGTAGCTCCGGGCGCGCCGGCGACCTGACGGGGCCTCGCATCAGCCCCGTATGATCGCCCGAACCGGGGGTGGGCAGCGCGTTGGAGGAGGAGCCACGTGAGCCGCGTCGCGATCGTCACCGATTCAGCGTCGGACCTGCCGCCGTCAGCAGCCGCCGCGGCAGGCATCGCGGTCGTCCCGCTGATCGTCAACTTCGGGCAGCAGACCTTCAAGGCGGGGGTCGACCTTTCGACCGACGAGTTCTGGCGCCGGATGACCGCGCCGGACGCCCCGTTCCCGACCACGGCCGCGTCCGCGCCCGGCGAGTTCAAGGCGGTCTACGACAAGGCATTCGCGGACGGGGCCGAGGCGATCGTGTCGATCCACGTCGCGGGGAGCCTGTCGGCCACGATAAAGAGTGCCGAGATCGCGAAAGGGATGCTCCCGAACCGGGAGGTCCACATCGTCGACTCGGGCAGCGCGTCGATGGGGGAGGGGATCCTCGCCCAGATCGGCGCGGAGATGGCTGCGAGTGGTGCTTCGGCGGCCGACATCGCCCGCGTCCTCGAAGACCGGAAGAAGGACCTCGACCTGTACGTCGCGCTCGACACGCTCGAGTACCTCAAGAAGGGCGGCCGGATCAGCGGCGCCCGGGCGGCGATCGGGACGCTCCTCTCGGTCAAGCCGATCATCACGATCCGGGACGGGGTCGTGGAGACGGCGGACAAGCCCCGGACGCGGGGCAAAGCCCGCGAGCGGACGATCGAGCTCCTCGTCCAGCGGCCGATCGAGCGGCTCGCGGTCCTCTTCACGCCGCCGGCGGACGCCGATACGTTCCGCGACGAGGTCGTAGCCCGGGCCGGCTCGAGGCTCGACCGGAGCCAGGTCTCCGTCCAGCCGGTCGGGGCTTCGGTCGGGCCGCACATCGGGCCGAGCTGCCTCGGCGCCGTCGTCCTCTACGCCCGGTAGTCCGCCGCACGCGAAAGTTGCGGTCCGGTTGCGGTGAGGTTGCGCGACGGGACCATCGGGGAGTCGTCCGAGGCCTCTCCCGGGGCTATACTCGGTCCAAATCCCGGCGCCCAGCGCGCCCGAAACCGAGGCGGCCGGACGCCGCCACAGACGGAGGTCCTCGAGGTCATGACGACCGAGCAAGTCGCGGCGCACATCAACCCGTGGGAGATCGCGCAGCGGCAGTTCGATCTTGCCGCCGGCAAGCTCAACCTCGACCCGGGCCTGCGGCGGGTCCTCCGCCAGCCGCGCCGCGAGCTCACCGTCCACTTCCCCGTGAAGATGGACGACGGGAGCGTCCAGGTCTTCACCGGCTACCGGGTTCAACACAACCTGGGCCGGGGCCCGGCGAAGGGCGGCATCCGCTACCACCAGGACGTCAGCCTCGACGAGGTCAAGGCCCTCGCGATGTGGATGACCTGGAAGTGCGCGGTCGTTGGGATCCCGTACGGCGGCGGCAAGGGCGGGGTGATCGTCGACCCGAAGAAGCTCTCGATCAAGGAGCTCGAGGCCCTGACCCGCCGGTTCACGACCGAGATCGAGGTCCTCATCGGCCCCGAGCGGGACATCCCGGCCCCGGACGTCAATACGAACGCCCAGGTCATGGCCTGGATGATGGACACGTACTCGATGCACCAAGGCTACACGGTGCCCGGAGTCGTGACCGGCAAGCCGATCAGCCTGGGCGGCTCCGAGGGCCGGAACGAGGCGACGGCACGGGGCACGGTCTTCTGCATCATCGAGGCCGTCCGCCACCTGGGCATGGACCTGAAGAAGGCGCGGGTGGCGGTCCAGGGCTTCGGCAACGCCGGCTCGATCGCCGCCCGGCTGATCGCCGACGAGGGGGCCACGGTCGTCGCGGTGTCCGACTCGACCGGCGGGATCCACAACGCGGCCGGCCTCGACGTGGCGAGGATCATCAACTGGAAGAAGGAGCACGGCACGGTCCAGGGCCTCCCCGGCTCGAAGGACGTCTCGAACATGGAGCTGCTCGAGGTCGACTGCGAGATCCTCATCCCGGCCGCCCTCGAGAACCAGATCACGAGCCGCAACGCCGCCAACATCAAGGCGAAGATCCTGGCCGAGGCGGCGAACGGCCCCACGACCCCGGAGGCCGACGTGGAGCTCGCCCGGCGGGGCGTATTCATGATCCCGGACATCCTGTGCAACGCCGGCGGCGTGACCGTCAGCTACTTCGAGTGGGTCCAGGACCTCAACCGGGACCACTGGAGCGAAGCGGTCGTCAATGAGAAGCTGCGCGGCATCATGACCCGGTCCTTCGCGGAGACCCTGGCGATCGCCGAGCGCGAGGAGTGCGACATGCGCACGGCGGCATACCTGCTGGCGGTCCAGCGGGTGGCCGACGCCACGTCGATGCGAGGCCTGTACCCGTAGGTCGCCTCGGGCTCGCGGCAGGGCCACGCCGTTGTCTCTGAGTCAACAAACCAGGCCTCTGGCGGGGAGGGGAGGCCTCGGAGGCCGGCTGAGCGACCGATGAGCCGCCAAATCGTTGACTCGGAGTCACGGCGACGCCCGGAACTGGGGCAGGGCGGTCGGTTGAGGGCCGATTTGTTGACTGTCAGACAAGGCCTCCGGGGGCGGATTCGGTGCGCCGGAACACCACCCGGGCGGCCCCGGAAAGACCGGGTGCTACCATCGCCGCCATGCTCGATCACGAAGAGAAATTCCTGTTCAAGGAAGAGATCGTCCACCTCGCCAACTCGGTGGCCGAGCCGGGCATCCTGGACAACGTCGAGGACCTCCTGACCGACGTCATCACGAGCCCCCGGTTCGACTCGGAGGTATTCACCCTCGAGCGGAGCCTCCAGGTCATGCTCGGTCCCCGGGCCGGGACGACCCTCGTGGGGCTCCTGACGGTCGCGCCCGAGGTGTTCGACGAGGTCGCCGAGGTGCGGATCGCCTCCGAGGTCCACGAGCGCCTCGTCGCCTGGCGGGCCCGGTTCGGGCTGGCGATCGACAACGCCCTGAACTTCCTGAACAACCCGGACGGCATCCAGGGCCACAACTTCGCGACCCAGATCGCCCACGTCGAGGAGCGGCGGGTCCTCCAGGGTCGGCTGACGCTCGTCCGCTACAACAACGAGCCGCAGTTCTTTGTCGCCGACGCGGGCGTGTTCCTGGGGCTGGTCGCGGACGTCATGGAACGGCTTGGCCCCTACCTCGAGCCGGACGCGGTCGACAGCGAGACGGTCAACCGGCTCCGGGACGCTCTCCAGCTGGTCGAGCGGAAGACCACGACACGCGGCTGACGCCGCAAACTGCGGCGATGCGGCACCTGTACCTGGCTGCAACCGGCCAGAACCGCGGCAAGACGACCGCCGCCCTCGGGCTCCTCGACGGGTTCCTGGCCCGTGGTCTGCGCACCGGGTTCATGAAGCCGGTCGGGCAGCGAACCGTCATCGACGAGGGGATCGTGGCCGACGAGGACGCCGTGCTCATGAAGGGTGTCTTCGGGCTGCCCGAGCCGTACCCCGTGATGAGTCCCGTCCACATTCCGCGCGGCTTCACCAAGGCGTACATCGCCGGTGAGGTGGTCGAGGACCTGCCCGCCCGGATCCTCGCCGCCCACGCCGCGTTCGCCGACCACGACATCGTCCTGATCGAGGGCACCGGTCACGCCGGGGTCGGGGCCGTAATTGGCCTCTCGAACGCCACCGTCGCCGCGATGCTCCGTGCTCCGACAATCATCATCAGCGAGGGCGGCGTCGGCCGGCCGATCGACGAGATCGTCCTGAACGCGGCGCTGTTCAAGAGCCACGGGGTCGAGGTCGCGGGCGCAATCGTCAACAAGGTCGACCTCGACTCGCAGCCGGGGATTGCCGCGGTCCTCGAGCGGGGACTGGCCCGTCATGGCGTTGACCTCCTCGGCGTGTTGCCGGTGAAGCCACTCCTCTCGAACCCGACGCTCGGCATGGTCCTCGACGGCGTCCACGGCGAGACGATCCACCCCGGCCCCGACCTCGATCGGGTGATCGACGGGGTGGCGATCGGAGCGATGGAGCCCGGCCACATGCTCGAGCGGGTCGGCCCTGGGACGCTCGTCATCGTGCCGGGCGATCGGGAGGACGTCATCCTCACGATCACGACCGCCCACCTCCTGCCGCGCGTCCGGCTCGGGAGCGTGACCGAGGCCGCGCGGATCGCCGCGATCGCGGCCGAGGCGACGAACGAGCGCACGGCCTCGGTCGAGGGCCACGAGGGGGCCGCCATCGGCCTCGTGCTGACCGGCGGCTACCGTCCCCGCCCCGCGGTCCTCGCGGCGATCCGCCAGGCGGACCTCTTCACAACGCTGGTCGCCGAGGACACGTACTCGGTCGCCTCCGAGGTCCACGACCTCCTCGTCAAGACCCATGCCGCCGACCGCGAGAAGATCGACCTGATCAAGGGCCTGGTCGCGGAGTGCCTCGACGTCGACCGGATCCTCGCCGCGGCCCGGCCACCGAACTGATCCGCCCGGCCGCTCAGGCCCGGTCGAGGGGCTCGTTGTCGATCAGTCGCGTCGTCCCGAAGCGGACGGCGAGAGACAGGAGCGCGGGCCCGTCGACCCGGTCGAGCTCGGCGAGCGTTTGACCGTCGGCCACGCTGACGTACTCGGGCGTGGCCAGCGGCTCCGTGGCAAGGGTGGCGCGCATCGCCTCGCGCAGCGCCTCCGCCGATCGCTCGCCGGCCTCCCAGCGGCCCCGTGCGGCGAGGAGCGCCCGGCGGAGGACCGGCGCGGCGGCCCGCTGCGCCCGGGTCAGGTGGACGTTCCGGGACGACAGTGCCAGGCCGTCCGGCTCGCGGACCGTCGGGCAGGCGATCACCTCGGTCGGGATGGCGAGGTCGCGCGCCATCTGGCGGATGACCATCACCTGCTGGGCGTCCTTCTGGCCGAAGTAGGCGCGATCCGCCCCGACGAGGTCGAAGAGGATCGCCACGACCGTGGCGACGCCGTCGAAGTGGCCCGGCCGGGCCGCGCCCTCGAGGGGCCGCCCCACCGCTCCCACGGAGACGGTCGTATCGAACCCCGGCGGGAAGATTTCCTCAACCGGCGGCGCGAAGACGAGGTCGACGCCTTCCGATTCGGCAATCGCGAGGTCGCGGGGCTCGTCGCGCGGGTACTTCGTGTAGTCGCCGGCCTCGGTGAACTGGCGGGGGTTGACGAAGATCGTCACGATCGTCGTCCGGTTCTCCGAGCGGGCCCGGCGCATGAGCTCGCGGTGGCCCTCGTGGAGCCAGCCCATCGTGGGCACGAGGCCGATCGGGCGTGGGACGGAGGCGAGCGCTTCCCGCAGCGCCGCTCGCGTGCGAAGAACCTTCGTCAGAGGTCCCGATCCAACGGGATGCCGCCGGCGATCGGCGCGCCGCCCCTGTCGAGCGCCGACCGCCCGAGCACTTCCTCGAGAACCGCCTCGTCCATCCGGACCGTCTGCTCGGGGCCGGGGAATGTTCCGGCCGAGACGTCGGCGGCGTAGCTCGTGGCCGCCTGGAGGATCGCCCCACGCAGGTCCGCGTAGGGGCGCGCGTGCTTCGGATGCCAGGTGTCGAGTCCGAGGAGGTCCGTCACGACCTGGACCTGGCCGCTCGTGGCGGGCCCTGCCCCGATCCCGATCGTCGGGATCCGGAGCCGCTCGGTGATCGCCCCGGCCAGCTGCTCCGGGACAAGCTCGAGCACGATCGCGAACGCGCCCGCCTCCTGCACGGCGAGCGCGTCGGCGAGGAGCGACCGGGCCTGCTCCCGGGTCTTGCCCTGGACGCGGACCTTGCCGATCGTGCTGATCGTCTGGGGCGTGAGGCCGATATGGCCCATCACCGGGATCCCCGCCTTGACGACCGCCTCGATGACCCGGGCGGTTCGCACGCCGCCCTCGACTTTGACCGCCTGCGCGCCGGACTCCCGGAGGAAGCGGCCGGCGTTCGCCAGGGCGTCGTCGGGATTCGTGTAGGAGAGGAACGGCATGTCGGCGACGACGAGGGCCCGAGCAGTCCCGCGGGTCACGGCCTTCGTGTGGTGGAGCATCTCCGCCATCGTGACCCGGACCTCGGAGTCGTACCCGAGCATCACCCGGCCGACCGAATCGCCGACGAGGAGCATCGGGATCCCCGCTTCGTCGAGGAGCTTCGCCGTGGGGTAGTCGTAGGCGGTCAGCATCGGGATCCGCGCGCCGTCCGCGTGCAGCCTGGCGATGTCGAGGACGGTGAGGCGGCGAACGGCCTCCGGTGCGGTGCTCATGCTCGGGTCTCCTGGGTCACGTGATCAGTCTGCCGGGCGGCGTCCCGCTCGTCCAGCGCCCGGGCGACGCGGTCGAGCAGCCGGTCCGCGACCTCCCGCTTCGGTAGCAGCGGCAGCTCCTCCGGCTCGCCCCGGGCCGAGAGGATCGTCACCCGGTTCGTGTCGGTCCCGAAGCCCGAGCCGGGCTCGCTGACGTCGTTCGCGACGAGCAGGTCGATGCCCTTCCGACGGAGCTTGTCCGGCGCCCGCTCGAGAGACCCGGTCTCGGCCGCGAACCCGACGAGCACGGGCCGGCCGCGAGTGCCCGCGGCCGGAACGAGCGACGCGATCGTTGCGAGGACGTCCTCGGTCGGCTCGAGGTCGAGGGTGAGGGCGCCGTCGCGGGCGATCTTCGAGGCTGCCGCCCGGGTCGGCCGGAAGTCGGCGACGGCGGCGGCCATGACCAGCGCATCCATCCCGTCGCGGACGAGCTCGCGGAGCGCCGCGAGGAGCTGGGCGGCAGTCTCGATCCGGGTGACCGTTGCTCCCTCCGGGAGGGCCACCTCGATGTTCGCCGCGACCACCGTCACCCGCGCCCCGCGCTGGAGAGCGGCCTGGGCGATCGCCGCGCCCATCTTGCCGGTCGAGCGGTTGCCGATGAAGCGGACCGGATCGATCGGCTCGCGGGTGCCACCGGCGGTGACGACCACGTGCCGGCCCTCGAGGTCCGCCTGGCGCGGTGGCTCGACGAGCGGGGGCCGCGCCGCGGCGTCCGGCGCCCTGACAGGCCGGTCGCGAAGCGCGCTGACGACCGCGTCGACGATCCGCGGCAGCTCCGCGAGCCGGCCGAGGCCGGTCTGCCCGGAGGCGAGCGGTCCGGCGTCCGGCTCGACGACGGAGTAGCCGAACTCATCGCGCAGCCGTGCGACGTTCGTCCGGGTCGCCGGGTGGGCGTACATCTCCCCGTCCATCGCCGGGGCGACGACGACTGGCGCCGCGGTCGCGAGGCAGGCCGCCGTCACGACGTCGCCCGCGAGGCCGTTGGCCATCGCCCCGAGCCAATGAGCCGTGGCCGGCGCGACCACGATCGCGTCCGCGCTGTCGGCGATGACGACGTGCCCGATCCGGCCGTCGGGCAGGAGCTCCATGAGCTCCGACTCGACCGGGTGGCGGGTGAGCGTCTCGAACGTCAGCGGACCGACGAAGCGAGTCGCGGCGGGAGTCAGGAGAACGACGACGTCGGCGCCCTCGGCGGTGAGCAGCCGGAGCAGCTCGACGGCCTTGTACGCGGCGATCGAGCCGGTGACGCCGAGAGCGATGAGCCGGCCCTCGAGCCTCCTCGTTCCGGAGGTCATCCCAGGCCCAGCTCCATTCGCTGGCCGCCCGAGACCTCGGCGTGAAGGATCGCGAGGCCCCGCAGCGTCAGCTCCGGGTCGATCGCGTCGATCCCCTCGAGCGCCCGGACCCACGGCGCGGCCGAGAGCCCGCCGGTGAGGATCGCCTTGACGTCCGCGGGCTCCACCCCATTCGCCTCGGCCAGCTCACGCCGGACGCGGGCGAGCAGCCCGGATGCCAGCGCCTGGTAGCCGAAGACCGTCCCCGACTGCATCGCCGAGACGGTGTCGCGGCCGATCGCCCGGTCGGGGGCACGGAGCTCGATTCGCGGCAGCTTGGCAGTTCGGGCGGCGAGGGCCTCGAGCCCCAGCTCGAGCCCGGGCGCAATCGCCCCTCCGACGTACGCCCCGTCCGCGGCGACGCAATCGAGCGTCGTCGCGGTCCCGAAGTCGACGACGACGGCCGGCGTCCCGTGGAGGCGCTGCGCCGCGAGCGCGTTGACGAGCCGGTCCGCGCCCACCTGCTCCGGCCGGTCGACCCGGACGGCCAGCGGGATCGTGCCCACCGTGGCGACAACGAGCGGCCGCTCGCGCCGGGCCGCGATCGCCTCGATCCCGTCGGTCAGGTGCGGCACCACCGAGGCGCAGGCGACCGAGCTCACGTCCGCGAACGAGGCGTCGTCGAGGCGGAGGAGGCCCTCGAGCAGGACCTCGAGCTCGTCGCTCGTGGCACGGGCCACCGTGGCCGCCCGGCGGTTGGCGACGAGCTGGCCTACCCGGAACAGCCCGATCGTGAGGTTCGTGTTCCCGATGTCGATCGCGAGGAGCATGGCTCGATCATACGCGGGCTCCGGAATCACCTTTCCGTGGTTGGTTTGGTGCAGTACCATCCCCGTCAGCCCCAGCGTCCGAGCCCCGCCCCGTGCCCCGGACCGGCCAGCCGCAGGAGCCGCCTCGTGTCGAGCGCCCCGCCCGCGAAGTTCTTCGTCAACCAGGGCGTCGTCTCTACCCGTGCGGACATCCAGAACCTCCTCCGGCCGCTGCTCAAGCAGACCGTCAGCTACCGCTACTTCCGTGGCCGTGACCTGGTCGATCACGGGACCGGCTGGGTCGAACGGCTCGTCGTCGACCAGCCGGACGTCTCGACATACTTCACGCCCCTCGCGATCACCCTTAACATCGACTCGTTCGAGCACCTCGAGTTCGAGACCCGCCCGGACCAGCTGCTCGTCTACGCCCTCGTCCAGGGCGATGAGCGCGTCGTCATCGAATTCGCGCCGGTCGGCCCGACCGACGCCGAGTCTCCCTTTGCCCCGCGTCAGCTCGAGTTCGACACCAGCGGTTTTGTCCAGATGGAGCTGCTCGGCCTCGACGCCCACGAGGACGAGTAGCCGATCCGGACCGCCGGCTGATCGGCCGGCGGGAGTGGAAGGGTGGCGTCGGCGCACACGCGCGGCCGGCGGCTACGAGGAGGGAAGGCACCGAGTTGGACGCTGCAGAGCCCCGGCGACCCGTCGCCAGCGGCGGCGCGCTCGCCGATTACTTCAAGTTCGCCGAACGTGGCACGAACTTCGCCACCGAGGTGAAGGCGGGCGTGACCACCTTCATGGTCATGTCGTACATCCTGTTCCTGAACCCGCTCATTCTCTCGAACATGTTCACCGATCAAGCCCAGGCGGACGCATTCAAGGCACCCGCCGCGGCCGCGACTGCCCTGGTCGCGGGGGTGATGAGCATCGCGATGGGAGTCGTCGCGAACGTCCCGATCGCGCTGGCGGCGGGCCTCGGAATCAATGCGCTGGTCGCGTTCGCCCTCGTGCTCGGTGCCGGGCTCACGCCCGCCGGCGCGATGGGCGTGATCGTGATCGAGGGCCTCGTCGTCCTCGTCCTCGTGCTCGTCGGACTGCGCGAGGCGATCATGAACGCCGTCCCCAACTCGCTGAAGCGGGCGATCGCCGTCGGTATCGGCCTGTTCATCCTGTTCATCGGCTTCTTCGACGGCGGGCTCATCCGGGGCGGTACCGCCGTCCCCGTCGAGTTCGTCTTTCCGGTGACGCTGCCCGCGGCCGTGACGGTCATCGGGCTGATCATCACCGTCGCCCTGTTCGTCCGGCGCGTGCCGGCGGCCCTGCTCCTCAGCATCCTCATCACGACCGTCATCGCGATCGCCCTCGGCGTCCAGCCGCTGCCCTCGAACTTCATCATCACTCCGAGCTTCAGCACGCTCGGCGCGTTCGACCTCGGCAACGTGTTCACGACGCTCGGGACGCTCGCCGCGATCCTCACGATCTTCAGCTTCATGCTGACCGACTTCTTCGACACGATGGGCACGGCCACGGCCATCGCCGAGCAGGCCGACCTCGTCGACGAAAACGGGCAGATCCCGAACACCGGGCGCATCCTCGTGGTCGACGCCGTCGCGGCCGCCGCGGGCGGCGCCGCGGGAATCAGCTCGAACACGAGCTACATCGAGAGCGCCGCGGGAGTCGCGGAAGGCGGCCGAACGGGTCTGACCGCGGTCGTCGTCGGGCTCCTGTTCCTCGCCGCTATCCTCCTGACGCCGCTCGCGACACTCGTGCCGTTCCAGGCGACGGCGCCGGTCCTCATCGTCGTCGGCTATCTGATGGTGACCCTCATCCGGGGCATCGATTTCACCGACGTCGAAGAAGGGTTCCCGGCCCTCCTCGCGCTGATCCTCATGCCGCTGACGTTCAGCATCACTGTCGGGATCGGGGCTGGCTTCATCGCCTACGTCGTGGTCAAGGTCGTCCGCGGCAAGATCGGCGACATCCACCCGTTGATGTGGCTCGTCGCCGCCGCGTTTGTCGTCTACTTCGCCCAGAGCTGGCTCAATCTCGTGATCAACCCGCCGGCCTGACCCCGCGCGCGTGCAGACGGCGCCCCGGGCCCTCGCCCGGGGCGCCGTCTTGTCAGGAAGACCACCGGCGCGTTGGGCGCACGAATGATCACGTGGAGCTGCGGTTCCATGCCGTCGGCGCACAGGATGGTCGCGACCGGTGGCGCCCAGTGCGGTGGGCGCACAGGCCGAGCTCCCCCGCGAACGGGCCGGACCCGTCCGCCGATCTGGACGCCTGTTGCCTGTACCATCGGGCTCGTGTTCGAACGTACCGCGCTACCCGACGGGCCACGGGTGATTTCTGCCCGCCTCGCGGGGTCGCGGTCGGTGTCGATCGCCGCGTACGTCCTCGCCGGCTCGCGCCTCGAGACGCCGGATGACGCGGGCGTCGCCCACTTCATGGAGCACATCACGTTCAAGGGGACGGCCGCCTACCCCTCGAGCCGGGCGATCTCGGAGGCGATCGAGGGGGTGGGCGGGTCGTTCAACGCGGCCACCGACCGCGAGTCGACCGTCTACTGGGTCCGCGTTCCCCGGCGCGAGGTCGAGCGGGCGACCAGCGTCCTCGGCGAGCTGATCGTCCGGCCCATCCTCGACGATCGCGAGATCGACCAGGAGCGATCGGTGATCATCGAGGAGATCCGGTCCTACCTCGACGACCCGGCCGAGTACTGCCAGATCCTCTTCCAGCGGGCGATGTTCGGGACCGGGCCGCTCGGCCGCGAGATCTGCGGCGATGAGGCCGGCATCCGGGCGCTGCCCGAGGCCCGCATCCGTGACTTCTGGCGAACCACCTACCGACCGGCGAACACTGTCGTGGCCGTGGCCGGCGACATCGACCACGACGAGGCTGTGGCGCTCGCCCAAACGGCCTTCGGGACCGGCAACGGCGCGCTGCCTGGCTGGGCGCCGGCCCCTGCCCTGCCCGCCGGCGAGCGGATCCTCGTCGGGGCGAGACGCGATGCGACGCAAGCCCAGCTCGCGATCGGCGTCCCGGCACTCCCGCGCGACGACCCGGACACGTGGACGCTCGCCCTCCTCAACGGCGTCCTCGGCGACGGGATGAGCAGCCGGCTCTTCCTCGCCGTCCGGGAGGACCGCCGGCTCGCGTACGACATCTCGTCGGGCGTCGCCGAGTACGACGATGCCGGCGTGCTCGAGATCTCCGCCGGCGTCGATCCCGCCAACCTGCCGAAGGCGGTCGGGGCGATTCTCGACGAGCTCGGGCGGCTCCGCGACGAGCCCGTCGGCGACGACGAGCTGGCGAAGGCGAAGGCGTATCTTTCGGGTGGCCTCGAGCTGCGGCTCGACGAGACACGGTACCTCGCGTCGTGGATCGGAAGCCAGGAGGCCCTCCACGATCGCGTCCTGACGCTCGACGAGGCCCTTGCCGCGGTCGCGGCCGTCGACGGGGAGTCGATCCGGCGGCTGGCCGGGCGGCTGTTCAGGGATGAGCTCCTCCGGATGGCCGTCGTCGCCCCGCTCCGCCACACCCGCGGCCTCGACCGCCGGTTCCGGCTGGCGGCATGAGTAGGCAGTCAACGTGACCGACGTCCGGACCCCGGGCCCCGCGGCCCAGCCGGTGGCGCGACGACGCCCCGCCGAGGCGGAGCTGGATCGGCGGCTCGCCAGGCTCCACCTCCGGATGGGCCACCTCGGCCTCGCCCGCGCCGAGCTCGAGGCGCTCGCCGGAGTGGGGGACCTCGGTCCGGACGGGCTCCTCGGCCTCGCCGAGGCACGCTGGCGGACCGGCGATCTGACCGGTGCCGGCGAGGCCGCCCAGGCGCACCTCGCCGCCGGCGGCGACTCGATCGTCGCGCTCGTCATCGCCGCGGAGGCGACGGCGGCCGTGGGCCGCCCCGGCGAGGCCCGCCGCCTGGCCGGCCGGGCCCTCGAGCGGTCCGATGCGTCACTCGAGCAGATCTTCGCCGGGATGCCGCGCAGCCTGATCTGGCCGGCCGACCCGTCCGAAGCGGGCCAGCCCACCGGGATGCTCTTTCCGCAGGACGGTGCCGATGACCAGTCGATCGGCGACGGGGCGCCGCCGGTAGCCGACGCGGACGCGGCCGCTGCCGAGCTGGTCCCGACCGGCCCGGGCTTCTGGGACACCGACGATCAGCTCGCGGGCCCGATGTCGGACCCGAAGGCGGAGCTGGAGGCGGCGGCCGCGGCCCTCACGGCCGGTCACCGGGCGGGTGTCGCCGTTCGCCTCGCGATCATCCTCCGCGTGGCACCGGATCTCGCCCAGGGCGTGCTCGAAGCGATTGCCCGCAGCCCCTCGCTCAGCGCGGAGCTGGAGCTCGTCCGGGGCGACGCGTACCGCCTCGCCGGCCATGACGAGGACGCCGAGCGCGCCTATGCGGCCGCGGCCGCCGCCCTCGCCCGGCGCGGGCAGTAGAGTTTCCGCCTGTGAACGAACGGACTCTCGTTCTTGTGAAACCCGACGCCATCCAGCGTCTCCTCGCCGGGCGCATCCTCGCGCGGTACGAAGAGCGCGGCCTGAAGCTCGTGGCGCTGAAGCTCATGACTGTCTCGACCGAGCTCGCCGAGCGGCACTATGCGGTGCACCGGGAGAAGCCGTTCTTTCGGGGGCTGGTCGACTTCATCACGAGTGGTCCACTCGTCGCAGCCGTCCTCGAGGGCCCGAATGCAATCGCGATCGTTCGGGCCATGAACGGCGCGACGCGGCCACACGAGGCGGCCCCCGGCACGATCCGCGGCGACTTCGCACTCGAGACGGCCCAGAACCTCGTCCATGCGTCGGACAGCGCGGAGACAGCCGAGACCGAGCTGGCGCTCTGGTTCGCCCCGGGCGAAGTCGTCGAGTACGAGCGGGACATCGACCGCTGGGCGCTCGCCCCGGAGGAATGAGGCGGGCCCGGCCCAGGACACGCCGAGGTGAACACGCTCACGCTGGCTCATTGCAATGCCACCCGCAGGTGAATTCGTGAGAACCGATCAGGGCGGCTCGGCGGTCGGCTCCGGACCGGACGACGGCTCGTCGAAGGGGTTCGCCGGCCCGAGTGACTCCACCGGGGCACCCACTTCCGGCGGCAAGCCGGCCGCGGCCTCGCGCACGCCGAGCCCGCCGCCCGACACCGCGACCGCCACGCTCGCAAGCACGAGGACGACGGCGCCCGCAATCGCGGGGCGGTTGGTCGCCCAGGCCGCGCGGGCATCGTGGAGGAAGGCGAACCTCTCCTTGAGACCGACCGGCTCCGGGGCGCGCCGTTCGGTGCTGGCGAGAACCACCGGGCTGGGCGGAAGCAGCCCGGTCACGAACAACCGTCCGTAGTAGAGGAGCGATCCGAGCGCGGCCGCCAGCAGCGCATTCGCGAGAGGACCATCGACCGCGAGGTCGATGAGCGATGCGCGCGCCGCAAACGCGGCCATGCCCGGCCAGCCGACCCCGGCCACGACGATCGAGACGAGCGCGAGGGCGAGGACCGGGGCGCGCCTGGCCCAGCCGCGCAGTTCGCTCAGGCGGTGACTCCCGAACGTCGCCCGCATCGCTGCGGCCCACGCCGCGAAGGCACTCTTCCCGGCCACGAACGCGAGGAGCCAGATCCGGGTCGGCTCCCAGGCCGCGGGGTCGAGCACCGCGAGGCCGAGCAGGATGATCCCCGCGTCGGCCACGATCGAGTAGCCGACGACGTGCTCGAGGTCGTCATGCGCGGCCGCCGCCACAGTGCCGAGGCCGATGCTCACCGCCCCGATGAGGACGACCATCCCGCGCTCGATGCTGAGCGACTGCCCGAGCGGTGCAACCGCGCCGTCGGACCACGCCAGTGCAACGGCCGCGAAGGCGGCCGGTCCCCAGGCCATGATCAGCGGCAGCCCGACCTCCGGCGCCGCGTCGGCGACCCGTGCCGCCCAGAGATGGAACGGGACCGCTCCGAGCCGGATCGCGACCGCGACCGCGAACGCCAGGTAGGCCAGCCCGATCAGCTCGGGGTTCAGGCGGACGGCGGCGAGCGGGCCCGCGACCGCGGCCGTCGCGGCGAGCCCGAGCGCGCCCGCGACGACGAGCGCCCGGAGCTCGCGGGCGGCGACGATCAGGCCGCTCTGCGAGACCGGCCGGATGAGCGTCAGGAGGATTCCGACGACCGCCCCGGCCGTGGCCGCCGCGACGGCAGTGCCCGTGTCGACGACTCCCAGCGCAAGGCCCGCTCCGCCCAGGCCAACGAGCGTGGCCCCGGGAAACGCCGGCGGCAGGCTCGGCATCAGCGCCACGAGGCACAGCACGAAGCCTGCGATCGAGCCGATGATGAGAAAGAGCCGGGCGAACTCGGTCCCCGAGATCGCCCCGCCGGCGACGACGAACGACTCGTCGGGGCCGATCGTCGCCGCCGTGGCAATCGCCAGGCCGAGACCGGCGAAACCAATGGCTGCGGACCACCGCGGGTACGGACGGGCCAGCAGCGACAGCCCACCGACGATGAACGTCACGAGGAGGAACGGCAGCAGGCTCACCGGTTCGGTCGACGGCCCCAGCGACCGGGCAACGAGCGACGGCCGGCGCTCCGCGGGCCGAAGCGGGGGACGTGTTCGTCCGCGCCCGGGTCACCGGACTCGCGCGCCGGTGAATCCGGGCCTTGCCGTGGCCCGGCTGCAGGGCGTGTGGCCGTGGACGGCTCGAGGCCGCTGCCGCTCCGGACGGCGTTCGCAGCGAGGCTCGCCGCCGCGCCGGCGACGACCACGGTCAAGCCGGCGGTCACGATCTGCTCGAGGCCCGATGGTGAGCCCGCGAGCCCTACCCGGACCAGTTGCGCGGCGAGGACCGCGAGAACGAGGCCGGTTCCGAGCCGGAGGACGTCACGGCCCGCGAAGATCGGCCCGATCGCGAGGGCGCCGGTCGCGAACCCGGCGGCGAGGGCCTCGCGCGGTGCGATGACCGCGTGCTCCGCGCCGACGAGCACTTCGGCGGCCGGGCCCGGCGCGACGATGCCGATCGCCCCGAAGCCTGCGACCGCGGCCGCGGCAGCCAGGAGCGCCTCGACCGGCCAGCCGAGGCGAGATCCGCGGGTCGCGGGCTGGCCGCGCACCGCGACCCACAGGAGGAACCCGCCGAGGATCGCGCCCACGAGCCTGGCCGCCAGCGGCAGCGTGTCCGGCAGCGGGTCGGCGACGAGCGGCGCCGCGACGGCGGCGAGCGTGAGCCCCAGGATGGCCGGCCGCGACTCCCGCCACGACACCGCGACGACGCCGCCTGCCACGACCACGATCGCGGCCGCCGCGAGCAACAGGTTCACGGCGCCGAGGTCTGCAGCTCCGGGTGGGTGGGTGTCGGGAGGATCCCGAACGCGTCGAATGGCCAGTAGCGGAGCCACGCCCGGCCGATCACGTCCCCGTTCTCGATGGGCCCGAACGTCCGCGAGTCGGAGGACTTCTCCCGGTGGTCGCCCATCACGAACAGCTCGCCGTCCGGAATCTCCCAGCGGGGCGGGTCGGTGGACGACACCGTCGGTTGGGGCAGGCCGTCCTCCTGGTACACGTACGGCTCCTTGAGCTGGACGCCGTTGATGTACACGAACCCGTCGTCCTTGATCTCGACCGTGTCACCGCCGATCCCGATCACCCGCTTGATGAACGGAGTGCCGTCGGGCTGGATCCAGTCCGCCGGCGGGTTGAAGACGACGATGTCGCCGTGCTTGTACGTGTCGAAGCGGGGAGTCAGCTTGTCGACGAGGACGTACTGGTCCGGCTCGAGGGTGCGCTCCATTGACTGCTGCTCGACGCGGTATGGCTGGGCGATGAAGGTCTGGATGACGAGGAAGATGATCAGGGTCAAGACGAGTGTCTCGACCACCTCGAAGAGACACCCTAGCGCGGGGCGTTTGCTCACAAGTAGGCGAGTATAGGGGCTGTGCTATCGTGCCGCGCCGTGACCAAAAGCCCCGGGCGCTGAGGGTGCGCCGCCGCGTCATCTCCCTCGGCAGCCTGCTCCTGGCGGTCGTCGCACTCGGCTTCGTGCTGGTCAACGCGACCCTCGTCGACCGGCGCGCCCCGAGCGTGGCGCGGATCTCCCTGAGCGCCGCCGCGGACGACAGCGGCACCCTGGCCCAGACGGTCACGTCGATCGACATCGAGTTCAGCGAGCCCGTCCAGACAGGATCGGTCGAGCGCCGATTCGGAATCGTCCCGTACTGGCCGGGCGCGATCTCCTGGGACGGCTCGAACGCGATCTTCACGCCCTCCCAACGGCTCCCCCAGGACACGGCCTTCACGATCCGGATCGCCGGCGGCTTCGAGGACCTCGCCGGAAACGCGGCCCCGAGCGGCGTCGAGTGGCAGTTCAGGACCGTTGGCCCGCCGGCGGTCCTCTCGACCGACCCGCTCGACGGCGCCACCGGGATCGCCGTGGACGCGGTCGTGACGGTCACCTTCGACCGGCTCATGGACACCGAGGCCGTGGAGTCCGCACTCCGAGTCGATCCTCCCGCGGAGATCGGGCCCGCGTGGAGCGGGCAGGCGCTCGCACTGACCTTCGTGCGGCCGTTGCAGTTCGCGACGACGTACACCGTGACGATCGGGACTGGAGCCGCGGACACCGACGGCAGCACGCTGCGCACCGCGTTCGAGACGCGCTTCTCGACCGTGGCCGCGGGCCTCGGCGTCACCCGAACTGTGCCCGCCAACGGCGTGGCCGGGGTCGGCGTCGGGACACCCATCGCGGTCCTCTTCGACGGCCCGATCGATCCCGCGACGATCGGCGAGGCGCTCCAGATCACGCCGCCCGTGCGGGGCACCTTCGAGGCGATCGCGCTGCCCACGGACGCCGGCCCCAAGCCGGCGCCGGACTCGCCCCCGCGGCCGGCGACCGTCCTCGTCTTCCGGCCGTCCGCCGCGCTGGCGTCGCACACGACGTACAGCGTGTCACTCGCGCCGGTCATCACGCGGCTCGAGGCACCTGGTCAGGTCGCGGCGGGGCGGACGTGGACGTTCACGACCGGTCAGCCGGCCGTCTCCGGCCAGAACCAGATCGCGTTCCTTTCGGCACGGAGCGGTGTCCGCAACGTCTGGTTGATGAACCCTGACGGCTCGAACCCCCGCCAGATCACGACGGAACTCGTGCCCGTCGCCGGGTTTGGCGTGTCCGCGGACGGGGACCGGATCGCCTGGTCGGCCGGCGGGGTGATCCGCACGATGCGGATGGACGGCCGCGACGCCCGGACGCTCACGGAAGGGGACGCGTTCGAGTACGCGCCGCGGTTCAGCCCGGACGAGCGCTCGCTCCTCGTGGGACGTCGCGATGGGGCCGGCGCGGACCTCGGATACTGGCTCGTCCCCCTCGACCCGACGGCCGGAGACGAACGGCCGATCCTCACCGGCGGCGCGCCCCCGCTCGGGTCGACGCTGGTCGAGGGCGATGGGGTCGACACGACGCAGCGGGCCCTCCCGTGGGCGGCCCAGGCTGCCTTCGACCCGGCCGGCGAGAGGCTCCTGATCACGACCGGTCGGGGCGACGTCCGGCTCGTCGACCTCGACCCCGACGTGCCGGAGCTGGCGGTTGTCGACACCGGGCTCGTCGCCGTCGCCGGCCCGGCATGGTCGCCGGCGGACGGCCGGTTCGTCGTTGCCGGCCGCGAAAGCGGCGAATCCGCGGACGGGATCTACGCGGTGGGCCTCGACGGGACCGTGACCAGGATCATCGCGGGCGGTGGATCGGTGGCGGTCGGATCGGACGGGGCGCTGGCGTTCCTCGTGCCGGATTCCTCCGGTGCAAGCCGCCTCGCGATCCTCCGACCGACCGACGTCCAGCCGCGCGTTCTCACTCCGGCCACTGACCTGTCGGATCGCTCGCCCGCCTTCGCCCCGGACGGCCGGTCGATCCTGTTCGCCCGCGTTCGTGGCGACGAGACGGTCGTCTCGGCTGGGATCTGGGTCATCGACCCGACGACGGCCCGGCTATCGCCGCTCACGACCGACGGCAGCAATCCACGCTGGCTGCCCTGACAGGCCGATTCGCATCGCACCGAGTGCATAACTGGGGCCCGGAATGCGTTTGACCCGCCGTCCGAGCGCTTGTTACACTCCGCCCGCCTGAAAGGTCCCAGTCCCGAAGCGTAACGCGGGACTCCCTGCCCGGTTCGATCGCACTCCCCGGAGCCCGCCCGCGGCCGGCATGGGCCGCGGCGCCCGCCCACAGACCGAGTTCCCGCCTGGAGGACCCGCAGACCCTGATGGACGCCGACCAGCTCCAGTTGATCATCCCCCTGGCCGGCCTCGGGGCGGTCCTGTTCGCGCTCTACCTCGCCCGCGACGTGCTGTCGCGCGATCAGGGCACGAAGGAGATGCAGGACGTCGCCGGGACCATCTTCGAGGGAGCCGTCGCGTTCATTCGCCGCCAGTACTCGACGATCGGGCTGCTCGCGCTCGTCGGCGCGGTCGTCATCGGGGCGGTGATCACGATCTTCGAGACGCAGGAAGTCGCGGACACGAATGTGTTCGGCTTCGATCTCGGCTGGCGAACAGGGGTCGCGTTCCTCGTCGGCGCGGCATGCTCGATGGCCTCCGGGATCATCGGCATGTATATCAGCGTGCGGTCGAACGTCCGGACCGCGGCCGCGGCACGTCGAAGCCTCGTCGAGGCGGTCCAGGTGGCGATGCGCGGCGGGGCAGTCTCCGGCTTCCTCGTCGTCGCGCTCTCGCTCCTCGGCGTGTGGGGGATCTTCGCAGCGTATGGCGGGCTCGGCAGCCCCGAGTCGCTCCACGACGCACCGTTTCTCATCGTCGGCTTCGGCTTCGGCGCTTCGTTCGTCGCCCTCTTCGCCCAGCTCGGCGGCGGGATCTACACGAAGGCCGCGGACGTGGGCTCGGACCTCGTCGGCAAGGTCGAGAAGGGGATCCCCGAGGACGACCCGCGGAACGCGGCCGTCATAGCCGACCTCGTCGGTGACAACGTCGGCGACTGCGCGGGCCGTGGTGCCGACCTGTTCGAGTCGACGGCGGCCGAGAACATCGGCGCGATGATCCTCGGCGTCGGCGTGTTCGTCATCGCCCGCGACAGCGGCTGGCCGAACCCGGAGGCCTGGGTCTTCTTCCCGCTCGTCATCCGCGGCTTCGGTCTCTTCGCGACGATGGTCGCGATGTTCTTCATCCGCGGCCGCGAGGACGAGAACCCCATGAACATCCTCAACCGCGGCTACTGGGTCACGACGCTCCTGTCGGTCGCGGCCCTCCTGTACACGACGAACGTGATGATGCAGACGAGCGGCACCGCCCCGAGCGGCCTGCCCGTGTGGGTCTACTACTTCGGAGCGGGCGTCGTCGGCCTCGCGACGAGCGTCGCGTTTGTGTACATCACCCAGTACTACACCGCCGGCACGTTCCGGCCGGTGCGCGCGATCGCCGAGGCGTCGAAGACGGGCCCGGCGACGAACATCATCAGCGGCACTGCGGTCGGGTTCGAGACGACCTTTGTCACCGCGATCACGATCGGCATCGCGCTCTTTGCCAGCCATTGGCTCGGCTCGCAGGCCGGGATCACCACGGCCGACGGGCGCGACGTCGGCGGAATCTTCGGCACGGCCGTCGCGACCATGGGCATGCTCATGACGACCGCGTACATCCTCGCGATGGACACGTTCGGCCCGATCACTGACAACGCCGGCGGGATCGCCGAGTTCAGCCGTGCCGAGGCGGGTGCACGCGAGATCACCGACCGGCTCGACGCCGTCGGCAACACGACCAAGGCGCTGACCAAGGGCTACGCGATCGCCTCGGCCTCACTCGCCGCGTTCCTGCTGTTCAGCGCCTACATCGACAAGGTCAACCTGATCCAGGGCCGGCGCGGTGAAGAGCTCCTCGCGTCGGTCAACCTGGCCGACGTCAGCGTGTTCATCGCCGCGCTCATCGGGGCGATGCTCGTGTACTTCTTCTCGTCGCTCGCGATCCGGGCCGTCGGCACGACGGCGCAGGCGATCATCGTCGAGGTTCGCCGCCAGTTCCGCGAGATGCCCGGGATCATGGACTACACCCAGCGCCCGGACTATGCGCGGGTCGTCGACATCACGACCAGGGCGGCGCTCAAGGAGATGATCGCCCCGGGCCTCGTCGCGGTCGCGACGCCGATCATCGTGGGGCTCCTGCTCGGGGCGGAGGCGGTGGCCGGCATGCTGATGGTCGGGACGATCGCCGGTGTCCTGCTCGCAACGGTCCTGAACAACGGCGGCGGCGCGTGGGACAACGCCAAGAAGTACATCGAGTCCGGCAACCTCAAGGACGACAACGGCAACGTCCTCGGCAAGGGCTCGCCCGCCCATGCCGCGGCCGTCGTCGGAGACACGGTCGGCGATCCGTTCAAGGACACGGCCGGACCGTCGCTCCACGTTCTCGTCAAGCTGCTCGCCACGATCACGTTGGTCCTGGCCCCGCTCTTTATTCGTTAGGGCGTCGCCGCAAGCCTGATGGACGTCGTCCTGCAGGCCCTGGTCATGGGGATCGTCCAGGGACTGACGGAATTCCTCCCGGTCTCGAGCTCCGGACACCTCATCGTGGTCCCGTTCCTGCTCGGCTGGGACGACCCGTTCATCACGTCGCTCGAGTTCAGCGTGATGCTCCATCTCGGCACGCTCGTCGCCTTGCTCGCCTATTTCCGCGCGGACTGGCTGCGGCTCGTGCCGGCCGGTCTCGCTGCGCTCCGTGACCGCTCGTTCGGCGAGGACCCGGACCGCCGCCTGGCGTGGCTGCTCGCGGCGGCCACCGTACCCGCGCTGGCTGTCGGGTTCGCGCTCAACGATCTCATCGAGGAGCGGTTCCGGCAGGTCGGCCTCGTCGCGCTCATGCTGGTCATCGGTGGGGCGATCCTGTGGCTCGCCGAACGGAACGGCTCGCGCCGGCGGGGGATCGACGGACTGACGTTCCGCGCCGCGATCGGGATCGGCGGGGCCCAGGCGATTGCGCTGATCCCGGGCATCTCAAGGTCGGGAATCTCGATCTCGGCCGGCCTGTTCGCCGGCCTCGATCGCGAATCGGCCGCTCGTTTCTCTTTCCTGATGGCGACCCCGATCACGGCCCTCGCCGGTGCCTATGAGACCCGCAAAGTCCTGATCGGGGAAAGCGGCGTCGAGGTAGCGTTGCTGCCGCTCGTCGCCGGGCTGGTCGCCTCGCTCGTCGCCGGGTTCGCCGCAATCGCGTTTCTCCTCCGGTTCCTCCGATCGCACCCGACCCACGTCTTCGTCGTCTACCGCGCCATCCTCGCCACCGTCGTCGTCATCGCCTGGCTGGGCCTGGCGCGGTAGGGCGGGGACCGGCCGCAATGGTCGTCATGAAGCAGCTCCGCCAGCGGGCGATTCGCGACCTCGTCGCTCAGCGGCCCGTCCGGACCCAGCAGGAGCTGGCTGCGGCCCTCCGGGAACGCGGCTTCCAGACGACCCAGGCGACGATCAGCCGCGACGTCGCCGAGCTCGGACTCATCAAGGCCACCCGCGAGGGCACCCAGGCCTACGCACTGCCGCCCCGCCTGGTCGAGGCGGAGACATCCGGGGAGGATCGCCTCCGGAAGCTGCTGGCGGACCTGCCGGTCGAGGTCCGGGAGGCAGGCCTCCTGCTGATCGTGCGGACATTGCCAGGATCGGCCCACGCCATTGCCGCCGCGCTCGACCGGGCACGCTGGCCGGAGGTGGCGGGCTCGATCGCCGGGGACGACACCGTGTTCGTTGCCGTTCCCGACCGGGGCTCCCTCCAGCGCGTCAAGCGCCGCCTCGCAGGCCTGGCCGGCGGGCGCTGACTTCCCCCAGATATTCACCCCGTGGGGGTTAGACGGCCGCGAAGGGAGAAGCCGCGCAATCCATAGCCGCTGGTGGCTACTTTCGACCGTCGCGGGCATCCCTTCAGGCTTCCGAGCCGCCTATCACCCGCCGCCTGGGTAGATGGCACGAATAGCCGTCCCGGCCGCCCGGCCGGGACCTTTGACACCCTTCCCGGGCCGCGCTAGACTCCGCCACCGGCTCGAACTTCAGGCTCGCGACGACCGCGGAGACCTGGAGTTCTTTCCATATCCGATGGCTGCGGTCTCGGCCGCCAGCCGCCCGCTCAACCGCCTGGGGGCGCACCCACGTGAACAACAAGCCGACTTACCTGTCGAAAGAGGGTCTCGAGAAGCTCCGCGCGGAGCTGGACGAGATGACCACCGTCAAGCGGCCCGAGGTCGCGGCGCGGATCCACGACGCCAAGGAGCACGGCGACCTCTCGGAGAACGCCGAGTACGAGGACGCCAAGAACGAGCAGGCGTTCGTCGAGGGCCGGATCCAGACGCTCGAGGCGCTGATCAAGAACGCTACGATCATCGAGGAGAACCACTCGACCGATCACGTCCAGATCGGCTCGACGGTGGCGGTCGAGAGCCCTGACGGGTCGGAGTCGTTCACGATCGTCGGGTCGGCTGAGGCGAAGCCGACCGAGGGCCGCATCTCGAACGAGAGCCCGGTCGGACGGGCGTTGCTCGGCAAGAAGAAGGGCGAGAAGGTCCTCGTCCGCGTCCCCGCGGGCGACTTCACCTACAAGATCGTCGGGATCACCTAGGCGGCGCGCGGGTCGCACCCCGCCGCGCACAATACGCGGCATGGACTGGGCGGATGAGCTAGCAGCACGAGTCAGCGGCCCGCAGGTCGTCAACGACTCGAAGACTCCGTCGGGGACCGTCCACGTCGGCAGCCTCCGCGGCCCCGTCCTGCTCGACGTCATCGTCCGAGCCCTGCGGGCGAACGGAATCGCGACGACGTACCTCTACGGCGTCGACGACATGGACCCGATGGACGCCCAGGCGCTCCTTACGCCCGACGCGGTCGAAGGCGCGATGGGCCGGCCGCTCGCCCAGATCCCGGACCAGGAGCCCGACGGCCACGCCTCGTATGGCCGCCACCACGCGCAGGTGTTCATCGACATCTTCGCCCGGCTCGGGATCCATCCGGACCGCTACTACTGGATGAGCGAGATCTACCCGACGGGCGATCTCGACAAGTACATCCGCCTCGCGCTCGATCGGGCCGATGTCGTCCGCGACATCTACCGCCGGGTCGCGAACGTTCGACACCCCGAGACATGGCACCCGATCGGTGTTGTGTGCGAGAACTGCGGCAAGGTCGGGACGACGATCGTGACGAAGTGGGACGGCGAGCGGGTCTTCTACGAGTGCCGGCCGAACCTCGTGACCTGGGCGAAGGGATGCGGCCATTCCGGCTGGGTCTCGCCGTTCGGCGGCCGGGCGAAGCTGCCCTGGAACCTCGAGTGGGCGGCCCAGTGGTCGCTGTTCGGGGTGACGATCGAGCCGAACGGCAAGGACCTCTCGACGAAGGGCGGGTCGCGCGACCGGTCCGATGCGATCGCGCGCGAGGTCTTCGAGCGCGAGCCGCCGCTCAACGTTCCGTACGAGTTCCTCAACATCGGCGGCCAGAAGATGTCGACGTCGAAGGGTCGGGGCGCCGCCGCCCATCGGATCGCGGATGTCCTGCCGCCTGAGCTGCTCCGCTTCCTGTTCATCCGGCCGCGACCGAACCAGGTGATCGAGTTCGATCCGCAGGGCACGGACGCCGTCCCGCGCCTGTTCGACGACTTCGACAAGTTCGCCGCCGCGACCGCCGGGCGGGACGTCCACGGCGAGCTGCCCGCCGGCCACGAGCAGATCTTCCGCTACTCGCTCCTCTCGCCCGACGCCGACGTCGCGGCCGAGGCGGCGGCGTTCCGGCCGCCGTTCGCCCATCTCGCGATGCTCCTCCAGGTGCCGGGCGTCGATATCGGGGAGCGGGTCGCCGCCGAGAAGGGCGCACCGCTGACCGGGCGCGAGCGCGAGATCCTCGACGAACGGACCGCGTCCGCCCGCGCGTGGCTCGGCGAATACGCGCCCGAGGCCGCCCGGCTCGTCGTCCGCCGTGACGGACTTCCGGCCGAGGCCGCGGACCTCGACGACGCCCAGCGGCGGTTCCTCGGCGCGCTGGCCGACGCGGCGGATGAACCCGGGACGACGCTGAGCGGCGAGGCGTGGCAGGGGCGGATCTTCCTCGCGGCACAGGACAAGGACGTGGCGGCGCGGCGCGCGTTCGAGGCGATCTACCGGGCGTTCCTCGGCCGCCCGAACGGGCCGCGGGCCGGCTGGCTCCTCGCGAGCCTCGAACCGGAGTTCGTCCGGGCGCGGCTGCGCGAGGCCGCGGGCTCCACCGTGAAGGCGTCGTCGTGAGCGTCGGGCTGCAGCGGCTGCGCGACGAGCCTGACATCATCCGCAAGGGCGCCGTCGACAAGGGCGAGGACCCCGCGGCAGTCGACGACGCGATCGCCGCCGACGAACGCCGCCGCGCGCTGCTCGGCGAGGGCGACACGCTGAAGGCAGAGCGGAACGCCGCGTCGAAGCGGATCGGCGAGGCGATGAAGGGCGGAGCGGCTGCCGGCGACCCGGAGGTGGCGAAGCTCAAGGCAGCGTCCTCGAAGGCCGGCGAGCGGATCGCGGCGATCGACGCGGAGCTCGCGAAGGTCGAAGCCGAGCTCGACGAGCTCCTCCTCCGGATTCCGAACCCGGCCGATCCGGATGTGCCGGTCGGAGGCCTCGAGGCGAACGTCACCGTGCGGACGTGGGGCGACCAGCTGCCCCGCGAACAGCCGCTCAGCGGTGAGGTCGGGGCGGATGCGCCGGCGGGTGGCGCCACCTGGACCCGGAAGCCGCACTGGGAGCTCGCCGAGGCGCTCGACATCATCGACAACGCCCGGGGCGCGAAGATCGCAGGCTCGGGCTTTCCCGTCTACAAGGGAGCCGGCTCGCGACTCCAGCGAGCGCTCATCAACTGGTTCCTCGATGTCCACGTCACCGAGAACGGCATGACCGAGGTCTGGCCGCCGGCCGTCGTCAACGCCGACTCGGCCCGGGGCACGGGCCAGATCCCGGACAAGGAAGACCAGATGTACGTCGTGACCCGCGACGACCTCTACCTGGTCCCGACGGCCGAGGTCCCGGTCACGAACCTCCACCGCGACGAGATCTTCGACGCGTCGTCCTTGCCGGTGCGCTACGCGGCGTACTCGCCGTGCTTCCGCCGGGAGGCCGGCGCCGCCGGTCGTGACACTCGCGGGATCCTCCGGGTCCACCAGTTCGACAAGGTCGAGATGGTCCTGTTCGAGAAGCCGTCCGAATCGGAGGCCGCGCTCGAGTGGCTGACCGCGCGCGCCGAGTCGCTCCTCCAGCGGCTCGGGCTCGCCTACCGGGTCGTGCTGATGAGCACCCGCGAGCTGGGCTTCGTCCAGGCGAAGAAGTACGACCTCGAGGTGTGGGCGCCGGGCGTCGAGCGCTGGCTCGAGGTCAGCTCATGCTCGAACTTCCGCGACTACCAGGCCCGCCGGATGGCGATCCGCTACCGCCCGGAGCCTGGCGCGAAGCCGGAGCTCGTCCACACCCTCAACGGGTCCGCGATGGCCCTCGCCCGGACGGTCGCGGCTCTCCTCGAGACGTATCAGCAGCCGGACGGTTCGATCACGGTTCCGGAAGTTCTACGCCCGGCAATGGGCGCGGACGCCATCCGGGCCTGACGGGACCCGGCCGTACAATCGGCCGCGGAGAGGTGGCAGAGCGGTTGAATGCGGCGGTCTTGAAAACCGTTGAGTCGCGAGACTCCGTGGGTTCGAATCCCACCCTCTCCGCCAGCTCGCGAAGGGCCGTCTCAGGCTCCTGAGTCGACCTCGCGACGGGAGGCCGCCCGATCGGCCGCCTGGCGATACCGATCGTGCGCCTCGACCTCGGTGACATCCGCCATCGCGGTCTCGGCCTCGGTGTCTGCGACGTCCGCCCGGGCCGTTTCGACCGACAGCCGGGCTGCTTTCGCGGTCTTGCTTGCCGATGCCTCCGCCAGCGTGGCGGCCTTGAGCGATGCCTTGGCTGCCTTGGCCGTGGCTGCCGCCGCCTCGGCCGCATCGACTGCGGCGGCTGACGCGGCCTCAGCCGCCAGCAGTCCGCGGCGCGCCACGGCAGCCGATCGCTCTGCCTCCCGCCACTGGGCGAGCGATTTGGCGGTGGTTGTTGCGTCCGCGTCCGGGTTCTTCATTGGCCGGCGCCCTCCCTCAGCGACTGGCTCGCCCGGTCATGCTACATCCGAACGATGGCCGATCAACCGGTTCGAATCCGACCCTCTCCGCCAGCGATCCACGCCTGAATCGCTCCGAGGCTGAGATCGCGCCCACGATCGAGCACGCGGCTGGGCGCCCGGGTCTCCCGGCGGCCCCTTACCGGTACGAATGGCGATCCACTCCTGGGTAACCTTCTGACCTGGGGATGCCATACGCGCTCGGCCCCCGATTTCGGCCGGGGCCGGCGGGACTTCCGTCCCGTGGGCGAGGCAGGTACGGATCGGTACGTTTGGCGAGGTTCCGCCCGCTTGAGGGGGTCCTCCGGGGACATAACCGTGTTCGGCGCACCAGCGCGACTACCACGCCCGATCCTCCTTCTGCTCGTCTACGGGATCTTCCTGATCATCGTAGGCGTCACCGCGATGGCCCAGACGGTGATGGTTTCTGCCCACTTCTCGACGACCACCCTCAACTCCGTGGTGGGCACGGACGCAGCCCTGGTGCGGTTGTTCGTCAGGAGCACCGTGTCTCCGGACGACCTCGACGCCTCCGGCCCCAGCGCGGAGCGCCAGGCGGCCCTCGAAGAGCGACTCGCGTCTCTCGTCGAGCCCGGCCAGATTGTCCGTGTCGAGCTTCGATTGCCGGACGGCCGCGTCGTCGCCGCGGACCGGCCGGAGCTGCGCGGCGCCGTTGGAGCCCCAAGTGCCGACTTCACCCTCGCTCTCGGCGGCGACAGCGCCAGTGCCGGGATCGACGACGTGGCCGCCAGCGAGGCCGTCGGACCGCCGCTCCCCGTCGCATCCGTGCTGCGCGAGTACTTCCCCCTGGTCACAGGCGGCCGCGTCCTGGCGGTGGTCGGCGTATGGCGCGACGCGGGGCCGATCCTCGCCGACGTCGACGCGATCCGCCAGAACATCGCCCTGGTCACGTTGTCCGCCGGCCTCGTCGCGGGCGTCGTCCTGTTCCTCGTCTTCCGTTCCGCCCAGGGCCGGATCTCGAGCCAGACCGCGGCTCTCGTCGCGGCCATCTCCGGTGACACGCTGACCGGGACGCTCAACCACGGCGCGCTCGTCGACGTGGTCGCTCGGGCGGTAGACGAGTCGCGCGCCGGCCGCGGCGGCTTCGGGGTCGCCCTCGTCGACATCGATAACTTCCGGCTGCTCAACGAGAACTACGGCCACGGGGCCGGCGACGAAGCTCTCCTCGCCGTGGTCGATCTGCTGCGACGCGAGTTGCCGTCGGTCGCCACGCTTGGCCGATACGGCCCCGACGAGCTCCTGTTCGTCGTCCCGAGCGGCTCGGTCCAAGTCGTCGGCGACGTGCTCGAACGCGTGCGCGCCGCCCTCGTCGACTACAGCCTCCAGTTCGAGACATCCGAGCGGCTGCCTCTTACCGTCAGCGCCGGCGTGTGCACCTTTCCGGAGCACGCCGATTCCGCCACCGAACTTCTGACCGCCGCTGCCCTCACCCTGCGGGAGGCGAAGGCGAGTGGCGGCGACGCGATCCGGTTCGGCGGTCCGCAGCCCGCGGCCCAGGCTGGCGCCCACACGTTCGACGTGTTCCAGGGCCTCATCCTCGCCGTCGACACGAAGGATCGCTACACGAAGCGCCACTCCGAGGACGTCGCCCGGTACGCGATGTTCATCGCCCAGCAGCTCGGGCTTGAGCCGGAGTTCATTCAGATCGTCAGGGTCGCGGGCCTTCTCCACGATGTCGGCAAGATCGGCATTCCCGATTACGTGCTCCGCAAGCCCGGTCGCCTGACAACCGAGGAGATGGCGATCGTCCAGCAACACGTCGCGCTGGGCGACCTCATCCTCCGGGACCTACCCGACCTGGATGTCGTCCGGGCGGGGGTTCGCCATCACCATGAGCGCTGGGATGGCAAGGGGTACCTCCACCGGCTGGCCGGGGAGAACATCCCGCTCGTGGCCCGGATCCTGTCGGTTGGAGACACGTTCTCGGCGGTCACCACGACTCGGCCATATCGGAAGTCCAAGAGCGTCCAGCAGGCACTCACGGAGCTCGCGGATGTGGCCGGCACGCAGCTCGACGAGCACCTCGTCGAGGTCTTCATTCGCGGCATCGAGACCGTCCCGGGCGCGCCGCTGCCCGGCGCAGACGTCAAGCCGCTCGGGTTGTGGACCCCCTACCGGCAGGTGGCCTGATTGCCTGACACTTCCCGACGGACCCTCCGGGGCCGCGGTCTCTGCTGGGGATTGGCGCTGCTCTCCCTGCTCGGCGTTGTTGCGGCAGGAGGGCCCGGGCCGGCGCTCGGGGCCGAGGGAGCCTGGGAGCTGAGCCGCAGCCCCGCTGGGTTCGTCGCTGGCGCGACCGCGACGATCCGGCTCGTGGTAGGTCCCGGGCCCGAGCTCGACGACGACGTCGGGTGCGTGACGGTCACGATCCCGCCCGCGTTCGACGTGACGGGCGTGGCCATCCTCGCCGCCCCGGCGGGCGCCAATTGGACGGTCGCGGCGAGCGGCACGACCATCGTCGTGGCCCACGCTGTCGGCGGCGGGGACAGGCTGGAAGGGGCGACCGGTCAGTCGATCACGATCGGCGTAACGGTCACGGGTTCCGCGGTCGGCAATTACAGCTGGACAGCGGACGCCGACCGATCCCAGAACTGCATGGACGGTCCGGACGCGGCGAAGTCGTTCGGGGTGGCGATCACGGCTGCGCCCCCCACGCCCGCGCCGACGCCGCCGCCCACGCCGCCGCCCACACCCGCACCGACGCCGCCGCCCGGCGCGACCCCCACGCCGGCGCCGACCCCGCCGCCCGGGCCGACCGCCCCGCCGGCTCCGACTCCGCCGCCCGGCGGCGTCACGCCCCCACCCACCGCGGAGCCGTCTTCGTCTTCGGTCCCGACCGACGGCGGGTCTCCTTCGCCGACCGTCGCGCCGACACCCGGACCGTCCGGGTCGACGTCGCCCTCACCGTCCCCGATCATCGGTGGCGGCCCGAGCGCCCCGACCAGTCCTCCCGGCGTGCGCTTCACGATTCCCGCGGTCGGCCGCGGAGCGCCACCGATTCAGGGCGACCTGTCCTCGGACCTCGCCGCCCGGTTCTCGGGAGCCCTGGATTGGGCGGTGCCGGGGCTCGTCCTCTCGGTGCCCGGACTGCTACTCGTCCTGGCGGTGCTCGCCCAGTCGCTGGGCGCGCTGGCGTGGCTGCCGATCGTCCGTCGCCGGATTGGGGCATTCGGCCTCCGACGCCGTCGCAGCCCGGGAGCCCGGGCCTGACCCTGTACGCTCCGGGAATGGACGCCCGAGGCGCGGCGGGAGAGACCCGCGTCCCAGCTGGTCTGTGCGCCTCCTGCCGCCACGCGCGGGACGTCGTATCGTCTCGGGCGAGCCGGTTCGTCCTCTGTGAACTGTCGCGGTCCGACCCGCGCTTCCCGCGCTACCCGCAGCTGCCGGTGCTCGCCTGCACCGGCTACGAAGCGCGGGATTCTCCCCAACGCTCCCCGGGGGAGCGGTAACGATGTTCTGAGCCGTTCAGAGGCACCCCTCGGGGCGGTCCTGAGCGTGAGCTGAACGGCAGGGAGCCTCAATGAGACGGTCCAACTTCACCCGCGGGCCGGAAGCATCCCTCGATCGCGCCCGCGCTTGACGCCCCGGAAGGCCAGCCCTAGACTCCCGGCCTACATCGCGAAGAACGGGCTATGAACGGGACGAGTACCCGGCGCGCGTCGGCAGAGAGACCCGGTGGCTGGTGGAAACCGGGGCGGCGACGGCGGGGAATGGACCCGGGAGCCTCCGGACCGAACGGACCTCGGCGCAAGCGGGTTCCAGTAGGCTCCGGCGCAGGGCGCCAGCGATACAGGGCAGCGCCGATCGGCCGCGTAAGCGACCCATCGGTCACCAAAGTGCGGCATCGCCGAATGAGGGTGGCACCGCGGAAGGCTCGGCCTTTCGTCCCGGGGGACGAAGGCCGTTCTTGATTCTCGGGAGTCCACTCCCGGAGGCAGCCGAACACATGACGACATCCGACCCGCTGAGCCTCACCCAGGCGAAGCGCCTCACCACCGCCGCCGACACGATCCTCCTGCGGGCCACGCGCCCGGCGGATCTCGAGACACCGATCGGCGCGTTCCTCCGCCTCGACGACGGGACGACGCCCGCCTACCTGCTCGAGTCGGTCGAGGGCGGGGAGCGCCTCGGCCGGTATTCGTTCCTCGGGGTCGGTCCGCGCCGCCTGCTCGAGGTCCGCGACGGCCGTGCCCGCGTCCAGACACGTCCCGTCACGGTCTCCGAGTACACCCCGGACCTCCCGACCGAGGCATCCGACGCCCCCGACCCGCTCGACGCCATCCGCGGGTTCGTCACCCGCCGCCGGGTCCAGCCGGTCGACGGGATGCCGCGCTTCACCGGTGGCGCCGTCGGGGCCCTGGCCTACGACGCCGTCTCGATGTTCGAGCCGTCCGTCCCGACCCCGGAACGCGACCCGGTCGGGGTCCCGACCGCGGCGTTCATCGAGACCGACCTCGTCCTGGTGTTCGACCACCTCACCCACACGCTGTCGGCCATCGCCTCGCTTCACACCGAGGCCCCGGACTTCGAGGGTCGCTACCGGATCGCCGAGGAGGCCATCTTCGAGGCGCTCGAGCGGACCGCCCGCCCCAGCCCGGCGGAGCTCGCCGGGGGGACCGCCGGCCGGACGACACCCGCCCAGCGAATCGGCAACGGCGTCGAGACCAGCCTCGGCCGGGACGAGTACATCCACGCCGTCGAGATGGCGAAGGACGCGATCGCCGCGGGGGAGGCGATCCAGGTCGTGCTTGCCCGCCGCCAGTCGTTCGACCTGCCGACCGACCCGGCGACCGGCCGGCCACTCGAGGGCGTCGCCCTGTACCGTGCGCTCCGGCGGGTCAACCCGAGCCCGTACCTCTTTTTCGTCCGGACGCCGACGTTCGAGGTCGTCGGGGCCAGTCCGGAGCTCCTGCTCCAGGTGGAGGGGGACAAGCTCACGACGCATCCGATCGCCGGCACGCGACCGCGCGGTGCCGACCCGCGCGAGGACGCGCTCCTCGCCGAGCAGCTCCAGCGCGACCCGAAGGAGCGGGCCGAGCATGTGATGCTCGTCGACCTCGGCCGCAACGACCTCGGACGCGTTGCGCGCCCGGGAACGGTGACCGTCAGCAAGTACATGGAGGTCGAGCGGTACAGCCACGTCCTCCATCTCGTGTCCCATGTCGAGGGCCGGCTGCGCCAGGACATGGACGCGCTCGATGCCCTTCGGGCCGTGTTCCCGGCCGGCACGCTGTCAGGCGCGCCGAAGGTCCGCGCGATGCAGCTCATCGCCGCGGCTGAGGGCGAGCGGCGCGGCCTGTACGGTGGCGCGGTCGGGTATCTCGGCTACGACGGCAACCTCGACACGGCGATCACGATCCGGAGCGCTGTCCTCCGCGGCGGCCAGGCCCACGTCCACACCGGCGCCGGAATCGTCGCTGGGAGCGTGCCCGAGAAGGAGTTCGAGGAGACCGAGCACAAGGCCGCCGCGCTGCGCCGGGCCATCGAGCTGGCGGCCGGCGTGCCCGAGGCTCCGAGGGCGACCAAGGCCGGCGAGGCGGGCGAGGCGGAAGCCGCCGGGGCGCGGCCGTGATTCTCGTCGTCGACAACTACGACTCGTTCACGTTCAACCTCGTCCAGGCGCTGCTCGCCGCGGGTGCGGAGGTCAAGGTGGTTCGCAACGACGCGATCGACCGGGCCGGGGTCGAGGCGCTCGCTGCCGACCCCGACGCGAACCTCCGCGGGATCGTCATCTCGCCCGGTCCCGGCGACCCGGACGATGCCGGCGTGTCGGTCGACACGATTCGGGTCGCCGCGGAGCGGCGGATCCCGCTGCTCGGCGTCTGCCTCGGGATGCAGTCGATGGCCGCCGCGTACGGCGCCTCGATCGTCCGGGCGCCGACGCTCGTCCACGGCGAGGCGTCGGAGGTGACCCACGATGGGAGCGGCCTCCTCGAGGGGATGCCGCCGTCGTTCATGGCCGCCCGCTACCACTCCCTCGCGATCGATGCGGCGACACTGCCGGACGAGCTCCGGGTGACCGCGATGTCCGAGGTCGACCGGGTGGTGATGGGCATCCGCCACGTCGCGCTGCCGATGGAGGGCGTCCAGTTCCACCCGGAGTCCGTGCTCACGCCGCAGGGCCCGCACCTCCTCGCCAACTTCCTCCGTCTCGCGGGGGAAGGGGAGGGGGACAGGCTGGACGCGGTCAGCGGCTCGTTCGCAACGTCGGGCATGGCAGAGACCGAGCCGGCCGAGCCCGAGGCCGTCCGATGAGCGATCAGGTCCGAGCCGCGCTCGTCGCGGTCGTCGACGGCCGGTCGCTCACGATGGACGAGGCCCATGCCGCGATGGGCTCGGTGATGGACGGCGAGGCGACGCCGGCCCAGCTCGCGGCGCTGCTCGTCGCTCTCCGAATGCGCGGTGAGACGATCGAGGAGCTGGCCGGGTTCGCCGCCGCGATGCGCGTCCGCGTGGTCCATGTCGAAGCCCCGGACGGAACGATCGACACGTGCGGGACCGGTGGCGACAAGAGCGGAACGTTCAACATCTCGACCGCCGCGGCGCTCGTCGTCGCGGCAGCCGGTGTGCCTGTCGCGAAGCACGGCAACCGGGCGATCACGTCGCAGTCGGGGTCGGCGGACGTGCTCGAGGCTCTCGGCGTACGAACGAATCACGATGCTGCCTCTGCCGGGGTCGCCTTGCGCGAGCACGGATTCGCGTTTCTTTTCGCTCCGACCTTTCACCCGGCGATGAAGCACGCGGGCCCGACCCGGCGGGAGATCGGCGTCCGAACCGCGTTCAACCTCCTGGGACCGCTGACGAATCCGGCCGGCGCGCGCCGCCAGGTCGTGGGTGTTGCGGATCCGGCGGTGGCCCCGCGGCTCGCCGACGTCCTCCGGCTGCTCGGGGTCGAGCGGGCGTTCGTCGTCCACGGCGACGGCCTCGACGAGCTGCCGCTCGACGGCAGCGGTGTCCTCTACCACGCGTCCCCGGACGAAGTCGTGCGTCACGTCATCGACGCGAAGGCTCTCGGATTGCCCGCTGCGCCGACCTCCGCGCTCGCCGGCGGTGACCCAGCGACGAACGCCCGGATGGTCGAGGCGATCCTCCACGGTGAGAGCGGTGCCCGCCGCGACGTCGTCTTGTTGAATGCGGCGGCGGCGCTCCTCGCCGCGGGGCGAGTAGAGAAGCTCGAGGAGGGTCTCGAGCTGGCGGCGCTGACAATCGACGCGGGCCTCGTCACGCAGCTCCTCGAGGGGCTTCGCGCCGAGAAGCGGGCGGCCGACGCCGCATCGCCGCCGGCCCGCGAGCCCCAGGGCATGCCGGCATGACGATCGCGGAACGGCCGGTCCGGGCCCGAACGCGGCGGCCGAACGTCGTCGCCGAGATCGCCGCCCGGCGCACGACCGACGTCCGCGCCGAGATCGCCAGGCTCAGTGCCCGCGTTCGCCGCGAGCTCGTCGCGGCCGCTCCGCCGCCGCGCCCGATCGCCGAGCGTCTCACCGCTCCCGGCCTCCACCTGATCGCGGAGATCAAGCGCCGGTCACCGTCCGCGGGTGCGATCGCTTCCCCGGACCGCGACATCGTGACGCTCGCACGCGCATACGAAGCAGGCGGAGCGGTCGCGATCTCCGTGCTTTGCGAGCCGCACTGGTTCGGTGGGTCGATCGACGACCTCCGCGCGATCCGGTCGGCCGTCGGGGTGCCGGTCCTCGCCAAGGACTTCGTCGTCGACGCGGGGCAGCTCGACCTCCTGCGTGCCGCCGGCGCCGACCTCGTATTGCTGCTCGCGTCGCTCCATCCAGCGGGCAGGCTCGGCCGCCTCGTCGACCGCGCTCTCGACCTGGGCCTCGAGCCGCTCGTCGAGGCGCATGACGAACAGGAGCTCGACCGAGCGCTCCGCACGAGTGCGCGGCTTGTCGGCCTGAACAACCGCGACCTCCGCACGGTCGAGGTCGACCCCGAACGGGCAGTACGGCTCCGCGGGCTCGTCCCCGAAGACCGTCTGGTCGTCGCCGAGTCTGGCGTTCGCGATCCGGCGACCCTCGCCGGATGGCGGGCAGCCGGCTTCGATGCCGCGCTCGTCGGTGAGGCACTCGTGCGGGCCGCGGATCCGCGCGCGGAAGCTTCCCGCTACGTCGCCGCGGGTCGCGATCCGGACGATCCCGCGAACCGCGCCCGCCGGCCGTTCGTGAAGATCTGCGGCATCACCGACGAGGAGGGCGCCCTCGCCGCGGTCCGCGCCGGGGCCGACGCGATCGGGCTCAACCTCGTGCCCGGCACGCCGCGGGCACTCGAGCTCGCAGAGGCCGTTGCGCTGGCGGCTGTCGTGCGCGCGGCCGCGGCCTCGGATCGCCGGCCACGCATCGTCGCGATCACCGTCGATCGCTCGGCGGCCGAGCTCGAGGCGATCGGCGACGCGCTCGACGCCGACGCGATCCAGCTGAGCGGCGACGAACCCGTGGAGCTGATCCGTCAGATCGGGCGGCGAGCCTGGAAGGCGATCCGCGTTTCGCCCTCGGACGACGCCGCGCCTGTGATCGAGCGCGCACGCGGGTACCTGGCCGCGGGGGCCGGGCGGATCCTCCTCGACGCGGCGGGCGGCCCGCATCCGGGTGGCACCGGCCGGATGATTGCGTCCGATCTTGCCGCTGCCGTCGCTCGCGAGATCCCGGTGATGCTCGCCGGTGGCCTGGCACCAGCGACCGTCGGCGATGCGCTCCGCGCCACTCCCGCAATCGGCGTCGACGTCGCCTCCGGGGTGGAGCGCTCGCGCGCGAGCGGGGAGCGGCCGCGCAAGGACCCGCTCAAGATCGCGCTGTTCGCGAAGCGCGCCCGCGCCGCCCGGATTGATCGCCCAAACCTCGCATCGCGTCCCACGCCCGTCCACCCCGGCCTCATCGACGCGGATGCCGCGGGACGGTGGGGGATCGACCGCGCGTTCGGCGGTCGCTACGTTCCCGAGACACTCATGGCCGCGCTCGAGCAGCTCGAGCGCGCCTACGACGAGATCCGCCACGACCCGCGCTTCTGGGCCGAGCTACGTGAGCGCCTCGAGCGGTACGCCGGGCGCCCGACACCGCTCTACCGTGCCGACAACCTCGCGGCGGATGTCCGCAAGGCGGCCGCCCGAGACGCCCGCGCGGCTCACCGCCCGATCCCGGAGCTTCGCCTCTACCTGAAGCGCGAGGACCTCGCGCACACGGGCGCGCACAAGATCAACAACGCCCTCGGCCAGGCGCTGCTCACCCTCCGGCTCGGCAAGACCCGGGTGATCGCCGAGACCGGCGCCGGTCAGCACGGCGTCGCGACCGCGACCGCCTGCGCGCTGCTCGACCTGCCATGCGTCGTCTACATGGGCGCCGAGGACATCGAGCGCCAGCAGCCGAACGTCGTCCGGATGAACGCGCTCGGGGCGGAGGTCCGGCCCGTGACGAGCGGGTCAGCGACACTCAAGGATGCGATCAACGACGCGATGCGCGACTGGGTGACGAACGTCGAATCGACCCACTACGTCCTCGGGTCCGCGATGGGCCCGCATCCGTACCCGACGATCGTGCGCGACCTCCAGCGGACGATCGGCGACGAGGCGGCCGCCCAGCTCGGCGCCGTGGAGGGACGCCTGCCGGACCTCGTGCTCGCCTGCGTCGGCGGTGGCTCGAACGCGATCGGCCTGCTCGCGCGGTTCATCGGCGAGCCGTCGGTTCGGCTCGCCGTGTCGGAGGCAGCGGGGGAGGGGATCGCGACCGGGCGCCACGCTGCGGCACTCGCCGGCGGATCGCCGGGCATCCTCCACGGTGCCCGCTCGCTGATGCTCCAGGATCGCGACGGCCAGGTCCTCGAGGCGCACTCGGCGTCGGCCGGTCTCGACTACCCGGGCGTCGGGCCGCAGATCAGCGCGCTCCATGCCGCGGGCCGGCTCGAGCTCGCGGCCGCGACGGATTCAGAGGCGTTCGCGGCGATGCGGACGCTGTCGCGCGCGGAGGGCATCCTTCCCGCGCTCGAATCGGCCCATGCGCTGGCCGTCCTGCCGCGGCTGCTCGCGGGTGTCGAGGGGTCGGGCAGCGCCTGGCCGGACGAAGTCGTCGTGCTCCTCGGGCTGTCCGGGCGCGGGGACAAGGACCTCGCGCCGTTCGGGCGGTGGCACGAGGCCAACCCGGCGTGATCGCAACCGCCGAACCGACGACCGAGCGGGGCACGAACGCGACGGCGGGCGCCCGCCGGATCGCGGCCGCGTTCGATCGAGCGCGACGGGACGGGCGGGCCGCCCTCATCCCGTATGTGGTCGCCGGCTATCCGGACTTCGACACGAGCCTGCGGGCGGCGCTTGCGGCGGCCGATGCCGGCGCGGACCTCCTCGAGGTCGGGCTGCCGTATTCCGACCCGCTCGCCGACGGGGCCACGCTCCAGCGCGCATCGTCGGCGGCGCTCGGTGCGGGCGCCACGTTCGACGCCTCGCTCGAGCTCGTCCGCCACATCGCGCGCGAACGCCCGGACCTGCCGCTCGTCCCGATGGGCTACGCGAACCAGCTGATCGGTGGCGGTGATGGTTCTGCCGTCGCCCGGAGGCTCTCGGAGGCCGGTGCCTCGGGCGTCATCGTCGCCGACCTCACGCCCGACGAGGGCGCGCCATTCGAAGCCGTCGCCAGGTCGGCCGACCTTGCCGTCGTCTACCTCGTCGCCCCGACCACGCCGGCGGCCCGCCGCGTGATGATCGCCGAGCGGACCGGCGGCTTCCTGTACTGCGTGTCGCTCGTCGGTGTGACCGGCGCCCGCGCGTCCCTGCCCAAGACCGTCGCCCGCCTCGTTCGCGAGGTGAAGGCCGCATCACCCGTGCCCGTCGCGGTCGGGTTCGGGGTCAGTCGCCCGGCCCATGTCCGCTCGCTCGTCGCAGCCGGGGCGGACGGAGTCATCGTCGCGTCGGCGCTCGTCGACACGCTCGGGCGGAACGGCAGCGACATCGACGCGCTCAGGCGGCTCGTCTCGAGCCTCCGAGCGGCGACTATCGGCGGCTGAACCCGTACTGGCGCTGACTTGCGGGCGTCCCCCGCGGGCCGCTGCCCCAGATCGTCCGGCCGATCAGCCCGAAGAGCACGCCCGCGACGAACCCGCCGATGTGGGCCATGTACGCGACGCCGCCGGTCGTCTCGTCGGTCGTGGCGATCGCCCCGAAGCCGCTGATGAACTGAAACACTGCCCAGATCCCGATCGCGACGATCGCCGGAACCTGGGTCGGGATGCGGCCCAGGATGACCGTCACCTTGTTGCTCGGGAACATCACGAGGTAGGCGCCGAGCACTCCGGAAATGGCGCCTGAGGCCCCAAGCGTCGGGATCACCGAGTCGGGGTCGACCGCGATCTGGGCAAACGACGCGAGGACCCCGGCCGCCAGGTAGAAGACCAGGTACGGGATGTGGCCGACCCGGTGCTCGACGTTGTCGCCAAAGATCCAGAGGAAGAGCATGTTGCCGAAGAGGTGGGCGATCCCGCCGTGCATGAACATGCTGGTGAGAAGGGTCAGGTAGATCGGGCTCGGGCCCGGCTCCTGGGGGATCGGCACCTGCTGCCCGTCTACGGGCACCGATTGCGTCTGCGTCAGGTCGATGCCCTGCGTGATCTCGGCGGGGATGGCCGAGTAGCCGTAGGTGAACGCCTCGTCGTTGAGCTGGATGAGGAAGAAGACCGCGAGGTTGATCGCGATGAAGGCGAGGGTGATGAAGGGGAGACCCTTGCTGGGCTCATTCTCGTCGCCGATCGGAAGCATCTCGCCCTCTCCGAACTGGGTGACGCGGAGTCGCGCGGGGTCATGATGGCAACCGGCATCGCTGCTGACCAGAGGGAATTGCCAATCTCCCGACGTCGCGCTTTCGTGGCACGCCAGAATCCCGTGCGCTCGCGCGTAACCGGGGTCTTAGCAAGGAGCGTGTAGCGTGCGAGCTGCATCTCGCGATGTCGCCGGGGGGCTGGCGCGGGAATGCTGCTCGAGTGGACGAAGAAGTCCTGACGACCCAGGACCTGCTAGAGCAATGGCGGGAGGCCACACGCGCAGCAGAACTCGCGGAGCGGTTGGCGAAGCTGGCCGTCGAAAGCGCCGCGCGTGCAGACCAAGGGGCTTTCGGCGCGGAAGAGATTGCCCGCATGGCCGAGCGCGCGGCGAAGGCGGCGGAGCAGGCAGCGCGTTCAGCGCGCAAAGCAGCAGATCGAGCGGCGACCTTCGCCCGCGAAAATCGAGCCGGAACGCTGGCCGACGCGGACCGCAGCGTTGTGGACACCAGAGCCGAAGAAGTCACGGCCCAGGAGCGATACCGCGAGGCGGAGAAGGTAGCTCGGGCGCGACACGGCGCTTAACCGATGTCGCCGTGCTAACACAGGATCGCGGGAGGGCTGTGCGCCCGACAGGAGTTAGCCGTTCGACCGCTTGCGGTCGCGGGCCTCGAGATCACGTGCGACGGCCATGAGCCGGCGGTAGACGGCGAGGAGGTCCGCCTGGGGCGTCGGGCCGCGGTTCGCCATCGACACCCGGAGAAGCACCTCGCGCTCCCGCTCGATGTCGCGGACCGCCCGGCGACCGTCGGCCGACTTCTCGCGGCCCACGGCCCGACCGAGCTCGGCGCGCTCGTTGAGCAGTGTGACGATCCTTCGATCGAGCGCATCGATCCGTCGCCGCAGCCGCCGGAGCTCGGGCGTCTCCGCCTTGTCAGCCACGTGGACCCCCGACGCGACTGGCGATCACGTCGAGCGCGAGGTGGTAGCCGCGCGCGCCCTGGCCGACGATCGACTCGAGGGCGATGTCGTGGAGGTAGTTGACCCGGCGGAACGGCTCGCGCTTCGCCGGGTCGGACAGGTGGACCTCGACGAACGGCCGCTGGACGGCGAGCAGCGCGTCGCGCAGGACGATCGACGTGTGGGTCAGGCCTCCGGCATTGACGATCGCCACGTCGAAGTCTCGGGCGTGGAGCCGGTCGATGAGCGCACCCTCGTGATTCGACTGGAAGAAGTCGAGCTCGAGCCCGAGCTCGGCGGCCCGAGGCCGAAGCCCCGCGTGGATCTCGTCGAGCGTCTCGTGGCCGTAGATCTCCGGCTCGCGCGTCCCGACGAGGTTGAGGTTCGGGCCCTCGAGGACGAGCACGCGGGTCACGCGGCGACGCCTTCGGCGGCCAGGAGGCCCGCGGCGACCCGATCGACCAGGTCGTCCGGCACGTCGGGGTCGGTGACGACGCCGTCGGCTGTGGGCAGGACCCAGTTCAGCCGGCCGCCACGGTGCTTCTTGTCCGCACCGAGCGCGTCGCGAATCGCGGTGAGCGGGTAGGGCAGCGGATCCGTGCCCAGTCCGAGGCGCGTCAGCAGTCGTTCGATCCGCTGGGCTCGTTCCGGCGGTGTGACCCCGCGCTCGACGCCGAGCCGGACCGCGCCCCGGAGGCCGTACCCGACGGCTTCGCCGTGGAGGAGATCGCGGTAGCCGGCCGCCGCCTCGATCGCGTGGCCCAGCGAGTGCCCGAGGTTGAGCACCGCCCGCCCGGCCGCCTCGCGCTCGTCGGCGAGGACGACCTCGACCTTCGCCCAGGCGGCCCGCTCGACGACCTCCGCGACCGCGCCGCCGTCGAACGCGGTCGCGTCGCCCCGGGCGATGGCCTCGCCGTCCGACTCGAGCAGCTCGAACAGCCGCTCGTCCCCGAGGGCGGCCATCTTCACGGCCTCCCCGAGAGCGGCCCGCAGGTGACGGGCCGGCAATGACCGGAGGAGCGCGACGTCGGCGACGATGGCGGCGGGCTGATGGAACGCCCCGACGAGGTTCTTGCCTTCCGGCAGGTCGACCCCGGTCTTGCCGCCGATCGAGCTGTCGACCTGGGCGACGAGCGTCGTCGGGACCTGGATGAACGGGACGCCGCGGAGATAGGTCGCTGCGAGAAAGCCCGCCGCGTCGCCGAGCGCGCCGCCGCCGATCGCCACGAGAGGCTCGCCTCGCTCGATCCGGCGCCGGGCAAGCTCGCTCGCCGCGGTCTCGACGACCGACAGCCGCTTCGCCTCCTCGCCCTGCGGCAGGAGGAGGTGCTCGACGGCCCATTCACGTGCGGCCAGCCCGGCGGCGATCGCCTCGCCCGCGGACGCCCACGCGCCGGGCTCCGAGACGAGGATCGCGCGCCGTGCTTCGAGGCCGCGCAGCGCTTCGTCGATCGCGTCGACGGCATTGCCCTCACCGAGAACGAACCGTCCGATCCGCGTCTCCGCACGTAGTAGCGTGGTAGTACGGTCCGGGCCCACACTTGCGGCATCGGCGACGATCCGCTCGGCCGCCTCCACGACGGCCGTCACCGCGGTCACGCCGTTCACCCGGTTCGCAGCCGCGTAGAACCGCTGGCGGGCCGCCGCGAGAGACCGGATCGTGCCGATCGGGTCGCGCCCGGCGACGAGCGGCCGGACGACCGGGCTGCGTCGGAGGCGCTGGGCGAGGACCTCGGGCCGGCCATCGATCCAGATCGGCACGCGACCCCGGTACAGCAGCCAGCGGTTGCGCGGGTCGAGGACGGCCCCGCCACCGGTCGCGATGACCCGGCGGACCTCGGCGTCGTGGTCGGGCTCGCCGAGGCTCGCGACCGCCGCACGCTCCCGCTCGCGGAAGCCCGCCTCGCCCTCGTCCGCGAAGATCTCCGGGACTTTCCGCCCGGCCTGGCGCTCGATCACCTCGTCGAGGTCGATGTGGGTCGCGTCGTGGCGCTGGGCGACGCGGCGCCCGACGGCACTCTTGCCGCTCCCGGGGAGACCGACGAGGACGACGTCCACGTCAGTCGTCCCCGCCCGAGCCGGCCTCGTCGGTTCCCCGTGTTCCGGCCGGCGAGAGCGGCCTGGCGACACGCTCCTGGTACCGCGCGTAGTTGTCCTTCGTCTCGGCGAGCGAGTCGCCGCCGAACTTCTCGAGCACGAAACGGACGAGCGTCAGCATGACCATCGCCTCGCCGACGACCCCGGCCGCCGGCACGACCGAGATGTCGCTCCGCTCGTAGTGCGCCTTCTCGACGGCCTCGCCGGTCACGAGGTCCGCGGACGGGAGCGGCTTCGCCAGCGTCGAGATCGGCTTCACTGCGCCCCGGACGACGAGCGGCTCGCCGTTCGTCACGCCGCCGGTCAGGCCGCCGGCGTTGTTCGTCCGGTGGATCCAGTGCCCGTCGGCCGCACGGCCCTCGATGACGTCATGGACCGCGGAGCCGAACCGCTTCGTCTGCTCGAACCCGAGGCCGAACTCGACGCCCTTGACGATGTTGATGCTCGTGATCGCCGCGGCCAGCGCGCCGTCGAGCCGGCGATCCCACTGGACGTAGCTCCCCAGCCCGATCGGCAGCCCGTGGACGACGACCTCGAAGACGCCCCCGACCGTGTCGCCGTTCGACCGCGCCTCGTCGATCCGGGCGATCATCCGCTCCTCGGCCTCCGGGTCCGGGCAGCGCAGCGGCGACACGTCGGCTTCGTCGCGCGACCGGGTCGCCCTGGCGGGATCGACCGCCACGCCGCCGACCTCGGCGGTGAACGACCAGCACTCGACCCCGAGCTCACGCAGGAATGCTCGCGCCACGCCCCCGGCCGCGACGCGCGCCGCCGTCTCCCGGGCCGAAGCTCGCTCGAGGACGTTGCGGACGTCGTCGAAGCCGTACTTCAGCGCGCCGGCGAGGTCGGCATGGCCGGGCCGGACGCGGGTGACCGGGGTCGCCCGCTTGTTGCCGTCGGCTGCGAGCCCCGCGAGCTCCTCTGCTTCCCCTTCCGAGAGCGGCGCGACCTGCATGACCCGCGTCCAGTTCTCCCAGTCGCGATTGCGGACGAGGAGAAGGATCGGCGACCCGAGCGTCAGCCCGTGCCGCACGCCGCCGAGGATCTCGGCCTCGTCCTGCTCGATCGCCTGGCGTGCCCCGCGGCCGTAGCCGCGTTGGCGGCGGGCGAGGTCGACCGCCAGTGCCTCGGCGGTCAGGGGGAGCCCGGCGGGGATCCCCTCGAGGATGACGGCGAGTGTCGGGCCGTGCGATTCCCCGGCCGTGAGGAAGCGGAATCCCACGCCCGCGACCGCGTCAGTCGGGGCCGGTCGTGCCGGCGGCTGACGCCGCCCCGACCGGCTCGCCCTCGGCCGAGCGGACTCCGCCGGCCCGCGCTTCGGCGAGCTTCTCCTGCATCAGCTCGAGCGGTGCCGGCTGGCCGGTCCAGAGTGTGAACGCCGCCGCGCCCTGGTGGAGGAGCATCAGCTCGCCGTCCATGACCGTGCTGCCGGCCGCCTCCGCGTCGCGCAGCAGGCGGGTCCGGTTGTAGATGAGGTCGAGGACGAGCAGATCCGGCGGGAGGATCTCACCCGGCACCGGGCTCTCGTCCGTCGCCAACCCGATCGACGTCGCGTTGATGAGGAGCTTCGTCTTCGCCAGCTCGGCCTCGATGATCGACTCGTGCCAGGGCATCGCCCGCAGCTCCATGTGCGCGGCGCTCTTGCCGAAATGCTTGACGAGCCCCTCGGCCCGGTGGAGGTGGCGGTTGAACACGACGATCCGCTGGAAGCCCTCGGTGATGAGCCCGTAGACGACGGCGCGGGCACCGCCTCCGGCGCCCAGGACGATCGCGAAGCGGGGCATCTTCTGCTTGCCGACGAGCCGGTCGAGCGCGGTCCGGAAGCCGGCCACGTCCGTGTTGTGGCCGACGAGCCGCTTGCCTTCCTTGGTGATCGTGTTGACCGCCCCGGTCGCGGCCCCCTCCTCGGTCAGCCGGTCGACCATCGGCACGACCCGCTCCTTGTGGGGGATCGTGACGTTGGCGCCGAGGAAGTCGTCGGAGCGGAGCTCGGCGATCGCCTCGGGCAGCTGGATCGGGGGGCGGTCCCACAGCTCGTACGTCGCGTCGACGCCCAGGGCGTCAAACGCGGCTTGCTGCATGGCGCCGGACAGCGAATGGGCGACGGGATGGCCGATGAGGACGACGCGCCTGGTCATGCTCGCACCCTCTCGAGTTCAGCAAAGAAGCCGGGATAGGAAACCGAGGCACTCGCCGGCCGGCCGACCACCGTGTCGCCGGTTGCGAGGAGGCCGGCGATCGCGAACGTCATGGCGAGGCGGTGGTCGTCGAGGCTGTCGGTCGACGCGCCGGCGAGGCGCGCCCCGCCGTGGATCGTGAGGTCGTCGCCATCGACCACGATGCCGGCACCGAGCGCGGACAGGCCCGCAGCGATGCCGGCGATCCGGTCCGACTCCTTGTGGCGCAGCTCGCCCGCGCCGCGGATCCGGGTCGTCCCCTCGGCCACGGCCGCGGCGAGGCAGAGGATCGGGATCTCGTCGATCGCCGCGGCCACGTCCTCCGGTCCGAGGTCGATCGCCCGCAGCCTGCTCGATCGGACGGTCAGGTCGGCCACGGGCTCACCGACTCCGTCGTCGACGCTCCTCGCTCCGGTGCCGGGCGGCCGCTCGTCGATGTCGGCTCCCATCTTTCGGAGCAGGTCGATGACCGCCCGGCGGGTCGGGTTGACGCCGACGCCCCGGAGCGTCAGCTCGGCATCCGGGTGGATCGTTGCACCGACGAGCCAGAAGGCGGCCGCCGATACGTCGCCGGGGACACGCTCGTCGACTGCCTGCACGCGCCCTCCTCCTTCCACCGTCACCGTCACGCCGCGCCCGTTCCCCCGCTCGGTCCGCACGCCGATCCCCCGCGCGCGCAGCATCCGCTCCGTGTGGTCGCGGGTGGCCACCGACTCCCGGACCGACGTCGCTCCGTCGGCCCGCAATCCCGCGAGCAGAATCGCCGACTTCACCTGTGCGCTGGGCACCCACGGCTCGACGTCCACCGCTCGAAGCGGCGTGTGCCCGACGATGGTGACGGGTGGGAGGGAGTCGTCGCGGCGGGCGTGGAGCTCTGCCCCCATGGAGCGCAGAGGTTCGATGATACGAGCCACCGGGCGGCCCCGCAACGACTCGTCCCCATCCAGCGTGGCCGTCATCGGGAGGCCGGCGAGCAGCCCGGCAAACAGCCGCAGGCTCGTCCCGGAGTTGCCGCAGTCCAGCACGCCGGCGGGTTGCCGGAGTCCGTCGGCGCCGGGCGAAGTGATCCGGTACGAGACGGTCCGCTCGTCGCCGCCGGCCCGCTCCACGGTGGCGCCGAGGGCCGCGACGATGCCGGCCGTCGAGCGGACGTCGGCGCCGTCGCCCGCGCCGTCGATCCGGGTCTCCCCCTCGGCCAGGGCCGCGAGCATCAGGGCCCGGTGGCTGATCGACTTGTCGCCGGGCAGCGTCAGCTCCCCGCGGAGTCGCCGCGCCGCGCGGACGACGGCGATGTCGGGCTCGGTCGCCGCGCTCCGCCTGGCGGCAGCAGCGCCGTTCATGCGTTGCCGCCGATGCCGAGGGCCGCGCCGCCGACGAGCGGGTCGCCGTGGAGCGAGCGGACCTGGGCGTGGACCGGCACGAGCGCGGCCATCATGTCGGCGAACTGGGGGATCGTGAGCTGCTGCTCCGCGTCGGACAGCGCGTCCTCCGGCCTCGGGTGGACCTCGACCATCACGCCGTCTGCCCCAACCGCCACGCCCCCGATCGCGAGCGGCTTGACGAGCCAGCGCTTGCCGGTGGCGTGGGAGGGGTCGACGATGACCGGCAGGTGGGTCAGATGGTGGAGGAGGGGAACCGCGGCCAGGTCCATCGTGTTCCGGGTGTACGTCTCGAACGTCCGGATGCCGCGCTCACAGAGGATGACGTTCGGGTTGCCGCTGCTGACGATGTACTCGGCGGCCATCAGCCACTCCTCGACGGTCGCGCCGTAGCCGCGCTTGAGCATCACCGGTCGGGCGACCCGTCCGACGGCCGTGAGCAGCGAGTAGTTCTGCATGTTCCGGGTGCCGATCTGCAGGATGTCGGCGTACTCGGCGACGATGTCGACCTGGTTCGGCTCCATGACCTCGGTGATGACCGGCAACCCCGTCCGGTCGCGCGCCTCGGCGAGGTACCGGAGCGCCTCCACCCCGAGCCCCTGGAACGAGTACGGGCTCGTCCGGGGCTTGAACGCCCCGCCCCGCAGGACCGTCGCTCCCGCTGCCTTCACGCCGTCGGCCGTTTCGAACAGCTGATCGCGGCTCTCGACCGAGCACGGACCGGCCATCACGGTCAACGACCCGTCCCCGATCGTCGCGTCGAGGACCCGGATGACGGTGTCCTCGGCCCGGAACTCGCGGGAGGTCAGCTTGAACGGCCGGCTGATCGGGGTGATCGTCTCGACCCCGGGCAGCGCCCCGAGGCGGCTCATCAGGACGTGCTTCTTCGGTCCGACCTCGCCGACGACCGCGATCACCACCCGGTCCGCGCCCGCGTGGTCGTACGGCGTCATTCCCTCGGCGAGGATGTGGCTCTTCACCCCGAGGATCTCGGCCTCGGTCGCGGTGACGGCCATCACGACGAACATCGGAACGGTGTCCTTTCGGCCGTGCCCGGGAAACAAAAAGAGCAGAGGCCGAACCTCTGCTCCACCCGGCACGACCCGCGGACCCGGGTCTTACGAACCGGGACCTGTCATGCCGGGTCCTGATAGAGGAACGTGCGCATGTGCGTGCGGGAAACCTAGCCGAGCCGGCGGCGCCGTGTCAATCGGACCGGACCCCACTCCGGACCCCACCAGACCTCAATCGTGCGGCCGATCAGCCGGCCAGGGCAGGCGCCCGATCGGCCGGCCGTCGCTCGCTCCGCGAAGCCCCGGGCTCCTTGCCAAAGACGGCTTCGCTAACGCTCGCTCTGGCCGGCCGCGTCGGCCGCCAGCCGCAGTCGGTTTCCGGTTCGCCTGAGCCCGGTTCGGCCGGGGGCCTGTGCTACGATTCCGCACGCTTGCGCGACTCGGAGAGGTCGCATAGAGGTCTAGTGCAGCGGTTTGCTAAACCGCCATGTGGGGTAACCTGCATCGAGGGTTCGAATCCCTCCCTCTCCGCCACTCTCCATCGCGTCGGCGGCACGCGCCCGTAGCTCAGTGGATAGAGCGTCAGGTTGCGGACCTGAAGGTCGCTGGTTCGAGTCCAGTCGGGCGCGCCACCATTCAGGCCTCCGAGTCCCTCACCGCCGGCACACGGCCGTAGGCAACGAAGCGGCCGCGCCGAGGCAGCCGCGCGATTGCGCCAGATCGTTCGAGGCAGTAGACGGTGCGCATGGCCAGCCGCTTGGAGCGTCCGGTGGCCACGACGATATCGGCCGTCGTGAACGGCTCGTCCAGGCCGTCGGGCAGCAGGCGCACCAGATCGGCTGGCGTGTCGATGCGCCGTGTCTCGATGACGTCCAGCAGTCGCCGGTCCAGTCGCCGCCATTCGCGCGGGTAGCGGTACCTGACGCCTTCCGGGATCGGCCCGCGGATCTCCTCCTTGCAAGTGAGGGCAAGCTCGATCCGGAAGTTGGGATGGGCGACGAGTGCGGGAATGTGGACGAGTTCATCGAACAGGTCGAGGGCGAGGCCACGCTTTGGGGAACGCCTGCGGCGGAGGAACGCGCCGTCGGCATCGACGCGAACGAGCCATTTCTCGATCGGGATGGGGTGAACCAGGACGACGCGGTGCGTGGCGACGAGACGCTCGAGCTTGCGGCGGGCCGAAGCGAAACCCGCCGTCTGGATCTCCACCAGCTCATGCTCGCCCGCCACGTCCACGATGAAGCCATCCACGGCGGCCTCGATCTGCGCGTTCGTGATCGTCCGGGCGTAACGGGCCTTGAGTGCCGCGTGGAGCGAGCCCTCGCGGAGCGTCGTGAAACCAGGCACTGCACGGTGGCCAGCGATCACGCCACGCCGAGCCTCGTGTCGTTCACCCGATCAGCGTAGCGAACCCGCGAAGGCGCGGTGATCGCCCTCGCTGGACCGCCCCTCGCCGCGAATGCGTTTCCGCCGGCGTCCTGTGGTAGCCTGCGGATGATCCCCTACTGAACCAGTAGGAGATTGGTGTGAACAGGCAACCACGCGGAGGGAGCGGGATGGTCCAACCGGCACCGACCGAGACGGCAGCGCCGCCGGTTGAGACGGCCTCGCGCCGATCGATCAACGAGGACTGGCTGGCGACGATCGTCGGGCTCGTGCTCCTCGCGCTTGTCCTCGCCGGCGTCATCGTGAAGGGCTTCGTCCCGTGAGCGGGGCAGAGGTCGCCCGGCCGATCGCGGCGCCGATCGAGGCCCCGGGAATCGCCCGCTGGGGCTGGGCGGCCGCGTCGCTCATCCTCCTCCTCGCGCTCGGAGGGCTCGTCCGCTACCTCGACACGAACGTGGCCACCTGGTTCCCCACGGTCAACTGGCTCAGGTCGGTCGAGTTCCCGATCTACGCGATCCTCGTCGGCCTCGCCGCCGCGGCCGTCCTCAGGGCGCTCGGCCTCCGGGAGCGCCTGAAGGTCGCCTTTCGGACCGAGTTCCTCATCAAGACCGGCCTCGTCCTGCTGGGCGCCTCGATCAACCTCGCGATCATCGCCCGCGCGGCCGGCCCGGCGATCGTCCAGTCGGTCGTCCTGATCTCGGGCGTGTTCCTCATCTCGTGGTGGGTGGGTGGCCTCCTCGGGATCGACATGAAGGTGCGGGCGCTCCTGTCCGCGGCCGTGTCGATCTGCGGTGTCAGCGCCGCGATCGCGGCCGCAGGAGCGGTGTCGGCTCGCCGCGAGCAGCTCGCCTACGTCACGAGCCTCGTCATCATCTTCGCCCTGCCCTCGATCTTCATCCAGCCCTGGCTCGCCCAGCAGCTCGCGCTGAGTCCGGCTGTCGCCGGCGCCTGGATCGGCGGGAACATCGACACGACCGCCGCGGTCACTGCCGCGGGCACGATCGTCGGCGAGGACGCCCTGAAGATCGCGGCGATCGTCAAGTCGACGCAGAACGCGATGATGGGGATCGTCGCGGTGCTGCTCACCGCGTACTTCGTCTTCCGGGTCGAGCGGGTCGAGGGCGCGACGGTCGGCCTGGGCGCGCTCTGGCAGCGCTTCCCGAAGTTCATCCTCGGCTTCCTCGCCGCCTCGGCCATCGCAACCCTGTTCATCAATACCGCCGCGGACACGAAGGCCGCGAGTGACATCGTGGCGGTCGCCGGGACGAACCTGCGGGTCTGGTTCTTCATCCTCGCATTCGTCTGCATCGGCCTCGAGTTCCGGCCGGCAGCTCTGCGAGAAGCGGGTGGCCGTCCGGTGGCCGTCTTCGCCATCGCATCGGTCGCCAACCTCGTCCTCGCCCTCGTCCTCGCGACGCTGCTCTTCTCCGGCTTCACCCTCGCCTGACCCGGCGACCCGTTCACCGCCCGCCGCGCGGCGCTAGCATGGCCGGGCGGCCGCCGGCCGCGTGTCGTGAGGAGTGCGAGTGGAACGAATCGGGTTCGTGGGGCTCGGCACGATGGGCGCCGCGATGGCGACCAACCTCCGGCAGGCCGGCTTCCCGCTGACCGTCTGGAACCGGACTCCCGGCCGTGCCGGGACGCTCATCGAGCTGGGTGCGACCGGCGCGCCGACCCCCGCAGCTGTGGCGAAGACGTCGGACGTGGTCGTGACGTGCGTGTCCGATACGCCCGACGTCGAAAACGTCCTGTTCGGCCGGCACGGCGTCGCCGAAGGCGCCCACAAGGGTCTCCTCGTGATCGACTGCTCGACGATTTCGCCGTCGGGGACACGTGACTTCGCATCACGCCTTGCCAAACTGGGCGTCGCGATGGTCGACGCACCGGTCTCCGGTGGGAGCGAGGGCGCGAAGAACGCAACGTTGACGATCTTCGTCGGCGGCAGTCGGGCGGCAGTCGAGCGGGCGGGCTCGATCCTCGCCGCGATGGGCCGGACGATCACCCATGTCGGCCCGATCGGCGCCGGCCAGGCGGTCAAGGCCGTGAACCAGGTGATCCTCGCCGGGACCTATGTCGGTGTCGCCGAGGGGATCGTCCTCGCGCTCAAGGCAGGCCTCGACGTCGAGCAGGTCGTCGGGGCACTGTCGGGCGGCGCCGCCCAGAGCTGGGTCCTCGCCAACCGGAGCGAGCGAATGATGAAGAACGACTATCCGCTCGGCTTCAAGGTCGCGCTCCACCGGAAGGACCTGGAGATCGCACTCCAGCTCGCCCGGGAGCTCGGCGCCGACCTGCCGGTCACGGCCCTCGTCTCGGGCTACGAGGCCGACCTCATCGCCGACGGCCACGCCGACGACGACATGTCGGCCCTCGCCCGAACGATCCGCTCGCGGTCCGGCCTCGAGTCCTGAGACTTCGACCGCGCCTCACATACGCATGGCGTGCGTGGTAGACGCGCTCGAATCCGTGAAGCGACCGCCGCGACGCGATTCCCGTGCTCAGGCGACAGCGGGCCAGGGCCCCGGACGCCCTGCATCCCGTCCTACCACGCAGCCAGTGCGTAGGAGAACCCGGCTAGCCGCGGCCGAACCGTCAGTCGAGGCCCACCAGCAGCAGCGGGTCGCCCGCCTTCCCGTCGTAGCGCGGCCGGAAGCGCTCGACGTTGTACATCGTCGCGACGTCGACCTTGCGCGGCCCGAGGGCCGGGTCCGGCAGCGACGTATGGGCGTACTTCCCGTCCCGGATCGCGACCATCCGGCCCGTCGTGCCCGACTCGACGAGGTCCATGGCGACGTTCGCGAACGTGATCGCGACCATCGAGTCGAGCGAGTCCGGCTCGCCGCTCCGGAGGTCGTAGGTCAGCTCCGAGGCGACCGTCTCAATCCCCGTCCGGCGCTTGAGCTCGGCGGCGAGTGCCTCGCCGATGTTCGCCTTGTGCCTGTGCCCGAACGCGTCGGCTTCGCCGATTGGCGCGACCTTCGCTCCCTCCCAGATCGCGCCCTCGGCGGTGATCACCAGGGCATACCGGCTCGGGTTGTTGTCGTGGTCCCAGGCGAGGAGCTCGGAGAGCCGGTCGAGGTTGTACGGCACCTCCGGGATGAGGCAGCGCGACGAAGTGACGTAGGCGGTGTAGAGCGCCGAGAAGCCGGCATCCCGCCCGAAGATCCGGAACACGCCGATCCGCTCGTGCGACCCGAGGGTCGTCCGCTGCCGGTTGATCGACTCCTTGGCCCGGGTGATCGCGGTCGAGAACCCGATGCAGTACTCGGTGCCCTGGACGTCGTTGTCCATCGTCTTGGGGATCGCCACCAGCGGCACGCCCGCGTTGACGAGCACCTGCGAGTAGCTCAGCGTGTCGTCGCCGCCGATCGTGACCAGCACGTCGAGGCCGAGCGCCTCGACGTGGTCGAGGACGACCGGCGTCAGGTCGTACACGCCGTCGTCCGCGTGGAGCCCCTTGCGCTGGCCGGCGTCGAGCGTCGCGGGGAGTGCCGATTCGCCCATCTTGCGCGGGTTCGTGCGCGACGTATGGAGGACCGTGCCGCCGGTCCGGTCGATCGTCCTGGTGTTCGCCCGGTCGAGGACGCGGATGTAGTCGGGGTCGAATTCCGGACCGATCCGGCCGTGGGTGAGGCCTTCCCAGCCGCGCCGGATCCCGACGACCTCGGAGCCCATCTCGGTCGCCCTGTAGACGACGCTCTTGATCACGGCGTTGAGGCCGGGCACGTCGCCGCCGCCGGTGAGGATTCCGATTCGTCGCGTTCGAGTTCGAGCCATCGCGCGCACCATGCTAGCGCGATCCCGGTGCCCGGCGTCGGGGGCGATGGCCCCGACGGGTGCGCCTGTATGATCGGCTCCATGAACTACGAGCTGTTCATGGGCGAGGCGCTCGCCGAGGCGCGGAAGGCGCTCGCCCGCGGAGAGCGCCCGATCGCCGCCGTCGCGGTCGTCGACGAGGCCATGGTCGCGCGGGCCCACGACCGGGTCCGGGAGACGAACGATCCGACCGCCCACGCCGTCGTCGTCGCGCTGCGTGAGGCGGCCCGCAAGCTCGACACATCGAGGCTCGCCGACGCGACGATCTTCACGACCCTCGAGCCGTGCGCGATGTGCGTCGGGGCGCTCCTCGAGAGCGACGTCGAGGCGCTCGTCTACGCGCTGCCGAACCACGTCGACGGCGCCGCCGGGACGGTTCTCCAGCTTGCCCAGCACGACCGACTGCCTCGCCGCGTCCGCATCGTCAGCGGCATCCGCAGGGATGAGGCGGAGGAGCTGTTCGCCGCGGCCTCCGGCAACCGCGCGCCCTGACCGCAGGGACCCTTGGTATCCTCTCCGGCGGAGAGGTGTCCGAGTGGTTGATGGTGCCGCTCTCGAAAAGCGGTGTGCGAAAGCACCGCGGGTTCGAATCCCGCCCTCTCCGCCATCGCCTGCGAAGCCCGGACAAGACCGGCCGGCGAACCCCGGCCGGTTACGTATCCCCGGAGAGGTCGCCTAGTGGACTATGGCGCCGCACTGGAAATGCGGTTCGCGGCAACGCGTCGCGGGTTCGAATCCCGCCCTCTCCGCCACATCGCCCCTCCGGTGGGCGGATCCCTCGCGGTCACGACGAGGGCGTCCGCGGTACACTCTGCGAGCCGTGCTAGGCGGGGAACTAGCGGTGCCCTGTACCTGCAATCCGCTCCAGCAGGGCTGAATCCCCTCCCGAGGTCTCCGTCCTCGAATGCCGACGCCTCGAGCGACGTTGAGGGCCGGGTCCCGCGCAGCGGCGACTCGCGAACCGTGTCAGATCCGGAAGGAAGCAGCACTAAGCGATCTTCGTCGGGTGCCGCGGAACGGCCTGGTCCGAGTCGCTCGTTGCGGCGGGCGCGGGGACGTCCAGCTCGACGGAGGGTGCACGGCAACCTGACTTCCATTTCCGCGCGCGAGTCCGCAGGAGCGTCGTGACCTCGACTGCACCGCATCAGGCTCTCTACCGGCGCTGGCGGGCCCAGACGTTCGGTCAGATCGTCGGCCAGGAAGCCGTCGTCGAGACGCTTCGTAACGCCGTCCGAACCGACCGGGTCGCGCACGCGGTCCTCTTCGTGGGCCCGCGCGGGACGGGCAAGACGTCACTCGCCCGGATCCTCGCCAAGGCCGTCAACTGCACCGACCTGCGCGACGGCGATCCGTGCGATGTGTGCCCGTCGTGCGTCGCGATCCGCGAAGGCCGGACGCTGGACCTCGTCGAGATCGACGCGGCGTCGACTCGCGGGATCGACGCAATCCGCGACCTGCGCGACCGGCTGAACTACGCGCCATCCGAGCTGCGGCGGAAGGTTTACATCCTCGACGAGGCCCACCAGATCACGAAGGACGCCTGGAACGCCCTGCTCAAGTCGCTCGAGGAGCCGCCCGACTTCGTCGTGTTCATGTTCGCGTCCACCCATCCGCAGGAGTTCCCGCCCGCGATCCTGTCGCGCCTCCAGCGCTACGACGTCCGGCGCCTGACGGTGCCCGAGATCGAGGGCAAGCTGACCCGGATCCTCGAGGCCGACGGTCGGGCGGCGGAGCCCGGCGCAGTCAACCTGATCGCCCGTCTCGCCGCCGGCGGGATGCGCGACGCGGAGTCGATGCTCGACCAGCTCCTCGCATCGGGCGGCGACCGGCTCGACGAGTCGCGGGTCCGCGACCTGCTCGGACTCGCCGACGCGGAGTCGGTCGATGGGTTCCTCCGCGCGATCGTCTCAGGCGATCCAGCTGCCGGGATCGCGATTCTCGACGGACTCGAGAATCGGGGCCGGGACGCGCGCGTCTTCCTCGATCAGCTCGTCGACGCCGTTCGGGCGGCACTGGTCGCGGGGCTGTCGGGCAAGGCCCCGGACGGGCCGTCTCCCGCGCGGCTTGCCGCCGCGGCCCGACGGCTGGCGGGGATCGACCCGAGTCGGGCGGGGATCGGCGGCCTCCGCCTCCAGCTCGAGCTCGCGCTCTTCACCGACGCGGCCGACGGGGCTCCCGCTGCCAATCGGGTAACGTTGCCCGCCGCCACTGCGCCAGCGAAGGTGACCGAACCGGCAACACCCACCGAGCCTGCAAAGGCCGCTCCGCCGCCCGCGGCCCGCAAGGAGGCGGCTGAACCGCCGCCCCCTCCGGCCCGACCGGCACGCAAGCAGGCCCAGCCCGCGCCGGCCGCGATCGAGGCCGCGCCAAGCGAGGGGCCGCGGGCCGAGGCCGCGGCGGCGGCCGCCCCTTCCGGCGACCTCGCGACTCTGCTCGCCGGCTGGCCGGAGCTCGTCGGCTCGGCCCGCCCCGCGACGAAGGCCGTGATCTCCGAGTGCCGGCCACTGAGCGTCGACGACAACGTCGTCGTCCTCGGCTTCCCGGAGGCCAAGGCGTTCCTCAAGGAGGTCGCCGAGCGGAAGCGACCCGACATCGAGGCCGCGGTCGGGCAGCTCCTCGGCCGCGCCGTCGGGGTTCGCTGCATTGCGACGAACATCGACGTGGTCCCGATCCCGTCCGACTCGGACGCCGCATTCGTCCTCGCCGAGGCGAAGCGGATCTTCGCCGACGACCTCGTCGACGTGGGCGAGGTCAGCTGACGCAGCCCGAATCCCGCACACTTGGCGGCGCACCGCGCGTCCGAGGAGGAGACCCCACGATGGGCATGAACCTGCAGCGGCTCCAGCAGCAGATGATGCAGGAGCTCGGCCGGATCCAGTCCGAGCTCGAGGCCGCGACGGTCGAGGGATCGGCGGGCGGCGGGGTCGTACGAGCGACGGTGACCGGCAAGCAGGAGCTCGTCACGGTCACGATCGATCCGACCGCGGTCGACCCATCCGACGTGGAGATGCTCCAGGACCTCATCGTCGCCGCGGTCAACGACGCGCTGCGTGCGTCGCGCGACCTCGCCGAGCAGAAGATGGCCGCCGTGACCGGCGGCCTGAAGCTGCCCGGTCTCTAGGCGCCCGCCGCGCCGTGCCGACCCTGCTGATCGAGCCGGTCGCCCGGCTCATCGAGTCGTTCGCCCGTCTGCCGGGGATCGGCCCGAAAACCGCCCAGCGCCTGACCTTTCACCTCCTCCGGGCCCAGGAGGGGGAGGCTCGAACTCTGGCGGCGGCCCTCGTCGCGGTCCGCGACCAGGTCGTCTTCTGCGACCGCTGCTTCAACATCAGCGACGCGCCGCTCTGCCCGATCTGCCGGGACGACGAGCGCGACTCCCGCCGGCTGTGCGTCGTCGAGGAGCCGCTGGACGTCCTGGCGCTCGAGCGAACCGGTGAGTTCAGGGGCCTCTACCACGTCCTCCACGGAGCCATCTCGCCGATCGACGGGGTCGGGCCGGACCGGCTGAAGATCCGCGAGCTCCTCGAGCGTGCCGACAAGGCGAAGCGCGACGGGACGCCTCTCGAGGAGGTGATCCTCGCGACCAATCCGAACCTTGAGGGCGAGGCGACCGCGATGTACCTGGCGGAGCGCCTCGAAGGCGTCGTCGGGCTCGTCAGCCGGATTGCCCGAGGACTGCCGGTCGGGGGCGATCTCGAGTACGCCGACGAGGTCACCCTGATCCGGGCGCTGCAGGGCCGTCGAGCGGTCTGAGACCGACCGCCGGGCGGCCCGGACCGGGCTCGAACACGCGTGCGATTTGGCGTTGACCGGACGCCCTCAATCGGGTATGATTCGAACTCACGCGAAACGGTTTGACAGCCTTACCGGCCGTCGCTACCATTCGCGGCCGTGCCACCTCCTCGGAGGTGGCGATTCCGTCGGCCGTCGGAACGGCCGGCGAGGTCGCCCGGGTTTGACAATCCAGGGCGCCAAGCCCCATCATTCAGGGCTCTGCGCCGGTGGCTGTCATGCCCCGGAAGCTGCACCTTAACAACTGAAGAGTGGTAGGAAATCCGGTAAGGATGTGCGAGCGGTCAGACCCTCGGAACCACGTCACGACCGCAAGGTCGTGCGTTCATTCGGAGAGTTTGATCCTGGCTCAGGATTAACGCTGGCGGCGTGCATGAGACATGCAAGTCGAACGGGCGACTCGGGCTTGCTCGAGTCGCTAGTGGCGGACGGCTGAGTAACGCGTAGGTGACTTGCCCTGAAGTGGGGAATAACTGCCCGAAAGGGTGGCTAATACCGCATGTGGTGATGCGTTCAATCGCATCAGTAAAGCCGCAAGGCGCTTCAGGAGAGGCCTGCGTCCGATTAGCTCGTTGGTGGGGTAACGGCTCACCAAGGCGACGATCGGTAGGTGGTCTGAGAGGACGATCACCCAGACTGGGACTGAGACACGGCCCAGACTCCTACGGGAGGCAGCAGTCGGGAATTTTGCGCAATGGGCGAAAGCCTGACGCAGCAACGCCGCGTGAGGGATGAAGGCCTTCGGGTTGTAAACCTCTTTTCTCAGGGAAGATTATGACGGTACCTGAGGAATAAGCCACGGCTAACTACGTGCCAGCAGCCGCGGTAATACGTAGGTGGCGAGCGTTGTCCGGATTTACTGGGCGTAAAGAGCGCGCAGGCGGTCGTTCAAGTCGAGTGTGAAAGCCCCCGGCTCAACTGGGGAGGGTCATTCGATACTGATCGACTCGAAGGCAGGAGAGGGAAGTGGAATTCCCGGTGTAGTGGTGAAATGCGTAGATATCGGGAGGAACACCAGTGGCGAAGGCGACTTCCTGGCCTGTTCTTGACGCTGAGGCGCGAAAGCTAGGGGAGCAAACGGGATTAGATACCCCGGTAGTCCTAGCCGTAAACGATGGACACTAGGTGTTGGTGGTATCAACCCCGCCAGTGCCGAAGCTAACGCATTAAGTGTCCCGCCTGGGGAGTACGGCCGCAAGGCTAAAACTCAAAGGAATTGACGGGGGCCCGCACAAGCAGCGGAGCGTGGGGTTTAATTCGACGCAACGCGAAGAACCTTACCAGGACTTGACATGACCAGGACAACGGCGGAAACGTCGTCTCCCCGCAAGGGGCCTGGCCACAGGTGTTGCATGGCTGTCGTCAGCTCGTGTCGTGAGATGTTGGGTTAAGTCCCGCAACGAGCGCAACCCCTACTGTGTGTTGTATCACTCACACGGGACTGCCGAGAGAAACTCGGAGGAAGGTGGGGA